>NZ_BPEW01000028.1 GCF_019654975.1 Shewanella sp. c952
ACATAAGGGTTTCAAGCACTTAACCGACATTACGAACAAAAAAAACACAAACAGATAAAAATCTGTAACTAATTGGTTAAGAAAAATGATTTTTTACCGATAAATAATAGGGTCGCAGTTCTAGGATTGAGAGAAAATTATGAAAGAAGTTAAGTTTCGCTGGGTCGATAAATACCTTATCCATATGACACTAAAGTCAAAATTTGCTGTTATGGCAATAATTCCCATATTAACCCTAATTGGGTTAACACTGGTATTAACCAATCATTTCGATAAAAACTTACAGCTATCACAGCTCAATCAAGCTGAGCAATACAATCAAAAAATGAATGAGACGCTGGCGACTGCCTATCGCTTCATCCCCGATGAAAATAAACAAGAGTTCATCAGCTCTTTGACTGGTGATGTCGTGCTACATGAAGAAAACAGCGCCAGTCGAGATATCCAAAGCTCTGCGATTGCTGGCGGCGAGTCCTATCTTCAAGGAAGTCACATCGAGAGTGTTAGCCGAAGTCAAAATGGTTTAATCACCGTTTCTAATATCCGACTAAATACAGAAAGTAATAACGAATACTTTGTCTACGGCACATTACTCGGCCTGATAATGCTAATTGTCATCACCAGTTACTATATTTCAAGCTTTGTAGGTGGTGCGCTTTACACCAATGTCATGGCTTTAAAGAAAGCAGCAGATGGCGACCTCACTGGTCGACTCAACTTTTTTGAAGTTAAAGATGAGTTTAGTATTTTGGCTATTAGCATCGATACTTTGGTTGATAGGCAGCATAAACTTGTCAGCCAAATGACCAGTGCTAATGAGCAGATCCGTAACGTAGTGCAATCATTTAGAGATACCGCTCAAGAAGGTCAATCTTTGGCGATGAACCAAAGACAACATTTGGATTCATTGGCTACCGCAATGGAAGAGATGACCGCTGCTGTAAAAGAGGTTGCGCGCAATGCCGAGCAGTCCTCTACTGAAACTCAAGAAGCTAACAATCAAGTTGACGCTGGCTCTCGAGACATTGCTGTCACTGTGGAAGCGATTGGCGGTTTGAGCAATGAGATTGCTGACGCCTCTGACGCTGTGAATAACCTCAATGAAAATGCAGCAAAAATTGACGAAGTCGTAACAACTATTAATGCAATTTCTGAGCAAACCAATTTGCTTGCGCTTAACGCTGCCATCGAAGCAGCAAGAGCTGGCGAACAAGGCCGTGGTTTCGCTGTCGTAGCAGACGAAGTCAGAACGCTTGCTGGACGAACACAAGCCGCTACTGTTGAAATAAAATCAATGATCGAAGCGCTCCAAGCAGGTTCAAGAAATCTAAAACACGTTATGAGCCGCACTGTCGAAAAGGCTGAGGAAGGCAAAAAGCATGTACTCGATACTGGTAACGATCTAAAAGGTATTGCTCATCATAGTGCCAAGGTCTATGAGATGAGCGTGCTGATTGCAACTTCTGCAGATGAACAATCTGCTGTAGCCAATGAAATCGCGACTAATCTCATGGAGATCCGTAATCAATCTCATGATGTAGAGCAGTCAGCCAATCAATCGGTTTCAGGTTGTGACGAACTGCATGCAACTGCAGAGCAACTTGATACGCTACTTATTGGTCTAAAAATATAGTGTTCTAGCGATGCGCTATACAAAGGGTAGCACTTTAGTGCTACCCTTTTTTATGTCAGTATTTTAATTGTTACAATACCAGTAGCGTATTGTTTTACAAAAATTTAACTAGGCTTGTATACTTACGCTATTGTTTCAATTTTATCCTTAAACAGTATGGATGCTAATTAGGGTAGCTACTCACTATTTGAGCATAATTTTAGCATGATGAAAGGCAAGAACCGTCCACCAAAGCTGACCGACTGGCGCAAAAGTTTACCGATGAAATTCATGTTCATCCAACTTGCCGTGGCCACAATCATCATTCTAACGAGTGTTTGGTTTATTAAGTCTATCGAAATTAATCGACTAATAGACAACCAGCAAACATTAAACGTCAATGTTGGCAAAGCGATCACCGCAAGCTTGCAGCAAAAAACCAATAAAATAGAAAACCTAGCAGTATCCATTAGTTCCCTTGGAGAGTTGTATCAGCACTCACCTTCTCTTCTTAATGGAAGCATACCCGCGCTACTTGACCAGTTGGGTCAAGAGGAGGTTATTCTCGGCGGAGGAGTTTGGCCAGAACCTAAGCTCACTGACAAAAAAGACAGCCATTTCTGGGCTCGTAATGCTAGTGGCAAGTTGCACAAAGTGAATGGCTACAATCAGGACAATGTTCAAGGCTACTCCCAAGAAAGCTGGTATATCCCAACTAAATATTACCCCGCTGATACTAGTTATTGGTCAAAGTCCTATATTGACCCAATCACACAAGACCCGATGATTACCGCCTCAGTCCCTATGTGGTCACATCATGAGTTCATCGGTGTTGCAACGGTTGATATTGCACTGTCTAGCATTGATAGTTTTTTTAGAACTGCTCTTTCTGGCCAAAGAGGCTATGTTTTTGCACTTGATCAGCAAAACAGAATGCTTTCCTATCCTAAACTCCCGCAAAACATTTCTGCTGATGAAGCTAGAAAAGAGTTATTTCAGCCCTTCTCCGACTTTAGCCAGCAACATGCTGCCTTTAAACCGCTACAACAAGTCATTGAAACAATCGATGCAGAGTTTATTAAACAAGCCAATATTGATAGTGCCTATACCCCAGAGCAACTTAGCAGTGTTACCGCAAATGTACCTCAGCAGGAGCGCGCTAAGCTAACGGCGTTAATCAACCAAAATGCCAAAAACAAATTAAAAGATGTACAACTGCTTAGCAGTCTCGAATTGATAAGCGATCCACAATTTGAAGAGCCTGTCATCGTCAGCGTCTTTTTAATGCCAGGAACTTACTGGAAAGTAATTTTAGTGACTCCATTAACGGCAATAGAAAGCAGTGCAAAATCAATAGCCAGCACGGTAGGCCTTTATTTAGTGAGTATCCAAATAGCCGCGCTCATGCTGCTATTTATTATCCAAAACAAACTATTTATTTCTCCAATTAGTCGAATGGTTAATGCGTTAAATAACAGCAATTCGGCAATGATTGAACTTGAGAGTAATAACAGAAAAGATGAGATAGGCATGTTGGCGAAAGCATTTAGCAGCCGTACACATCAATTAGAGATCGCACTCGCCAGCTTAGATGCCACAAATCTAGCATTAGAAAAGCAGTTAGAAGTACAACAAATTGCCCAAGCTGATTTAAGGGAGAGTAAGGAGCACCTTAATCTTATTCTTAACTCTGCACATAACTTGATTTTCATCAAAAGCATATCGGGTGAACTTACACTCGTTAACGACCAGTTTTGTAAGACCGTTGCCTTAGAACGTGAAAATATAATCGGTGTAAGAGATCATTTGGTGCTTGCCAGAGATGTTGCGAAAGTAAATAGCGACAACGACCGGATCGTAATAGAGAAAAAACTAGAACTTAGTTATGAGCAAACATTTCCAAGTGAAGGGAAATTGCATACTTACTTAGTTACCAAATTCCCTATTTTGGATAACGAACAGCAAGTGGTATCAGTTGGCACCATAGCATTCGATATCAGTAAGACTAAGAGCTTAGAGCTGAAGAAGAAAGCCCAGTTTGAGATCCTTAGACAAGAAAAATCGAAGAATATTCGATTCATCGAAAAACTTGAAGAGACAAATAAGCGATTGGAGTTTGAGTCTTTACAGGCCCGAGTTCAAATCAACAAAGAGTACAACTACGAAAAAGTAAAATTAGATAATCAAGCGCTTTACCCCACACTGGTGGCCAATTTGGTTCGGCCTATATTTAGACAACAAGACGAGCTTGCAGCCAAAGCTTATCGTCTATCGAATGGCAGCCTTAATGCCGCTGATTTTGGTGTAGAACTAACCGCACAAACTGAACGATTAAGACATCTAGAGTATCTACTATCAGCGCAAGATTACGGGGCAAAACCCATTGATCTAGTACAGTTGTTAGAGCATATTATTGCGCTTTTACGCCCAAAGTTTGTCGACTCAGATATCGACATCATGATCCAAAGTGACGACCGCCTTATAGTGGATGGGATCCATTGGCACTATTTAGTTCTGTTTTATAGAATTATCAACAACACCTTGGCGGACGCTTTTGAGCACCATCAAACGAATAAAAGCATAAAACTGATTTTGGCTAAACAGCAAAAGCAGCTGATCATAACCGTTTATGATAATGGCAAGGGTTTTACGACCAATCAGTTAGATATATTGCAACAGCAGATAAACCAAAGTGAAATCAACGGTGCTATAACAACATTGTCAGTATGGTTACAAAGTGAATTCAACGGTAAAGTTCAGATCAGAAGCTTACAACCAGAGGCTCAATACAAAACCCAGATAAGCTATTCTTTATCTCTTGTTTAGGGGGCCAATACAGCTTTTCGTCGTCGCTGCAGTTCGCCGTATAAACATAATATGAACACGGTTGGGAATGGCTTTCAGTAACAAAAAAGGCACCCCTCGTGAGTGCCTTTAGTGACTATAAATGTATTTTCATTAGGCTACATTGATACATCGACAATATAGTGCCCTTGCAGCCAGTTGCGACCAATTAGCAGTTTATAAGTCATCTTACTTCTATCTCGTAAGTTAACTTTTACTTTATACTCTTCGCCAGCCTCGCCAATATTGAGTTCAACCATATAGCGGATCTCACTACCTTGGGCATTGCGTATAAGTGATGTTTCGACAATGCGAGATTTGACGACTTTAGACTCACCTTTCTCATTCTCTGTTGTAAAATGAATCACCTTACCGACATTTTTCTCCATATCGGTGTCTTCATTGTCAATTTTAAAGTCCACTGCATGTAATGAGTTCTCTACCGCACCGGTGTCAATGCGGGTCTTAAACATCATGCCGCTTTCAACAATGCTAATAGGAGCGACTGGGCCAATGTATTTTTTATCGGAAACATCAACTACGTAACGCCCTTTTAGCCAGTTACGTCCAATCAACAATTTATAGTCCATATGACTTCTATCACGAAGGTTTACTCGTACCTTGCGCTCTTTGCCTTTAAAACCGACATCAAGGTCAACCATATAACGTGTCTCGGTGCCCTGAGAGTTACTGACAGTCGATGTTTTAACGATCTTGGCCTGCAAACGTTTAGTCTGACCTTGACCGTTTTCAGTGGTAAATGACAACATTTTACCAATGTTATCTTTCATGTTTTTAGCACTGCCACCTTCAACTTTAAGATCAATTGCGTGCAAAGAAGTGTTAACCGCACCAGTGTCTATCCTTGCCACATAGGGCAATTCAGCATGCCCGACATACATATCGGCAGTAGATCCAATAACCGCTTTATCATTTGCTTGTACAGATAATGAAGTCATCAGGGTCAACAGGCACCATCCCATTTTTTTTAGCATTACAATTCCTAAGTATAGTTACGTCAATATTTAGCTGGTTAGAGTTATCATAGCAAGAAACATCAGTCTTTGAAGCGACACTCTTTCTTTTGAGAAATAAAACAGCCTAACCCGCTCTGGCGACTAGATTTTTACAGTAGAACGGTTAGCGAATTAAACTTAGCAGTTCAACACTGACAGTTACCTGAACAGAGAATGATATCAATACCCGTTAAGTTGTTATTAATTTAGCGGGGATTAAAAGAAATGAAGGACAAAAAGAGCAAATAATATTGCCGTACAAGCACAGTGACCAACATACCATCGTTTATGGTAACTCTGCTTATAGAGGTTCAAATTTCGGAAAAACTGTACCCCTAACCATACAAGGATAAATGGCACAAAAGGCAATGAGATGACGAGCGGGAAAAACCCCCAGCCTAAGTCGAAAGCATTTTGACTAAATAAACGCAGGAAAAACCAAAAAACAAACAGACAAATGTAAGCCACTAAGTGTTGCTTGTTAATTGAGCTCTTAACGTTTGAAAACATCGAATTCCCCATATTCATTATTGAACACTAGGCCTTATTGCTAGCAGCAACAAGAACCAATGGGGATAATTCTGTAACGAAATATAAAAACAACTTTTATCACGCCGCCATTAGCTTGGCGATCTCTTGATCAAACAAGTTTTTAATTAAACATGAAAACTCTGTAATAAACAGTGTTTGCTCAGCTGTCGCCTTATGATCAGCAATTCGTGCCAAGATCTCTTCAAGATCATACACAATTGAGTCAACCTCCCTGATAACTAAATTCCGTTGAGCAAAACTTAACGAAGGATTCTGACCACAAACCATAATAATTTGAGCCGCGAGTTGCTCTTCAAATAGTTCCATCACCGTATCTTCTGATACAGCTTGTTGTTGCGAGTTTTCAAATATACCTAAATGCTCAGTTAAATACTGAACGAGGTGCATATACCCGTCTTTGTCGGTAACCATATCACATCCGAAATATGCAATTAGCATAAATGACAGAGCGGCTCAAAGGAGCCGCAAAATTCTTTGAATAAGAATATTATCTGAGTTTAAAGCGAAATGATATCGACTACCTCTATTTCTTAAGCTTCAAAATGAATGAAACAGGCACAGCTTTACTGATTGCCGACAACCCAGCTATCTCACGCAGTTTTTCAATACCTTGGGTCAACCCAAAACTGTCTGAGTTAACAATAACAGGCATAGCGCTAGCAACTAATAGGTTACTATCAGATAGCTTAGCAATACTCACAGTAAAAGGGAGCTTCACTTTCTTACCATGTAAATCCACCTGCCCTTCTACTGTGGTAATAGTAGAATCACCAACACTCAGACTATCAAGCAGTTTAATGTCAACTTGAGCCGTCAAAGTTAGCTTTGGAAACTTATCGACCTCAAACAATAGCGAGCCCATGCGCTCATCTCTTATCTCAACATTGGTATCAACACTTGCTAGCGATACCATTAATTTAAACTCTCCCCTCTCATTGAGCATGCCTGAAATCGATTTAAAATGATGTACCTCGGCAATATCGCCCTTTTTAATTGATACAAAGTTTACCTTTGACTCATCATTGGCGACGTTCCAGTCAGCGGCTGACGTTACAAACGATAACGGAATAAGCAGTAATCCAGCAATGATACTTTTCATGTGTAGCTCCCTCTAGACAAAATAGTGATAGATATCAAGGTGCAAAAATAGCAATTAACGCTAATTTAGCACAAGCTACTATCCAGTAGCAGCAATATCTATTTCTTATGACATGAAATTATTCTAGTACAAAGGTTAGCTTTGCCTAAATTAAAATAAAAATGCCACTTATTTAAAGTGGCATTTTTAACAAAATAAATGATTTTATGGCGCTAAGCGGCTTCTAGCCCATTGCTCACCAGCTGACTTTTCATAGATAAATCGATCATGCAATCGATTCTCACCACCTTGCCAAAACTCAATGCTTGTAGGCTTAACAATGTATCCCCCCCAAAATTTGGGTAGCGGAACATCGCCTTTAGCAAACTTCGCTTTCATCTCGGAAAATTTTGTCTCTAGCGCTTTTCTAGCAGAGATAGGGCTAGATTGCTTAGAAACCCATGCCGCTATTTGGCTGTCTTTAGGTCGAGACATAAAATACTTTAGCACTTCTGTTTTTGATAGTGGCTCTGCTACACCAGTTATCGCAACTTGCTTTTCTAAAGTATGCCAAGGGAACAATAAACTGACTTGAGAGTTAATAGCAATATGCTGAGCCTTTCGGCTTTCTAGGTTTGTGAAAAAAACAAACCCATCATCACCAAACCTTTTCAACAATACAATACGTTGAAAAGGTTGACCATTGTCATCCACTGTGGCCAGCGACATCGCAGTAGGATCTTTGATTTCCGAATCCTTTACCACTTCAAGCCAGCAATTAAAAAGCTCCATTGGATCATCAGGAACATTCTCGCTATGCATCTCGCCTAACGAGTACTCTCGCCTGATATCGCTTAACTCTGACATTTACCGGTCCTTAAATAGTGCATGATAAAAAGCTGTTCCGTTTTCTAGATTAAGTTTCCTAGATTAAGTTTTCTAGACTAAGTTATCTAGGGTCAGTTTACTTAACTTTGCCGTTAGAATCAGCCCAAACATGCAATAATTCTAATCCTAATGTGGCACCTGCTAACGCTGTGATTTCAGCGCTATCATATGCTGGAGCGACTTCAACCACATCCATACCGACAATGTTCATGCCGTTTAAGCCTCTAATAATTTTCATCGCTTTATCGCTGCTGAGTCCACCACAAACGGGTGTGCCAGTTCCAGGTGCAAAAGCGGGATCTAAACAATCAATATCAAAAGTGACATACAAAGGCATATCACCGACTCGCTCTTTAATTTGAGCGACTATCTGATCTGCACTTTGCTCATTAGCAGCGGCGGCGTCAATCACTTTAAACAGATGACTTGACTGGTCATATTCCGTTCTAATTCCAACTTGAATAGAGTGTTCTGCAGCAATAATGCCTTCCTTTGGCGCATGATAAAACATTGTACCGTGGTCATATTTGCTACCTTGGCTATAAGTATCTGTATGGGCATCAAAATGCAGCAATGCCATTTTGCCATGCTTCTTATAGTGAGCTCGTAGCAAGGGTAAGGTAACGAAATGATCACCACCAAAACTGAGCATCGCTTTGCCTGATTCGACGATTGCAGTAGCAAAGTCTTCAACTCGTTGAGTGAAATCAGCGGAATCACCGCAGTCATAAACGAGATCTCCCGCATCGACGACTTTAATGTGGTCACTCAATTTGAACTGCCAAGGCCAACGAGACTCTTCCCAAGCAAGGTTTACTGATGCTTGGCGGATCGCCCCTGGTCCCATACGGCCACCAGAACGTCCAGTGGTCGCCATGTCAAAAGGTAGACCTAATACTACAACATCTGCATCACTTTCTAATGGGCGGAAGTTTAACGGCAATCTTAAGTAGCCGAATGCATTTGAATAAAGCGAGTAATCAGGTTTATCTGCAATAGTGGTCATAAAAGCTCCATAAAAGGTCAAACTCACAATACTGTAGCCGTTAGTACATCGCTAACAGGCTGAATATAATGCTTATATTTAAAATAATTCGTTGTATTTAGCGCCAGTTCACAACCCGCCACCTCAACGTGTAAAGGGTAACTATCGGTTAATAGTTGTTGATTGACGCTAATGACGTCCCAACTGTTGGGGTTTAACATATTTAACATACTGGCGAATATATTGAACGGGTATTGTTCAAAATTCAAGTTTGTTTCAATGCTGACATACGCACTATGCTCTTGAGGGGTTATATGCATCGTCAAAAATTGCTCACCCAGTAAACCGTTTATGGAGTAGCCACACGGGTCAAATAGATGATCATCAAACACAAAGTCTGGCAGTAATTGCTGTAATTGCAGCAGTGCTAAAATCTTAGACTTAGTTTGAATCGGTTGTCGTAAGTAATCTGCAACATCACCTTTAATATGGTACATCAGCAAGCTCGTGCTACGACTTAATGTATCTGTGGCATCACTGCAAAAAAGGTAGTGATGATGCCCGTCTAAATGACCAACACGATACGCTGTGCCACTCAATCTCGTTCTTAACTGCTGACAATCATCTTCAAATCGGGTTGTCTGCAGGTGAGACAGAAATTCACTTTTTCGTTGGTAAGTAAAAGAAGCGATGCTGTCGACGTTAACCTCGTCAATCAAGAACACTGCCGCCTCGACGAGGTTAGTATTGCCACAGGTAATTAGCAGTATTTTGTTATCCCAAACGAAAAGGCTAGACTCACTCAGCACATAAGCGTCACAGTCGTTATTCGATAAGACCGACAGAATGTCTGCGCCCGCAAGTGCCAAGCCTTGCTCCCAAAAGTCACGACTAAAACGGCGAAGCGAAGCGTTGCCTTGCTTGACTCGAAGTTCTATTTTCTTTTCTGAACCTTCAAAAAACATCTAACCACTCTGCTCAGGATAAAAAACAAGACCAGCGCTGAGTATGCTCAACACTGGTCTAGCAACACTCAATAATATTGTATGTTAGGAGAAATCTTCTAGATAGGTATAGCCTTTTAGGCCTAGCTGAAGCTCTTCAAGTATATTACTGCGTTCATCTTCAACGATATGCTTATTAACTAGCTCTTCATAGGTTCGCATAAAAGAAACCGCTTCTAAGTTCACATACCTGAGAACATCAGCAACAGTGTCACCTTCCAGTACCGAATCAATGTTTCGCCTGCCATTCTCGTCAACTCGAACCACTGCAGAGTTAGTATCACCAAATAGATTATGCATATCGCCCAAAATCTCTTGATATGCCCCCACGAGGAAAAATCCAATAAGATAAGGACTTTCTTGGGTCCACGCTGGAACAGGTAGAGTAGTTTCAATGCCTTGTCCATCAACATATTGATCAACAATACCGTCTGAATCACAAGTAATATCAAGCATCACCGCGCGGCGTTCAGGTGCTTTGTCTAACCCAGATAAAGGCATTACAGGGAATACCTGGTCAATACCCCAAGCATCGGGTAGCGATTGAAACAGCGAAAAGTTAACAAAGAACTTGTCGGCTAACTTTTCATTAAGTTCATCGATAATGGGTCTGTGGTAACGATACTTTGAGCTCATGCTACCTTGCAGCTCATGACATACTCGTAAATTAATCTGTTCTGCCCACGCTCTATCAGCCAAGCTTAATTGCCCAAGAGCGAAAAGAGAGTGCGCCTCAGTTAAGTCACTTTGACAGTCATGAAATATTTCAATCAGCGCCCTTTGGTCAGCCTTTCCACTCACTTCAGTCCAAGATTGCCACATATTCTGCAGTAATAGTGGCGCATCTTCGCTTGGCGGTAAAATGGTTTCGGGCTTATATGACTCGGTGCCAATAACATCGGTAAGTAACACGGCATGATGCGCTGTTAAATAGCGGCCCGATTCTGAAATAATTCTCGGCATCGGCTGTTCATACTCTTTGCACATATCAGTAAGCACGCTAACGATGTTATTCGCATATTCAGTTAGGCCATAGTTCATTGAGTTATTACTTTGGCTACGTGTACCATCGTAATCAACCGCCAGTCCCCCACCCACATCGAAACATTTGACTTGTGCGCCAAGCTTCATCAGTTCACAGTAAAAACGTCCAGCTTCACTCACGCCTTGACGAATATCTCGGATGTTGGCAATTTGAGAGCCTAAATGAAAATGCAGTAATTCTAACGAGTCCAACATTTCTTCATGCTGTAACTGCTCGATAACTTTGAGCACCTGCGCAGCAGAGAGTCCAAACTTGGACTTTTCACCGCCACTTGCTTGCCATTTTCCTTTACCTTGAAATGCCAGCCGAACGCGTAAGCCAAGCCTTGGTGTTACGCCAAGCTCTTTAGCTTGTTCCAATACCACTTTAAGCTCTGACATTTTCTCAAGTACGATATAGACCTTGTGCCCAAGCTTCTCACCAATCAATGCTAAGCGAATGTACTCTTTATCTTTGTAGCCATTACAAATAATGACCGAACTGGCTTTTTGTGCCATAGCAAGCACTGCCAGTAATTCAGGTTTACTGCCCGCTTCTAATCCTAATTGCGGCACCTCTTTTTCGACCTGGCTGGCTAATATCTCTTCGACCACGGTTTGCTGTTGATTCACTTTGATTGGATAAACCAACAGGTAATCAGCTTCATATTGATACTTCTGAATCGCCTGATTAAATGCCTGACACAGGCTATTGACTCTGTGATGCAGTATTTGCGGGAATCGCACTAAAACAGGCAGAGCAACGCCGGCTTTAACCATATCTTTAGCAAGTTCATTGAGACCGATCTTGCAGTCAGGACGGTTAGGATCTGGCGAGACGGTAACTTCACCCTCATCGCTTATCCCATAAAGTCCCTGACTCCAGTAGTTTACGTTGTAACTTGCTCGTGCATCATCAATAGACCAATTGCTCATATTTTTCCTAACCTGCCTATCTAACCTATGAAATTCTAAACAGAGCTTACAGCTCCATTTAACCATCTTCCGATCCAGTGTCATTCGATTAAACAAATGACCCTCTTATATTAGCCGACCACTGTGCGATCTCTAGCTATACACATCTTGGCTTCGCTTGTTAACAAATAAACATAGCATGTATCAGCTAATGATTAAAATTCACCCTAGCTTTTGATCTATAGTTTGTGCTTACAAACACCCTACAAACCTTACTGAATATCAGTCTATTAGCATCATGTTTTAGGGCGCGCAATTAAACCTTGAGATGCACAATAAATCAAGCTTAACATTGAGAATATTAGCGATGTAATTGCTATCGCATCAAACTATCGCCAATACTTCAAAACACCACCTTTAAGTGTCACTTTCATTTAACCAAATTCAAATCTTCTCTTTATTATCGCAATGTGGCTAAAGCATATTTAAGTTAATTCCACTATAATCGCTGCAGAAGTTAGTCGTCCCAGTAAAAAGTAGAGATAAACATGATTGAGATAGGAAAAAGCTGCAGGCTTGAAGTCGTCAAACAAGTAGAATTTGGCGTTTATTTAGATGCACAAGAATTAGGCCAAGTATTGCTACCGAGCAAAGTCGTGCCAAAAGAGTGTCATGTAGGTGACATGGTCAGTGTATTTCTCTATCTAGATTCACAAGACATGATTATTGCCACTACTCGCCGACCTCTTGGCCAAGTTGGCCAATTTGCCTTTTTAGAAGCTAAAGTTAATGGACCCTACGGTGCATTTTTAGATTGGGGATTAGACAAAGATCTGCTCCTTCCATTCGGAGAGCAGCATAGAGAGATTGAGGAAGGAAAGTCTTACTTAGTTCATATCTATACCAGTCACGTCGATGACCGCATAGTAGCCTCTTCTAAGATAGATAGATTTTTAGATTTAGAAGAACCTAAATACACCGAGGGCGAAGAAGTCAGCCTTATTATTGGTGGTACGACCGACCTGGGCTACAAAGCAATTGTTAACAATAGTCATTGGGGCGTACTGTACAAGAATGAAGTGTTTACTCGCTTGAGCTTTGGGCAAAAGATTAAAGGCTTTATCAAACGAGTAAGAAGCGATGGGAAAATTGACCTTTCGCTACAAAAAGGGGTTAAAGAAGAGTTAGATAAACACTCTATGACCATCATGTTTAAACTAAAACAAGCTGGCGGATTTTTACCTCTCAACGATAAAACCGATGCTGAAGTTATCTACGCAAAACTTTCAATGAGTAAAAAAGCATTTAAAAAGAGTATTGGCGGTTTATATAAGAAAGAGCAGATCACTATCGCTCCAGATGGGATCCGCCTTGTCGAATAACGTATTGCATGCATAAGCGGCGATAAATACGGCAGTTAAAGCCCGCTGAAAGCTAAACGCTCTTTGCATTAAAGCATGGCTCTGTTATAACAAAGTCATGCTTTTTTATTAAGGGATCAATATGGAACTCACACAACATGAAGCACGTATTATTGGTGTTTTGTTGGAAAAAGAACTCACTACCCCCGAACAATACCCTTTATCTCTCAATAGTCTAACCTCTGGCTGCAACCAAAAATCCAGCAGAGACCCGGTGCTCAGTTTAAGCGAATCGGATGTACAAAATACTCTAGATAGTCTTGCCAAAAAACGTCTCATTTCAGAACAATCTGGTTTTGGTAGCCGAGTCGTTAAATATAAACACCGTTTCTGTAATACTGAATTTAGCGACCTGCAACTAAATCCAGCCCAACTTGCCATCATTTGCCTACTGTTATTACGCGGTCCACAAACACCAGGCGAACTAAGAACGCGCAGTAATCGACTGCATGAGTTTAACGATGTCAGTGAAGTTGAGCATGCACTTGTTGAACTGGCCCGCAGGGACTCTCCTCTCGTCGCACTTTTAGCAAAAGAACCCGGTAAGCGAGAAGCACGTTACTGTCAATTATTCACAACCGAAGAGTTAGAGCGCAACGCTAATCCAATACTGCACAAGGATGCAGCGCCGCAGACTACTTCTCGAACAGAACTCGAAGATAGGGTGTCTAAGCTCGAAGTTGAAGTCGGTGAACTAAAGGCTCTCATTCAACAGCTTCTTAATAAATAGCCAATAAAAATCTTAATAATATTTAATCCATCAGCACTAACTAATGGTTAACGCCCGCCCATTGAGGTGTTAACCTGTTAGCCATTGTAAAATCCATTGATTAAGGGATTAGTTTGGAAAATAGTAAGCAAAGTAGTAGTTTGCGAAATATGCTGTTACTCGCCCAGTTCGAAGTAAAAAAAATGCTTTTCAACCCTCGAGGGATAATCGCACTCGTCGCCTTCTCCCTAGTATGGTTACTTATACTACTATATCCGATCCGCGGAGCCTCTGAGTTTCTAATCAGCCCTGACTACAAGGCCCTGATAGAAGGTTTATTTGGACCAGAGGTTGTCAGTGAATTATTTAAGTGGTCAGTAGCTGAACTCGCCATCTACTGGATTGCTGCGCTTTACCTATTTCCGTTATTCAGTATCTTTATTGCCGCAGATCAATTTTCATCAGATAAAGCGCGTGGAACCTTTCGCTTTCTAACCCTAAGGGCAAGTAGAGAGAGTATTTTCTTCGGCCGTTTCATCGGTCATATGACCATCCAAACCATTTTAGTATCCCTAACTGTCTTAGCCACAATTGTGCTAGCAGTTAGTCGAGAGGGGACTCTGTTAATGCCAGCTATCGGCAGTGGTGCTTTGGTTATAGTGAACCTAGTCATTGTGCTACTGCCTTATACAGCGTTAATGGCAATACTATCGCTCTATGCCAACTCTGCAAGACAAGCAACCATCTATGCCATTCTCATCTGGGCGGCGATGTCGATAACTATCGCAATAATTAACAATTACCTACCCATTATTAGTGAACTGAAATGGATCTTACCTGGTTCACAAATTTCACTGATGATTAATACCCAAGGCTTAGGTAGCTTTGCTTATGCGCCAGTCGCCTTATTACAAACATTAGTGCTTCTGTTACTTGGACGTATGTATATTAAACGGAGCGCGATATGAGACTCATTGAATGTAAAGGTTTATCTAAATCTTACGGCAGTAAGCAAGCACTAAAGCAAGTAGATTTATCCTTAGATGCAGGCGCCCCCATTGCTTTAGTTGGGCCTAACGGTGCCGGTAAGACAACGCTGTTTAGCTTATTGTGCGGTTATATTGCACCTACTACAGGAGAAGTGAGCTTACTTGGGCATAAGCCTGGTGACGCCGCCCTCCTTGGTCGTGTGGCTTCGTTACCTCAAGATGCCACGCTAGACCCTAACTTTGATATTCTCACTCAGCTGGTATTATTTGGCACATTACAGGGATTTTCCAAGAAAGAGGCTAAATCAGAAGCACTACGGGTTTTATCATTAGTGGATTTAACGGACAGTGCATCCCAAAAACCAAAGTCGCTAAGCCATGGCATGGCAAAGCGCGTCGCTATCGCTCAATCACTTATCGGTTCACCAGAGATAGTATTGCTCGACGAACCGACTGCGGGGCTGGACCCTGCAAATGCGAAAAAAATCCGCGAATTAGTCAGAGAGCTTTCAGACAAAACGACGTTCATCATCAGTTCTCATAACTTAGATGAGCTTGAAAAGCTTTGTGGTCAGGTGCTTTATTTAGAACTCGGCCAACTGACACAATCTGTATCCATGGATGACAGCCTACAAAGCCAATACCTAACGTTAACGATGCAGCAGTGCGATTCCGAAAAATTACTTGATGCGGTTATGGGTCTTGCTGATATAAGCTCAATAGATAAAAAGCAGCACAACGAATTTTTAATCAAGCACAATAGTGAAGAAGATTATGCTATAGAAAGTGCATTATTTGACTTGTTCAAACAAAATAGCTGGCAATACAAAGCCATACTTAAAGGTCGTACTTTAGAAGATAAGCTATTTTCTTAAATTGGCACTATTACATCACTGGCTCTTTGAGCTAGTGATGTATTCTCCCCGGGTAATCCTCTTGCTTTAATCCATTTGAAGCCCCTGCAAAACGCTGTTCAATCTAGTGCAGTCAAATAGACCCTTAACGCCTATTTCACTTAGCGCAGCACGGTAATCATCTAGCCACTCCAAGTAGTTCGACTTCTTATATTGATTGGTATTACATCCTCATAGAGGCTGCGATGATGTTTATCGCGGTGTAAGAATACCAATCAATATAAAGCTTTTATCGCTCAGCAAGAGGTTAGCAGTTCAGCGGTAAACCAACTGATTTAAGATCATAGTTATTCTATGTTCAAGCCGGTTAACGCTGGTTAACGCTGCATCAAGGTCGCTAAAACTCACCGGTAAGGAGTGATTTGGCTTCTTACTTGGGCGTTGTATGCATTCATAAGGGAGCAGCCATTATGTCAATCACTCGCCTTGAACGAGTTAGCCAAAAAACACTCTGAGTAGATCAAGTTCTTATGCTGATTGGTATAAGTGGTGTTTTAACAGCTATGTAGCCCTATTGGCTAAAGGTGTTATAAGCCCTGCAAGGAAGAAACTGAAACTAGGACGAATAAAGAGGTTAGAAACGACTGTGGAAGAGCATTAGCAGAGGTTGTTAAATAAACCGCGTAGAGCAAACTTGAAGAGTTACAAACTATAAAAAAGACACAAAGAAAAAAGAGCCGTAGTAAACTACGGCTCTTCGAAATCTTTTTGCGATTAGCTAGATGCTAATCAAGCTGGTAACTTAAACTACAGTTACGTTCTCAGCTTGTGGGCCTTTTTGACCTTGAGTAACAGTAAACTGAACTTTTTGACCTTCGTCAAGAGTTTTGAAACCGTCAGAGTTGATAGCGCGGAAGTGTACGAATACATCTGGGCCAGACTCTTGCTCGATAAATCCGAAACCTTTATCAGAGTTGAACCACTTAACAACGCCAGTAACTTGAGACATAATATTGAATCCTGTAAATATAAATTAAAGCCTTAACGGCGGTAAAGCTGGAAAATGCCGGTTTACTTAATGTTAACAGGACGAACATTGTCGTATTGAACACATAAAAATAAGCCCTAACCTTCAAGCTGCAAACACTATAAACCATTCTCAGGAGATGTCAACACACATTCTAGACATTATTTTTAGTATTTTTGCTTATATATCTGTCGGTTGTAGATTTAGTGATAAAATAATTTATACAACCCAAATAAACCGACTTAACAAAGGCTTTAAAAACCATCACATGCATGACCACTTCGGCTATTTCGCCCTAAAGACCTCTATTTTGAAATCGAGTTCACACTCAAAGCCAGTCGTCGATAACGTTAGTTTTTGTTCATCGGTTAGCTTCCAGTTATAGGGTGTCATCTGCAAAAAATGGCGAATATCATTTTCGTCTGACAAATGTAGTGTACTTTCCAGTCGCTTTTGGTCAATGAGCTCAAAGCCTTCAATACTGGAAGCGTCTTGCGTATGTTCTTTTGGTGTTTCATAAATCAGCTCTTTTAAAGCGAAATGGTGTCTTGGGCCTGCACACACGGTAATGAGTATTCCACCAGGCTTTATCACTCGCTTCAGCTCAGTCTCTAACGACGGCGCGTAGATCCTTAACATAAAGTCGAAGCTATCATCAGCGTACGGCATATCAAAAGAACTCGCGACACTGAACGCAATATCAGGATAGCGTTTTGCAGCATATTTAAGTGCAGACTTACTAATGTCTAACCCAAACAAAGAAAAATCATCACCCAACTCTTTTGCTAAACGACTTGAGTAATAGCCCTCTCCACATCCAATATCGAGTCCATACAGTGCTTCTTTTAGATAGGTTTTAGCCAGTTGATTAACATTGTCACTAAGCGCCTGATAGTAACCTTTATTGAGAAACTCTCTTCGAGCGAACATCATCTCTTTATTATCACCAGGATCGTTGGATTTTTTCTTCTGCACTGGCAATAAGTTTACATAACCCTCTTTTGCTCTATCGAATCGATGATTCGATGCACAAAACCACGTTTTGTCTTGTAGTGTTAATGCTTGTTCACATATAGGGCAACGGTAAATCATTGTTCATTCTCCAATGCAAAGGAACCGTTTGTTCCGTCTGCCATAAGTTGTTCTACTATTTCATTCAGTTCAATTGGGGCGAGTAATTGATAATACGCCAGCTGCCTAATTAATTGTTCCTGCTCTATAGATTGATTAGCAGGCTGGCTTAAACTTGGTCGTTCTGATAACTGAGAATATTGACGGGTCAATAATTGTCTTTTTCTAACGAGTTCGGCATCAAGCTTACAGAACTCTTGTTGATGCCCCTCTTTACTTGCCCGAGTGAGCTCAAATCGAACACTTTCTAATTCGCTGATTTCAACCAACAAACTCTCAGCGCTATGCTCAACATCTACAGTGCGAGCAATGATATGCTTGGCTAACAAAATCTCTTTAGCGATATGGCCAATTCTAAAGTCCGCTTCCAAAGCCACAAGGTTCCATTTCACTGCCTCAACAATATTAAATTGGCACATATCGCTAAAACTAACTGCTACCGTTAACCCTGCTCCAAGTTGCGCAGCGCAAAGTTTTGGCGATGTCCCTAGGGCTGAAAACAGTCTCCAGCCCTGGCCAACAGAACGAGTAAGGCAATTTGTAGCTTCAACCGCAGCATCCAGCTCACAAACCGATAATGACAAGTAAGGATGAATCCTAACCATCAACGATGCTTTTGCAGCAGAAACCGCCACAACCACAACTTCGACTATCGGACCCGACTGCAATTGCAGCGCACTAAAATCGCCAAATTGTTTGGAAAGAGAAAAGACTAATTTAGAGTGATGACTAATTTCGATAATTTGCGGTTGGATTAACAGCGGTTCAAACATACAGCACCTCATAGACCAACGCATATTGTACTTGCTTTAACTTTTCGGTGCTAGTTATCAAACTGACGTTAATTCAAGCAAGTAAAGCACTCTAATGCTGAAGTTAAGACAATCACGCTAACACGGTGCTATGATGAATCCACTTAATAGAAGTTGATAGCCACTATTTTATGCCTTCGAAAAAACAAAACACCCTCTTCTGGCACGATTATGAGACAGTAAACCTAAGTCACTAAATAAAAACAAATTAAACCCCAAAAAAAACCACGTAATGCACGCTGCGATGCACAGTTGTAATTATCCTCATCAAAAAGCAGCAGTTAGAGGGCTCACAATTTTAGCTTTCAAAACATAATTGAGTAGTTCAAGCTATTAAGTACGATTGATGTAAAACTCAAAAAATCTTAGCTATAAGGATGTTTCAGTGGTTCTAATAGGGATGCTGGCTAACGCAGCTTTACAGATTTGGTATATATTTCCCGTAATTCTATTAACCTTTGTAGTTCGCACGCCGTGGTTTAAAGGCGTGTTAGGTGAATTCAGCGTAAATTTGATATTAAAGAAATTACCGCAAAACGAATATCATTTAATCAAAAATGTTACTTTGCCAACGGATGATGGAACAACTCAAATTGATCACATAATAGTATCTAAGTATGGAGTTTTCGTTGTTGAAACAAAAAACATGAAAGGATGGATTTTTGGTTCTTCAAATCAGAAGCAATGGACGCAGAAAATCTATAAATACTCAACCAGATTCCAAAATCCAATCCATCAAAACTATAAGCACCTAAAAACACTAGAAGAACTGCTCAACATTAACATCACCTCTCTTTTCTCTGTTGTTGTATTCATCGGTGATAGTACATTTAAAACAAGTATGCCTGCGAACGTAACCTATGCTAGTGGCTGCTTACCATATATACGTTCTTGTTCTATTGAACGATTAAGTCTAAAGCAAGTTAAAGAAATCATCTCGAAAATAGAATCTGGTCGTTTAGAACGTGGCTTTAGTACAAACCAAGCTCACCGCTCTCATGTGAAAGAAATCATTAAGCAAAAAACTGATGGAAAGCGTTGCATTAAGTGTGGCTCTGTAATGATGTTACGAGAAGCTAAAAAGGGACAACACACAGGTTCTAAATTTTGGGGCTGTTCAAGTTACCCAAAATGTCGAACAGTAGAAAAATTCACGTAGTAATCGACACTATATATCTCATTTCCATACAAAGTATGAACGTTTACTATTGATAATATTCAATTAAACCATCAGAGTAATTAATGTTACTAAATTAAAAAATAAACTGAGGTGCGACTTCGCGTGAGGTCGATTTTTCTAGTTAGGAAACATGTTTTTCCTACGCAGTATTATATGAGCTATCAACTGTAACAGCTCACTGAAAATGGTGACTTAGATGATGTGGATATGGATTTTAATTACAATTATTTTTGCTTATTTGGTTTACTACTTCTTATCGGGAGATATTAGAAAGGCGTCCAAAATTATTGCCTACAGTCTAAACATTAAGCTTCCGATTGTTATTGAGTTTATTGGCGCAATAAGGAAAGATTCAAGTCCAGCGCTAGGAAAAGCCACAAGGCAGCGCTATTACTGTTCTTCCGTAATCCGAGCTCACGGTAATATAGAAGAGCTTAGCAGCTTAGTTAAAGTATTCTATATCTATCAATTATTGAAGAATCCACACGTTCAAAATGTCCAATGGTGGGCTAGTCGCATGAAAGATTCTGGGTTTGACGTAGAAATCTCTGCTACAGAACGACAAACTTTTGAAATATTTTTTGAAGTGGAGCACTCTGGTTTCAAAGAGTTTGCAGCTAAGTATAATGAAATGCTCATATAAAAAGCTAACTTTAGCAAATGAGTACCATGTATAAGAGCCTAGTTAATCTCGATCATATCAGCATATAGGTAAACAACCAGCTCCTGCTAAGTAGGACCCAAAATTACAAGGAAGTTTTGATGTATATCATTGAGCTGTTTTCAGAAAAAGAAGACCAAGTTAGGCTGATTTCCTTCTTGCTATCCGCTTTACTTGCGATCGCAGTTCTTCTGATAAACCAATATATAAATACGAAGAGAAACAAACGAGATTTGCTGCTAACAAAAATTGAAGAGTTATATAAGACTTCTATCGCATATACACATACTTGTACCCAAATTCTCGATGATGTTCAGCATCAAAAAGTTGATTATCCAACAGTGAACAAAGAGCATCAACGAGAAATACAAAATATCCTTCGTAAAATGGAAATGTTATGCGGCTTATATTTCCCTGATTCAGGTTATGATACGAATGATTATCGCTTATGGAACATGCAGGTACTCGAATATCTTGAAAAAGGAAAACATACAGAAGAAAGCGAACTTTATTGTATGTGGGAAGATGCAAGGCAGCATATAGTTAACGCTGATGCTAAATTAGCAGTAATTTGTTCCAATTTAATGAAGTCACATGGGTATAAAGCATAACAAGGCTATAGTGCTTCAATTTCAAGTGTAATTGCCCTAACCACCCAGAATAGCCTCTATCCAAAAATGAGTTTGAAGTTATCAAACTCATATGTAATTTTTTGTATTAACAAAGAGTCAATTTAGCCTGGTTCTAAGCTGCGCTATTTGACGGTCTAGAGTTGATACTTCACTATCAGCCTGCTGTGAAATCGCACTCATTTCTTGCGCTAAACTCTGCTGCCAGGTTGCTCCAGCGAGATTGTTATTAGCATAACGTCCGCGATCTCGTAACTCTCGCATTCGCTGGTCTCGGTTTACTAACACCTTCTCTCGTCTACTCTCGAGCTTATTGATTTCACGTTCAATTTGCCGATTACGAATGTAGCTACTGATCTCTGATTTTTTAGCTGCTGTCGCAGATTCTGAGGTGGTACTTAAAGTAGGCAGCGTATTCTCATTAGCTACAACGCTTCCGACATTGCTTAAATCTATGGGTTTACTCGATTCATCACAAGGATCTGCTTGATAAACACCATCCCCACAACGATATACCTCACTCATTACTGGTGCTGTAAATAAAAATACTGAAATAATAATTAATGCTCTCATAAAATCCTCCATGACTTTAATTATAGTTTACACCTCTATTTCAGAGTGAGGCAAGTCAGCTGCGATACCCAAAACTCGGCCATCTTGCACGTAAACCTTAGTACCAGGCGAGCCGCTGCCAATAGCAGTGAACGATAAACCTGAGTCACTGCGTAGCTTAGTCGTTCCATTACCGTTATCAGCTTCCACCGTCATAATCATACGGGGTAATGACAGCGCTTGTTTTAATTGCTTAAACATAAATGCTTTACTCCAAATGCCTAATTAAATTCACGCTTTGGCTAATATCTAAACCACTGCTTTGATCCATACTGGCGCTAATACTCACGCTATCACAAGTCGCTTTGAATACTTCGCCCTCATACGTAACACCAATCAACATACCCTTTTTGAGTGGCGGTAAGTCGGCCATGATTGGCAATGACACGCTGATCAACTCTTTGTTACCACTGGCCGCAATAGCATTGGTACCCGCCAGCCGCGCAGCTTGGTTATCTACAATCAGCTGACCACTTATATCGGCGGTAGGAATATCCCCAGCGGTACCTGCTCGTTTGACTTTAGCACTCACGCCTTGCTGCTCACCGCGAACCCACGCCACATTACATAATGGGTTAATTTGTTTTTTGCGGTTAAAGCTTAAAATCACTGAGTCATGAATATTCACATCAGCAATAGCGCTATCCATCAACCACGGCGATGTTGGCCAGTGCGGAACAATGGTTAACTTACTGGCAAACTCATCAGGGATCACCATGCAGCCGATTTGGGCAGCAGCATCATTAACGACATCAATTGGCGATTTACCCATAGTCGAGAATGCGCCAGCCGGTATAGTAAAGTCGGTGACTCCATCTAGCTCAATCGTCCAACCTGAGTTAGTCAACAGATCACCCAATATGCCAGCAAATGAACGGGCATTATCGTTAGTGTAACTAATCAATGACCGCCACGGCGTAGCGAGTAAAGCTGAGCGACTGCGGCCAGCACTGCTACAACTGGAAACACCAAAACTGGCGCTACTTGCTGGCTGCTCTGCTAAAGCAAAAAACTGATAACCGTTAATATCAATCAGTAGCAATTCATTCTCAGCGCGGCTAGCGTCAATCGCGCTACTAAACTGCAGGCTAACTGATTGGGTAAACTGGCTGCGACTATCACTAATACTCACGCTATCGAGTACAATTGCTATGGAGTCGCTAACTCGGGTACAGGTAAGGGTTGGCTGCATTAAGTACGCTCGTCTAATCTGAGGTTCAATAGGGACTTTAAAGTCAAGGTTTGGTAACGGTGGGCTGGCATCAATTAAACCACCGCCATCATCAAAGTAACAATGCTTAGGCGAGGCTTTAAAGCGTATTTTATATGGCTGATAGTATTCAGCTTGGCTACTCACTTTTATCAAGCTATGGCTTTCAGTGCCTTGCACCTGATAAATATCGATATCGGCGACTAGGGCGATTGTAGATAAAGCAAACCCTGTGCGATTAGAGTTAAAGCTAAAATCAACATTTGCACCATTTGGGGCCATGTAGCCGGTATCGACAAAACTAAAATCAATCAAGTTGATACCCCCCTAATCGCATAAACGGTTCTGTAAAGGTTAACGAAATCGCACCAACTACAGGCGGCACATAACGAGTAGAACAGATCCAACTTGGTAGATGCTCGCCCCACTTAGCATCGTTCGCATTACTGACCAAGTTATAGCTATCAAATCCCACAATAGTATTTTGATGCAAATAAAAACCACCAAGCAACGATAGGTGCTGCTCGGCATCGATACTCGCTGCAGTTGACAGTGATATAACTAAAAGCGTATCAGTAGCCGCTAAGTTAAATGTTGTTTGGCTCACTTGTACTTCAAACTCACTGACTGCTTGCCAGCCAACGTCACACGCGCTTTCTGTACCAGTATGACTCTCAGTTAAACTGCTTACCTGCTGCTCTAACAACTCACCAGTCGCCCATCGAGCATTTAACGCTAATATCAATGTTAGGTTTCTAACCCCTGTAACACTCGCGATAACATCAAGGCTTGTAGATGAATCCATTAGCGCAATACTCGCCTCTACCGATTGCGCTGGTGCGACATGCAAACCGATATCGATACCAATGCCCCCATCACGAATAGGCGGCAATCGAATTATCTCACCGTTAAATTCAAGTTTGATTGGCGAACGCGCTGTGGGGTAGACCTGACTAAAGCGAGCAACATGCGGCCGATAGTGCTGCACATCTGCCGATATTAATACTTGGGCTGTAACGGCTGCAGTTTGCTCTTGGCCAATCTCAACTAAACACTGAAAAGGGACGTTAAGATTGAGTGATAAGCTGCGGTCAGTATTGAATGAAAAGTCAACTTTACCACCACTGGGGACGAGATAATCAGCATTATCAAACGAGAAATTAATCAACGCCAAAAACCCGATCAAAAACTAATGCGTTTAATTGACTGACACTATCATCCAAACACACGACATAGTGAGCTTCATCGGTAACAATAATTTCATAGACACCCGTTATCGCATCAGAGATCGCACTGCCAACCATTCTTCCCGTATCCCTCAAATATGCTCTAACTGCAGTGCTCGCAGGTTGGCCATCTGCTCCTACTATTTTCCCTCGTATGTAACGAAGTGCCGATGAAGTGAATTTGTAAGTCGTCCCTTGCTCTAGAGATAGTCCCATCGCGCCCTCAGCATCCAGTGTTGATGCTGAGTTAGCTTGGGAGTCACAGAGAAAGAGTTGAAATTTAGCGGCAGCTGTATTCGTTGCCCTTGCAACGGCCTCTATTTGCCCTTGACTAATTTTTAGTGCTAATTCAGTTTTGTTGGAGCTGCTGTTATAGTTTGTCCAACTTACCCGCAATATTGCAGTATTATCATTTTTCTGCCACTTACACTCAAAAGCTTTTGCATCGATGCTTGGCGCTTTGCAGCTAATCACTACGGATGGACTTACCCCTCTAGAACCAAAGTCCCTTGAAACAGTCGCTTGCCCCTCTACAGCAGCACTAAGCGCTCTTGTGACTTTTGTCATTGAGCCTGTTGGTGTTTCCAAGAAAAAACCAATGGAACCCTCTGTTGACTGACTGATGAAAGTACAATCGCCATCTAAAGCCACAGGAAAACCTAAATCAATTTCGGTGACGCCATCGTCCCCTTGAATCATTCCAGGTAAATCAGTATTTGGTAAATTTAATTCATCACGCCATTGCAAATACGCCGCTTCGGGGCTGTCATAATCATTGGTAATTTGATTTAAATTAGGCCACATTATTCTGTTTTTCTTAACGTCCATAATAGCCATTAGATCACCACCCTCGTTGAACCCGCTTTTAAGATGAAAAGACCATCAGTGCTAAATTCAACCGAAGTAAACGCTTGTGCCAACAAAAAGGTATCGCCACTCCAGTACCCAACAAAACTAACTGCGTCACCGCTTTTCATTTGAAAATTAACATCGCTCACTAATACTCTCTCGCCGTTATCTGCACCGCTAATATCACAGCTTTGTCGAGCATAATCAGCACTCAACAGTTCATTATCTCGACCCGTTTCACCTGGTGATGCTACGTGCAAGCTCACGCGGGTAATAGTGAGCGCATCAAGCATGAGGTTTTTAGCATTGATATTAATAATTGGCGTCATGGTTTCTCCTATGGCTGCGCGGTATCAGCGGTATTTTGGTCAACTAACTCAAGCTTTACACCATCGAGTACAGAGGCATTAAACTCTCTATCACCGTCAACAATCCCTATAATGAGTTCATTAGATTGTGTGTAACGAAAAGGAAGTATCAACTTAATCAAGCCTTGTGATGGCCTAACAACATGGGCTAACCGTTCGCCACTCTGCCTATCAAGCGCAAATAACATCTCTGCTTGGGCGTCCATTTCAACGGTTAATAAACCTGCGAGTACAGGCTTGTTAACCGCTCGTCTATTAGTCAGCTTCATGACCACTCTCTAAGGTTGATAAATAACGAACTACCACCTGTGCCATAAGGGTTGCCAACAACAAAATAGTCATCGTTCCCGATATTCTTAATACATGGCCATGGTGATTTTTCAAATGCCGGTGTACTCGATTGAATAAGCCCAGGCATGGTGCCTTTAATGAAAGGTTGGATATCACTTCTTGAATAAGGCGTACCCTCAGAATCTAAATATTGCGTACTTGTGACTGTAAACTGAGCTCTGACAACCACTTCACTGAAATTTGCGCTGGCTGGCAATTCCCCCTCAAAGCCTTGCGCATTTGATGGCACATCAAAATATGTCTCTAGCCTGTAATTCAATGCGCCTGTATCGCCGTTTGAGGCGTACATTTTTCCAATATTCAGTGTCATGTTAATGTTCAGCGCAGATAGATTGTCCTGCCAAGCATAACTGTCGTTGCTGCTATTGTTAGACTCACTCACCACACAATAAAGGGCTGTATCACCTGCAATACTGCCCTGTATTTCACCAATAAATGCACAGCTATTTTGTATCTGATAATGGTTAACCCATGAAACTTCCTGCGGCATCAAAAAAAGGTAAAAACCTCGGCTCGTGCCAATTATCACCCACTTAGTCACCGAGTTATTACGTAAAGTTTTAAAAGCATGATAGATACCAGGCATTATCATGGTGTCGATATCCGTCATAGATTTGCAGGTTTGCATTCTCACAATGCGCTCACTACCGTCAAGTTGGTCTTTAGACCAAAACTTGGCATAAATGCCGTTCCCCTCAACAGGCGAGTTTTTAAATACCTTGGCAAAAATGTCGTCATCTGAATATTCAAGCGTCCAACCAAGCGATGATTTGTTGCCGTAACCATCAACTAAGCATTTTTGCAGCACATCGAGGCATTGACTGACTGAGCCGGTAGTTATTTGCGGTGCGCCCTCATCATCCCAACGATAAACGGTTACGGGTAATCCCATAATTAATATCCTTAATTTGTTAGTTGTTACGATTCATTACCACGGAACGACAGTACCGCTTTATCGGTGGTGATTTGGCTATGGCCTGCTTGCACCGTTCGCAGTGCCATAACAGGCTTTGCTGAGGCGATAGTTTCAAAACGTATCGCTTCGCCTGCATTCCAACCGCCGCCAAATGCTGCCGCTCGAATGATAAAGAACGGGCTGTTTGTGAGCGGGTTAATGGGGGCAAAGTCGTTTAAAGTGTCGCCTGTACCGATTTGGCCAAGGCGTTTTCCCACACAGCGAAAAGCCGTGGCGGAAGTAAATATCAATACCCAATCTTCATTCACTGCGGTGTCATTGGTTAGCTCTATGGGGTTATCAACGGTGTTTAAGTTGCCAGTTGCGGCGGTGCCATCTACCGCCCAATTATTAATCCACGCTGTCATATCACGCACCTTGCCAACTCGCGCATGCAAGTCACCTAAAATCTGCACACTGGCTACGGTTGAATTGATTGGGTACTCTTGAGTTAGCTCGCTTGATAACACTAACTCAGTGTCATTAACCACCGACACTAGCGCTAACTCGCCAATGGTATCGCTGAGCACAAATGGCGCAGTAAAGCCGCTAAAGTCACTGTTTAAAGTCACGGTGCCTGCAGCTTTGTCTAGCGTGAAATGCTCATCCGTTGCCGTCCACAAACTTGCGCCATTAGCATCGGTAAAGTCAGCAAAACGCGCCCCTGCGCGAATGTTCTTAATTTGCCCCGCTGCAGGTGTTGGAACAGGTTGATATTGAGTGTGCTGCAGTGCCACCGTTCCCCATTGCCTAAAAATATCAACAAGCCCCTCATTCGGAATGCGCAGCGGGTTTAGGCCATAGATTTCGGCAGGTGGTAACTGCCTAAATTGCTCGGTAATGTCATAGCGCAGCGAGGTAAGGTTAACGGCATTGGTAAAGGTCAACTCAACTAAGCCATTAGTAATGGTGCCGCTCACGCCTGATCCCGTCACCACACCACTGCTATCGGCGCTAGCACTGACAATGGCGTTATCAGATACCCGTTCTACTTGCAGGTAAAAACTACTGAGTTTTGGCTGTGTAGCCACAAGTAAAAATGAAACACTTGAGTCACCGGCTGCGACCACGGAGCTTGATTCAACAAGCCCAGTATAATTAAGCGTGAACGTGCCACGGCTAACATTGTGCTTAGTGATATCACCCGTTAGATAATCAATGGTGGCCAACAGCTCAACACCATCATAGAGCTTGCCCGTGGTTTCACCTGGTCGCTCATAAACCTCTTGGCTTGGGTAGTTATTATCATCAAACACCACCGCGCCCTTAATGGTCCCCACTGTTAACTGCTTGTCACTTGGGAATGATTCACTACTTTGGTATATGGCGTAACGATAAGAGGACTTATAGCGTAGCGTGACATTAGCGGATTGATCTGTTCGCGCCCATGACGCAAGTGTAACCGTGGTATTGCCTGTGCCGATAGAGATTGATTGCACCGCGCTTTCGGTTAAAAACAACGCCGTTGGTTGCATTGAAATGGCGATGAGACCATCAGAATCTTGCAATATATCCGGCGTAGTAAAGGTGTAACTATAAGTTCCCTCTACATTTGGCTGAGTCAGTGTTTTGTCAAACACTTGACTAACCGCTTGATCGCCATCTTCGCTGCCTGCAGTAATGGTATTACCGGGCTTTGGTACTTCGGTTATTATTGCGGGTAGCAAAGAGGCTGTAGTTTGACTAACAGGCACATTTTTAGCTGAGGCTGCAGCGGTGAGTTTAGCCACACCATGAAAAATTAACGGGCTAACAGAGTTAACGTGACGTAACTTAGTACAATTACTTTCACCGTTAATGCTGTGATTTGGCTCGGGTGTAGCAAAAGGAATAGCCGGCTCAAACTTAACCGTTCCGGAGAAACCGACACTGCTTGATGTTGCAGATACCACCTTACAAAAATGTGTTTTTCGCGGCCACTCGCTGACTTCATTGCCATCATACTCAACACTTATCGCAATCACAGCACCAGGACTTAAGTTCACTGTTTTCCAATATTCACGCCCGTTATACATGCTGCTTGATTGCAGGTAATCGGCTGAAAATGAATTTTGATTGAGTAAAAAGCCCGGTGCGCCACTGCGGATCAATTGTCCCTTTGTCACACCTGATTCGATGATCTCTTTCATATCGCTCATGCGGTCGGCATCGGTGAGTGAATCAGATTCAACCAGCATAAGCGACACTAACGGATCACTCGGTGGCTCACTAATGAAAATATGACCATCTAGCAAGGTGCTAGTATTGCTGGTATCTAGCGCTGGGTAGCACTTAGCAATGTCGATAGACGATTGCGCGTGGTCAATATCAGAAATCGCGCTAAACAGCTCATTAAGCTTGCCTGATTCAATCGCATTTTTAGTACGCAAACCGCCAGCTTCATCACTTGAACCGAGTAGCTCAGGCTTAAATATTTTCAAATCATTGCGGGTAATTGTCATAGTTTGCTCACACTGTTAAAAACTTTAAAACCACATTTGTAATCAGATCATCGCCATCGACTCGATCAAATAAATCATCACCGCTTATCGCTGAACCATTGGTGTTATCCCAAATAACTTGCAAAGACTCTGTATCACTAAGCTGAAGAGTAAATTCAGTTAACGTTCTGTAATTGTGTATTTGAAGTGCAGTGAAATCATCACGGTCAAGATCACTGTTTTTAGTGCCAATCAATATCGGTAAGCCTGATGGAATAACGATTTGGTTCACAAACAGAGCACCGTTACTCGCTCGCTTTGAATTCGCTAACACTTTCTTTTGGCTATTTCGATTGAGCCAAAGAAGCTGCTGCAGCTTTGGTTTTATGGTATCGATAATTTGCATGAAAACCTCTTAGGCGCCGAGCCTATCTTGTCGATCTATTTCAGCTAGCAATTCATTTAAAACATGATTCTTTAACTGCGTATCAAACTTCTTACTACCGACCTGCAGCACAAGCAGTGCTGAATGACTTGCAGCTTGAACTGACGAGTCGAAAGCAAGAGTTGGGGAATTATTTGATGAGGATTTATTGTCCGATTGACTGCGCTTGGGCTGTTGAACATTCTGCTCTGCAGCTATCTTTTGCTCACTGGATTTATTAGCGTTTTCTTGAGCTTTAAACTCGTCCATCTTCAATTGATGTACTCTGTTTAAGATCTTCTCTGACTCTAACAAGTCCGCAATCACACTATCATCGCCACTTTGCTGAGCCTTTTTCAACTGTTCTTGAAGCTCTAAAAGCTGACGCTGGTATTCGCGTTGCTCTATGGCTTTATCATTACCCTGCAAACCATCAAGCTCATCTTTCAGCGAGGAAAGCGTATCTTGTGCACTGCTTCGTAACTCATCCATTTTATTGATGGCGCTATCGATAGCAGAGGTAAGGCGCCCCATGTCTTGGTCATTCACAAGCTCTAACGATTTAGCTGCTCTTTCAGCTTTGCGAACCAAGTCGAGATTTGCACCGCCTGTGGCTTCTAAAGCCTCAACAAGCTTTAACAGCTCAATACGTTGGCCGTGATACGCTGCTTCAGTTTTTTTTCCTGCTATTTCAGCTTCCCGAGCAAACGTGCTTATACCGGTGAAATCGATTGATTTAGCGAGTACATTTTCAAGATCTCGAACTTCATTGGTAAGCCTGCCATATTGTTGAATCGCCTTATCTAATTCACTTGAGCTATCAACCAAATTGTTTTGGTGATAAAGCATGTTTTTAAAGTAGACCGTTGCGCCCTCACTCAGCTTGGCAACACTATCGGTAACACCTTTCAGGTATGCAGTGAAAAACTCTGCAACTCCTGCCAATGAATAACCAGCTTGTTGAGCGCTCTTTTTTACAAGACCAACGGTATTCTCGATTGTTGTGCCATATTCAACTGCAACACCCGCTGATTTCTGAATCCCCTGCTGAGTTTGATCGAGGTTTTGCTGCGTTTGAGAATCAAAATCAGCTTGGCTTTCTTTCAACCTTTGATACTGTTCAATGACTTTAGCAAGATCATCGGTCAAACCAAGAGCGGCAGCCTGCTGACGAATACTCGCATCAACTTGAGTATCACTGGCAGCTGCAGCCTCAACTGCGGCCTCTGCATATTTTAAGAAAGCTTGATTTAGCTCATAAGTAGAGGCTATACCGTCTTTTGCCCCCTGCTCTACCTGCTTAAATGTTTTGAGCGCTGCGGCTTCTTGTTGCTTCAAGGTTGCAATAGTTTCAATGCCAGCTTTTGTCATTGCCAATTGCAGTTCTTTAGCGCTTGCAGCTTGCTTATCTTGTGCGCTAGCGACAGTTGCAGAAGATTCAACCTGCTTACTTGCTGATTTTTTTGCCTCTGAACTTATCTTGCTATAAGCCTTGGTCGCGGCTTGCTCAACTTCACCAGTGATCTGCAACCAAGCAGCACGAACATCTTTGCCATCTTGCTCAACTTGCGACACATACGCATCACCAATAGCATTTAGGGCTGCAGCGGCATCACGTGCGCTAGAGGCAAGCTGATCTGCACCAACGAACTCATAGAGCTTAGTAAACCCCTCCATCATCTTAGCGAGTTGCAAGGTAACAGAAGCTGCGAGTGCTGATACGCCAGCACTTAAGCCATTCCAAAATAGGCGAATACCGCCTGAGATTACATTTAGCCCGCTAGTAAATGCAGTGATATTTTCCAGCGTTGTTTTTAGGCTCTCCCCCCCATCGCGCACTATAGTGGTAAAGAAGTTACTAATATCCTGAGCAGCGGCTTTTATCTTGCCATCTTGATTAAGCTGGTCGAATGTAGCGTTTAGGTCCTTTAGAAAATCGACGGCTACCTGGTAAACACCAGAATCGGCAATAATGCGCTTAAACTCTTCAAATTTATTCGAGATAAGGTTAATTTGACCGCTAAGTCTATCGAGGCTTTTCGACGCTTGGCCGTTTGCCTGTTTACCCATTTCATCAAACAGTGCTTTTATTGTCTCTCGCCCTAACTCACCACTAGCACTTAACTTTTGCAGCTGTGTAACATTTTTACCGGTGACCTTTTCAAGCAAGTCCCATACTGGAACCCCACGCTCAACCAACTGTAGGATCTCCTCCCCCTGCAGCTTTTGCTTAGCCCATGCTTGGCCAACGGCAAGAATAATGCCCTCAAGCTTTTCTTGGCTACCGCCTAGTCGCGAATTGTAATCTACCATCGACTGCAATGAGCCGTTCATTGGATCAATGCCAAAAGTCTTTAACGCTGAAAAAGCACTTTGCACACTTTCAAGCTTGGTTCCGGTATTGTTAGCAAAATCCTTGATCCAAGCCGTTGCTTGCTCACCTGCAGCAATTGAGCCCATCACCGCTGTCATTTGCACAGAAAATGACTGTGCATCATCACCCGCACTCAAAATATCTTTTAAGCTTTCCCATAGCCTATCAACGCCAATATACGCCCCAGCCATAGCAAGTAGGCTTTGAGTTACTCCGCTTATTGATCCGCTAAAGTCTTTGGCTGATTTTTTCGATTCTGCTAATAACTTGTCATGGCGAGCAAGTTGTTTATTGACACCAGATAGCGCCGTTTCAGCTGCCGTTTGTTGCTGCTTTAATTCTTTGCTGGCATCGGCCAGCTTATTCATAGAATAGCCAGCCCTAGTGAGCTTGCTGGTTTGCTGCTCAAGTTCCGTTTTGCTCTTGCCAAGCGTAGAGGCAAGCCTGTTTAACTCACTACGGGCATTTTTTACCTTTAAGGTGTAATCAGCTTTCTTACGGGCGGCATCATCAGAGGCTACGCCCATCTCAAGCAATTCACGCCGTTGTTTGTCGAGGGCAGTCGATAACTCTTTAGCACTTTGTTCAGTGTGTGATTGTGCGAGTTCTAGTTGTTTTAAGTCTGCACTGGCTTTACTTAATGCTGCAGCTTGCTCTTTACTGGCCTGGCTACTTTTCTTCTGCTCGTTAGATAATTTATCAACATTCTCTTTAGCTGAAAGTAATTGTTGCTCATACTCTGCAAGCTGAGCTTTCGCTTGCTTGTATTCTTGCTCGGTTTTATCTGTTTGTATTGATGCCGACTTATGCGCAGCATCGAGCTGCTTAACCGCTGCAATGGCCTGCTTTTGTTCTTTGACTAACTTGTCGAGCGCTACGCTATTATCACTATAAGCTGACTCGCCTTTACTGATTGAGCGAGTTAAATCATCAATAGCGTTAATTGAGCCCTGCAGATCTTTAATGTCTTGCAGACGTTCATTGAGGGTTTCACTTTGCGCAGCTAATCCTGCTAGCGCCTTTTCTGACTTTTTTGCCTCAGATGAAAAAAGGTCTTTACCCTTAATGATCAGGTTAATGACTTGATCTTTAAAACTCATCTAACACACTCCAACACATCGGAAAAAGACTTAAAAAAAACCGTTACTACAAAAGCAGTAACGGCTAGTTTGGCAACCTAATGCTATTAATTAGCGATTAAGCAGCGGTACGAACAAAGAACTTGGACTTACCCGTAGCAACAACAGACGGATCCGCAAGCACACCGCCCTCGATGTCGAACGAACCAAAATCATCACCAATCAGATCAAGCCCCGATGTTGGGCTTGGCTTCCACTTGTAAAACTTAAGCACCCAAGGCTTACCAGTAGCATCGTTAACACCATCAATCACCACCTTAAGCTCTTTGCCTGATTCAACCAGCGCTTGCAGGGCATTACCTGCCTTTGAGGTGTAGCTCACTTTTAACGCTTGAGCTGCTGTAATGCTGCCGGAACTTAATGGACGAATACCGCCGGCGCTAACCACATAATCAACATCCACATCAAAAGTTGTTGTACCGTCATCACTTTTAACCACTGGCGCTACGGTTAAATCAATCATTTTGCTGGTATCACACAAGCCATCAAGCACAGCAACAATCGACTCATCGGTAATCGCCTCGGCAGTAATCACATCAACTTTACCGCGCAGCGCCAGTGCCATATTGTCATTGTTAAAATCGTTCAATGTCATCGACAATTTAACCGACTTAACTTTGGTAATTTCGGCTGCATTACCACCACCGCCACGGTTATTAGGTAAAGACTTAGTTTCTTGTTCAATATCAATTTTAACGCCAGAGGCATTACCGACATCGCGCCCACCGGCATACACGATACCAGAGCCGATATAGCTCTCAGTGACTGTTTCACTCATAGTTGTTCTCCAAATTCCACGGTTTGCGTTATTGAAAGTGTGATTACCGCCAAGCCGTGTTTTTCATGGGCTTCGGGCATAATATATTTACAGGGTTCGCTCTCTTGAAAGCTGACAAGCGCTACCTCTTTAAGCCAATCAGGTTTAGTGGTATCGCGCTGCTCTTTATAAAAAGTGCTTCTGATTTGTCGTACCAGGTTAATTAAATCTGAGGTAGGGGTTTCGGTGCGAGTAAGCGTAACCCCAGCAACGATTTGCAAGGCTAAATCGTCACGGTACTTGTCACGACCGTTAGTTGAGCTAAAAGCATCAGTGTATGGCTGCAAGAAGATAAAACAGGCCTCCTTTGCACTGCCTTGGGCGTAAAACCCCTCACGTACAGTCGCGCCGTCAACCATTTTTAAACGGTCTAGAATTTTGTTGATCATGCAATGTTCTCGATTTGAGTGAGTTGCTGCAGCTATCTGGCTTGCTTGCCATACGCTTTGCGCAAATGCGTAATAATCGGTGCTTCCAGATCTTCACGCATATAAGCGAAGCTATGACCCACTGATGGACCATACAAAGCTTTAACCCCTTGAGCTTTGGCTTCTTTGAAAGTGCGCCAACTGGTATCACCTTGGCGACGCGAATACATTACCTGGTTACCGTTTTTACCAATAAAGGTAAATGCCCCTTTAAACCAAGTAGGTTGATTGCGAATGGTACTTACAACATGACCGCTAGCTACTCGCTGTGAGCGTTTGCCGACTCTAAATTTTGGAGTTGAAAAACGGGTTAATGAACTTGGCCGGTAACGCGCACTTATATTCGCCGTAAGCGTTCTCGGGTTAATACTTAAGCTAAAATGTTGCTCCACATAGGACTTAGACTTAAAGCCATATTTAGCGTAAATTTCATCAATCGCGAGCTGCTTGGCAAATTTAGCCGTATCATTAACCGCCTTGGCAATAGCAGGGGCTTGTGCCTTACGAATACGTGTCAGCTCCCGAGTTACAGCGTCAAATCCTGTCGTACTTAGCTGCATGCCTTCCCTCTTTCCCAGCATTAAATATGATGAGTGCTAAAACTCGACGTAAATAAAGCTCACAGTCATTTCATCTACATCATGCAACTGCGTTAAACGGTACTGCTTGCCATTTAATTCAAATCGGTCATCACAATTAACTAAGCCATCGGCTTTCAGAAACTCAGCCATGTGTGATGGTTCAGGAATATATTCAACACTGATATCAAGGGTTGCTTTATGCAGGTTGACCCCACGTTCAAACGGATCGACTCCCGAGGCGCTAATAAACTGGCAAGGTTCTGCCAGCTTATTAAAGGCGCGCCCGAGCTTACGAGCGAACCTTTCTTTAGTGTCGTGAGTTGCCACCTTAGGCATTCACTTTTATCCAAATGGTAGTCGATGGATTACCCGCTGCAGCCCATGCTTTACCCGCTAAGGTGTTACCCGATGCCGTAGAGGTGATATTGCCATCAGGCTTTAAATACACTTGCGAGCCTTGGCCGATATCATCTGCCTCAACTTTAGGCAGTTCAAACACACCGGTCGCCACAAAGGTTCCCTCAGTGTTAGCCGCTACATCACCCAGCGCTACAGCAACCAGCTTGCCAATGAGTGCTGTTGCACCACTAGCAACATCTGTCGTGGGGGTATGGTCAATGGTGTTGCCATCACAAATTTGATTTTTCATTGCAAGATCCCTAAATCAATATTGAAAATTAGATAATAAAAAGCCGCTCAAGCTGCATGACACAACCAGAGCGGCTTTAGTAAAAACGTAGTTACGCAGGCTTACCCGTGGATTTAGCCAAACCACGGTGATCAAGCGGTGCAACACCAGCATCAATGCGTACCTTAGTCGCGACACCATCGATACTGAAACCATCTTGCTGTTCAATATAAGGCGTGTCTATACCGTCAAGATAAGCCACTTCAATCGTGTCTCGGCCTTGACCGGCTGCAAGGTAAAACTCTTCTTTGCTCGCTTGGCCGAGACGCGCCTCAGAAATCACTTCGGCAAAATCTTGAATTGGATTAGCAATCCCAGAGTTCACATCAGCACCTTTAACCGAGCTAGATTTTATGATCTGGGTAATAGAACGCTTAAGGTTTGGCGGCACAAGCGCGAACTCAGGCATAATATTGAGTGCTCGTGGGTTCTTACCGCCTGTTGTTTGGCTCTCAATCAATTCGGCCAATGCCCCCAACGATTCAACACTTGGTAAACCTGCTCCTAAGTTGCCGTGGCTTGCATGGAACAGCGCCTTACCATCATTCATATTTGGATTCTTAGTCAGAATCGCATACACCAAATCCGCAATAGTCGCTTTAGCTGCAGCGCCCATTTTCATCGGAATAGAGGTCAGCATATCCATGTCATCGTTAATGATGCATTGGCGAGTAATAGAGAAAATTTCACCATAAGTTGCTAGCGCAATATCGGTTCCATGATCACCTAAGCTGACGTACTTATACTCGGCACCAGGACGCACTTCTCGCAAGCTGCCAAATTCATCAAGCCCAACTCGCTTAGACACTTTAAAGTCACTGAGCTGACCTTTCTTAGTCCAGCGTTCAAAAGTTTCTGTCGCCGTTTCCCAGCCGGCAAGCACAGACTTATTAGCCACATCAAGTAAGATGTTACCGAAATCAGATGAATCATGAGTAAAGGCTAAGCCCACCATTTGCATCTGGTTCAGCCCCGCAATGCCAATGCCGCGATCGATAAGTGAAGCGCGAGCCAACTCTTTAAGGTTATAACTGGAATAACCGTTATCCGCTTGGCGCTCAGCATGCCCTGCTTTTGCCATCAAGTGTGCACTCATTGAGTCACCAACAATATTACCGTTGCTCACATGAATGATGGCGCTTTGCGGCTGCGCTCCAGCGGGCTCAGTGCTTTGGCCTAATGATGCTAGTATTTTATCTTTAGCCGATTCAGCGTTAACGTTTGGATCAGCGATACAGCTATTTTTCAGATCCCCCAGTTGGGGGAATGCATTAAAAGCAGCATTAATGCCATCAATACGTTCTTTATTCAGGGTTGCAGCTGCTGCGACAATATCAGCCTGTGACGGCACGTTAAGCGCTGCAGGTGCCGAGGCTGGCGCAGGCGCAGCAGGTTGATTAGCTTCCGCTGGCATGTTGCCTTGCGGTGCAAATAGTGCTTGGAGTGCTTTAGGCATATCAGTAAATTCCTTTAACCTTTTTAAATCGGATGATGCAGCCATCTGCATCGGTTCAACTACTTCATCAGCAAGACCAAGCGCCAACGCTTCATCAGCTATTAACCAAGTATCTTGTGCAAAGAACTCAGTTAATTGCTCATCACTAAGCTTGCCATTGGACTTGTCTTGATAAGCCTTACCCATACTCGAGCGCCACTTATCTAGAAGATCTGCGTACTCACGTAAATCTTCTGCGGTACCGACCGCGCCGCCCCAATTACTGTGGATCATCAAAAACGCATTAGATGGCATAATTACCTGGTCAAAAGCCATGCAAATGACACTCGCCATTGAAGCAGCAACAGATTCGATGTAAATCGTTTTTTGACACGGCCATCGGGCTAAAATGTTATAGATAGCCATGCCATCCATCACGTCACCACCACCCGATTGAATGTAGGCTTTTAGGTGAGTCACCTTACCCATAGCTTTTAAATCAGCGGCAATTTGTTTAGCGGTAAAATCCCAGCCAACATCACCATATAAAATAAGCTCAGCCACACCATTAGCAGCGGCTTTCATGCTATAGGTGCCACGGCGTTCGTCACTCGGACTAGCCATTCCTTGCGGCGCGATTAGCGCGGCGCTGACTGCTCGCGCTGTTAGTGCTAGCGTTGTTTTCTTCACTGTTGGATTCTCCATTCGTGGGGTCGTTGTCTGTGACCATTTGATTTTCGCGGTTGTATTCCACCTCGCGTTTACGCTGGCGTTTAACTTCCGCAGGATTTCGGCCACGAGCGCGAGCCCACTCAGCCTCGGTTGCTGCATTACCGGCGATCATCGCTTGCCAACCTTTGGCCTCTTTGTGCGGGTCAATCCATGGCATAGTTGGACCATAGTAAACGCCGTCAAATAGGGTGTTTATGTCAAGGTTTGCAGGCAGTACTAGCGGATCAACTTTGTTGAGCTGCTCCATCTTGAGCCAATTGCGATAAACAGGCCGCGACCATCCCGCACAAAACCATTGCTGCATAATGCGGTTTGACTCATCTTGCTCGACTAACTCTTGGCGCTGACTTGAGTAGCTGCCATCATAGTCGCGTGAGATTGATGAGTAGCTACCACGGGTACCCGCAGCAGCGGCTTTTAATTGGCCGTTACGAAAATCAACTAAATGCACATTAGGACGATTAGATTCTAATGTGTCGATATCCTCACCGGGCGCTAACGTAGTTGTCATGCCTGGGCTGAATTTAATATCTTGGGTTTTGGTATCTGGGTTATATGCATCAGGAGAACCACGCTTGATCACAAAAGCTAACGCGGCTGATATTCTGGCTGCGACTCGCTCTGACTCTTCATAATCTTTAATGTCGCCAAGACGGGTCATGATGCCGTGAAACAAGCTCACACCGCGCAGTTGATGCAAACGTTTAAACAAGCCCAAATGCAGCATTTTACTTTTGGCTATCGGTTTGGTTTTATGACGAAAGCCTAGTTTGTCGGCGGGGTGATCAAGCAATACATGTACGTTAATCACCTGCCCCCAAGCATTAACCTCTAAACCTTGGCGAATACGCTTAGCCACATCGTTAAGTTCAAACGGCACAAAATCCGGCTCTAATGCCTCAATTGAATACGGGGTACCTTGCTCGTTTGGATGAATAAGCTTAGGCACTCGGCCTAAAATATGTTGGCCAAACACTTCACCATCACGTAATGCAGTGCGCAGCGCTAAACGCTCCAATTCGGGGCGTGAATAGCGGCCAGTAACATCGGGCTTTAATGACCAGTTACCAAAACGGCGTTGTAACTCATTGGCTAAGTCGTCAAGAATGTTCCCATCTAGATCACGTGGCTGCGGTTCAACCACGATCCCTTGCGAGCCAACAACTCGCTCCTCCATTCTATCGAGTATGCCAATACTTAAATCGTGGTTTTCATCGAGCCAACGCGCTTGCTCGCGTAGGCTTTTACCCGCGGCAAATACAGCTTGGTTTGCGCCTCGTGTCTCTTTTTTCGCTTTATGAGTTCGGCTTTGGCTTGCAGCCTCATATCCTTTGATGTTCTCGTAGCTCTGCCTTGCGGCTTCCCGCTTTAGCGCCCAGATGGGAGCAACTGAGACGATAGCGTCATTTAACCAACCCATGAATATTCCTTAGCTCAAATGTGATTAAAATTGCGCTTGGCCAAAACCTGCATTTGGCGCAGAGTATCCACGCACTCGGCGCTCCCACTCCAAACGGCCTGCACGAATAGCCTCTAAATCTTCACTGCCCATGGTCTTACCGTTAAGGGTGACGATTTTGCCGTCTAATACGTCCAGTTCTGCGGCAAGATAAGCCTCTACCATTTTCTGTGCTTGAGCTTTGCTCATAACCAACCTCCTGTGCCTGTGTTGCCAAGCCAACTATTTGTTGAGTTGCTGCGTGATTCTGAATGGGGTTTATTGGGCTCGGTTTGAGCCATGTCTTGCTCACTTTCATCGTTGTCATTGGCGGCAACGGGGATTTTAGCTAGCTTTTCTAAATCGATACCAAACCGTTCTTGAGCGATATAGAGCGCAGCCATGGCGTACACTAAGCAATCAAGCGCCTCGTTACGGCGACCTTGTTCATCCCAGCGATAAACAAGGCGACCATTTAAACGCTTTGGGATTTTGCGCTCAGAGGTAAGCTGCTGCAGCTCGGCATCGTCACAAATAGACTCGTTAAGCGGCAGATGAATGGCACCAGGTTTACGAACGTGTTGATCGGGCGCAATGCGCAGCATCGACATAATCAGTTCTTTGGCGTTATCGGTACCCACCTCGGTGAGGTACACCCCTTTACGAGTTTTCTTTCTGGGGAAATTGGCAATAGGCTTGCCGTAAACATTGGCGCCTTTAACGGGGATAACTTTCATCACCCCAAGTTTTTTACTCATTGAATAAACAGTATCAGCATAGTGACCGCCGGAATCCCAAGCGACTATGCCTAAGTCCAAACGAACGCCATCAGCGCGAATATAAGATTTCTGTAATCGCTCCGCGACTTTATCAAGCAGCACTTGATTGGCGGGGTCACCATTGAGAATAAACCTATAGACTAAGCAACACTCTTTACCTGCGCCCCAGCCCCAAACACGCCCTTCATAACGATCATCTTGGGTATCAATACCGGCTGTTAAGTAAACCACCCAATCGGGCAGTTTGTTGTCGGGGTACATTTCGCGGCGGCGGGCTAAATCTTCCCACTCTAAACGCTCGCCATTGTCGTTATCCCAAGGTAAACCCAGCTTGGTATTAACAAAGGTTTGCATCTTCTCGCGATCGCCTTTGGCCTTATAAAACTCAGTGACCAGCTTTGCCCAGCTATTAAGCGAGTTGTAGCCCGACCAAATATGAATCGACACATTGGCGGGAGTGCTAACATCGTTGCCGTCAGCATCATAAAAATCTAAGTAATCGGTGGTACGTATGCAGGTATTTTCACAAATCCAAATAGCGCGGGGATCAAGCTCCATATCATCGAGTTGATTATTCTCGATGCAGCAACCGCAATGCTCACACAAGTAGTAAGCTGTGCTTGGGTCTGGATTGCCGTTGCTATCGCGCAACCACTTAATACCAAAACTATCGTCAACGCCGCCCCAGCGTAGCTCTTGCAGCTCACCGCAGTGTGGACAAGGCAAATTGAATTTAAAAAGGTGTGGGCTTTCACTGCATGCCTTTTCCATTTGGCAAGTGCCAAGCACTTTAGGCGTTGAGCCCCTAATTGATTTAGGGAACATCGACAATTCAACACGAGTGTCACCTAATGAGGTCGCGTTACCCTCATGCTCAATGGATTCATCAAAACCCGCTAATTCATCATAAATAACATCATCGGTTGATATTTCACGGTAATTAGCAGCAGCGGTACCACCGCGCACCATAAAGGTTTTACCGTTAGTAAAAATTTTATCTTCTAGTGTGCTGTCTTTATGTTTACGCCCGAGCCAAGGGGCGAGCTTACGCCAAACGGGAACATCGCGGATCGCCGTTTCAACGTGCTTTTTCATAAAGGTTTTAGCCTGACTATCACGAGGTTGGTAAACCAACACATTTCGCTTTTTATGCTCAACCTTGTAAGCACCGTTGGCCATCAGCATTTTGGTATAACCGACACGCGCTGATTTCATTAAATTCAGCGTACTGATTTGGTCATTACCCATGGCATTTAAGATACCAATTTGAAACGGTAGGCTTTCCCACTTGCCCTCGGTATAAGAGGACTCTGACGACATATAAAAATTTGTGTCTGCGTATTCAGCGCAAGTTAAAATAGGAGGACGATAGAAAGAACGCAAACCCATTGCTACGGCGGCTTTCAGATTTTTAATCTGCGCTGCCGATATATTCATCTAGTAAATCCTCAATGGTTTCTGCTAACTCTGAGACAGTATTTTGACTTTTGATCACCTCGGTTTTCATCGCCTCGATAAGCTTGTCTGAAATATCAGGAAACTTACGTTTCATGCGGATATGGATCTGATCTAAAACAGGGGCAACTTGCGCAGCAATACGATTCAGCACAAAGATATTAAAACCAACATCAACCACTTCTTTACGGTCTTTTTCGTTTTTTAGCTCTTGGCCATCGGCCTGCCCTTTAGTCAGTCGCCAACGCTCATAATCAATATTGGGCTTGTCGGGTTCATTATCTTCTAGCTGATGCTTTCCACGCTCATTACCGACACGGTTTGCCACCACATCGCTCATGGTATAAAGACATTCGCGGCCCTTTTTACTGTGTATAGGCACTGCCCACTTATCGAATGCTTGGGTACTAATGCCAAGGCTGCGACAAAGGTCTGTTTTATTGAGTAATAGCGGCTCAGTCTTTTGCGCTTTAATTTGAGCCATACAACACCTATATATCGGTTATTTTGTCTAACTTGGCTTGAACCAATTCTTTTTGCAGATCTTTCAACTCAGTATCCCGACGATTTTTCTTTGCTTGATAAACCCAGTTGATCACAAAGGTTAATGCCGCAAACAGTATGCCTATCCATAGGGCTAGTTCATTCACTGAAACGGCTCCTCCTGCAGCGGTAGTGAACGAGGCACTATAGGCCGCTGTTGAAACCGCTTTTTGTGTAGTTGGATCACTAATCATTGTTTCGACTCCCGCCATTGGCGCAGCCTTACCCAATCCGCCTCGCACTTGGCTATGACGTTTAGCAGTAACAAGCTGTATTCAAGATGCAATTGGTTAGAAAGTGGGTTTGAGGTTTCGCTCAATGGGGGCGGTAAGCACTGGCTGATCATTTCGCTTGGCGCTAATACATATTGGGTCTGAGTAGTGATCAGGGTGCGCACAAGTGGCGGCTTGCTTGAGCAAGCGCACAGCATCAGCAGGCATAACACTATTAGCCCATGCTTGAACGGTTTCATCTGGTGATCCCCTAATTTCATTTAGCAACTTGCTCTGATGGCGAAAGGCGCTCTCAATTACCGCCTTTGCTTTAGCATTTTGCTGATTTAGTTTTGAAACTTGTTGAGCTTCAATTATCAAACTCAGCTTTTCAGCTTCTACCTTTGCAACTTCAGCAGATACAGCATCAAGATCGCTACGCAATACCGCCTTGGCTAATGCCAGCGTTTCAATCTCATGTGTTTTTATCGCAACTTCTGCTCGACTGAATTTAAGCGCAGCGCCTAACCCAACCAATGCCAGAATAAGAAAACCAATCAAATACAAGTGGAACGAACCACCACTAGAAATGAGTCTTTGCCACATCAATTAACTCCTTTAAGCACACTCTACGTTCAGCCTCTCGGCGCTTGATTAATCCTGGTAACTTTTTGCCCTTGGCATATACCCAGCGGCTCAACTCATTACAAGCCCCATGCCGATCAGCCGCTAATAGCTTTTTACGCAAGGTTGATGTTTTAAAAGCCTGTGCACCGACGTTATAGATAAAACTCAAATATGCGGCGTGTTCGCTCTTGGTCAATACGACAGGGTGCGTTAAGCGCAGCAGCTGCCGATCAAACCTCGATAAATCGGAGGCCAGCATTTCTAAGCATTGTTGTTCAGTAAAAAACTGTCTTGGTTTTAATTCTGTTCCCGTGTGGCCATAACAAGCAGTAAGCACACCAACGGGATCAATATAGGTTTCAAGAACGCGTCCCTCATGAGGAATGACCAGAGTTGCACCACCAAAGGCAACTGCAGCAGCCAAACCAAAGCCAGCTAACTTTTGAGATAGATTCATCAAACCACCAATTAACAGGCAAAAAAATGGCTCCGATTAAGGAGCCATAAAAGGCGATAGAAGGTAGCCCCTACAAACAAGGTGTTACTAAGCGTATATAAATCTAACCGTTTTAAAGGGAGTTAAAAAGGCACTATTCGACCGAAAAGCGGTAACAATCGACCGATTTAGGTGATTTTGCATCTAGTTATCGGTTAACTGATTTTGGCCGCATTAAAGTAAGCCAATCTACTATGGCCTGGAGTTGGTGAGCCATCCGCCAAGCCACTATTACTCTCAGACATAAAACCCAGCTCTCGAACAGGTAAGAATTTTTGATGACGCCGCTCAAGTTGCAAAAAATTTAGCGGAAAATCATCCAGCCCATACTTGTAGCTTGAGTAATAGATCAAAAAATTTGAAAAATCACAAGAACCGCTTGTCTTGTCAAAAAGCTGTGAAAAGAACTCAATCACCCCTAATTCATATGACAAGTACTTCATCTTAGAATCAATACTCAATGACCTGAATTGAATATCATCGATTGAACTTGCCATTAGCATAGAGGTTGAAACCAACTCGCTAACAGTCTTGAACAATCTCTTCTCTCGTTCATTCCAACAGTCCATAGATTTAGCCATTTACAAAACAATAAATTACATTTTAGTAGCTTTTAGCTGTTCTACCTGAAAATGATCGTTAAGTTGGCATGTTGGATCAAAATAACAGCAGATGAGAAACTAATAGTTAATGATGTTAAAAAAGCAACAAAATCAGTTACTAGTAAATAAATTGAATAACTGGGTTTAGTGAGGCTTAGATCGCAACGAATAAAACAACAACCAACCCTCCAAATTTCTCATATGTAGTAAAGCTCTGCGAGTCCCCGCCCCCGCAGTTCCCCGAGTCAGAAGGACCCATTTCCATATTTAATACTAATATACTGAAAACATTCCTAAACAAGGGTATAATCTCTATCGTTTTTTAGATCATCTTGCACAGCCGGCGAACAAAGGAACTGTTTTAATGAGAAAGGCTCAACAAATTCACTTCAAAAGAAATGCCAATCTAGAGAACAAAAAACACCGGAATGCAATAAGACGAGCCACAAAAAAATACGGATGTTATAAATCTGGGCAAAACAAATTTTTAGGTGATTACACACCAATCAGAGCGCCCCAGTCAGTCTCTATATACGCTACAAATAAACAAAACACAGAAAGGTTTTCCCAGACAATAGATTTTATCAACGAGATAACAAAAAACTTAGCTAAAGCACCAATTTTAATAGACTTTTCTGAAACAAAACATATCACAGCTGCAGCAATGGTCACTCTATACGCTTCAGTCGATTCCCAAATGGATCAGAAAGCGTATGATATTAGAATTAGATGGTCCAGAGTCTCTTATGGTGTGAATAAAATGTTAAAAAGATCTGGTTTTTATTCACTAGTCAGAAAAAAGAAAGTTGCTGAAGTGAATAATTTTACTAGTTTGCAGCATCTACCAGTCATGAGTGGTATTGGAAACGAATATGTAGACGACATAATTGACCACATTGCAAGCAAGTACCGTGGTGAATTAGATTTTGAAACAGAGCATTTATATGGAGACGCTGTCACTGAAACGGTTAATAATGTAGGACGACATGCATATCCAAATAATACATCAACTGAGAGGAAGTGGTGGATTCTGTGTGAAGTGATTCTCAATCAATTATACTTGGCCATATATGATATCGGCATAGGAATACCTAACACAGTCGTTAAACACAAATGGTATCCAAGAACTGTACAAAAGATGTATCCAAAACAGTATAATGAGGCGCTCAATACTCCGGTCAACGAGAGCAAATTCATCCCTTTATTACGACTACCCGATCACGATTTGATCAATTTATCTATGCTTGGGGATGTCAGTGCAACTAGATTAGATAAGCATGGACAAGGCAGTAAAAGCATCAAAGCTTTAGTAAATGAAACAGAAGAAGGTAAACTTTGGATTTTTAGTAGTAAAGGGTTACTAATCTACGAATCAAACTCCAAACCTGTTAATCTGGTTGCTTTGCCAAAGACTATTCCTGGCACATTAATTCAATGGAATATCAAATTATCATGACGAATATAGAAATAAATGTTGTTGAAGATTTCCACCCTCGTCCCTATGGGCGAGATCCTGAAGATAGCCCGGGTTGTGAGCTAACGTGTGGTAAAAAGTTTCGCGAGGAGAAACTAGCACCTGCTTTAAAAGAGGCTATTTCAAATAATTCTCAGGTGATTGTTGACTTAACAGGTTACAACAGATACGGCCGCTCATTTCTTGATGAAGCTTTTGGAGGATTGATTAGAGAATCAGGATTTACCGGCGAACAAGTAAAAAATAGAGTGATATATAAGCATCTTCACTTAAAATCTGTAATCAACATCATAAGAGATAGAATTGAAGCTGCGATACAAGGAGCACCAAAATAAGATGGATTCGTTGCAGTTTTGTGTACAAGTAGCTACATGGATATTTTTATATATTCTTCACTCTCGAACTCTAAGACGAGCTGAAATATCAAGGTTAAAAGAACAAATCGTTGACTCACTTTCAAGCTACCCTGCATGGTTAATACTAATTTTAAATAAAGAGAAAATTAGTATCTCTGATGTTGAAAATTATGTTGCATCAGCAATAACTCGTCTAGATTTTCAATCTGAAAATCTTAATAGTTATGGCAAATGTCAAATATTTCCAACAGCAGACTTAGCTGAATTGGCAAGTATAGAAATTAATAAACAGCACCTAACATCTGTGTCAGACAAATCTAGAATAGAACGAATTGCATTCGACATAACAAGTGACTTAATTGAAAATACTGAAATATCATATGCAAAAAGAATGCATAAAGACAATTCCATCAAGATGCTTTTTAATGAGTATAATCCTGAATTAAAAGGAATTATATGTATGCTACTTATATTGAATATGTCATATAGCCTAGTCAAGATTCTATTCACTTAGATAGTAAGTTGTCTAGAACAAATTGATCTCTCCTCTATTTAACCAAAATAAAAAATTTTTCTTACTTTCGAATCCCATCAGCTCCCACTTACCTCTACATACGTATTGAGCCCTTATCGCTTGGCGGCATTTGACTGCCAACCCATTTATTTTTACATCATAAAGAATGATGTGATTAGGCGTTATTGATTCTCTAGCGTTGAAATATCCAGTAGTGATAGGTTCTCCCAACCTGTCACAAGCATTGCGACTTGCATAACCCAGCCCTTTTTCCTGACTAGCCCAGTAACGCCCCCAAGCCTTAAGCTCTGACCGCAGCCGTTTGATGTTCATCACGGGCTCAATAGATAAATCATACTGCATGGCTGGCAACCTCCGTTACTTGGGCTAATGGCATGTGGAATACCTGCTCACATATCGCTGACAGATCATCGTATGAAACCGATGTATTGCCTCGTTCCCAATTACGATAAGTCTTAGCACTTACACCATATGTCTGAGCGACCTCATCTTGAGTAAACCCTCTCAGCATGCGAGCCATTTTGAGTAAATCAGCACCACGTTTAGCCATTAAATCCCCCAAAACTCTCTAATTGCATACTCTATTAGTAATGATGCAGTCATAGTTACACCCACCCACTGGCCATAAGGGTTTGCACCTTCCCAGAATTTAAAGACGATCTAGGTAATATCTCAGGCGCAACAGAAGAAAAACCACGCTCAATCAAATAAGCATGATATTGCTCTAATGCTTGGCTCATGCCCTTATCTAACGTTGATTTCACATAGGTACGTAAAAGCACAGGCAAGGCATGATTAACCAAACGCTCACCAATCATGGTATCGATACCAAGGTCAGCCAACATGGTTCTAAATAGAATGCGCAGATCATGGCTAGTAAAATGCTTGAACCTGATTTGAGTATTCCAATCATGCGCAGTGCGGATAGAGATTGGTCCTTTCAGACCAGGAAACAAATTAGAGCGCTTACCAACTTGTTTAAGCTGCCATTCATGGTAGTGCTTAATCAACGCCTTGGCAGAATCAGTCAATGGCATGCGATGCTCTTGCTTGTTCTTGGCATGGCTGGCAGGAATAACCCAAGTCTCATCAGTAAAATACTCCCATCTTGCTTGTCGAGTTTCGTTAATTCGAGTACCGAACATCATCATCAACACAAACAACATAGTCACTGGCATAGCTGCACCACTTAAGCGATTAAAAAGCTCAGCTAAATCACTCTCAAACAAGCGAGTATCTTTAGCTGAATTGAGTTTTATAGAATCCGTCACTTGATAACCGGCTATCGGGTTAATCGAAATTAAGCGCAGCTTAGCGGCTGCAGAAAACACCACCTTTAACTTGTTGACCGCTTCGCGAATGTAGTTAGGTGCAAACTCATCGTTAAGCATGGTTTTAACCAAACGGGCATCAATCTCAGCAAAGGATACAGAGATCAAAGAAAGTGAGCCCAGCCTTGGTAATAAGTGACACTTGATCAACGAACTCACATTACTGCGCCAGCTGGCGCTATAAGTGGAGTTATTTTTAATATGTGATTGGTACCAGGTAAGCAAACACCCAATAGTTACAAACTGGCCTGTAACCATATTACCCACACTCCTTTTGGCCAACATCACCGGCAGATCATTAGACAAAGTTCTAATACACACACTCGGCCATGATGCTATTTTCTCCCAAGAGGTTTTGCCATTGCTATTCAACACTAAAAATACCGTCGCTTTAGCGCGTCCAGTTGCAGCACGTAAACGGAGCTCTGGATAGCGCGGATCTCTATAATCACGCGTCACCCCGCCCTTTAGCCAACGCCTAATAGACGCATCATTCAATTTACCGATATCAACACCGCTAGCCATGCCTACCCCACTAACCGGTATTCATAGGTATGACAGGTTCCAGAACGGATCCGCTTAACACGCTTATCGAGTGGCATCTCGCGCCAACGAGCAGACAATGCAGTTTCACTATCGTGACACTTAAACCGAGCTAAACACTCTTGCTGGATCTCGAACAACGACCAAAAACGAGAACCGGTAATGATCTGCTTTAGCCTTTGCTTCTGGGTTAACGTTTCTTGCTTGTTAGTATTAGCTTTCATTGCAACCTCTCAATCCAAATGAACGACGTAAATCACTAATTTTTGCCCTAGCGCGTTCTGGTGGTGTAGGAATACTCCCGCCTTGCGGTAACGCTTTCGGCAAATCAACATCAAAGATTTCACCCGATACAAATCGGCGCGTTAACGCAACGTAGTTTCGAGTGAACACTTCCAGCACTTCCTTGTGGCTACCACGGTTAAACAACCAGTAACCCGTTTCGCGATATGCTAGCCACACAACCTCATGGCTCCACTGATGCCGAGCCGCGTCACGATAATGCTTTAGCGCCTCGCGAAATGCAGATTCAGTAGCAGGCAAACCAGACTCGTTCGCAGTGGGTACACACCAAGCACTAAACTGACGAGGAGTAGGCCAAAATTGACGGTCACCCACCTCTCGACGCGCACGGTTCAAACCGTATTGCACCTGTTCACGACTCCGAATACCTTGTGCTGCAAGCGTTTTCAACCATTCAGCCTTGTGAATAGCAACTGCCGTGTCTTTGGGTGCACCAATAGGAAATAAAATTCGTAGCTTTTCAAATACGCTATCAACGATTGCAATATCCATATCTGACGGGCGGCGTTCTTCACGAACTGACTCACCACAACCGATCATCTTCGAGCTATTCAAAATGGCTTGCATACTTTTTGTAGTCATATCAGCGGATCCTCAGCGTCAAACACCTGTTCAGACCAATTGACTTGCTCCCCCTGCAAACCGAGCGAACGCCCTACTCCAGCGTTAACCAACCAACTCACCTCAAAGCCCACCCAACCACGGGTAGCACATGTGGCAATGCAATCCTCTACCGAAAAACCTGCAGCAATCGCATCATCCAAATGTTTGCCAAGTCGATTTATCGCGGTCTGATTTAACGGCGCTTTTTTCTGTTTGCGTACAGCAATCCAGTCAGCCAAAGTTTGTTCACTAGGCAACGCTGGCCAACAAGAAAAATCAAACTTCGACTTTTGAGGTTTGGGTAGATCTTTTAAAGGTTCATTGACTGGTTCAAAAGAGTGACTGGTTCTGGGTGCAGGAGATTCACTAGGGGGTGGTGAATCTCCTGCACTAGGTAGTGAATCTCTTTCACTAGGGGGTGAATCTGCTTCACCACCTAAGGTTTTACAATTCATAGCCAAGTTCAGGTGAAAAATATTCGTTGAGTTCCCTTTTTCTCCCTTACGATATTCACGTTTTAAAAAGCCTTCATCTTCCAACTTTTTTACGTGACTCATCACGCTTCTGCGGCTAATCTCACATTGCTCAGCAATATGTTGGTAACTGGGCCAACACTCGCCTGTATCACTGGCGTTATCAGCCAGCTTAATGAGCACTAACTTACGTAAAGGATTACCCACTTTTGCCTTCATGGCCTTTACCATCAGTTCCATACTCATGCGGGGCTCCCCCACACTCTCGCCAAATTGACGAAACATGCTTGTATGCGTAACATAGTTGTTGCCTCTCATAGGTATTAAGCCCGCACTCGTCGCCAAACTTTTGCGGGCTTTCTTATAACTCTAATAAACGTGCGCCAGAGCTTTTTTCGATAAAGTGCATATCACCTAACGCGTTCATTGCAACACTCACTTCACACGCTTATTAGTTAAAAATGGATACTCCAGCTCTAAAAGCACCATTGAAGCTTGTGTCGTCGCTGCCGACTCCTTTAGTTCTCGATAAGCATTCGCAACTAATTCATTTGATGGCGCTTCGCCTAGATGGATAACCGCGACCTGAGCCTCAGCATTTTCTTTAGTCAACGCTACAGCCATATCAACAGGCTTTAACGCAATATTATCTGACCGTTGATCGGCAACTACTGTCACGCCTACAGCGCTGTATACATCATTGAGGTAATTAACCCGTAAATGAGTTGGCATCGCAGATACAATCGCTTGCTCAACATAAAACAACCTGTCCACGATAGGATGCTGCCCTTCATACTGCCCCAGCCATCTGAACAACTTCTGCGCATTTACCCGCGCATCGTTGTGAACATCGCCTGTACTAGCAAAAGAGATCCCCTCTGCAGCCAACATATCGACCATATCCAAACGCTCAACTGCAACAATCACATCCATCGCAAAGGCGAAACGCGTCATTCTTGGTAACTCCAATACTCGATGTACGGCTTTCATCATAAAATCCAACCGTGATTGTGTTTTCATGCAAACTTCCCTTTTATCTATTAAAGTTAATATCAATGGCTAAGCAACATCGTCAGAATGAATGATTGGTGGAACAGCTGCTAACTGGCCGTTAGTTAAGCGCTCAATTTGATAGGCACGAAGTTCAGGTACAGTATCTGGCCACTGGCTTATTGCTGATTTAGATAACTTCAGCGCTCTAGCAAGCGAGCACTTATTCCCAAAGAATGAAATTGCATCTTTTGTCTTCATCTAAGACTCCAATATATGACCAAATCCAAGGTTAAGAAAACTTGACCACCAAGTCAACAAGAGAATAGGAAACTTGACAAGCATTAAGTTAAGATTGCTTTACTATGATGAATGAACGAATTAAAGAATATCGCAAAGCTGGAAAGCTCACTCAGCCAGCAATTGCCAAAATAATCGGCGTTACAAAAGCCACCATTTCGCTTTGGGAATCAGGTTCTACATCCCCGAAAGGCGAGAATCTTCATGCGCTAGCCAAAGCACTAGGATGCACTCCTGAATATTTGTTGTATGGGGTTAAAGCACCTAGAGTTGAAAAAAATGCTGATTGGGCCGGTGAATTTGAACCATGGGATAATGGCAGTCTTTTAGGGGCTGATGAAGTAGAGGTTCCCTTTTACATGGAAGTTGAACTTGCAGCGGGACAAGGCATTTCAGAGGCGATCGAATATAAAGGGCCGAAACTTCGATTTGCGAAATCGACTCTAAAGCGACAAAACGTAGATACAGACAACGCAGCCTGCGTTAAAGTCAGCGGCAATAGCATGGAGCCAGTTTTGCCTCACGGCTCAACCGTAGGTATTGATACTGCAGCTATAGATATTATAGACGGTAAGATGTATGCCATTAACCACGACGGTATGTTGCGAGTAAAAATGCTTTACAAACTTCCAGGCAATGGCCTTCGCTTGCGTAGTTACAATATTGACGAATACCCTGATGAACGGTATGAAGCAGATTCAATAAAACACATCAAAGTGATCGGTAAAGTATTTTGGTACTCTGTTTTACTATAGGCGCAGCGACTTGCAAATCTAATACTGGATAATCACTAGCTTTTAACGTCGAAAATTAAAGACCTAGTGATTATACAGAATCAAGTTCTTACTTAACTATTTTGACTAAAACCTCTAGAAAATAGTGAGCAGCTTTATCAAAATACTTATATGAGTTGCTATAACTACCACCTGATATACTCCAGGGTCTAGTACTAAGTTTCGGCTCCGACTCAGTCATATTCCCAAGCTCGTCAAAAAAACATTCTCCAGAAGTAAACTCGAAGAAAGACATAGATAACAGACTTCCCTTGTGTGGATTGCCATTCTTCCAGATTTTATGCACTGAAATGGCATCAGAGGACTTATTAATATGAAATGGCTTCTCACCTAATAATAAAACGGTGGCATCATATAACTCTTCCATACAGCCATATTTTTTTACAGGAACAAAATCATGCCCTTCAGTTATTACACCATCACTATCCATTAAAGCGATTTTATCCACAATAAAAACTTTTGTTACACCCGAAAGCATACACCTAGCCCTTACTTTTTCATCACCGTGTAGCAGCTGTATAGGGACAATTTCTCTAACAATACCGGGTTGACTACCTCCATTATAAATTATCGTCAACACCTCCCCCGTTCGTAATGATGCGCGTATGCTCTTAGCTACAGACATTGGTTCACTCCTTTGATTTAGTCTTCACGCGGTACATTATCAAACCCCCTCTGATACATCAAACACAAATAAGTTAAGTTTTCTAAACACACCGCCTTGACTCATCAGTCAAGATAACTTAACCTTTAATCAAGTTAACTAATCCGAGAAACTAAAATGATACTAACTAAAGTTCAAAAAACACCAAAACAAAGGACTGAGTTTCGTCTTTTAGTCGCTATTCGTTTTGCTTGCTTAATGGCAAGAGCTCAAGGCATAACGCAACCATTGCAATGCCAGAGAGTTCAATCACGAGTTCATAAACTCATAAAGCACTTGGACTACTACAGCCCTAGCCAAGCATTTCGACAACAGCACATTAATCATGCTGGTGAGCTTGGGCATCAATTTAGTCTGCGCTATATCGAATCCAAAGGTGACAAGGCTGGAACAGTAGGCATTTTTAGCAACAACCAAACCAGCAATGTTTATCAACTAGAAAATAGTATCGCGTAAACAGGTGTAGACCATGACTTTAGACTCACAGCGAAAGCAGTATTACGACCAATTGAAGGCTAGTAGTGACATTGCCCCCTTCATTGATTGGTTTGATATGAAAGTAGAAAGCTACTACCAAGCAATAAAATGCTGGCCTCAAGAGCAAGCCATATTTGAGCGATTGATTAAGGACTGTGAGCAAGCCAAGAAAAAAATGATTAGTGAGCACCAGACAATAATCGAACATGCAGCAATGAGGCAACTAGAGGGTAATCAATGAACTATCTACTAACAGGCAAGAAGCAATACCTAGATAAGGAGGCAATATGAGAGCTTTCACAAGTAATAGTGACCGTATAGGTATTAGTCACACTGATGGTTTTGAGGCTGTTTCTGGTGCGTATCGACTGATTATCAATAACCTTCGCGCTAATGGCTGGAAAGTACGTAAGTACAAAAAATCTGATAGAGGTTACATCAGTGGCCACTGGGCCTTTGCATATAATGGCCATTTGAAAATCCGCATTACTAAAGACTGCGATAAAAAACATAACTTCAGCTGGAATTATGGGTTTGATTTTGATTTATTTGAAGATGTGTCGCCCTGCGACAACTCTAATGGCGGTGTTTATAAAAGCCACCGCTTTAACGAAATGCCTTACTTGCTAAAATTGCTTTCAATTAAAACCGTTAAGTTAATAAAACAATGCCTGATTGACTGTGGCTTTGAATTTCCTGACGAGTATTCATATGTTGGATTCCCTAAGAAGAAACTCGCAACCGATGTAATAAAGGCAAGGAATAATTCAGCTAGAGCCCACATCAAACCAGGTATGGATCGTGCTGAATACAGCCCTTGGACCAAAAGGTCCTCACAAGATGGTGAGTTACTGGAACACAAAAAAACTGCTTATATGCGATATAACGGCCGATTAATTAGAGGCACTATTTATTACGATAATGGTAACTGGATTTTTGTATACGGTGAATACGGTGCTTACTTCAATGTACAGCCTGGCGAAATTATTGTTAACCCAGAAGTCAAGAAAGGACGCTTTTTTAGCGAACGAACGGCCAATGGGCGATTGCAATCAGCATTATCGCGAGCGCTAAAACATACAGACTACCTGCGAGCGCACCAGCTAAAACAAATCATTATGAAAGAGAAAATGTTCCGTATTTGGTCAGCTAAACATGGTGGTGGTTGGTGGTGTATTAATGGACCCGGTTATACCACCAATATCAATTGTGCTGGCTTGTTCAAAATAGGTGAAGCTGAACGGCTTTGCAGAAAAGATAACGAGTTGACAATGCAGGAGACCGCATGAACTACCTATTAGCAGGCCATGAGCCTATTGAGCGAATGCAGCTGCTGATCCAAAAGTTCACCAAGATGAACTCTGAGCCGCAAAAGAAAGCCCTCATTGAGCATTATGTCAACGCGCTACCAGTCGAACGCGCCGCTGCTCGGTTTGGTATTGAAGTTTCAAATCTAGTCAGAGCCCAAGAACGGCTTGAAGAGATCGCCAGCAATATCGAGCAAGTCAAAGAACTTGATTGGGCACGGTTTGGATACACTAGTAACCCTAATCAGTTAAGTGACAACAAAGCATCAAGTGCAAGCTAAGGAACAGCATTATGACAAATACAACAACAGCGCCAACTACCTACGCCCAAAGACTAGCCAAGCTAAAGCAGCAGACACAACACTATTTGAAAGAAGTCGGCGATCAATGGCAAACACCGCCTGCATTGTTTTGGGGCGTATTCGCCAAGTTCGGTCCGTTTGTACTTGACTTATTCACCGATGGCAGTAACAACAAATGCCCTAACTTCTACACAGTAGAAGATAATGCCCTAACCCAAGATTGGACTGCCGAACTTAAAGGCGGCAAAGCCTATGCAAATCCGCCCTACTCTCGCGCCAGCATTGAAGACGGCAACGCAGTAACAGGCATGCGCAGTATCATCAAAAAAACACTATTAGAACGTGAGCAAGGCGCCAAAATGGTTTACGTCATTAAATCTGCTACATCTGAGGTTTGGTGGCCAGAAGATGCCGATCACGTCTGCTTTATTCGTGGCCGAATTAGCTTTGACCTCCCAGAGTGGTTTAAACCGGCGAATAAAAAACAGGAAGCATCAAGCGCTGGCTTTGCCTGTGCAATAGCCGTATTCGATAAAGAATGGCAAGGCGAACGCATGGGTTACATCAACCGCGATGATCTACTGCGTGATGGTCAAACCATGCTTGGTATGGTCGAAGCTGCAGCACAGGTAAAAGCATCTGGTGATCACCAAAGCGGAACGCAGCTTATCGCATCAGCATTTTCAATTACTTTCTGCGTGACTAGAGCTTGGAATGACTACCTTGATAGTGAAAATAGCTTGAGCAAAGACTTCATCACTGCAAACACTGCATTTGATGTAGAGAGTGAATTTGAAGCCTTTGCCAATCACTGCTTACTCAATGGTGATACTGAACAGGAAGTTAAGCTGAGTCTCACTCAGAGAATTATCGAATTAGCGGCCAATATAAAGATGACTGATGAGGCCGCAGCATGAGCAAATTTAGAACACAACAAGGCACTGTCGTTCTGTCGGCCCCGTTTGCATCCATCGACCACGACAAAAAGCAGATCGAGATTAAGTACACACCGAATAATTATAACGGTTGGGGAATTTGGAGCTACGGCGTGTAGAGCCTGTCACACAAAATTTATCACTCACATTAATAGTATTAAAACAGCCGCTGCAACTGCAGCCTAAGGACAAAGCAATGGATTCAACTAAACATCAATCTGAAGATGCACCTATAAAAAACTATTTGATAGATGAAAAATTACTATCAGCCACACAAACCATGAAAATACTTAGCGTTAGTAGGGCAAAGTTTTACACAAAAGTGGTTAAGGACCCCGACTTTACCCAAATCGTTAGACCGCTGTGTTTAATCCAAAATGGCTTAAAGCAATACAGGCAAACCGAAATAATTGCATTCATTGAGAGAAAGCAAGAAGTACATTGATCGGCAAAAGCTCACTTGGGTCAATCTGTCAGTTTTAAGCCACCATGTAGTAAAACTGACAGTTCTCTATGTCATTATTATCTCCAAATCGCATAACATTTGGACACGAGGACACTGCTATCCTTCTGTTTTGATGTATACATCAGTAACTAAAATCACTTTTCATATTTTAAAGAAAATAATTTAGCATACAAAGGTTAAGCCCAATATCCATAACAATTAGATGCTATACAGACCTTAACAACAGAACTAGAATTTAAGCGTCGTTTATTAGTCCTTTTTCATAATTCACATCTGATTTATCAAATCGTTTGACTAGGTGATAATCATCTGTTCCTAGGCACATAGGGAGATCATTATCAACAACAATTATTTGGTACTTCCTACCCTTCGCTAAACTTGCAATATTTATAAGTTGATTATATATCTCTTCATATATAGAAGGATCAGAAAGGTTTTCCTGCTCCTGTTCTTGCTCCAGTTCTTGCTCATGCGCACGGGCATAACGACCAATATTTTGACCTGGCGTATCTAATAATAGAGTCGTTGGTAGATACGCTCCATTTTTTAGCATGAATCTTAATCTTGAAAGATAAAGGTTCACTGACAAAATTGTTCGAACACCACCAGAAGAGATATGATTATATAGCCTACCTCTAAATTTAGGCATAAACTTTCTATCTATTTCAGCACCGTAATTATTAGTCAATTTTGATGAATTCATAAGAAGTACAAATTCATTAGAAAGCTTCATTAAAACATCATCTATGCTATCAAGCTCACTTTCAATTTCAATGATTTCTTTTCTTATCCTACCAATAATCATTTCTTTATTTTCAACGCTGGAATAATATTCTTCCAGCTTAGAATTCAACATTACATTTTTATTAAGTACAGCGTAATTTCCTACAAGGGATTGTTTTAAAGTTTCACACCTTGATATTGCGTCTATGGTCGGAGATAGTGACTCTATATTTTCCTTGTCAAAATCTAACCTCATAGACGCTACTTTTTCATTCAATATTTCTAGCCTCTTTGTGCCTTCACTAATCCCATTCAGCAACTTTTGAATAGCATCCTCACATCCGGATCTTCTATTTCTCAGCGATCTTATTTCATAAGATATAGTTTTCTCGTCTAACGCAGGATCTGACAGTTTTACTTTAGAATGGCATAAAGGACAATCAACATTGTTTTTGTTCAAATCCTTGGAACTTAAAACACCTCTTATTTTTAAGGATGAATTAAGACATGATATATCATAGTCATAGGTAGATTTCAATTTTGAATAATTAGATAACTTTTCTTTATCAGCAAGAATATCCTGTTTTAATATTGATACATCCTTACTAATTCTACTTATCTCACCCTGAATACTTTTGGATATAATTGATGCATGATTTTTGTTAGATTTTAATACATCTATTTCTTTATCTAAGCCTTCTATCTTCGTTTGTAAATCTTCATACTCTCTATCATTAGATGATAAAGACTCTGTTGACTTTAAGAAGTCTCTTATGTTGTCTGCCTGCTTCTTAAGGCTGCTAACAGTATCTAATTCAGACTTCAACTGTTGATTAAGCTCCGAAAGTTGATCATCATGAACACCATATATAAACTTTTGTATTTCTATGTTCTTATTATGTACAATTGGATTTGCTGCGTCCATAAGTGAATCACTAGCAACTCGTTTTTGCTTTAGAAAAATTAACTTCATTAAATCTCTAAAACTTAATCTATCAGAATCAGCGCTTTCTCTCAGCTTTGATTCTTTTATTCTAACCCTTGGAATACCTAAAAGATCAAGTATTACATCTGATATCCATCCGTCTGGCTCTAGTATTTTCGAAGAAGCACTGCACAACTTAGGGTAAGTATTATCAATATTATCACTTGTACAGCTGTAGACTTTTATTATATTTGAATTAGAAGCAAGCACCCTTTCTAACGTTATAACATTCCCATTAAAATCAACTTCTAATAAAACTGTTCTACCTTTAGCTCTAAGCTCATCGTAATCTAATTGCAAATCATTAAAACCACCACCAAGAGAGAAATCGATTAAATTTAGAATGCTAGATTTCCCAGAATCCATATCACCCCAAATAAGATTTAAACCGCTCTCAAATTTACACTGGTATTTTTTATCCACACCAATAATAGTTAACTTTTTAAATTCCAGATAAATACTATTCATTACAACCCCATAACTGACTTTAAAAGCTTTGGCTCCGCCATTGATGCAAGCCTTTTGATTGTACTTACGTTAGATAGAAAAAATTCATTTGCAATTTCATTAATGGGGATGTCAACACCATCAAAAATTTCCAGATAACCTACACCTTCAACTTTTACTAATTTAATCTTGTTAATATTGCATAAGTAAGAAACAATTAAACCAACACAATCTGACTTCAAAAAATCACTTATATTTTCAGAATTATCATATAAGGTTGTACTCTCGTTTTTTAATCCCCCTAACTCTAAACTACTCATCAAGCTTTTAAATGAAACTTGATTTTGCAATAAAAAATATATCACCCCCAACTTATTTACTGTTAGAATATTTATGCCTTTTTTGTTTTTTGACAACATGATATAATAACTAATACTAAATAAATTTTATAATAGCGTTCTTCTCTGAAATCATACACTTTATCGCACCTTATTCGAAATCTGATCTAATGTTATATCCT
>NZ_BPEW01000029.1 GCF_019654975.1 Shewanella sp. c952
GTATATAATAAAAAGGCCGCGATAGCGGCCTTTTATTGGGACAGAAAAGTCTAGCTGGCTACAGGAGCGGGCTTCTGGCTGTCATCGGCATAGAATTGTTCTTGATCCAACTGGCCTTCAGACTTACCAATAACAACTGCAGTCATCATATCGCCGGTGACGTTAGTCGCAGTACGGATCATATCGATGATACGATCAATGGCAGCAATAAATGCAATCCCCTCAAGTGGCAATCCAACAACACCTAATGTAACCGTGAGCATAACCATTGCACTTCCTGGCACGCCTGCAGTGCCTACTGAGGCTACAGTTGCGGTTACGGCAATGAGCATGTAGTCAGTCATATCGAGTGGGATACCATAGATTTGAGCGATAAAAATTGCTGCTATAGCAGGGTAAATACCCCCACAGCCATCCATATTCATCGTCGCACCAAGTGGCAGCACAAATGAGCTATAACGCTTAGATACTCCCATTGATTCAGTGCAGCGCGTGCTCGCTGGCAAAGTACCAAAACTCGATGCCGTCGTGAATGCAACAATTTGTGCAGGTATTGCTTTTCTAAAGAATTGAACCGGGCTCAATTTAGCTACAAACTTCACTAAGCCGCCATAGACGAAAATAATGTGAATTAATGCAGCAAGATAAATAGCACCAATAAATTTACCCAATGGTAGCAGCATCGATAAACCATATTCACCGACAACCCAAGCCATTAGACCAAATACACCAATAGGAGTTAGTTGCAACACCATGCGGGTAAGCTGGAACATTACCTCTGCACCTGCTTCAAGTGTTTTCTTGAGCGGTTCAGCTTTTTCGCCAACTTTATTGATAGCAATACCAATCAATGCCGCAAATACTATAATCTGCAGTACTTTTCCTTCGGCAAGTGAGGAAAATGGGTTCACTGGTACCATGTTTAGTAGTACTTGAGCAAAACCAGGAACATGACGTTCGCTCACTTCGCTTGCCACAAGTGCTGTGGTACCACCCATATCTATCAATGAACCGATCGTTAAGCCAATTAACGATGCAATTGTACCGGTAAGCATAAACATGCCTAAGGTCTTAAAGCTTAATCGTTTCAGGTTCGCCTGTGAGCCTAAAGAGGTGATGCTCACGACAATGGCGCAGAAAATAAGCGGTGCAACCAGCATCTTAATGGCGCTGATAAATAGATCGCCAAGAGGCTTTAATACCGTTGCTGATTCACCAAAGATAACGCCAACAGTGGCGCCAAGCACAAAGGCGGCTAATACCTTTTGCCAAAAGGGGATGTTTTTAATCGTTTGCCACATTATCAATATTCCAAATATTCTATTTTTTTAGTTTAAGTGACAGAGTTATCACTTAATTATTTACAATTACGAGCTGGGAAAATGCTGCCTTCATACAGTGAAGGAGTATATATTGGCATTCTATAGAGAGAGTGCCTTGCACCACAAACCGATTTAGTTATAACTTATTGTAATATGCAAGTTTGTTTTAATTATATTAACAGTTTACATGTAAGTAACATGACTGATAACTACGTTTAATGCTATAAAAAACATAATAGATTTGATGACTTATGTCTGCGTTATCAGAGTTAAAGTTGAAACGCATGAAAATGGTATGTTGATTATTGTGGTTAATTTTCGGTTTAAACGGAGTTTTAAGCAGATGAGTCCTCACTGGTTGTTTTAAGCTGAGTGAGTAATACTAGAGCCATGTGCAGACGTTAAAGCAATATCGCATTCAAGCGAAGGAGATAACAATTGAAAAAATGGATGTTAGCCGCGGCCGTGAGTGCCGCGTTATTTGGATGTGCGGGCCAACAAGAGGTGAAAACCACCTTACCTGCTGGAGTGACATTACTTGAGAGCGTGAGCTTTTCTGGCCAGGAAGTAGGGATCCCTTACCGTAAGTATCAATTAGCCAACGGATTAACCGTTATATTACACGAAGATCACTCAGATCCGCTGGTGCATGTTGATGTAACCTATCACGTCGGTTCTGGACGTGAATTGGAAGGCCGCAGCGGTTTTGCGCACTTGTTCGAACACATGATGTTCCAGGGCTCTGAGCATGTAGGTGATGAACAACATTTTAAGATGGTTACCGAAGCGGGTGGTACCTTAAACGGCACCACAAACACCGATAGAACCAATTATTTTGAAACCGTACCGAATAATCAATTAGAGAAAATGCTCTGGCTTGAGTCGGACCGCATGGGCTTTTTCTTACCAGCGTTAACCGAAGATAAGTTTGAAGTACAGCGTGAGACGGTTAAAAACGAACGTGCACAGCGTATCGACAACCGCCCTTACGGCAGAATGGGTGAACGTTTTAATCAAGCATTTTATCCCCAAGGTCATCCTTATTCTTGGCCTGTCATCGGTTGGCCTGAAGATTTAGACCGAGCAGATGTTGAAGACGTTAAACACTTTTTCCAACGTTGGTATGGGCCTAATAATGCCACATTGACGATTGGTGGTGATTTTGATGAAATGCAAACGCTCGCTTGGGTAAACAAGTATTTTGGTGAAATCCCAGCAGGTCCAGCGGTTGCAGAACCAACGAAGTCGTTAGTGACTTTGGATGAAGATCGCTATCTATCAATGGAAGACCGCGTTCATTTGCCACTGATCCGCATGGGTATGCCAACTGTTTATGCACGTCATGAAGATGAACCTGCATTAGATCTACTGTCTAATATTCTTGGTGGTGGTAAAACATCAATTTTCTATAAGAACTTGGTCAAAGACGGTTTTGCAGTGCAGGCTGGTGTTAGCCATCCTTGTCAGGAGCTTGCTTGTCAGTTCTCTTTGTACGCATTAGCGAATCCTGCTAAAGGCGGGAATTTGGACGCAATTGAGAAAATCATGCGCGATTCGATAACTGAGTTTGAACAGCGCGGCGTGAATGATGAGGATCTGGAAAAAGTTAAAGTTAACTTTGAAGCGGCAACCATATTTGGGCTGCAAAGCGTGCAGGTTAAAGTATCTAGTCTGGCATTTAACGAAACATTTTCGGGTAACCCCAACATGATTGGGTCTGATTTGGCTCGTTATGCCAACGTCACCAAAGAAGATGTGATGCGCGTGTTTAATCAGTATATTAAAGGCAAGCCTATGGTGGTAATGAGTGTCGTGCCACAAGGTCAGAAGCAGTTAATCGCGAAAGCTGATAATTTCGTTGCACCCACTGAAAAAGTCGCTGCAGTTGCTGTGCAAAACTTAAACGTTAAACCGCAAATTACCTCTAAGTTTGATCGTAACCTGGTACCGCCTGTTGGCGCTGCACCGGTATTAAAAATCCCAACACTATGGCAAGGCAAGTTAGCTAATGACATTGAAGTCATCGGTACTGAAACCAATGAAACTCCGACGGTTGAAGTGGTCGTATACCTCAATGGTGGTCATCGAATACTTGATGTGCAGCAAGCCGGTTTAGCATCAATAACTGCGTCAATGATGAATGAATCAAGTCTTAAGCGCAGTGCAGAAGACCTTACTCAAGCACTAGAGATGCTCGGCAGTAATGTTAGCTTTGGCGCGAGTAGCTATCAAAGTCATCTAAAGATCTCAGCTTTGACTGAAAATCTTGATGCGACAATGAAAATTGTACAAGAGAAGCTGTTTGAACCAGCCTTTAAACAAGCTGATTTCGACAGAGTTAAGCAACAGCTACTGCAGAATCTTCAACGTCAATTGACCGAACCTAGCTATCTAGCTTCTAGAGCATTTGGAACGCTGTTGTACGGTGATAAAAGTCCATTTGGAGTGAGTAGTGGTGGTTCAATTGAATCCGTTTCTGCAATCACTTTAGATGATGTTAAAGCTTTCTATCAGCGCCAATACACCGCGGGTAATGCTCAAATCGTGGCTGTCGGTAATTTAAATGAAGCTCAGATGCTAGCGAAGTTGAGCGGGCTAAACAGCTGGAAGGGCGATAAAACACCATTTCCTGAGTTGGCTGAATTACCTGCATTCTCTGGAGGTAAAATCTACATCGTAGATAAGCCTGAAGCGGCACAGTCTGTGATTAAGATTGGTAAACGTGCGCTAGCGTATGATGCAACTGGTACTTTCTTTAAGTCGTATTTGATGAACTACCCGTTGGGGGGCGCATTTAATAGTCGTATAAACCTTAATCTTCGTGAAGATAAAGGTTACACCTATGGCGCAAGAAGCTATTTCTCGGGCGGACCTGAGCAAGGCTACTATCAAGCTACTGCAAGTGTTCGTAGTGATGTCACAACCGAAGCATTGATTGAGTTTATTAAAGAGATCAATGAGTTCCAAGCGACTGGCATGACAGAGAATGAATTGAGCTTTATGCAAAACTCTATTTCACAGTCTAAAGCGTTAGATTACGAAACTCCGTACCAAAAAGCGGGCTTAATGCGTAATATTCAACGTTATAACCTGGATGACAATTACAGTGAGCAACAAACTAAGATCACTAATGAGGTGACACTTAATGAGCTCAATGGTTTAGCTAAAAGTCAGTTAAAACTGGACGATATGCTTATTCTTGTCGTTGGCGATCGTGCCAAGATAGAGTCTGAATTATCTACACTTGGTTATCCAATTGAGATTTTGCAGTTGTAAAGTTAGCAATTAGACCCAATATAGATGTGGTGCTCCTACAGGTGGGAGTACCTCATCTATAATTGTCATGATATAGACATAACAGTTATTTTTATATGACTTGAAAGTTTAGTTAATTAGCGCGGGTCTGATTATGTTGAACTTTGAGTTTAAGTCACGTACTAGAGAATAATATATTGAAATCATTCAATGAATTAGTAGGGGATCTGTCTGATCCAGTAAGTCGTCAAGCACTTAGGGCAATGCAACGAGGCATTGAACGCGAGGCGCTTAGAATTGAAAAGACAGGTCACTTAGCTGCAGACAGTCATCCACAAGCATTGGGCTCTGCATTAATGCATTCGCGGATCACGACTGACTATAGTGAGTCCTTACTAGAGTTTATTACTCCAGTTTTTGAAAATATTGATTCACTCGTTGAAGATTTAACTTACACCCATGCATATAGCGTGCGTCATCTAAATGGCCAACGGTTGTGGCCTGTCAGTATGCCTTGTTATGTCGGAGATCTCGCTGATATTCCAATCGCAGATTATGGCAGCTCTAATAATGGCAAAATGAAACGCTTATATCGTAAAGGATTGACCTATCGATATGGCGCGCAGATGCAGATTATCTCGGGTGTGCACTTTAACTTTTCAGTATCAGATGATTTATGGAACCGTCTCTATGACTTATCTGATAAAAGCCTAACGAAAGATGCATTTATTTCAGAGTCTTACTTTGGCTTGATCCGTAATTACCGTCGTTTGGTGTGGGTACTGCCGTACTTATTTGGTGCCTCGCCTGCACTATGTGGCTCATTTATCAAAGATCAGCAGACGTCACTTCCATTTGAAAAAGTCGGTAAAGGTACGCTTTATTTACCTTACGCAACGTCACTTCGTATGAGTGACTTGGGCTATACCAATCAAGAACAAGACAATTTGGATATCAGTTACAACAACTTATCCTCTTATCTTGAAGGTATGAACGCCGCCATTAATATGCCTTCAGAGAATTTTGCCAAAATAGGCGTAAAAGTTGATGGTGAATACCGCCAATTAAATGCAAATGTACTCCAGATTGAAAATGAATTTTATTCTCCTATTCGCGCTAAAAGAGTGGCGAAAGGAAATGAGAAGCCTTCTGAATCTCTAGCACGTGCAGGGGTTGAATATATCGAAGTTAGAGCACTCGATGTTAACCCATACAGTGCTGTAGGGATTGAGAAATCACAAATTCGCTTCTTGGATATGTTCTTACTTAATTGTTTATTGCAGCCCTCTGCTAGCACAGATGCTACAGAAGAGGCCGAAATTGCAGCCAACCTACAAGCTGTAGTGCTTGAAGGGCGTAAACCAGGCTTAGAATTAAGTCAAAATGGTAACCAAGTATCACTTTCAAACTGGTTAGAAAGCTTATTTGGCAATATGAGTTCAATCGCCAGCCTACTTGATGATGGAGCCGATGGTGACTATCAACAAGCGCTTGCACACTGGCATAAAGCGGTTGTTAATCCAGATGAGACGTTGTCGGGTCGAATTATGGCTAAACTTAAGCTGGAACAGGTTGATCATAGCCAGTGGGTGATGTCGCTTGCGCAGCAGTATCATCAAGAACTCAAAGATTACCCGATTAGTGATTCTGTGCTTGCACGCTACGAGCAAGATGCTAAAACATCTCTTCAGCAGCAAGCCGCTAGTGAAGCGGTTGGCGAAGTGAGCTTTGATGAGTTTCTAGCAGATTATTTTGAGTCATAAGTTTGAAAAGTCTTAAGTTACTGGCTTTAATATCGATATCATTGTTATCTGGCTGTGCATCGCAGCTAGATAACAGTAACCAGTGTGGCACGGTATCAAGCTTTTTGGCGCCAGAGCCTGAGCTTGGCCTGTACCGAGCTGTTGTAACCCATCTTGATGGCAAGCCTGTGATCTCCCAGCCTAATTATCGCTTAAGTGTTGGCGAACATCGCTTCACTTTGGCTGAGTTAATCGACTCTCCAGACTTAAATGTCTCTCTTGCTGCTCGTACTCCAAAAGATCTGACTGTGACTGTTGCAGCTAATACTCGGTATCACATTGGGGCAAAGTTTAATCGTGATAAAATTTATAACGGAAACAACACTGATTTTTGGCAACCCGAGATTATCAGTCAAGAATCTTATGAATGTGAATTCCCTGAGTCTCAATAAACCCAGTCCCCGCTTGATTTCTAACACAATTTAACGTTTGGCTAATTGCATATTGAGGCTATCAATGTGACACTAGCGCATTGCTATTATTGTCTGTTGGTATGAATTTTTATGAAATGGCCTGCATTATTTGCGACTGTTATCTTGGCAACACTGTTAACAGGTTGCGCGACGCCTCCCCCGAAAGATCCTGAAAACCTTTGTTCGATATTTCAAGAGAATCGCTCTTGGTATAGCGCCGCTAAAGATACCCGAGAGAAGTGGGGCGTGCCTGTGCATGTGCCGCTGGCAATGATGTACCAAGAAAGCTCATTTAAGCATAATGCTGCGCCGCCAATGGAGTACTTTTTAGGCTTTATCCCTACAGGAAGAGCGAGTAGTGCTTATGGCTATGCCCAAGCAAAAACCATGACTTGGGATGATTATGTAAGAGAGACAGGCAACTCTTGGTCGAGCCGCAGTAATTTTAGCGATGCGATGGACTTTATGGGCTGGTTTATCTATAAAACCCATAAAATCAATGGCGTCTCTAAATGGGATGCGCGTAACCAATACTTAAATTACCATGAAGGTTGGGGTGGTTATAAACGTAAAACTTATAATCAAAAAGCCTGGTTGATTAAAGTGGCTAAAAAAGTCGATGACCGCTCAAAACGTTATGCGGGCCAATATCGACAGTGTCAGGAGGATCTTGATTCTTCTTGGTTATGGCGACTATTTTTCGGATAGTTATTGCTCATGCGTAAATAATAGTTAAAGCCAGTTTGCAATCGCAACTGGCTTTTTTAGTAAATATTATAAATTAGCCCTTCATGTTTTTCTATTTTGCCCGATAACAATGTAGATATTTTGTTAAATCAAAATTAATTCTGCTGCGGCAGTTAATAATTCACTCCTTGGCTCTGCCTATTGAATGGAACTCTTTATGCAAGATAATGATGATCACAAGTTGCAATTGAAGCTTATTTTCCCTGTCGTTGCGGTTGGTCTTGCTGCATTACTGCTATTTATATTGTTTGCAGATGCTTCAATCTCTAAGTGGGATGTCGCTATGTTACTTTTGGGTATAACGTTCGCTCAAGTGGTTGGCAGTTGGTATGTGATTAAAAATGCACTGAGTATGCGATTAGCAAGGCTGAGACAATACCTCGCATTAGTGGTGAGTACTGAAGAAGCCCCGAAAGAGCGCCTCGTTGATACTAATGACGATGGATTAGCGTTGATTACTAATAACTTAAGTGAATTTATTGAAGGCCTAAAAGACGTACTTGATAAGGTTCGTAGTGACGCAACCATTTTTCGCCAAGGCTCTGAGCAGCTGGCAGAACAAATGACGTTAGCTGAATCATCTGTAGAGCTAAGCAGTGGTGAAAATGAAAAAATAACTCAGTCATTGAGTGAAATAGATGCGACAGCTCAGGAGTTAACTGGCAACGCTAAAGAGCTACAATCTACCTCGATGAAGGTGAACGAATTACTGCAAACAGGTACCAATGACGCGATAAAGAATCAAACCTTTATGGGAGATTTTACCCATGGCATTGAAAGCTTAGTTAGCGAACTTGATGTGTTACATAAGGACAGCCAAAAAATCGGTAACGTGTTGGAAGTGATAAAAAGTATTGCTGAGCAAACAAACTTGTTAGCGCTTAATGCGGCAATTGAAGCAGCACGTGCTGGTGAGCAAGGTCGAGGTTTTGCTGTTGTGGCTGATGAAGTTAGGGCATTGGCACATAGAACCCAAGAATCAACCGTCGAAATTCAGAGCATCGTTGAAGGCCTGCAAGGTAAAACCAGCAGCGCAGTCACTGCAATTGGTGAAAGCCAGCGAGTGAGCCAAGAAAGCTTGCAGCAATGTCAGCGAGTATCGCAAGCATTTACCGATATCGGTAGCGCTTTTCTGCAACTTGATAATTTGACGGGAAATATTAATGACAGTATTCAGGGTCAACAAACATCCACTTCAAGTATTAATGACCGAGCATCTGAAATATCAAGGCTTAGCCAAGATGTGCATAGCAATTTGAAGACGATTGCTGAACAAGCAAGAGAGCAGAAAAGCACATCTGCAAAACTGGACAAAATCCTCAAACGAGTGTGTGTATAGGGCGGTTGCTAAAACAATTATCGTTAAAGGGTTATACCCATCCGACCTGAAAATGCAGGATTCAGTGGGTGTTTAATCAGCTTTAGTCACAGATTCATTGCTCCATGCTGAACCTAGGCACCTACATCCTGTCGGCGAGGCATTGATTGCAGTTAATGGTCGCTCCCTTGGTAAAATCAATAACACAGAGTAAAGCCCATGCTTTTTATATAAGAAACGCCCATCGAAGAAGAGGTTGTACAAGCCCACTTCGCTGTTGCGGCACCTTAAAAGGGAATAACCATTTCCACGTTAACGCGCCTAGAATTGAACTAGCACAACACCTCTGAAACGAGCATTTTCAAGTGGGATGGGTATAGGCTAAGAAAGCCTACTCCTTTATTAAAAATGTAGATTTTATAAGAGCTTTATAAGCTCTTACTGACCTTTGCGCGTTTATGTCTATACATGGCTTCATCGGCAGCCTTAATGGTCTTGTTTAACTGACCGTGATACTGCTCGATACCATAGCTAAAACTAATATCTCCTCGTTCACTCAGCGCTGTCTCTATAATATTTATCTCATTTTCGATACGCTCTAAAGGCCCGTGGCACAGTGCTATAAATTCATCGCCGCCGTAACGCGCCACTAACTGCTTTTCATGCCATTGAGCTTTGAGAAGCTTGCTCAATTTTTGCAGTGCTGTGTCGCCGGCTGCATGACCATGTTGGTCGTTAATCGCTTTAAGATTATCTAAATCGATGAGTATCAAGTAACAACCAAAATGGGGCTTCAACTTCCACTCTTTGACAAGCGTTTCAAAACGTTGACGATTGTACAATTCGGTCAAGCTATCAAAGTTAGCTAGCAAATTAATCTTATGGTTTTTTTGGTATAGAGAAATAGCATTTGCTGCTTCATGAGTGAGTATCGCCACTAGGTTGCGATCATAATGGCTAAACGCTTTCACTTTTCCGCTATCTAAATTAAGCATGGCGTAAAGGTGACCATCAATATGGATCGGGCTCGATAAGGTTGAGCGTATCGCTGTTGAGGGAGCATCGAGCAGGATATTTTGATCTGACGAGCTTAATGAGCTGCGAGAGTTAATGGCTTCCATATCATCAATGACGACGACTCTATCGCATTTACCTTTGGTTAACCGATATTCAAATGATTGCTTTAGATTGATATTGAGCTGTCTAAGCTTATTGATATCAATTCCCACACTTGATTCAAATGATAATGCACCAGTGTTGGGTTCGACTCGAATAATTGAACCCATTTCAGCGCCATCAACACTACTCACGGCCTTATTTAGTAACGCGTTTAAAAAAGCGGTTTCATCTTGATACTGACTGGAAATATTGACTAATTCGAAGGTTGTTTCATTTACATGCACAACTTGCTGCAGATGTTCCCAAAGCCTTGTAAGTCGCCCTTGATGAAAATAGTAATTGAGACTGTAACCAAGCAGGTAGATGATGCCAACAAGTAGCAAGTTTGCAATTGCGTTTGGTGATGCGGTGATACTAAAAAAAAACGACCAACAGATAAACAGCAACATCAAAGGCACACCTAGCAGAGCTAAGTGAGTCTTCCAATCGAGTGAATCAATTTTCTTCTTTTTTAAACTGTCTTTGATGGGCAACATGAATATCCTATTCTACTCGTTCAAATCATTTGTTTGCTGCATTCAAAAGAAAATATGTACAGGTAAAGATCATTGTAAATTACTTAAATAGTAGATAAAAAGTACAACTCTAACAAGTGCTTAATCTTGCAACGACGAGTTGGTGTATTTGTTGAAAGCTATCGGGCGAGTTTATCAAATTTGCGGTACTAAACAGTAGTGCTATTTGCGCTTAATAACGGAAATGTATACATCATCATTTTGACTGACAAAATTATTTGTGTGAACCGCTATCGGTGTTACAAAGTGATACACAATATTCACACTCTATAGCCATAGAGACGCTTAGTTCTATGCAGTACCGTATAGTCACAGGGATCTAAAGGTACATAAGAGATTGGCTAGCAATCTTAGTTATTTGTTATACATATGTACTAATAAGTTATTTGCAGTCAAAACAAAGCTTAGAGATAATTAGGTCATTGGCTTTGGGGGAAGCCTGTTTACTCTTTGCGCTTATTTTCATTATAATGCGCGCAAATATAATAATGTACCGCCCTACACAAGGACAAAAAATGAGCAAACCATTTGTTGCAGTATTAATGGGGTCTGATTCTGACCTGCCTACAATGCAATCTACCCTAGATGTATTAAAGACTTTCAACATTACGTTTGAAGCTAAAGTGACATCTGCCCACCGTACTCCAGCCGCTACTCACGCTTACGTGACTGATGCTGAAGCTCGTGGTTGTAAAGTATTTATTTGTGCTGCTGGTCTTGCTGCACACTTAGCAGGTGCAGTTGCTGGTATCACAACTCGTCCAGTGATTGGTGTACCAATAGACAATGGTCCACTACAAGGTCATGATGCATTACTATCTACAGTGATGATGCCTGGTGGCGTTCCTGTTGCTACTGTCGCTATCGGCAGTGCTGGTGCTAAAAATGCGGGTTACCTAGCTGCACAAATGCTAGCGGTTGGTGATGATGCACTGGCTGTAGCTGTAAAAGAAGAGCGTGCTAAGTCTGCTGAAGCTGTTCAGGCTAAAGATGCTGCGCTACAAGCTAAACTAGCTTAAGCGACACTAAACAAATAAAACCGCAGTGTTTTCACTGCGGTTTTTTTGTGCCTGTTAATACCAACGGTATGACGTATCTGTGTTTTTAGTTAATCGATGTCGATAGTTTCACTCTAGCATTAAGTAAATTGTCATTATCTGTTCACGTTTATAACGCTGCTAAATTAACTCCACACTCCATGTCATCGCTATAAATCTCGCTATAGACAAATTCCCCGCAGCAATGCAGACTTATTGTTTCAATACTCTGTAAAGGACCTTGGTGTGTTAGAGCCCATTCACCCAACAGATCAACCTTTAAATGCAGATCCCGACCAAGCGCTCATGCTGCAGTATGCTAGCGGTAATACTCGTGCTTTTGAACTGCTATACAGTAAACACAAAGGGCCGTTATATCGCTACTTTGTGCGGCAAATCTATGACAATCAACTGGCTGAAGATCTGTACCAAGAAACATGGAGCAGAGTGATAAAAGCGGCAGCCAATTATCAAGCCAAAGCAAAATTCACCACTTGGTTATATCGCATTGCACATAACCTGATAATCGACCATGTAAGAGCCAAGAAACCTGAAAGTAGTTTTAGTGATACTTTTGAGGATGGCCAAGAAACAGAATCCGTCGCCAGTTGTTTGTCTGAATCTCCAGAGCAACAACTGCAACAGCAAAAGAAGGCGCTGTTACTTAAAGACTGCGTGAAAGACTTGCCGCAAGTTCAACAAGAAGCGTTCTTGCTTAATATTGAAATGGGCTTCACTGCCGCAACGATTGCCGATATTGCAGGTGCAACAGTTGAGGCAACAAAGAGCCGTCTTCGTTACGCAAATAAAGGCCTTAAAGCCTGTGTTGACCTGAAGTGGCAGGAGGTGGAGTATGACTAAAGAGAGTGAAGACAATACTCAAAAAGAGCTGCATGCACTTTATCAACATATTGAGCAAGAACGGCCATCAAAGGTACTTGATAACGCCATTCTAGAACTCGCAGCCAGCAATGCAAAACCGCGGGTGAAAAGCCAGTCATTTTGGCGCAAGCACCGTTGGCCATTATCTTCTGCAGCTTCTGTATTATTGGTGGTCACTTTGTTTGTGATTAATCCACAAATGCAGACGGGTAATTTGAGTGATGAAGCGATGCCAGCCTTAATGTCTACGCCAGAAGATCACAACGCACCAGCGATGATGAGAATGGCTACACCAGAACAAGAGTCAGGTAATATGTCAGCCCAAGAAAGTACTAGCGCTGATGAAAAGCCGCAAATTAAGCTGCAGTCATCGGACTTTAATGGGGCTAAAAACCTAAAAAACGTTGGTACTGATGTTGGAACGCTAACTGCTGAGCTCGATGAGGTGGAAAAAATGCTTAACCTAGAAGAGTTTGCTCAGGCTGAACAAGCATTGCAACGGATTGAAAATGAATATGAAACCCTGTTGCAGTCAAATGAAGCATTGAAAAACCGCTTTATCGAATTGCAAAAAAAGCTAGATGATCCCAGAGAATAGAATCATCCCGCTCATTAATAGAAAATAGCTTTTATCTTTAATAATGCCTACTCATGCAGTAGGCATTATTCATTGAACCAATCCCAGATCCCTAGAGAAGTACCTTCAAATAGATCAATACCTAGTGCTGATTTCAGTAGGTATAGCAGTAGCAGCCCAATAACCATAGATAGCACAATAAAGCCAACTAAAGACAGGAGGAAAACGGCCATTGACGCCTGTTTTTCCTTGCGGTTCAACGCGCGTTTGTTTCTACCTAAAAGGAATACATAGAAAAAACGCCAGCCAACAAACGGAAAATAAAAAGTGCCACGATTATCAATAAAGTGTTGCTGCCATGGTTTACCTATCAGTGCAAGTCGGAAATAGATAAGCTGTGATTCACTGTAACTATCGGCATACTTGCTTGGCATATCCAGTAGCGCTTTATGGAGTCGGGGATCATCCCTTAAAGAGGGACGCAGATATTCAGAGGTCATTATTATCCTTCATTAGGGTTATTGAGCTTTCATGACTATTTTTGTTTTAAAGATCAACAGGCCTGTGCCAATACAAGGTGTTAGTTAAAAAGTGAGTGCTGACCTATCAAGCGTAGTAGATAGTTGCTAACTCTCAAATAGCTATGAATGTCTCTAATACCAATCGCTATAATGATTTGAACGCTTAGCGGGCGTTTAGCGGTGTTGAGGCAAGGTCATTAAATGCTCCTCGATAACTGCTCCTGCGTTACTCTACCTCCTATATCCATATCGTCGTGCATGAATGACATTCACCACATCTGACCTCCAAGGATGGAGGGAATGCCTTAAGCATGTCAGGAACATGCTAGGCCATGTGGTTTGCAGTGAGTGAAGAGCATAGTTATTCTAGCTTCAAGCTCATTAACGCAGCATCAGAGTCGCTAAAACTCGCCTATAAGGAGTGTTTTAGCTACCTACTTCAGTGTTGGATAAATGCAAAAGAGAACAACCATTATGCCAATGATCCGTTTTGAATTAGCTCGCTAAAAACACTCTGAGTAGATCAACGACTTATATAAAAGCATGGACTTTACTCAGTGTTATTGATTTTACCAAGGGAATGACCATTGGTTGCAATCAATGCCGTGATTAAAGTCCATTAAATTACCACTGAATCCTGCATCTTCAGGTAGAACGGGTATACCTACTGGTATAAGACACATTTGCTAATAATTCTTTATATTTATTTTGCTGAAGGTTAATCAAAAGTTTGCTACTTTGTGTGGCTCAATCGCTCCCATTTAGAATAATTACAATAGGATGGCCTCTTCGATGAAACTTCGTCACTCACTTGCATGTTGCATGTTAGCTTTGGGCACAATTAATATTTCTCCCTCATTTGCCTCTGACTCTAGTGATAAAGCAGGCTATTTTCGCGCACCGGCATTAAATCAACAAACATTAGTATTTACTGCTGAAGGCGATCTTTGGACTAAAGACCTGACAGAATCGAAGGCCAGACGTTTAACCAGTTTACCTGCTGAAGAGTTGGGAGCGACTATTTCTCCTGATGGTCAATCTGTCGCTTATGTGGCGAACTATGAAGGTTCATCAGAGGTTTACGTTATTGCAATTGACGGTGGGCAAGCCAAGCGAGTTAGCTTTGAAAACTCTCGAGTGAGAGTGCAAGGCTGGACCCGTGATGGAAAAATCCTGTATGCCACTGATAATGCATTTGGTCCAGCAAATTACTGGGTATTACGTACTGTCGACCCTACAAGTCTGGTAACAACAGATTTACCGCTTGCCGATGCTATCGAAGGGGTTATTGATGAGCAAAATGAATATGTTTATTTCACTCGTTTTGGCTTACAAACCACTGGTGATAATGCCAAAGTCTATCGAGGCGGCGCTAAGGGAGAGCTTTGGCGTTTTAAGCTTGGTGAGCAACAAGAAGCGCAGCAATTAGCAGCTACCCACGACGGCTCTGTAAGGCAACCCATGTTGTGGCAGTCTCGTGTTTACTTTATCAGCGATAGTGATGGTAACGACAATATCTGGTCAATGTCTGTTAATGGCAAAGATCTACAGCAACATACACATTATAAAGAGTGGCAAGTGAGAAGTGCTAAGCTTAATGAAGGGCGTATTGTTTTCCAACAGGGCGCCGATATTAAGTTATTCGATATTGCATCGAATAAAGAGCAAGCTGTTGATATTGAATTGATTTCAGATTTTTCGCATAAACGAGAACATTGGGTCAACGATCCGATGAAGTATGCAACATCTACAAGGTTTACGCCGCAAAACGACAGAGTTGTGATCACCGCTCGTAGCCAAGTCGCCATCGCTTCAACGGATGGCCAAAGATTGGTACAGCTGACAGTACCTGCTGACAGTCGAGTGCGCAATGCGGTTATGAGTAAAGATGGCCAGTGGGTATACGGCATAAGTGACATTAGCGGTGAGCAGGAGATATGGCAATTTGCCGCCGATGGCAGTGATAAGCGTAAGCAGTTAACCGAAAACGGCAAAGCATTACGTATGGATCTATACCTTTCGCCTAACGGCCGTTATTTGGCTCATGATGATTATGACGGTAATGTTTGGCTATTAGATTTAAAGAAGGGACGTGATAAGAAAATTATTACCCAAGGTGAAGGGCTTGGGCCATACGCCGATATCGTTTGGTCGGGAGACAGTCAATTTATCGCGCTCACCAAAGCAGAGATGGGTAAAAATCGCCCCCAAATCGTGTTGTACTCTTTAGATAAAAATAAAGCGCAAGCACTCACCACAGATAAGTATGAGTCATTCTCGCCCAGTTTTAGTAAAGATGGCGATTGGCTTTATTTTCTCTCAAACCGAAAGTTTGTCTCTACGCCAAGCTCTCCATGGGGTGACAGAAACATGGGGCCGATGTTTAATAAGCGTACTGAAGTGTTTGCCATTGCCCTAAACTCTAAAGCACGTTTTGCTTTTCAAAAGCCCAATGAGTTGCTGAGTGAGCCTGAAAAAGACAGTGATGACGAGATTAAGACACGAGTTGACTGGGATGGCTTATCGGCCAGATTATGGCAAGTGCCTATTGCAGCTGGTAACTATTCATCACTGCAACTCGGTGAAGATAAGTTCTATCTGCTTGATAAAAATGTCGGAAGCCGTAAGTCTTCTTTGAAGGTGGTGAAGTTTAACCCACTAAGCCCTAAGGTCGATACATTCTCAAAGGATGTGGGGTCATATACCTTGTCTGACGACAGTAAAAAGCTGTTTATCCGCAAACAATCGAAGCAGGGTAAAGAGATGTTGATTGTTGATGCGGGCGACAAGCTACCTAAAGAACTCGATAACGCCAAAGTTCAGGTAAACAATTGGCAGCTGGCCATTCAACCAACAGCTGAATGGCAGCAGATGTTTGAAGATGCCTGGTTAATGCACCGAGATTCGTTCTATGACAAGAAAATGCGTGGTGTCGATTGGCAGCAGGCTAAAGTGAAATACCAACCGTTGGTGGATCGTTTAACTGATCGTCATGAGCTCAATGATATTTTCAAGATGATGATGGGCGAGTTAGATTCGCTGCACTCTCAAGTTCGTGGCGGCGACTTCGCTAAAGATCCCAACAAGGCTAAATCTGCAAGTTTAGGTGCGCGTTTAGAGCAAACAAAAGCAGGGGTGGTGATTGAGCATATTTATCAAGGCGATCCTGAACTGCCTAAGCAAGCGGCGCCACTAAAACAGATGGGTGTTGATGCTAAAGTCGGTGACATTATCATTGCGATAAACGGTAGGAAGTTGACGAACATCGCGGATGTTACACGCCTTATTCGTAACCAAAGTGCTAAACAGGTACTACTAGAGCTTAAACGTGGCAGTAAAACACATCAGACAATTGTAAAACCGGTCACCGCATCAGCGAACGCAAAATTAAGGTATCAAGACTGGGTCAACCACAATAGTCATGAAGTTAGCAAAGCAAGTGATGGCAAGTTCGGTTACCTGCATCTCTACGCGATGGGCAGTGGTGATGTCGCCAGTTTCGCGCGTGAGTTCTACGCTAATTACGATAAACAGGGACTGATTATTGATGTTCGCCGTAACCGAGGCGGAAATATCGACAGTTGGATTATTGAGAAATTGCTTAGACGTACATGGGCATTTTGGGCTCCAACCCATGGCACTCCATCTGGCAATATGCAGCAAACCTTTAATGGTCACTTAGTCGTACTGACCGATCAGCTGACTTATTCAGACGGTGAGACCTTCTCTGCTGGGGTTAAAGCACTGGGTATTGCTCCGCTTATAGGTAAGCAAACTACGGGTGCCGGCGTATGGTTGTCTGGTCGTAACTCTCTGACTGATAAAGGAATGGCACGGGTTGCTGAGTATCCACAGTATGCAATGGACGGTAGCTGGATTATTGAAGGACGTGGCGTCAGCCCTGATATCGAAGTTGATAATCTGCCATATGCAACTTTTACCGGTAAAGATGCGCAACTTGAGAAGGCGTTGGACTACCTTAAGCAAGAGTTAGATAAACAAGCTGTTGAGGACTTCAAACCTAAGGCTTTACCTGCAAGCGGTATGGCTGAGGATGTAAAAAGAGCCCACTAGTTTCAACCGAGTATCAAAAAGTATTGATGAGTTTCGAGCGTTATTGGCCAAGCAGTTCCCAGGTTGATAACGCTCATTTTATTGCTGTGTTACAAGGCTCACCGCCAATCCCGTCGACAAAACTCCTGCCGTTAAATCAAAAACTCAGACATTGATTGCAGCTCCAATTCGCATATTTAATGGTGTGATGGAGCAGATACTAAGCTTATTTCTAAAAGATATTGAATTTTACGTGTTTTTAACACTAAACTGGTAAAAAAATAGTATGTGTTCTAAGCAAAAGCATCGGTTAGGGATAGGGATCAATATGACTGAACAAAAGGGTACGCCTGAAGAAGTATCAGCAAGTGAAAGTGCAAAGGCAGAAGCCAACCCAACTGAGGACAAAAAGAACAGCAAAATTCGTAAGGCGACTAACATCATTTTGATTGTTGTTAGTTTTCTATTTGTATTCCATTTAATCGCCGACCGTTTTATTCCCTCTACAGATTTAGGCCGTATTCGCGGCTATGTCGTGCCAATTAGTCCGCAAGTCTCAGGTGAAATTGTAGATATTTTAGCAACGCCAAATACGCTAATTAGAGCGGGTGATGTTTTGGCTCAGATTGATACTACTGACTATGAGATTGCGCTTCATCAAGCAGAGCAATCTTTAAAGAAAGCAGGGCAAAATGTTGGCGCTCAAACTGCCAATGTGGCAGCTGCGCAGGCGAAAGTGACCAATGCGGTGGCTAACTATAAAAATGCGCAGGTTCAGTCTAAGCGCATATTTACCATGGTTGAAAAGCAGGTTATGTCGCAGGCTGATGCCGACAATGCCCGTGCAGAATTAACTAAAGCTGAGGCGGGGGTCGCAAGCGCGAAAGCGGATTTAGCCAAGGCAGAAGAGCGTTTAGGCGCTGAAGGTGAAAATAATACCAATGTTAAATCGGCATTATTGAGTTTAGAGAAAGCTCAATTAAACTTACAACGAACCTCTATTACAGCACCTACCGATGGCGTCGCCTCTAACTTCAGATTGAAAGAGGGGATATATGCGAGCGCTGGTCAGCCTATTATGACCTTTATCTCTTCAGAAGATGTCTGGATCGAAGCTTATTTCAGAGAAAATAGTTTAGGTAATATAACAGCCGGTGATGAGGTCGAGTTCGCGCTAGATTATGCCCCTGGCCAAGTGTTTAAAGCAAAGGTTGGTAGCATTGATTACGGCATTGACTGGGGGCAGAGTGAGCAAACGGGCAAACTGGCTCAGATCTCAGGCCAAACTGGTTGGCTTAGGCAGTCACAACGCTTTCCTGTCACCATAGTATTATCAAAAGATGAAGCAGTGGGGCTGCGACGTGTAGGCGGCCAAGCTGATGTAATCGTTTATACTAAAGATAATTCAATGATTAACTTATTTGGCCGCGCTTGGATCAGAGTCGTGAGCTGGTTCTCTTATGTCAGATAAAGCCGAGGAGCTTATCGTCAGCGCTGAAAAAGCAGCGCTCGAAGAGGCTATTTATACTCGACGAGTGCTCAGGTTCACCTTAGGAATAGGTCTTGCGGTCGCAGTCTCTTCTATCTGGGCATGGCCGCTAGCGTTTATTGTGCCGGTGTTTGTGGCTAAGTTTTTGGTCGACAGACAAGAGCCTACAGTACAAACGGTGTACGAGTTACTCATCTCAATGATTTGTACTATCGCGATTGCTTGGTTAGTCAGTTTCGGACCCACGCAATACCCAGCGGTTTTACTGCCATTATTGGCGATGATGATGCTTTGGGGCTACTACCTTTTCAGTAGCCCTAAGTGGAATTTCTTTGCAACGATCTTCATCGTTGCCACGCTGTTGTTACCCTATCTTGGACTGTTGCAGCCGGGCGCATCGCTGATGGTTGGGGTCGGACTCAGTTTTTCAGGGGTCGTTGCGGTTTCTATTTTTGCATTACTGCATGTTTTACTCCCCGATCTCTCGCCAGAGAAAGAATCACTAGCCAATGCAGAACAGAGTCACGATGAACGCACTCACGAAGCATTTCGAGCCCTCATTCTAGCGTTCCCCGTTATCTGTTTTTTCTATTTTTTAGAGATCTCTGGTGCGCTGCTGACGATGATATTTATCGCCATTTTATCGCTACAAGCCGCAGGTGCAAAGAGCATCAAGGTGAGTCTATTTTTATTGGTCACCAATGGTATTGGTGGCGTACTGGCAATTGTGTTCTATAACTTGTTGACGATTGTTCCTGAACTGCCATTTTATATTGGCATGTCGATGTTAGCAGCGTTAATATTTGGACAAAAGATCTATGCAGATCCCGCAAAAGCACCGCTCTTTGCGGGGATATTGTCGGCTTTATTAGTGGTTGTTGGCTCAACGGTTTCTTCCACAGACAAAGATGTTGCGGTTAATTTTTATTTGCGGATCTTGCAGCTATTCTTAGTAGGCGTGTACATGATATTCGCTTCTTTTTATTTAGAATCTAGAGATTGGAAATTCTTGAAGAAGAGAAATAGCCTTTAAGTCGATATAGGGAAAATGCAAATAATCACATTTGCATCAATAGTATGGAGTTTATAGGTAATGGATCATATCTTTATCGGGCTAGTACTATTTGGCTTATTTGCTTTACTTATTGGACTGTTCTTACAGCTTAAACGCGCTGTCAATCAAGATATATCTATCTTTTTCAAACTAAGAAAAAATCGGGTGTATGCCGCACTATCATTGCTAGTTTTCACGCTTATTTTGCAACTCGTCGGTGCGATTGGCTTATCGATTACCTATGACCATGAGGTTAAAAAAAGCGGCGAAGCGCTGAGAACATTAACCAAAACTAGCGATGTAGCCCTTTACTCTTGGGTAAAAGGCTGGGAGTCGCGAATTACAGCCGTTTCGAGCAACCCTCTTTTGCAGAAACGGACAGCTGATCTCATTTCTGATACTAACAACAAAAACGTACTTGCTAGTGAAAACATTCAGTGGTCAAGAGAAGCTTATCATCGTTACAGTCGATCTTTTGGGGCTTTAGGTTTTTTTATCACTGCTTTAGATGGCACTAACTTGTCTTCAGCAAGAGATAAAAATATTGGCACACTGAATATTGTTGCCCGCAAAGAGGCTAAGATTTTTGCCCGCGCAGTTGCTGGCGAAACCGTGATTACCGCGCCTATCCGCTCTGAAGTGATTTTGAAAAACCCTTACGGTATTGAGCAAACGCAAACACCGACGATGTTTGTTCTGAGCCCTATACGGGATGCTAAAGAGAATATCCTGGCAGTATTGATGTTACGTATCGACCCTTATGTCGAGTTTGCAAAATTAGCTGAAAGCGCGGGTGTCGGTAAAACAGGAGAGTCTTATTTTGTATCTCAAGAGGGATATATATTGTCCCACAGTCGCTTCGAGAAAGATCTGCAATCATTAGGACTGGTCGACCCGGGGCAGATGTCGGTATTAAACCTACGGGTAACCAATCCAGGAAGAATACTGACTCCAGAATCTCCTGCAGCAAAGAACCACAACGATAGTCCGCTCACCTACAGTGCTAGCCAATTAAGTATGCGCATGGATGGACATAATTATAAGGGTTATAAAGATTACCGTGGTAAGGAGGTTATCGGCGCTTGGCATTGGGACAGCCGTTATGGCTTCGGTGTGATTACCGAAATGGATCTCGATGAAGCGGCAAGTAATTACTTCTTCTTTAAAAATATTATCATAGGGATTATGGCGGCGATTGTGCTGTTGTGCATCTTGCTCTCTGTCGGCGGTATCAAGATAAGTCGCTTGGTGCATGACCGGTTACAAGTTGATAATGATAACTTAGAGCGACAAATTAACCTGCGAACTAAAGAGCTACAAGAGCGGGAAGAAGCGCTGTGGGATCTCTACGAAAACTCATTTGTGGCTTATGCATCGGTTAATGTTGACGGTGATTTTATCAAGCACAATCGGCAGTTTTCTTTGTTAGCAGGTGTCGAACGCGAGGCTTTTAAAAGCATTAATTGGCGTGATGTAATCAATAAAGAGAATGGTCCAATTGATACCGTATTCAAACAAGGATTACGCGGTATTAGATCACAAGATGAAAGGGTGCAGCTGCATGATACCAGCGGCGAGATGTTATTTGTTTCTGTGTCGACCGATCTTGTAAAGGATGGTTCGGGTCGAGTTACCGAGGTTAGGTTTTCATTACTCGATATCAGCGAGCAAGAAAAAGTCCGTTTAGAAATGCTGAAAAACCAGCAGCAATACCAAGTTTTACTGGAAAATATTCAGGGTGTTGTATACCGCTATCGGGTCGATATTCTCGATAAATTTGAATATACACTGCAGTATTTGAGTCCCAATGTAGAAGTCGTTACAGGTTACTGCGATAAAGATTTTCTAGGTGAAAATGCTCGGCTTACTTTTGTGGATATTGTCGTTCCAGAAGATATGAAAGCGCTCAAAGCTGAGCTGAGTATTGCTTATCAAGAGCAGAGCTTTGTGACCCGCGATATTCGCATTAAGAATGCTGCAAATGAATTAAGATATTTGCAGATTAAGGCGCAATTTGTTTACGATGAAATAGGCGATGCTTGCTATTTTGATGGCACATTATTTGATATTACTGAGCAAAAGCTAGCTGAAAATCGACTGCAACTATCTGAAGATAAACTCAAGGTGGCTGCTGAAAGCGCAAGAATGGGAATGTGGGATTATTATCCTGCTGAAAATAAAGTCGTAGTAAACCCTATGTACGCCAATATGCTTGGTTACGATGTACTGGATCTTTGTATTGATAACGAGCAGTGGTCAGTGCTTAATGCTGGAGAGCAGACCTGGTTTAATTTAATACACCCAGATGACAGGGAGTCGATTCTAAATAGCTTAAAAGCTCAGAGTAAATCAAACCCACAGCTGCTTAAACGCGAATTTAGAATGCAACGTAAAGACGGAAGTTATGACTGGATAATGAGTATCGGCCAGGTGCACCATTATACTGAAGATGGTCATGCCGGTCGGATCAGTGGCGTTCATCTCAATATTAATGAGTCGAAAGCGTTGCAAAGGGAGCTCGCCTCAGCGATTGAAATTGCTGATGACGCTAACCGTGCTAAGGGAGAGTTCCTAGCGAATATGAGTCATGAGATCCGCACGCCGATGAATGCCATTATTGGCATGACACATCTTGCACTTAAAACGGAATTAACTAAGCAGCAACACAACTATATTGATAAATCCCATCGTTCAGCTCAATCTCTATTAGGGATCATCAATGACATCCTCGACTTTTCAAAAATAGAAGCGGGTAAGCTGGATATCGAAGCGATTCAATTCCGCTTAGAGGATGTATTAGAAGACATTATCAACTTTGTTGGCATTAAAGTAGCTGAGAAGGAGCTGGAATTGTTGTTTGATATTGACCCATCAATTCCTGCTATGTTGCAGGGCGACCCGCTCCGATTAGCACAGATCCTTACCAACCTTGCTAATAATGCCGTTAAGTTCACCGAACAAGGTAGCGTGATCATTGGCGTCAGTATTGAAAAGCTGACTGATGATGAAGTCACACTTAAGTTCTCGGTCACTGATACTGGAATCGGCATGACGACAGAGCAGCAGCAAGGCTTGTTTAAAGCGTTTTCTCAAGCCGATGCATCAACCACTAGAAAATATGGCGGTACTGGATTAGGGCTGGCAATTTGTAAAAATTTGGCTGACTTAATGGGGGGGCATATTGGCGTTTCAAGTGAAGTGAATCAAGGCAGTAGTTTCTATTTTGAATCGGTATTCCCCATAGTCGAACATCATGACATTACGCCAATTTATCAAGGAAGCTTAGAAGATATTCGTGTGTTACTTGTTGAGGATAATGCCAATTCCCGTGAGATCCTCTTAGCCATGTTAGATAGTCTTAACGTGCAGGTTGAGTGTGCTGAAGATGGCGTAGAAGCCGTCGAAATGCTCAAAAAAAGTGAGACTTTACCTTATCAACTGGTATTGCTGGATTGGAAGATGCCAAAGCTTGATGGAATAGGCGTAGCGAAATTCATCAAGCAGCTGCCCGAATCCATGACACCTCATGTCGTCATGGTGACAGCCTACGGTAAAGAGGAGTTATTATTCGATGCTGTAGATGTACCTATAGATGCGGTGCTCACCAAACCTGTTACTCAATCGACATTGTGGGATGCGTTATTGCCTGCTTTAGGTTTAGCGCCACGTAAACTCACGAGCTTTTCAAAAAGGCGCAGTCGAGTTGAAACTGCGCTATCTCAACTTGCAGGAGCAAAACTATTAGTTGCAGAAGACAATGATTTAAATCAGGAGCTGATCGTAGAGCTGCTCAGCAGTAATGGCATAACCCCCGTGCTGGCTAATAACGGTCAAGAGGCGCTTGATTTCCTTGAGCAAGAACAGTTCGATGGTGTATTGATGGATTGCCAAATGCCAATCATGGACGGCTATAGTGCCACTCGCAGGATTAGAGAGATTGAGCAGTTGGAACACCTTCCTGTGCTGGCTATGACGGCAAACGCAATGGCTGGAGATAGAGAAAAAGCACTCGAGTCGGGCATGAATGATCATATTCCTAAACCGATTAATGTCGATGAGTTATTTATTACTATCGCTAAATGGGTGACTCCCAAATATCCGCAATTAACAGCAAAGGCGGACAGCCCTTCTAGAGGAAGCGAGATTGACTTTGACCTCTTTGAGCACATAAATACTCAGTTGGGCTTGCATCGTACTCAAGGAAAAACAGAGCTTTATATTAAGTTGCTGCAGAAGTTCGTTAGCGGACAACACGACTTTTCAACGCGATTTAATGCGAGTGTCGAAGCCGATGATATTGTGACAGCAGCAAGACTTTTACATACGCTAAAAAGCGTTGCTGGTGCGATAGGAGCATTAAAGCTAGCTGAGTATGCGGAGCAATTAGAGCAAGATAATGAAACATTTTCACGACCCAAGGCAGAGATTACTGCTAGTGATAATTATGAATTGTTAGAAAGTGAATTATCACTAGTCTGTAAAGAGATTAGCGCACAACTGCTTGTGGGAGCCAAAGAGCAGACACTGGTTACTCTAGATGTTGATAAGGCTAGCGCCGTTTTAGCTACACTTATCGATATGCTTAATGACTTTGATATGGCAGCGACCGAACTTATCACAACAGAGCGAGCAACACTGTCATCTAAGCCACTTGCATCTCTGCTTAAGCAGCTTGAAAAACAGTTAGATGATTATGAATTTGATGAGGCACTCAAAGTCGCAATAAAGATGCAAGCGATTGTAGCTAGCGTTACAGACAATTAATTTTTACGATATAGGAAGGCTGTGATGGACCAACAAACCTTACTAGTTGTCGATGACACCCCAGCGAACATAGATGTTTTGGCTGGAATGTTAAAAGATGATTACCAAATAAAAGTGGCTAAAAATGGTGAAATTGCACTAAAGATTGCCAAACGTCTCCCTTTGGACCTTATTTTACTTGATATTATGATGCCAGGAATTGATGGTTTTGAGGTTTGTAGGCGTCTTAAAAGCGATCATACCACTCGGCATATACCGATCATTTTTGTAACCGCAAAAATCACCGCTGAAGACGAGCTTAAGGGCTTAGAACTTGGCGCGGTAGATTATATCACTAAGCCATTTAACCCACCTATTGTTCAGCAAAGGGTTAAAACCCAGTTGGCGCTGTTTAATCAGAGTCGCGAACTGGCGATTAAAGTTAAACAGAAAACGGCAGAGCTGGCCGCAACTCAGCTTAAAGTGATACAGAAGCTCGGGCGCGCAGCGGAGTACAAAGATAATGAAACAGGGATGCATGTCATACGAATGAGTCACTATGCGCATATCCTAGCGAAAGCGGCGGGCATGTGTGAAGCAGATGCGGATATGTTAATGGCTGCGAGCCCAATGCACGACATTGGTAAAATAGGCATATCAGATGCCATCTTGCGTAAGCCTGGCAAACTCACCGCTGATGAGTTCGAAGAGATGAAAAAACACGCAGAAATCGGCGCTGAAATCATTGGAGATAATGAATCCGATCTGCTTAAGATGGCAAAAATTGTTGCTATTAGTCACCATGAGAAATGGAATGGTACTGGTTATCCCTATGGACTTAAAGGTGAGGATATTCCTCGCATAGGCCGCATTGTTGCAATTGCTGATGTATTTGATGCATTGACTTGTGAGCGACCGTATAAGCGTGCTTGGTCGGTCGAGGAAGCGGTCGCGTTATTACAAAAAGAGGCGGGTGAACATTTTGACCCACAACTGGTGCCGCTGTTTCTTGAGCATATGGATGAGGTAACCGAGGTAATGCTGTCCTTAAAGGACTAAAGCACATACTGGCTGTCAGACTTAAACAATTATTTTATTAGTTGTTTTGTCAGTTCTTAGCTGCAAGCATTTTGCAGTTTAATGATTATAAGCCTTGATAACACTGAGCTTGAAGATAATGGGTATACAAGTTGTGAAAGGATTACGCGTCAGCTGTTCAACATTTGTTAAGCTTGGTAATGATAGAGTTTAATCAATAACTTGAATCTTGTGCTATAGCTTATATAGCGCAAGTTTTTAGTGGATGTCTATTTCTAAAAACGCAGCCTTGGCAGCGTTTTTTTGTTTTACCAAAAGGATAAAACTATGTTCCAACTGAATAAAGCTATGTTCCAATTTAGTCGAGTTAAGTTAGCAGCTGTTCTCGTTCCTGCAATACTTGTTGGTTGTGCAACTGGCGATACTCCAGATTCAAAGAAAATGAATGCTCGAGAAGAGACTCAAGCAGCATTGCAAGAGATCTATAAAGAACATCCTGGAGCTAAGTCAGCAGTGGCTGAGTCAGTTGGTTATGTTGTATGTACAGGTAGTAATACTTATCTTTTTGCATTATCAACCGGTGGCGGGATCTGCGTTCTGCATGAAGGCAGTAAGAAATCTTATTACCGTTTCGCTACAGGGGGGGTTGGTGCTGGGATTGGCTGGAAGCAGCTAGGGTTTGTGCAAGCATTTATGGATAGAGATGCACTAACACGTTACAAAGAGTCTGGTTACGAAGGGCAAGCGCAGGCTGAGGCAAGTGCTAAATATGACGAGAGTGGTGAGCAAGCGTCTGCCAACCAATCTGTTGATGTTTCAGGGATTAAAACTTACCAGGTCAACCTTATGGGCGCAGCTGCACAAGCAACTGTTCAAGGGTATAAGTATTGGGAAACCGACTTTACCGATGACTTTGTCGAGAAAGACGAGTAAGTTTCAGTTGCTGATGAAAGCCAGCTGTTAAGCTGGCCTTTTTGATGGATCAATCTAACAAAATAGATTTAAATGACAGCGAAAATTGTCCCGCCTGCTTATCCGCGAGTAAAAAGCCAACTTGTTTTATATCTGTGAGATTTAGCTTTGGTGCATCGATAATTTGACCTCGAAAAAGTGCGCTGAACTCTTCAGCACTGAATTGGTAAGATAACCATTTACTAGGTTCGGTATTAAATGTTCGAGAGTAAGCCGCTGCGTCCCAGTCATTGCTTGTGCGCAAACGCAACTGGTACTGTCTACCATCGCCTTTTACGCGAATATTAACGTGAGTTGCCTTTGCAGGCACTTTAGCGGTTAAACGCGCTCTCGTTGAGGCAAAACCGCCATTGTTATCAAGTGATAACTCCCCGCTAAACGTTGCGACCTGGTTGTCATACCTGACGGAGCTGCTTGATACCCCGCCCATTACAGAATCATTGATAATATTCCAACTATTCTCGGGCTCAATAGTGAAAGGTGTCGCAATGCTTACGCTACTCATTAGTAGACTCCCTAGAAGCAGTGAGATGTTGATTGATAAAGTTTGTTGTTTCCGATGTTGATAGCTGTTTGCCTTCATATTGTTCTCTAATAATCTGCTTTATTACCAATACGGCGCAAATACTGATTTGGATGACTGTTTATTTTTAGAGAGTATTTGGGGAAGGATAAGACATAAAAAATCCGCGATGCATGGAGAGTGACATCGCGGAAGAATAGACCCACACTTGTATAGTGTTAGTTCATTGTCAGTATTTGGCTTTCGCTATCGGTCAGGTAGCTCCACTCAACATATTGTGGGTTTTGTCCTTCATAAAACCAAATGACGGCGATTAACTGGCTTTCATGATTAGCAATCTTTAGCTCTTTGCTTAGTTTACCATCGCTTAAAGGGCCTCTAAATAAACAAGAATCAAAGTTGACGTTGTAACCGCCGCCTTGAGCGGTGTAGTCATCACATAGTGAGAAGTAACCTCGACTCTGGCTGCTCTTATCGACGTTAATCGTTAACAGGTAAGAAGCTTCTAAGGCGTTATCCGCATCAACCACCAAATCATCGAGAGACGTTGGCGCAGGTGTTGGGTCCGCATCGGTTGTGGTTGTGGTCGTTGTAGTAGTTGTTGTAGGTGTTACTGCCGCAGGTGCTGGGCTTGCACCATCGCCATCCCCGCCACCGCCACAAGCTGTTAGCGCTAATAATGGAAATGCGATAAGACTTAAACGAACATAGGTGATTTTTTCAAATTGAGTTTTCATGTGATTCTCCATTAATCGTTAAAGATAAGTGCATTGTCGGCATTTTCATACCAAGTTGGGTTAGTCGCGCCAGTGTCATCGGCAGCAAATTCAACAAACTCGGAGTAAGCGTTGTCTAAGCGCTCTTTCTCTTTAGGGTGCTTCCATGTCACCGGGATCTCAATTGCCCAAGCCATGCCATTCTCATTCTGAAAGTATTGGTTTTCGCTTGGATTTGAAGCATCTTCTCGGTAACCGAAATAGTTACTTGAGAACTTATCTGTTGGAGCTTGGTTCTTTAAGTGGATCTCAAGCTGACGACCAGGATTTGCTCCAACGGCGTTTTTGGCTGCTGAACCATGATCAGTATTCGGTGTTGCAAAAATAAATGGATCATAGGGGAAAGCTGGGATTATGCTTTCTGAAACAGGTACATCAAATGGAATATCTAATGACCATGTTGTTCTAAAGGCGCTTTCACAACCTGTTTCTGTTCGCAGGTATTCACAACCTTGCTCTAGCGTTACATAATCAGACAGATCTTGGGTGAAGATAAACACCGCATTAGTTTGGCCGGTTTCAAGCGGTGACTCTTGCTGGCCAATATCATCAATAGTCCAGTTGATCAGTGATTCTTTAATGGTGTTGCGGCTAACACCGGGGAGGTGCACGCCAAAACCGTTATGATAAGCTGCGCCCATCGCTGCAAGCTGAGCTTTAAAGCCAATTCGTCTTACTTTGTTGTCTTTTACATATTCAATAATTCGCAGTTGCACCACCACGTCGTTCATGTCAAAGTCGCCCAAATCTGGGTATAGATCCTCATAGGCAAGCGTGGTGTAGGTTGAAGAAGAGGGGTAGTAGTTTATCGTGACGCCTGTTTCCGTTAAGGTCACTGCATAGTCTTCAACTTCGCCATCGCCAACGCCACCTGTCGCGGCGATATCTTGTTGGGTACTTAAGCGAAAACGTGCCCAAGTTGGCCCTTCTTTGGCCCAACTTGGGACATCAATGCTAATGGTGTTTAAACCATTATCTAGCGGTTCACCTAGAATAATTTGTTCTTCTAATTCAAAGGTGCCGTTTTGATCCCAATCAAACCAAGCGTTTAGGTAACCGTCTCCGCCTTTAGCGGTAACCAGTAAAATGGCGCTCTCACCTAGTTCAAAACCAGTTGGCATCACCACGCCATCATCATCATCTGAGTTATCACTAGCATCGTCTGACAGCGGTGCTGCGTAACCGTCGGATTCATTATCAACTAATGCTCCCAAGTACAAGTTATCGCTTATTGAGTGGCGAGCACCGTTTGAGTCAAGCACAGTGCCGTATGAATCGGGAGCATCACCAAAGTCGACTGAGTCACCGACAGTCACCTCAGCTAGAGCACATCTTGCACCGTCATTACTAGAGGATGAAGGGCCATAAGCAAACAACACAGCGGTTGGCGACGCCTCATCGACATTGACCTTGTAAATATTACCGTTACTGTTATTACTGACGTATAAATTACCATCGGGGTCAAAAAATTGTGCGCCAAAAATGAAGTTACTGCCGCTTGAAGTAATCACAGTACCTAAGTTTTCTGCTGCCCCCGTTGTAGCGTCTATACGCAGTAGTTTACCGCTAGACCCATTGCTTATTGAGTATATGTGGCCGTCTGTTGGGTGAAAGGCAAGATCGGTAATATTGTAAGTGGCATTGTCTTTACTACCGGGAATGATGGTCATGTTGTAGCTTGCGGGGTTATCGAGAGGGATTTTGAATAAGCCTTTCCCTTTACGGTAGCCGTACCAGACATTTTCAGCTATCGCCACATCGCCAACATAGAAAGAACCTGCTGCAGCTGCGGCTGCATCTTTCGTGACATTGAGCGCTGCAATTTGATAATCACTGCCCGCTTTACCAAGTGTCGTATTTGCGTAGTCCCAACCATAAATATAATTATCGTGATAGTTAAAACCAACGCCATTAAATGCGTCACCAGTGCCCATATCATCTGAAAGTACTGAGTAGCTACCAGTGGCAAGGTTTACCCCATATGTTTTTGGTGTATTAGATTGTTTTTGAATGACAAACGCTTCAGTAGGACAAGCAGTAAACGGCTCAGAGGCATTAACATTTGCTGATATAAGAAGGCTAAGAAGTAAAGGGGAGCCGCAGCTCAATGAAATAGTCTTGGATATTTTCATAATGCATCTCTCACTGTCATGTTATCAAAGTAAACTAGATAAAGCACAAGACGTGCCATTATGATAAATCGTTATTTTTCAGTTATTTATTGTATTTTATTATGATGTGGTAGCGAGTTATTCGCATTTTGCAAACAAAATAAGTAATAGAAATCGCCGTCATAAGTGATGCAACTAGGAGTGATTTAGCAGTGAATAAATAGCAGTGAGTGTATGTTTCTTATACTTATTTGCTTAACTGTATAACGGTGCTAAGTTTTATCTAGCGATAACATCTTATTAACTATTATTTGGGTGGTAGCAAATTTATGTCTAAACTGCGCATCGGGATAGTGTGTCACCCCAGTATTGGTGGCTCAGGACTAGTAGCAACCGAACTAGGCCTTGGTTTAGCCAAACTGGGTCATGAAGTTCACTTTATTTCCAGTGTTAGACCTTTTAAATTGATTGAAGATTTTCAGCAGCTTTTTTTTCATTCTGTAGAAGCAATTAATTATCCGCTTTTCTCAGACCCTTTATATACTTTTGCGCTAACGGCTAAAATTGTTGAAGTCGCAGAGCAATACCAACTCGATGTGGTGCACGCGCATTACTCTATTCCTCACTCTTTATGTGCATACCTAGCGGGAGAGATAAGCCAACATAAATTTGCTACGGTAACAACGATTCATGGCACTGATGTTACTGTAGTTGGACAAGATAAGCCGCTGTATCCACTTAATAAATTTAGTATTCACAAAAGCAATAAGGTCACAACAGTCTCAAGCTTCCAACGTCACTATATTTACAGCCACTTTGATAATGATAAATCGATAGATGTCATCCATAACTTCATTGATCTGGATGTGTTTTCACCAACATTTGCCGACATTAATACTCGCAGACAAATGGCGAAAGACGGTGAGAAAGTGGTGATGCATGTTTCAAACTTTAGAGCGCTTAAAAATACCGATACGGTTATCCAAGCTTTTCACCTATTACTTCGTAAAGTGAATGCACGCTTGGTGTTGCTCGGTAGTGGACCATATATAGATAAAATTAAAACTCAGTGTGACCAGCTCGGCATATTACAGCATGTCACCTTTATGGGGGATGTGATGCATGTGGAGTCATACCTGCCGAATGCGGATTGTGTTATTCAGCCAAGTTATCGTGAATCATTTAGCATGGTGCTACTTGAGGCTATGGCCTGCGCTGTTCCCACTGTAAGCAGCAATGTTGATGGGATCCCTGAAGTGGTTGAGCATGGAGTGAGCGGTTATATGTTTGATCCAGAAGATGCACTCGCGATGGCAAAAGCAATGGAAACTATTTTGCTAGACGATAACAAGCAGCAACAAATGGGACTCGCGGGGAGAGAGCGGGCTAGAGCACTCTTTAGCCCCGAGCAGAAAATTGCCCAGTATGTTGAGTGTTATCACCATGCCATTGCCGATAATGGTTATTTAGAGGCTGTTGTAAATAGCTGAAAAAAGGACGATTTGTATTATGGTTGATAAAACAGCAGTAGCCGATGTAAATAATGACAGTGAGCTTGCAAAAGAGAGTATAGAAAAACCAAAGAAAAAGATGAGTATGTCTACGCTTGTCCTGCTGTCATTTGCTGCAGGTATTGCGGCAGGGCTGTTTTTCGGCGAGATGCTAGCTTGGATGTCGGTGATAGGTGATGCCTTTATTAAGCTACTGCAGATGACCATTATCCCCTACATTATCGTGTCGCTTATCTCTAGCTTAGGCAGCTTGACCTTGGTACAAGCTAAATCACTTGGGGTAAAAGTGGGTAAATTGATGCTGGTGATTTGGATGTTTGGCTTGCTAACCATGTTCCTTATCAAGTACAGCTTTCCAGATTGGCAGGCTGGGGAGTTTTTTAGCTTAACGGCGCTGCAAGATCCAAACTCGATTAATCTACTCGATGTGTATATCCCATCAAATCCGTTCTTTTCTCTGTCTAATAGTTACATTCCTGCGATTGTGCTTTTCTGTGTCGCTACCGGCATCGCGCTTATCTCTATAGATGACAAAGAGTCGTTAATGCGGCCAATGCAACTGCTAGGCGAGTCATTCAACAAGGTGACGCAAAGCATTGTAAAGTTAATGCCAATAGGTATTTTTGCCATGACAGCCGCCACGGCTGGTACTATGGATTTTGAAGAGTTTCAAAAGCTACAAGTTTACTTTGTTGCCCATGTGGTCATGACTCTGATATTGACCTATTGGGTGTTGCCGGCAATCTTGGCAACAATTACACCATTTTCATATCGTGACATTACTGGTATCGCAAAAGATGCGATGATCACCGCATTCGCCGCCGGTAATATTTTCATTGTGATTCCGCTGCTTATTCAGCGTACCAAAGAGCTATTTCATAAATACGATATTGGTAATCAACAAACAGATGACTATGCCAATATCATTATTCCAGTGGTGTTTAGTTTTCCTAATCTCGGCAAATTGCTAACCATTGTCTTTGTGCTATTTGCTGCTTGGTTCTCTGGCAAAGAGATTGATTTTTTAACTTACCTGCCAATGTCGATAAACGGTTTAATTAGCTTGTTTGGCAGTGTGTATTTAACCATTCCTATGTTGTTAGACTCGTTAGAGTTGTCATCGGATCTATTCCAGCTCTATATGGTGTCGAGCCTATTTACTAGCCGATTCACCTCCTTACTCGCTGCGATGAATATCTTTATTCTCGCCGTTGGTGGTACCGCCATGCTGGTGGGCATTGCTAAGGTTAGTATGGCGCGATTAATTATGTATAGCGCACTAACCCCCGTTGTTATAGGAGTGAGTCTATTAGGTTCTAGTTGGTTATTAAGCAGTATTGTTAACACCGAATATAATATGGATGAAGTGGTCGCACAAATGAGCGCCGCAGAAAAAGTACCTGATCAGGTAACCTCTTTTCGATGGGACGAATTAGCCAAAGCGACAGGCCCAAGAAGCGTGGCTGAAATTAGAGAGAGTGGCGTATTAAGAGTGGGCTATAACCCGATTCAAGTACCGTTCTCATTTTATAATGCCCAAGATGAGCTGGTGGGTTTCGACGTTGAATTGATGAAAAAGTTAGCGGCGGAGATGGAGGTTAAAATAGCATTTGTGCCTTATACATTTGCCAATGTGCTGGGCGCGATAAACCAAGGCCAGTTTGATATCGCTATATCTGGACTACAGATGACCACTAAACGCATCGAGCATGTGGGTTTCACTACACCAGTACTCGATCTGCATTACTCGTTTGTGGTCAAAGACCATCGCGCTGATGAGTTCAAGACCGATAAACTGCTGCGTGAGGCTGGCCCGCTTCGTATTGCCTCTGTTGGTTCTTATTCAATCATTCCTCATCTACAAAAGAAATTTGCTAACTTTACGTTTGACACTATCCAGTCTGACCGCTTGTTCTTCGAAGATGACGGTAAAACATGGGACGGGTTGATGATAAGCCTTGAAGCGGGTAAGACTTGGACTATTTTGTACCCAGAGTACACCACGTTATATAACCGAGAAGAGATTAAGTCTTTTCCTGCATCTTATGCTGTTGCGCGTGACAATGCGTCATTACAAACATTCCTTAACAGTTGGTTAGCGATTCAAAAGTCATCGGGTTACGTCGATAAGCTCTATGGATACTGGATTTTAGGTGAAAATGCCAAACCGAAAAAGCCGCGTTGGTCAGTGATTAAGGATGTGTTGCACTGGGTTAAAGAGGAAAGTTAACACCGCTAAGCACAGCAATATTGGGCGACAGTAAGTAACCAAGAGCCAGCTAATAACTGCCTCTTGGATACTTACTGTCGTTATGCATTACATTATCCAGCTGTAACTCAATACACCATAAGCATGCCAATCTTGTGGATCTGATTCATATTCTTTACTGTAAAAATCAAAGCGCCAGCTTAGCGACCAATTCGGAAAAGCCCACACGACTCCCGCACTTGCTTGAGCTTGCTGATTTTTCAGCTGAACATAAGAGTCGTAGGGGAGATCACCCTCAAGCGTTAAATCGTTAAAGCGATAACCCGCTTGAGCCCGAGTAAATACCGTTAAACTGCCACTGTCTTTCGCTGACATACTGTATTGACCGTAATGCCCTTGATGGCTACTGAGCTGGCCAAATGATTGTGCTAGGTCATCGCCCCAACGCAAGGTCATGCCTAGATTGGTTTCAGAGCGGAAATTACCCAGTTGCGAATAACTGTGACCACTAAGCTCCCAATCACTATTTTCAAAGGCTGTCTGTCGAGCGAATAGATAGTCTGCTTCATAAGCAAATTGCAAAGTGAACTGGTTCTCAACCTGATATTTCCAGCCCAGAGGCTCAGTAGAGGAGGTTATTTTGTGCACCAATTCCTGTGTTGCTTGAGCACCAGAAGCGGGCCCCATTATCCCTATACTCAACCAGTTCTTTTGCGCGATTTGGCTGCTGTAGGCTGCGGTATAGCTTTCAAGTTCTAGTAAGCCTGCGTATGGCCGCTCATTAGGTTGGGCATAATCATAACCAATTTCTGTGGGCGTCCACATGCGCTGATAAATTTTGGCGCCCCATTGTTTACGACCTTCTTGTTGGGAGAACAGTAACTTAGATTGCCAGTTAATCGGTAAGATAGCGTGTGAGAAGTCGTGCTCGTCTGCGGTTTGCCAGCCAATAACAATGCCATTGGAAAAGTCACCGTCATCACCGATCACCACGTCATTATCTAACCCCAGATTCCACTGGTCCGCATGAGCAGGAACTGATAGTAAAATCGATATTAGTGCGGTGGCGACAGCTGGTTTTAGCTTCGCTGGATCTCTAGAGGGGAAGAAGGTCACAATAGACTCCTCAATTTAGTTCAATGCATGATTTCAGGCGAGAAGATACACAAAACTAACACTGCCAGAATATAGATAAACTATAGGCATGTATATACCCGTTCTACTTGAATATGCTCGTTTCAGAGGCATTGTGCCAGTTCAATTCTAGGCGTATTAGCGTAGAAATGGTTATACCAATCAGTATAAAGATTTGATCGCTCAGCGAGAGTTTAGCGGCTTTGAAGTAAGGCTATGAATGAAGAGCATAGTTATTCTACGTTCAAGTTCATTAACGCAGCATCAGAGTCGCTAAAACTCCCATCGAATCCTGCATCTTCAGGTAGCACGGGGATAGCTGGGCCTAGCTAATCTGTTGACGATAGGCTCGCGGCGATAGACCTGTTATGCGTTTGAATGCCCGAGAAAAGTGTGGCAGATCGGAATAGCCTAAGGACGAGGCGATGCGGCTGATAGGAATATTTGCATCAGACAACATCTCACAAGCTTGGTTGAATAGAATATTCTCAACGATGTTTGAGTAGCTGGCATTCTCCTTTTTTAAACGCCGTTGTATAGTGCGAATCGGCATCCCTAAGATCTCTGCTGCTGCCTCTATTGGTAACCTCCCTAAGCCTAAATAGGGTTTAAGTGCTTGCTTTAATGAGTCAGCAAATAACGCTGGTTTTAAAGGGGAGTGAGCGGAGGTTTCATGCCAATTCAGCGTCAATTTTACCGGGGAAGCTAACTCTTCTGTAGACAGAGATAACCCAATCACTCGGCGATTGAGATAAAACTCAGCGTCTTCAAGCAGCAGCGATGCTTTAATTTCTTCGGCATTACTGCCAGTGAGCATTATTGCGGTAGGGGACCATTGTCTATTTGTTAATGCCCGCACCAGTTCAACCATAAAAGTGACAATAAAGTGTGCTCTAAAGTCTTGTAGTTGTTCACTATAGAAACGATGTTCTCGAATAAACCAATGGCGGCCAGCAAGATGTCGAAGTTTTACTGCCGAATGCAACGACTCTTGGTTAAATAGCTGCGCAAACTCAATCAAAGCCTCTTCGAGGGTCTTAGCATGTTGCATTTTACCTATATAGCTTGGGATCAAAACTTGTCGGCATACTTGCCATATTAGCTGGCTGTATCTGTCTGGCCCTGCTTTTTCGCCAATAATGTTTAGCAGTTTGATTAAGGGGAGCTGAGGTATGTAATCGTGGCCTGGTGCTAGGATGTTTTCTGGCAATTGAGCTTTAGCAATCGATGGGTAAATATCGCTGTCTATCTGCTTAAGAATATCCACAAAAGCTAGGGCGTACTGGGTTTTGATCAAAGGAACGATAGGCGTAGTTTTGTCCATAGTCTCTCTTACCAAAATGAGTTGTTGTTTTTGCTTTGCTTATTATTATCCTAAGCCGCGTGCTTAGGCAATGAACTAAGAAAAATGGCCCTGTAAACTGTTAACTAACATCAATGCCTTGAAATCCCCTGAGTTACTGTTAGGTTAGAGAAGTGATAAAATTTTCAACAAGTTATTGAAAGGGGAAAGTCAATGAGCCAAGAGTCTGCAGCAGCCACTGCTAAACCCACATTAGCAGCACCGATTAAAGAGTATGGATTCAATACCCCGCAACGTTTCTTTGTTGGCTATACGCTAGCAGTCCTGGTCGACCTTACCGTATTGAATCTATTTAATGAGTTCTGGCAATACATTACGGTTGAGTCTTTTTCTATTTCGCTACTGGTGGCTATTTTACTGCAACTGCTGCTTAAACTGACAATCGCCGCAGAACATGCCATCGCTGACTACTTTAAAGACAAACCGGGCAAAGCGCCCAAGTTCTACCGTGCATTTTGTACTTGGCTTATTTTATTTGGCTCTAAGTTTGTGATGTTAGAGGCAATAAATTTAGTATTTGGCGACAGTATTACTTTTACCGGACCTGTTGATGGCATCGTGGCCTTTTTTGCGCTGGTATTTGGGATTTTAATCGCTGAGTTTATCGTTTCGAAAATCTACTTCTCGTTAGAAGATAAGCCCAAAGACCCTGCTTAAACTGCTATGCAGCCTTTAGTTCATTATTAGAAGCTTAGTATTAAAGGCTGCAACATAGAATCATTTATCTAAAAACACTTGCTCGTTTGCCGCTAGCCATTGCACTAAACTTTATTGAAAAGTAGTCTGGTGCGACACAACAGCTAGAATTTAGCAGATATGACTCCAACAATAGCCACAATAATGAACCACCGTTCAGTAAGGCATTTTACTGATCAAATAATAGATGCCGCTAACCTTGAGCAGATCTTGAACTGCGCGTTAGCTGCATCAACCTCAAGCTTTATTCAATGTAGCAGTATCATTCGAGTATCAAGTCCTGATAGTCGAGAAAAGCTGGCGCAATATGCTGGTGGCCAGCCTTATGTAGCCTCTGCTGCAGAGTTTTTGGTCTTTTGTGCCGACTTTAACCGTCACCAACAGATCCACCCCGATGCGCAACTTGGTTTTACAGAGCAAACTTTGATTTGTGCGGTAGATACCGCACTCATGGGGCAAAACGCTTTACTTGCTGCCGAGTCATTAGGTCTAGGCGGTGTATTCATTGGCGGCATTCGCAATAACCCGCAGCAGGTGAGTGAGCTATTAGACCTGCCTAAACATGTACTGCCGTTATTCGGTTTATGTATTGGTTACCCAGCCAAAGAGCCTGAACAAAAACCACGTTTGCCGCTCAATATCGTGCTGCACCAAGACAAGTACCAAGCGTTAGATCTCGCGGCTGTTGCAGCCTATGACCAACATATTCTTGAGTATTATGCTGCTCGCAGTAGCAATACCAAGCAAGTGACTTGGTCACAGCAAATCACCGCAACGTTGAGTAAAGAGTCTCGACCTTTTATGAAAGAGTTTCTAAACCGACAAGGCTTTAGCGATAAGTGATTGCTAACGCTATGGGCTAGCATCAAATTTGATACCTTGCGCAAGTTAGCTTGCTGCTCAGTTGAGGCAAGTTCACAGGACAAGGTTTTCAATCTAGATGATATTCGAAATATTGATTATAATGTGCCTTTGAAATGCGAGTTATATTGATAGCAGCCTTAGTTAACAGCACTATCAAGCATGATTCACCAAATTATTGACTAAAGAGAATATGCCATGAGCGCTTTACCACCATGCCCAAAATGTGAATCTATCTATGCTTACGAAGATGGCTCACAGCTGATTTGCCCTGAATGTGCTCATGAATGGAATCCAAACGAAGTTATCGTTGATCCAGATGCAATTATCCTAAAAGACGCCGTAGGTAACCTGTTGGCTGAAGAAGACAAAGTCACTTTGATTAAAGATCTTAAAGTGAAAGGTTCTTCTCTAGTACTTAAAGTTGGTACTAAAGCCGTTATCAAGCGTTTCGTTGACGCTGACCACGACATCGATTGTAAAGTCGATGGCCACGGCCAGATGATGCTTAAGTCGAAGTTTGTTAGAAAACAAAACTAATTAACTTTTAGCTAGCTCAACATCTAAAACATCTGCCTCGTGCAGATGTTTTTTTATGCGCTTTAAAAAGTACTGATGCACACTGCGGTTTGAACTGCTCTATTTGTGTTTGCAACATTGTTAACTGACCTTAATCAATGCCTGAGGCGTTCATCACTTATCAAAAGCCTTTAGGTGTGATTTAGTTAGCTTTTTGCACATATTTTGTGAAGCTGAAGGTTTCCATCTTGTTAAATTAGTAATTTTTTCGGGTGTTTAGTGTTTAAATTAAGCTTTATTTAATATAAAGGTCGTTTTTAAGGCTGAGTTGCTTTGATCCAACACAACCTTCTTGTTATTCTCCAGCGAAAGACTGAATTGGAATACTTTCCAGTCAAAATAAAAATGATAATTTAGCCAGCAGGAAACCTTTTTGAAACTAGCCCCTTACCTACTAACACTGACCAAGCTGCCTTTATCGGCAGAGGCTTGTAATGCGGGTAAAGCTAATCTCTCAATGATATTAACTGGGTTACTGTTGCTGTTATTCTCAGATGGTTTATCAATATCTTCAGCTGGATACATAGACCTTAGTGAGTTCATAGCGCTTAACGACGGTTTTTTCTTTGATTGTCTAGCGGCCAGCTCATTCAGTTTATTGTTAAGTAATCCCATTGTTATAGAACAGCTTTGGCGATTGATTCGTTATATTGTCAAACTCATCAACAAGTTAAGTTTGACTGTTTTATTCCCCGACTTTTTAATTCCACAACTTCAAGCTCGAGTGCAAGCTGCACACGGCTGCCGCGCTCCGCCTCTATCTACTCGTAATTTCTGATAAAAATAAGCTTTTTAATAGTTAAGTCATAGGCTTGAAATTAAAACTTCTCCTATTGAAAGGGTTCGTCGAGCATGACGATTCCTATATTTAATTGTTATTACAGCCAATGCTGTAGGACTTGCTGTCAATGCCTGCAGAGCGATACACCCTAAGGTTAGAGGAATCTTCCTTTGCTAATCCGAAATATAAGTAAAGCTGCAATGGTGATATTTACAATATTGCTGAGCGGCTGTGAAGGCGGCGTATTAGATCCGAAAGGGCAGGTAGGCATCGATGAAAAACATCTCATTGTTGTTGCTACTTTGCTGATGCTCGTCGTTGTTCTCCCTGTCATATTCATGACGTTATTTTTTGCATGGAAATATCGTGATGGACGGGACCATGAAATTTACGCGCCGAAGTGGGCGCATTCTAAAATGATTGAGATTGTTGTTTGGCTAGTGCCAATCGTGATTGTGATTATTTTAGGCGTCATTACTTGGGGCTCAACTCATGATCTTGACCCCTACAAGCCTTTAAAGCACCAAGCTACGCCGATAACAGTTGAAGTTGTTTCTCTTAATTGGAAATGGTTGTTTATCTATCCTGAGTTGGGGATAGCCTCTGTCAACGAACTTGCCTTTCCTGCAAATGTTCCTGTGAACTTTAAGATCACTTCTGACACCGCTATGAACTCATTCTTTATTCCACAACTGGGTAGCCAGATCTATTCCATGGCAGGCATGGCGACACAGTTGCATCTTATTGCCAATGAAGCTGGGATTTTTGAGGGGATCTCTGCCAACTATAGCGGCGCAGGCTTTTCTGGAATGAAATTTAACGCCATTGCCACCGCGACTCCTGAAGGGTTTGATGCGTGGGTTGCCAAAGTTAAGCAGCATAACCAGCAGTTAAATCCTGATAGCTATCAAATACTCGCTAAACCGAGCGAGAACAATGCTGTTCAGTATTACAGCTCCGTAAGCGAGGGCATGTTTAACCATATCGTTATGCAGTATATGCATATGGGTAATGCTATGGAGATGTCACCACATTCTGGACATTCATCCTCTAAACATGGGGAGACGGAGTAACCATGTCTATTCTTGGAAAATTAACACTAGAATCAATTCCCTACCATGAGCCAATTATCATGGTGACGTTAGCTGTTGTTGCAGTCCTTGCGGTTGCCATCGCGGCCCTAATTACAAAATACAGAAAGTGGGGCGTGTTATGGAGTGACTGGTTTACCTCGGTTGATCATAAGCGTCTAGGTATCATGTATATCGTGCTGGCATTAGTGATGTTAGTGCGCGGCTTTTCTGATGCCATTATGATGCGAACCCAGCAAGCATTAGCGACTAATGGTGCGGCTGGATATTTACCGCCAGAACATTACGATCAAATATTTACTGCTCACGGCGTCATCATGATTATCTTTATGGCCATGCCATTCATGATTGGTCTGATGAACTTGGTGTTGCCATTGCAAATAGGCGCTCGAGATGTCGCATTTCCCTTCCTGAATAACTTGAGTTTCTGGCTCACCACTTCAGGAGCTGTGTTGATTAACATCTCATTGGGTTTAGGTGAGTTTGCTAAGACGGGCTGGGTTGCGTATCCACCATTATCTGAGTTGGCATTTAGCCCCGGAGTAGGTGTTGACTACTACATTTGGGCGTTACAGATCTCTGGCATTGGCACCACATTAACTGGGGTCAACTTTATCGCCACAGTGCTTAAAATGCGTGCACCAGGTATGAAGTTAATGCAGATGCCCATTTTCACTTGGACCTGCACGTGGGCCAACATTCTAATCGTGGCATCGTTTCCAATTTTAACCGCGCTACTTGGCATGTTGACCTTAGATCGCTACATGGATTTCCACTTCTTTACCAATGCCGGTGGCGGTAACGCCATGATGTATATCAACCTGTTTTGGGCTTGGGGTCATCCTGAGGTCTATATTCTTATCTTGCCCGCTTTCGGTATTTTCTCTGAAGTGATCTCAACCTTTACCTCTAAACGTTTGTTTGGTTACACCTCCATGGTTTGGGCGAGTGGTGCTATCTCAATCTTGGGCTTTATCGTTTGGTTGCATCACTTTTTTACCATGGGATCTAGCGCCAATGTAAATGCGTTTTTCGGTGTCATGACCATGGTGATTGCGGTGCCGACTGGGGTGAAGTTATTTAACTGGTTGTTCACTATCTATCGCGGTCGCTTAAAGGTAACGGTCCCCGTTTTATGGACACTGGGCTTTATGGTGACCTTCACGATAGGCGGAATGACAGGCGTATTGCTGGCTGTACCTGGTGCCGACTATGTATTGCATAACAGTCTGTTTTTAATCGCTCACTTTCATAACACCATTTTAGGTGGCGCAGTATTTGGCTATTTAGCCGGATTCTCCTATTGGTTCCCTAAAGCCATGGGCTTCCACCTTAACGAGCGGTTAGGCAAAGCAGCATTCTGGTGCTGGCAGATAGGTTTTTACGTGGCCTTTATGCCGTTATATGTGTTGGGATTCTTAGGTATGACCCGTCGCCTTAGTCATACTGATAATCCCGCTTGGAACTTCTGGATCTACTTTGCGGCGGTTGGTGCGTTTATTATCTTCGTTGGCATCATTTTGCAGTTTGTACAGCTGTATGTGAGTTTTCGCGATCGCGAACAAAACCTCGACACCACCGGTGATCCATGGAATGGCCATACCTTGGAATGGTCAACTTCATCTCCGCCTCAGTTCTATAACTTTGCCAAACTTCCTCATGTATCAGATATCGATGCTTTTACTGATCAGAAAGAGAAAGGGCAAGCGTACCAAAGACCTACTCACTATGAGGCTATTCATATGCCCAAAAATACTGCCTGCGGGATATTGATGGCTATTGGCATCACTGCTGCCGGTTTTGCTGCCGTTTGGCATATTTTATGGCTGGCAATCGCAGGCATGCTTGGTGCCTTTGTGGTTTTTCTATTTCGCGCCTATGGCAATGACCATGATTATTATGTGCAGCCTAAAGAGGTTGCCACTATTGAGAATGCGCATTTAGACAAGGTTGCAAGGGGGGCAGTATGAATACAGCCATTAAAACAGACCTAAACGTTACTCCCTCTGAAACGGTGATTAACGCGGCACATGGCGAACATCACGACAGCAGCCAAAATACGCTATTCGGTTTTTGGCTCTACTTGATGACCGACTGCATTTTGTTTGCGTCTGTGTTTGCAACTTATGCAGTGCTCTATATGAATACTGATGGTGGCGTTTCGGGGAAAGACATTTTTGAGTTGAATTTTGTCTTGATTGAAACCGCAGCGTTATTGCTCAGTAGTATCACTTTTGGCTTGGCGTTAATTTTTGCTAAACGACATAACCGCAGAGCAACTGTGATCTGGTTATTGATCACTTTTGCCCTCGGTTGTGTGTTTATAGGTATGGAAATTTATGAGTTCCATCACTTAATAGAGCAGGGCAATGGACCTCAACGCAGTGCATTTTTATCCTCTTTCTTTGCCTTAGTCGGTATGCATGGATTACATGTCACTGCTGGTTTGATCTGGATGGCAGTATTGATGATAGAGGTGCTAAAAACTGGGCTGAATAACCGCAGTATTACACGTCTTGGTTGCTTAAGTTTGTTCTGGCATTTTCTCGATATTGTATGGATCTGTGTATTCACTGTTGTTTATCTATTGGGAGCTTTGTGATGGGACAGGGAAATACTTTAGCAACACAGCAGACTGATGACCTTTCAAGTCAAGTGAAGTCCTATTTGGTTGGCTTTATGTTGTCAGTGGTTTTAACGGCAATTCCATTTTTGGCGGTGATGAGCCACTGCTTTGAGAAACCGTTAACAATCGCGCTAGTGCTTGGATCTGCAGTGGTACAGATTGTGGTGCACCTCAAGTACTTCTTGCATCTCGATTTCTCAAAAGAGGGCAAACTCAATACATTCTCTTTTTTATTCACCGCTTTGATTATTGTCATGGTTGTGGGCTTGTCGGTGTGGATTATCTACGCCGCCAATGCATTGATGATGTAGTGAGAATGATGTCATGAGAATTCAAGACCGGTTTATGTCAGCACGATTGAAGTCAACGATACGAAGTTATGCTCAGGTCACTAAGCCTGGCATCATCATGGGTAATTTGATTTCCGTCGCGGGTGGCTTCTTGTTAGCTGCAAAGGGTGATGTAAATTGGCTCTTGATGCTTGCCACTTTGCTTGGTTTATCTCTGGTGGTTGCTTCTGGCTGCGTGATTAATAACTGTATTGACCGCGATATCGACGGCAAGATGCAACGAACCCGCCATAGAGTCACGGTTACGGGGCAGATCTCGCTGCGCTCGGCACTGATTTTTGGCCTAGTGTTAGGTGTTCTTGGCTTTGCCATGTTGGGGATTTTTACCAATAAGGTTGCCTTGTTATTTGCTGCACTTGGCTATCTGATTTATGTCGGTGTTTACAGCTTGTATATGAAGCGAAACTCAGTCTACGGCACATTGGTGGGCAGCATCTCAGGTGCTGTTCCACCTGTGGTCGGCTACTGCGCAGTGACAGGCCAACTCGATATTGCTGCCATTATTCTATTACTGATGTTTAGCCTGTGGCAGATGCCGCACTCTTATGCGATAGCAATCTTTCGCTTTAACGATTATTCAGCAGCAAAAATCCCAGTATTACCGGTTGCATCGGGGATCACTAAGGCAAAGCTTCATATCGTGCTTTATATCGCTGTGTTTGCTTTGGTTAGCGCTTCACTGCCACTCGCCGGCTACACGGGATTGACCTTTATGGCGGTTACTTGTGCTACCAGTCTATGGTGGCTGGCGATGGCATTACAAGGCTATCGCCATGGGGTAAACCTACAGCGTTGGGCACGACAACTCTTTGGTTTTTCCATCATCACGATTACAGCGCTAAGCGTCACTATGGCGCTGGATTTTCAGTTAGTGACACAAACCCCGCTAGCACTTTTAACTAATTAGTTTTGGTGAGATAGCCAAATAATAGGTATCAAAAAACAGCACTAAACCTTAGCAACACCTTGAAGAAATGTTTCATATAGCGAGCTTAATTATAAAACTTAAAAAAGGAAGGAAAGCACATGCGCAAGAATTTAATCACACTTACAATCACCATGGCATTTGTTCTAGGCGGTTGTTCATCATCGTCAAATGATATGTCGACAGCTAAAGTCGGTATGAGCAATAGCAGTAATGTATTGCTTTACCCTAGTCCGCTGCAAGATCACGCGCCTCAATTTGATAAAATAAAATCAACAGATTATCTACCCGCATTTAGAGAGGGAATACGACGCCATGATGAAGAGCTAGCCTCTATCATCAACAATCCATCAGCAGCAGATTTTGAGAATACTATCTCAGCAATGGAATCTTCCGGCGCAGCATTAAACCACGTGTCACGAGTGTTCTTTGCTTTATCGTCTTTAATGTCGAATGATGAGATGCAAAAGATCCAACAGACCATTACCCCAGAGCTCACCAATCATGGCGACAATATCTATCTCAACCAGAAGTTGTTTGCTCGAGTGGAAGCTGTGTATCAACATAGGTCCGCACTAAAAGGTGAACAAAAACGTTTAACAGAGATCTATTACAATAACTTTCTCCGTGCTGGTGCCAAGTTATCTGCAGCCGAGCAAGCCAAAATTCGCAGTATCAATGCCTCGTTAGCTAAAGACACTGCAGAGTTTTCAAATAACATCCTTGAATCATTTAAAAGCGATGTCGTTTTAGTGCAGGATAAAAGCAAGCTAGATGGACTGTCAGCAGATGAAATCTCATCTTTGGCCGCCGCGGCTAAATCAGCAGGTAAAACGGGTTACATGATCACCTTGGTAAACACTACCAGACAACCGATATTGGCCCAATTAACCAACCGTGATTTACGTCAACAGATATGGCAAGCATCTTCAACTCGCGCCATGTCTAACAATGGCCCGTTAGCACTAAAAATTGCTAGGCTACGTGCTGAAAAAGCAGCATTACTTGGCTATTCAAGCTGGGCTGCTTATGCGGTTGCCGACCAGATGGCTAAAACCCCATCTGCAGTGTTCGACATACTTGATGCCTTAGTGCCCAAAGCTGTCGCGAAAGCGGATTCAGAAGCGCAAGACATACAAGCTGAAATGGCAAAAGAGGGCGTGAGTTTTGAGTTACAACCATGGGATTGGGCGTTCTACGCAGAAAAGGTGCGTAAAGAAAAGTACAACCTCGATGAGAGTCAGATAAAGCCCTATTTTGAATTTAACCGAGTGCTAAAAGACGGGTTGTTCTATGCAATGAACAAGCTCTACGGGATTGAAGTCAAACCAAGGCCCGATCTGCCGGTATGGAATGATGATGTCTTAGCATTTGAGGTCTTTAACAAAGATTCGAGCTCAGTGGGGATCTTCTACCTTGATCCATACGCAAGGCCTGGCAAGAGCGGTGGTGCTTGGATGGATGAACTAGTGACGCAGTCAGGCCTAATGGGCAATAAGCCGGTCGTTTATAACGCGCTTAACATACCAAAGCCTTCTGCGGGAAATCCTACGTTGATGACGTTCGACGAAGTATCAACAATGTTCCATGAGTTTGGTCACGCAGTACATGGTTTGTTCTCTCAAGTGAAATACCCAAGTATTGCAGGCACTGCAACTGCTAGAGATTTCGTTGAGTTTCCATCACAGTTTAATGAGGACTGGGACATTAACCCTGAGGTGATTTCTCATTACGCCAAGCATTATCAGACTGGAAAACCAATTCCAGCTTCGCTGTTAGATAAAATATTAAAATCTCATAAATTTAATCAGGGTCACGACACCACCGAATATCTAGCTGCGGCTATTTTAGATATGGAGTGGCACTCAGTGCCCGCAAACACACAAATTTCAAATGTAGAGGAGTTTGAGCATAAAGTGCTTGCTAAACACGGTATCGACTATGCTGCTGTTCCGCCTAGATACAAGACTAGCTACTTTAGCCACAGCTTTAGCGGTGGTTACTCTGCAGGTTATTACGCCTATTTATGGACAGAAGTATTAGCTGCTGATGCGTTCTCTTACATGAATAAAACCGGTGGGTTATCGCATGATAATGGCGACAAATTCCGCGAAGCTATTTTGTCGAAAGGTAACAGCCAAGATTTAATGCAAGACTACATTAACTTCACTGGCGGCGAACCGAACATCGACAACCTACTCATCCGCAGAGGGTTAACCGAGTAGGTTAAATTTGCAACTAATCTCCCTGCAATCATAGTAGGGAGACATTCTTAAATTCAAGACATAAAAAAAGGGTCATCATTGCTGATGACCCTTCTTAGTATTTGGTGGAGGCGGCGGGGCTCTATTTTCTGGCGTAAGCTTTTGTAATTAAATGCAAACACCAGGAATATTGATTGCGGTGTTCCCACTTGTGTTCCTATAGCTCTATGTCATGCGAAATAAACAATCCATATTTGAAAATCTTTTAGATCTATGCGCGACCTGTTTAGTTTACGTATTCGATTCGCTAATAGTTATTGGTTATATATTAACTTAAATAGACATGATAATTGCTAAATCCAAAGTTAAAGTATCAAACAATATTCAGGGGTTAGCATGGAACACGAGACTATAGAGACGATTAACAGGTTGATTTCAACTCTTCCGGAGGAAAATAATACCCGAGCACAGTTAGAGAACTTCTCAGAACTCTATGAGATTAGCCGCGATTATTTGGCTGACCTTAATCATAATATTGCATTTATTGGCAATGTAGGCGCAGGTAAAACTACGGCTATTTGTCACCTTTTGGGTTTGATTCACAACGGAGTTCCATTGCTCAGCACTGGTTCCGGACGAACTACGCTTTGCGAAGTACAATTGAAATCTGGATCTGCATTAAAAGTTGAACTCGTACCTCACAGTGATAAAGAGGTCTATGCATACTTATTAGAGTTTGCTCAATATTTAATGCCTGGAAATGGCGATGAGAGTGATAGAGAAAGTTTCAAGTTAAGCGCCGAAGTTGATAGGGCGTTGAGAAACATGTTAGATCTTAAATGCATAAGAAAAGACAAAAATGGTAATAAGGTACGTATTGATAAAGCGAAAGTTCTAGCTGGAAAATTCTCATCAGCGATAGAGTTGTTTGATGAGTTTAAACGTCTAATTATGTTAGATAAAAGAACAGTTACAAGGCATGTTTTTGATGGTGAACAGAACGGTATGAGTTGGATGCATGAGACGTTTAAAAACATTAACTCAGGTCTGAAAGGTAATGTGAGTCTGCCCAAGAAGATGATCCTAACAATTCCAGATCTTACTTTTACTAATTCAGATGTGTCTATTACTATCGTCGATACTAAAGGGGTTGACCAGATCGCTAATAGACATGATTTGGATTCTTACCTGAACGACGATAGAACAATATGTGTGCTTTGTACTCGGTTCAATGATGCTCCTGATAAAACTACAATGAACCTACTTGATTTTGCGAGTAAAGCTGGATTAGAGAATCGCATCAGTCTTGAAACAATTCTTCTCATTTTAGAAAGAAACGGAGAGGCTAAAGATGTTATGGATTACGATGGTACTGTCGCTAACACTGAAGATGGAAGAGAAGTAAGAATTGAGCAGGTTACCAATGTTGTTGACCAATCTCGTGGTATCAAAGAGCTCTGTATGCCTTGTTTTGATGCTAAATTAGATTCTCCTTGTGATGTGTTGGAACTCGTAGAGAATAAAGTAACTGGGTTAAGGAAAGCACATATACGAAAGCTAAATCAAATTACAGAAGCAGTAAATGCTATCGAGCGAGAGTTGACCTCTAATTCTTCAAGTGAAGCAAAAAATGATGTAAGGCAAACTTTGGAACCGTGGATTCAAAAGTCTCAAAGAAGTAAGCCAACAATAGACAAATACTTTAAAGAACTAATTAATACCATACTCGGTAGAACAACTTATGCTGCAAGTGTACGTGCAAGCGTTAATAGAGATGGAGACTGGCATCGCCTTGATTATTATCAAATACTTGCAGTTGCTTCTCGTTCTCAGTGTGTAAAGGAAACAGAAGTTTTATGTTCAGAGTTAAATACGCTTGTGAACAATATGCTGTCGAATAACAGGTTGCAGCCTGCTTACATGTTGCTTGAGCAGATAAAAAATACAACAGATCTTAGGCTAAAAAAACTAAGAAATGTGGCATACCTTTTGGGACGTAGTGCTTATCAGTCTGAACTTGAAAAAGATACGGAATTTTGGAAGTTACTAAATAGCCAATGGGGAAAAGGACCTGGTTACAAACAGAGAGTTGCTAGCAATACTAACGAATGGTTTTTGAATGTTAATTATTCAGAAATTGAGCTGAAAGTCGTTAGAGAGGTCGCTTTATTGTGGGATGAATATGTACATGAAATAAAGAGCATTGTGGGAGTTAAGTAACTAGTGCAATGTACTCAATTGAATGTAATTGGTTGCGTCATACAGATTTTGACTACGGCGATATAACTCTATGTTAAGTTGTTTGAGATCAATTTGTGACCAACCATTTATGTTTGAAGCAAAATATAGGTTAGTCCAGCTCTTTATGGCACAATCCAAACGGGCATAACTGTCCGAAACTGTTTGTTATCTTCTAAGAAGGACCTGGATTGGCGATGAGCATTAATAAAGCAAAGTTGACTGAAACGGATATCATCACAAAGTTCATCATGCCAGCCATTACTGATGCAGGTTGGGATGATATGACGCAAATTCGCCAAGAGGTGAAACTGCGTGATGGTAAAGTGATTGTGCGTGGCCAATTAGGTGTGCGTAAAACCGTTAAGTCGGCTGATATTGTGCTCTACCATAAACCGAGCATGCCGCTTGCTGTTATTGAAGCTAAAGCCAATAAGCATGAAGTTGGTAAAGGTATGCAGCAAGGGTTGGATTATGCACGCTTGCTTGAAGTGCCTTTCATCTTTGCCTCCAACGGTGATGGTTTTATCTTTCATGATAAAACCAAACTAGGTACCGCTGAAGCACACAACCTAGAATCAGAAATTCGCTTAGAAGACTTTCCATCGCCACAAGAATTATGGGCTAAATACTGTATTTGGAAAGGTTACACCGAATCACAGCTGCCGATTATTAACCAAGAATACTATGACGATGGCAGCGGTAAACACCCTCGCTATTATCAACTACAAGCCATCAATAAAACCATAGAAGCAATATCATCAGGTAAAGATCGTGTTCTTTTGGTGATGGCTACCGGTACAGGTAAAACCTACACCGCATTTCAAATCATTTGGCGTTTATGGAAGTCTCGCGCTAAAAAGCGAATCTTGTTCTTGGCCGACCGTAATATTCTAGTAGACCAAACCCGTATTAATGACTTTCAGCCATTTGGTCAATCAATGACCAAGATCACGGGCAGAACAGTAGACCCGTCATATGAAATCCATCTGGCGTTATACCAAGCATTAACAGGTCCAGAAGAAAGCCAAAAAGCCTTTAAACAAGTTGATCCAGACTTCTTCGACTTAATCATCATCGACGAGTGCCATAGAGGGAGCGCCGCTGATGACAGTGCATGGCGTGAAATTCTTGAATACTTCGACAGTGCAGCGCAAGTTGGTTTAACGGCCACACCTAAAGAAACCGATGAAGTATCTAACTCTGATTACTTTGGTGAATCGGCCTATACCTATTCGCTTAAAGAAGGTATTGAAGATGGTTTCTTAGCACCTTATAAAGTGGTGCGTGTAGACATTGATGTTGATTTGCAAGGCTGGCGACCCACTAAAGGTCAGATTGATAATCAAGGCGAAATCATTGAAGACCGCATCTATAACCAAAAAGACTTTGATCGCACCATGGTTATTGATGAACGAACGACACTTGTTGCCGAAACCATCACCAACTATCTAAAACGTACCGACCCAATGGCTAAAACCATTGTGTTCTGTAATGACATTGACCACGCAGACCGTATGCGCCGTGCTCTCGCTAATCTCAATCCAGAGCAAATGGCCAAGAACGAAAAATACGTCATGAAGATCACCGGTGATGATGAGTTAGGTAAAGCCCAGCTCGATAACTTCATCAATCCCAAAAAGTCCTATCCCGTTATTGCCACAACCTCAGAGTTAATGAGCACTGGTGTTGATGCTAAAACCTGTAAGCTGGTGGTACTGGACCAAAACATACAATCCATGACCAAGTTTAAACAGATCATTGGTCGTGGTACACGTATTGACGACAGATACGGCAAGCTATGGTTCACCATTCTAGATTTCAAAAAAGCCACTGAATTGTTTGCTGATGAACGCTTTGACGGTACACCTGAGAAAGTCATTAAGGCCACGCCAGACGATATTAAAGATGAAGAGATTGATATCGACTCAATTGGCGATTCAATAATTGATGCAGATGAAGAAAATACCGATGCTGAGCTGGCAACTGATGAGCATAGCACTGATAACAATCAAGATGACACAGTAAAAGAACCCCAAGGTGATGGCAGTTATGACGGTGAATGGGCTGACGATGAACCGCAAAAGATTAACAAATACCGTGTATCGGGAGTCAGCGTCAGTAAGGTCGCTGAGCGCGTGCAGTACTACGACAGCGACGGTAAATTGGTGACCGAATCTTTTAAAGATTACACCTGTAAAACCATGGCTAAACAGTTTGGCTCGCTTGATGAATTTGTCAAACGTTGGAACGAGTCTGACCGCAAACAAGCCATCATTGATGAACTCGCCAATGAAGGCATTATCTGGCAAGCACTAGAGGAAGAAGTGGGTAAAGACATGGACCCATTTGATATGATCTGTCACGTGGTATATGACCAACCGCCACTAACACGCGCTGAACGCGCCAATAATGTCAAAAAACGCAATTATTTCACTAAATATTCCGATACAGCACAAGCTGTTTTAGAGAATCTACTGATAAAATACGCCGACGTTGGCGTGCAAGAAATCGAATCCATGCAAGTGCTCAAAGTGCAGCCATTTAACGAAATTGGCAGCCTAAGTGAGATTGTCAAAAAAGGCTTTGGGGGCAAACCTCAGTATGAGCAAGCCATTAAAGAATTAGAAGCAGAGATTTATCAAAACCACCAGCAATCAGCATAATGATATCCGCCAAGGCACACCTGCCAAAGGTTAGGCCGTTGGCGAGTATATAACCCGTGTAACCATTAGTTAAGGTGTAGTTGAAATATGTTCCAAAGCTTAAAGCGAACAGCTTCCATCAACGCTTTTAAGCAGATTAATTTTGAGCTCTTACTGGTACTAATTTTTACTAGTTTAATACCACTTATTTATTCAACCACTCGAATCCATTTTTTAGGTAACTTACCTGAACCTTGGTCGTTTAGCATTGCAGCGCAAGTTGCATGGCTGAATGTGGGTTATGAGGTGTTAGCAGAAGCTTTATTATTGCCTTTTGCTTACATACTAGGGCAAGTACGAAAACAGCCGAAAGCTTACAATATTCGTATTTCTACAGGTTTAATAGTACTGCTACTTGCCTATGCCATTGTCACAGTTTTAGTCGCCATATTCACACCGCAACTGGTGAAAGGCATGCAGCAGCAAACGACACTTGTCGCACAAACCGTCAGCTATATCAGGCTCGAAGCACTCGGTATTTTCATATCGAGTGTATTTTCATTTGCTAGCTTAGTATTGGTACTGAAAAATAAAAAGGTGCTAATTTACAAACTTCTGATCCTTCAAACGGTGTTAATCATCCTTGGTGACAGCTTGTTTGTGAGTCATTTATCGTTTTCATACCAGCTTGGGGTAAATGGCATCGCATGGACAAACATCATCACCCATTGCATCTTGGCTGGCATATCTATTGTTTACCTTTCGAGTAAAGGGTTATCAATAAATCGAATACATTTTATTGGGCAGTCATGGCTCAAAGAGTGGTTACGGGTAGGCTGGAAATCAGGATTAGAGTCATTAGTGCGTAATACCGCATTTGTGGTGATGATTTTACAGCTAGTCAATCAAGTGCAGCAGGCTGGTACCTATTGGCTAACCAACCAATTCATTTGGGGTTGGTTGCTATTACCTATTCTGGCTATAGGGCAGCTGGTTAAGCGAGATGCTGCCAACAATAATGGCTTAAGTACAGATAAAATTAACGGCTATATGCTACTGGTGTTGGCCTTTGTCCTGTTGTGGTTATGCTCTACAGCGGGGTGGCAGTTATTTATCAGCCAAGTGATGGGGATAGAACAATCACAAGCCGTGGCTCAGTTAGCATTGCTGATGCTCGGGTTCTACATTATCTTTGCTTTTAATCATGTCATTGATAGCTACTTTTATGGCATTGGTCGTACCGACTTAATGTTGTATCAATCGCTAATCGTTAACACTTTTTTCTATGGTAGTGCGTTTGTTGCTTATCAATTTGGCTGGTTTATTCCGTCACTCATTAAAATTGCCATTATGTTTGGTATTGGTATGACAATCGATGCGTTTATTACTGCTTACCTGTACTACCGGTTAATTAAAGCCCGCCAATCTCAGATGATTAACATTGTAGCTTGTGCTAATAAGTAACGAAATCAAAGGGGGGAGTGCCCCTTTGATTGTACAATTAGTTGTCCAGCTCACCAGAAAGCTCTGTAAGAACAATTGTAATCTCATCATTTAAGCAGCTATGACTAACAAATTGACTTCGAACCTTATCAAGGTTGAGTGCTTGATAACTAGGCTGTTCTGCTAATATATCAAGGTATGAATCTAACACTTCCTCTTTGGTCGTTTTTCGTTGTAGCTGCTTCTTAATGTTCTCAGCAAGCTTTTGCTCAGCCTCTTTATCAAAATCATCATAAAGCGCTTCATAAACTAACTCCGCAAACTTGTTAATACTCAGGTTTAGTTTTTGCAGTAACACTTTTATTTGTTTTTGTTTTAGTTCTGTCCCCATTGGTCCCCACACCCTATGTCATTCTGTGCCTGTCTTAGCGAAGACACTAATTAAATTAACCAGTAAAAAGGAATTAAACATGACTAAAAGTAAAACCCCAATGACACCTGAAGCCGCTGCTCGCATTCACTCAGGCACAGCCAAGCAAAATGGTGGCAAGGTAGACAAAGGTAGTTTTGGTGCTCGTGCACAACGTGCAGCAGAAACCAACAAAAAGTCAGGCAAATAAGGAGATTACCATGAACAAATCAACACCCAAATCAAACTCTAAAGCACCGGCAACATCTCGCCCAAGTAACAACCCCAACTACCCTAGCACAACAGGTAAACCGTCTGGCAAAAGTCGAGGTAACGTCCCAAAGGGTAAGTAAAACGATGTAACGTTAAATTCGACTAAAGCGGTCACCATTGGTGACCGCTTGTTTACCTATAAATTATCGGCAGCTCTTAGCATTCTGACGAAAAATAGGAACAAAGCCTTTCACATTGTCTTTATAGTCAGCATAAGGATAATCTTCCTGAGTATCTTTAAGCGCGCATAGGCAAGCATCGCGCTTGCTGAGATAGTTGCTTTTAGAAATAGAATTTGTACTTCCATTAATACAGCTATCCAGCAACGCATATTCCACCGCTATTGGGTAACGCTCACCATAGCCTTTAATCTCATCATTGAGAGTATGAAAGCCAACATAAGTTAAAAGGGCGAGCGCAGTGCCTGTTATGATTTTTCGTTTAGAAAATTCAAAACCTTTGTAGTCTTTCTCACACTTCTTACAGCGTATGTTTTCAGCGTACTCGATTTTATTATCTTCGCTGCAATGGGGGCATTCAATAATCATGGGACACCACTAACTTTCATCCTTGTTAATCAGTTGTTTGGCAATTATTTAATCATAGTTAATTGATTACTGCATACGTTTATATCTCATTTTTAAAAATGCTTCTAATAATAACCGAGCAGTCAACTCTGTAATTTATCGAGCAGGAGAGTTTCATCATGTTTATGAGCCTTTTATGGCTTATTATTCAGTGTATTGATGTAGTGTTTTTGCTACTATCCTAAGCAGTTTTTTTGTATTCAGGAAAGTTTTATGTCTATCAGTTCAGCAGTTAAATCCATCCAAGATATTATGCGTAAAGATGCTGGGGTCGATGGTGATGCACAGCGCCTAGGGCAAATGTCTTGGTTACTCTTCTTAAAAGTGTTTGATGCCCAAGAAGAAGAGTTGGAGCTTGAACTAGACGATTACCGTGAGCCAATCCCTGAAGAGTTTTTATGGCGCAATTGGGCGGCAGATAACCAAGGCATTACCGGTGACGAATTACTTGAGTTTGTCAATGACGAGCTATTCCCACAGCTTAAAAGCCTGATTGCGCCAATCGACAAAAATCCCCGTGGTTATGTAGTCAAAGCCGCATTTTCTGATGCCTTTAATTACATGAAAAACGGCACGCTACTGCGCCAAGTGATCAACAAGCTCAACGAGATTGATTTTACCGACTCAAAAGAGCGTCATCTATTTGGTGACCTTTATGAGCAAATCTTAAAAGACTTACAAAGCGCCGGTAATGCAGGTGAGTTCTATACACCACGCGCCATCACTAAGTTTATTGTTGCAGTAACTGACCCTAAGCTTGGCGAGTCCATCATGGACCCAGCTTGTGGTACTGGCGGCTTTTTAGCATGTGCCTTTGACCATGTTAAAGCCAACTACGTTAAAACTGCGGAAGACCACCAGCAGCTACAAAAACAAATCCATGGGGTCGAGAAAAAACAACTGCCACATTTATTGTGTACCACCAATATGATGTTGCACGGCATAGAAGTACCAGTACAAATCAAACACGGCAATACCTTAAACAAGCCGCTTTCAAGTTGGGATGATCAAGTAGATGTCATCATCACCAACCCGCCATTTGGTGGCACTGAAGAAGACGGTATTGAAAAGAACTTCCCCAGCGAGTATCAAACCCGTGAAACAGCTGATTTGTTCCTACAGCTCATTATTGAGGTCTTAGCAACGAAAGGGCGCGCTGCCGTGGTATTACCAGACGGCACCCTGTTTGGTGAAGGCGTTAAAACCAAAATCAAAAAGCTACTGTTGGATGAATGTAACCTGCACACCATAGTGCGTTTACCTAACGGTGTATTTAACCCCTACACAGGCATTAAAACTAACATTCTGTTCTTCACTAAAGGCCAGCCAACAACTGACGTATGGTTCTACGAGCATCCATACCCAGCAGGGGTAAAGAACTACAACAAAACCAAGCCCATGCGCTTTGAAGAGTTTGCACCTGAACTGAGCTGGTGGGGCAACGAGGCTGACGGTTTTGCGTCGCGGGTAGAGAACGAGCAAGCCTGGAAGGTGTCAATTGAAGACATCATCAAGCGTAACTACAACCTTGATATTAAAAATCAACATGTGGGCGAGGTCATCAGTCACGACCCACAAGCATTACTCCAAGACTACGCCAAGCAGCAAGCCGATATTCAAGCCTTGCGTGATCAGCTTAAAGGTATTCTCGCGGCTGCACTGGCTCCAGCACCTGTTACTCCAGTAAAGAGCGGAGATAACAAGTAATGGCTGACTCTTTACCTACAAAATCAAAAACAGCATCAAAAGTAGACTCAACCAATTTAAATATTATCACTGACCATATCGATATTTGGACTTCAGCCATCAAGCAAAAGTCACCATCAGGTCGTGGTTCATCGAAGAAGTTTTCTCTGCATGGCATTAAAAAGCTACGCGAACTGATTTTAGAACTCGCCGTGCGCGGTAAGTTGGTCCCACAAGATGAGAAAGACGAACCTGCATCAGTCTTGCTTGAACGTATTGCTGCTGAAAAAGCGCAATTGGTCAAAGACAAGAAGATTAAAAAGCCAAAAGCCCTGCCTGAAATTAGCAAGGATGAAAAGCCGTTTGAGCTGCCAGTTAATTGGTCATTTTTACGATTAGAAAATATGTGTGAGTTAATTACAAAAGGATCATCTCCTAAATGGCAGGGTGTTTCCTATACAGATAACCCAGACGATGTTCTTTTTGTTACCAGTGAAAATGTTGGCGCTTTTAAGATATTACTTGATAAGAAAAAATATGTTGAAAGGACGTTTAATGAAATTGAACCTCGTTCAATTCTGAGAAAGAATGATTTCTTAATGAATATTGTTGGCGCTTCAATAGGGAGATGTGCAATATTTGACTTAAATGAAGTCGCTAATATAAATCAAGCAGTTTGCTTAATCAGGTCATTTTCAAAGCATATAGTTCCAGATTTTTTTCTGAAATTTTTTAATAGTCATACATGCATTTCGTATATGTATGACAAGCAAGTTGAAAATGCTAGGCCTAATCTTAGTATGAGTAATATTGCTAAATTTATTATTCCTATTCCTCCGATCGAAGAACAACACCGCATCGTCGCTAAAGTCGATGAGCTGATGAGCTTGTGTGATGCCCTTGAAGCGCAAACAGAAGCGAGTATCAGCGCACATCAAACCATAGTCGAAACCCTGCTTAATGCGCTGTTACTGCCTAACACCGCTCAGCCAACAGGTGCCCAAACAGCCAGTGGCAGCAAAACAGCAAACAGCCTTAGTTCAGCAGCCGGTTCTGAACATGCACAAAGCCCTGATCCTTCTTTTGAGAACAGCCATGAGCCGCACTTTATAGATAGTCCTGAGCTACTTTTCAAAGAGAACTGGCAACGTGTTGCCGAGCACTTCGACACGCTATTCACCACCAGCGCCAGCATCGACACCCTAAAACAAACCATCCTCCAACTCGCCGTCATGGGCAAGCTGGTGGAACAGGCCAGCTGCGAAGCGAGAAATAGTGCGAACTATGAACCTGCCGCTAAGCTACTAGAGCGTATCGCCGCAGAAAAAGCACAGTTAATCGCTGACAAAAAAATCAAAAAGCAGAAACCACTCCCCGCCATCACCGACCAAGAAAAGCCGTTTGAACTGCCGCATGGGTGGGAGTGGGTTAGGTTTGGTGACTTAGTTAATTTTAAAGCTGAGTTAGTAAGACCTGAGGCTTTTCTCGACTTTGATCAAGTTGGACCTGATTCTATTGAAAAAGGAACTGGTCAACTTATCAAACGCAGAACTGTGAAAGAGTCCGGAATCAAAGGACCTAATAGTAGATTCTATAATGGCCAAATTTTGTACTCTAAAATTCGTCCGTCTTTATCTAAAGCTATTATCGCCGAATTCGATGGATTATGTAGTGCAGATATGTACCCGCTAGAGTCAATGATCTACTCAAAATATCTACTTAAATCAATATTATCTGAAGTATTTCTTGAACAGGTGAGATTAGCTGAAAACCGCATTAAAATGCCTAAGCTTAACATTGATAGTTTGTCCGAGATTAAGTTGCCGTTAGCCCCACTCGAAGAACAACACCGCATCGTCACTAAAGTCGATGAGCTAATGGCACTGTGCGACCAACTCAAAGCCCGTTTAAGTGATGCCCAAACCACCCAACTCCACCTCACCGACGCCATCGTCGAACAGGCTGTTTAACAACATTATTAATTAAAGAAGTAAAAATATGGAAACTTTAGAAAGTCTATTACGCGGTTTTAATACTGGCGTTGTCAGCAGCAGCATATTAGTTGCGATGGTGATTGTATTTGGCTTAGGCCTTTGGTTCACCAAGAAAGCGCAGCAAGTTGAGTTTGTGCAATATGTACCGACACTATTAACCACTATGGGTATTTTTGGTACATTTTTAGGCATTGTGCTGGGCTTACTAGAGTTTAATCAGCTAGATATAGAAGCGAGTATTCCGCCACTGTTAGAAGGGCTAAAAACGGCATTTATCACCAGTTTGGCGGGTATTCTGTTATCGCTGATTTTTAAAACACTGTCGACATTCTCATTCTTAAAACCGAAACAGGTTGAAGAGAGTATTTCTTTAGCAACACCAGAAGCTATTCTCGGAGCCATGCAAGCGCAGGTTGCTGAAACTAAGATACTTAAAGACGCAATTGTCGGTAATGAAGAGTCGACGTTGTTTGGTCAGTTAAAAATCCTGCGCGGAGACATTAATGATAACGCCAAACTGTCACTTAAAAGTTCCCAAGAGCAAGCGATTAAGCAGCAAGAAAATTTTGAAGCGTTCTCAGAAAAGCTGTGGCTTAAGCTGCAAGATTTTGCTGATACCTTATCAAAATCAGCTACCGAACAAGTGATTGAAGCGCTGAAACAGGTGATTACAGACTTTA
>NZ_BPEW01000030.1 GCF_019654975.1 Shewanella sp. c952
ATTATATACTTTCAAATCATATCGCTACGCGACTAATATTGAGGATGTTAAGTATGGCAAAGCTGTTTTTTCTTCCACTGCTACTCTCTCTCGCATGGGCACTATTTCTCAACTACAACGGCGTGCCTCTTAAACAAGGAAGAAAAGGCTTTCTGTATATCGTCGGTATTAGTTTAACGGTTATATTCGCCTTAGGCTTCTTGCTTTGGCTTACTGCCGACCAGAATATTCGTAGCTGGTAACTCTCTTAAAATCTTTAAATAGACGCCGAACCTTTTAGGCAAGGCGCTACGGCCGTTTATCTACCCGCTGTCATTTACTTCGATTAAATTCAGCCTAACTTCACCAATGAGTGTAGCTCCCCATATTCGCTGCAGCAGGCTGCCACAGATCTACGCTCAACTTACACGCAAACACATCAATGCTAATCAAAGCACTAGCACAGCAGCGTCCTGAATTAGCAAAAAAAAAATCCCGCACTTAAAGGTACGGGATTAATTTAGCTCACACATTTTTGACTTATTTAGCCAAACATTTTTTTAGCCAAGCACTGCAAGCAATACACCAGCGGCAACAGCGCTACCTAATACACCAGCCACATTAGGCCCCATCGCGTGCATAAGGAGGAAGTTTTGGTTATTCGCTTCTAGCCCCACTTTGTTCACGACTCGTGCAGCCATTGGCACTGCTGAAACGCCTGCTGCGCCCAGTAGCGGATTGATCTTACCACCTGATAGCTTACTCATAAGCTTAGCCATTAACACTCCTGTCGCCGTGCCGATACCAAACGCTACAGCGCCCAATACCAAAATACCAAGAGTTTCGACTTGCAAGAACTTATCTGCTGATAACTTAGAGCCAACCGCTAGGCCTAAAAAGATAGTCACGATATTGATAAGCTCATTTTGGGCTGTGCTCGACAATCTGTCGACCACGCCAGATTCACGCATCAAGTTACCGAGACAGAACATACCCACCAGCGGCGTTGCTGCCGGCAAGAAGAGAATGGTGAGTCCAAGTACCATCAGCGGGAAAATGATCTTCTCCTTTTTGCTGACTTCTCGTAACTGCTCCATCTTAATTTGACGTTCAGACTCTGTCGTTAGCAGCTTCATAATTGGCGGCTGAATAAGCGGTACCAGCGCCATATAAGAGTATGCAGCAACGGCAATAGCACCCAGTAGATCAGGCGCCAGTTTGGACGCCAAGAATATAGCCGTTGGCCCATCGGCACCGCCGATAATCGCAATCGCAGCCGCATCCTGCATCGAAAACTCAAAACCTGGAATAAGGTTTAAGCCGATAGCACCAAGCAAGGTGGCAAAAATGCCAAATTGCGCAGCAGCGCCCAGCAACAACATTTTAGGGTTCGCGATCAGCGCACCAAAATCGGTTAAGGCGCCTACCCCCATAAAGATAAGCAACGGGAATATCCCAGTTTCAATACCAACATGATAAGCAAAGTAGAGCAGCCCACCTTCATCAGTAAAACCTGCATTGGGAATATTCGCCAAAATTGCACCAAAACCAATAGGCAGCAATAGTAACGGTTCAAATCCCTTAGCAATGGCTAAAAACAGTAACAGACAGCCAATGCCCATCATAAATATTTGGCCTAACGTAAAGTTGGCAATGCCAGACTCTGACCAAAAGGCTAATAATCCTTCCATGAAGACTCCTAAGCTAAGGCTAGCAGTTGACTACCAACAGCTACCGAATCACCCTCTTTCACCCAAACCTGAGAGATCACTCCATCGGCCTCAGCTCTAACTTCCGTTTCCATCTTCATCGCTTCAAGAATGATGACAACATCGCCCTCTTTGACGCTATCACCTGGAGATACATGCACCTTAAAAATGTTACCTGATAACGGTGCATTTTGTTCAAGCTTTACCACTGAGGTATCAACAGCTGCAGCTGGTGCTGGCGTTGCAAAAGGCACCACATTCTCAGCGGGGGTAATTTCACTAATATCGCCACCTTCAGCGACCTCAACCACAAAACGTTGCCCTTGTACCGTCACCGTGTAAGTTTCAGGACCCGATTTGCTTGCACTGGCAACCTCAGCCTTTTTAGCTTCTTCTAATGCCTTAGCGGCCACTTCTGGTTTTGGCTCAAACGCATCCGGGTTATTTCTATTTTTAAGAAACTTAAGTCCAATCTGTGGGAATAGCGCATAGGTTAATACATCATCATCGAGCTCAGTTGACAGGGTGATAGCCTCTGCTGTGGCCTTCTCAGCAAGCTCAACTCGCAACCTATCAAGTTCAGCTTCGAGTAGATCAGCAGGACGACAAGTAATAGCTTCAGCGCCATCAAGTACCCGCTGCTGTAATTCACTATTGACTGGCGCAGGTGTCGCACCGTACTCGCCTTTTAGTACGCCTTCCGTCTCTTTTGTCATCGACTTATAACGCTCACCCGTTAAAACATTGATGACAGACTGGGTACCTACAATTTGCGAGGTGGGTGTGACCAGTGGCAGAAAACCTAAATCCTCACGAACACGCGGGATCTCTTCCAACACCAAATCTAACTTATCTGCCGCGCCTTGCTCTTTGAGCTGGCTTTCCATGTTAGTTAACATGCCACCAGGCACTTGTGCGCGAAGTATTCGTGAATCAATTCCTTTCAGTTCGCCCTCAAATGCTGCATATTTTTTACGTACTACTCTGAAATAAGCAGCGATCTCTTCCAGCAATTCCATATCATAGCCAGTGGCTCTATCAGTACCTTCTACCATAGCGACCACGGTTTCAGTGGCGCTGTGCCCATAGGTTTGACTCATAGAAGAGATAGCAGTATCGAGAACATCAATACCCGCTTCAATCGCTTTTTGATAGGTTGCAGTGCTAAGCCCTGTTGTCGCGTGGCAATGAAGAGAAACGATTAAGTTAGTTTGAGATTTGATTTGGCTTATCATCTCATAAGCCTCAAATGGCTTTAAGAGCCCGGCCATATCTTTAATGCACAATGAGTGACAGCCCATATCTTCGATGCGTTTGGCCATATCAATCCAAGTCGCTGTCGTATGTACAGGACTGGTAGTGTAAGACAGTGTCCCTTGTGCATGAGCGCCAACTTCAACCACAGACTTAACCGCAGTTTCAAGATTTCGCACATCATTCATTGCATCGAATACACGGAATACATCAACACCGTTGGTGTGAGCGCGTTCTACAAATCGGTTGACTAAATCATCCGCATAATGACGATAGCCTAAAAGGTTTTGCCCTCGAAGTAGCATCTGCTGAGGCGTGTTAGGCATCACTTTTTTTAGTTCTCGAATACGTTCCCAAGGATCTTCACCAAGGTAACGAATACAGGAATCAAACGTAGCACCTCCCCATGACTCAAGCGACCAAAAGCCAACTTTATCGAGCAGTGGTGCAATAGGTAACATATCTTCGGTACGCAATCGAGTAGCGAGTATTGATTGGTGAGCATCTCTTAAGACGACATCGGTTAAAGCCAGTGGCTTGCTCATGGTAAACTCCCTACTTTATTATGCTTTTTGACGGTGTTGATGAATTGCAGAAGCGATTACAGCAGCCATTAAAGGGCTCACTGTAGTCTTGCTTGCTATCGGCTGGAGAGCATTGTTGCTGGCTTTTTCTTGGGGCTCTGGAGCATATTTCTTAGCAACTAACTTCATCGCCAAAATCAATACACTTAAAAATACAAAAACCAAACACATGCCGAGGATCATTATTCCTAGCGCATCGGTTAACTGTTCTGATATTGCTTCCATCTAATCCTCTCACCAACCATAAAATTGCCGAAGTGCAAACAAAATCGCTAAATGAAGAGTCACATGTACAATTCATTTAGCTAACGATGTGAACTCATTGGAATAAAATAGATATTTATTCACTATTCATTCACATACTATGCATTTCTGTTGATAGCGGCTAAAAGAGCTTATAGTTAGTTAGCGCTATCATAGGCAAAAACAATAACTAATCTATAACAAAATAGCGAGTAGTTTGTAAATTGGTCATACCAATAAAAACAAAAGCAAACACCACCTGATGATGATTTGATAAAAAAAACCCTTTAAATTTGATAATAGCCCAATCAAAAAGCGATTATCTTCTTATTTAATCAATTAGCTCGCTAAATTGATGGAAATTGATTTCAGATATGAGAACAGATGGCGAGCAACCATACCAACATGAGGTTTTATGCACAAAGAAAAGCTGTAATTAGGAGCGGGAAGTTATCGCCAATTTGTAGCGCATGCCGTACCTCTTAACGAAGGGGGAGTTACTTTACAACATACCGAAACAGCCTTTTAATAGACAATTTATCCGCAGGTTTAGTCTTTATCTGTTCACGCTCTTCAGTCGAACGAGGCCCAAAGCAATATTCAAACAAACTAGATATCGCTCGATACTTGTGTATTAGCTCATCAGCTACTGGCTGCTTATCGGCAACATGGGGTTTCATTTGCGCAGGAGCTGATACTTTATCACCACGCTGATAAAGTAAGTTAATAAACCCTCGCCAATCTTTTAGCAATAATGCTTGGGATAGTTGCACCCTATGCGGCAGTTTCCATTTTTTATACTTGCGGATCAACATTAAGCCCGCGAGCACCAACACCAATACACTAACAGCATGGAGCCATTTACTATTAACCGAACTGCCCGCTACAGCAATGTGATATGTCGGGTATTTCAGCTGATGTAAACCAACCTCTGGCTGCCACCAATTAAGATTTTCACCACCCAACACATATTCCCCGCCTCGATGGATGATGTAGCGGTAAATTTGGCTAACAATTGCAGTACTTTCACCGCGATTATTTTCGTCCCTCAATTTAGCTTCTTGCGCAATAAGCTTAACCCCCTCAGGCGCAGCAACCTTAAGTCTTGGAATATTCATAGAGGGCAAATTACTAACCGAGATAGTGATTTCGCGTTCAATCACATCGCCTATTTGGTAGCTTTGTTTAGGTTCGGACCATTGTTCGTCGATTGAAACCTGCTCTGCGACTATGTAGGGCTCATTATTGGGAATATCCGCTGGCTTATAGGCGTAGAACACTTTAGCTTCAGAGAGCAAACTTAACGTCTTTGATTTATGGCTAACATTATCCATAAATGTGATATCAAATCTGACACTCGGCAACTCTATTAATCCTTGTTGCTCGGGATAAAGATATATCTCCCATAACTGAGAAGAGTATGTTATCCCCGCGACTGTTTGATTACCATTAATGGCGAATGATGATGCCTGTGACAATCTTGCCGTCGACATAGAGGGCAGTTCAAATTGAGTTCCGCCATTAAAAAAGCCATTAACCAACAACTCAAAGCGCAAGACCACCTGTTCCCCGACCACAGGGTGAACATTAGACACTTGCGTTAATATTTGGCTAGTGACTATCGCATTATCTATCTCAGTTACTTTATGGTTATCAGCGAAGGCAGTAAGCTGAAAAAGAGCGAATAGCCCTAGTAAAAAAGCGAAGCATCGGTTTAGTCGACTTGAATAACGCCCTCGTCTATTTTTCATTAGTCACCGCCTCAGAACTTTGATCAGACGATAAAGGACTTTGCAATTGAGAGCGGTTATATTCAGCCTGAAATTTTGCCGCTAAAAACTGCTGAGGGTCTTTACTTATATCGGTCAACCACTGCTGTTTTTTAGTCTCGCTATTTAATAGTTCTTCAACCGATAACTGTTGGATCTCAACCGTAATCTTACCCATCTGCGGTTTATCTGCGCCAAGCTCGGGATCGGTCATGTCATCGGGATTAATTGACTCAGGCGGATTCTCCTCCTGCTGACTTTCTCCAAGCTGTTTAATATCTTTAATTAGTTGGCTAACAATGCGTAAATTAGTTTCAGCGCCGGGGAAGTTTGCATCGATTTCAATCAACAGTTGATACAATGATTGCGCTTTACTGTAATTCCGACCACGAGTGTATGTCATCGCTAGATTAAATAGACTTTGCAAATCGTTTTGTTGGCGATATATTTTTGCCGCTTTGCTGTACTCTTTGGCTTGGTAATGCGCCTGTGCTTTCCAATGTGGGTCAGTAAAGAGGATTGCCGCGGTCTGATAATCACCTTGATTGTAATAGTACTGCGCTTGTTGATTATCACTGAAAAACCAATCAAGCCAACTTGCGTGTGCGGGAACAGGCTGTAAACTGACGCATAGTACAATGGCGCTTGCCCAATAAAGACTAAAACCTTTGCGAAAAAACAGCAGCAAAATAAGCGCTGCAGGATAGAGCAACCAATAGCCAACATTGACCCGTTGACTCGATTCTCCTAGCGCACGCTGTTCCAAACTAGCCACTTTGGCAAGTAACTTATCAGGGGTATCGAGCAAATTGTCACGACTAATAACGCTATAACCAAGCTTTTTGGCCCTCTCTTCGGCCTCTGCGGTCAATGCAGCAAATACTACCTGCGCTTTTAGACGTTCAACCAAACGAGATAACTCGCTACCACCGCTAAAACCATCAGAAAAAATCAACAGATCGAAACCGAATTCTTCAGTCTCTGGCATAGCACTAATAGTGCCGACCAAACTATCAATATCATCCCCTTCAATAGGCATCATATCTGGTGATAAATACCCTAGATACAAAGTTAGCAATGCTAATTGATCTGATGCGGGTAATACTTGATGACTGCTCCCCGAAAATGCCACCAAGGAGATAGGCCTTGCATTTCCCTGCTGTAACAAGGTGGTAATCGCTAACTTTGCCCGAGTTAAATGCTCAATACCTTGTTGCTGTTCTTGCATCGAAGGTGATAAATCTAGAGCTATTACCAACGGCGCTTTAATGCTATCGCCACTGGTCTTTAGCCAGCTGGGTCCCGCCAAGGCAATCACAATCAAACTGCCGCAAAGTAGTGTTAAGGTAATTGGCGCTGTTGCCGTTTTGTGGCTATTTTGCATAGAGAAGGTCTTTGCAAGATGAGCAGCGATGATCCCTTCACCAGCCTGCTCTTCAGCTAACACCCTGTTTCGCCACAGCCCATACATCAACAAAGCTATCGGAAAAAAGAGTAATAACCAGGCAGGCTCTGAAAACTGAAAGCTAGTCAACATAAGCCCCCCTCCTCACTCTAACCGCCGCTGAAATCGTCAATGACAACCAAACACAAATATAAATGACGAGCATAGGCCCAAGTAGCCAAGGGTAGAGGTCTGATTTGGGTAGATAACTATTTTGCTGATACTTAGCAGGTGCGATTGTGTCAATTTGAGCCAGTATCTCGGCGATAGCTGTACTACTATTGCCTTCAAACGCTCTGCCATTAGTGATCTTAGCTATTTTATTAAGAGTATTAAAATCAACTTGGTCTTCGCCCTCCGTATCAATTGAACCCATTCCCAGAGTGAATATTTCAATTCCCTCGCTAGCCGCTACTCGGGCGGCATCGACAGGATCGAGTCTAGAGCTGGTATCGCTGCCATCAGTGACCAATAAAAGAATGCGCTGGCTGGTATTGGAACGCTCAAATGCGCGAATACTTAAACCTATAGCATCACCAATAGCTGTCGCGGGCCCAGCCATCTGCGTATCCATTTGCTCTAGCAATGTTTGCCATAAGCTAACGTCCTCAGTAAAAGGGACTTGCAAGTAGGCGCCAGAGCCAAATACGATTAAACCAAGCCTGTCACCATCGCGTTGCTGTGAAAAGGTGCTGAGTAGTGATTTAAGTGCAACTAAGCGAGATACCTTACTGGCAGCTTTCAATTGACCACCTTGAGATGGCTGTTCGCTCGGTAACAAGTAGTCTTTCTGTTCCATTGACTGAGACAAGTCCACTGCAATCATCATGTCTCTACCTGCCTTTTGGGTCACAATAGGCTCTCCAATGAGTACTGGTCGCGCAATACAAAGAGTAATAACAAACCAGCTCAAGAGCAGTGCTAGTGCTTGAATTCGTTTGCGCTGCTTTATTTGGCTACCAGAGGTGGGTGCTTGCCCCGTAGCTGCGACAATACGTGAGAAAAATGGCAAATAAATAGAGGCTGCCGGCTGCCTATATGCCGACGAGACCTTGAAAAAAATAAAAGGTAAAATGAGCAGTAGCAGCATCCATGGATACTCAAGACTCATGTTCAAAATGATGCTCCTTTACCCAACGTAGGCATAACTCTTTTAGCGTGACGAAATCAGTTTGTGACAGATGGTTTGCCACGTTTTGAGCCGGCTGATAATTCAACTGCTCAAGTAAATTAAGTTGCGATTCACTCAATATTGGTTGCTCACAACTGCTTGTAATTAATTGATACCACGCTGTGCCAGTATGGTTGAGCACAATGGATGATTTTCCATTCAAAACTGCCTGACGAAGGATTTGGTTCATGCCACTAGCATTATCCAATGTGAGTGTTTGCAGCTCGCGGTAAGCGACTCTGCGGTATCTATTTGCAACCCAGCGCCGCCTTTTTCTGGCAATAAGTAAACCAAGTACAAGACAAATCCCAATAAGCACGACATACCAACCAGCAGACAAAGGCCACCATGAGATAGGCTCAGGTAGCGGAATCTCAACCAACTGCATCACCTGATTCATTCAGGTTCTCCCATCAATAAGTGACTTAACTGACTGATGACTGGCTCATAGGTATTGACAATACCTACTGGTAATATACTGCCAACCACGGCCTTTTTAAGACTGACTAGCCTTTGCTGGTAAAGCTCTTCATATTTAAGTTGGTTGTCGGCACTTGCTTGGATATTAATCTGCTGCTCACCATGGGATACACTCAAACCATGGGCACGGGTTAAATCATCTTCTAACGGATCTTGAATGACGAAAAGTAATACGTTTGTTTTCTGAGATAAAACCTCCAACTCAGCCAATTCTTCAATTTCAATGCCTTCAATATCAGTTATCAAGATCAATACGCTCTGACTACTTAAAGTCGAAATGAGTGGCCTAACCATTGAGAATATTGATTGTGAAGCATCGACTGTGTTGCCCGCCGATGACAACTGTAATCCATTATTAGCAGTGACTATTGCTTCGAGCAGATGAACAACATTATGACTTGAACGCTTTGGTGATATTGATACCAAATCATTACTGGCTAATACAACGCCTCCAACTCTGTCACCAGCATCAAATACTTGCCATGCTAACAGCGCAGCTAAATGCGCTGCTGTTACTGACTTAGTGTTAACTTGACTGCCAAAAAACATCGGCAAGCGCTGATCGACAATGATATGAACAGGTCTATCCGTTTCTTCAGAGTAGACTCTCACATAGGGTTTGCCTAAGCGGGCTGAGACTCTTGAGTCAATTTGACGTATGTTGTCACCAGCTTGATATTGCCTCAGCTCTTCAAAATTCAATCCGCGACCCTTTATCCGCGACGCATGTCTACCAGAAAGCATTCCCGCAGGCCTATATCGAGGAGATAACGACAATTGACGACTCTCTTCTCTAAGTGCTAATAAAGCGCTTAAATTGGTATAGATCCTAGGGTCTTGGTTTTTCATAACACCGGCGTCACGCTGACAAGCTCTCTAACTACGTCTTGAGCACTCAAGCCATCGGCTACAGCGGCATAAGATAGCATCAATCGATGACTCAGCACCGCCAATACCACCGCTCGCACATCATCAGGGTCAACATAATCTCTGCCCTCAAGGACGGCATGGGCTCTAGATGCTTTATCCAGCGCTATTGATGCTCTGGGGCTGGCGCCTATTTTAATATATTTATGTAACTCACTGTTTGGATACCTTTCAGGCTTTCGGGTGCCCATCACTAACGCAACAATATACTTTTCGATACTTTCTGACATAAACACTTGATGCACTAACTGCCGTCCCTGCGTGATTAACTCTTCAGCATTATCGATGTTGAGTGACTCAGTTTCATTTTGCGTTTCCTGCCCACGAGTGAGGCGGATGATTGCCAGTTCAGTTTCATCATCAGGGTAATCAATAACCACTTTAAACAGAAATCGGTCCATCTGTGCTTCAGGTAAAGGGTAAGTTCCTTCTTGCTCAACCGGATTTTGAGTGGCTAAGACTAAAAATACTGCCGGCATGGGATGACTGGTATTTCCGATGGTGACTTGACGCTCCTCCATCGCTTCAAGTAACGCAGACTGAACCTTGGGCGGTGCTCGGTTGATTTCATCAGCGAGTAAAATATGGTTAAAAATGGGTCCTGGTTTAAAATCGATTTTGTTACTTTCAGATGACGCTAGCGCCTCATAACCAATAACGTCAGATGGTAATAGATCCGGAGTAAATTGAACTCGACCTTGAGATAAGTTCAGTAAGTCAGCGAGGATTTTTACAGAACGGGTTTTAGCGGTACCAGGTAGACCTTCAAGCAAAACATGTCCATCGGCTAGCAAAGCTAACACTAGCCCTTTTACCACATGCTCTTGACCGAGAACCTGCTGCTGCAGTGCGGCTTGTAACTCATGAAGCTGAGAATATATAGCTTGGCTGTCCATACAGTGAATATCCTTAATACACATTTTCTATTTTAAAAAGGCTCATCGGCTAGCCTTGTTAAAATAGAAAAAGGGCGCAAGCGCCCTTTGTCAGTTTTATGCCTATTTACTCGCAGGTTGCTGCAACTTCTCCATCACCTGATCTAAGCTAAAGCTTGCGGCCTTTTGACTTGGTGGATACTCCTTGAAGGTTTCCAGGAATTTGCCAACATAAACTTGAGCAGGAACCAACATAAACGCTCGATCTAACATCCAATCCCAATAAGTATTAGAGGTGATATCTGCGTTTTCGTACGGGTCCATTCTGAGGTTGTAGATTTTGGGAAGTCTGAGCACTACAAAAGGCTCAGCCCATAAAGCTAATGTCCCAGCAAGACGCTGCTCCATAAACACTAATTTCCAATCTTTAAAGCGCAATGCAGCAAGATCGCCATCATCAGTGAAATAAAATATCTCTTCACGTGGACCCATTTTATCTTTACCGGTTAAGTATGGTAGGAAATTGTAACCATCGAGATGGTTTTTAAACTTCTTACTACCTGCTTTATGCCCTTTTAATAGTTTGTCCTTAACTTTGCTGTCGCCAGCAGCGGCTGCAAATGTCGGCAACCAATCCATATGATGCATTATTTCATTTGAAACAGAGTCTGCTTCTATCTCTCCAGGCCAGCGGATCATAGCGGGCACTCGGTAAGCCCCTTCCCAGTTTGTATTTTTCTCGCCCCTGAAAGGTGTTGTTCCCGCATCCGGCCAAGTATTCATATGTGGGCCATTGTCGGTAGAGTAAAATACGATGGTATTGTCTTTGATACCTAACTTATCTACGGTATCTAGCAATTGCCCTACGTGATTATCGTGCTCTATCATGCCATCAGCATAATTACTTAAACCACTTGAACCTTGCAGTTCAGGTTTAACATGCGTACGAAAATGCATGCGTGTGCCACTCCACCAGACGAAAAATGGGTTTTTGCTTTTTACTGTTCGCTCCATAAAGTCGATAGCAGCAGCAACCGTTTCATCGTCGACTGTTTCCATACGCTTTTTGGTTAACGGCCCTGTATCTTCAATCTTGCCGTCAGCAGATGACTTGATAACGCCTCGAGGGCCGAACTTCTTGCGAAATTCAGGATTCTTAGGGTAATCGGCATTTTCCGGCTCTTCTTCAGCATTTAAGTGGTATAAGTTACCAAAAAACTCATCGAAACCGTGATTTGTAGGCAAAAATTCATCTTTGTCACCAAGATGGTTTTTACCAAACTGGCCTGTGGCGTACCCCATAGGTTTCAGAATTTCAGCGATAGTGGCATCGGTTGCCTGTAGACCGACATCAGCACCTGGCATACCTACTTTTGATAAGCCTGTGCGGAATACACTTTGCCCGGTGATAAAGGTTGAGCGCCCAGCAGTACAGGACTGTTCACCGTAATAGTCGGTAAACATCATTCCCTCTTTGGCAATACTATCAATATTAGGTGTTTTATATCCCATTACACCGAAGGTATAAGCACTGATATTAGACTGGCCAATATCATCCCCCCAAATAACGAGAATATTTGGCTTGTCAGCTCCCGCAGCAGCAAAGGACATTAACCCTGCAGTTAGGGGCAGTAATGCCAGTTTTTTGGTAAACTTATTGCGAAGTAGCGTCATAAAAGATCTCCGTTCTTTAGTACAAACTTGTTTTTATGCAAACTTGAATTCATTCTGCGCAATGCGACTTCCAGAATGACTATGACAAATATAGTTGCTCACTTTAAAATCACACGTTCTCAAGGTGTAATCAACTAAAAACACGCTTAATTCCATAAATTTACAGATGGACTAGCTAGCAACTACAATTATCAATTTCTTGTTAGTACGTATCAAAGCCAAGTGTAGGTCACAAAAAAAGTTGTTAGGGGAGTTGTGATATTTAATACCAATTGCATTAAAAGTTTGACCATTCAGCGGGAATTCAAAACGCTGTAGGCAAGTAGTAGGGTTTGAGCTAATAGCTATTCTCGGCTCTGGCATCCTGCTTCGCTCTCGATAATTGCGCCTGCATTATTCTACCTTCGACCATCCTTGGTCTCGTACCTGCTAAATCTGACCGCCAAAGAAGTGCCGGAATGTCTTATTTTGTATGGAACAAAATAGACCATTTAGTCGCATACCCAAATCCCATAGCGAAGCCTACAGCGTTTTGCCAATTTTTTACCTCAGTCGCACTGCGTGAGCCCCTCAGTCTTTCTGCTTTGCATTGGCTTAAAAGGCAATAACCATTTCTTTACCAATGCACTTTGAATTGAAAAGACTGAGGGGCTCTGAACGGGCCAAATACTTAATGCAATTGGTATAAAGGGGAGCAAAATAAAACAAGCGTCGTATGTGAAAGTTATCCTAGCCGACAACAGCTCGCTTCAAGCCTCCAAATACTCTTCTTCAACTGTGTAGTTGCCCTAGAGCATGAACACTCTCGTCAAAGCAGATAAAGTCCAACGTATTAGTGTTTGCGGATAACGAGCTGTTGAGGGCACATGGAGTGATTATTTTGAGGAAGCTTACAATGATAAGATTTACAGACAAATATATTACAGGCACAAAAAAACCGCTTCTAGAAGCGGTTTTTTTGTATTTAAAGAATGGCGGAGAAGGAGGGATTCGAACCCTCGATGGGAGTTAAAGCCCATACTCCCTTAGCAGGGGAGCGCCTTCGGCCACTCGGCCACCTCTCCGCAAAACTTGGTGCGCGTGGAAGGAGTCGAACCTCCGACCGCCTGGTTCGTAGCCAGGTACTCTATCCAGCTGAGCTACACGCGCTAAATTCTGTAAGCTTTATATGGTGCGGATGGGAGGATTCGAACCTCCGACCGCCTGGTTCGTAGCCAGGTACTCTATCCAGCTGAGCTACATCCGCATATATAAAGGTATATCTACTAAGACTTAATGGTGCGGATGGGAGGATTCGAACCTCCGACCGCCTGGTTCGTAGCCAGGTACTCTATCCAGCTGAGCTACATCCGCGCATATTAAGTTTTAGGTCTAGCTTTTAAATGATTAATGGTGCGGATGGGAGGATTCGAACCTCCGACCGCCTGGTTCGTAGCCAGGTACTCTATCCAGCTGAGCTACATCCGCTCACTAAAACATTTAAACACAACAGTAGATTATGGTGCGGATGGGAGGATTCGAACCTCCGACCGCCTGGTTCGTAGCCAGGTACTCTATCCAGCTGAGCTACATCCGCATCGTCGTCTACTTTAAGAAATGGCGGAGAAGGAGGGATTCGAACCCTCGATGGGAGTTAAAGCCCATACTCCCTTAGCAGGGGAGCGCCTTCGGCCACTCGGCCACCTCTCCGTTTCTTGGCGCACATATTACTGTTTGCCGAAAATAAGTCAAACCATTTTTAAGAAACAATATCCGTTTGAACTGTTTTTAAGCATGTTGACTGTATATCCGCCTAAGAACGCCTATTATCAGACTTTTAAAAACCAAAAAATAAAAAAGCCAGTTAAAAAACTAGCTTCTAAAATTCTCAGTATTCATCAAACTACAATCAGAAATTTCCGCCTTCAGGGGCAGAGCCTGATTTTTCAGATTGAATGCGTTGGTAAATCTCTTCACGATGGACAGAGACTTCTTTAGGTGCATTAACACCAATTCTAACTTGGTTACCTTTAACGCCTAATACAGTGACAGTAACTTCATCACCAATCATCAGTGTTTCACCAACACGACGAGTCAATATCAGCATTATTTTGCTCCTTTAGTTCCTAAATCTGCTTTATACGGCATTATTCCGTTAGATACATATTATAGAGTTAGCTTAGTACAAATTAACAGTATTCAATTTGAAATAAGCCAATTAATTACATCTTTAAAACGGTTTACACTATTTTGAAGACTAAACCCTATAAGCCATATTAAGAAAAAACTGCACTAAAAGGCCATTATCAAACATCTAGATTAAACAAGTATGAAAAAAGCACCAATAGCTTCCTCATCATGACTTAACCGTGTCTATAGCCACACAACTCTTAATTGTCACATTCAACCATACCAAAGTTAACTGTGATATCTACTAGTTTTCTCGTAAACAGTGATATTTATGCCATTAGTTGGCGAAACGCTCGCATGAACCTTGTTAACATTCTACTTTTTAAGCTTCTAACAACAAAAAACGCTCATAAAGAGCGTTTTTGGTGTTTTCATTCAACAATCAGTGTCATTAAGCAAGCTTATCTGTAATCCACGGGATTACGCTATCTAATGCACCTTTAAGGTTCTCAGGCTGACTACCACCCGCCTGAGCCATATCTGGGCGTCCGCCGCCCTTGCCGCCAACCTGAACAGCGATAGAGGCAACAAGTTCGCCTGCTTTCACTTTACCCGTGAGATCCTTAGTCACACCAGCAATCAAGTTAACCTTGGCGTCTCCAGCGATGCCTAATACTACGATACCTGACTTAAGCTTTTGCTTGAGCTCATCTTGCAAGCCACGGAGTGAACCTGCATCAACACCTTCAAGTTGCTTAACTAAAACTTTTATACCGTTAATATCAACCGCTTCTCCGGCAAGATCGGCACTGGTCGCTGCAGCTAACTTATCTTTTAGCTGCGCAAGTTCTTTCTCAAGAGCCTTCGACTTATCAAGCTGAGCCTTAAGTTTTACCACAACAGACGCGCTGTCGCCTTTAAGCAGTGCTGCGGCCTCTTCAAGTGAAGCTTGCTGTTTAGCTACATATGCGATTGCTGCCGCGCCAGTTACCGCTTCAATGCGGCGTATTCCTGCAGCTATGCCACCTTCAGAAGTGATCTTAAACAAACCAATGTCACCCGTTCGACCTACGTGTGTTCCACCACAAAGCTCAATGGAGAAGTCACCCATAGTTACGACGCGTACTTCGGCGTCATATTTTTCGCCAAATAACGCCATAGCGCCCTTTTCTTTGGCTTGCTCAATATCCATCACTTCAGCTTTAAGCTCATGGTTGCGACGAATTTGAGTATTAACCAACTCTTCAACGTCTTTAATCTCTGAGGCTTTAACACCTTCGAAATGAGAGAAGTCAAAACGTAAACGCTCTGGATCAACTAATGAACCTTTTTGAGTAACATGAGTGCCGAGTACTTGACGCAATGCTGCGTGTAAAAGGTGCGTCACAGAGTGATTTAACTCAGTGCGATGACGTAGCTTCTTGTCGACATTGGTTGCGATACTTTGCCCAACGGCAATTGAGCCTTCAGCAAGCTTACCGATATGCCCTATTGCTTGGCCATATTTCTGTGTATCAGCTACTTGGTACTCGATACCGTCAGCTAGCAGCACACCTTTATCACCACACTGGCCACCTGATTCGCCATAAAACGGTGTGTTATCAAGTACGATAACCGCTTCATCACCAACATTCAGCACATCAACCGGCTCGCCCGCTTTATAAATAGCGGTAACGGTCGCTTGGTTATTGAGCTCTTGGTAACCAACAAAACCGCTCTGCTCCTCAATTTTCAGGCCTTCATTGTAATCAGTTTCAAACTGACCGGCTGCTTGAGCACGACTGCGCTGCTCAGCCATTGCAGTTTTGAAACCCGCTTCATCAACTGTGATATCGCGCTCACGACAAACATCAGCAGTCAAATCAACAGGGAAGCCGTATGTGTCATACAGCTTAAATGCTGTTTCACCGTCGAGTACATCGCCTTTCAAGCTAGATAGTGCATTATCTAAAATACCTAGACCACGCTCTAGAGTACGAGCAAATTGCTCCTCTTCAGCTTTAAGTGATTTTTCTACGATAGCCTGTGTTGCAACTAAACCTTTAGCAGCATCACCCATCACTTCGATTAATGTTGGTACTAATTTATAGAAGAAACTACTCGTTGCGCCCAGCTTGTTGCCATGACGTACCGCACGACGAATAATTCGACGAAGTACATAGCCGCGACCTTCGTTTGATGGCATAACGCCATCAGCGATTAAGAAGGCACATGAACGAATATGATCTGAAATAACTCGCAAAGATTTATTCTCTAAATCAGTCACGCCAAGAATTTCTGCAGTCTTTTTGATAAGTGCTTGGAAAATGTCAATTTCGTAGTTAGAGTGCACACCCTGCATAATAGCTGCGATACGCTCAATACCCATGCCAGTATCAACCGAAGGTTTTGGTAGCGGGTTCATCGCACCGTCAGATTGGCGATTGTACTGCATGAATACAATGTTCCAGATCTCTATAAATCTGTCGCCATCTTCCTCAGGCGTGCCTGGGCGTCCACCCCAGATATGTTCACCATGATCATAAAATATTTCAGTACAAGGACCACAAGGACCAGTATCACCCATTTGCCAAAAGTTATCTGACGCATAAGCAGCACCTTTGTTATCACCAATGCGAATAATATTTTCAGGCGCTACACCGACTTTCTTAGTCCAAATATCATACGCTTCATTATCTGTTTCGTAGATCGTTACACATAAACGCTCTTTAGGCAGCTTTAACTCTTTAGTTAAGAAGTTCCATGCAAAGTTAATTGCATCTTCTTTAAAGTAATCGCCAAAGCTAAAATTACCCAACATTTCGAAAAATGTATGGTGACGTGCTGTATAACCAACATTGTCTAAATCATTATGCTTACCACCTGCGCGAACGCAACGCTGAGAAGAGGTGGCACGGGTATAGTTACGCTTGTCTTCGCCAAGAAATACATCCTTGAACTGGTTCATGCCCGCATTGGTAAATAACAGTGTTGGGTCATTACCCGGCACGAGAGAACTACTATCAACGACCTGGTGACCATTTGTGCGGAAATATTCCAAAAAAGCACTACGCAGTGCTGCAGTGGTTTGATACATGAAACCGTCCTGAATTAGGTTGTGCAACTAGCTCGAAAAGAGCCTAATGATAAATTTTTATGAACAGCATTATAAGCAGTGTCATGGCTAACAACCAGCCCTGTCGATGTAAAACTAGCTAGACAGTTAAAAATAAAATGGATCTTATACCAATTGCATTAAGTATTTGACCCGTTCAGTGCGGCTGAGGTAAAAAATTAGCAAAACGCTGCACGCTTCGCTATGGCATATGGATATACGACTAAACGGTCTATTTTGTTCCATACAAAATAAGACAATCCGGCCCTCCTTGACGGTCAGATTTAGCAGGCACGAGACCAAGGATGCTCGAAGGTAGAATAATGCAGCAGAAATTATCGAGAACGAAGCAGCATGCCAGAACAAAGAATAACGATTAGTTCAACCCCCACGACTTGCCTGCAGCGTTTTGAATTCCCGCTGAATGGTCAGACTTTTAATACAATTGGTATTACACGGTAACTAATAGATATGAGCGTAAAAGCAGCCTGTTATCCGCATATAGACAACACATTCATCGACACCTTAAAAATTGCAGCTAAAAAACAACTACGGCGCGCTATAAGCGCGCCGTAGTTGGCATTTATAACCCTAAATGTTTAGGATTTATAGAGTGATGGCAGTCGTTTAAAAAACTTCACCAGTTTCCATATCGACATTATCACCAGCCGTATCAGTGGCGCCAGCTTCAACTTTTTCGCCACTGCCTAAAAGCATAGAGCGCAACGCTGTTTCAATCTCATCAGATATTTCTGGGTTCTCGATTAAGTACTTACCCGCATTTGCGCGACCTTGGCCGATTTTGCTGCCTTTATAGGCATACCATGCACCTGACTTTTCAATCAATTTATGCACAACACCAAGGTCAACCAACTCGCCAGTGCTGTTAATACCTTGACCGTAAAGAATTTGGAATTCAGCTTGCTTAAATGGTGCAGCAATCTTGTTCTTAACCACTTTAACGCGTGTTTCGTTACCAATAACCTCGTCACGATCTTTAATAGCACCGGTACGGCGGATATCTAAACGAACTGAAGCGTAAAACTTAAGTGCATTACCACCCGTTGTCGTCTCTGGGTTACCAAACATCACACCAATCTTCATACGAATTTGGTTAATAAAGATAAGTAAAGTATTAGACTGCTTAAGATTACCTGCAAGCTTACGCATAGCTTGGCTCATCATACGTGCAGCAAGGCCCATGTGAGAGTCACCAATTTCGCCTTCAATTTCAGCTTTTGGTGTTAGTGCTGCTACCGAGTCAACAATAATCACATCTACAGCGCCTGAGCGAGTCAATGCATCACAGATCTCTAACGCTTGTTCACCCGTATCAGGCTGTGAACAAAGTAGGTTATCAATATCAACACCTAGCTTTTGAGCATATACAGGATCCAAGGCATGCTCCGCATCGATAAAGGCACAAGTCTTGCCTTGCTTTTGCGCTGCTGCGATAACTTCAAGAGTAAGCGTCGTCTTACCTGATGATTCAGGACCATAGATCTCAACGATACGCCCCATTGGTAGGCCGCCAGCACCTAATGCGACATCCAAAGATAGAGAGCCTGTCGAGATAGTTTCAACATCCATTGAGCGATCTTCGCCCAATTTCATAATTGAACCTTTACCAAATTGCTTTTCAATTTGACCTAAAACGGCATTTAACGCTTTCTCTTTATTTGGATCAGTCTTCATTCTTATGTCCTTTGGATCTCAGTGCTAATACAGTATCAGCACTGCATTATCATTTAGGTGATGACTCTAATGCCTTCTCTAGAGCCTCAATATGAAACTAGTATACTGTACAATCATACAGTATCAAGTACTGTGCAAGATTTTTTTACAAAGACCTATAAATCAATAAGATAGTTAATCACTGTTCAACATAGGCAAGAAATAGCAGTATTTCATTGCAATAATCCACACTAAAATGCGTAAAAAATTGCTAAGATTGGCTCCCATAATTGTTTCATGGCTCACGACGGCCGCAGTAAAAGTACAGGCAAAGCAAATCAATGACTGCAATTGAACCGCAAAACTTAGAAAAACATACCCCAATGATGCGTCAATATTTGACGTTAAAGGCGCAACATCCAGACATGTTGCTATTTTATCGCATGGGGGATTTCTACGAACTTTTCTACGAAGATGCCAAGCTTGCATCGGAGCTGTTAGGGATATCATTAACAGCGAGAGGCAAAAGCGGCGGTGATCCTATCCCCATGGCTGGCCTTCCCTACCATGCAGTAGAAGGCTATCTAGCTAAGCTTGTTCAATTACGGGTCTCGGTTGCGATATGTGAGCAAATAGGTGATCCCGCGACTTCAAAAGGCCCAGTTGAGCGTAAAGTCGTTCGCATTGTCACCCCAGGTACACTAACCGATGAAGCATTACTGCAGGAGCGACAAGACAATTTGTTAGCCGCGCTCTATCAAGGGAAGAGCGGTTACGGCTACGCCACTCTAGATATCGCATCGGGTCGTTTTGTAGTCACAGAGCTTGCAGATACCGAAGCGCTAGAAGCTGAACTGCAAAGAACCAACCCAGCAGAGTTACTATATAGCGAAGATTTTTCGCAGATGAGCCTTATTGCCGGCATGAATGGTACTCGCCGTCGTCCTGAATGGGAGTTTGACTTTGATACCTGCCAACGTTTACTACTAAATCAGTTCGGTACAAAAGATCTTAATGGTTTCGGTATTGAAGGTGCGAGACTTTCGCTACAAGCTGCTGGCTGTTTGATGCAATACGTTAAAGATACTCAGCGTACCGCACTGCCACACATTAACTCTATCGTACGTTTTAACCAAACAGATAGCATAGTGCTTGATGCAGCAACCCGCCGTAATCTTGAACTAACCGTTAACTTACAAGGTGGGCACACTAATACTTTAGCATCAGTTTTAGACAGTACTGTTACCGCTATGGGCAGTCGCATGTTGCAGCGCTGGTTGCATCAACCACTGCGAGATCACCAAGTGATTAAAGCAAGGCAATCATCAATAGCCGAGTTAATTGCAACAGAGAATTATCAGCTACTGGCTGACGATTTAAAAGCGCTTGGGGATGTTGAGCGAATTACTGCACGTATCGCGCTTCGAAACGCCCGACCAAGAGATTTCGCCCGTTTGCGTCAGGCATTAGGCTTATTACCTCAGCTACAACAAACGTTAAAAACCTCCTCAGAGCCTCATCTACAATATTTGTCGCAGGTTATTGGAGAGTTTCCTGAAGAGTTAGCATTGCTCTCTAGGGCTGTTGTCGACAATCCGCCCATGCTTATTCGCGATGGCGGTGTAATACGAGACGGTTACGATGCAGAGTTGGATGAGTGGCGCGTACTGAGCGCCGGGGCTACTGATTACTTAACTCAGCTTGAAGCCAGAGAAAAAGAGCAAACAGGTATATCGACCCTCAAAGTCGGTTATAACCGAGTTCACGGTTACTATATTGAAGTCAGCCGCCGTGAGTCTGATTTAGTACCACTGAGCTATCAGCGACGTCAAACACTCAAAAACACTGAACGTTATATTATTGCTGAGCTAAAAGAGCATGAAGAGAAAGTGCTTTCTAGCCAGGGCAAAGCGTTAGCACTCGAAAAACAGTTATGGGAACAGTTGTTTGATCTCATCTTACCTAAGCTGCATGAACTGCAAGAGTTTGCCACTGCGGCGGCAGAGTTAGATGTATTATGCAATTTCGCTGAGCGCGCTGAAACGCTTAATTATGCCTGCCCAGAGCTTTCTGACATATCAGGCATACACGTTGAAGCAGGCCGCCACCCTGTCGTCGAGCAAGTCAGTCAGAGTCCATTTATCGCCAACCCAGTGACGCTAAATGCACAGCGTAAGATGCTGATTGTGACAGGACCTAATATGGGGGGTAAGTCCACCTATATGAGACAGATTGCCCTCATTACATTAATGGCCCATATAGGTTGTTATGTTCCCGCAGAACACGCGGTTATCGGCCCAGTTGATAGGATATTTACGCGCATTGGTGCATCTGATGATTTAGCATCTGGCCGCTCAACCTTCATGGTGGAAATGACTGAAACGGCAAATATCCTTCATAATGCGACGCCAAATAGCTTAGTGCTAATGGATGAAATTGGTCGTGGAACCTCAACCTATGATGGTCTTTCACTTGCGTGGTCAGCAGCTGAATACTTAGCAAATAATTTAAACGCTATGACCCTATTTGCCACTCATTATTTCGAGTTGACCCAGCTGCCAGAACAGATGGGAAATGTCGAAAACGTGCATTTAGATGCCGTTGAACATGGTGACAGTATTGTATTTATGCATGCAGTACAGGAAGGTCCAGCGAGCCGTAGTTATGGACTACAAGTTGCTGCACTTGCAGGTGTTCCTAACAGCGTTATCAATGCGGCCAAACAAAAACTTCACCATTTAGAAAGCCGCGATCACGCATTAGAGCAATCTAAAAATGGAGAGATGGCTGTGCAGCAGACAATGAGCTTCCCAACTCAGCCGACATCACCAGTGATAGAAGCACTTGAAAAGCTAAACCCTGATGAACTAACACCAAAACAAGCTCTCGATTACCTATACAACTTGAAGAAAATGACTAGGTAATTTGTAATCAAGAGGTACAAAAAAGGCGCCATTGGCGCCTTTAATTTATTTAAAGCAACTACACTCTGAAGATAGCTTCAACTGACAGCCCTTGAGCCCCGAGTAGATCTTTCAAACGCTTTAACGCTTCTACTTGGATTTGGCGTACACGCTCACGTGTCAAACCAATCTCTTTGCCTACATTTTCAAGTGTTGATGGCTCATAACCTAATAACCCGAATCGGCGCGCTAGCACTTCTCTTTGCTTGGTATTGAGTTCATCTAACCATTTCACCACTGATTTTGACATATCTTCATCCTGAACTTTGTAATCAGGACCAACGTTGTCATCATCGGCTAATACGTCGAGTAGTGCTTTATCACTTTCACCGCCTAATGGGGTATCCACAGAGGTAATGCGTTCATTGAGCTTAAGCATACGACTAACATCACTACTTGATAGATCAAGCTTCTCAGCAATCTCTTCCGCTGTGGGTTCGTGATCAAGTTTGTGTGCGAGTTCTCGTGCTGTACGCAAGTAGACATTGAGTTCTTTAACAACGTGGATAGGTAATCTAATCGTACGAGTCTGATTCATTATTGCTCGTTCAATTGTTTGTCTAATCCACCAAGTGGCGTAGGTAGAGAATCTAAAACCGCGTTCAGGATCAAATTTTTCAACGGCTCGAATTAGGCCTAAATTTCCCTCTTCGATAAGATCGAGCAGCGCTAAGCCACGATTATTGTATCGGCGAGCAATTTTGACCACGAGTCTGAGGTTACTTTCAATCATGCGGTTACGTGATTTTTCACAGCCCTTAAGAGACTTGCGTGAAAAAAACACCTCTTCTTCTGCACTGAGAAGGGGGGAAAATCCGATTTCGCCAAGATACAGTTGAGTTGCATCGAGGTTTTTTTGTAAATCATCTTGTACTTGTTGTTCTAATTCTGCTTCTTTAACTGCTTTTTTACTGAGGTCTAATTTGGATTCCTTTACAGAAACATTCGTAGGTTCTTCTGCCATAACGGCGTTATTAGTTCTGCCCATAATATATCTCCCGAATTTTCAATTTAATTACTGCACTTTACTATCCTCCGATTTGCCAAATTGGCAGCCTAATCAATTATTGCTTAGGCAAATATTTAAGTGGGTTTACTGACTTCCCATGATAACGGATCTCAAAATGTAACATGACCCGATTCGTGCCTGTACTACCCATTTTAGCAACTGTCTGTCCAGCATTAACAACTTGCTTTTCTTTTACTAAGATCTTATCAGCATGTGCGTAAGCACTGAGGAAATCGTCACTATGTTTTATAATAACTAAATTACCATATCCTCGTAGTGCACTTCCTGCATAAACCACTCTACCACTAGCAGCAGCTTTAATTGCGTCACCACGATTACCCGCGATCTTTATTCCTTTATTTCCCTGCTCTTTGGCTGAGAAAGTACCAATCATCTTACCTTTCACTGGCCAGGACCAACGACTTACCTTTTTCGGCAGTGTTGACTCTTGCCTGTGGATAACTCGGTTAACAGCTTGTTGACTGTCTGTAACAGAATACGCAGACTTTGCCACATGATCAAGCTGTTTTTTTGACGCGGTTTTAGCGGTCACTTGAGATGAGGAAGAAGCCACAACTGGTTGTTTATCAACAGATTTAGATGTCTTCACTCGCTGTTTAGATGCTTGTTTTGACGGTTTTTTGGCAGTATTGCTATTTGTAACAGATTTTTTAGAGTTTAGACTCAATACCTGTCCAGGGTAGATGGTGTAAGGCTTTGCTAGATTATTTATCTTTGCTACATGGGCAAAATCTTTATTTGCCCCCCAAGAGATAGAGTAAAGTGTATCCCCCTGCTTCACCTTATAGCGACTAGCAGTAATAGAGCCTTTATCGTGTGCAGGTTTGCTAGGGTAATTGAGCGATTCTACAGGCGCAGGGCGATCAGCCTGAAAGCTACAACCAGCTAACAACAAAGTAAAAACGATAGTGAAGTGTGATAAAAACTTCATATAAACAGGCCACCCCAAATCGCTAGTCTGCGACGATAACTGAAATATTTCGCAAATTTAAAATGACTAAGCAAGCTCGCCATTAATTAATGGCACAAACCGCACGACTTCTATCGCCTCAGAAACAAATTGAGTGCCTTGACGAGTGACTTTCAGTAATTGCTGTGAAGTTTCACCCACAGGAATAACCAGCACTCCACCGTCGGTTAACTGCTCAACCAATGCAGTCGGTACACTTGCTGCAGCGGCAGTAACCATAATGGCATCATATGGCCCTTTACTTGGCCAACCTTGCCAGCCGTCACCATATTTAAAGGCAATATTGTGTAGATCTAACTTCTTTAAACGCTGCCGTGCTTGTATTTGCAAACTTTTAATACGCTCTACAGTGCATAATTGAGGAACCAACTGCGCTAATATCGCCGCTTGGTAACCAGAACCAGTACCGATCTCTAGCACTTTTTGAGGTTGACATTGCAATATTATTTCGGTCATCCGCGCAACAATGTAAGGCTGCGATATTGTCTGTCCTTGGCCGATAGGCAAAGCAGTATTTTCATAAGCTTTATGTCCCAAAGCCGCATCCAAGAACCGCTCTCTGGGCGTATTGGCTACCGCTTTTAAAACCGGTTCATCACGAATACCAGCTTCATACAAACTTCTTGCTAGGTTTAAAGCCGATGTTGACGCGAGCCGATCCATATATAACAGTTCCAATTTAAATGAGTCATTAAGTTGCAGCACCCAAACCAATTATTGGCGGGGCTAATTGTTGCTATTAAGCTAACGATTCAAGCCATGTCACCATCTCTGGCAGCTGTTCAAATGCCGTTAAATCGACAGTTAAGGGTGTAATAGAAATATAGCCATGCTCTACAGCATAAAAATCAGTGCCTTCGCTGGCATCTTGTTTGTCACCAGGAGGGCCTAACCAGAAGATCTCTTTACCGGCAGGATCTTGTGTTCTTACCATCCCTTCTGCTCGATGTCTGGCACCAAGTCGCGTGATTTTAATGCCTTTAATATCCTCGATAGGCAGATCAGGCACATTTACATTTAAGATTTTGTCTTGTGCGATAGGGCTCTTCTTTAAGCCCTGAACTATCTTCAATGCAAAATGTGCTGCTGTATCATAGTGTTTTAGCTCAGATCCCACTAACGAAATTGCAATTGCTGGAAAGCCTAAAAAGCGCCCTTCCATTGCAGCAGCTACGGTTCCAGAATAGAGAGTATCATCTCCCATATTAGCGCCAGCATTAATACCCGACACCACCATGTCCGGTTCATCTTGATACAGCTCTCTTATCGCCAAGTGAACACAATCAGTAGGCGTACCGCTCACTGATATATAACCATTATCTAACTTATTCAGCCGCAATGGATTCGTCAAGGTCAAAGAGTTACTAGCACCTGAGCAGTTTCTGTCTGGCCCCACCGTTAAAGTTTCCGCTATCAGCGTTAAGGCGTTGGTTAATGCAGCAATGCCTGCTGCATTCACCCCGTCATCGTTACTAATTAAGATTTTCATTAGATTGAAACGTTATCCTGTTGTGCTGCTAGCATCGCTTTTCTTGCGACTTCCTGTACATCTTGGTAGTCAACCAGTTCACGTAATACCGATGTGGCATAAGAGCCTGATGGTAAAGCAAATTTAAGAGTAATGGTATTATCTTCAACTTGATACTGCAAATGTTGCGGTTCAAGTAGCAAAGTCCGACGCTCTTGATTGAGGCCTGCTTGCTCTAATCCATCTCTATCGACAGAAAACTCTGCTAACGCTACTGATTCAAGCTCTGCCGCATCTAATTGTGCCAGAGGCTCTCCTCGCCCCCATAAAGGTGCCGATAGCTGAATGTCCTTCTTGTTTAAACGCTCTACTAATGTTTCATCCCAATGCTCAGCGGTAAAGTAACTCTTACTACCTGCAAGCATCACGCAATCGCCCGCAAGTGTTGCGGCGCCATGAGCCGCTAATCTTGCTGAACTCGCTAAGTTGAACAAGTTAGAGCGCACTGCAGATAGATACATACTGCGCTTTTTTCTATCTTTTACTTTGCGCCCAGTAAACATCTGTCGACCGAAAACAATATTTTTTCCTTCATGGCCGAAGCGCTGCTCTCCAAAGTAATTCGGCACACCTATTTGCGCGATTTTGTCTAGACGAGCGACCACATCTTCAACCTCTGATACATTCCTTAGCACTAAGGTGAAACGATTTCCTGCTAACGCGCCGATCCGCAACTTTTTTCCATGACGAGATGAAGACAACAGCGTGAGTTGATCACTATTTATTTTTTGCCAATCCGGTGTTTCTTTGCCTGGGATCCGCACGCCAAACCACTGTTCAGTTACCGCATTCTTGTCCTTTTGCCCTGCATAAGTCACCTCTTTCGGGTGCACATGAGCAAAACTTGAAAGCATTTTAGCGACCTCAACGGTGTTTAAACCATCTTTTCGAATATGTAGCAGATGATGCTCACCTTCGCCTGTTGGCGCAAACGGTAAGATCTCCTGCACCAAGAAGTCGCTATTCTGGGTACGTAAATCAGCTTTAGCGTTAGGCTTGCCGTATAAGTAGTGAAGTTCGCTCATCTCAATCTTGCTCTCTTTAAATCTTGGTCATCAGTACCACAGCTTCAACTGCAATACCCTCTTTTCTACCGGTAAACCCGAGTTTTTCGGTGGTAGTCGCTTTAACATTAATATCATCGATATCTGATTGCAGATCTGCGGCTAATACCGATCTAATCGCTTCGATATGCGGCGCCATTTTCGGCGCCTGAGCAATAACCGTCACGTCGAGATTGGACAAGCTAAAGCCCATATCTAATGCCAATTGATAGCAATGCTTTAATAACACCCGGCTATCAGCCCCTTTAAATTCAGCATCAGTATCTGGAAAATGCTTGCCGATATCTCCCAACGCCATAGCACCTAATATGGCATCAGAGATAGCATGTAGCACGACATCACCATCTGAATGTGCAATAAGACCCACTTCATAGGGGACTGTCACGCCGCCTAAAATAAGTGGTGGTTCGCCGCCAAATTTATGCACATCAAAGCCATGGCCGATTCTAATTTTCATTTCAATTCCTCGTAACGGTAAAGCTTATACTCAAGCTAATCGTTAGTAGTCAGCCTAGTGGCCTAAGTTTTTAAGAAACAGTGAAGCCAATTGCAGATCATCTGGGTGGGTAACTTTAATATTATCTGCGCGACCGCTAACGATACCGGGCATTACCCCGGCCCATTCCATTGCTGAAGCTTCATCGGTGATTTTAGCTCCTGCAGCGAGTGCTGCCCGAAGATTAAGTTTAAGCTGCTTTGCTTGAAAATATTGTGGGGTTAATGCATGCCACAAGTTGTCACGACAAACAGTCGCGTTGATCTCACCACTGTTTCCAGTACGTTTCATCGTGTCTCGTACTGGGGCAGCTAGTATTGCTCCCTGCGGAAAAGTGTTTGTTGATGCAATCAATTTATCAATATCTAAATGGCTTAAACAAGGGCGCGCTGCATCATGGACCAGAACCCAGCTATTTTCATCAGCCTGTTGCAGTGCAGCTAAAACCGAATCAGCGCGCTCACTGCCGCCTGTGACAGTCTGCAATTTCTTATGTTGCGCTTGTGGCAACAGGTAAAAGTGCTTGTCTTCAGGGTTTAGCGCAACGATAACCTGTGTAATTTGAGGATGATTCAATAAACAATCCAAAGTATGACCAAGTATAGTTTGCTCATTGAGTGCTAGATATTGTTTAGGCACTTCGGCGCCCATTCGGCTACCGATACCCGCCGCTGGCACGATAGCAATAATTTGATTGGTTGATTGACTCATTAGAGGATCTCGCTAGCAGGTGAAAATGTATTAATTATTCTGTTTGGTTAGCCGATCGCCACCAACAACTCGAAAGAAGGTTTCACCCTCTTTAACCATACCTAATTCGTTACGAGCCCGCTCTTCAAGCGCTTCTGTTCCACTACGCAGATCATTTATCTCCTCTCTTAACACCTGGTTTCTTGCCACAAGCTGCGCATTACTTTCTTGTTGTAGCTTTATCTGCTCTTGCAGATGAATAGAGTCAGCAAGACTCTTATCTCCTAACCAAAGGCGATATTGAAGCATGGCAAGTAACACAATAAGGGCAAAGAGAAGGCGTTTCATTATAACAATGATAAGAATTTGGGAATAGTAAACAGATAGTACAACAAAAAAGGCCACCGAGTGGTGGCCTTTTTACACTTTATAGCAAATTATGCTTGGCCTTTAATCTCGCTTAAGCCGTTATAAGGTGCTTTTTCGCCAAGTTGCTCTTCAATACGAAGCAGTTGGTTGTACTTAGCAACACGGTCACTACGGCTTAAAGAACCCGTTTTGATCTGACCTGCAGCGGTACCTACTGCTAAATCAGCAATAGTTGAATCTTCAGTTTCACCTGAGCGGTGAGAGATAACAACAGTGAAGCCAGCATCTTTAGCCATCTTGATAGCAGCTAAAGTTTCAGTCAATGAACCGATTTGGTTGAACTTGATTAAGATTGAGTTAGCGATGTTGTTGTCGATACCGCGCTTCAAAATCTTAGTGTTTGTTACGAATAGATCGTCACCAACTAATTGGATTTTATCACCCATTAGTTTAGTTTGGTGTGCGAAACCATCCCAATCAGACTCATCAAGACCATCTTCAATAGAAACAATCGGGTATTCTTTGGTTAGGTCCTGTAGGAAGAAGTTGAATTCTTCTGAAGTGAACTTCTTACCTTCACCTTTAAGGTCATAGATGTTGGCTTCTTTGTCATAAAACTCAGAGGCTGCACAATCCATCGCTAATGTGATGTCTTTACCTAGCTCGTAACCTGCGTTTGCTACTGCAACTTTAATTGCAGCCAAAGCAGATGCATTTGATGGTAGGTTTGGCGCGAAACCACCTTCATCACCAACAGCTGTAGAGTGACCATCAGCCTTTAGTACTTTAGCTAAGCTGTGGAATACTTCTGCGCCCATACGTAGGCCTTCGCGGAAGTTTGCAGCACCAACAGGTTGAATCATGAACTCTTGGATATCAACAGAGTTATCTGCATGCTCACCACCATTAATGATATTCATCATAGGTAATGGCATAGAGTAAACACCCGGAGTACCATTTAGATCAGCAATATGTGCGTATAAAGGTACACCTTTAAAGGCCGCAGCCGCTTTAGCAGCCGCAAGAGACACAGCTAGAATAGCGTTAGCGCCAAACTTAGCTTTGTTTTCTGTGCCGTCTAAATCAATCATGATTTGATCAAGTTCAGCTTGCGCTGTCGCATCTTTGCCTTTCAGCGCGTCAGCGATAGGACCATTGACAGCTTCAACAGCTTTCAATACGCCTTTGCCTAAATAACGTGCTTTGTCACCATCACGTAGCTCTAGTGCTTCACGGCTACCTGTAGATGCACCAGACGGTGCTGCAGCCATACCCATGAATCCGCCTTCTAAATGAACTTCAGCTTCAACAGTTGGGTTACCGCGAGAATCCATGATTTCGCGACCGATAATGTTAATAATCTTAGCCATAATGCCCTCGATTTAAGTTTGAAAGATAAATTTAAAGTTAAAAGTAAAACGAATTTCTTTATGTCTAAACTCACATCACCAAAAACAAAAAAACCGCTCCCATCAAATGGAAGCGGCCAGTATTTTGGTTTAGCCTAAATCGCGTTTTTGATACGCGGCGGCTGCTGCAATAAACCCTACGAATAATGGCTGACCATCACGAGGTGTCGATGTGAATTCAGGGTGGAATTGACCCGCTACAAACCATGGGTGGTTTGGTAGCTCAATCATTTCAACTAACTGGCGATCTGAAGACAGACCACTAAATATTAAACCTGCTTTTTCAAGACGATCTTTATAGTTGTTGTTCACTTCATAGCGATGGCGATGACGCTCAACACAGCTAATGCCTTTATAGGCTGTCGCGGCTTTAGTGCCCTCTTCAAGGTGACACAGTTGAGCACCTAAGCGCATTGTACCGCCTAAATCTGACTCTTCATGACGCTCTTCAACTTGACCTTCTTCGTTGATCCATTCAGTGATCAAACCAACAACTGGATGCGGTGACTCTTTATTGAATTCCGTTGAATGTGCGCCTTCTAGGCCTGCAACATTACGTGCGAACTCAATAAGAGCAACTTGCATACCTAAACAGATACCAAAGTAAGGAAGGTTATTCTCACGGGCATACTTTGCAGCCATGATCTTACCTTCAACGCCACGCTCTCCAAATCCACCAGGAACCAAGATACCGTCAAGCCCGGCAAGAACTTCTTCACCTTTAGCTTCAACGTTTTGTGAGTCAATATACTTAATGTTTACTGAAACGCGATTAAACAAACCAGCATGTTTTAATGCTTCATTTACTGATTTGTAGGCATCAGGCAGTTCAATGTACTTACCCACCATACCAATGGTAATTTCACCCGTTGGGTTGGCTTCTTGGTAGATAACATTTTCCCACTCGTGCAGATCCGCTTCTTGGCAATCAATACCAAAACGCTTAGTCACAAGTTGGTCAAGACCTTGTGCTTTAAGTAAAGCAGGGATCTTATAGATGCTATCAACATCTTTAAGTGAGATAACCGCGCGCTCTTCTACGTTACAGAAAAGCGAAATTTTCGCTTTTTCATTAGCTGGAATCGCTCGATCACCACGGCAAACTAATACATCAGGAGCAATACCGATTGAACGGAGCTCTTTAACTGAGTGCTGAGTCGGCTTAGTTTTAACTTCACCAGCAGCGCCGAGGAACGGCACTAACGTTAGGTGCATAAATAGTGTTCTTTCGCGACCTAGCTCAACGCCAAGTTGACGAATAGACTCAAGGAAAGGTAGTGATTCAATATCACCTACCGTGCCGCCAATCTCAACGATAGCAACATCGTGGCCTTCGCCACCAGCAAGTACCTTTTCTTTAATTGCGTTAGTAATATGTGGGATAACCTGAATGGTTGCGCCCAAATAGTCGCCACGACGCTCTTTACGTAATACTTCTTCGTAAATACGGCCAGTGGTAAAGTTATTACGACGATTCATCTTGGTACGAATAAAACGCTCGTAGTGACCTAAATCTAGATCAGTTTCAGCGCCGTCTTCTGTCACAAACACTTCACCGTGCTGTGTTGGACTCATGGTACCTGGATCGACGTTAATATATGGATCCAGCTTCATAATGGTTACGTTGAGGCCGCGAGCCTCTAATATTGCAGCCAAAGATGCTGCTGCAATGCCTTTACCTAGTGATGAAACCACGCCACCAGTAACGAAGATATACCTTGTAGTCATGCTGAACCTGAGAAAATGAGTTGGAAATATGTGCTTGTAAGAAAGCACTAGGACGGGGCAATATTATACCAAAGCATCACCGATTCGACAAACTAGAATTAACCTAAAATTCAGTTTATTTACTCTTCTCGCTCTGTTTAACCTTATCCCAGTATGCATCAAGCTCGTCTAATGTATGTTTATCAAAGCCTCTGCCATCTTGCTCAACACACTCTTCGACACCGCGAAAGCGTCTTTCAAACTTTTGATTTGCTTGCCTTAAGGCCTTTTCTGGCTCGACACCTAAATGCCTCGCGAGGTTTACAACAGCAAACAATAAGTCGCCCATTTCATCTTCAACTTTGCTTTGGACAACCTTTTCCTGCTCCACCTCAAATAGCACTTCATCTATCTCTTCGTGGATTTTAGCAACCACTGGAGGCAAATCAGGCCAATCAAATCCTACACGAGCCACTCTTTTTTGAATCTTTATCGAGCGAGAAAGCGACGGTAAGCTCAAGGGAACGTCATCTAACACAGAGTGCAGTTCTCGCTCTGCGCGTTCGGATTCCTTAATTTGTTCCCAGTTGTGTTTAATCTGCTCACTGCTAGTATTTTCCAAACCGGCAAATACATGGGGATGTCGGCGGGTTAACTTGTCGCAAATACGGCTAACGACAGTATCAAAGTCAAACATGCCCTGCTCTTTGCCTAGCTGGCAATAGAACACGACTTGAAACAGCAGATCGCCTAACTCATCAGGCAACTCATCAAGCGCCAAACGCTCAATCGTATCCGCCACTTCATAAGCTTCTTCCAAGGTAAACGGCACGATGGTTTGAAAGGTTTGCGCTTTATCCCAAGCGCAACCAGATTTTGGGTCGCGCAGCTTTTGCATAATGGTCAGCAAAGGCTGCATGTTTCCGGTTTGCACTGTCATAACTTCTGTTCTGCCTTTATACTCTGCGCGCTTCGCTGACACCGTCAACCTGCGACAGCTTGGCAATCACCCGAGATAAGCCATCAAGGTTATACAGTTCGAGTTCAAGCTCAATGGCTGCTGTTTGGGTTTTAACATCTGATGAAGATGTCATCGATAATACGTTAGACTTTTCTGCAGCTAATACTGAGGTCAGGTCTCTTAGTAATCCAGATCTATCACTTGCAATAACCCGTATACGTATTTTGTAGCCACCAGAGTAATTCTCTCCCCAAACCACTTCAACAGAGCGTTCAGGATGAGCACGAATAAGCTCTTTAACCTGATCACAATCGGCGCGGTGCACAGAGATCCCTCGGCCTTTGGTAATAAAGCCAAAGATTTCATCACCCGGCACAGGCTGACAACACTTAGCAATGTGGCTCATAAGATTACCCACACCATTAACCTCTACCTGACCTTTACCTTTTCGAGCAGGCTTGCTCTGGCTCTTTTTAACCAGATCTTCGAGCACTTCTTCATCAGACAGCTCGTTGGTGCGCAGCTTGCTTTGTACGTGGTTAACCACTTGATTAAGACGAACATCACCACCGCCAATACCTGCAAGTAGGTCATCCATACTTACCATATTGAAGCGCTCTACTGCTGATTGAGCATCTTTAATTTTTAAATTAGTCCGCGCAAGTTCGGTTTCTAACATCTCACGTCCAGCGACAATGTTCTTGTCTCTATCTTGCTGTTTGAACCAGTGCTGGATCTTAGAGCGCGCCCGAGATGTTTTGATGTAACCCAAATTAGGGTTTAGCCAGTCTCTTTTCGGGTTAGGATTCTTAGAAGTAATAATCTCAATACGTTGGCCAGTTTCAACTTGATAAGTAAACTGCACAATGCGGCCGTCAACTTTAGCGCCAATACACTTATGCCCGACATGAGAATGGATATAGTAGGCAAAGTCGAGCACAGTGGAACCGAGTGGTAAGTCGACGACTTCGCCGCTTGGGGTAAACACATAGACGCGATCTTCAAACACTTGGCTGCGCACTTCATCAACTAAATTGCCGCTTTCGGCAACATCTTCTTGCCACTGTAGAATCTTACGCAACCAATTTATTTTCTCTTCATAGCCGCTTTGCTTACCACTCGCGCTGCCCTCTTTATACTTCCAGTGCGCAGCGACACCTAGCTCAGCATCTTCATGCATCTGCTCGGTGCGGATTTGAATCTCGACAGTCTTCCCTTCTGGCCCCACAACAATAGTGTGGATCGATTGATAGCCATTAGGTTTAGGATTCGCCACATAGTCGTCAAACTCGCGTGGAATGTGATGCCAAAGCGTATGTACAACACCGAGCGCACCATAGCAATCTTGCAGCCTATCAGTAACGATTCTCACCGCTCTCACATCAAACAGCTCATCAAACTTAAGCTGCTTACCGTTCATCTTTTTCCAGATACTGTAGATATGTTTTGGTCGGCCATAAACTTTGGCGCGAATTTGGTCTTTATCTAACCGTGCTTGTAGTTGGCTGACAAAGTCATCGATAAAGGTTTCTCTATCAATTCGCTTCCCATCAAGCTGCTTGGCAATATCTTTATAGGTTTGTGGATGCAGGTAGCGAAAAGAGATATCTTCAAGCTCCCATTTTAACTGTCCAATACCTAAGCGATTTGCCAGCGGCGCATAAACATCGGCAATCTCTCTGGCGATGAGTACTTTGACCTCTTCATCGGCGTTTTTTATCTCACGCAGTAAACAAATACGTTCGGCAAGTTTAATGACCACGGCGCGTACATCTTCAACCATCGCCAATAGCATTTTACGGATATTGTCGATTTGGGGTTCGCCGTTGCGAGTTTGGTTATCTACCTTCAATGCGCCAATCGCATTCATGGTTTGGACACTGGAAACTAAAATCTCTAATTTTGCACCGAAGCGCTCTTGGATCTCCTCTTCAGAGATCAAGTCGGCATCAAAAACGACAAACAGAATTGCCGCTTGCAGGGTTTCAATGTCCATATTGAGCGGAGCAAGGATCTCTATCATCTCTCGGGCACGTTCGAGCACTGGCGCTTTGGTCTCTTTGTCTTGACCAACTAACAGCTCCACCTGCTCAATCAACTCCAAAAGAGTGTTGGCTTCGTTGGAATCACTTATATAACGTTTCACCCACTCTTCGAGTTGAAAGTCTGGGTCGCTAAAATGTGCTTCACGAACTGATACCATTATCTGTTATTCCTTTAAAATCCTAAGGCTGATTAACTTAAAACGGCTAATCTAATCCTTTTAAAATTAAGACTCTCTATCTTCAGCATTCAGCGTTTATTGTCAATGAACAAACGCTGACTATCGTAACTAAAAGTGTCATTTACCAAGTTCGAATAGCGCCATCGATTCCAAATGGTGTGTTTGTGGAAACATATCCACCATCGCAATTTTTTTCAGTGTGTAACCTTGCTTTAAAATCACTTCACTGTCGCGGGCCAAGCTGGCTGGATTACAACTGACATAGACTAACGCCTTAGGCTTAAGTTTATTGAGCGACAGCATGCTCTCATAAGCGCCAGCTCTCGCAGGATCAATCAGCATCTTATCGACTTTTCCTAACCATGGCTGTTGTGACAGATCAGCACTTAGGTCTGCATGGTAAAAAGAAACTTTATCTAACGCTGCATTTTTAGCGTTAATCGTTGCCTGTTCAACCATTGCAGGCACACCTTCAACACCAATAACTTCTGCACCATCTTTAGCTAACGGCAAACTGAAATTACCGATACCACAAAAAAGATCCAGCACTCGTTCGCCAGCTTGCGGCGCTAACCAATCCACCGCTTGTTTAACCATAGCTTGGTTGACTGAAGCATTGACCTGAATAAAATTACCCGCTGAGAATTTAAGCTCCGCATCGCAATCATTAAAACCATAAAACGGCTGCAGTCCGTGGCCACTTAAATGCTCGGTGTTGGCATCGTCATCTTGTAGCAGTAAATTTAATGATTGAGACTCACCGAACTCAGCTAAACGCTGACGGTCTTTATCCGATAACGCTTTAGTGACTCGCAGCACCACAAAAATACCGTTATCAGCCAGCGTGAGTTCAACATGGCCGAGCGCCTTTTTACCACTTAATTGATTGAGTAAAAAAGCCAGTTGAGGGATTAATGCAGACAGAGGTTTAGCCAACACAGCACAAGATTGGATCTCAACCACATCACTGCTGCTGCTCGCGCGGAAACCTAAACTGATATGCTTAGTTTTTTTATCAAACCAGGTCGCTAAACGAGCGCGCCTGCGGTAATGCCACGGCGAATCACTTAAGGTTTCACAGACTTGACTTGCCGTTGTTTGGGCAAACTTAGCGACTAACTCTTGCAGTGCTTTCGCTTTATGTGCTCGTTGTGATTCAACATTAAGGTGTTGAAGATCACAGCCACCGCACTTTTCATAATGAACACATAAGGGGGCAACACGTTCACTCGACGCAGTTTCGACTTTTAATAGCTTAGCTCTGGAAAACTTCTTCTTCTGCTCAGTCAGTTGTACCTGCACGGTTTCGCCTGGCAATGCACCATTGATAAAAACAATCTTGCCTTGATGGTGAGCGATACCTGCGCCAAGATGATCTAACTGAGTAACATTCAAAGATAACTTTGACGATAATTGTTTAGATCTATTTGGTTTTGCTTTAAAAAATTGTGCCATTTTACTCTCTAAATAGATAAAAAAACTGGCCAACACAGGCTGTTACTGGCAGTCTATCGAATACTCACACTATATTTATCGGTAACGCAATCATCTCATGAATGAAGCCAACAATATGACCAAATACAGCCTACGTTCATGGGTTCTGGTATTGGCGTTAGCTCCAACTATTTTAGTGGGTATTTTATTGGGCAGCTATTTTACCATAAATAGATTCTATGAACTTGAAGAAACGCTCATCGATCAAGCGAGTAATATTATCGAACCGCTGGCGATTGCAGCAGAGGTTGGTTTAGACAGTAAAGATTTTGAAACCACCAAGCGATTAATCACTGCCGCTCAGCTCAATAAAGCTTCTTTAGTGCAATTCATTGCCATTTTTGACGTCAACAACCGCGTCGTTGTCACCTCACATCATTACAAAAATCATGAAGTCATGAGATATGACAAGCCATTAAGCTCGATGCTAAGAACCGAACTTGAACAAGTTGGCGATAGTATGATTTTACGCAGCCCTATTTTTAATAATAGTGCCATCAAGCCTATCGATACCTTTGATGAGAACAACCAGCGCATTGAGCCTGAAGTCATAAAATTGGGCTACATATCTATATTGATCAATAAAGAGAATGCCCTACTAGAGCAACATCGTGCTGCGGTTGCGGCATTTATTATTGTGTTAATCGGGGTTCAACTAAACCTCTTCTTTACTTTTCGTTTGGTTAAAAACGTTACCCAACCTATTACGGAGATGGTACGAGTTGTCGCCAAAATTCGAGAAGGCAAACTTGATACTCGGCTAACGGGTAATTTGATTGGTGAACTTGACCTCCTCAAGCGTGGTATTAATGCCATGGCGGGTTCGTTGTCTGAATATCACGACGAAATGCAGCAAAATATTGACCAAGCCACATCCGATCTGCGTGAGACATTAGAGCAGATTGAAATTCAAAACGTCGAGCTTGATATGGCAAAGAAACGAGCCTTAGAAGCCAGCCGGATTAAATCTGAATTTCTTGCCAATATGTCGCATGAGTTACGTACCCCACTTAATGGAGTGATAGGGTTCGCTAAACAGCTGTTGAAAACGCCACTGCACTCTAGTCAGCAAGACTACATTCGTACGATCGAGCGCAGTGCGACGAACCTTTTGAGTATCATTAACGATATCTTGGACTTCTCTAAACTCGAAGCCGGTAAAATGGTATTAGAGAATATGCCATTCTCACTTCGGGAGGTCATCGAAGAAACGGTGACGATGCTCTCGAGTAGTGCCAGAGAAAAAGAGATCGATCTAGTGATAGATGTCGACCCGCGCATTCCAGAGGATGTCACTGGCGATGCTATGCGTTTTAGCCAAGTGATTACTAATTTAGTTGGCAATGCGGTCAAGTTTACTGACAGTGGTAGCGTACAGCTAAAAATGCAACTAGAAGAGATAGCTGACGGCAAGGTGCATGTTCGCACAGAGATTATTGATACAGGTATAGGCATCGAAGCGGAAAAACTCGCATCTTTGTTCCAAGCTTTTGGCCAAGCAGACTCTTCTATCTCACGGCGCTTTGGTGGAACAGGCTTAGGACTGGTGATCACCAAGCGTTTAGTTAATCGAATGGGCGGCCAAATTGGCTGTAACTCAGAGCCGCAGCAAGGCTCGACCTTCTGGTTCTCTTTACCGTTAAATTTAAGCCAATACCCTATTAGCGATACTTTACCCCTAGGTACGTTGAAAAATAAAAGTATTCTGGTATTCGAACCAAATCCGTTATCACATCACGCTATTGAACGAATGCTTGTACGTTGGGGGTTAAGAGTCACCAAAGCTGCCACCAGCAAACAACTAGAATTTATAGTCACTCAATCGAGCCACTTATTCGATTATGGCCTGTTTAGCTGTAAAGGCTTAGCAGCTTCAGGTAACGCAGCGGAATTACTCAAGGTAACTAAGCCTAAGATTAACTATTTAATGTTGATCACCAATTGTGTCGAAAGCGAAGACGTATTCTCTCAATTTCGCCCCTACATCGATAAGCAACTCACTATGCCCATTGGTGAAAAAAGGCTATCGAGTAGCTTAATTGATCCGCAATCAACGCTAGAAGCTGAAGCTTTGCCACTGCCGATGCCATTTGCTATTCCCGCGGCAAAAGAGAACTTGACCGTACTGGCTGTTGACGATAATCCTGCCAATTTGAAGTTAATTGACACCCTGCTCAAGGAACTGGTAACTCAAGTTCATATAGCTGACAACGGTGATGCGGCCGTACAACTGGCAAAGCAGCGTAGCTTCGATCTTATCTTTATGGATATACAGATGCCGGGTACCGACGGTATTAGTGCCACTAAACAGATAAGACAAAACTCGGCCAACCGTAACACACCAATCATTGCGGTGACCGCACATGCTATTGCCGAAGAGCGCGAACGCATATCATCTAGCGGAATGGACGGCTACCTACCGAAGCCTATTGATGAAACAGCACTTAAAGATGTTATCCACAAATGGAAAAACAAACCTAAGTTTACTCACTTTGACCAGCGTACCCTTAACTGGGAACTATGTTTGACGCAGGCGAATAATAAGCCAGACTTAGCACTCGATATGTTGAAGATGCTATTAAAGTCGTTGCCAGAGTCTGTTGAACATATAAATAGTGCACTGGCGAGCTTCGATCAACAAGGCATGTTGACCTGTATACATAAGTTGCACGGTGCAAGTTGTTATTGCGGCGTGCCGACGACACAACAGCTATGCCAAGAGATTGAGTCAGGATTAAAGAAAGGCATTGCTGTAGAAGACGTAGAACCTGAAATCCTTGAGTTACTTGATGAGTTAACTAAGGTAGAATCAGCGGCTAATCAAGTGATCACCCAGCTATCAGTGGATGTAAAAGATGACAAATAAGACGGGCTTTTTTCAACGCCTTAAAGGGCTAACGCTAGCGCAAAAGAAACTTTTTGCTATTGCACTCTGTCAACGTATGCTGCCCAATTATCAGCTTTTTTCTGAAGTGTGTGAATTTGGCAACCCCAAAGTACTCGATACACTGCTTAATCTACTTTGGCAGTCTATGTATGACAATAAGCTTAAGCTGAACATTGAGCTACAAATGGAACGTATTGAAGAGAATACACCAGAGCCCGCTGACTTTGACGTATATGGCGTCTACCCTGCAATGGATGCTGCTGTCGCGTTGACCTCTTTGCTAAGTGCATTAGAGAGCAAGGTAGAGGAAGATATTACTAATATCAGTAAGCTTTCATCAGCCACTGTTGCTAACTATATTGAAGCGACCTGCGAGCAAGAGTTTGATAAAGAATCTGAATTAGATGACTATATTTTCAACCATGAAGTGATGGTTGAAGAAAAAGAGATGCAAGCAATTCTTCTACAAGCAATTGAAGAAAACCCTCATCTTAAAGCTGATTTTGTCAAAGAGTTACGCCGCGAAATTGTCGCCGTCGGCATTTCAAATATCGGCATTAGCCACACAGAAGCGTAAACAAAAGACAATACTAAAAAGCCGTTCACTGAACGGCTTTTTTATTGCTCGTAGTTATTGTTAATCAGGCTATTTACTTTCCATTGAGAACAGCTGCTCCGCTTTCGAATGCATAAACTCAATAAACAGCTTTACCTTTAACGGCTGATGACTACGCTGATGATATAAGATCGAAATCCGTCTTTTTTCTCCAATCCACTCTGGCAATAAGCTCTGTAACTGACCAGAGTTGAGCTCATTTTTTACAAAAAGCGCAGGACCATACAGTATTCCCCCATTATCCACAGCCGCTCTGACTGCACCATTAAGCTCACTCAATGTTAACTTAGCGGGTCCATCATAGTAAAAGTTCTCTCCTGATGGGTGCTTAAGCGTCCAGTTAAAAAGAGGCCATACTTTGATTAATGCATGATTATCCAGTTCGCTAGGGTGAGTAAAAGGAGCGGCACTTGCAATATAATCAGGCGATGCGAATAAACCGTAGTTAAGCACGCCAAGAGAGCTTGAGATCCAAGATGAATCGGGCTGAGTACCACCAACGATGGCAACATCAACACCTTCATCAATCAAATCAATCACGTTATTGTTTTGCACAATATGCAACTGAATATCAGGGTACTTCTCACAAAACTCATTAATAGCATGTATGAATATCATCGAGATAATTGACACTGGCGCTGCAATCCGAAGGGTGCCTTCAGGCGTATCGATCGCTGCGCCACGAATGCTATCAAACTGAGACACAATAGCCTGATACTGCTGGAACAGTGCTATTCCCTCCTCGGTCAAGCGTAGCTTACGCGTATTACGCATTAAAAGTTGTTTATCGAGCAGAGTTTCCAATTTTGTCAGTTTACGGCTCACCGTTGCAATTGGCATCTCAAGCTCTTTCGCTGCTTGGGAAAAGCTTCCTGCATTAACTAAGTGAACAAATTGGTAGATCAGCTGTAGTTCCAATCCTAAATTGCTATTCATCGATAAAACCCTAGCGTTTAAAACATAAAGTGACGAGCGGCTACGACCTAAGGTCAATAGTATACCAAAGTGCAACTATGATAATGTTCTAGCTCAATGTTAGCCGTAATTAACGCATATTATCCCCAAGTGAAGAGAAAGCATGCCAGCAGTATTGACGCCGCTCCTCGCCGTATTTGGCATTATGTTGATAGGAACTTTGGTACAAAAAACAAAGTTATTACCCTTGGAGACAGACCAAGTATTAAACCAATATGTTTATTATATTGCGTTTCCGGCCATCATGCTTATCACGCTTGCGCAAACCCCTATCAACGACATACTCCACTGGGGATATATTGCAGGGTTTAGCGTTGCGATGCTAATTAGCTACGTCATAACATTTGCCGTCTCATTGCTTGCAAGCCCTACTCAAAAAGCCGTCGCGACCATGCGAGCGCTTAATGCCACCTTTGGCAACACCGCTTTCATCGGTATGCCACTCATGGCAATACTATTTCCTGGTAATCAAGTTGCGTTGGCCGCAGCAGCGATTGCCAGCCTATTGTCGGTGTTAATTTTTGCCCTTGCTTTGGTGTCTTTAGAAGTCTTAGGCAGCAACAATCAGACTTCGGCATTAAAAATCGTTACTCTCGCCTTAATTAGAAACCCCATTGTCGTCGGCAGCGTTATCGGGATAAGCCTATCTGCAATGACTGTGACCTTGCCGGATAGTCTGGCGCTTATGATTAAGCAACTCGGTATGACATCAAGTCCCTGTGCACTATTTGCTATAGGTATGGTATTAGCCAAATCTGCACAACATCAAACATCAAAGCAGCTTATTAATTATCAACAGTTGATTGATATCAGCGCAGTAAACATGGTTAAGTTGTTCATACAGCCTTGTATCACTTTCCTGCTGATGACCAGCTTAAAGGTAGACTCACAGTTAATTTCGATGGGCGTTATGCTTGCGGCGCTGCCGACGGCTGCAAGTGTTTACTTACTCGCCCAGCGTTATAACACTCTAGTGATAACCAGTGCTCAAGGAATACTATTTGGCACGCTTGTGACCTTCATAAGTTTGCCGTTATTAGAAGCATTGTTGCTCGGCTAAAGTTAACTAACACCGATTTTTCGATGCTACTACAACAGCAACTAAGTACAGTGTCATCGACTAGATTAACTATGAGCTATAATCTGGCTATATATTTTCACTATGGCTTGGATACTATTTAATGGCACAACACCCTGAAAAGATTAAATATTAATATTCAATCAATCGTAAAAAGTTAAACATTGATTGATTTAGCAACAAATAGTTTACTGTATAGAAAAACAGTATATACTGTTTATAAATACAGTGTTTTGGATAGGACATCACTATGCTTTGCCAACTCAGCATTAACAATTTTGCTATTGTGCGTTTTTTAGAACTCGATTTTAAAGCCGGAATGACCAGTATTACCGGTGAAACTGGTGCGGGTAAATCTATTGCGATTGATGCATTAGGCCTATGTCTGGGCAATCGAGCTGACGCCAATACTATTAGGCCCGGTGCCACAAAAGCTGAGGTTAGTGCTCGCTTCTCCCTATCTGATATTCCTCTGGCTAAACGCTGGTTAGAGGACCATGATCTCGAACTAGACAATGAGTGCATCTTAAGGCGTACGATTAATAGTGATGGACGCTCTCGCGCATACATTAATGGTAATCCAGTACCACTAGCCCAAATTAAATCTCTAGGCCAACTGCTTATCGGGATCCATGGCCAACATGCTCACCATGCAATGCTTAAAAGTGAGCACCAGCTTACATTGCTCGATAGCTATGCCAACCATAAAATGCTGCTCGATTCGGTTTCAGCAAGTTATCACCGCTGTAAAACGATAGAGAAAGAGCTGCAGCAGCTAGAGCTTGCTCAACACGAAAGATTGGCGCGTAAGCAATTACTGCAATATCAGGTGGAAGAGCTTAACGAGTTTGCCATTAGCGAAGGTGAATTTGAGACCATTGAAGCCGAACATAAAAAGCTTGCCAACAGCACTGCACTCATAGAGCTGTGCCGCAGTCAGTTACAGATATTGCAAGAAAATGATCAAGGCAGTGTAGAGTCTCTGCTCAATACTTCTATCAGCCAGGGCCAAGATTTAGAGAGCTATGATGCTGAACTCGGCAGTGTCGTTGCCATGCTAAATGAAGCGCTGATCCAAGTGCAAGAATCCAGTAGCGAACTTGAACGTTATTTAGATGGCTTAGAGTTAGATCCTGAATACTTTGAGCAGTTAGAGTTGCGCATATCTAAGGCGTTGCAATTAGCACGCAAGCACCATGTCAACGCCGCGGAACTATATGCTCATCATCAGGCTCTATTAACAGAGCTTAATGACTTAGATTCCGATGAAGATAAGCTTGATGAGATCCGTAATCAACTCGGTAATAGCCAGCAAGCCTACTTAAACCACGCAAGAAAACTAAGCCAAAGCCGCAATCGTTACGCTAAAGAGCTAGATAAAAAGGTCACCCAATCAATACATGAACTGAGTATGCCCAAAGGAAAGTTCAGTATTGCGGTCAACTTTAATGAAAGCGTTATTAGCCCACACGGCTGTGATGGAATAGAGTTTTTAGTCACCACCAATCCCGGACAACCTTTACAACCAATAGCAAAAGTTGCCTCTGGTGGTGAACTGTCTCGTATAGGGCTTGGAATTCAAGTGATAACCGCTAAGAAAGTAGCGACACCGACACTAATTTTTGATGAAGTTGATGTAGGGATCTCAGGTCCAACAGCGGCAGTTGTCGGCCGAATGTTGCGTAGTCTAGGCGAGTCCACACAAGTATTTTGTGTCACCCATTTACCGCAGGTTGCTGGTAACGGTCATCAACATATGTTTGTAAACAAAAGCAGCAAAGCGGGGAAGACAGAAACCTCAATGGTGCAGTTAGATAAAGAGCAACGCGTTGAAGAACTGGCGCGCTTATTAGGCGGCGATACCATAACTAGCAACACCTTGGCTAACGCTAAAGAGCTACTGCTAAGCTAAATGCCATTGGACTAAGTGCCATTGGAAAGTTTAGGGCATTAAAAAAGGAGCTAATAAGCTCCTTTTTTAATGCCCTAAACTTGATTAAATCAAGTAGTAAGCGGCCACTTGCAAACAGATAAGCGAGAATATACCCGCTAGTACGTCATCAATCATAATACCGAAACCACCATGTACTTTAGCGTCAAGCCAACGGATTGGCCAAGGTTTCAAAATATCGAAAAAGCGGAACAATACAAAACCGGCTAACAACCATTGCCAGCCAGCTGGGGCTGCAATCATGGTAATGAGTAAACCTGCTATTTCATCCCATACAATCGCGCCATGATCATGAACGCCCATGTCTTTAGCGGCTTTATCACAGATATAAAAGCCAATTAACACACTAAATAACGTAAGCCCTATGTACCAAGGTAGGCTTAATGGTGCCATAAGTAAAAAGACAGGGATCGCGGCGATGGTGCCAAACGTGCCAGGCGCTTTTGCTGCTAAACCGGAGCCAAAGCCCAATGCTAAAAAGTGGATTGGGTTCTTAAGGGAAAGCTTAGCCACTGCTTTATCTTTTGAGAGTAAATCCATCAATTAAAGTGCTCAAATCCAAGGTTAATAGGTTCGAATGGCTGGTTATCTAACAGCAAATTCAGCTTACCACCAGTACATACTTGGCCAATTTGAGTAAACTTAACGCCCGTTTCAGCCAATGCAATTTCTAATGCGCCCTTTTGCGCCTCAGAAACAGTAAAGAGTAGTTCATAATCTTCACCGCCGGTTAAAGCGTAACTCAATGCCATCTCTTCAGTGACATTGGCTTTCAACTCTTTAGATAAAGGCAATTTATCGACGTTGACCATAGCACCAATATTAGAAGCTTTTAGTACATGCTGTATATCAGAGACTAAACCATCAGAGATATCGATAGCGCTTGAAGCTAAGGTTCGTAGTGCTTGTCCCGCTAACACCCTTGGCGTCGGTCGGTAATGGCGATTGACAAGGTACGCTCTATCAGCCTCATTACACTGTGCTTTGTCCCGCAGCAGATCCAAGCCTAATGCTGAATCGCCTAGAGTACCCGTAACATAGATCCAGTCACCATTTTTTGCACCACTGCGTGTCAGACCGGTGTGCTTAGGTACTTGGCCATTGATCGTAATGGTGATTGAGCGAGGCCCGCGAGTCGTATCACCGCCCACTAACGCAACACCGTAATACTCAGCAATTTCAAACATACCAGAACTGAAATCCGCCAGCCAACTTTCGTCAACCTCAGGTAGAGTAAGCGCCAATGTCATCCAAGCAGGTTCCGCTCCCATAGAAGCAAGGTCAGACAAGTTAACCGCCAGAGATTTGTATCCCAGTGCATCAGCAGGCATATCTGGGAAAAAGTGCACGTTTTCTACTAGCGTGTCACAAGATATCGCTACAGACTTATTAACAGCAGGCTCAACAATAGCGCAGTCATCGCCGATGCCGACTGCCACGTCTTTTCGAGACTGGGCACGCCCAGTAAAAAAGCTTTCGATTAATTGAAATTCTTTCACAATACCAATCACAATATAAAAGTGGGCGGATAAAAAGAGAACCAAATAGTCATCGGGGATCGCAACTATTCCAATAGCGGTAACCTAGTGGTGCCATATCATACCAATCAGTATAAGAACTTGGTCGACTCAGAGTATTTCTCGCGAACTAATTCAAGACCAATGGATGACATAATGGCTATGCCATTATGCGTTCATTCAGCGCTAAACTAGGCCTAAAAACACTCATTAAAGCCGAGTATTCAAATTTATATACTGATTGGTACTCGCCACGAGCTATGCAACAAAGGTGCTCTTTTAGCCATACAAAAACGGCATCCGAAGATGCCGTTTTGACTATTTAGTTCTTGCTACTAACTTATCCAGAATACCGTTAACGAACTTATGTCCATCTTCAGCGCCGAATGATTTGGCAAGCTCGATAGCTTCGTTAATCGCTACCTTATATGGAACATCTTTACGGAAAGTCAATTCATAAGTCGCTAAGCGTACAATCGCTTTCTCAACCGGATCAACTTCATCCATAGGACGAACCAAAAATGGAGTGATAAGCTCATCCAATTGGCTTTTCTTTGTTGCGACGCCACCTAATAGCTCACGAAAGTAAGCTATATCGACACCATCAACATTTTGTTCAGTTAGAAACTCATGCTCAACGTCAGCAATATTGTTGCCACTTAGCTGCCAAGAGTAAATGGCCTGAACCGCTAAACGACGTGCCTTTCGGCGCTCTGAAGGCTTCATTAAATTGTCCTAAATTACAGCTGTTCTTCAAGTGCTTGCAAAACGTTAACCATCTCTAGCAGACCCAAAGCAGCTTCACCGCCTTTGTTACCTGCTTTAGTACCTGAACGCTCAATAGCTTGTTCAATGGTATCTGTGGTTAAAACGCCGAATGAAACAGGAATATCATACTCAAGTGCAACTTGAGCTAACCCTTTATTACATTCGCCTGCAACAAAATCAAAATGAGGTGTACCACCACGGATAACCGCACCAAGTGAGATTATTCCGTCAAATTTTCCGCTTGCCGCAACACGACGGGCAGCAAGTGGCAGTTCAACAGCGCCAGGCACTTTAATTACAGTGATGTTTTCATCTGCAACTTGACCAAAACGCTTTAGAGTGTCTACCGCACCATCAAGCAAACTATCTACTACAAAGCTGTTGAAACGTGAAACTACGATCGCAATTTTTGCGTTTTTCGATTCGATATTACCTTGAACTACGTTCATTTATCTTACCTAAATTAGCTTAATTACCCAGCATGGGGGCGGAAGAGGCGGTATGATACCACAGCCACTAACGCTGATCCCTATGCAATTTATAAGAAAAGTGTGAAATTGTACCTCGGGCAATAATAATCACCGCGAGCAAAATTTATTCTGCTATATATTCAGTCACTTCTAGACCAAAGCCAGAGAGTGAGTGGTAACGCTTTGGTGAACTCAACAGACGCATAGACGTTACACCCACATTAGCGAGTATTTGAGAGCCAACACCAACTTGGCGAGACGTACCCTGCCACTTAGCTGTAATAGGTGCGCTGCCGTTATCTTCAGCTTCGAATGCTTTAACTTTAGCTAAAATATCACTGCTATGCTCTTGATGACCAAGCAACACAAGCACACCGCCTTCATCACCAATACGCTGCATTGCCTTCTCTAACGGCCAGCTACGCTGCTGATCACGCTCAGAATGCAATAAGTCGTTAAAGGTATTTTGTAGGTGAACACGAACCAGAGCATTCTCGGTAACAGGACCTTTAACTAACACATAATGTAATTGGTTATCGATAGTGTCACGGAAAGTGAGCATATCAAACTCGCCAAAACGAGTCGGTAACTTACACTGTGCTTCACGGACCACACTGGTCTCTTTCGTGTTGCGATACTCAATTAAGTCAGCAATGGTGCCCATCTTTAAACCGTGCTTTTCAGCAAAGATTTCAAGATCGGGACGACGCGCCATTGTGCCGTCGTCGTTTAGAATCTCAACGATAACTGATGATGCTTCAAAGCCTGCAAGCCTTGCCAAATCACAGCCAGCTTCAGTGTGACCAGCGCGAATAAGCACCCCGCCCTCTTGCGCCATCAATGGAAAAATATGACCTGGTTGAACGATATCAGCAGGCTTTGCATCTTTACCGACAGCCGCTTTAACAGTCACTGCACGATCTTGAGCTGATATTCCGGTTGTAACACCCTCAGCCGCTTCAATAGACACGGTAAAGTTAGTTGAAAACTGTGCATTATTATTTGTCACCATCAGCGGAAGATTTAACTGCTGGCAGCGCTCTTTGGTTAATGTCTGGCAAATAAGACCACGGCCGAAGGTAGCCATAAAGTTAACAGCCTCAGGCGTCACCATGTCAGCAGCCATAATAAGGTCGCCTTCATTTTCTCTGTCTTCATCATCCATCAAGATAACCATCTTACCTAGACGAATATCTTCAATGATCTCTTCTATACTATGTAACGCCATGTTTAGACCTTTATTTTTGTATTACTGCGTTAGCTGAGGTCGCTAATCAATAAGCCGCTTGTGGCACAGCAGTAAATAAATGTAATGATTATTTTGTAGGATTTTCTAATGACAAATTCTATCGTTAAAATAGTCTTAAGCCAGTTTTTATCTTAAAAAACCTGAGCGAGCTAACAAATCCATAGTAACTTCTGACTTAGGTTGCTCTGCTTGCTGCTCTGATGAATAGCTCATCAACCTTTCTAAGTGACGGGCAATAAGATCAACTTCGATATTGACACTATCCCCTGCCTTCAAATTTATTAACGTTGTTTCGCCTGCGGTATGAGGCACGATGGTCAATCTAAAACGATGCCCTTGCACTTCATTAACCGTCAAGCTGACACCATCGATTGTGATTGAACCTTTATGCGCAATGTAGCGACCGAGCTCAGCAGCAGGCGTCAGCCAAAATTCTATGGCTTGGCCTCGCACTTGCCTGTCATCTACACGGGCAATTCCATCAACATGGCCACTAACCATATGCCCACCAAGACGGGTTGTTGGTGTAACCGCTTTCTCTAGGTTTACAGCAGTACCAACGGCGTAATGAGCAAAGCCAGTTAAGCTAACGGTTTCGGCAGATATATCGGCAACATAACCATCAGCTAGACGCTCTACAACCGTTAAACACACACCGTTTGTCGCAATACTATCACCTAGCTTTACATCCGACAGATCAAGTTTTGCACTTGCGACCGTTAATCTAATGTCATCACCACGGCGTTCTACTTTACGCAGATGACCTACCGATTCAATAATTCCAGTAAACATAAGGTTAGTTACTCATTCTTAATGTTAAGCGGGTATCTTTACCCACTTTTCGTTCATCTATTACATCAATACTTGGGATTTCGGACATTTTCTCGAAATCGGGCAGCGCGAGTAGATCTCTACCGCCACCGCCTAGTATCTTCATCGCTTGATATAAAATAATCTCATCGACAGCATGACTTGCTACAAACGCACCGGCAAGCGTGGCTCCAGCCTCCACTAGCACTGAATTACAGGTTTTACCTAACAGAGAGAGTAAAGCTTTAAGATCCACTCGATTATCTGTAGCTGGCAACACTTGATGACTCACATGAGCAGGCCATTCTGACTTTACAGATTCCGGATAGTCGCGAGTGCTCACAAGCAATATTGGGCTAGTAACACTAAACATTTTCAACGTAGCCCCCAGCCTAGCTTGGCTATCTAATATTACACGTAAAGGCTGGTGCACTTCTGCTGGTGCGATCTCATTTGCTAAAGAACCTAATTCACTGTGACGGACATTTAAACTAGGGTTATCAGCTAAGACCGTTTCAACGCCAGTGATCAAAGCGCAGTGTCTCGCACGAACTCGCTGCACATCCCTTCGAGCTTCAGGACCTGTAATCCATTTTGACTCACCGTTAGATAATGCCGTTTTACCATCGAGGCTAGCGGCTAACTTAACCGTTACCCATGGCAAGCCTTGCTCCATACGCTTTAAAAAACCAAGGTTAACCTGCTTAGCAACATCGGTTAGTAAACCAACATCAACCTTAATTCCAGCCGCTTGTAACATCGCGATACCGCGGCCCGATACTTGCGGATTAGGGTCTGTAACCGCAACGACAACGCGGCTCACTCCGGCGTCAATCAGTGCTTTAGCACAAGGAGGGGTGCGGCCGTAATGGCTACAGGGTTCAAGAGTAACGTAGGCTGTTGCGCCTTTGGCGTCATCCCCCGCCATATTAAGGGCGTAAACTTCAGCGTGGGGACCGCCTGCGCGTATATGATAACCTTCGCCGATAATCACGCTATCTTTGACGATAACGCTGCCAACACACGGATTGGGTCTGGTGGTGTAGAGCCCTTTTTGTGCTAATTCAATAGCGAGGCTCATCATTTGATTGTCTTCAGTTGACCACATAATGTAGCGAGTTCCGATTAATCAATTAGATAATAAATGGGTATGACTATTTCTGTAAGTTCGCGATAGCTTCGCCAAATTCAGACACATCTTCAAACGCGCGATAAACCGATGCAAAACGAATATAAGCCACCTTATCGAGATTAACCAATTGGTCCATCATTAGGTTACCAATCATTTCTGATTTGACTTCGCGTTCGCCGGTTGCGCGTAGTGTTGATTTAATCTTAGTTAAAGACTGTTCAATTTGATCCATCGATACCGGTCTTTTTTCTACGGCTCGAAGCATGCCGCCACGGAGCTTTTCTTCATCGAAAGGCTGTCGACTGCCATCTTGCTTCACCACTCGAGGCATAACAAGTTCAGCACCTTCAAAAGTAGTATAACGCTCATGGCACTGCACGCACTCTCTACGACGACGTACTTGATGACCATCAGCGACGAGTCGCGAGTCAATCACTTTAGTGTCTGTTGCGCTGCAAAATGGACAATGCATCTGGCCTCCGGTCAGTTAATAAATGGAACAAAATACGGGTATCAAATTTGGCTGAAATGCCAACAAAAATGGCCGCATAAATGCGGCCATTAAAGTTTACCTGATTTAACGCTTAAGGTTAACCGTAAACAGGGAACTTAGCGCATAATTCAAGAACCTGCGCTTTCACTCGCTCGCTAACTGCAAGATCAGTAATATCATCAAGGACGTCACACATCCAGTTAGTCAGTAATACTGATTCTTGTTCACCAAAACCACGACGGGTAATAGCAGGAGAACCAATACGCAGACCAGATGTTACAAATGGTGAGCGTGGGTCATTCGGCACTGAGTTTTTGTTAACCGTGATGTTTGCGTTACCCAATGCGGCGTCAGCATCTTTACCCGTCATATCTTTGCTGATCAAATCAAGCAAGAATAGGTGGTTATCGGTACCGCCAGAAACAACATCATAACCACGCTCAATGAAAGTGCGTGCCATTGCTTTTGCGTTAACAACTACTTGCTCTTGGTATGTTGTAAATTCTGGGTCAAGTGCTTCTTTAAATGCAACCGCTTTAGCAGCGATAACATGCATTAAAGGACCACCTTGGCCACCAGGGAATACAGCAGAGTTAAGCTTCTTGTAAATAGCTTCGTCATTAATGGCTGATAAGATCAAACCGCCACGTGGGCCTGCTAGTGTCTTATGCGTTGTGGTTGTCACAACATGCGCATGCGGCAATGGGTTTGGATAGATACCTGCAGCAACAAGACCTGCAACGTGAGCCATATCGACAAATAAGTAAGCACCGACTTTATCTGCGATTTCACGGAACTTGCCCCAATCAACGATACCTGAGTATGCACTGAAACCTGCAATAATCATTTTAGGCTTATGTTCAACAGCTAAGCGCTCAACTTCAGCGTAATCAATTTTGCCTGTTGATTCATCAATACCGTACTGAACAGCATTATATAACTTACCAGAGAAGCTAACGTGTGAACCGTGAGTTAAATGACCACCATGAGCAAGGCTCATACCTAGAACGGTATCACCACCTTCTAGAAGTGCCATGAACACTGCCGCATTAGCTTGTGAGCCTGAGTGTGGCTGTACGTTTGCGTACGTTGCACCAAACAACTCTTTTGCGCGTGAAATCGCTAACTCTTCAACGATATCTACATGCTCACAACCGCCATAATAACGTTTGCCTGGGTAACCTTCGGCATACTTGTTAGTAAGCTGAGTACCTTGTGCTTCAATAACGCGAGGACTTGTATAGTTTTCTGAAGCAATGAGTTCGATGTGCTCTTCTTGACGACGAGTTTCATCTTCAATCGCTGCAAACAGTTGTGGATCGTAATCCGCGATATTCATGTCTTTTTTCAGCATTATTCACTCCAGCTGTAAATTCTTATAGTAGGGTTGCGCGGTATGATACAGCGCAATTGATCACAATCCCAGCATTAGAAACATGAAATTACTTGCATTTAATAGTGAGTAGCGTTTAGGGAAGTCAAAATTGCAAACATGAACGGCCGCAGCGATTGTATTACATAGTAAAAACACCTTTACCCTATTGATTCATCACCTTGTAGTGTAAGCACAGAAAACTCTGTTCTAAAAATGGGTCGATTCACCACTTATTAATTCATTTCGGTCTGCTGATATAGCGTCAGCAGTTCACCGGATAATCCCCACTATAATCGATATGTTAATAATTAAAGGCACTTCAGATGAGTAGGGGTATCACCATCATCACGAAATGAAAAAGACCAGTCATCAATCGTGGTCAGCGTGCCACTGCGGTCAAAGTCTTGTTCAACTAAATCGATATAATGAGGTTCAGCCTCGAGCAGTAAGGCAGTGTTTAATCCACTTTAAATTCCCACTGAACAGCTATTGAACTCTCATTGATTTCACTTTTGTTGAGGTATAACGGCTGTAAGTTCAGTGATGATTCGAGTAGAATTGTCGCCATTCCCAGTCAAAGAGAAATGAAATGGCTCAGTTTGTATACAGCATGCTTAGAGTGGGCAAGATTGTTCCGCCTAAAAAGCAAATTCTAAAAGATATCTCCTTAAGCTTTTTCCCAGGTGCCAAAATTGGTGTTTTGGGTCTAAACGGTTCAGGTAAATCAACCCTACTTCGCATTATGGCCGGCCTCGATACCGAAATCGAAGGTGAAGCTAGACCAATGCAAGATCTTAAAATTGGTTACTTACCGCAAGAACCTAAACTCGATCCGACCCAAACAGTGCGCGAAGCGATTGAAGAAGCAGTTTCTGATGCTAAAAACGCACTGGTACGCTTAGACGAAGTTTATGCTCTTTATGCTGAACCAGATGCAGATTTCGATGCGCTAGCTAAAGAACAAGGCCAGCTTGAAGCCATCATCCAGTCACAAGATGCACATAACCTTGATGTGGTATTAGAACGTGCAGCCAATGCACTTCGCTTACCAGATTGGGATGAAAAAATTGAAGTACTCTCAGGTGGTGAAAGACGCCGGGTCGCGATTTGTCGCTTATTGCTTGAAAAGCCAGATATGCTGCTACTCGATGAACCGACCAACCACTTGGATGCTGAATCTGTTGCTTGGTTAGAGCGATTTTTACAAGATTATACCGGTACTGTGGTGGCAATTACCCACGATAGATACTTCCTTGATAATGCCGCGGGTTGGATTTTGGAGCTCGATCGCGGTGAAGGGATCCCGTGGGAAGGTAACTACTCTTCTTGGTTAGAGCAAAAAGATGCTCGTTTACAACAAGAGTCTGCCACCCAAAGCGCTCGTCAAAAAACGATTGCTAAAGAGCTAGAGTGGGTACGTCAAGGGTCTAAAGGGCGCCAGTCTAAAGGTAAGGCGCGTATGGCTCGCTTTGAAGAGCTTAATACCAACGATTACCAAAAGCGTAACGAAACCAACGAGCTGTTTATTCCACCAGGGCCACGTTTGGGTGACAAAGTTATTGAGATCAATAACCTGACTAAATCATACGGCGACCGAGTACTGATTGATGATTTAAGCTTCTCAGTCCCTAAAGGCGCAATTGTCGGTATTATCGGTGCTAACGGTGCCGGTAAGTCGACGCTGTTCAAGATGATTTCAGGTGCAGAGCAACCCGATAGCGGCAGTGTTGAGCTAGGAGAGTCAGTACAAATAGCATCAGTAGAGCAGTTCCGCGATTCAATGAACGATAAAAATACGGTATGGCAAGAGATCTCTGAAGGCCAAGATATCATGCGTATCAACAACACAGAAATCCCAAGCCGTGCTTATGTAGGCCGCTTTAATTTCCGTGGTGGCGATCAGCAAAAAATTATCGGCACTCTATCGGGCGGTGAACGCAATCGTGTGCATTTGGCTAAGTTATTACAAGCTGGCGGCAACGTATTACTACTCGATGAACCAACCAACGATCTAGATGTTGAAACCTTGCGTGCACTTGAGGAAGCGTTATTAGAGTTTCCAGGTTGTGCCATGGTTATTTCCCATGACCGTTGGTTCTTAGATAGAATTGCGACGCACATTCTTGATTACCGCGACGAAGGTAAGGTTAACTTCTACGAAGGTAACTACACCGAATACTCGACGTGGCTAAAAGATACCTTGGGTACTGATGTTGTTGAACCGCACCGTTTAAAGTACAAACGCATGACTAAATAGTCATAACTTCAGTTCATATAAAACAGAGACTTCGGTCTCTGTTTTTGTTTCTACCAGCCTGTTTGTCACGCCAGTTTTCTGCCTGCCGTCAAATTAATAGCGCAACAATGCACAATCTAATTGTATAGTTAATTTAACTGCAGCAATATACTTTATGCATTATACCACCATAAACAATCTTCGATGAGTTTTTGGTACATCGAGACTACCAACGTTGGTCATTCTGTGAATAATTTTAAACTGAGTTTTCAGTGAGATACGGTTTAATTCCCCTTGCGGTTATTTGTTGATTCTCAAGCAACTCATTTGCAAAATTAAAAGTGATTCCCCCTACCGAAGAGGGTCTGTTTGAGCAAATTGAAAGCCAATATGATATAGACTCTGAGCCTGACGAATCCCCACAAAAAGACAAATAGAAATAATGAGATAGGCAAAATAATAAGGAACATTCATGGCATTTGGTGATCAAATTTATCGCCAAACAAAAATTACCACGAGTAAATGCCATGAATGCGAAACAAGTTTTATCAAAATGCCTATCCCTTGTCACCCCGTTAATGCACAAAACTCGCCGACAAAGTTTATTCTCATCAATAGAAAGTTCAATGAACGGTGCTTCACTTTCAATCACAGGTCTTGGTCGTGAGATTGAGAGCAAAGCCATGGAAAAACATAAGATTAAACGCGTAGATAGGCTTTGTAGTAACACCTATTTACATCGCGATATCGAGTTCATTTATACC
>NZ_BPEW01000031.1 GCF_019654975.1 Shewanella sp. c952
AGCCTAAACTAGGCTGGCTCTATCATTTCACTGTTTACTATAAAAAATCACCTACAACATATCGATAACCGGTAACATCAAGTAGTTCAATACCAACGCCCCTACCACCAGCACGATAGCAATTGCTTTTAATACGGATGCAAATGCTAAAGACGGCGCTTGAACTTCTGGCAGGCGTTTATAGCCACTAAACATCGCCATTATAATTTTGTCACCTTTAACCATATGCACACCGACAGCCAAAATATGGATGGCAGCTAATATCAAAATCAGGTCAAAGTTCTTTTTGTGCAGCCAAGTTAACCAAACAGCAGTTTCGTTACTCACACTGCTATATAGTGGTCCCTCGGTAAAAATCTCATCAGTTGCGAATAGTCCACTCATTAGCTGCAAGCTAACAAGCGAGATCAAAGCCACAACCATATAACCACCAATCGGATTATGCCCAACACTCGCAGAAATCCCATGCTGCTTGGTTTGCTTAAGATAGTTAAATACCGTTTTAGGAGAACGAACGAAATGGCTAAACCGTGCTGTATCACTGCCTATAAAGCCCCAAAGCAATCGCATGGCAAGCAAAATCATTAAACTGTAAGCCAGTAGTTGGTGCCACTCCATCTCTCCAGACTCAGCTGTCCACCATAAACCACCAAGCAAACACAACATCCCCCAGTGAAAGAGTCTTGTTGGAATGTCCCATACTTTAACTTTGACAGTGTTTTGCGCCATGAATGTTCGTTCTCACAAATTAATTGGTCTTTTGTGAGCATTATATATTGAGCTGAGGGTAAGAGCTATGGGGTTATTTATGCAGAGAATTTTTGAAAAAAAGCTAATTGAGCGAGTTCTTATCCATTCAAATATGAACCTGTTCCTCAGGCTTTTCAAGGAAATTTTGCCAGTTATTGACTATATTTGTCTAAGTGATCAAATAAAAAGCGAACGATTTAAAAGACAGTGCAAAACGTGATTTAGATCACGACTTTCGTTAGTGAGATTGTTAGTCTGAATTCAAGGAAACAACAAAAGGTTCGACATATGATAAAGATTACTAGCAAGCACTTCGAAGTTACTGAATCTATCCGCGAACGTATTGAAGCAAGATTAGCCAAATTAGCACGACACGATGTGCAGCTTATTAATCCACACGTAATCATACTACAGGAGAAACAAGGTTTTAAGATTGAAGCTTCTGTCGGCATTCCAAGTGCCAAGTTATTTGCCCAGGCGAAACATGAAGACCTATATGCAGCAATCAATGCAATGGGACAAAAGCTGGAGAAACAGCTAAATCGCCTAACACACAAACCAGAAAGCCAACGTCATGCAACACTTAAAAGAGAAGATGATGCCATTGATGACGGCTTTGACGACAACATAGAGGAGGAATACGCAGCTTGATTTCATTATTAACTTTTGTCCAAAAGCGCACTCCTGGTGCGCTTTTTCATACAAAATTTTCAAATAGCCCAAGTTTTGATTGACAGTAAACCGACTCCGCTTTAGTTTAAATCCATGAACAAAATCCAAACTGCGTTTTTTACTTTCTTTTTTATGCCCCCCACCCTCGGAGGCGGAATTTCGGTGTAAAAACGAAAGTGAAAATTCCAAAGCCTCCCACACGGGAGGCTTTTTTAATTCTAAGCGCGCTAAACAAGATGTAGAGGCACTAATGAGCAAACCACAACCTTTAAACCACACTCGAGAGCAGATAACCACTCTCGACAATGATCTTTTAGCTCTATTGGCTAAACGCCGAGAGTTAAGTTTAGATGTTGCTCGTAGTAAAGAAGTGGATGTTAGACCTATACGCGATACGATCCGCGAAAAAGAACTGCTAGCTCGCCTCGTTAAACAAGGCCGCGAACAAGGATTAGATGCGCATTATGTTATCTCGCTTTATCAAAGCATTATTGAAGATTCAGTACTAAACCAGCAAGCCTACTTACATGGCCGCGCGAACCCACAAACTCAACAGCAACAGTATTGTGTCGCTTATCTCGGTGCTAGAGGCTCATACTCCTATTTAGCGGCAAGTCGCTACTGCGACAGACGCCAAGTTGAAATGCAAGATTTAGGCTGCCAGAGTTTTGATGAGATAGTGCAAGCGGTTGAATCAGGCCATGCAGATTATGGCTTTCTTCCTATTGAAAACACCTCTTCAGGTTCAATCAACGAAGTATACGATGTACTGCAGCACACAAGTTTAGCCATTGTCGGCGAAACCACCATTGAAGTTGGGCATTGCCTGCTAGCGAAAAACGGAACCAACATCAATGATGTAAAGACCGTTTATGCTCACCCACAACCTATTAGTCAGTGCAGTCGTTATCTAAGTCAACATGGTGACTTCAAGCTAGAGTATTGCTCTAGTAGTGCTGAAGCAATGGATATGGTCTGTAATGCACAAGACAATAGCGTAGCAGCTATCGGCAGCAGTGAGGGCGGCGCTTTATATCAACTTGAGGCTATCGAAAGTGGCTTAGCCAATCAAAAAATTAATCAAAGTCGCTTTATAGTTGTCGCTCGTAAAGCCGTTGATGTTCCTGAACAGTTACCTGCCAAGTGCACCCTCATTATGGCAACAGGACAAAAGCCCGGAGCCTTGGTCGAAGCCTTACTCGTGCTAAAGGCTAGAAATCTAAATATGAGTAAACTCGAGTCACGCCCAATTCCCGGTACCCCATGGGAAGAGATGTTCTATTTGGACATTGACGCTAACCTCTCGAGTGAGCCGATGCAGGCTGCATTAAAGGAATTAGAAAGAACGACGCGCTTTATCAAAGTATTGGGGTGTTACCCATGTGAAACGGTTAACCCTACACAGCTGACCAATAGCCAATTGATGATTGAGCCTAGTACATCAAAAGTAAGTACTGTACCGAGCACTGCATCAACCAAAGAGAAACGCTATAGCAAAAACTATAAAAACCAAGCAACAGAGATTGTTTGCGGCCAACTCAACATAGGTAACAATCATTTGGCTGCCATTGCTCAATTGCATTTGCCTTTTGAAACGACTGAATTCGAGCAACGTGCAAAAGCATTAAAAGAAGCTGGATTCCAAGCGGTAGTGATTCAAGGTTTGAACCAACAAAGTGAACTGCTTGTATCACTCTCTCAATTTAAGAAGACCTTAGATCAGTTTGGACTCGTGTGTATTTTAATGGTTGAGCATGAAACAGATTTAGCTGTAACCGCTCAGATAGCTGATGCGATTATATTATCTGGCACTCAAATGTATAACCAAGCAATACTCACTCAGTTAGGCTCACTGTTACTGCCAGTCATAATAGAGCGCAATATCATGGCGAGCGTCGATGACTTGTTAGATGCTGCTGAAGTGATACTGAGTCAAGGTAATCAGCAATTGGCGCTATGTGAGTCAGGGGTAAGTACGCTGAATAATTCAGGAAAGCCGTCATTAGATTTAGCGGCGTTGGTACAGCTTAAAACGGCGAGCCACCTGCCTGTACTCGTCAACCCTAGCTACGCGGTAGAAACTGAGCAGCTAGCAGGATTTAGCACAGCGATTAAGCAGCTTGGCGGCGATGGCATAGTCGTCAATATCGCCAGCGTTGAACAGGCAGGTAATAGCGAGGAGCAACAAAAGCTACTTAACGATCTACTCAACAATCTATACCGCTAAAAATCGTTAATAATAACGGCCGTGAGCACTTACGCTCACGGCCGTTATTATGTGTTACATCGTGCCTTTATCTTCGGCATTGCTCTTATCAATGAGACGAGGAATCGTTGTACCTTGAACCAAGATGGAAAACACTACCACAGCGTAGGTCATCACCATCAACAGCTCCCTCAAATCAATATTCCCCCCTGCTGCCAACATCACGCCTGTAGGTAAACTCATCGCCATAGCTAAAGCTAAGCCACCTCTCAGCCCACCCCAAACAAGAATTTTTTCAGCAAAAGAGTTGTAGTGTTTTACTCGGCGAAAAGCTAAATATGGCAAGTAAACACTCACTGAACGGCCTAGCAGCACAATCGGAACTGATAGCAACATAAACCACCAAAGTTCAGCATCGAAATCAATAAGCAGTAACAGTAGGCCTAGTAGCAAGAACAGCAGTGAGTTAAAGAATGATTCAATCAGCCCCCAAAAACTCTCTAGCGTTACGCACTCGTTCTTTTTTAGCAGTTTAGGAATACTTAAATTACCAGCGATAATTCCAGCGGTCACCATGGCTAAAGGCCCTGAAACATCAATCATATCTGCCACCACATAACCAGCAGTGGGCAGCAATAGAGTCATCAACAGATACTGGGTTTTATCTTCAGAGAAGCCCAGCATAAAATGTAAGCCAGCGGCGAGAATAGCACCATAAAAGACGCCACCGACCGCTTCTTGTAAAAATAGACCTGCAATACCCGTGACCGTCAATGGCTCAGTGGAAAATGCGACCTGTGAGATTGCAACAAAAATCACTAACCCTATACCATCATTAAACAATGACTCGCCTTCAACTTGAGTAGCAATATCTTCAGGCGCACCAAGTTGCTTGATGATAGCCAGCACCGCTATCGGATCGGTTGGAGATATAAGTGCCCCAAACAATAAGCAGTAGCTAAGTTGAAGTGGTAAGCCTAAAAAGCTAGAAACCCAGTAAAGTACACCGCCAATAACAGCCGTCGAGATAAGCGTACCCACAAAGGCTAGAATGAATATCTCCCAGCGTTGCTTTTTAAGTACCTGCAGTTTTATTTGCAGTGCCCCAGCGAACAGCAAAAAACCCAACATTCCGTTAAGCAACAAAGCTTTAAAGTCAAGCTGTTCAAGGTCTGTCACTAAACTTGAATAAACTGATACCCCAAAGATCTTTCCTGCGGTTAAGATGAGTAAGCTCAACAATAAAGCTAATGCAGTAATGGTAATGGTTTCTTGCCATCGGTGTAAGCGGGAAGATATTAGTGAAATAACTAAAGAAAGCGCAGATAGCAGACAGAGGATTTCATAACTGGTCACGGGCAGTACTCATTAGTTAAGGCCAAGAGATAGATGGAGTTATATACAACGGCCTTCAATGAGGCTCAACCAGCCTTTAAATATACGGCCACTAAACCAAACTGAAGCAGCAACATAGAGCGTTGCGCTAAGCCAAGGCTGATTACTTAAGTAGCCGACAGCCATAACCAGCAACATACTGAGAATAGACCATCGTTGCCACCTAAGGTGGGATGCAAGCATAGAGCTTAGTGTATTTGAACGTTGGTTTAAGTTAATAAATAAACTTAATACGGCGGGAAGTAACAAAATTGGGAAGCAGGCCATTAATCCATAGAGCATATGAGCCAGACTTTTGTCTTCTATAGGTAAAGCTTCAGTATGTGTTGTTGATACCATATTCCACTCCACCAAAAAGAAAAGACAGGCATATATTACATCACGGCCTGTCTTTAACCTTACTTTCTCATTGTGAGTTTCGCAACTTTCACTACTGATTTATTTGGAATTACTTAACATTCTTTACAGAGCATGGCTTAAAGTTCTAGCGTGACGTTAGATTTCAACTTAGTTGAACAAGCTAATACGTAGCCTTGTGCTATCTCATCTGCAGTCAATGACATTTGGCTAGTTGATTCAGTTTCACCCTCTACAACCTTACATTTGCATGCTCCGCAGACGCCTGAACGGCATGCAGCAATAATAGGCAGGCCTTCGGCCTCAACACCATCAAGCACAGTTTGTTCACTAGAAAGAGCCCGGGTTCTATCACCAATTTGCAGCATAAAACCGCTCACTTCATCACTAGCAGTAACCTCTTTTGCCGCTGCAAGCTCACCAAGATCGCCTTTAAACGAGCCAAAGCTTTCTTGATTAAACTGCGCCATATTAAAGTTTAATGATTCAAGTAGTGCTTTGACTGCCACCATATAAGGCTCTGGTCCACACACAAATACAGTGCGACTCTGAAAATCCGCAACAAGGCGCTGCAAATTGTCTGCTGATAATCGTCCGGCTTCAGCATCGACATAAGCACATGGCCCATTATCTAGAGCCTCTAACAGATAGTTAAGCTTAAATTGGTCACTGCGATCAGCCATCTGCTCAAGCGATTGCTTAAAAATCAGATCTTCAGTTGACTTCGCACTATGTAAAAAAGAGATATCAGGACTAATTTGCGTATCAGCTAACCATCTAGACATCGAGTACATCGGCGTGATCCCGCAACCAGCGCTCAAAAATAGATACTTTTCAGCTTCGATATCGATCAGGTTAAATGCACCATCTGGCCCTAACGCTCGTACTACATGACCAACCTCAAGACTGTTAGCAAGATAGTTAGAAACTTTGCCACCTTCGATCTGCTTGACGGTCAATACGATAGAAAATGGACGAGATGGTGATGAGCTAATGGTGTAACTGCGGCCGATTTTCTCACCATTTATCTCTAGTAATAATGTAAGAAACTGCCCCGGTTTGAAGTGAAACTTTACCGGTTTGACACCTTGGAAACGAAAACTGATAACATCATGAGTTTCATGCCATTTTTCCACACAAATCAATTGATGTTCGCCGGTCTGCCATTTTTCAGCGGTAAAAGGCGCATTCGTTTGCATATTCTTACTATTAGTCATATCACTTTAACCTAGTCAATATTACTGATATAAAAATGGCCACATACGAGTGGCCATTTTTACTAACTCATCACCGACTAAACGGGCAGTTACGCCACGTTTAGAATGCGATTAAGATCCGCTTCTACAGTGGTTGTAGTGCGCAGCCCAAACTTCTCTTCTAATACGTTAGCTAAGTTTGCAGTTAGGAACGCAGGCGCCGTTGGGCCAGTAAGAATGTTCTTCACTCCAAGAGACAATAACGTAAGCAATACCACAATCGCTTTTTGCTCAAACCAAGACAACACCAAGGTCAAAGGAAGCTCATTGATGTCACATTCAAATGCTTCTGAAAGAGCAATAGCAAGCTGAATTGCTGAGTAAGCATCGTTACACTGACCAATGTCCAGTAAACGTGGGATACCGTTGATATCACCAAACTCAAGTTTGTTGAACTTGTACTTACCACAACCTAAAGTCAGGATTAGCGAATCATCAGGTGCTTGAGTGGCTATATCAGTGAAGTAGCCACGCTCCTCTTTATCACCGTCACAACCACCAACCAAGAAGAAATGCTTAATAGCACCGCTTTTCACATTATCAATCACGGTTGGTGCCGCTGCCATAAGTGCGTTACGAGCGAAGCCTATAGTGATTAGATGGGGGATCTCATCATAAGCAAAACCTTCTAAAGCCTCAGCTTTAGCGATAACAGCACTGAAATCATCACCGATGATGTGACTAACACCAGGCCAGCCAACAATACTACGAGTGAAGATTCGGTCTGAATAATCGCCCACATTAGGGTCGATAATACAGTTAGAAGTCATTACCACAGCACCAGGGAATGTGGCGAACTCTTTCTGTTGGTTCTGCCATGCACTACCGTAGTTACCTACAAGGTGCGGGTATTTTTTCAATTCTGGGTAAGCAAGTGCTGGTAACATTTCACCGTGAGTGAATACGTTGATGCCTTTGCCTTCAGTTTGTTGCAAGATAAGCTCTAGATCTTTCATGTCGTGACCAGACACTAAAATCGCTTTACCTTTTACAGATTTGGTGTTCACTTGAGTTGGTTCTGGGTGACCAAATGCGTGAGTCTCGCCTTCATCAAGCATCGCCATGACACGGTAGTTTAGCTGACCGATTTGCATTGCGGTTTCAAACAGCTTGTCACCATCAACAGAATCTTCACCAAGGAAAGCCATGATTTCATGGAATTCACCAGCAACTTCATCGTTAGTTTGATCAAGAACGCGAGCATGCTCCATGTAAGCTGCTGCGCCCTTAAGGCCATATAAGCAAAGTAAACGTAAACCCATGATGTCTTCATGAACTTCATCTTTACCACGGTTAGGTGCAGCTTGAAGAGCTTGTGTTAGCATCTCTGGCTTAGTTGTACCCAATACTAGTTGCATTGTCGCTGTTGGTGCTTTTGCTTCAACATTAAGCTCAGCACATTTTGCTTCATAAGCTGTTTGTAAACGGCTACGGAAAGTATTTGCTTGCGCTGTGTATTCAATAATACGGTCATCATCGAAGTTAACGTTGGTTAGCGTCGCAAAGAATGCCTTTGGCACAAAAGTGTCAATCTCGTGATCAATAACACCGACTTCACGTGCACGTACAGCGTATGCTGATACACCTTGAAGAATGTAAATAAGAAGATCTTGTAGGTCTGATGTATCAGACGACTTACCACACATGCCTTGAGTGTAACTACAGCCATTGCCCGCAGGCGTTCTAATTGTTTGCTCACATTGAATACAAAACACTACACTTACTCCTAATACGCGATACATGCATTTAATTTGCATCTTTTGAGAGAAGTGTACGCCGATTGAAAAATTGCAAAAGCACTTTTTATAGACAAAGACTAAAACTATGAAAGAGATCACTTTAAGTGACGGCTAAATTATACAAATTGACCGATATTGACTTGTTAACTGATATAGATAAGAACGGGTCTGATAACGCCTCTCATTCCCACTAGCTTTAGCGCGAATAGAAGTTGGTATCAGCATCATATTTTGACACTATTTACTCCCGAGCGAGTTTGTTTCAACGTCTAAGTTATCAAAGCGCATTTAGATGGTGAGTATAAGAATGATTTGTTATCGGCAATAATTGACTGTTTTAACATCGAAACAAAAAAGGAGCCGCAGCTCCTTTTATCTCTCACTAAAAACTAAAACCTGACTAACCAGTTTTCATGTCATTCACAGATTGCAGCATTGCGCGGCTTTCACGTTGGAACTGCGGTGCAAAATCACCAAACCACTGTGCAACCTCTTCGAACTGCTTAACAAAAGCCTCTCGATTACCGGATTTTAAGATCTGTAATGCCTGCGAGTAATTATCAAGGTAATCACTGATAGCAACTAGACTCTCCTCTTGAGCAAAGATGATGTCAGCATATAGCTCTGGGCTCTGGGCAAACAAGCGCCCTACCATCGCCAATTCTAAACGATAAATAGGTGAGCTAAACTGCAACAGCGACTCAATATCAGCTTCCTCTTTATAAAGGTTAAGCCCATAAACAAATGAAGAGAAATGGCGCATCGCTTGCACCAGCTGCATCGCTTTATCATGTTTTTCGGGCTCTGCCTCAACAATGCGTGCACCCCAAATTTTTATCTGCTCGATAAGCCATTGGTATTCAGATTCACCGCGACCATGACAAACCACAACAACCTGCTTTGCAAGGCTACCCACATCAGGACCAAACATAGGGTGTAACCCCAAAACGGGTCCACTATGCGCCGCTAACATAGCTTCAACCGGCGCACTCTTAATCGAGGTTAAGTCCGCAAGAATACAGTTGCTTGGCAGTTGCGTCAGCTTAGTGGCAATCAATTCACAGGTAATATTGATAGGCACGGTAACAATAACCAGACCAGCGCCGTCAAAAATAGTCTGGCTATTGAGCCAATCATCTTTATCTAACGACTTAACTTCATATCCAGATAAAGTAAGCATCTGCGAAAATAGCCCGCCAAGCTTACCTTCACCACCCACAATGACCACGTGTCCTAAATCAGCTTTAACTTGCTTGAAGCCAACATCCTTTTCATTAAGGTAAGACTCGCGCATTAAACGACGTAAAATATCTTCAATGAGCTGCGGCGCAACGTCCATCGCTTTTGCTTCTGCGCGCCTTTTAGCTAACATCTTCGCTTCGCGCTGTGGCGCATAAATAGGAAGCCCTGCACCGTGCTTAACAGCGCCTACTTGCGCCACTAAATCTAAACGTTTTCTGAGTAAGTGCAGTAATTGCTGGTCAACGCCATCAATCAAGCCCCTTAGGTTTTCAAGCTCTGCAGTGGTCTTCTCGTTCATTACTCTCTCTTCCATCAGCCGTTTGCTACTTTCAGCATATCAAACCTTGTTGGTAATACTGAAGCTAAGTCTGCTGCTCCACTGCGCAATAATGTATCGGTTGTCTGCCAATCGATACATGCATCGGTAACAGACACGCCATAAGCGAGTTCACTAACCGGTAAATCACTACTCTGCTTGCCCGCATTAAGGTGGCTTTCAAGCATCACACCAATAATCGACTGGTTGCCGTTAAGAATTTGATTGAATACATCTTCACATACTGGCGTCTGCTTATTGTGATCTTTTGAAGAGTTACCGTGACTACAATCAACAATCAAGCGTGCATTCAAATTGGCTGCATGTAACTGCTGCTCACACTCAGCGACACTCGCTGCGTCGTAATTTGGCGCTTTACCGCCACGTAAAATCACATGCCCGTCTGGATTGCCAGCGGTTTGCAGCAGTGCAACTTGTCCTTTTTGGTTAATCCCCATAAAGCGGTGGCTGCTAGCAGCTGATTCTAAAGCGTTTATTGCTACCCCTAGTTTGCCATCTGTACCATTTTTAAAGCCAACCGGCATCGATAGACCCGATGCCATCTCGCGATGAGTTTGTGACTCTGTCGTACGAGCGCCAATTGCCGACCACGTGATCAATTCAGACATGTACTGTGGGCTAATAGGGTCAAGTGCTTCAGTAGCAACTGGTAGCTCAAGTTCAGCAAGCCAAATCATTAATTCACGAGCTTTACGTAAGCCTTTATCAACATCAAATGACTCATCCATATCTGGATCGTTGATCATCCCCTTCCAACCTACAGTGGTGCGTGGCTTCTCAAAGTACACTCGCATCAGCACGTAGAACTGGTCACCCAACTCATCATGCAGTTTTTTAAGTTTAAGCGCGTACTCTTTAGCGGCATCAATATCATGGATTGAACAAGGTCCAGAGATCACCAACACTCGATTATCTCGTTTGTGGACGATGTCGGATACGGTTTTACGCGCATTAATCACATATTGACTAGCATGAGCAGATAATGGCAAAGCACGCTTTAGCTCCTCTGGAGTCACCAACACTTTCTCTGAACTAATATGTACGTTGTTAATTGTATCTTGCTGCATGCTCATCACCTGATTTAAGTCTTCTACTGTTGCAAACCAATTTGCAGAGTTAACCGTTAGCTAAACTAATTAATCGTAACGCCGTACTGCTACACCATTACACCTTAAGAGCACTATGCCAGCGAGCAAGCCTAAGATCAAGCTGCAAATTTAAATAGTGAAAATTATTGGTGTTGGTTTAGCGCTTCGATGAGATCTGAGTCTCTGAACCAATGCATTGCATATGAGTATTTAGAATAGGAAAAACGAAGGTTCATAAATCGCGGCCAACAAAAAACCGCCATATAGGCGGTTTCTCGTGCGAACACTGCATCTTTTTTTAGCCAAACTAATTATTACTAAAAGTAATTACTTAGTTGAAAGCTTCTCACGGATACGTGCAGACTTACCTGAACGCTCACGTAGGTAGTAAAGCTTAGCACGACGAACACGGCCGCGACGCTTAACTTCGATGCTAGAGATGATTGGGCTGTGAGTCTGGAACGCACGCTCAACACCTTCACCATTAGAGATTTTACGTACTGTGAATGCAGAGTGAACGCCGCGATTACGCTTAGCGATTACAACGCCTTCGAACGCCTGTAGACGCTCTTTACCGCCTTCTACAACACGTACTTTAACAACTAGTGTATCACCGGCACCAAATTCAGGTACGTCGGTTTTCATTTGCTCTTCGTTGAGCATTTTGATGATGTTATTCATTAAATAAACTCCATACTAGTAATAACTGCGCTTCGACTAAACATCATGTTTGATGTCGTCTACAAATTCAGCTAGAAGCTTCTCTTGTTCGCCAGTCAGAGCTAGATTTTCAAGTAATTCTGGTCGTCTTAACAAAGTTCTTCCGAGACTTTGTTGCAAACGCCAGCGTCTAATATGTTCGTGGTTGCCACTTAGTAACACGGCTGGAACATCCAGCCCATCCATACTTTCAGGACGCGTATAGTGGGGGCAATCCAGTAAACCGTCAGAGAAGGAATCCTGCTCTGCCGAAGCCTTTTTTCCTAGCACGCCAGGAACAAGTCTCGATACTGAATCAATCAAAGTCATCGCTGGAAGTTCACCGCCCGAAAGCACGTAATCTCCAATTGACCACTCTTCGTCCACTTCAGTTTGAATAATCCGTTCATCAACACCTTCGTATCGACCACACACTAAAACCAAACTGGATGATTTTGCTAACTCTTCAACGCCTTGCTGTGTCAGCTTACGGCCTTGAGGAGAAAGGTAGATCACCTTTGCCTCTTTTCCAGCTGCAGCTTTCGCTGCATGGATGGCATCACGTAGAGGTTGCACCATCATTAACATGCCAGGGCCACCACCGTATGGGCGGTCATCCACTGTCTTATGTTTATCATGGGTGAAATCACGAGGATTCCACGTTTGCATCTCTAGTAATCCTTTACTAACTGCACGACCCGTTACACCAAAGTCTGTTACGGCACGAAACATCTCCGGAAACAGGGTTACTACCCCTAACCACATCTGCTCTACCTCGACTTAAAAGTCCGGATCCCAATCCACTAAAATCTGTTTTGCCGTCAAATCCACCTTTTGGATGAACTGTTCGGTAACAAAGGGGATCATTCGTTCCACTTTGCCAAAGCCATCTTTTGCGTTAGCTTTAACAAGGAGTACATCATTTGATCCTGTTTCCACGATCTCCTGAACTTTACCCATGTTATAGCCTTTGGTATTCACCACTTCACATCCGATAAGATCTCGCCAGTAGAATTCATCTTCTGGTAAAACTTCCATCTGTTCAGGGGTAACGGCAATCTCACAATTTGTAAGTGCCTGAGCCTGATCCCGTGTTTCTACGCCTTCAAGACAAGCGACTACCGCTTTACCTTGCATGCGCCACTGGAGGACTTTAACCTCACGCCATTCGCCTTGCTCTTTTAACAACCAAGGAGAATAATCAAAAATACCTTCAACAGAATCGGTATAGGTAGTGATCTTCAACCAACCTTTAATGCCGTGACTTGAACCTAATTTCCCAAGTACGACGGGTTCTTGTTTACTGCTCATCAATCTATACCTTAACGCTATTAAGCAGCTGCTTTACGAGCGTCTTTGATCAATTTTGCTACACGGTCAGATGTAGCAGCACCGTTAGAAACCCAGTGCTCAACACGGTCAAGATCTAAGCGTAATGCTTCTTCTTGGCCACGAGCTAATGGGTTAAAAAAGCCAACGCGCTCGATGAAACGACCGTCACGGGCGTTACGGCTGTCAGCAACAACGATGTTATAAAATGGACGCTTTTTTGCGCCGCCACGAGCTAAACGAATGGTAACCATGCGTTTTGTATCCTCTAATGATTTGCTTTTTATCAAGCAAAAATAAAAACTGAAACTCCGTGTTCGCGGAGAGCCCCAGATAGAAAGCCGGCAGATTTTACCTGACTGACCGGCGAATGCAACCGTAATCGACGTTTATTACGCCAAAAACGATTTACAGGCTAGAATGAAAACTCATCCTAGCCTGTAAAATTTTGTACAGGACGATTAATAATAGACTAGCGGCCCGGCATTTTCATACCAGGTGGTAACATACCACTCATACCACGCATCATCTTTTTCATGCCGCCTTTAGATGACATTTTCTTCATCATCTTCTGCATTTGAGTAAACTGTTTAAGCAAACGGTTTACATCTTGAATTTGTGTACCTGACCCCGTAGCAATACGACGCTTACGTGATCCCTTAATAATGTCTGGGCGTTGACGCTCACCGGGAGTCATTGAGTTGATAATGGCTTCCATTTGTCCGGTCATCTTACCGTCTTGAACTTGAGCAAGTGCTTCAGGTGGCAATTGACCAACACCAGGCAGCTTCTCAATCATGTTCATCATGCCGCCCATGTTCTTCATCTGCTGCAGCTGCTCTCGGAAATCTTCTAAGTCGAAACTACCGCCCTTTTTGACCTTAGAGGCAAGTTTCATCGCCTTTTCTTGGTCAACGCCGCGCTCGACTTCTTCAATAAGCGATAATACATCGCCCATACCAAGAATACGTGAAGCAATACGGTCTGGGTGGAAAGCTTCAAGCGCATCGGTTTTCTCACCTACACCCAAGAACTTAATCGGCTTACCCGTAATATTACGAATCGATAATGCTGCACCACCGCGAGCATCACCATCCACTTTCGTCAGTACAACACCCGTTAGTGGCAGCGCTTCATTAAAGGCTTTAGCAGTGTTAGCAGCATCTTGACCTGTCATGGCATCAACCACGAACAGTGTCTCAACAGGGTTTACTGTCGCGTGAAGGTCTTTAATTTCATCCATCATCGCTTCATCAACGTGTAAGCGACCTGCCGTATCGACAATCACTACATCAATGAATTTAAGCTTGGCATGTGCAATCGCAGCTTTTGCAATATCAACCGGCTTTTGGCTGACATCAGATGGGAAGAATTCTACTTCAACTTCTTCAGCTAAAGTTTCTAGCTGCTTGATTGCGGCAGGACGATATACGTCAGCACTGACAACCAATACCGATTTCTTTTCTCGCTCTCGCAAAAACTTGGACAGTTTAGCGACACTGGTGGTTTTACCCGCACCTTGCAGGCCGGCCATCATAATCACTGCCGGAGGTTGAGCTGATAGATCCAAAGCCTCGTTGGCTTCGCCCATCGCATTTTCTAGCTCACTCTGGACAATCTTAATAAACGCTTGTCCTGGACTTAGGCTTTTAGAAACCTCTTGTCCGACAGCACGCTCTTTTACGCTATTAACAAATTCGCGCACAACCGGTAAAGCGACATCAGCCTCAAGCAGGGCCATACGAACTTCGCGCAAAGTTTCCTTAACGTTTTCTTCCGTTAAGCGACCACGGCCACTGATATTCTTCAGCGTACGTGACAATCTGTCAGTTAAGTTCTCAAACATTATCCAGTTCTTTACCGTTTTAAATTGATATTGATGGGCAGTATTATAGCGATGCCCAGATATTATGCTACTCAATGAGCCAAGTAACTTGCCTTACAGCAGCCCTATCGACGACATTTTATGAAAAAACTGACCTAAGACATAGATTCAGCCTATTTTTGCAACCAATGTCACTGCCCAAATAACCCAAGCTCATGTTAATCTAACCCCTGAGTTTCTGTGATTCAAATCCTAGAACTTTAGAATAGAAACTTAGTGGGTTACGATTTGTGATTCAGTAATTTAACTTATGATTGAATCAAGTTAATATAGATAGCGTTTAGTCTGCTTTGACTTTTGGTTAGGGCCAACAAGCTAATACAACAATTAGCTCACAACAATAGGTTAATACTCAATGGTTATTTTTTCAGCTTCAGCCATGTTTTTTTACAGTATTGCTTTGGTTCTCGTCGCGACTCGCCTTTTTCACGCAGATGGACCAAACAGGAAATTAGTTGCAGGCGTTGCAGCTATAGGTGTTGTGTTGCATGCAGCCGCCCTTTCACAAGCGGTATTTACTGGTGATGGGCAAAACTTTAGCCTGACCAATGTCATCTCTTTGGTGAACTGGATTATCACCTTCAGCTTTACCATATTGCTGTTTCGTCTCAAGGTTATCGTCGTGGTACCTGTGGTTTATGCCTGCTCGGTGATCTCCGTCGCCCTTTTATGGCTTGTTCCACCAGAATACATCACTCACTTTGAGATCCACCCAGACGTATTAGTACATGTTGTATTGTCACTAATGGCATACAGTGCCTTAATGATTGCAGCGCTTTATGCTATCCAATTAGCCATCATTCAACATCGACTAAAAAACAAAAAGCTGATTATGACGTCAGCAATGCCGCCATTAATGACGGTTGAGAAGCAGCTTTATCACTTAGTGATTGTCGGTGTCATCCTATTAAGTTTAGCACTGGCTACGGGCTTCATATTCCTTGATGACATGTTCGAAGAGGGTAAAGGCCACAAAGCGATTTTGTCTATCCTTGCATGGTGTGTGTATATAGGTATGCTAGCGCAGCAATATTGGGTCGGTTGTAAGATTAGAACAGCCGTTGCATACACCTTGACTGGCGGAGTTTTACTATCACTTGCCTACTTCGGTGCCCGTATTGTTAAAGAGTTAATCCTCGGCTAATCCCACTCTCGTCAGTTGGCTCAATTGATTCAGTATTGAGCCAAACTTGACATGTTTTCGAAATATCTGTAATTACTAATTTTTTACGGTTTTAATTAATCCACAGCGGAGCTCCAACTTTTGGACGAAATATCCACTGGCGTACTATTATCTGTTCTGTTCGTCTTGATTCTACTTTCAGCCTATTTCTCAGGGTCTGAAACAGCCATGATGAGCCTAAATAGATACCGTTTACGTCATTTGGCATCAAGCGGCCATAAAGGCGCTATTCGCGCGACAAAACTACTTGAGCGTCCTGATAGATTGATTGGACTTATCCTGATCGGTAACAACTTGGTCAATATCCTCGCCTCCTCCATAGCCACCATTATCGGCCTGCGCTTATTTGGTGACGTGGGGATTGCGATCTCTACCGGTGTATTGACCATGGTAGTATTGGTTTTCGCCGAAGTGACGCCTAAAACCTTTGCCGCGCTGCACCCGGAGCGTATCGCATTTCCGTCTAGCCACATTTTACGTTTACTGCTGATAGTACTGCTTCCATTTGTAAAAGCGGTCAATCTTATTACTTCTGCTGTGCTGCGAATGGTTGGTATCCGCTCGACAAAAACCTCAGATGCACTAAGCCAAGAAGAGTTGCGCACCGTAGTACACGAAGCAGGAGCATTGATACCGAGACGTCACCAAGAGATGCTGCTGTCAATTATGGATTTGGAAAAGGTCACTGTTGAAGATGTGATGGTGCCTCGCTCTGAACTTTACGCCATTAATATCAATGACGAGTTTAAGAGTATTAATAAACAGGTGATTCAAAGTCCTCACACTCGGGTGCTGCTATACCGCGATACTGTTGATGACGCAGTTGGTTTTGTTCACCTGCGCGATGCACTGCGTCTGCAATCTAAAGGACAATTTAGTAAGTCTTCGCTTCTACGTGCAGTAAAGGAGCTTTACTTCATCCCTGAAGGCACGCCACTGAATGTGCAGTTGAGTAACTTCCAGCAAAATAAAGAACGCATTGGTCTAGTGGTTGATGAGTACGGCGATATTCAGGGCTTAGTCACCCTTGAAGATATTCTCGAAGAGATTGTCGGCGATTATACGACCTCGATGATCACAACTCCAAGCGAAGATATTAACGAACAACAAGATGGTAGCTTCCTGATTGAAGCAAGCATCAACATTCGAGAGCTTAATAAAGAGATGGACTGGCAGTTTCCAATTGATGGCCCTAAGACCCTTAACGGCTTAATATTGGAACATCTTGAAGAGATCCCAACGGTCAAAACCAGTATGCGAATTGCAGGCTACCCCATTGAGGTCATAGAGCTAGGCGATAACATGGTGAAAACGGTACGAGTATTGCCTCAACACTATGCGCAACCTAGAGCTTAAATAAAAAACGCTAACCAATTGGTTAGCGTTTTTTATTATCATTTATTTGGCTTTCTTCGCAGCTTCTAGCGCTCGGCGCTTATCGCGTGCGATTGGCGTAATCTCAGCTAACAGCTCTTTTTCAAAACCAAGCTTAAAATACACTTCTGCCATCAAAAAGAACGGGCCGATCAATAACTGATTCAAGTCATCCACAAAAGCTGGTTTTGCCTTTTCATATTTATGACCGATAAACTGAATGACCCAGCCAATAACAAAAGTAGCTATCGCAAGGTAGCCGGCACCAGCATATTGAGCAACAATGCTAGAGGTATAAAGCACTGGAATAATGAACAAGGTTAGACCGAACGCTAATTTTGCATGCAACATAAAGTAATACCCCAATACCACTACTGCAAAAACAGTCGCCACGTTAAAACTAATGACAGGGTCATCAAATACAGCAAAGTTGATTGGGATAAGATTGAAGCCTACAAATGCCGACCAGATGATCAGCGGCACGCCAAAGAAATGAGTTTTTATATTGCTCGGGTTTAAGTGCACACTTTTATAGGTCGACAGCTGCTCTACGGCGGATTTCATCGGAATATCTCCATGTTTATATCAGTCTAATTATAGTTGTTATTTAACTTATCCTTAACCTAATGGATTTTATCACCGATTAATAGAGTAAATATTCAATGCAGTCCCCTTACTCGCCATTTGACTTGAAGCTCGCAATGAAAACTCACAAAACATGATTTCGAACATCAGAGTTGATTAAGTCGTAAATGAAGTTTTAACATTCAAAATGATTGTTCTACACTGAGTAAAGCAACCTTACTATTTGTCACCGTCCTATAGGAATACTTGATATGACCCAGCTATGCCAACGCGCTCAGTCAGGCGTTTTATCTAACCCGTCGACACACGTAGAGTATCTCACTTTTTGCCTCAAACAAGACTCAACCAGCATCACTACCCAACAAATAAACCAACAAGCCATTAGCGATTTCATCGCTGCAGTAAGTGGTATTGAAAAATCAATTAACCAAAAGGACTTAACCGCAGGGCTCAATATTTCGATAGGTTTCTCAGCCAATGCATGGTCACAACTATTTCCTTCCTATCCAACCCCTGCAGAACTTCACCCCTTCAAAGAGATGAGTGATGGTGATCGGCTATTCCCTGCCACTGCCGGTGATGTATTTATCATGATTAAGTCAGAACGTATCGATCTAAACTTTCAGGCCGCTAAGTACATAATGAAGAGCTTTAGTGAATTAGCCTCACTCGTCGAGGATATCCAAGGCTACAAGTATCTAGATAATCGAGACATGATTGATTTTGTCGATGGTACTGAAAACCCTAATGGTGCAGAACGCGCCATGGCTGTGCTGGTAGCAGAAGATAACGATCTTCATCAAGGCGGTAGCTATTTGCACGTTCAACGTTATGTTGACAAGCAGCTAGACTGGGACAAACAGACCACAGAATACCAAGAGCAAGTAATTGGTCGTACCAAAATGGATAATGTCGAACTAACCGACGAAGAAAAGCCTGTATGGGCACACAACGCTAAAAGTAAAGTTGAAGTCGAGGGTTTGGAAGTCAAAATGCTCAGGCAGAATCGTCCTTATGGGAACGCCATGGAACATGGCACCATGTTTATAGGCTTTGCAGCTACGCCGACCATTATTGAAACGTCCCTCAGTCAAATGATCCATGCCGATGAATACGGCAATTATGATCGTCTATTAGACTTCGTAGATGCTAAAACGGGTTGCCTATACTTTATGCCGTCTAAGACCTTTCTTGAACAGTTTGATGATGGTTAAAACAATTGCTCACTGCAATCCACTTACATAACGCGCAAATTAATTACTTTGCCCCGATGTAAACTCATAGTGCTAGCTTTCAAGAATAACCGTAGCGGTAGCGTAGTGTTTTTCATCTGCAATCGAAACATGACCGCTCTTACCGCCGAGCAACACTAACCTTTGTGCAGCGCCATCGGTAAAAGTAATCTTTGGTGCTCCATTATCATCATTGCTGATCTCGATATGTTGAAATGACACACCGCGGCCAATACCAGTACCCAGCGCTTTTGCTGCAGCTTCTTTGGCCGCAAAGCGCTTAGCCAAGTAACGACCAGGATTGGAAGATTTGATAAAAATATCAAGCTCTGACGGCGTTAACACTCTTTTAGCCAAACGATTAGTTTGTAGCTCCTTCTCGCCAGCCACAGGAACTCGAGTTTCTATGCGCGCAATCTCGACAATATCCGTACCCAAACCAACAATCATAAATTACCTTTTTTAACTAAACAAAAGCCGAGCATAACTTAGTGCCATGCTCGGCTGTTTAAATCACATTGACAAGCGGCTTACTCGCCTCGGCGACCTTCGACCATCAACTGTTTCATATCACGTACCGCTGTCGCTAAACCGTCAATCGCGGCGCGGGCGATAATCGCGTGGCCAATATTGAGCTCATACAGCTCAGGAATAGCAGCGATTGGCTTGACGTTATGGTAATGCAGACCGTGGCCAGCATTCACAACGAGGCCTTTCCCATGAGCATATGTCGCCATGGTGCTAATACGGTTAAGTTCAGCTGTAGCTTCAGCATCAGTTTCGGCATCTGCATAGCAACCAGTATGGATCTCTATCACTGGCGCTCCAACGGTTACGGCAGCATCAATTTGTGTTTTATCAGCGTCGATAAACAAAGAGACCTTAATACCCTCGTTGGTTAAGCGTGTTACAGCGGCTGCAATCTTATCTTGCTGACCAGCAACATCAAGACCACCTTCAGTAGTAAGCTCTTCACGCTTCTCTGGCACTAAACACACATAAGCAGGCTTAATCTCGCAAGCAATATCAAGCATCTCTTCGGTGACGGCCATCTCAAAGTTCATCCGTGTCTTAAGCGTTTTAGCTAAGGTATACACGTCTCTATCGATAATATGGCGACGATCTTCACGCAGATGAATGGTAATACCCTCAGCGCCAGCATGTTCGGCAACAGCAGCAGCATGAACAGGATCGGGATAATTAGTTCCGCGAGCTTGGCGTAGAGTCGCAATGTGGTCAATGTTAACGCCCAGTAGGATCCGGCTCATGTGTATTCCTTGATTAAACGAAATTATAAAACCGCTATTGTACTGTGAGATTTAGCGTATAGCCAGCGAGTGAGCAGCTATATACCGTTGAATTATTTGAGTGAAACTCAGTTAGCTTCTTGGCGTCACTTTAGCAGAACTGGCGTTCTTCTTAATAAACAAACTACGCGAGTGCAGCGGCTTATCACCCAATGTTGGTGCTAAGAGTTGCCGCATTAGCTTCTTCGCCTCGACAAGATGCTCAGCCGCCAGCGCCTGTTTTTTAAGTGCGAATAGCATCTCGCCGGTGAAGAATTTGTGCTGATTGTATTGCGTTGCAATAACCGGCATAAAACCATGCTCAAGCTCCAGTCGATAAAAGCCGCTGGCCGTCATTTCAGCACCAGACGGATCAAACTCTAGCGACGGCATGGTCCCTAACTCTTGTAGCAACGCCAGCTCAAAATAGCGTAACTGACTTTGATTAAATTCCTTTGCCATTGCAATCAACGTCTGATGATAGTTAAAAAACAACTCCTCAGCGCTGTGCTGTACAGTTAAGCAGCGAATAAGCAGTTCGTTAAGGTACAGACCTGAATACAAGCAATTACCGGTTAGCGGCACTGCAGGGCTTGCAGCCTCAACTTGCTTTAAGTTCTTAAGATCTGATTTGCCTTGCAGCTGAAAAATGAGCGGCTGAAATGGCTGTACAATACTGCGAATAGAGTTCTTACTGCTGCCGAGACGAGCAACTGCATCAACGCGCCCTTTGCCATCAACCAACAGATTGACCAGCACACTTGATTCACGAAAGGGTCGGGTATGAAGAACGTAGCCACGCTCCATGATTATTTAATTCCGCTTAGTAAATTGATAAAAATAACAGTAACTATCATAAAACCAATTGAGTGCTAATACCAATGCAGCTCAAATAGCCAATACAGCAGCTTAAACCGCTTACAAAAATGCCCCTTTCTATTGCTAAAAAGAGGCATTATTAAGCGATATGAGCGTAATCGTTACTCTTCGCCGTAACCTAAACTACGCAGTGCACGCTCATCATCGGCCCAGCCCGATTTAACCTTTACCCACATCTCTAAGAAAATCTTGTTATCAAATAAGACTTCCATATCAACACGAGCGGCAGAGCTTATCTTTTTGATGCGCTCTCCCTTATTACCAATCACCATGCGTTTTTGCGTTTCACGCTCAACGAGTACTAACGCATTGATCTGATAGACGCCATTTTCCATCATCTTGAACTGCTCAATTTCAACAGTACAATCGTATGGAAGCTCATCGCCCAAAAAGCGCATTAATTTTTCACGCACGATTTCTGATGCCATAAACTTCTGCGAACGGTCAGTGACATAATCTTCAGGGAAGAAATGTGGTGACTCAGGTACCGATTCAACGGACATATCTAAAATCCGTTGAACATTGGTGCCCTGAGTTGCAGAGATAGGCAAGATCTCATCAAATTCAAACTTTTTCGATAACTCTTCAAGATAGGGAAATAGCGCTTCTTTATCCTTGATGTTATCGACTTTGTTGATAGCTAGAACCGTTTTACGACCATCATCACGGCTCTGCAACTTGCGCAGTACCATTTCGTCATCAGCAGTCCAGTTCATGCCGTCAACCACAAATATCACCAAGCTGACTTCTGCCAATGAACTAGCAGCGGCACGGTTCATCAATCGGTTAATCGCACGCTTCTCTTCCATGTGAAGGCCTGGCGTATCGATAAACACCACCTGACGTGGACCGTCAGTATGTATGCCCATAATACGGTGACGAGTCGTCTGTGGTTTTTTAGAGGTAATACTGATTTTCTGGCCTAACAATTTGTTAAGCAGGGTTGATTTACCGACGTTTGGTCGGCCAACAATCGCCACCATACCGCAATAAGTTACCGCGTACTTAACGGCTGATGAAGGGTTATTCATCTGCGCGAGTAAGTCGTCTAGACTCGGTTCATTGCTCTCAGGTAAATCTTTTTCGTTACTCATTTCTTAATTAACTCCAACACTTGAGCGGCTGCACTTTGCTCTGCTTTTCTGCGTGAACTAGCAACCCCGACAACGGCTTGTCTCAAGTCTTCTACAACACATTCAACGGTGAAGGTTTGCTCATGGGCATCCCCTTCAGTATGGACGACTTTATAGATTGGCAGCGGTTTTCTAAACTTTTGCAAATGCTCTTGAAGTAACGTCTTTGGATCTTTCTGGTTAATAGGCTCAATCACTCGCAAGCGCGATGCATACCAGTTGAGTACCAATTTGCGGCATTTCTCGATATCTGAATCAAGGTAGATAGCGCCAATGATGGCTTCTACCGCATCCGCCAATATAGACTCTCGTCTAAAACCACCGCTTTTTAATTCACCAGGCCCAAGCTTTAGATAATCTCCCAGCTTGAACTCAATGGCTATCTCAGCCAACATTTTCCCACAAACCAATGTGGCACGCATTCGGCTCAAATCACCTTCAGTCGCCTTCGGAAACTGATGGTATAGCGCGTCAGAAATTACAATAGACAAGATTGAGTCACCCAAAAACTCGAGTCGCTCATTATGCTTATTAGAGGCACTTCTATGTGTTAGCGCCTGATCTAATAATGCTTGCTCAGCAAACTCGTAGCCTAATGTACGACATAGCCTAGGGATATTTTTAATCGGTTCCATATTACACAATTCCGCCTACACGGTTAAAACGCACCCCTGTTGGGATCCAAGCTGGCAAAAAGTCAGCCGGTTTTCTGTCAAACTCAAAGCTTATCCAAATCGCAACCGCTTTACCGACGAGGTTATGCTCAGGCACAAAGCCCCAAAAGCGGCTATCGGTACTGTTATCGCGATTATCACCCATTGCAAAGTATTGACCTTCTGGCACGATAAACTCGGTCAACGGCACGTTCTCTTGGCGGTGATAGTAGTTGATCATATCTGGTCGTGATGGATTGATTAAGATGTCATGAGTCACATCACCAATTTGCTCTTTAAAACGTAGCAACGGCGTACCGTCTTGCGAAAACTCGCCACGGTTAACAGATACTCTTTCAACCGTTTTTAGCTCTGGGCAAGGACTCTGTCCTTCAGCACAAGCAGCTTGGATATAAAGCTGCTTATTGCGGTATACAATACGGTCGCCCGGCAAACCTACAATACGCTTGATATAGTCAATCTGCGGGTTTTCTGGGTATTTAAAGACTGCCACATCGCCACGCTCAGGTTTACCGGTTTCTTTTAATGTCGTGCGCCAAACAGGATCTTTAATCCCGTAGCTAAACTTTTCTACCAGGATAAAATCACCAACGAGCAATGTTGGCATCATAGAACCTGATGGGATTTGAAAAGGCTCATAAATAAAAGAGCGCAAAATAAGCACAAATGCGATAACAGGAAAGATAGACTTTGAAGTTTCGACAAACGCAGACTCGCGCAGTATCACTTCAACATTCTCTTCACTTAACCCAGCTTCAGCCGCTTGAGCCATTGCCAACTTCTCACGACGCTTAGGGGCGAATACCAGCGCATCTGCCATCCAAACAAGGCCACTGCCTAAGGTAACCAAAACTAAAATTAGCGAAAAATAGGCTGCCATTATTAATTAACTCCTGCCAAACATAATTGGGTAACGGCTAAAATGCCGATGTCCCTATGGTTATACGCCAGTAATGAAAGCGCCGCAAACTGCGGCGCAAAGTCTAGCGATATATTAACAAATCTTAACGAATTAACTTAATCGTTAAGCTTCAACACTGCTAAGAACGCTTCTTGTGGAACTTCAACGTTACCCACTTGCTTCATGCGTTTCTTGCCGTCTTTTTGCTTCTGCAGTAACTTCTTCTTTCGAGATACATCACCGCCGTAACACTTAGCAGTTACGTCTTTACGCATCGCCTTAATCGATGAGCGCGCAATAACCTGGCTACCGACTGCGGCTTGAACTGCAATATCAAACATCTGACGTGGAATAAGCTCTTTCATCTTATTCACAAGTGCTAGACCTTTAGTACGGATCAATCCTTTATGTATGATCATCGCCAACGCATCGACTCTGTCACCGTTAATAAGAATATCAAGGCGTACCATGTCAGCAGGTTCAAAGCGGATAAAGTTATACTCTAACGATGCATAACCACGACTGGTTGATTTTAGACGATCAAAGAAGTCCATGACCACTTCAGCCATTGGCAATTCGTAAGTCAATGCGACTTGGTTACCATGGTAAACCAGGTTAGTTTGTACACCACGTTTTTCAACACACAGGGTAATAACGTTACCTAAGTATTCTTTTGGTACCAGAATATTAGTCTCTACAATCGGCTCACGCATCTCTTCGATGTTATTAACCGCAGGTAGATCCGATGGGTTATCGACATAAATAGTCTCGCCACTGGTCTGGACGATTTCATACACAACGGTAGGTGCTGTAGTAATAAGCTCTAGGTTATATTCACGCTCTAGACGCTCTTGAATGATCTCCATATGGAGCAGACCCAAGAAGCCAATACGGAAACCAAAACCAAGTGCAGATGATGTTTCTGGCTCGAAAAACAATGAAGCATCATTCAAGCTCAGCTTGTTAAGCGCATCACGGAAGCTTTCGTAATCATCAGTCGAAATAGGGAATAAACCCGCGTAGACCTGTGGTTTCACTTTCTTAAAACCTGGTAATGGCTCAAGTGCGCCATGCTTTGCATGAGTCAGCGTATCACCTACTGGTGCGCCGTGGATCTCTTTAATACCCGCGATAACAAAACCCACTTCGCCAGTTTTTAACTCTGGAGTATCAGTTTGTTTCGGGGTAAAGATCCCCACACGGTCAGCAGTATGAGCCTGACCTGTAGACATAACTTTAAATTTGTCGCCCTTCTTTAGTACGCCATTTTTGATACGCACTAAAGATACAACGCCTAAGTAGCTATCAAACCAAGAGTCAATAATTAGCGCCTGCAGCGGCCCTTCTTCATCACCTTCAGGTGATGGAATTTGCTCAACAATAACTTCAAGCACATCTTTAATGCCGACACCAGTTTTGGCCGAGCAACGTACAGCATCTGCCGCTTCAATGCCTACAATATCTTCAATCTCTTCAGCAACACGATCAGGATCAGCCTGCGGCAGATCGATTTTGTTCAGAACAGGAACAACATCCATGTCCATCTCAAGAGCGGTATAACAGTTTGCTAGGGTTTGCGCTTCGACACCTTGGCCCGCGTCAACCACCAATAGCGCACCTTCACAAGCCGCTAAAGAACGTGATACTTCATAGGAAAAATCGACGTGACCAGGCGTATCAATAAAGTTAAGTTGGTAAGTCTCACCATCATTAGCTTTATAGTCCAAAGTAACACTTTGCGCTTTAATCGTAATACCACGCTCACGCTCAATGTCCATTGAGTCGAGAACCTGCGCGGCCATTTCGCGATCGGTTAAGCCACCGCATTCATGAATAAGGCGATCTGAGAGTGTTGATTTGCCGTGGTCAATATGGGCAATAATTGAAAAGTTTCTAATATGCTTCATTATGCTGGGATGACTTAACTCGAAGTTGAAAAGAATTTTTAAGGTGCAGAATTGTACCCGATTGCGGCTTTAATACCAATTTTTATCATGCTTTTGAATTGGAAAGTTATGCCAGAGGCCAAGTATCTACGGTTACTGCGCTATATCTATGGGCTTACCAAGAGATTTTATAATGATTGGTTGTGCATTTTCTTCTAACGCTTTAGCAAATTTCTTTCCTAACGCCCAAGAAGCGACACCACCAACTAACGCAAAGGCAATCGACAACAAGTCTTGATTCACATCTAGGCCTACAGCTAATAAATTACCACTATAAGCACCGATGAAAAAACCAGCTAGAGGCAGGATATAAACCAACATAGCGGCTTTTAAAATAACGCTTTCAGGAAGACCGAGCTTCAGGCGTTCTCCAGTTGCAAAAGCACGTTCAGTTTGAATAGAAAAACGCTGAACCTTTGATGAAAAGGCTTTAGCAACGGCAGAGGTACCGCAAGAATCACTACTGTCACAGTGATTACAAGCACTCTTCATCTCTACTTCTACAACGACCCAGCCAGAGTTGCTGTTAGCAACAACTTTGGCAACCTCTTCCATCATGGTATTAAACCTTATTACTGCAACATAATGCTTTGAGCTATGCGGCTTAACGTTTCCGCAGGTACTTTACCTACAGCAACAACCTCGGCATTTCCTACACGTTCTGTCGCAAGCGATAAACCATTACGGGTAACCAGTTCATCTGGAAGCGGCGCGTCTCCTGCTTTAGCGACATAGACAGAGATGCTCGCAAGGCCATCGCTAATCGCAATGTACTCTACAGCTTCTTTACTACCGATTAATCGATGCTGGTCTTTTACCAGCACCTTAAAACCTTCAGGTAACCAGCCAAACTTCCAATCTTCACCAACAGCGCGTTCAGATTGTGCCATTACTGCAGGCCATTCCTGCTTATGCGCCTCTTTCAGTATAGAGGGTACCTCTTCTAAAACTAATAATTCGACCACCATAAGCTGCTCTAATAATTGCTTATCGTTATTAATCATGTCGAATCGCAGCGGCAAAAAGGTATCCATATCAAGCCAAACTTGGTAACCATATCGATTATCATCATTTGGAATGATGCGGACCAACTGCCCCGGGCGTCCTGCTATTCTGCTTCGGCCACCTAAAACAAACTTGTAGCCAGCTTCTAGGTTAGAGATATCATCAGCGAAGGCTGCAGGAATAACCCCTTGAATACGTTTTGCGTGAACGCTGTAAGCCGGTTGGTCATGCTCAATAAAGGTCACCGTATTACCAACTCGAACCGCATTCTTAGGCGGCCCATTAAGGTGCTCTAGAAATGCCACCTCTTGATCTTGAACCTTGCCATGGATATAAACCAAAGGACGAATATGATCGGCTTGAATTTGTATTAGGGATATTTTGAATTCTTGTTCGCGCAGTGCTTGGCTCATATTTTCAAGCCAAGCTTTGGCGGGCATGTCTTCCCGCGCCATCGCAGGAAAACTCATGGCTAGAATAGCCAGTAGGATTAGACGCAAGCTAACTCCTTGTTACTGATTGACAGGTATTGTATCTACCTCTCTATTGTCCTCTATAACCACACCATTATTCAATCTTTGTTGTAACATATGATCTTGAATGTAGGAGTTAATACGACGACGCTGATCAACGACTTGTTCGTTAGTATAGCTCTGATTTTGCTGTACTGCGCCAGTCTGCAAGCTTACCGGTGATGCACTACCAATAAGTGGTCTAGTGTTCAAAACGGGTAAAGGAGAGTTGTCTAGCAAAGTCTCTTGGTTATAATTTTGTACACCAACCACGGCAACCATAGCGACGGTTGCTGCAATAGCATACTGACCAAATTGCTTAAACAGTGGCACAACTTTACTTGAAGTAGGCTTTGTGGCTGCTTTAACAGTGGTTTGCTTAGGAGCTATAATCGCAGGCTCTTCATCAATCGCAGCCATGATGCTGGCACTAAGATCGATAGATACTGTCTGCGGTAATTCACCGCGCATTGCATCACCAATCATATGATAATCACGCCACTGCTCATGTGAATCTGCGTCAGCTGCTAACTCAGCTAACGTTTGCTCGTCGAGTTCACCATCGACAGCTGCAGATACCCATTCCTGACCTAATTTATCCATTGTTCACCTATCTTTGTTCAAGGGTGCTAGCGTTCTAGCAACGGCTTAAGCTTTTTATCAATCGCCTCACGTGCTCTGAAGATCCGTGATCTTACAGTTCCGACGGGGCAATCCATGACATTAGCAATCTCTTCGTAACTCATACCATCAAGTTCTCTTAGTGAGATTGCCATCTTCAATTCTTCTGGCAATGTGTCTAAAGTGTCGAAAACGACCTTTTGAATCTCTTCTGACAAAACGAGTCGCTCCGGAGATGCAAACTCCTTTAACGCATCGCTGCCATCATAGTATTCAGCTTCTTCAGCATCGACATCATTAGCGGGCGCTCTACGCCCTTGTGCGACCAGATGATTCTTTGCAGTATTAACTGCAATGCGATACAACCACGTGTAAAACGCACTTTCGCCCCTAAAGTTCGGTAACGCTCGATATGCTTTTATAAAAGCTTCTTGCGACACATCTGCAACGTCGGCCTGATTTCGTACATAACGCGATATCAGATTCGCGACCTTGTTTTGATATTTTTGCACTAAAAGGTTAAAAGCGTTCTTATCGCCACGCTGTACGCGCTCAACTAATTGTTGATCACTTATTTGTCCACTCATCCGAGCCGACTACTCCTAAATCTAATACTGATTTCTCAGCCGCTCGAATCATATTCACTTATGTAGACTAGCGAGTTTCAAAAAAGTTCTATAAAAATGTGCAAATATGTCATTTTCTTTTTTGGGGAGACAAACTTTGCAAAGCTGATCACCTGAAAACATACTTATATAACACACCAAAACGCTGTTCATCTGCGCCAATTTTTTGCTCGTTGAATTAATCAGAACAAAAAACCTCTGAATCATCCTGTTTCATCGCATTGTATTTCACGATAAAAGCAGGCTTAGGGACCGCAGTGTTTGCCAATAGCACTGCACAATATTTAAAGCGAAAATAGATCCAACAAGCAATATGCCAGCTTGATAAGTATCCATAAACAGCATCTTGGTTTAACATAGTCCGAATTCCCAGATGACTCTATGATACCTGATGAAACAAGTAGTTGAACACCAATCTGATATTTTGGTTATTGGTAGTGGTGCTGCGGGGCTAACCCTTGCACTGCATCTCGCTGAAAAATCAAAAGTTATTTTACTTTCCAAAGGTCCTTTAAGCGAGGGTTCAACCTATTACGCTCAGGGTGGTATAGCCTCAGTTTTCGACGAAGAGGACACAATTGAGTCCCATGTCGCCGATACATTAGTCGCTGGAGCAGGGCTTTGTGACGAGCCTGTGGTCAAGTTTACTGCCGAAAATGCTCGAGCATCGATGCAATGGCTGATTGATTGCGGCGTTGCTTTCGACAAAGAAGAAACCGCGGATGGCAGCGTTGAAGATGCGCCTTATCACTTAACACGTGAAGGTGGTCATAGTCATCGCCGGATACTGCACGCTGCGGATGCAACGGGTAAAGAGGTACAAGTTACCCTGCAAGAGCGAGCCAGCCGCCACCCAAATATCCGAGTCCTTGAACGTTACAATGCTATCGACCTGATTACGACTCGTAAGTTAGACAGACCAGGTAACCGTGTACAAGGTGCCTATGTCTGGAATCGAGATTTAGAGCAAGTCGAAACAGTAAAAGCACGCTTTGTAGCGTTAGCAACAGGCGGTAGCTCAAAAGTTTATCAATACACATCCAATCCAGATGTTGCTTCAGGTGACGGCATCGCCATGGCTTGGCGTTCTGGCTGCCGGGTTGCCAATATGGAGTTTAATCAATTCCACCCAACCTGCCTATATCATGCTGATGCACGTAACTTTTTGCTGACCGAAGCACTCAGGGGAGAAGGTGCATTTTTGCGTCGCCCTGATGGCAGCCGTTTTATGCCAGAGTTTGATGACAGAGCAGAATTGGCACCTCGTGATATCGTCGCTAGAGCAATTGATTATGAGATGAAGCGTTTAGGTTCTGATTGTGTCTATTTGGATATCACTCACAAACCTGCAGATTTCATCATTAAGCATTTCCCTACCATTCATAAACGCTGTTTAGAGTTCGGTATTGATATCACCACCGACCCAATCCCTGTCGTACCAGCTGCCCACTATACTTGCGGCGGAGTCATGACGGACCTGCATGGACAAACCGACCTCAATGGCTTGTACGCTATTGGCGAAGTTGCATACACCGGACTTCATGGCGCGAACCGTTTAGCCAGTAATTCACTGCTAGAGTGTTTAGTATTTGCTAGAGCTGCTGCAGAAGATATTGAAAGCCAACTCGGTAAAATCCCCATGCCAGGAACATTGCCAGCTTGGGATGAAAGCCAAGTTTCAAACTCAGATGAAGAGGTAGTAATCGCCCATAACTGGCACGAATTACGCCTATTTATGTGGGATTATGTTGGCATTGTTCGTTCTGATAAACGTTTAGAGCGTGCTTTAAGACGCTGCGTGATGTTACAGCAAGAGATCCAAGAATATTACAGTAACTTTAGAGTCAGTAATAACCTGCTAGAGCTACGTAATTTGGTGCAAGTCGCAGAGCTCATTATTCGCTGTGCAATGGAGCGAAAAGAGAGTCGCGGGCTGCATTACAACATTGATCACCCTGAGAAAGAAGCATCACCTAAGCCGACAATATTACAACCTAAGTAATTGGTTTTAACTGTCTGAGTGAAGCCTATTTCGATAAGATAGCAGCAGTAAACGACACAGATGACGGTAATTTGTGTCGTTTAACATGTCCGCCCAAACCACCAGCCTTTTTTCCTCACTGCCACTCTGAATATCAAAAACTACCGCAAAAGGTGTCACTATCGGCCTTCCCTTGATCACAAAGCACTGCTGATTTAACCGCACATTGCCATCTGCAGAGAGTATGAACTGACGAGACCAATATCTAAGCTGCCAAAACTGCCAAGCGAAAAAACCACAACATAGTGCAAAGATGAGCGCTTTACTAACCAGGTAGACTAATGATTCGGAATAAGGCCAGATCAAAAAGGAAGTTAAACAGATGGCAGCCACAACGGCCAACGAAAGCCGTTGACCGAAAGAGCTATAGAGACTAAAACTATGCTGCTGGGCGGCCACGAACTCTTATTATCATCTCTGCAAATTGAGGATTTTTACAGACTTCATGCCCCATAAACCAAGCAAACAATTCAGGGTCTTCACATTCAAGCAGCTTAACAAAAACCGCTTTGTCAGTGTTCGACATCGCTTCATAATGTTTTTCAACAAAAGGCTGAAACAACACATCAAGCTCTAACATGCCTCGACGACAAGCCCACCTTACTCTTGCGATTTTCATGGGTTCTGGCATTGATTCCGACAAGTTTATTACTCCAATCTTTTACAGTGGCGCTAGTGTATACCCAAATGAGCTTTACTAGCAAAACATGTGATTATAGCTGCTTAACTTTTACATCATTACCGGCAAAGAGTTCAGAAAAGTCAGTATTCAATAGGCGCTTTACCGCAGGATGCTGGATCATGCGTTCAGCAAACATCACATGATAAACCTCTTTAACCTCGGTCGTTTCCCCAAGCAACATCATTCCACGGTCTAAGATATCTTGCTTATAAATAGACGGTGCTACAAATATCCCCTGCTTAAAAAAACCAAATGACTTCATCATCGCTGCGTCATCAAACTCACCAAGAATACTGATATTGAGGTTTTTCTCGTCAAACCAACGAACCAACTGTTGCCCTAACGATGTCCCTCGACTGGGGATCAGTAACTTTCCTTGCTCTAAGCACTCAGGAAATGGCTTTGAGTAAGTTTCTGACGAGAAGAAAGCAATACCACTCTCTCCCAGTTGTTTAGATAAGATCTCAGGATACTTGAGGCTTTCACCGGCACAGTCAGACAAAATCATATCTAACTTATGCCCACGAAGTCGCTCCATTAAGCTTTCATGAGTTGCCTCATAGCATGCCAAATGCATCGAACCATCACTTGGGACTACAGACAATAACACGCGGCTAGTGAGTGCCTTTGAAAGTGCTGCAGCAATACCCACCTCAAACAGAATATTTTCATCTTTTTGGTAGTTAAGCAGATCAAGCATTTCATAGCTTAGGCTAAACATCTTGTCTGCGTACCGAAATACTAATTCACCCAGCTCTGTAGGCTCAAGAGACCGGCCAACACGCTTGAATAAACTTCCCTTTAGACTCCCTTCCAGCACTCGAATCTGGCCGGTCACGGTTTGCGGCGTTAAGCATAACGCCTCAGCCGCTTTAGCCACTGAGCCTTTTTTTTGGATCATCCAAAAATAATAGAGGTGATTATAATTAAGGTTTGCCATCTAAAAGTGCCGTTGTTGATATAAAAAGGGCTAGCACCAGTGCTAGCCCTTAAGGAAATTACTTCAGACGCTGACAATCCATTAGACTGAACATTGCGGTAGTAAGGTCATCAGTGGTTTCGATTTTGCCTACTTTAAACGCCTCCGCCAAGCCAGATACCAGTGCATCACGGTCAGGAATTCGGTTCTGACAGAAGGTACGATTCGCTTCTTGGAAGCGCTTGCCACCTCGATACTTCAACGCTCGAGACTCATAATCATTAGACTCTAAACGCTCGCCAACTGCGGCCCCTTTATACATAAGCGCGCCATCAACAATACCTTCTAGATAGTTCTGACAATGTGCATCATTGATATCTAAGTTACACGCTTCAATCTGTGAAGCGGAAGCGGTCGCAGTAAAACCTAAACCCAGTACCAACGCTATTAGTGCAATTCTCATGCTTTCTCTCCTTTTTCAGGCAATACTTTAGACAACCAGAAGTAACCAATCACCGCTGATGCAATTGAGCCTAACAAGATCCCTAGTCGAGCATAGTCACCATACATCGCACCTTCTCCCACAAATGCTAATGAAGAGATAAACATCGACATGGTGAAACCGATACCACACATTACAGAGACAGGGATAATCTGCTTCCAACCCACACCATCTGGCAATACAGCAAGCTTAAGTTTCACAGCTATGAAGCTAAATAACATAATACCCAATGGCTTACCGACTAGAAGACCTAACGCAATGCCCAACGGTACTGGCGATAACAATGAACTTAAGCTCATGCCGCTTAAATCAACACCTGCGTTTGCAAAGGCAAAAATAGGCAAAATGATAAATGTGCTCCAAGGATGCAAGCTATGCTCTAAGCTCTCAGATGGCGATGAACCATCTTTAGCACGTAACGGTATACAGAAAGCGATAATCACACCCGCTAACGTTGCATGCACGCCAGACTTAAGCACGGCAATCCATAGGATTAGACCGAGTACACCATAAGGGCCGAGGGCGGTAACACCTTTTCGATTCAGCCCTATCAAACCGACAATTGCCGCAGCGGCAACCACCAAGCTAATCGTCGATAAATCAGTACTATAAAATAGCGCGATAATCACCACGACGCCCAAATCATCAATAATGGCTAACGCAAGTAAGAAGACTTTTAACGCAACTGGCACACGGCTACCCAGTAATGCCATAATACCTAAAGCAAATGCAATATCCGTAGCAGCAGGGATTGCCCAGCCCACTTGGGTTATCGGATCGGAATAGTTAAATAGTAGATATACTCCGGCCGGGAACAACATGCCGCCAATCGCAGCAAAGGTAGGCAAAGAGGCTTGTGCTCTACTTGATAATGCACCTTCTAAAAGCTCTCGTTTAACTTCTAGACCAATAAGCATGAAGAACAGCGCCATTAGTCCATCATTAATCCAGTGGATCAATGTTTTATCAATATCTAAACTACCGACACGCACCTGCATCTCAGTCTCAAGAAAACCTTGATACATTCCTGATAAAGGTGAGTTCGCTAAAATCATTGCTAGCACAACAGCAATCATCAATAGAATGCCACCTGCTGATTCTTGGCTTAGAAAATTCCTAATTGCCCGTTCCATATTACGCTCCATAAAATCTCAATGTAACGAGTGTAGCCGATTACTCTCAAGCTGAATAATCGTTTGCTTCAGTGTTAAACATCGGAATATCCGAGGTATTCAGTATGGACTTGAGATGACTAAATATCAATCAAAAACGAACATAAAGAATCAAGTGCAGCTAAATGGCGCAGAATTGGCGGTGAAGCTATCTTTTTGAACTAAAAAATAACCTAGTTGACTGCTTACATGCAAAAGCAAGCTGCAATATGTGACTAACTATGCATTTTTAAAAATAGACTCGCCTCGAATATTTCGACCAAAGCGAGTCAGTAATAGCGCTATTTACACTGAGAAAGGGTAACGGATCCCTTCATGATGCTCATAACCTGTCACTTCAAAGTCATCCATTGTTACCCAAGTTTCCAAATCTTCTAACGACTTGATGTCTGGGTTAATAGATAACTGCGGCGATGGAAATGGACTGCGTTTTAATTGCACGTTTTGCATCAGCTCAAGCTGATCTTCATAAATGTGGGCATTTACAATCTTATGATAAGCAGTTCCTGCTTTGTGACCAGTTATCTGCGCGATTAAAGCTAGTAAGGTAAAAACCTGCACTTGATTAAAGTTCAGGCCTAACGGCACATCACAAGATCGCTGGAAACTAGTCAGATGTAAAGTATCGCCCAACAACGAAAAATTATGAGTATGCATACAAGGTCTTAGGCACCCCATATGAAATTCACCCGGGTTATAAAAGCTTAAGATCTCGCCTCTATCATCAATCCCTTTAGAAAGGTTATCGACAATTTTACGCAATTGGTCAACCGTTCCACCGTCAGGCTTACTCCAACCACGGCCCTGTACACCATAAACCCGCCCCATATCATCAGCGCCCTTACGATGCGTATTATTCAGCCAAGCTTGGTTGTCGTTTGCATTGGCATCCCATGTCTTGGCACCGATTTTACGAAAGTCAGCAGCGTTATCGTAACCGCGGATATAGCCAAGCATTTCAGCAATCGCAGCTTTCCAGAAGCTTTTACGGGTCGTGATCAGCGGAAACTCATTTTTATCTACGTGGTAAACCAAGTCAGCATTAATCACAGTCAAGCAGCGTTTACCGGTACGACTATTCTCAACCCATGTGCCTTCATCAATGATCCTTTGACAAAGTTCTAAATACTGTTTCATTACTATTACCTATAAAAATTAAAAACTTAAACCGTATCGATATCAGTTTAAGGATGATAAAAAAATGACTCTATTGTTGTTGCAGCTTTATGTTAATACCAGCTTCAAACCAACAAAGGCGAGGAACACTGCAAATATTTTTTTCAACTTAGCCGTAGGCCAGTTCGTCGCGGCCTTGGCACCTAACGGCGCAATGAGTATAGATGTGGTAGCAATCCCCACCAATGCAGGTAAATAAATAAAGCCGATGGTACCTTCAGGTAACGTGGCAACATTCCACCCAGCCAACGTATATCCAATACTACCAAATAGCGCGATCAGCAAACCTGTCGCTGATGAGAAACCAATCGCATAACGCATCTGTAATCCACACCAAGTAAGAAACGGTATAAGCAATACACCACCGCCAATCCCCATCAAGCCCGCAATAATAGCAATGATGACAGCCGCAAAAAATAAACTCACGGTGCTAGGCATTGAACGATTACTGTTAGGACGAAATGGAAAAGCCATTTGAATGGCCATTAAGATGACAAACACCGCAAAAATCTGCTGTAAAAAGCTGGCTTCAATCAGCTCAGAGATAAAGCCTGAGCAAATAGCTCCCAATACAAACCCCGGCAACATGGATCTAAAAAGCTCCCACGGAATGTTTTCACGCTTGTTATGAGCACGTGCAGAAGATAAAGAGGTAAGAATAATAGCGGCGAGTGACGTTGCAATGGCTACATGAGGTAAATGCTCTGCTGGAATACCAACACTAGGCAAGATATGTAATAGCGCGGGCACCGCAATGAGTCCGCCGCCAATGCCTAATAATCCCGCCATAAAACCAATAACAGCACCAAGCACCAGACATATGCTAAAAACAACCAGCCAAGTTTCCACGCCAACACCTTTAATTTTGTCTGTTATTGCCCAAAGCTTAAAGCAATCGACAGAGTTAGAAAATAGCTAATTGATTTAATGCGAATTAGCGACTATCAAATTAGTTAAGCAACGCCATTAAGCCCCGTTCCTGGCAATATTCAGCCACCAGTGCTTTTACCTCTTCACCAGAGCTCAGCTTAAGTACATCAACCAGTAACGCACTCAACTCATGCTTTGATACGCGTCTAAGTAGGTAGTTAATCCGCGATAAGCTCGCTTGGTTCATGCTGAGCTGGTTATAGCCCATCGCCACGAGTAATAGTGCTCCGGCTGGTTCGCCTGCGAATTCACCACATACACTTATAGGTAATTGGTTAGCGTCACAGCGCTCAATAGCGAATTTAAGCGCTCTTAGCACACCTGGGTGAAAGCTATCAAAAAGAGCATTGACGCTCGGATTGTTACGATCAACAGCCAGCAGATATTGAGTGAGGTCGTTTGAACCTACAGAGACAAAATCGACCCGCTTGGCAACTTCATCTAACTGATATAGCAGTACAGGAACTTCTATCATGATGCCGACTTTAGGCATAGAGATTGCTCTGCCAAGTTCAGCCGTTAGCTCTTGGTGGGCTTGTTCTAAATAGACTAGCGACAGATCGATCTCTTCTAAATTACTGACCATCGGTAATAAAACGTGCAGTTGGTCGCTATCCCTAGCCGCTTGTAACATGGCTCGTAACTGCACTAAAAAAAGTTCGGGATGATCTAGGCTCAGCCGAATTCCGCGCCAACCAAGAAAGGGGTTATCTTCAACAATCGGAAAATAATCGAGCGGCTTGTCGCCGCCCACATCTAAGGTGCGCATCACAACAGGTTTACCTTTCGCAGCATTTAGTACCTTGCGGTAAACCTCTAATTGCTCAGCCTCTCCAGGGAAGCATTGTTTCAACATAAACAGGATCTCGGTGCGATACAATCCGATACCATCTGAATCACAACCAGTGTCCGAGTCGATGCTACTGATTAAGCCACTATTGATATAAAGATAAACTCGATGGCCATCAAGCGTCACCGTCGACAAAGGCAACTCGGCAGCGTAGCGGCGTTGTAAGGCTTTTTCAGCCGCGATTAGGCTTCTATATTCAGCTAAAATAGTCGACGAAGGTTCGACTAACAGTTGGCCTCGATTAGCGTTAATAACCACTTGGCGCTTATCAAGGTTGGCATTCAAAATACCATTAACCCCTATTATTGCTGGAACACCTAGTGCCCGCGCCAAAATAGCGGCATGAGAATTTACCCCGCCAAGCTCAGTCACAATCCCTGCAAGCTTCTGCCTCGGAAACTCTGCAAGTAAGGTTGTACTCGCTTCTCGCACAATCAAAATAACCGGCGTTTCAGGCTCTAAGAACATCTTTTCAGGTTCAATAAGCTGCCTTAAGACACGCAAACCAACATCTTTAATATCACTCGCACGCTCTTTTAAATAGAGATCTTCCATATCATTAAAATGAGCGATATAACGTTTAGAGACTCTACATACTGCCGTTTCAGCACTCCAACCTAAACGCACTTCCTTAATGTACTCTCCACCTAAGCTCGCTTTTTCAAGCAACAACAATAGTGCGCTAAAGATAGAAGCTGCTTCTTCATCTTTTTCCCTATCAAAACGCTGCGATAAGTTACCTAAAGTATCCTTACAGCGATTCATCGCCAATTTAAGACGAACTTCCTCTTGGGTCATACAGGCACTTTTACGCTCTTCTAACGCAAAAGAAAGCTGGCCGCCAAGCAATAATGCTTTAGCGATGGCAATACCTTTAGATGCCGATTTACCTTCGTAATAAAGGGGCTGCAGCGCGCTGTGATTAACAAGTGCGCGACGCTTAAGACCTTTAATTGCCATGGCGAGCTGTGCAGCCAAGGTCATTAAAAAAGCTTCCTCGCCTTCACTGAATTGTCGAGCGCGTGTTTGCTGTACAACGATGACACCAATCACTGTTTTTTGGTAAACAATAGGCACGGCGAGAAACGCATTATAGGCTTCTTCAGACACTTCAGGGATTAACTTAAAACGCGGATGAGATGATGCATCAGCAAGGTTGACGGCTTCTTCGCGCTGGGCGACTAAGCCTACCAACCCTTGAGTCAGTGGTAATTTAACTCGATTAACAGCGCTCGGTTCCAATCCATCAGTCGCAGATAGGATAAGTTGCTGCTCTTCTAAAACATAGACAGAGCAACACTCTGTCGCCATAGCTTGTTTTGTTTGCGTGACCAGTTGCTCCAGTGCGTATTCAAGATCGCGAGCTGAAGCAACAACTTGTGTGATGTCCCTAAGTGTTTTTAGCACTAACGCAAACCTCTCTTAACTAATTTCTGCGCATTCCTCTTCTCTTATGGTTTGACTCTTTTACCTGTAAAGGCAACGTTGTCGGCGCAAACTCTTTCATTACTTTACGGTAGACATCTCGTTTAAATGAAACCACCTGTCTCACTGGATACCAATAGCTGACCCAGCGCCAATCATCAAACTCAGGATGACCACACGCATTGAGATCTATGGCGTTCTCACTACTTTTTAACTGCAACAAAAACCATTTCTGTTTTTGTCCAATACAAACGGGTTTACTATCTTGTCTGATCAATCGCTTTGGTAACCTATATCGTAGCCAAGACCGTGTTGATGCGAGGATTTGCACGTGTTCTGGCCTTAATCCTACTTCTTCGTATAACTCACGATACATGGCTTCTTCCGCTGACTCACCTTCGTCAACGCCACCTTGAGGAAATTGCCAGGAATGTTGGCCAAATCTTCTAGCCCACATAACCTGCCCAGAGCGATTACAGATAATGATGCCCACATTTGCGCGAAAGCCGTCACTATCAATCACATGGACTCCAAACTATTAAATATTAATGAATTGATTGTTTCATAAAGCTTGCGCCGCAGCAAATCTCTGTTTCGCATATTCGTTGGATAAATCAAACAAAAGCTGAACTTTATCAACAGGTACATTATTATAAACGCGATCATATCCACAGAATCTGTGGATATCTCTGTTGGAAACTCAATAAAACTCTCCAAATCGTCAATATCAGCGTCAATATCAAATTCAAAGCACAGATTAAAAAAAGTAAATTAACAACCTAAAAACAGTAACTTATATATTTTTAAGTTAACATAAAACTAGCTATCAGCCATAATAGCCCACAATTTAACCAGCCAATTTAAATTGTAAAACTTACAAGGTTTGATAATGATGTTATTCACAAGTGCAAGTATATAGTGCCAAAAAAAAGCAAATAATCGCCACCAAATAGCATTGACAGATCACATTCATTGCAGTAGTCGCGAGATAAATAGAAGTTATCCAGTAAATCTGTGGATAACTATGTTGGAAAAACAGGGAAACTATAGGTGTAAGTTGAACAACTTACATGAAGCCGTAATAGGTAAAACCATTTTACCGTTTATTTTCATTACGTTACAGTCTGCCGAAGAGCTATAGTCGCCAAGCAAAAACCAACGGTTAAATTTTAACCACATTTGCCAAATGGTAAAACTTAAGTAAAATCTTCGCTATGAAAAAATCAACATTACCTCCAGATACTCTCGAAGAGCTCATGTCTCGTGCTGAAGCCATGGCAGGACTAACACTCGGACAATTGGCAAACTACCATCAAGTAGAGATCCCAAAAGATCTAAAACGCCATAAAGGCTGGGTTGGGCAATTAATAGAACTTGAACTAGGTGCCCTTGCGGGTTCAAAACCAGAACCTGATTTTATTCATTTAGGCGTAGAGTTAAAAACCATTCCAGTAAACCAAGTTGGCAAGGTCCTCGAAACGACCTATGTTACCGTCGCTCCATTGACTAACATTCTCGGTTTAACTTGGGAAAACAGTGTTGTTTGCCACAAATTACAGCAAGTGCTTTGGATCCCCGTACAAGGTGCTAGAGAGATCCCATTGACTGAGCGCCAAATAGGCTCTCCCGTTTTATGGCGTCCTTCCCTCGAAGAGGCTGCACTATTAAAGCAAGACTGGGAAGAGATCATGGAGCTAATTGCTATCGGCAAAGTCGAAAGCATTACCGCCCGTCATGGTGAGGTGTTGCAGTTACGACCTAAAGCAGCCAATAGCCAAGTGCTGACCCAGAGTATTGATCACAATGGCGCACAGTCTCAAACTAACCCTCGTGGTTTTTATTTGAAGACTCAATTTACCCAAAAGATCCTTTCTGGGCTACTTTGAGTAAATTTCGCTCCAAAACTCGCATTCATTTGACTTAGATCACAAATACTACTGGATATAGTAAGGTGATTTTCTATAAACTAGCCCATCGTAAAAAAGTAGTAGTTGGATACCCCTTAAACCGTGAGAGCACGTATACAAGCGAAGAAGTTAGCCTTCGCTATTTTCGCTTGGACTGTAGCCATGGCGGCATTCGTATTTTTCAGATACGCGCAGACTCCAGAACTTCCACAGTGGGCCATTGGTTCCGCTGATTTAGCGACGCTTTCAATTTACATGGGAATTATTTTTGGCAGCCTGCATTGGATGTCTAATCTCATTGCTGACTTCAGCGCGATTAACCGCCTGCCCTATATATTTTCGGTTATATTTAAAGGTTTATTTCTTCTACTTGGGGCAACGACCCTCGCGTATATCACGCAGTACCTAAATATGTGGGCCATTGAAAACCACATGACAACCTTAAGGCAAATGCTAACAGCGCATATCTTGTATAGCCCAGCATTCCAAGCGTTAATAGTGTATTTAGTTGTTGTAAGAGTGGGCCTAGCATTTATCGAGCAAATGGCACTACTCGTCGGGCCACGGGTTTTATTTAACATTGGTCTTGGTAAGTATCATAAACCACGCTATGAGCAGCGCTTATTTCTCTACCTTGATATGGTAGCCTCGACCACACATGCAGAGTCTTTAGGTGATTATCGCTTCAGCCGCTTGATCCAAGATAGTTTTAGTTTATTGGCAGATACCGTGACCAACAACGAAGCTGAGATCTATCGCTATATGGGCGATGCCGTGCTCATACACTGGCCGTTAAAAGATGGCATCAAACAAGATCGTTGCTTTAATATTTATCATGACTTCTCACAGCAGCTAAGCTGGCAACGGCTGTATTTTGAAGAGCAGTATGGTTTTGTGCCTAAATTTAAGGCGGCAGCTCATTGTGGCCAAGTCGTAGCAGCAGTTGTCGGCGTACAAAAACAAGAGATTAGTTTCTTTAGCGATGTACTCAATACCTTAGCCAGACTGCAAGATCAATGTAACCCACTCGGGCAAAGAATGTTGATCTCTGGCTCTTTAAAGTCTCGACTCGACTTTGCCGATACGCGCTATAACCTAAATAGCCTTGGACCTATCAAGCTAAAGGGAAAACAGCACTCAATCGAAGTATTTGGCGTTACCCCTAAAGCTCCATCATAGAGTTTTAAAAACCCTAAATGTAAAAAAGGCCGATACACAGTATCGGCCTTTTTTACATTATTTATATTCAACCCACTATTTATCTTGCTCGAGCAGCTTTTGGATCTCTAAGCCTAGCGTTCTAAATGTCAGAATGCGGCTCGAGGTCTGACGCCAAACAAGACCTATATCTCGATATGGCGTATCGCCTGGAGGCGCCATAGTTGTTAGCTCAGTATTGTTTAAGATCCCTGCATCTATCGCCATTTGTGGCAGAAATGTGGTTCCTAATTTGCAGTTAACCATCTGCACCAAGGTATGCAGACTCGTTGCTGCAAATGGATTAATCTTGGTACTTTCTCCTAACTGACAAGCGCTGATAGCATGACCAGTAATACAGTGTTCAGCCTGAAGTAAAAAGATACTTTCGTCAGGCAGATCCTGATAATCAATGGGCTCATGAATCGCATCGCTAAGATCTTCATGCACCACCATTTTGAACGGGTCGATGCCCACTTTCATACTGTGGTAACCGCTAGTATCAACAGGTAAGGCTAATAACAACAGGTCCAGTTCGCCTTTACCAAGCGCATCCACCAACCTATCCGTAGTGTCCTCTTTCAAGAACAGCGTGAGATTTGGATAGACCTCTTTGCAATGCTGAACCACTCGACTGAGAAGAAAAGGCGCGATAGTTGGAATACAACCCAAGCGGATTTCGCCCGTCATAGGCTCACCTTGGTGCTTAACCAGTTCCACCAAATCGTCCACATCAGTGAGTAATTTGCGTGAACGTAACACCACCTCTTCACCAATTGCGGTGAAAATAAAAGATTTGTGGTCGCGTTCAATCAGCTGGTGACCTAATTGCTCTTCGAGGTTTTGAATACCACTAGAAAGCGTTGATTGGCTGACATGACAGATTTTAGCAGCGCGATTAAAATTTTGTTCTTGATGTAAATTAACCAAATAAAACAGGTTTTTTAAACTCGGAAGATGTTTCATAAAGCAGATTACCAATGACATTATTTATCGGATAGTTCAATTTAACCTTACCATAGATTACTTAAGGCATCCTTGAAAATATCTAGCAGAGTGTGAGGCGGCGCAAACAGTCGCAATAAAGTAATGGCGACTCAATGATTAAGGACACTTTATATAGAGGTCGATAGATAAGCAGGCAAAAAAATAGCGCTGTTTAGTGAACTAAACAGCGCTATTTCAATATTTAGATTAGAACTTATGCTTTAGATTCAAGATATTGCTTTAACTCTTGTAGATCGCTAGAGCCATAGTTAACAATTTCATTTAGCCAAGTTGAATGCTCATTAGCCCAAGCAGCTTCTTCGCCATGTTGAAGAAGTTGCGCAAACTGTTGGATGCGCTTTAGGCCTACTGACCCAGCTGCTCCCTTGAATTTATGAGCTTCACTACAAAGTGTATCTTTATCGTTTGCTTCATATGCGTTAACTAAGTTACCTACATATTCAGGCATTAGCTGTTCAAACAATACGACACTTTTAAGTAGCGTACCTGCGCCAATTGCACTGCAGTACTGCTCCAGTGTATTAAGATCCAAAATTGATTCTAATTCAGCTGTTGCCATTTAGGCACCTCTCAAAATGATTGCCGTGTAATAAAAAGACGATTTTACCACATAATACCCGCTAAAATGCTAGGTGCAACAACTAGTGTCATATGTAGTTAAATTCATTGCTAATTTAACCTTATCTTAACTTTTCGTTAATCAAAAAATATCACTCTATACGATATGTCGAGATTTTTGCTAGTGCAGATCCAACTGCATCACAAGTTGCTTACGCCACTTAACTAAGGTTCGTTTTCAAATAGTGACCTTGACCACCTTTTGCGGCTAGATCATCAACAATAGCGACTAAACCATCCCAACGAAACGCACACCAATCAGGAGCCAGTAACATCGGCTTCTTCGCATAAGCGGTGACCCGATGGAAAATTATATCCTCAGGAGTGTGACGTATTAGCTCACCAACACTAAAGGCATAATCTTCTATCGCTAACAAGTCCATCTTGTTGTTACGCCATGCTTTTGCCATGGTGCTGCCCTCTACAATATGTAAAGGATGTAGCTTTAATCCATCCACACCCGCATCCAGTACCTTATGAAGTGTCGCTAGGTAATCAGTGTGCCCTTCACCCGGCAACCCCAATATTAAATGAGTGCAGACTTTAATGCCGCGCTCACGAGCACGCTTGACTGTATCCGCATAGACTTCAAAATCATGACCACGATTGATCTTCTTCAGTGTTTTATTGTTCGCGGTCTGCAACCCGAGCTCTAGCCAAACATCGAGCCCCTGCTGCTGATATTGTGCCAACAGTTCAATCACTTCATCAGGCACACAATCTGGCCGAGTGCCCACACACAGACCAACGATGTCGGTATCTTGAATCGCTTCATCATACTTCTGCTTTAATACAAGGTATTCGTCATAAGTACTGGTATACGCCTGAAAGTAGGCGATGTATTTAGACGGCTTAGTCGATAATCGCTCACGGCCTTGGGTTAACTGATCTTGAATTGACAGTTCAGTTTTATGTTCGTGGCTAAAGGATGCAACGTTACAATAAGTGCAACCACCTTTACCTAGGGTGCCATCTCGATTTGGACAGGTAAACTTAGCATCTATCGTCAGCTTACGGATCCGTTCCCCATACTGCTGTTTACACACACTGCCGAACGTCTTTACATAACTATCCAAGCCCAAAGCCAATCACCCCACCAAAGAATTTGCGCCATTCTATTCATTTCTTTAAATCATTTATTAGCGCTAGCTCAAATAACGGTAATTTCGCTGTCATCTTTATCTGGTAAACATTATTTGATAAGTAACAGTCGCTTCTGCATAAGTAGTCAACAATGAAAGTGACTATCATTTCACTGTATTTGCAATAAAAATCACTTTCTTGAAATCGACAATAATCACTGCACTTGTTACAAATTGGTAAACGACTTCAGACGTGTAATTTAAAATTCTTTTTATTCATAAGGTTATAGGCAACATTTTACAGTTTACGTAAAGGTAAACCTAGTAATACAAGCGTATGAATTAGCTAGCAATGCTTAAATGTTATGCAATAAATTGGTTTGACCTTTAGCACACTTAAGGTTAATTTGATTGATTCGGGTGAATATCTATAGAATATTTTTGCGTTATCTCCCGTGTTGTAGTCAGTTGAGGTTAGGAGTATACCAATGAGCTTATATCATCCAAGTTTTGAACGGGACAATTGTGGGTTTGGGCTTATAGCTCAAATGGACGGTGAAGCGAGTCACCGTATAGTACGTACCGCGATTCACGGATTGGACCGCATGAAACACCGTGGTGGTATTGCCGCAGATGGACGCACAGGTGATGGTTGCGGATTATTAATGCAACTACCGACTGAATTTTTTAAAGCTATTGCAGCTGAAAATGACTGGCACTTAAGTCGTCGTTTTGCTGTCGGTATGCTTTTTCTTAGCCAAGATGAAGAGCTAGCATCACAAACCAAGCACCTGCTAGAGCAAGAGTTACAAAAAGAGACCTTAAGTGTCGCTGGCTGGCGTGATGTGCCCGTTAATGCCAACGTACTAGGTCCTATTGGCAAGGCGAGCCAACCTCAAATTGTACAAGTCTTAATTAATGCGCCTATTGGTTGGCGCGAAAAAGATCTTGAGCGCCGCTTATATATGGCAAGACGCCGTGTAGAGCAGCAGCTAAGTCATGACAAAGATTTCTATATTGCCAGCCTATCAGGACAAGTTATCGTCTATAAAGGCTTGATGATGCCCGCTGACCTGCCCGCTTTTTATAGCGATCTGGCAGATATTCGTCTACAAAGTGCTATCTGCTTATTCCACCAGCGTTTCTCAACCAACACCTCACCTAAGTGGCCGTTGGCACAACCGTTTAGATATTTAGCCCATAACGGTGAGATCAACACCATTACCGGTAACCGACAATGGGCTAAAGCTCGTGCTTATAAGTTTCATGCACCGCTGTTACCTGACTTGCAACAAGCTGCGCCTTTCGTCAATGAAACCGGTTCTGACTCATCATCACTCGACAATATGTTAGAGATGCTGTTGGCTGGCGGTATGGACCTTTACCGAGCCATGCGTTTGCTTATTCCACCAGCATGGCAAAGTAATCCAGAGATGGATCCCGAGCTTAAAGCGTTTTACGATTTCAACTCCATGCACATGGAACCTTGGGACGGCCCTGCAGGCATCGTAATGACCAATGGTCGTCACGCTGCTTGTGCCGTTGATCGTAACGGCCTGCGTCCATCACGATATGTGATCACTAAAGATCGCATTTTAACGCTCGCCTCAGAAGTCGGTATATGGGACTACGCTCCCGATGAAGTGATAGAAAAAGGTCGCGTTGGCCCCGGTGAACTACTCGTACTTGATACCTTAAACGGTCAGCTATACTCGTCGTTTGAAATCGATAACGATCTAAAACGCCGCCACCCATACAAAGAGTGGATGGCTAAAAACAGCAAGATATTAAAACCAGCGGAAGACTTCGGTCCTAACGATCAAGGCAAACGCGAGTTTAACGATGATCAACTGTTGCAGTACCAAAAGCATTTTGGCTATTCACGTGAAGAGTTAGAACAGGTCATTTGGGTACTGGCGCAAAAAGGTGAAGAAGCTACAGGCTCAATGGGCGACGATACGCCAATGGCAGTGCTGTCTAAAAAGTCACGCACCATCTATGACTACTTCCGCCAAAAGTTTGCTCAAGTCACCAACCCGCCTATCGATCCATTGCGTGAAAAACACGTGATGTCACTAACCACCTGTGCCGGTCGTGAGCAAAACCTATTTAACGAAACAACCGGTCATGCATACCGCGTGATGTTCAACTCACCAGTGCTACTCTTTAGCGATTTTAATCAGCTAATGGCATTGGATAGCACCTACTATCGCGCGAACACTGTCGACCTAAACTACGACTTAGAAGAGGGGCTTGAAGCCGCTGTTAAGCGTATTTGTGACGAAGCGGAGCGTCTAGCACGAACAGGTACAACGTTACTTATTCTGTCAGACCGAGCTACCGCTAAATCTAAACAGGTTATTCCAGCGGCAATGGCCGTGGGCGCAGTACAACAGATTTTGGTCACTAAGAGCCTGCGCTGCGACACCAACATTATTGTAGAAACGGCCTCGGCAAGAGATCCGCACCATTTTGCGGTGCTACTTGGCTTTGGCGCGACCGCCATCTACCCCTACTTGGTGTATGAGTGCATTTCAGATCTTGCCCAGCGCAACGGCGTAGAGAACACCCGCGACTTGATGCTTAACTTCCGTCAAGGTATCGATAAAGGCCTGCGTAAGATCATGTCTAAAATGGGCATTAGTACCGTGGCATCTTACCGTTGTAGTCAGCAGTTTGAAGCCGTAGGTTTAGCTGACGAAGTGGTTGACCTTTGCTTTAACGGCGTGATTAGTCGCATTCAGGGGGCTAATTTTGAGCTGATAGAGAAAGATCAGCAGTTGTTACATAAGAATGCCTTTAGAGCGCATCAACAGCTTTCCCAAGGTGGACTCCTTAAGTACGTTGAAGGTGGCGAATACCACTGCTTTAACCCTGATGTGGTTAACACTTTGCAAGCCAGCCTGCGTGATCAAGACTACGTAAACTACAAACGCTTTACAGAGTTGGTTGATGACCGCCCTATTGCGACCCTGCGTGATTTAATTAAGGTCGAAGGTGACTTATCTGCTATCGATGTTAAAGACGTTGAAGCCGCTAAAACCCTTTACACTCGCTTTGACAGCGCAGCCATGAGTATTGGTGCATTAAGCCCTGAAGCGCACGAAGCACTCGCTGTAGCCATGAACCGTTTAGGCGGCCGCTCAAACTCAGGTGAAGGCGGAGAAGATCCACGCCGTTTTAACACCGAAGGTAACTCAGCGATTAAGCAGATAGCCTCAGGTCGCTTTGGCGTCACCGCGCATTACTTGGTCAATGCCGAAGTACTGCAAATTAAAGTGGCGCAAGGTGCGAAACCTGGCGAAGGTGGACAACTTCCAGGTGATAAAGTGAGCGTTGAGATTGCCGCGCTGCGTAATGCTCGCCCAGGTGTCACACTTATTTCACCGCCGCCGCACCATGATATTTACTCAATCGAAGATTTAGCTCAGCTAATTTTCGACTTAAAACAGATTAACCCTAAGGCGCTGATTTCAGTCAAGCTGGTATCAGAGCCTGGTGTCGGTACCATTGCTACCGGTGTTGCTAAAGCCTACGCCGATATGATCACCATTTCAGGCTATGACGGCGGTACAGGCGCAAGCCCAATTACCTCAGTTAAGTATGCTGGTAGCCCATGGGAGTTAGGTTTAGCTGAAGTGCATCAATCTCTGGTTGCCAATGGCCTGCGCCATAAGATCCGCCTGCAAGTCGATGGCGGCTTAAAAACCGGTAAAGATGTGATTAAAGCCGCGCTACTTGGCGCCGAAAGCTTTGGTTTCGGTACTGTGCCGATGATTGCACTAGGTTGTAAATACCTGCGTATCTGTCACCTAAACAACTGTGCTACTGGTGTCGCAACCCAAAATAAACAACTGCGTAATGAGCACTACCACGGTCTACCAGAGCGAGTGATGACTTACTTCGAGTTTGTCGCGCAAGAGATCCGTGAATACATGGCTGATCTTGGTGTCACCGAATTTGAGCAACTTGTTGGCCGTAGCGATTGGTTAAGCGCGATTGATGGCGAAACCGCTAAACAGCAAGCACTCGATTTAGCGCCAATTCTGTATAAACCTGAAGTACCTGCAACCTCTGCAGTCACTTGGCGCGAGACTAATCCGCCATCAGATCAAGGCGTGCTCAATCAACGCCTAGTTGAAGACTGTAAAGAAGCGGTACTCGCAGGCGTACCTATTTGTGAAATATTTAATATTAACAATACTGACCGTTCAGTAGGTGCCAGCTTGTCTGGTTATATTGCCACTCATGTAGGACGCGACGGCGCTAAAGCTCCTGTTACGCTTAAGTTTAATGGCAGTGCAGGTCAAAGCTTCGGCGTGTGGAACGCTCCTGGTCTTGAGCTGATGCTTTGCGGTGATGCCAACGATTACGTCGGTAAGGGTATGTCAGGCGGTAAGATTTCAGTTTATCCGCCACTGGGCAGCCCCTTCAAAACCGAACGTTCAACCATTTTAGGTAACACCTGTTTGTACGGTGCATCTGGCGGTAAGTTGTTTGCATCGGGTCAAGCAGGCGAACGTTTCGCTGTGCGTAACTCCGGCGCAATTGCTGTCGTAGAAGGCCTAGGTGATAACGGCTGTGAATACATGACCGGCGGCATCGTAGTGGTACTTGGTCAAACAGGGGTTAACTTCGGCGCAGGTATGACCGGTGGCTTTGCCTATATCTTCGATCAATTTGGTCACTTTAACCGCCGCGTTAACACTGAGATGGTCGACACTCACAAAGTACAATCGCCAATTCAACAGCAACATCTGCGTGAATTGATTGAGCAGCATGTTAAAGAGACCAACAGCGAACATGCCAAGATGATCTTAAATGATTTCGAAAACTGGCTAGATTGCTTCATTTTGGTGAAGCCTAAGAATGTTGCAGTTGACGATCTATTAAAGTTAGCGCAACCAGAACCTGCACTAGCAGTCAGAGCGGGGTAATGAATAATGAGCAATGATTTCCAGTTTATTGAAGTTGGGCGCAAAGACCCAACTAAACACGCAGCCAAACAGCGTGCTACGCAGTTTATTGAAATTTACCAGTCCTTTGCCCAACCACAGGTAAAAGAGCAAGCAGACCGCTGTTTAGACTGCGGTAACCCATATTGTGAGTGGAAGTGTCCACTGCATAACTACATCCCTAACTGGCTGCAACTCGCCAAACAGGGCCGCATTATGGAAGCGGCGGACCTAGTCCACGAGACCAATACTCTGCCTGAGATCTGTGGCCGAGTTTGCCCACAAGATAGACTCTGTGAAGGGGCTTGTACCCTTAACGAAGAGTTTGGTGCGGTCACTATTGGTAACGTCGAAAAGTACATCACCGATACCGCCATATCCCAAGGCTGGCGTCCTGACATGTCAAAAGTGACCGCCCGCAAAGAGCGAGTGGCAATTATTGGCGCTGGACCTGCAGGTCTTGGCTGCGCCGATATCTTGGCTCGCAACGGTGTTCAGGCTGTTGTTTATGACAAGAACGTACAGATTGGTGGCCTGCTGACCTACGGTATTCCATCATTTAAGCTCGACAAAGAGGTGATGCAAATTCGCCGCAACGTGCTCGAGGGCATGGGGATAGAATTTAAGCTTGGCGTTACGGTTGGCAAAGATGTCGACTTTAAAGAGCTAATAGAAAACTACGACGCAGTCTTTTTAGGCATGGGCACCTACACCGCGATGAAAGCCAACCTCGTTGGCGAAGATGCGACAGGTGTACATCAAGCGCTGCCTTACCTTATCGGTAATACCCACAATGTGATGGGCACCGAATGTGTTGATAATCCATACCTAAGCCTTGAAGGAAAGCGTGTAGTGGTTCTAGGTGGTGGTGATACCGCCATGGATTGTGTTCGTACCGCCGTACGTCAAGGCGCCACTCAAGTCACTTGTGCATATCGCCGTGACGAAGAGAACATGCCCGGTTCACGCCGCGAAGTACAAAATGCCCGCGAAGAAGGGGTTGAGTTTCTGTTTAACCGCCAACCCAGTGAGATCAAAACGGTTGACGGCAAAGTCGTTGGTATCGAGTGTATCGAAACAGAGTTAGCCGAAGCCGATGATAGCGGTCGCCGTCGTCCACAGCCTATTGCTGGCAGCGAGCAAGTATTGGACGCCGACGCGATTATTATCGCCTTTGGTTTCCAGCCAAGCCCAGCAAAATGGTTAGGCGATTACAACATTGAGCTCAATGACTGGGGTTTAGTCAAAGCGCCAAAGGTTGCCGACAACCCATTCCAAACCAGCAACCCTAAAGTGTTTGCCGGCGGCGATATGGTTCGCGGTTCAGATCTTGTGGTTACCGCCATTGCCGAAGGCCGTGACGCCGCCATGGGGATCCTTAACTATCTTGAAGACTAACGTATAGATGGATAGTGCTTAGAGGCCTAGTGTTTCAAAGTAAGCAATTAACAAGTTGTTTGTGATTGGCGCTCCGAATGGAGCGCTTTTTTTTACTTAATAAATAGTTCAAAAAAGCACCAACTTGAGCGAATACCACATTCTGTATTTGGCACAGCCGGCCAAATAATCTCAACAAAAAACCCCTTATTAACGGCCTGTTTGGTATCCATACCTGTCGTTAAATTACTTGATAACTTCGTCATCTTTCACCCTGCTTTCAATGGTCACAGTCGTTTCGATACTCCGTTAGAGAGTACAATTATCCAGCACTCGATAAAAGCTTACTCCCCCCATACATTACGCTTTAACCACGTGCTATAGCGCACATACTGAGGATACCTTGCTAGTATCCTCAACTATGTTGGTAGTATTCTCTAAGACGTCCATTAGGCATTTATAAGAGAAGTAACCAAATGAACGAGTTATTACTGCAAATAACGACACTCACCAACGGTGACCCTTTGTTGACAGCTGTAATTGTCGGAGTACTGACATTAACGTTAACCGGACTTGTGGCCTATATATTAAAAGATATCCCCTCGAAAATATTAGGCTGGGTCAGCAGCCTGCTGTTCATTCGGCTGACTATCGACGACAGCCAGCAAGCACGCACAGAGATATTTAATAAGCTGTCCTTTTTAATAAGTAACACTACCGTTCCGCTGTTTTCACGCTCTATCTCTGAAGCTGTCTATTTTGACTATAGTGCGAGTTACGACGGTCTTATCAGTGTTAAGTCCATTGGTTACGGCATGCATGTGTTTAAATACGATGGTTGCTTCATGCTGGCTACTCGGTCTAAGGTAGCGAGCACTGTGGCTTACGATACGATTACGGTAGCTGTACCTTGGTGGTCGAAAGATAAACTATATAGCTTTTTAGAAGGTGCTCGTGGAGATATATCTACTGCACCGAAAGTTAATATTTTCGAGGAAGCTGAGTGGTGTCGCTATGGCACATTAAGATCATCGGGTTTTAAAGAACTCGTGTTAGATAGCGGCTTTAAGCAGGAGTTACAGCGTGAAGTTGGTGACTTTGCCAGTAGAGATAAATCGGTTGTCAGTAAGCTAACCCTGCTGTTACATGGGCAAACCGGTACAGGTAAGACGGGTATAGCGAGAGCCTTAGCCGTTGAGTATGATCGCGATCTATACATACTTAATCTTTCTACTGTAAACGATGTCACTGTTCATAAGGCGATTAGAAAGATACCGCCTGGAGCTATGTTATTAATCGAAGACTGTGATTGTGTAAAAGCTACAGTATCACGCGCTGCAGAGAGTAACGTTGATAATCCACCACTGACCTTAGCTGGCGTACTTAACGCGCTAGACGGCGTTATTCCTCTTGAAGACTGTCTTGTCGTCATGACCACAAACCATCTTAAGAGTCTAGATCCTGCTTTGATCCGTAAAGGTCGTGTAGATGTCAGTATTGAAGTACCGCTAATCAGTGCCAAACAAATCAATGAAGACTACCATGAGCGTTTTGGCGCAGTGCTCAACAGAACCGAGCCAATGCTAGGTTGTGAAGTGTATGAACTGCATCGCAGAGCCAGCTTAAGATATGGTGTGTGTTGTAAGCCTCTAGGTCTATTAGGCTGATCAGCTTTGATAAGATAGAACATCAGTGGTTCCAATGAGCTGCTGTCGGCATATGCGCTGATACTGCTAGTACCTAGGGATATATAGCAATCAAGCTCAACTCCGCTGCCTTGAGCTTTTGCAAGTCACCGTGAATATATCCCTATAGGACCTGCTAAATCCGCCATGAATTAGCAGCTTGCACAGCATAATTCGGATGAATAGCTAGCAAGCCCATGGTAGTCGTTAACTCGCTTTGGGACCGGTATGAGGTAGCCTAACTAACAATTCGAGGTTAAGCGGAAATATGGCAATCAAGCGCCATTCAGCTGCATTGAGCTTTCGCAAGTCGCCGTAAATATATCCCTATAGGCTCTACTAAATTATCCATGATTTAGAAGCTTGCACAGCACAACGCAGATGAATCGCTAGCATGTAGCAGCGGGTCAATGATTGTACCTACAACGTATTGAAGCATTTTCCTAAGCACGATTAGCTTAGATGGAAAAGTATCGCTAATTCACCCCGCGCCTTTTATCCATAGTGTCCATATGATTAACTTATTATATGTTCTTGGCAGCAGTAGACAATGTGTCTAATCGCTTTTTTATTGCTTTTTCTAATTCATTGTAATGCTGTTTCGCATATACACGATTATGATCAGATGCCCAACTTAATAGCTTTTCACTTTCATCTTCTCTAATCCTTGAAACATTCTCTGCATAATTTTGGAGTTCAGAAAGAATATTAGTGGTAATAGAGTGTATTTCTTCAGGATAAAAAGGCGTATGTTTATGAATAACTGATGACGTTAAAAGGTTCGAGTTGAAAAATTCTAAAATCTTCTCATCTTTTTCTTCCTGATTATCACCAAACTTTAAAATATATTTAAGCTTTTCTGCTTCCATATTTAGGTGGGTAAGTGACTCCCAAATTTCTTGATAAATTTGAAACTCTTTATCAAAACGACTTTGATCAACATGAGCAATTTTAGAAAGTGTCTTATCCAACTTAACTTTAATATCGTTAACTTCGATGTCTTTTTGTTTTTGTAATTCATTTTTTTTGTACATCAAATAGACTGTATATGCGGCAATATTTAAAGTAGCCACTATCGCAGGTATACCACCATACAAATTAATAATCTCAGATAAATCCGACATTTTCTTCCAATCCTTAATGAACGTATAACGCCAAACTAACCCGAATGAAATCTTGGCAAAAATGCCAAGCGTGGAGTACCGGGGTTACTGCCTTGTTAGGTGCGTTTTGGCAATGCATATTTTAACGTAACATCTTTAGTTTCAACTTCTCTCGGGCCTTTAGTTGGGTCATGGAAATACCAAATATTGAATTTTCTTTCATGCGGTTTGGTGTCATGCCCCAGAGAGTCCCAGCCAAGATGCTTTGCTATTTTTTCTGCGACTTTGAGCTTTGCGGGTGATGATGCATCACCTTGAAACGCACTCATAACAGCGCCAAGTAGAAAATCAGATATTTGAATGTTTTCAGATTCTTTTGAATCTTTTTCTACAACCGACTTAATTGGCTCTTCACCATTAAGCTGTCC
>NZ_BPEW01000032.1 GCF_019654975.1 Shewanella sp. c952
TAACGCAGTATCAGAGCCGCTAAAACTCGCCAGTAGGAGTGTTTTGGGCTTGCTACTTCTACGTTGAATAAACTCATAAGGGAATAACCATTATGTCATTACTCACTTTGAATTAGCCTGCCTTGAATTAGCTTGCCAAAAACGCTCTGAGTAGATCAACTTCTTATACTGATTGGTATAACCCTAACTATAAAAGCTAGGTGTTAACTTTATAACTGAGCTGCAGCCCATTTAGCACGATTCTCACGGCTCTCTTTTAGGCCATCTTTGTCGCGGAATGCTTTGTAAGACTCAAAATTAAGCGGGACGAGAACCACTTCCACTTCAAGCATCAATTTACACTCTTTCTTAATACGCCAAGCAGAGGTGTTGTATAGCTCTGCAAGTGGCAGAGTCCCTAGAAACTCAGGGTTATATTGGGCATATAGGGCTTGCGTTGGGTAAACCACAAAGCTCAGTGTGCGCTTAGGCTCTTTAGTAAATAGCTCTTCAATACCGTCGCAAGTATTCAGTACCTGCATTTCGATCGCTTCATCAATTTCAATCAGCTTTTTTTGTACAGGCATATGCGCTGGCTTTTCACCCGCTTCCCATGCAATGACATCGGCTTCTGTGACTTTGCCTATCTCGGCAACTTGGGCGGTGGTTAGCGCAAGTGAGTGACGTAGGTACTGCATTTCAATGGCGTTTAGCCCAAGAACTTTAGACATGGTATTTCCTTTATTTAATTTGTAGCACTTTAGCTAACTTAGCTACGCATCCAAACATTTTCAGCCCATTCCCAGAATGTTTCCCAGCTGTCCTCTTCTATCTCATCGTCTTGCCACAATTTAACTTCGCCCTCTTGGCTGATAAAGAAAAAAGCATCGCCACGTTGGCAGATAGGGACAAATTCACGCGGTAAACCAATGGACCATGCGTAGGCTGCGACTTCTGGCAAAAAAGTATGGGAATGCGGATCGCTGGCAGTGACAGGCTCTAAGCTGCCGACGATAACATCACTGGCTTCCATCAAGTACTCTTTCAAAGCCAAAGGTAGCGGGATTAGGATCTCTTCCTCTACTTCAACAATTTGTTCAAAGGTTGCGAGTTCTAACGGTACCGGAACCGTTTCGCTCATCTCTTGTAGTTGCTCAATGATATCGTTCATATTTTTTCGCGTGTGAAGACTATTGGGCGGGAGTATAGACTTTTATCAGGCAAGTCACAAAAAGAGATGTCAGTTGCGGAGCGTATTTTTGGCCCCGCATAAGAGGTTTTAGGCAGCGGCTAGGATATTGGCTTGATCTAGGCGCTTATACCTAAGCCATGCTTTGTGGTAAAGCTTGTGTGACTGCTGGCGTAGCTGGACTATTTTTGCCGCTTCTAAATCATCAAGTTGTCGTAATTGATCTGCGGCATTAGCTTGGATCTGCTGCACTTGCTGGTAAACCTCATGCTCATCACCGCTTTTAATCTCAGCGATATCAGCCAAGTGTAATTGGATCTCGGCAATCATCTGTGACTGCGGCAACCTAACCAGCAGGTTAAGATCGCGATAACCGGACTCTTTGGGCTCGGCAAAGCGGTTCTTAACTTGAATAATTTGGCTATCGGTTTTAACCAGTGCAAATGCTTGCATTAGGTTTTGAATATCGTTACTAACAATACTGGCTCTAACCAGATCAGTCAGTTGGCTGGCATCACCATCAAGTTTATTTCTCACTTTCGCTTCAGCTCTTTCGCGGCTTTTTATATCCGCCAGAATCGATTGGGTTTGAGTTTGCTCGGTAATGTGGTTCAGTAAATTGGCCAGCTCTTGCTGTGCGTTCGCAGAGTTGGCGTACAGTGCATTTAAGTCTGCGCTAGTTTGCCTTGGTTGTTGGTACTGTATTGATTCGATAGCGGTAAGGCCATCTAGGTCATTGGAAAATGCCAGTTTAGCGTTATAGCTACCTTTTGAGGTATTGATATCGTGTTCGAGAGGCACGGTTTGTGCGAAGGCTGAACGAGTCGAAAGAAGCAATAAAAAAATAAAAAACGTTCGTAATATCCGATTCATAGCTATCCCTTTTAATGGCTGTAGACCTATATCAAATCTGATTGCCTCTTTGGTATAGAAGAGGTAATTCTAATCAGATTTGGTATTAATCTAACCTGTGGATACTGAAGCTATGCTGAATGGCAAATTAACATTTATTCATAATTAGGTGTGTGAGGGGCATAACAAAAAAAAGCCGTTGAATGAACTTGTCATCAACGGCTTTTTTATCGCTAATTACGGCGGTTTATATTGCTGTAATTACCAAATTTTAACGCGCTTTTCTGGAGCAATATACATAGCATCACCAGGTTTCACGTCATAAGTGCTGTAAAACTCTGGCATGTTTGAAAGTGCGCCAAGTGAACGGAACTGTGCAGGTGAATGTGGATCTGTCGCTACACGGTTACGCATTGACTCTTCTTTGATTTTTGCACGCCAGATCTGGGTGAAACCAATGAAGAAACGCTGATCGCCTGTTAGGCCGTCAATCACAGGTGCTTCTTGACCATTAAGTGATTTCTTGTAAGCACGGTAAGCGATAGTGACTCCTGAAAGATCACCAATGTTCTCACCAAGTGTTAGTTCGCCATTAACGTGTAGGTCGTCAAATACGGCGTAATCATTGTACTGATCGATAAGGGCTTTACCGCGAGTAGCAAACTCTTTCAAGTCTTGTTCTGTCCACCAATCACGCATGTTGCCTTCACCGTCAAACTTAGCGCCTTGATCGTCAAAACCATGGCCCATTTCATGACCAATAACCGCACCGATGCCACCGTAGTTAACCGCGTCATCAGCTTCCATATTAAAGAATGGAGGCTGCAAGATTGCTGCAGGGAATACGATTTCATTCATGGTTGGGTTGTAGTAAGCATTAACCGTTTGTGGAGTCATATGCCATTCCCACTTGCGAATAGGGCTACCGAGTTTTTCTAGCTCTTTCTCATGGCTCAGCTCGCTTGCGCGCAGGTTGTTGCCGAACAGGTCGTCAGCTTTAATGGCTAGCTTATCGTAGTTTTCCCAGCGATCAGGGTAACCAATCTTAGGATCAAACTTAGCTAACTTATCTTTAGCAGCGACTTTAGTGTCAGCACTCATCCACTCTAGTGACTCAATGCTATCGCCGTAAGCGCCACGTAAGTTCTCAACCAAAGTCTGCATGCGTGTCTTAGCTTCTGGTGCAAAGTGACGCTTAACATAGACTTTACCGACGACTTCGCCTAACAAACCGTTGACTGAAGCGACACCGCGCTTCCAGCGAGGTTGTTGCTCTTCTTGGCCGTTAAGTGTTTTCGAGAAGAACTCAAAGTTTTCAGTATCTAACTCTTCACTTAGGCTACTTGCTGCATGTGTCAGTACCTGCCACTGCATGTAGGTCTTCCAAGTATTTAGGTCTGTCGTCTTGATGACTTCATTCAGTCCTTGGATAAAGCTAGGCTGGTTGATGATGATGTCAGCTTGCTTGTCTGCGCCAAGGGTTGCTAGGTAACCATCCCAGTTGATGTCTGGTGCAAGTGTTGGCAGATCTTTAACTTGGTATAAGTTGTAGGTCTTAGTGCTATCACGAGTTTCAACTACATCCCAATGCTTTTCAGCAATTGATGTTTCAAGAGCCAGTACCGCTTCAGCGCTAGCTTTAGGGTTAGCAAGACCTGCAAGGGTATACATCTTTTCGATGTGTGCTACGAACGCTTTACGGATATTAACGAAGCGCTCGTCTTGGTTAAAGTAGTAATCTTTTTCTGGCAGGCTTAAGCCATACTGCCAGATATGTGTTGCATAACGGCTAGAGTCTTTCGCATCGACACCGATGTAAAATGCCATTGGAGTGCCGCCGCCAATCACTTGGCTACGAGCAAAATAAGTCACTAGCTCATCTTTATTCTTAATGGCACTGACTTTATCAAGTTCGCTCTGAATTGGTGTCACGCCCAGTTTATTGAGTGTTTCAACATCCATGAATGAACGGTAAAGATCAGCCACTTTCTGCTCATCGCTACCGGCTTTAAGGTTAGGTGTTGCAGCGACTTCTTCGATAATTGCTTTTACGTCATCACGTGATTTTTCACGAAGATCATAAAATGCACCTGTGCTAGTGCGATCGCTCGGGATAGTGGTGTTCTTAACCCAAGTGCCGTTTACATAAGAGTAAAAGTCATCCTGTGGGCGAACTGATTTATCGAAGTTGGCAAAATCAATGCCTGAAGTTAGTGCTTTTTGCACGGCAACAGCGGCTTCTGTTTTGCTTGTTTCTGGTGCTTTAGGGGCTGTGGTGTCGCTGTTGCAGGCGCTTAGGCCTACGATAAGGGAAGCGCATAAGCCCCCAACGAGTACTTTTTTCATTTTTCTTCCTTTATATACCGTCAATTTGTTTTTGTTTTATAAATCAAACGATGCACTTGTGCTTTTATCGAAATAGCACAAATTACATTGGGTAACACATGTTAAGGTTTTTCGGGCTTTGTGAATATGGTTTAGGTGTAAACTTATCGACTAAATTGAATCAACATGTGTAAGAAAAGGTTTCCTGAACTATTTACCGTCTAAATTTGTCGATGTTTATTAGCGTATTAAGTTGTGAATGCCTCTACAGCAGTGATAAACGTAGCCTTAAGTATTGGCAAAACTTTGCCCTTTACACCAGTAGCCCTCATAATGTCGGCCATTATGGTCATATAGCTGAGTATTACTGTGCGTTTAGATAAATTTATTTGTGAGTCAACTTCCCATTCTCGTGTTTCTGCTAAGAAAGCACTGCATCGTGGGGATGTCACTTGTAATGGTGAGGTGGTTAAAACTTCAGGTTTTAAAGTGACTGACGAGCACGAAATTCGTTTAGAAGGTGTGATACTAAAAGTCATCGGCCCACGCTTTATTATGCTTAATAAGCCTGTAGATACTATCTGTTCAACCATTGATGAAGAGTATCCATCAGTTATTGGCCTGCTTGATGTGATTCGTCCTGAAGATCTGCATATTGCTGGTCGCTTAGATGCTGACACCACTGGGTTAGTATTGATCACCACTGACGGAAAGTGGTCACACAAGATTACTTCACCAAAGAAAGAGTGTGGCAAGCGTTACTTGTTAGAGACTGCTGAGCCGTTAACTGAAGATTTAATTGAGCAGTTCGCTACTGGGTTACAGCTCAATAATGAAGATGGCCTAACTAAGCCTGCCATACTTGAACTGTTGGGTACGCATCAAGCGCGTTTGACCATTACCGAAGGTAAATACCATCAAGTTAAACGTATGCTGGCGGCTGTCGGCAATAAGGTGACTAAACTTCATCGTGAAGTCGTTGGAGAGATAGAGCTCGATAACACGCTTGAGCTAGGTGAATGGCGCTTTTTGACAGAGACTGAGATTCAATCAGTAAAATAGCGCTATAAAACATTCAACTTTAACAGCGTTATTACTGTCGAAATTAGCTCATAAAAAGGCCCTCAATTGAGGGCCTTTTAATAAGGTTAAGCAAATCGAAATGACCTAACCTCGTGACTACAGCGGGTTAATGTAATTTCTTACGTGAACCTGCTAATAGTCCTAATAATGCTAATGCTAGGAAACCTAAGCTACCACCGCTTGAATCATTAGACTCCTCCTCAACAGGTGCCTCTTCTGCTGGTGGGGGTGTAGGTTCTACGCCATCAGAGTTAACCGTCAGCATAAAGCTAGTACTGCCTTGATCTGAAGGGTAGGCCATATCGTGCACTGTAACTGTTACTTCAGTCATACCATGCCAATCGGCATCAGGGGTAATAGCAAATGTTTCGCCAGTAACCACTGCGGTGATGTTGTCACCGGTAACTGTCATACCATTTACTGTGCCTTTTATGTCGTTGTACATCACGCTTAGGCCTTCAATAGTGCTGTTCTCTTCCATCATCATATCTGACATCGCTGCAACTGTGATGTTGCTTGGCGTCGATAAAGTGTGAGAGACAGAAACGAGCTCTGAGTCAGCATACTGAGTGTCTACAGAAACAACATTGTCGCCACCAATCGCTGCTGCTGATACTCGTGCAGAGAACTTAAGCGACACTGCTGTTTGTTCTGGACCACGGTAATCGGCGCAAACTACAGTACCTTCACTCACTTTGTCATCAACATCGTTGAAAGCAAAGCCATCATTTAAGTAACCAGATAGCGGACCAAATGGAGTACGCTCGCCCCAGAATCCATGCAGGCCAATTGAACCTAAGTGGCCGTTCGTTGATTTTAAGGTTTGATAAGCGAAAATCATCTCCGGTGTTTCAGGGTCAAAGCTAATTGAGTTTGAAATAATGGTTTGAATGTTGAACTTAGCATCTGGATCTGGGTTGGTGTTGCCGACCAAGAAGCTATTCCATTCTTCACCGCCATCCCACTGGAAGATGTAATGATCATTGGTGACCACGCCATACACCACGTTGGTATAACGGAATGTTGACCAATCAATCGACCCTTGTGGCATCTTCACATCACCGCGCCATAGTGGAGCGATTACGGTATCAGGGAAGGTTTGGAACATATCCGTAAAGGGTTGGTTATAGTTCCAGAACTCAGGGTTTTGGTCTAATTGAATATAACCAAATGGCGAGATCCCTAGTACATTTTGCGAAAAATGCTCAGGGTTTGCGTATAGAGGAATATGAGGTAAGCCATTTTCTTCCATTGGAATGTAAAGCATTTGATTAGAAAGACCAGAGATACCTAAGTCTTGATACCCTTGCAGCGGCAAGTCATAGAAGGTTTCATCGTCGCCATAAGGCACCTTACAAGTCGCGTCTTCTAGGTTAGTGGTATAAACATAATGACGTTTCATATCACTTGAAGATGCTTGGGCTGCACTGATGCTAATCGCATTACCGCTAACGGTTAATCCAGCTTCGTAGTCTCCTACGCCGCCTACAACGATAGAGTCTTCAATTAACTGCATTCCTTCAGCGATGGTTGCATTTAAAGTAAACTCTCGCTCAGCACCGACGAGGTTAGGAGCTAAATCGACAACATAATCAACAATATCACCGACCTTGGCTGCAGATTGCGATGCGGTTATTTCAGTGTCAGTGCCCATATGTTGTAACTTAACGGCGAAGTCACCTAAGTTAGTCGCGTTGTACTCATCACTACCTAACGCCACAACACCATAGTAAGTATCACCTTCAGTTGCATCTGGTAGGTTGTAGTTAAGCTGCAATTGGTATGGCGTCATGCCATCAGTGGTTGCAGGTCCTTCAACAGTGATGTTGGCATCGTCTGACTCTCCTACAATACCGAGACTCAATACAAACTCATCAGCTAGGTTTTTAGGATCTTCATAGTCGTATTTCCAGTTTGCGGCTATTGCCCAGTAACGACCAGGCGTTGGATTATTAATGGCACAGAAGTCACCGTTATCTGTAAATGAGTAACAGATAGCTTCATCTAGCCATTGAATATCACCATCTTCATTGATGTCCATACCAAGGTCGATAGAGGTAAAGGCATGTTTAGGAGCTGAAAGCACTTCCCAAACAATGCGCTGTGTACCTGCCGGAACATCAAAGAAATGTACCTTTGCACCACCATCGGCTTCTATCTCTTCTACTGTTAAGCCGTCGGAGTAAAGACGTGCTTCTGCACGTGGCAGTTCGTAGGTAATTGTTTCACCTTTTGTAAGGCCAAAGACCTTGGAGTTAAGTGATTGGATTTCATCAGTATTGAGCATTGGCGTTAATGTATGGCCCTGCTCGCGATGGATTATGCCAGACACTTCAGCGGGTAAACCATCACCACTATAGCGAACACCTACAGGCAGGTGCTGCATTGGAGTGCTGCTATTGTTTGATGTTAGCTTTACTGAGCCGGTAAGTTGTAGTCCTGAAGAGTCGGCGCCAATCGCTTCCACTTCAAGTACTTTTGCTTTTAGGCTGATGGCTTGAGACTCGCCCGCTTTAAGCGTAAAGGTCTTTGGCGAAGCCTCTAGCTCTAGCATCGGTGCACCATCCATAGTGTTTGCCGTTGCATCAACCGTCCAAGTGCCATCTTCTGTTGCTGTTACAGTGCGCATCCAGCTACAGGTACTAGCGCAGTTATCTTGGTAGAAGTAAGGCAGGTTCAAGGTATGAATGTTACCGCCATTATTTGGATTGGCTGCGCGGTAGTTTTCAGCCGTTTCACTTAACAATAAACCTGCATTATTAGCGCGTGCAACATTAATCACACCGCTACCCGCATCACTGTAACCTGCAGGAACAGGATCATAGGGTGAGCCATCTCTAGAGCGAGTGGCATTATTCAATGAAGCTGTTGTCATTAATGCAGATTGAATTTCCGCTGGGGTCCAATCAGGATGTGCTTGAGTAAGTAGTGCCATAGCACCTGCTACATGGGGCGCTGCCATCGATGTGCCGCTAATCGCTGCGTAATCAGCTGGCATACCTTGGGTACTAAATGGCATTTCATCGGCCCAGGCTGCAAATACATCAACACCTGGCGCTGCTAGGTTGGGTGACATTACATCAGGTGCTTCGAGGTTTGGACCGCGAGATGAGAAATCTGCGACGTAGTCTGCATCTCGTTCATTAGCGACAACTTCAGAGGCTGTGATGGTGATGCTGTGGCTATCACCACTTTTAAGCCAATCCTCTAAACCATAATAACCATTTTGGTAGTTACCATAGTAAGACGCGTAATCAATATGAATCCCTGGAATTGAGTAAGGGTCATTAGCAGTGGTTTCTGAATAGCCTGAGTTCCATAAGATAAAGCCACCAGCACCACCAGCTTCAACGTTGGTTGCTTTTGTGACTCGGGCAATATCACCGCGTTTACACACCACAATAGGTGCAGTAGCAAAAGGGTTACCTTCTGGATCTACTGAGAAGAAATCAACTGGGAAGGGCTCATTACACTTTTCAAACTCGCTGCCATAAGCACTTGCTTGCACTACGGGCCCAGTATAAGCGCCGGTAAGCCCACCACCAACTAACACATCAAGTGGCTTTTCCCCACCCGTTGAGTCAGCTAGGGTCTTACCTTCTACCGCAATTTCACGGCCATGGGTAGTGGCTGCAACAGAAGTGATCCAAGGTGAAAAGTGATCGATAGCTCCGCGTGCCTGGCTGGCGTATTGCGGTGCGTAGGAGTTACCCGCAGAAGCTGACACCGAAATGCCTGCTTCACGTGCTGCAAGGAAACCCATCTCCATCGGGTCGTCCCAAGGGAATGTACCAAAAGGGCTACCAATTGAGTAGTTAATCACGTCAACACCATCGGCAACAGCATCTTCAATGCCGGCTAACAATGCAGAACCTGGACAGCCACCATAGTTATCACCGTAGCTGCCATCGCCAGGGAAACACACTTGGTACATAATGATATTTGCGCGTGGTGCGACGCCTGACACTTTGTCGAACATCAGCCCCGTTCCTAAGCCATCACCCGTTTCACCCGTAATGGCAACCACATGCTCTACATCAAATAGTTCGTTACCTGCAGCTGTAGAGGCTGTGTGTGAACCGTGACCGTTATAGTCTTCACCATTTTGCGGACGTTTAGGGTCGGTGATATTCCAAGAGGGTTGATCTGGCTGAAAAGCCGCGTCCATATAACTTTCGGTAATGCTTTCATACGAACGAATACCAATAAGCTTGTCGTTACACATGCTGGCAAATTCAACTTTTTCACAATCACCTAAGTAACTGCTATAGCGGTCAGGCATTTTGTGGGTATAGCCATCGCCTGCAACGGCGGCAAAAGAGGCATGATCAGAGTTGATACCAGTATCCAGTACCCCGACAACAATGCCTTCACCTTTGTATTTATCGTCAGCAGCACTTCCTGTCCAGATAGCATCAGCGCCAATGTGTCCTGGGCCATTATCTGTGTGTAACTCATACATTTTTTCAAGACTAACATTGCGAATACCAGGAAGATTAGCAACGTTTGCAGCTTGCTCCTGAGTCATACGCAGCGCCATACCGTTAAACGCCAATGTATAACGATTTTTAATATCAAGGTTAGCACCAACAGTGGCCGAGATTTGGTTTAATGCTTGGTCTTGTTTGCTTGTTAAGTATTGGCTGTATTGCTTAACTGAACTGCTCTTGGTATCAAGCTTGTTGTGGCCGCGCGGGCTCAACATGCTAGGGATTGCGTTAACGGTGGGTGATGTTGCTTTAAATTGCTCAACACCACCGCGGTAGAGGGAAACGGGTTTATCGCTTAACTCGACAATGTAGGTTTGCTCACCTTGCAGTCCCGCTTGGTGTTTAAACGGTACCTTACTGTTTTGATTTGTAGCAATCGCTCGGTGAATATTTTGGCTGTTGCTTGCTGGACGGTTTACGGTATTGCCGGCTCTGCTGTTACCACTTCGGAGCTCTTCATTATATTTGATAATAGCATCGGTAATTTCAATGCTGCGCATATTGTTATTATCATTGCCAGAAGCGGCAACGCTGCCTGCGCTAGCTGCGTATATCGCAGCTATTGTCATCATACTTATTTTTTTTAGTTTCATTATCCTGCCTTCTAGTTGCATATTTGCAGCTAGATTGTTGACTCTTTGTTATCGCTGTGGCGAATAGGCAAAGTGTATTATCCGATAGGCTATATGTATTTTAAAAAAAGTTTAAAAGAAAAGTGGGTTTTTAATCAGCAATATAAATAGTCGTTATTGCGGTTGTATAAAATTAACCTCGTTGGAATATATAGGTTTGAGCGTACTTTAATGAATAAGTTGGCTAATAAAATCACTAGGTATTCAATAGATACACTTGATTCAAATTGATACAAAGTATTTGCGAGTAGCTTGTATCACTCAGTAATTTGCAATACTTTATGGCGGTAAATCGAGAATATAAAGCTGTTTAACCAGTGACAACGCAAACTTAATAGCTGCTTAAGCTACTCGTGTTAGAGTCTATATTCTATTTCATATTAACTTTTATATAATAAATTCAGTTGCATAATAAGGAGGGCGAGATGGAATTAAGGCATATAAAGCATTTTGTAGCACTCGCACAATCCAAAAGTTACAGCATCGCTGCCAGCAAACTGGATATCTCTCAGCCTTCATTGACTCGAAGCATCCAGAAGATGGAGAAGAGTTTAGGTGTGAAACTATTTACCAGAGATTCACGAAGGGTAGCCCTCACTTACCATGGTGATTTAGTATTAAAACACAGTGATAAGATCCTCAATACAGTGTGTAATCTCGAAGCTGACATTAAAATTAACAGTGGTCGATCAAGTGGAAAGTTGACGATTGGTGGTGGCACGTTAGCATCGAGCAATATATTAAATGATATATTGCTTAGTTTTTCTAAAGCGCACCCCAATGTTAGTGTTGAATTAAGAACTCGCGATGTTGATGAACTATATTCTTTACTCTCAAAAGGTGAAATAGATCTTTTTGTTTCAGAGATAAAAGTATCTGGTTTGTCAGAAAGAGAAGAGTTACAAGTCATTAGCTATAAAAAGTCTCGCGGAGTGTTTTTTTGTCGACCGGGACACCCATTGTTAAAAGAGAAACACCTTTATACTCCAAGGTTAAAAGATTTTCCTATCTCATTGCCGAGAGCGACGACTTCAGATATCGAAAGTTTATTTGGTGACCTGTTTGATATTGATCGCAGTGCCTTCTCAGGTTTGTTTAGATTTGAATATTTTCACTCTGTGAGTAAAACGATAGCAGAAAGCGATATGATTGGTTTAATTCCTGAAATAGTCATTGCCAATGAGTTGGCCACTGGTGAGATGGTACTTTTAGACGTATTGGATATGCCTGACATCAAAGTCGATTATGGTGTGGTATTCCATAAGTCACGAGTGCCTGATGGTACCAATAAATTGTTTCTTGAGTTTTTTAAGTCATTGGTTGCCAATCCCTGCCATTAAAAGGGTCATTTATAGTGTGACTCTCGGCTTTTACTAAAGCTGTAGAGGGAACTGTTTTTATACTGTTCTACTTAATAAAGAGGCAGTTAAATGTTAATTTTCCTGCCTCTGTTTTTGAAAGTGAAACCTAGTTAGATAGTTCTATGTTGCCACTAATTGTTGCAGCGCTGAGGCTAGCGCTGCCATCACCAGTTTGAAATTTAAGGTATGTTTGTGGAGAGTACTTTTCTTTTGATACCTGATCATTGCTTAGCTTGTTTTTGATCGTACCTCCAGGGCCACCATTGATATCGAACGACACATTCACTTCACTATTAAAATGAACGTCAATATCACCACTGACACTGCCTAGTTTTGCTTTGTCAGTCAGTTTGCCAACTGAAAGCTCAATATCGCCGCTAACGGTTTTTATGCTAAGGCTGTCTACATCACCTAATGCAACTGTCGCATCGCCAGAGACTAACTCGACAGATACTTGGTCGGCACGACTGTTTGCAGTCAGCTCTCCACTCACCAAACGATAAGCGACTTTGCCTGAACTGTCGGTGTCTTTTATCTCACCTGAGACAGTTTCTAGCATTACTTTGCCGCTAAGTTCACGGCTAGTGATATCTCCTGATACGGTATGCAGCATGATTTTATCCTTTAGCTGGCTGGCTTTTATATCGCCACTGACCGAGCTAATATCCATTTTGCCGTCAAATGCATCGATACGATAATTAGCCGAAACACCTTCTGCTTGTAACTTTATCTGTTGAGGAAGCATGATGGTTAATTGTGAGCCATCTTTGTTATTACCGTTGTAATGCCTTGGCATTTTGTCTTCAATCTGCACATGACTTCCTTTCACCGTGAAGGTTAATCCTTCACTGAGCTCGTCGAGTTCGCCTTTAATTGAGATTTCATCTTTATCCCAAGACTTAAAGACCACATCTCCTCGCTGTATATTGACACTGACCTTAGCCTTACCTTGGATCTGTTTTGTTTGATCAACGGCTTCTGCTGCTAGTAGCGTTTGACTGAAGATAAGCGAGGTTAATGCTAAACCGATAAGTGGTGTTCTATTCATATTAGTGCTCCCTGATTTTTGTCTGCAGCAGGTAATTTTTGACCTTGCTGTAATAACTCAATTTCTCGTTGTTGGGTCCAAAGCCACAGTTGCCATAGCTCTTTATCGTTGGGGGTTTTCTTTAGTGTTTGGTAAATTTTTTCAGCGGCTTTTCTGAGTTGTTCAATGCCCTTATTGAGTGGTAAGCCAAATTCACTTGATTGCCAGTTAACCTTCTGACTTTGTTCTAATAAAGCAACTTGTTTCTCATGTTCTAGCTTTATATCCGCAAGTGTTGTTAACAGTGGTACAGTCACTGTTTGCGCGGTATAAGTGGGCGTGATAGCGCTGTTATTCCATAGTGTTGTGCCAATAACTGCACAGAGGAGTACCACGCTTGCAACTGCCACTCTGCGCCAATGATTCGGCTGGTTGTATTCCGGTTTATCCAGTTGCTTTTCGATATCAGTCCACAGTTCTCGCTCAGGCGTTAATGTGTTGGGCGTTTGTGCGATCAACTGCTGCAATTTGTCTTGTGAATGGCTCATTTCTATACCCCTGTTAACCATCATTTAATCCAGCATTTCAGCTAATAACTTTTGTGCTCTATGGTACTGCGCCTTACTGGTTCCCGAAGCAATCCCCATAAGCTGACCGATCTCTTCATGTTTGTAGCCTTCTAGTGCATGTAGCACAAAAACAATACGAGCTCGCTCTGGTAGCTTGACCAAAATTTTGTCGAGATCTTCATATTCATCACTGACCGTTTCTACATCGGTTTCGCTGGCGACAAATCGAGACCAAAAAGAGCGATGCTTCTTTAGGCTATTCAGTGCTTGATTTACCGATAAGCTATGTAACCAAGTGGTGAACTGGCTTTGCCCTTTAAACTGAGGCAGCTTTTGCCACAGAGTAACAAAACAGTCTTGAGTGGCATCTTCCGCCAAGGCAACTTGACCTGTAATGCGAAAGCACAGCGCATACACTCGTTTGTGGTGTTGCTGATAAAGCTGCTTAAACGCCGCTTTGTCGCCTTTTTTGGCGCTATCGATAAGGTCCGGTTCATTAAATGAACTCTGTTGTAAGACCTTCAATTGTGCTGTCACTACATGTTCCTTATGTGCCTGCCGATATAGTAAATGCCGATTGCATTAAAAGTTTGACCATTCAGCGGGAATTCAAAACGCTGTAGGCAAGTATTGGGGCTTGAGCTAATAGTTATTCTATATCCAAATCCCAAAGCGAAGCATACAGCGATTTGAAACCCACACTACGTGAGCTCCTCAGGCTTTCCACTTCTGCTTTGCATTGGCTTAAAAGGGAATAACCATTTCTTTACCAATGCGCTTTGAATTGAAAAGACTGAGGGGCTCTGAACTGGCCAAATACTTAATGCACTTGGTATTAGACAAAGCTAACCTATAAAAAGGTTTAAACAGAAATAAAATAAATATTAACTTGGGTGTTGTTGCTGAGGCGATAGCGGGCTAAAGAGGGGGCTAACAAGGTTTGATGGGGCTGATAGGCAACCCCATTTTTGTAGCGATTTAGTCTTGGCTGACTTTTGCATAAACCAATTGTGCGCCGACAAGATCTGAAAGGGCTGTGCCTACCGTTTTAAATAGGGTGATTTGTTCAGCACTCTCTCTTGCTAGCGTTCCAGATTGGCATAATTGAGCCAACTCTCCTTTTACATCATTGAGGGAGAACACGCCTTCTGCTGCCGGCAGCAGCAGTTCACCTGCTTCAGCAAACACATTGATTTTCGAATCAACAAATACCGCTGACTTTTGAATCAATGCCGAATCACATTCGCGGCGGTCATGATTATGATTACCGACAAAATCGGTATGGGTACCTGCTTGTACCCACTCACCAGGAAATAAAGGGGTTGGTGAGCCTGTTGCGCAGCTAATGATATCTGCTTCACGCACGCTAGCTTCAAGATTATCGCAGTAGAACACTTCAATATCTGGACGTTCATTACGTACAAGCTCAATCGTTGCCCGGGCTTTGACTTCACTGCGACCCCAAACCTTAATCTGAGTGATAGGCCGAACACTTGCGTGGGCAAGCGCCATAAATGAAGCCAAATTACCAGTGCCGCATACTAGCAGCTTGCTTGAATTTTCACGGGATAAATACCGGCTGCCAAGTGCTGAAACCGCTGCTGTGCGCCAGTAGGTCACACTAGTGCCATCAACTAACGCTTGTGGCTCACCGGTTTCGCGGCTAAAAATAAGGATTTTCGAATAGAGGCTAGCCAAGTTTGGATCTTTTTTAGGATTGCTTGGAAAGTAGGTAAAAGCCTTTACTGCAATGGTTTTTTCGTTCCACGATGGCAGTACCGCAAAAGCATCACTGTGGCTGGATGATACATCAAGGCTAAACACCTGTCGTTGTGGCATTCCTGCAGGGCGGGAAAATGTTTCATCGAGCGCGCTGACTAGCTCTTGGTAGCTTAAAGATTGGTGTACTAACTCGGCATTGATGACTAACATGCAGGCTCCTACTTTTAAATATACTTTATACTATTTGTGATGGTTGGTTGAGTCAATCGACTTTCGTACCATTGAGCTGCAACTCGTTTCGATATCGTTGGATAAAAAACACACAAATAACAACGGGCTAAACTTTTATCGTTCAGTTAGTGACGGCTGAGATCGCTAAAATGGGGCTCAATTAAACTGGTTGGATGACTTTATAATCATCAGGCTTGCCGTGGTAATCTTAATTTACTCAATACGTTATTATTGCTCAGTTGTAATTAATGGCATTGCATTAAACCGTCAATAACTCAAACCCTAGTTTTAATGATTAAATTTGCGGTGAATAATAGTTTAATGTTGTAGAATTGCGATCTTAGTTAATGTTACTCATAAGATGTTTTCATCTTGCTGTTGGGGGTTATATGTTGATCCGTCATAAGTTGCTTTTAAGCGCTGTGGTCTCTATTGCTGCGCTTGCAGCTATGTTTGGTTTACAGCTTTATTTTGGCCAAGTTCAATCGGAACTATCTAAAGCATCTCAAGAGATCTCTAGCCTTAAAAGTGAAGTGTTAAGCTTGCGTCGTGATGAGAAAGATTTCCTGTCTAGATTGGACCTTAAGTATGTCGGTAGACACCAATCAAATCATAATGATATTAAAACACTGACCCAAGATCTCAATGATGTGTTTACCCGCCATGGCATTCCTACAGAGGCGCTCACTGCATTTAATAGTGACTTGGCTTTGTACAGTAATACGTTCAAAAATGTCGTCGCACTAAACCAAGAGATAGGCTTGACCCCAAAGTCTGGACTATATGGCACGCTTCGCAGCGCCGTTCATCAGGTTGAGTCATTGGTAAAGCAGTATGACGAGCCGCGATTAATGGTGCAGATGTTGCAGCTTCGTCGTGCAGAAAAAGACTTTATGCTTCGTCGCAGCGATAGCTATATTGCCAAGTTTGACGAAGGAATTAATCAGTTTAATAGCGTGTTATCGCAATCGCTGTTAGAGGAGTCATCAAAGCAAGATATTGCAAAATTCATCAAGCAATATAGTGCTGACTTTAAGCAGTTAGTCGCTAAGGAGCGCCAACTTGGTCTTAGCATTACCGAAGGCGAAATGGGCAAGTTGAGACAAGCAGTTGCTAATACTGACAGTGCCTTGAATCAACTGGAATCATTAGCTCGTTTAGCTATTGAAGAAAAAGAAGACTCGGCATTTCTCTTGGGTTTGTCTATTGCTGTATTAATTGCACTGGCTTTAGCTGGCGCAACTTTTGTTATTATTCGCAGTATTATTGACCCAGTTAAACAGATCACAGCGGTGATCACACATATTGAACAGAACAAAGACTTGTCGATGCGCTGTGATGACAGTAGTGATGATGAACTTGGCCAAATAGCCAAGCACTTCAACAGTATGGTTGAGAGCTTTCAGGAACTTATTGAGCAGGTCACGACATCGGTCGATACCATGAACCAATCTTGCCAAGATCTCGCAAGTAACGTGACTCGGGCTTCAGAAGGGGTGACCAGTCAGCTTAATGAGACTGATATGGTCGCAACAGCGGTCACAGAGATGGGCGCGACTATCGAGGAGATTGCTAAAAATACTGAATTGGCGGCCAGTAAGGCCAGTAGCACTCATGAAAATGCTCAGCTTGGGCAACGTGGCGTAGAGCAAACCATTGAAAAGATACAGTCATTAGCATTTCAAATTAATGAATCTTCAATCGTTGTTAATGAACTTGAAAAAGACAGTGAAACTATCGGTAGCGTGTTAAGTGTGATTAAGTCTATTGCTGAGCAGACGAATTTACTCGCTTTAAATGCGGCTATTGAAGCTGCGCGAGCAGGAGAGCAGGGGCGAGGCTTTGCAGTCGTGGCAGATGAAGTGCGTAGTTTAGCGCTGAGAACACAAGAGTCGACAGAAGAGATCTCCAGTATTGTTCAAACTCTTCAGAGCCGAACACGCTCCATTGTGCAGGTCATGAGCGCTAGTCGTATTCAAGGTGATGAAAGCGCAATACAGGCAGCGTCAGCTGGTGATCTACTGCAACAAATAAACAGTGACGTTACTAATATTATGGATATGAGCACTCAGATCGCTGCGGCGATTGAGGAGCAAAGTATGGTGGCGACAGAGGTAAATAAAAACGTGGTGGTGATTAGAGATATTGCTCAAGCCACAGCCGATACCGCCGCTGAAAACTCTGCAGCAACAGAAAATGTAAAAGAGAGAGCTGAGTTTTTACAACGTGCAGTGAGTAAATTCAAAATCTAGCCTCATGCTTTGAGCGATAAAAAAGGCTAGCCTAAATTGCTAGCCTTTTTTTATGCAGCTTGTCTGAGGGGAGGCTCAGGGAACAAGACGCAGTGGTGCGGCGTCACTTAAATAAGCCTCATCCACTTGATCAAGCTTGTTATAGCGAATCATCTGTCTGATCCCATCGATATAAGCTTGTCCTCTTTCAGAGTATTTATCCAAGGTTCCAGCCAGTTCCATACCGGTTATCGGAGAGTTACTGGCCCTTAGGCTCGCCCTTAAACTGCGTAGTTTCTTATAGGCATTATTGGTATTGAGATTAAGCATATATCCTTCAACAGAGGCTAACGGAGTATCAAAACGGGCAAGACCATAGTTGCCAAGTTCTTTTCGCTGTTGCTTGGGGATCATACCGTTACCACTGAAATCCCATTGGCCGAAAAATGCATTACCTTCGATAGTAAACCTTGAGGTTGCCCAGCCACTCTCTTCCGCTGCTTGCACTAATACCAATGACGGCGGCAGAATATCTATCTCTTCAAGCAATTGCTGTCGCTGTTGTTCGGTTATGGGTTGAGCAACACTCTTAATCATCCGATATTTCACTGCGATATTGAGTAATACAATATCATCTAAAGGAGCTGATTCAATTAAGCGCCTCTCGAGTAAAATATTCTCGTTAGCCATTAATATTAGCGGTGCCAGTAATCGAAAGAACACCATCTTTTTTTGTTGTACCGGAATTTGATTAGAGGTTTTTTGCCAGCGTTCACTGACCGAGTCAAAGGTCAGTCTAGGAACTTCTCGGTTGCCATCTTTCCAACTTTTTGTATTGTAATTGAGTGAATCAAACAGGTTTGAAAGCTCATCAAGAGAGTTAATTTGAACATCTTTAGGAGCCTTAGTCGGTCTGTCATCAGAGACTTTAATGAAGCTCATTTGGGTCTGCGTCGACCCCTCTTCTGTTGCAAGATCTGCTGCAACAAGGTGTTGTTCTGAGGCTGTGTTATCGGGCTGTTCGCTGCTGCTTTTATTGACAATCACCTTAGCCGCTTTTTCAGCTTTTTTAACTGACTCTGTCGTATTAACGACTGCGCTATCATTGTCCGGGCTAAATTGAGAGTTAGCAGCATAAACGAGGGATAAAATAGCCGCTGCAAGTAGCGCGAGTTGTACTTGAGGTTTTCTAAGCATTGAAGCGTCCTTTATTTGCTTTTTATGAAGCACTAGCAATGGGTGGGTTACCGTTTAAATCTAGTCGAAGATTGGTCAATATTCTTGAATTCTATTAACTTAACTTAGAGGGCGGCAGCATATCACCATCAAGCTTAATGCGAGGTGAATATAGAGTGAATAGAATCAGCGCGGCTATTCAGCATGCGAGTTGTTGCAGTGTGAGGCAATAGAAAGGCGGCAATGTTACAACAAAAGTAAAAGCCCGGCGTTATATCCGGGCTTGATGATGAAGCTTGGTTATTGGTTTAAATCGGCGGCTGTTTGCTGTGAATAATAGAGTGCAACATCTTTCATTTCAGTTTCGGATAGCATACTCGCTTGCGCCTGCATAATGGGGTTGGTACGTTCACCACGTTTAAACTGTACTAGCTGTTTAAACAGATAAGCACCTTTCTGTCCTTTGAGGTTCGGGTAGGTTGCCATCATCTTCAGCATGGCGTCACCATGGCAAGCAATACAACGTTGGTTCGCTAACTGCTCGCCTTTGCTTGCATCGGCTTGATAGTTAAGTATCTCACTTGGTAAAGTTAGCTCTTTGAGGGCTAGAGTCTCTTTAAAGGAGTTGTCAGCAGCTTGTACATTACCAACTGCTAGGCCAGTCATTAATGCACTACAACATGCAAATTTTAATATAGAGTGCTGCACATTAATGCTCCTTGTTGGCTGATGATAGCTTCTTAGGCATGGGCGGCATTTTGTCTGCATCCAAAGGCTTACGTCTGAAAATCTGCATATCAATGCCTGTTTCGTTGTAATAGGTTTCAAGGTAATCAAGCACTGGCTCCCAAGTGTCAGATAGATCCCAGAGGCCTTGAGTATCGATCATCCACTGAATGGTATCGCGCCAAACTTCTCGGCTGCCAACATTCTGCGGAATGATTAGGCTGGTATGGCAGGCATTACACTGCTGCTTAACCACTTCCCATCCCGGTGCCATTATTAGTCCTGTGGTGGGATCAACGGGATAGCTTTTGAGTTGAGTGGTGTCAGCGGCCATCACAACAGGCACTAATATTGTGCTTAGCACCGCTATAGAAAAGAGTGCTTTTCTCATCATACAACCCTTACTGCTACACGATGACAACCATTGAAGAGGTAACCCTTAGGGTTCCACTGTGGTTGAACCATCGGCTGGGTATCGCCTTTACTGTCGGTTGCACGCGCCCAGACTTCATAATAGCCAGTTTGAGGTAGGTTAATTTCGATATTCCACTGTTGCCATGCCATTGGGTTTACCGCTTTTGTTAACGCTGCAGTCTGCCAAGTGGTGCCATAATCATAACTGACCTCTACCTTTGCCACGTCACGGGTGCCAGCCCAAGCATGTCCACTAACCTGCAATGTGTCTCCGAGTGACAACTCTCCGCCAGTTTGTGGTGCGGTGATAAGTGATTTAACAATCATCTCCTCAATGATCTTAAAATCTTTATTGTCGACTTTCTCACCTGGAGCTACTGGGTTAGTAGGCACTTGATAAGCGGGGGCGGCCATCTTCTTTCCGTCATGAACACGGTCTCGAACGCCCATGCCTACAGCACATTTCTGTGATACTGAGCCAGGGCGACCACCAAACACTATTCGCAGCGGATAACCATGCATATAAGGGATATCTTCGCCGTTCATCCCCCAGGCTATCATGGCATTCTCATTCATCGCAGCGTCAATCGGTACACCACGTGAAATGGCTGCACCTTTGCCGCTAATGTGCTTATCTGCACCATAGTGAGCAGTGTATACGGCATCACTTTTAACGCCGCAATCGGCAAGGACATCTTTGACTAACACACCGGTCCATTCTGCGCAGAAAACAGCAGTGTTGCTCCATTGGTTTCCCTTAGCGTTAGGGTAGAAGTTCTCACGGCTATTGCCGCCACACTCCAAGACCAGTTGCTGGGTTACGGTTTTAAATTTTTGCTTAAGTTCAGCAATGGTGTAGGTTTTTGGTGTTTCAATTGACTCACCGTCAACGGTGAACTCCCATGTGTCTGCATCTATCTCAGCAAAGTTGGGCATCTGACCATTCCAGCGAATAAACGCGACATCGGCAGGTGTTTTTACTGGAGCAAGTAGGTGTTCAGGTGGAAACGCATTTAATGGGTTTGAGTTTAATACTTTAAAATGGCTAGGTAGGTCATCGACTTTTGACCAGGTCACCGCAGATACATCGAGCGGTGCCATTCCTGCTGGGCGGTTTTGAGCAAACGCCCAACTTGTAGGCAGCATTACAGATACAGAGGTTGCAACAGCACCTTTTAGAAAATTTCGTCTATCGATAGCCATTAGTGTTGCTCCTTTCCAGTATAAAAATAGTTTGCCATCTGCTGCATCTGTTTTTCAGTAAGCAGTTTCGCGACCTTGCTCATCGTCTTATCTTGACGCTGACCTGATTTGAATTGTTTCAACTGTTCAACCATATACGCAGCATTTTGCCCCTTTAGGTTGGGGATTGAACCGTACAGGTTACTGCCATCGACGCCATGACACGCGATACACATATTCAGTAGTTTTTGACTGTCTTGTGCCTGCAATTGTGGCACTTGTCCTGCAAGCGGTGCGAGTACAAAAATAAACGCAGCTAACTTAATTTTCATAACACTCATAGATAGCCCTTGTCGGGGTGATAATTATCGCCACTTTCACATTGTTGGCTGCATGTCCTAGGTGTTTTAGTGTCCAGCTCTAAAGTGACTAATATCTAGAGACTGCAAACGGGACATGCGATTATTGCCTCGACATTTCTTGACTGCACATAAATCAGTACAGTTGTAATGCGCTTGGCGATTGAGATCGTAAAACTACAGATAAATGTGATCTTTGGCCTGTGAAAAGTTCTAAAAAGTTCTAAAAGATACTGTTTTTTCGATTTAAAACTGGCAATAAAGCACGTTTGTTTTCGATAAATACGAATCTAAAACAGCGGGAGATATTTTTGTTGGGTTATTGAACTTGTGGTTATAGCTTGCTAGGAAAGCCTGCTTTTTGTTTGGGCGAGGTTGGAAACAAGAAATAACCGCATTCTTTAGTCATTGTCGACGAAAGAGTCATGGTGTTCCAATAATGATTGAGTGGTGGTTAACGGCGAGTGGCTCGTCATTTTTTAAAGGTTTAGTCGATGTATGAGTTTATATTGAACTCCAAGAATCACTACAAAATTGGCGCGTAATAAAAGTAAGCTTGAACGACTTACACTTGCCCTAAGCGGATCTCTTTTTGGAGTGTTGCCCAGTTGATCACGCCAACTATATTGTCTGCATTATCTTGATATATGTAGACCTCACCGCGTCGCTCTTTAGACAAGCACAGGTAAACCTCATTAAGGGTGGCTGTATCTGCTATTCCCTGGATCGGATGTCTAGTTAAGGTGGTGGCTGTATCACTGGCTTGCAATTCAAGTTGGATCATCTCTACTTCGTTGTTGGTATTACGTGCTAATACCGAGCGACCTTCAGCGCGTTTTAGCACCTCTAATAGCAACTCATCATCGTCCCGAACAATCACAAATCGCTTATCCATAAGGTGGCGAACACCAACCTTTTGTAGACCTAGGTTCACTGGCGCGACTTTATAACCAAGCCCCATTATTTCAAGCTGCTTGAAGAAGATTGATTTGGTTTTAAACCCTTGGTGTGAGATTAAGAACGCAGGAATAACGACAAACATTGACGGTAAAATGATAGAAGCGTTATCAGTCAATTCTATGAGCGCTACTAGAGCGGCTAGTGGTGCACTTAAACAAACTCCCATCATACCTGTCATGCCAATAATGGTGTAAAGGCCAATATAAGGTGCAATCGATGGGAACCACATAGCACAAATTAAGCCGAGTATTGTGCCGAGCAGGGCGCCTATACCATACAAAGGACCTATTAAACCGCCAGGGATCCCAAGTCCAATTGCAGCTATCGTGGCCACCATCTTGCCAATGAGTATGGCGCTTAAAAATAAAATGCTTGGGTGCTCACTAATTGTTTCTGCAATGGCCAGTTCGCCGCTACCAATAGCTTGTGGTAACACGAGCCCAACTAAAGTCGTAATGGCTCCAGCCAACAGCAGCCTTTGCATTAATGGCCACTTTTGACCCATTGCGGTAATGCTCAGTAGTGAGCGGTTAAAAAAGGCCGCAATACAACCCAGTACAATGCCAAATAGTGCTAACAGTGGGTACTGGCTAAGGGGAATGACTGCTGCACCTATCTGTTCAAACTCATGCACATTACCAAAAACTATCTGACTGCTTAATGCGCCGCAAATAGCAGAGATCATTACTGGGAAAAAGTAGTGAATTTTGTACTCACGCAGCACCACTTCAAATACAAAAATAACCGCTGCTAGCGGCGCATTGAAAATGGCAGCGATACCCGCAGCGATACCGCTGGCACACATAATACGGACACTGTTATCGGGCAGTTTGAATTTTTCAGCTAATACGCTAGCACTGACGGCGCCGAGATGAATCGCTGGACCTTCACGGCCAACAGAGAAGTTAGTTGCTAGGGCAAACAGCGCTTGAAAGAACTGACCGGGGGCTGATTGCAGTGGAATTTTGCCATAATGTAGCTTAACGCGATGAATTACATAGGCAATTCCCATGCGTTTATATCGTTTAGATCCCATTTTTGCTACGCCCCAGATCAAAAAAGATCCGAAAAGCGGCAATAACACTCGCCAGTCATCGATGATATCCGTAAAATTCAGAGCCTGAGTCTGGGTATAGGTGTCAAACCAAACTAAGAGCAATCTAAAAAGCAGGATGACACCTGATGCAAACAACGCGAAAAGCAATGCAAGTAGACACAGCTGAACACTTACCTTCGCTTGAGAAAGCGTGTCTTTAAGTTCAGTACTGAGATACTTTTTAACTTGCTGCTGCATTTTAACGATTGTTTGATACACAGACATTTCCAAAATTTTTGATTGTCACATTTACATTCGAATGTGAGATTTTTATTAAGGGGCTGTTACTTAATGGCAAATTATCATCGTTGGCTCGATCGCTTGCAAGTGATTGAGCGACAATTTCGTACCTCTAGCGCATATTTATTTTTATTGATTGTCACCGCTTTTGTTTTAGGGGCGTTGTGTTTTGATGTTGGTTCTAGTTATTTTACGCCAAAAGTCGAGCAACAGGCAGATAGAACCCAAGAGTATAATGTGCTGTTAAAGGAGCAGGCCGATACGTTAGCAGCACGCAATATTGAGTTGGCATTAGAGCGAGAAGCCAACAGTAACATGCAAGCTATGTTTGTAGAGCAAGAGGGGAAGCAGAAGGAGCTTTCTCGTGAGCTGGCATTTTATCGTAGCGTGATGGCGCCAGAAAACAGTGCAGAAGGCATAGCGATTAATGGTTTAGAGCTGATGCCGGAGCTGTTACCACGTCAGTACCGTCTTAAATTGGTGCTGACTCAACTTGAAAAACGCCGCCGTTCAGTGTCTGGGCGCAGTGAGGTGAGCTTTATTGGCCTACAAGATGGTAAAGCGAAAACCATTAAGCTATCTGAATTAAGTGAAGCAGCGTTCAAATTTAAGTTTACCTATTTTCAGGTTCTAGAAACAGAATTCACTTTACCTGAAGGCTTCATCTTATCTAGAGTGAAGGCTAAGGTCGTTGTTCCAGCAAGTCGCTGGACTAAAGGGTCACAGACTGAACAGGAATATAGTTCACAAGAATTACTTGTGAATGAAAATGAGCAGAGCATATTACTTGAACAAAACGGTCAGGTATTAGATAATTCTGCACAGCAAATAGATGTAAGAGGTAGTAATGACTGAACAAGCTGAAGATGCTTTGCCAATTAGCTTTACTGATGCGGCTGCATTAAAAGTAAAAACCTTGCTTGATGAAGAAGAAAATGATGCCCTTAAATTACGTGTTTACGTAACTGGTGGTGGTTGCTCAGGTTTCCAATACGGTTTCACTTTCGATGAGAAAGTAAACGAAGGCGACTTTACTGTAGAGAAGCAGGGTGTTCAGTTAGTTGTTGACCCTATGAGCCTACAATACCTTGTTGGTGGCGAAGTGGATTACACTTCTGGCCTTGAGGGATCACGCTTTTTCGTGAAGAATCCAAACGCGACAACGACTTGTGGTTGTGGTGCAAGTTTCTCAGTATAAGCCAATAGCTTACTGAGAACTGGCGGATTGAGTTCCGCCGATTAAAAAAGCCGTCAATTGACGGCTTTTTTGTGTCTGCTAGGGGCTGTAGAGCTTTCAGTTAGCTAGCTAAGCATCATCGTTTAAGCCTTGAAAGTTACTGAGCTCGAACAACAACTAAGCTCGAAAGAGCTACGGCCTCTTATTTAGCGCATAATATTGAGATTAACTTCACGATTAAAGTACAGGCTAACCTTACGATTGAAGGCTATCCACACTTGTACAATCGCTAACACAATCAATATGCTAAATATTATCCAGTCTGGCACTTGAGCTTTAAAGCTACCGATAGCAAAATTTGAAGGACCCGAAGCCGCAAGGTTCTCTGGATCGTACAACACGACAGGCAATATGCTAACAATAGCGAGTTGCAGTGAGGTGTATACCCGCAACATGATTAATGCCGCTTTTTGTCTGCCGATAATTGCCAGTACCATGAATAGGGTCAATATACTAAACAGCACACCTTGTTTGGCAAGTAAGCCACTGACTGAAATTATCACTAAAAAAGTAAGTAGAGCGATAAGCCGTTTTGGCATGCTCACTTTAGTCGGGGTGGCAGTATTGTTAGCGGTATTATTGGTTTCCACTTTTTAATCTCTTTTGCATGCAGCAGGGAATAAAGGCTAGCTAATCGCTAGCCATAAAGCGATATGTTATTAGTGACGCTTTTTAGGGGCTAAACGCTCTTCAAGTTCGTAAGGTGGGATCACCACACCTAAATCATCTTGTACTGGGAATACAGCGACAAACAAGTCGTCATCTTGCATACCAGGAACCCAACGCTCTAACCACTCATCAACTGGAATTGCTAGTGTTTGGCAATCTTTCCAGTCATCAACAGCCCAAAGTGCAGCGGCTTCTTCTGTTGGCCACATCGGGATGCAATCTTCATCATCGGTGGTGAGCATTACACAACCGTCTAGGTCTTGTAATGACCATAAGGTTTTGTGCTCTTTAACTTGCTCAACAAGGTAGTCGTAACGAGATTCTGGCGTCATTTCAGTAATTTGCTTTAAGCTTTTGCTTTTGTTGCTCATGGTGTACGTCTCTTCATTTTAAAGGGGGCGAGCGTAAGCTATGCACGCAATGCGCCGAATTGCTGTGGATAGTAACATTTCATGCAGGAATGAAAAAGAAAACAGAGCCGAATCGGCTCTGTTTTGGGGAATGCTATGTTTTTGCGTTAAAGAACTTATAGATAACCCCTGCGAGTATGGCGCCGATAATCGGTGCGACCCAAAATAGCCAGAGCTGAGACAGCGCCCAATCACCAACAAACAGCGCTGGTCCGGTGCTTCGAGCTGGGTTTACCGAGGTATTGGTTACCGGAATACTAATCAGGTGGATCAGCGTAAGACCAAGACCAATCGCTATAGGTGCAAAGCCTTTGGGGGCGCGCTCATCGGTAGCGCCCAAAATGATGATAAGAAAAAATAGCGTCATTACCACTTCACACACCAGCGCAGCTGTTAAGCTGTATCCACCCGGTGAATGTTCACCAAAGCCATTAGAAGCAAAGCCGCCAGCTAGGCTAAAGCCATCTTGACCAGATGCTATCAGATATAAAATACCTGCACCTGCGATACCACCCAATACTTGGGCGATAATATAGGGCGCAAGCTCTGATGCTGGGAAACGGCCTCCGGCCCACAAGCCAAATGATACCGCTGGATTTAGGTGGCAGCCAGATACGTGGCCAATGGCGTAGGCCATGGTTAATACCGTGAGACCAAATGCAAAGGCGACACCCAGTAAGCCAATGCCAACTTCCGGAAAAGCTGCGGCTAACACTGCACTGCCACAACCGCCTAGCACCAACCACAATGTGCCGATAAACTCAGCCGCCATTTTTTGAGACATATTCATAAGTCTTAATCCTTTTTGATTTGACCGACATACCTCAATGAACTGATCTAATTCATTATGTGGTTTTATGTAAAGTGTGCGCACTCGCTATTGAATATAAAGCATAATTTCAATAAATGTTAATTTGATGACCTAAATTACGCTTGCTCAATTGGGAAGCAAGCGTCGTGGGGAACTCGTTGAGCAGGAGTAATATTGTATCTAGTGCATTAAAGCGCACTGAACTTGCCGCCTAATAATGCTGTACGACTTGCACCTGTCACTGCAGGTAAATTACCTGGTAACCCTAGGTGGAAGCGCATTGCTAGCCAAGCAAAGGCGATACCTTCAACCCATTGTGGATTAATGCCCAGTTCTGCTGTGGTAGTGATTTTATAATGAGGTAAAAGTTGCTTTAGACGGCACATGAGTTCGGTATTATAAGCACCGCCGCCACAGACATACATCTCGCCTGCTGTTGATAATGCTAACGTGTCATTGGCAATACTAAAACAAGTTAAATCGAGCAGCGTTGATTGAATATCTGCATCACTAAGGTGATTAAAGTCAGCGAGTTGCTGTTCTAACCATGCTTGATTGAATAGCTCTCTCCCCGTGCTTTTAGGCGCATTTAGTGCAAAGTAGGGATGAGATAACAAATGTTGTAGCATCTTGTCGTCGGTTGTTCCCGCTTTGGCCCAAGCGCCATCTTTATCAAATGGTAACTCTTGCTGATATTGGATCCATGCGTCCATTAAAGTATTGCCTGGTCCAGTATCAAAACCGGTAACAGCATCAGTGTTACCTGGTAAATAGGTAATGTTGGCGATACCACCAATATTCAAAATGATACGTTTATGCTTAGGCGTGGCAAATACATGCTGATGAAAGGCTGGAACCAGCGGTGCTCCTTGACCACCAAGGGCAATATCTTTACGCCTAAAATCTGCGATTACATCAATGCCAGTTTCAGCTGCAATGGTATTTGGATCGCCTATTTGCAGGGTAAATCCCATCTCAAGGTTGGGCATATGACGAACCGTTTGGCCGTGGCTGCCAATCGCAATAACGGCAAGTTTATCAACGCCAGCTTTATCAAGCAGAACATTGACCGCTTTTGCGAACAGTTTTCCTACCGCTCGATCGAGATGGCCTAATCGATTGATCTCATCATTGCCTGGTAAGCAAAGCTTTTGTAAGTTTCTTAATAGAGCCGCAGGGATATCTTCCGAGTGGTGCTCTATCAAGGAAGGTGTGTCGCCACTGAATTTAACCAGTACCGCGTCAACACCGTCCATGCTCGTGCCTGACATTAGACCAATATAATAGCTTTTATTCATAGTATTGATCTCTTCTGTTAGCCTTGATTAAGCATGCCCTAGTGCGATGCTAGTTGTACTTGTTTGTTGTGTTCAAGCTCACCCATTAGCTTTTTACTGACAATCGCAAACTGGGCTTTCTCTTTTTTCGCAATAGCTTGAGACTTTGGCAGCTTAACGGTGCGAGGATTGCGGTGTACCCCGTTCACAATAAACTCATAGTGTAGGTGAGCGCCGGTGACTCGTCCGGTAGAGCCTAATGTACCAATAATTTGTCCCTGCTTAACAGAGGCGCCAGTTTTAACTTTACGCTTTTTAAGGTGCAGATACTTGGTGGTGTAAGTGTCATTGTGCTTGATAAAAACGTAATTGCCGTTGTATTGATTATAGGCCGATTTTATTACACGGCCTTTACCCGCGGCTTTAATCGGTGTGCCAACGGCGGCAACATAATCGACCCCTCTATGGGCTCGCACTTGGCCTGTGACCGGATGCAAGCGGCGCGGATTAAAGCTTGAGCTTACATATTTAAAGTCGACCGGTGAGCGCAAAAACGCCTTGCGCATGCTGCGACCTTCAGCAGAGTAATAGTTGCCGTCTTTATAACGCACCGCAGTGTATAGGTCGCCCTGATTAGTAAACTCTGCAGCCAGAATATTACCGTTACGCAAAAACTCACCGTCGGCGTATTCCTCTTCAAACAGAATGGCAAAACTGTCACCTTTCCTAAGGTCCAACGCGAAATCAATGTCCCAACCATATATGGTGGCCAGTTGCATGATCTGGTTTGGGGTTAAGCCCGCGGAGACGCCAGCATTCCAAAAGTTATTTTCAATGGTGGCATTGGCAAATTTACTGCGAGTTTCAACCTGCTTAGTGCTGATGCTCTCTTGATATTTATCATCAACTCGGTTGACGACTAAGGTTGAGATCTTGTCTAAGTGATAGCGTAGCTGCACCAATTGGCCATTATCATTTTTCGCAATCACTAACTCATCGCCAGGCATGATTTTAAGCAGGTTCTTTTTGGACTTAGGCAATTGAGTGACATCGTAGACATCTTTTGCAGTTAAACCAGCACGGCTAAAGAGTGCTGCAAGGGTGTCACCACTCTTAACTTGAAAATGTTTTTCGTTTAATACTGGTCCAACATCTACTGCTGTTTGTTCTGTTGGCGCTTGATGACGGGAAGAGGCTTGCGCCAAAGGCTGCTTTCGAATCTCAGTATTTTTTTGATTGATCGAGTCTGAATCTACTGGAGGCGTAGGTGTGCGAAATGCTAAAGGCACGTCATAACGTGTATTTAAGCCATATTCACCGTTTGATGACACCGTTTGCTTCGATGCTTGAACATCATCTGACGGTATTAACACAATAATTAGGGTGACAAAAACTAAGATACAAAGGAGTATTTGATGTAATTTTGGCAGTAATTTAAATAAAGTTATAACCTTTCCCATTGACCTTGGTACCAAATTCGCTCTTTCTTAGTGATCCCCTTAGTGTACACACTTTCATTTGTGCTGGCTAACAAGTAACATTAGTCCCCAGATTTTATGATTACGCTCCCAGGAGTAACCGCCGACATGGCTGATTTAGAGCAAGCATTAGCAGAAATTAAACGTGGTACTGACGAAATTTTACTTGAAGCGGATCTACTGGAGAAGCTCAAAGAGGGTCGCCCACTAAAGATCAAACTTGGCGCCGATCCAACCGCGCCAGATATTCACTTGGGCCACACCGTTATTTTGAACAAAATGCGTACCTTTCAAGAGCTAGGTCATGAAGTGATCTTCTTGATTGGTGACTTCACTGGTATGGTCGGCGATCCAAGTGGTAAAAATAGTACTCGTCCGCCACTAACGCGTGAGCAAGTACTTGCTAATGCCGAGACCTATAAAGAGCAAGTGTTTAAGATTTTAGACCCTGCTAAAACTCGTATTGAATTTAACTCAAGCTGGTTAGAGCCACTTGGCGCAGCGGGTATGATCCGCTTAGCATCGCAGCAGACTGTTGCGCGTATGATGGAACGTGATGACTTTAAGAAGCGTTATGGTTCTGGTCAAGCGATTGCGATTCATGAATTTATGTACCCATTACTGCAAGGTTACGATTCAGTAGCACTTGAGTCAGATGTCGAATTGGGTGGTACCGATCAGAAGTTTAACTTGCTGATGGGACGTGAACTACAGAAGTCGTCAGGGCAAAAACCGCAGACAGTGATCATGATGCCGCTGCTAGAGGGTCTTGATGGCGTTAAGAAAATGTCTAAGTCTGCCCACAACTACATTGGTGTGAGTGAGCCAGCCGGAGAGATGTTCGGTAAGATCATGTCTATCTCTGATGAGTTGATGTGGCGCTACTTTGAGTTGCTTTCGTTCCGTCCATTGGCAGAAATTGAGCAGTTTAAAGCTGATATTGAAGCAGGTGCTAACCCGCGTGATGTAAAGATTGCATTAGCCAAAGAGATCATTGCTCGTTTCCATGATGAAGCTGCTGCAGACGCTGCCCATCAAGAGTTTATCAACCGCTTCCAAAAAGGTGCGCTTCCTAGCGATATTCAAGAGCTAGAAATTGCAGCGGGTGACGGGATAGCGATTGCTAACTTACTTAAAGAAGCAGGTCTGGTTAGCTCTACATCAGATGCAATGCGCATGATCAAGCAGGGCGCAGCTAAGATAGACGGTGACAAGATTGAAGATACACGTATGCAGCTAACGGCTGGCACAACGGGTGTTTTCCAAGTGGGTAAGCGCAAGTTCGCTAAAATCACTTTGGTATAATACCAATCAGTATAAGAAGTTGATCTACTCAGAGCGTTTTTGGCAAGCTAATTCAAGGCGGATAAATGACATAATGGTTATTCCCTTATGAGTTTATTCAACGTAGAAGTAGCAAGCCCAAAACACTCCTACAGGCGAGTTTTAGCGGCTCTGATACTGCGTTAATGAACTTGAGCGTAGAATAACTATGCTCTTCATTCATCGCCTTGCTTCAAAGCCGTTAAACTCTCGCTGAGCGATCAAATCTTTATACTGATTGGTATAAGGCTTTATTTTAATATAAAGATTTATACTGCCACAGTGCCCATAAAGCGCTGATTAATGACAACGGTCTGTACCAAAGTGCAGGCCGTTTTTACATTGCCAAGTAAGCTTAGCGGCATCTACACTCCACAAACCTTTCTGTTTCTGCATCGACAATATCAATAACATTTTTGGGTGCTTACTATTCTGTTGGCTAACACTGTAAGTGACCACCTTCCCCTCGAAGTTTCTAATTCTCGCTAAGGTAAAGTTATCGCCAGAGTAATGGGCTGAGATAGATTCCGGTGCCTGAGTCCACTGTAACGACTCCTGCTGAGCTTGACCAAGTTGCTGATTAAACTTGTTTATTGGCTGCACAGCGTAAGAAACCACGATCGGATTTTCATAGGCCGACGCAGCGCTGCAGAACAGGACTGAAACAGCAAAAAGGGGACGAATAATATTGATAAAACGCATAACAACCTACAGCAAAAAAATATGTCTCTATTGCTTTGACAGGTTAGATTGAAAAAGTTTCCTACAGCAGTTTTAAAATGCGATCCAGCGCCCACGAAAATTATTCGGTTTGCAGTTTACTCGCAAGTTTTAGCGGTTATTGAGTGGATAGCTGATCTGACATGGTTTGATAGTCCATTAGATCTTGATGCTCTTTTACCCGGTGATTGGTCATGTCTAAGTTTAAGGTGGTCACCCCTGGAATGGCGAGGTCAATAATACGACCAGGCTTACCAAATTGCTCGCCAGGGCCTTTATAATGGTAGTTACCAATGAGAACAACCAAAGAGCCTGAGTTAAACATATGCTCAATATTAAAGTTGTACTCAAGTACGCCATTATGGGCACGTTTTAAAAAACTTAATATGTGGCGTTTCCCAGTGTATTTACGCTTGGCTGTTCTGTCATTAAACACGCTGTCACGATTATAAAATGAGGTTAGCTTAGCGTAATCTTGGCTAGTGAGAGCCTTAATATACTTGACTGCTAGTTGTTGCTCTTTAGGCATGTCGCCGATATTGGCGAAGCTTGGCAAACTGAAAAAAACCAAGAGTAAACTAAATAATTGTAATCTCATTTTTGTTGGGTCTTTAAGTCAAATGCAGGTAAGGATAGATGCCAGCGTATTGCAGCTAATCTTATTATTAATGCAGTCGCCATAGCAAACAGCAGCGCAAACATAGCTGGCGCTCCCCAATATAAGCTAATGGTGTAGCAGATCCCACCCATAATTGATGCTGTCGCATAAATTTCTGTGCGCAATACCATGGGCACTTGTTGGCAAAGCAGATCGCGTATGATACCGCCACCGACTCCCGTAATCAGTCCCATCACTACTGCTATCATGCCTCCTAGCTCTAGGCTCAAGGCTTTTTCGGCGCCAATAATGGTAAATAGCGCTAAACCGAGGGCATCTGCCACAGGAAAGATATATCGAGGTACACGTTTGGGCTTACGCACAAATATCAGTGTCAGCAGCACGGTCGCTAAAATAACAATAATATAGTTAGGGTCTTGGATCCAAAATACAGGCGTAGCGCCTAATATTGCATCACGAATACTGCCGCCACCCACGGCGGTAACAGAGGCCAATACAATCACCCCAAACGGATCCATTTTATGTCGACCAGCTGCAAGTGCACCAGAAAGTGCAAATACCGAGGTTCCGCACAGGTCGAAGAAATAGATCCAATCTATCATTTGTCGAGCTCTTTCAGGTGGATGTTTAGCGCATCGACAGAGATACGGATTTCAATGACAGACAACAGCAGTGAGTAAAGCAATAACAGCAAGCTACAGCCAAAAATCAGCGAGCCAATTTTGTTAAAGCCAATATAGATGAAAATCATGCACAAAACGCACAGTGCAAAACTGAGAACACCGGACTCTTGCATTCTTTTGATAATGCTAATTCGTTGCCGTAAGTTTTTAAGCTGACTGTCGTGGACAGGTTGGCCGTCTGCGCTCAAGTTGCGGATAAGTGCGGCTAACGCAAAAAAACGGTTGGTATAGGCGAGCAAAAGCAAAGAGATTGCCGGAAACAGCAATGCTGGCGTAGTAAGCGATACATGTATGTTATCTAGCAAATCGAAAGCCCATAACGGAGATAATAGTCAATAGTACCAATGCCAATAATATATACAAGATGATGGTATTTTTCTGACTGAATTTACAGCTGTTTGCTGAATTATAACGCACTGGCGAGCTGCTAGGAGCTAAAAGACCAACTAGCCATTTAACATGCGTAATGTGCCCCAAATTGCTGGAAGCAGAATAATGGCAAAGATCCATAAGCCAAACGCCATCGAATTAAGCTTTAACGCACGTTGAATATCGCTGGCTTCGGGCAAGCGGCCATATTTTAATTTGGGCAAAATGACTTTTTCATCGGCATTTTTACCACTTTGAAATTTGGCCGGTCCGCCGAGCTCAACGTTAAGCGCACTGGCGATAACGGCACTGGTTTGATATTCAATAATTGGAACTGCATTTATTTTAGGGTTCAGCAACACGGCTAAACTTTTTGGACCGCCTTGAATCGCAAGTGTAAAGCTCCAAAGTTTAGCGGGAATGAAATGAACAATGCTACTCAGTGCATACACTGCAATGCCGAAGAAACGATACTGTGGATTATAAACTGGCCAAACATTATCTAATTGTTTAAGCATTCTAGCCGCTAGCAGTAATGGTAGTCCCCCAATGCAGTAAAACAGCACGGTAGAGGCAATGCCATAGGTCGGGGTTGTTGCTAAACGTTCTATGGTGACTTTACTCAAGCCGACACTAGACAATGACTGAGTGCTGCGATTGAGCCAAGGCTGCAATAGTGCCCGAGCACGGCCTTTATTATCCCGTTGAATAGCAATGGATACTTCGCGGGCAATATATCTAAAGTGATCGTCTTGCAGGCAAATGTAGATAACTAAAGCTTCAAAAAACCACGGAAACTCAGCAAGTTCGATAAAAAAGCTGATAATGAGCCAGAAGGGGATGACTAAAAGTAATGTTGATAACACCCCTGCAATGACCTGTTGTGATGCTGCACGGTGAGTATGGTTAACTTTTACACTTAAACTTATCGCTAAATTGCTTAGCCACACCAGAGGTTGCAGTTGGCGCGGTAATGGCGCCATACGTGCTAAAAGGATCGACATCAACAGCACTAAGGCACCGATATAAAGTTGACTATCTTGAGAGAAGATTTTTGTAAACTCCGGAACCATAGTGGCTGATATATCCTTATTCTGCTGGCTAAAGAGCTAGCTTTACAGTTGCTTAATGAGTGCGATAACCATTAAGGCTGAATGCAGACCGGCTTTAACAATATATTCGTCAAAATCGACTGCTGAGTCATCGTTAGCATTATCTGAAAGCGAACGGATAACCACAAAAGGAACGCTAAACTGATGGCATACTTGAGCAATTGCCGCCGCTTCCATTTCGCACGCTGCCATTGTAGGAAAGTTCTCTAACATAGTCTTAGTTCGCACAGGATCGCAAATAAAGCTATCGCCAGTACAAATTAGCCCCTCAATTGCTTTCACTTCACCTAGGCTAGCAACGGCTTTTTGCGCCGCTGCAACCAGCGCTGCATCTGGAATAAACGCCGCTGGTTGTTGTGCCATTTGGCCAATTTCATAACCAAAAGCGGTCACATCAACATCGTGATGACGCACTTCTGATGAGATAACAATATCGCCAATAGCAAGGTCAGCAGCGAAACCGCCTGCAGAACCTGTATTGATAATGACATCGGGTGCATATTTTTCAATAAGCAGTGTCGTCGCGATACTCGCAGTAACTTTACCGATCCCAGAGCGAGTGACAATAACGTCTTTTCCGGCTAATTGACCGGCGACAAACTCGATACCCGCAATAGTGGTAGAAGTCGAATTTTCCATCGATTCAACTAAATGCGCAACTTCTGGCTCCATAGCGCCAATAATACCGATTTTCATGAAATGACCTTTTTTAACTGCCTGAATGATTATGGGCGCTAATATACCACGGCCTATGGTGATAGTGAAAAAGCCATAGTGGTAAGTTGAGATATGGTGCAAGCACGGCTAGCTGCAGCTTGCTAGCTGCAAGCCATTGGAGTTGCCTTTGCTAGTGGTTAACTGGGACGTGTCTCAAAGTTAATTGGCCTTCGAATGAAGACTGATTACATTTTTTGAATTGTGTTGCCAAGCAACCTGTTTGAACTTGTGTTCTCTACACCATTATGACATTTCCCATATCCCTATGGGTTAAATGTGAATGAACGATCGCATGTGTAGACACTGCTGTGACACGCAGCAAGTCCATCCATGGAAGCTCGGCCATGACGTCCATGTCATGGACGGTCGCGGCCGTATCTGCACTTGGATAATTGGAATAATCATTAGGCTGTAGAGTTTGGATTTCTAACAAGGAAATGCCCCAAAGTTAGTTGGACCTCTATAAGTTTTATCAAGCTACGCTTGACCTAAGTCGTGGCGCTTCGCCCACACCCGAGCCAAGGGGCAAAGCGCTTGCGCCCCTTGACAATCCCTCAGCGCCCCAGACGAAGTTGTCCCCCTCGTACTTATTTGAAATCACCTAACGCTTCCGATGGAACATCTGATGTAAATGGATTTGCGAATGCCGTGATGGCATGGATGCCAAAGAACGGCCTGTCCCGCGAAAACTATGCCCACATCCGTGTGGGCATTACGGTTATTTCTTCAACATACTTCGGCAACTCCGATGGGGAGTTGTGTGTTCTGTAAGCTTTTGAAAACTAACTTTTGCCCCAAAGTCATTTTCACTGATAAAAATGGTAAGTAGCACAATTAAAGCTTTGGGCTTACAAAAGCTAATGTGGGGCGCAAGATAAAAGATCTGCCCCGAATTATCATATATGCCGCAGCCTAGAGACTTTTCCTCCTGCGTGAACATTGCACTTTATGCAATGATAGAGGTTCTTTGTTTCACTCAGGCAAAGAAACAGGGAATCAGTTTTTTCTATGTTATAACTCATTGTTGATACACTGTTTTACTGTTAGTCTTGAGTGATTAAAGTACTAGCCGCTTGTTCTTATTAAGACCGTTCTTATGCGGAATTCAGCCTAATATACTGTTATACGCTTCACTATGGAGTCAGGCATGGAAATTGTACATAGAGCATGGATGGTTGAAGAGGCAAATCGATATTGTTTAGCAGCAGAGTTACTTGCAACGCATAACTATTTGCATCGGCAAGCACAAATCAATGCAGCACTTTCGATCGAAATGCTACTTAAAAGTTTCATTTCTAAATCTGATCAACATGAAGGTGAAGTTTGCGAAACCTATAATTCAAAACGTGGTCATGATTTAAATAAGCTTGCTAATAAATTACCAACTGAGGTTTGTAGTCGATTTGGAATTTCACCAACAAAAGACGGAATTCCTGCAACTAAATCTAGAAGATTGATAGAGCGTTATGCAAATACATTTATTGAAGATAGATATATTTACGAATCACCAAAAGATAAGGTTCGCCCTGGCTACTCTGTAGAATTTATTAAACTAGCTAGGAATTTAATCAATAATACAATAGAAGTATATATTGAAACTGGATGCACGGACCCTTGGGTGTCTGAATATAAAAGCGTATGACAAGCTGTTAAACAGGGGGGGAATACAGTTGGCTTTTGCTCCTTTGTCGCTCATTATAGCCAACTATATTTAGCCTGTTAACAGGGCGTTGTTATATGTACAGGGAATGTTCCAACTATGCGCTATTTAATAACTCTATTATTTATTCCATTCATATCTTTTGCAGAAGTAAATTTACCACTTCAGAAACAGCTAATTGATATGGGTAGTAAAGATCAACAAATACGAAGTGAACTAGGGAAAGCAGGCTGGAAAAATTCGCCAAAGGAATTGTTAGAAAAACTACGAGAAATAGATCAGAGTAATACAGATAGGCTTAAAGATATTATAAAAGAACATTCTTGGTTAACTAAACAGTTAGTTGAAGTTGAAGGTATTGGAGCTGCTTTTTTAATTATTCAACACTCTCCAGATATCGCATTTAAAGAAGAAATGTTACCTTATCTAGAAAAATCATATTTAAATAATGGAGGTGTTAGTGGGCAACAAGTTGCACTGTTAACCGATAGGGTTCTTATCGCTCAAGGAAAAAAACAAATCTATGGTACTCAAGCGGACTTGAGTGAAGGTCAAGTCATTTTCAGCCCCATAGAGGATGAAGCTAATGTAGATAAACGTCGAAAAAAAATGAACATGCCGTCACTAAAATTTTATCGAAAGGTAATGGAAAAAATGTATGGGATTAAAGATCATCCAGATATAGAACTTAACTAAATTTAGATATATCAAGTCATTAAAGCAGGACAAGAAACAGTTGGCTTTTGCTCGTACCTCGCTTATTTTAACCAATTATTTATTTGCCTCTTAATGCGGCGTTAGCTGTATGGCATTGATCTGTCGTTAAGGTGACGTAAATGTGTCGTATACATAAAAGGAATTTTTCAACAGGATATAGCTTCAATATATTCATGTGATAAATACAAATGGAAATGAAAATAAACGCTGAAAAAATCATAGAAGAACGTAAAGTTAGAGCTTGGAGCCAGCAACATTTAGCCGATGTTAGTGCTGTAAGTTTAAGAACGATTCAAAGAGTCGAAAATAATGGTTCAGGTTCACTCGAAACGGTTAAAGCACTAGCTTCTTGTTTTGATCTAGATGTGGCTAAGTTATTTCAGCCTGAAACCCCATCGAAGAAAATTTTTTCAAAATCCAAAATAGCGATATTATCTTCAACGATAGCGGCCATTTTTAGTAGTGTTTTATTCCTAGCGCCGTCTACGATGGCATCTGATATTAAAATATACTCAGATGAAGTCATAACATCTACAAATAATGATTACCGAGTTTACAGTAACAATGTAGAGATTTTCTTGCCAAAAACTCTTACTTATGAGGTTTTAGTTGATTCAAAGTGGGAAACAGCTACACCAGAAATCGCCAGTGGTAGTGTTAAGGTACACTTGGAAAGCTCAGTTATTTTTATTGAGAAAGCAATAATAACGAAAACTGAAAAAGGAACTAAAATCACTACTAATTATGCAAAATTTGCTTACACTGAGTAATTTACTGCAATCAAGGCAATCAAGGCAATCAAGGCATTCAAACGAACAAAAAAACAGTTGGCTGTTTTCTCTCCGTTCAACATTTTAGCCAACAATTTTTTGCTGCTTAATGTGGCGTTATTGTTCCTTAAAGATGGGCTTTCAAATTTAAGATGAATGGAGAAAACGAAAATTACTTTATAGCAAAATATGTGGCTGGTGCTTGTGATACTGATGATTTGGTCAACTATGAAAATGATAAGTTAAACAATGGCGTTTATTCTGATGAGTTACTGGATATCATTGATGCAGAACCTAAGTGTTGGGATATCGTTTCACCTCTTTTTGAAAAACTTATTGCTCAACTTCCTTCATTTGAGGATTCAATTCATTTAATAATCAAACATCACTTAAAGTTGATCGCTGGTGAAAAATTAGACCCATTCATTCAATTTCGGCAGTTACTCAATGATATTGATAATTTTGATCTACATGAAAATGTGACTAAATATGTTGGAGATAATGTAGGGATCGAGCATCTATATGGATTTTATTACGCTAGAGATGAATTAGAAGTAAATGATAATTATGGTGTTATTGAAATAGGCGCTCTAATGCAAGAAGAATCTAAAAAGTGGCTATTGGAACACTAATAAACCGTTCAAGAGAGAAAATTTACAGTTGGCTGTTTTCGTTCCTCAACGTTTTAGTTAACAATTTTTTGCCCATTATTAGGGCGTTACCACATATCCGATTGCTATATTTTCACTAATGAAATTCATCACTGCAAGCGCTTTAGCTCTAAGGCATTCCTGTCCAATAATGAGCTTCCCCGTTGGGCTATTTCGAATAAATATGAGGAAGACAACTTCGTTTGGGCACTGAGGGATAAACTCTTATGAAATCAAGAGCGCGGCGCAAGCGCTTTGCCCTTTAGCTCGACTCTTTGTTGCAAGACAGGGCGAAGCGCCACGACCTTGGCCAAGCGAAGCTTGATATGTGGCATAGCTACGACTTTAGTTGCTAGCCGCAGTCTAACTCTGGATAAAGTGGCAAACGTTCGTCCCACTTTTAGATATTGGTTTGCACTCCGCTAACGATAAACAATGATTACTCATTTACAACAATCACTTAGTGATGATAGATTTGCGCCCTAAGTAATTGGTAGCAGTGTTTCGTTCTGCTACTCATTACCGTCAAAAACGGTAAAGATTAAATTTATAGGGACATAAAATGGAAGTAAAAGTATTTAACCGGACTGAAACCAACGATAAGATCATCAGTGGTTCTATTTATAACCTTGTTATCGGCCTAACGCTAATTTGGGGCTTTGCCGTAAATTGGTTGATGGTTGTCAATATCCCTGTTGAATCGATAAGTAGCGTTAACCCGATAATTTTCTTTATTGGTTATTTTGCATCATGTTTTTTTGGTATCTATCTTTTCAGTAAATCCGATAGCCCGATTGTTAGCTTCATCGGCTACAACTTTGTGGTGGTACCTTTTGGGTTAATCATTAACTTGGTGGTAAGCCAATATGATCCCAATATTGTAGTAGAAGCAATCAGAGTCACCGGCATGGTAACGTTTGTGATGATGCTTCTAGGGTCTATGTATCCAGCCTTTTTCAACAAAATTGCGGGTGGTCTTACCGTCGCATTGCTGTGTGTTATTGTGGTGGAACTCATTGAAATATTCATTTTTAACACTCATCACGGTATCTTAGATTGGATCGTTGCGATTATCTTTTGTGGTTATATTGGCTACGATTGGGCGCGAGCGAACGCAATTCCAAAAACCGTTGATAATGCAATTGATAGTGCGGCGGCCTTATATATGGATATTATTAACTTGTTCTTACGCATACTGAGAATATTAGGTCGTAAATAGTCTTTAAACGAGAAGGTTACCTATGGTTAATATGCAGATCCGAGTTGGAGAGTTAGATAACAAACAGGTGTTAGCGCTGTTAAGTGAGCACCATCAAGATATGTTGTCGCACTCACCTGTTGAGAGTGTGCATGCTCTCGATATATCGGGTCTAAAAGCCGTTGATGTTACCTTTTGGAGCTTGTGGTGCGCTGATCAATTAGTAGGTATTGGTGCACTAAAACAGCTTGATAAATATCATGGCGAAATTAAATCAATGCGCACTAGCGTTCAATTTCTTCGCCAAGGCGTTGCACATAAAATATTGGCGCATCTGATTGCTGAGGCGAGAACTCGAGGTTATCAGCGCTTAAGCCTTGAAACTGGCTCTATGGATGCTTTTAAGCCTGCACAAAAATTATATCAGCAGTTTGGTTTTCAAGAGTGCTTACCTTTTGGCGATTATAACGTTGATCCCTATAGCTCTTTTATGACCTTAACCTTGTAATCATCTGGCATTGTTCACATCATTGCCTTTCACTTGCTGCTTGTATCCTTTTTTTTAACCACGATTGCGCCCATTTTAACTCCTGCCAACTGCCAGCCTTTACATAAGTAAATTATCAACGTGCCATTTGAGCATCGCTTTTAACTGTGTTAGATTTTAATGAGAATCATTCGTATTTAAGTTGTGTTGAATGTAACGATGGTAAGTTTGCTATCGCTTGGCGGCACTATATCGGATGAATAACCTCGCGCAACTAAATGGTGGTGAAATGGAAAATTGGCAGCAACTCATGAACTCTGGTAATCAGCATTTTAAAGAGGCAGCTTGGCTTGATGCTCAGTACTGCTATCAGCAAGCCGTTTCCTTGATAGAGAGTGAATGGTCACACCAATTGAGTGACCGAGAGTTATTGTTTGCTTGGATCGCTGGGATGCACAATTTGGCTCATTTGTATGAGTCTCAGCACCAAAGTGAAATAGCATTACATTATTTGAAGCACGCTCATAAACAGGTGCAAACATTGTCAGCAGATGAATCTGTCATTGCAGAGGTGCGAAGCTCTGCTTTTAATAGCCTTAGTTTAACCATACCGCCACTCCTCGATTTTGCTAAGCGACACCCAATTTGCGATGACTGTGTTTCAGCGTTAGAAGAAACTGCTGCATCACTCGGCGGGCAAAGTAGTGCATTACATTAAGTTATCAAGAGCATAATTGATAAGTAGATCTACGCGCATAGACCGTTTCTTAAATTGCATCAATTTGGATGCGAAAAGCGTTTTTCGTCAATTTATACATAAAGGATTACCGATGAATATAAATTACCTGATAGCAGCTATGACAAGCTTGCTGGCCATATTTTCAACCTCTGCTTTGGCCCATCCAGGTCATGATCATAGTGCCGAGTCCTCAAATCTCATTCATTTTCTTTGGGCGGCTCCTGTCGTTGTTGCTGCCGTATTGGCCTACAAATTACTTAGATCGGCTTTAGTAAAAAGATCATCGCTTGATGGCAATAAATAGGAGCTAAAATGTTAGCGAAGTTACTCGACAAAATTGATAGCAAATATCCGTTTGAGACGATATCTGCCCACTGTGATATTCCGTGTAAAATCTACGATCCTATTACAGCGCAACTTGCGGTGTTGACTATGATCCGTATGGTCGATCTGCTGAATGAGCTACCTAAAGTAAGCGAAATGTCGGTTGCTCAACTGGCACAGTTCAACCGTTTGGTGGGGGAGAAAGAGCTGCATGGGAAAAAAGTGAAAGCTGAAATACAAGTTATCTGGGGCGATTATATAAAACAGCCGCAATTGGATGCTTTTCCTGAGCTGCATTCGCTCACACATAACATCATGTTAGCGGCCTCTAAAAGCAAACAGCACATTGATCGGGCTGCAACGATGGAACTGCTTACACTGGTTAATCGCTTCGCGGAGGTATTCTGGCTTAGCAAAGGGGTAGAGGTTTATTCAGCAAACTGTCCGTATCCACCTGCTGAACTAGTTATCTATCCAAATCTAGAGTCGTAATGGACAGCTATGTTTGGTTTTAGCCTTAATAAAGTCGCTGGAAACAGCATGTTTCCTCGGCTTAAAAGTGGCAACTTCATACTGCTATCAGAACACGTTGATAAACAGGCACTAAAAGTGGGTGACATTATTAAATTACTTCACCCTCGCTATGGTTACATCGTCAAAACGTTAGTGGATATTGACCATACTGGTAGCTATTGGTTTAAAGGCGAGAATAAGGATAGCGTAGGCATTGAGGAGATTGGGCCAATTAAAGCCTCCCAAATAAAGAGCAAAGTCATATGGGTGCTAGGCTAATAGCTTGCAAGGACGCTATCAAGCCTTGAAGCATTATTGAAATATACTGACTGATTAGCCCTTAGCGGCATCATCCGCTTGGATCTGTCCAACCAACAATACTGGCGCGGCGTCTAACTCGTTGGCATCCATCATCGAGGCGATACGTTCAACTGACGACAATAGCTGGCTTTGCTCCCACTGCTCTAGATTTTGGTAGCGAGTAATAAAGTGCTCCTGTAACGGCTTTGGCGAATTGCTCAATAGCGCTTTACCTGAGTCACTCAGTGATAAATGTACCTTACGTTTATCAGTCTCACTGCGAGTTCTAACCACCAACTGACGGCTTTCTAATTTATCAACAATCGTGGTTACTGTGGCTGGACTTAAAGACACCTCTTTGGCGATCTCTTTGGCCAATGGCGCATCAAGCTGCTCGATATTCTGCATTACCATTAGCTGCGGCCCAGTGAGGCCAGACTGCTTATTCAACTGCCGAGAATGGATATCAATGGCACGGATCACTCGACGCAATGAGATCAATAATTCTTCGTACTTTTCCATAATTTTCCCATGCTGGTGAAACTGAATTAACGGCAATTCGATGCCAAAAATAAAAATACGGCATAACGACAGAGCGTTATACCGTATTTTAGACTGCATGTGCAACTTAGCTAAGCGATCTTAAAAGCTAATCGTTAGAAGTTAAAGGTTCTTGCAACAGACAGCACAGCGCGAGTATCGGCAGTGTCGATATCCATGCTGGTGTCTTCAACAGCTAGATTAAAGTCGAAACCTTTCCAGCTAGTCATGTATTCAGCGCGGTAATGGTTATACGCCTTATCGCCATCCCATGACCATTTAGCTTCATCGGTAGAGGTCGAGCGGTCAAAGCTGATACGAATATCATGGCCTTCAGCAACAGTAAATGTGTGCGCGGCCATCATGATGTAGTGACCTGCATCAACACCAAAGTAATCCCAGGTATACCAGAAGTTCAGCTCAGATTGGCCTGCTGATGAAGCGTAACCAAATTTGGTGTAAATTTCTGGGTACTGGTAATCGCTAGAAGCGTCGTCACCATGGTAAGTGTAGTAAGCAATACCAGCATCCAGTGAAACACGTTCACTTAACTGGTAAAACATACCGCCGTAAAAGTCTAGCTCTAACCAAGTGTCATCGCTTGAGCCGTAATCAACGTTCGATGCCCAAGTACCAACATACCAACCTGCATCGGCTGCATAGTCAAGGCTTGCCTGCAGGGCTGGACCATTGTCTGTTTGGCTCACACCGTTAAAAGTGTAATCAGAGGTCGCGTTAACGGTTGAGCTAACACCTGCAAAAGCAGAGGTCGGTAAAGCTATTAGACCTACTAGCGCAAGACTTTTAATTGTTGTTTTCATCATTTCCCTTTCTTCTTATTTTGACTAGCTATTAGTTAGCTAATTCAATTTTGCTAAAATCAATTTTGTTTTCTTTTGGTGAATGCTCAATCGCAGCCACTTTGTTAAATTTGGTGGCTAAGATATAACCAAAGCACGCCAAAATAAGTGCAATAGCTAATGCACCAACCCACTGGATCTCAAGGAAGTTAAGCTGGAACAGTAGTGTCAGACCACTCATTAGCACGATATTGCCGACGATATATTTGGTCTTGCCGAAACGTTCAACCGTAAGGTTTAAGTTGTCGGTATATAGACGGATTAATGAGTCGAGTGAGTTGATCACAAAGGTGATCCCCACTAACACCATGGCGATGTTGTAGAAGCCAGTGGTGGCTATCTCATTGGCACTGTAGTAGTACAGCACCGTAAACCAAACGGCGATAGGCAGTGACGGGAATACCATCATGGCGATTAACACCTGATAGGTTTTCATGCCGCCGACAAAGCGAGAAGTAAACTGACCAATCATGATGCTCCAAGCAAACCACCAGAAAAGGTAGAACTCGTGGTAATCATTTAATGGCAACACAAACTGGTGGATATTACCGAAGTAATCACCCAGCATGGCAAAGGTAGTGACAAACTCGCCCACACCTGAGTCTTTTGATAAGAATGCGCCGGCCCACATCAATACAATTAAGCCCATGAACAACCAAGTACTGGCTAAACTCAACTTACGTACGTAGCGAATACTGGTGCTTGAGTAAACTGCTGCGGCAATAATCACAAATACAATGAGATAGAAGCTGCTAACAACCGTTTCGCCATCGCCCATCTCTGGTAGATACCAAGGTAAGTTGGTCAATAGTAGGTAAGCGGTAAACGCACAAGTACCGATAATTACCACGTTATTAATGAACTTAATCAGTGGGATTTCGAAGAACTTGACTCTTGGCTCTATGACACAGAAATAGAAACAGGTCAGAAAGTAAAACGCCCAGATTAGAAATGCCCAGAAGCCAAACTCAATCGCTAGCGGATTGGTAAAGCCGTACTCAGGACTGGCAGCGACATCAGCGTAACCGCCAAATTCGGTCAGTGGGAACATAATCAGTCCCACGTCCAAACCTGAGGTAAACAAAATGGCGATAAAGGTGAAAGTACGCACGGGGGTGACTCCGACACACTTAACATTGCCCCAGCGGTAAATCACAAAAGCGATGGCTGCGAACGTAAATAATATCCCTATGGTAAGCCAAGTAGTCATTACAGAACTCCCGACTTATTATTGTTATAAAACATGGGTTTAAATCCTTGTGTTTATTATTGTTATGCTAACTTGCAGCAAATTTTGGCTGCAAAAATCCCTCAAGCCTTAATTATCGATTTAACGAAAGTTAAGGTTTGATAAATTACAGTTGGCGATTATGGCCATTTAGCCCTACTTGGCTTAGGCTGACCGAGGCCTATACCCAGCTATTTTGAAATGCGCAAATTGATTGCGGAACATCTCCAGTTCGCTGGGGACATCGACTGGTTTAGCGCTTAAATGCTGCGCTAAACCAAGCGACCTATCTCGTGGTGCTATCTTTTGGGTAAATGGTTGCGCTGCTGTTGCTGCCAATTGTTGGCAGTAATCACTGGCGCTGTGCTCGGCGCTAATGGGCTATGACCTAAAATCAAGTCTGCCGCTCGCTCTGCGACCATAATGGTTGGTGAATTCAAATTGCCATTTGGAATGGTTGGGAAAATAGAGGAATCAACCACTCTAAGGCCTTCCATGCCATGTACTCGGGTCTGTGAATCAACCACTGCCATCGGGTCTTCGCCCATTTTGCATGAGCAAGATGGATGGTAAGCACTCTCAACGGAGCTTCGTACAAAGCTGTCTATCTGCTCATCGGTTTGCACGCTAATACCTGGCTGGATCTCTTCGCCGCGATATTCATCGAGTGCATTCTGATTGATGATCTCGCGGGTAAGGCGAACACAGGCGCGAAAGCCTTCGATATCATCTTGATGTGACAGATAGTTAAACTGAATACTTGGCGCAACATGCGCATCACTAGAAACCACTTTAATACTGCCGCGGCTTTTAGGTTTGTTATGGCCAATGTGCACCTGAAAACCATGGCCGGCAAAAGCTTCTTTGCCGTCATAACGCATTGCTGCTGGCAGGAAGTGATATTGTAAGTCTGGCCACTCAAGCCCAGCTTTTGAGCGAATAAAACCACAAGACTCAAAGTGATTAGTGGCGCCAAGACCTGACTTGTTTAAGATCCAACGGGTACCGATAAATAGCTTATTCAATGGGTCGAGTTTGCCATTAAGCGATATTGGCTTAAGGCACTTAAATTGGAAGTAGAACTCGAGGTGATCTTGCAGATTCTCGCCCACCCCAGGCAGTTCATGCACTTGCTTAATGCCAGCTTGTTTGAGTGTCTCGCTTGCGCCAACACCTGATAGCTGCAAAATATGCGGTGAACCAACAGAGCCAGCTGACAGTACCACCTCTTTGTTGGCATTAACTTCAATGTGCTTACCTTTGCGCTCAAAGTGCACCCCGACCGCTTTTTTGCTTTCGCCCGCTTTAGTCGAAAACAATACCTTATGCACCAATGCATGGGTGATAACCGTAAGGTTGCTGCGTTTCATTGCTGGTCGTAAGTAAGCATTTGAGGTTGACCAACGCACACCATTTTTAATGGTCATGTGCATGGCGCCAAAACCTTCTTGCTGCGCGCCATTGTAGTCATCAGTCGCTAAGTAACCAGCGTCAACGCCAGCATCTACAAAGGCTTTATAGAGCGGGTTTTTCATCTCATTGCCGTTATTAACCGCAAGAGGTCCGGTTACGCCGCGGTAATCGTCTTCACCAAAAGCCCAGCTTTCAGCTTTTTTGAAGTAGGGCAGGCAATGGGCATAATCCCAATCTTTAGCGCCCTCTTGCTGCCATTCATCAAAATCACGCGCATGGCCACGCACATAGACCATGCCGTTAATTGATGAAGAACCGCCCAGTACCTTACCGCGAGGGCAGTGCATACGGCGGTTATCAAGATGTGGCTCAGCTTCGGTTTCAAACTGCCACGCATACTTAGCGGTATTCATTGGAATAGACAGCGCGGTTGGCATCTGGATAAAGATGCTCTTGTCACTACCGCCGGTTTCTAATAACAGCACTTTGTTGTTGGCATCGGCAGATAAACGGTTGGCGAGTACACAGCCCGCACTACCAGCACCAACAATAATATAGTCGTACTTTTCGTTTGATTTAGAGGTCATGTCAGCGCCTTAAAATGGACTTTCAAGAGGCTGCATACCCACGTATACGGCTTTGATTTGAGTGTAAGCTTTTAGGGTTTCGCTGCCGTTTTCACGGCCAATACCCGACATCTTATAGCCGCCGACAGGCATTTCTGCTGGTGAGGCGCCATAGGCATTTATCCAGCAAATACCTGCTTGCATCTGATGTATCACGCGGTGCGCGCGGGTAATGTCTTGAGTAAACACGCCTGCGGCCAAGCCTAAGCGGGTGTCATTAGCGCGGCGAATGACTTCATCTTCATCATTAAACGGTAGTACCGACATCACCGGGCCGAAGATCTCCTGTTGGCTTAAGGTCATTTCATCATTGCACTGACCAAAAATAGTCGGTGCAACAAAATAGCCATTAGGGCAGTTATCAGGGCTTAAAGTGTGGCCGCCAGCGAGTAGCTCTGCGCCTTCTTGTTTGCCAATCTCAATGTAACTCATCACCTTATCCAGATGCGGTTTAGAGATGAGCGCGCCAAAGTTCGTTGCAGGATCCATCGGATCGCCACAGACAATATTCTCTTTAGTGCGTTTAAGGAGTTTTTCAATAAATTGAGGGTAGATATCTTGCTGCACAAATACCCGTGTGCCATTGGTGCAAATTTCGCCCTGGGTATAGAAGTTACCTAACATCGCTGCTGATACAGCATTGTCGAGATCAGCGTCGTTGAAGACGATTAACGGTGACTTACCGCCAAGCTCCATAGTGACTTCTTTTAGTGAGCTGGCAGCCGCTGCCATGACTTTTTTGCCTGTGCCCACTTCACCGGTGAACGACACTTTTGCTATCTCTTCATTATGGGTTAGCCAAGCGCCGACACGGCCATCACCTTGTACTACGTTGAATACACCATCGGGTACGCCTGCTTCGGTAAATATCTCTGCAAGCTTTAATGCACCAAGGGGCGTTTCTTCCGACGGCTTAAAGATCATCACATTACCGCATGCGAGTGCGGGAGCTGATTTCCAGCAGGCGATCTGTAGCGGATAGTTCCAGGCGCCAATCCCGGCGCAAATGCCTAAAGGCTCGCGGCGGGTGTAATAAAAATCATCGCCAACCGATTGTTGGTTGCCTTCGATACTCGGCGCAAGTCCAGCAAAGAACTCAATTGAATCGGCGCCGGTCACCACATCAACCACTGACGCTTCTTGCCATGGCTTACCTGTGTCTTGTACTTCTATTGCTGCAAGTTCATCGTTGCGCTCGCGCAGCAGTGCAACCGCTTTAAGTAAAATACGACTGCGCTCAAAAGTGGTCATTGCCGACCAAACGGCAAAGCCTGCTTTGGCACTTTCTATTGCTGCTTGTTGGATTTTTTCATCGGCAACTTCAACTAAGTAGTTGACCTTGCCAGTTGCTGGGTTAATCACTTCAAAGGTTTCGCCGCTACTGTTTTTGAGCGCTTGTCCGTGGATATAGTTTGGATATACAACTAGTGACATCGGGTTTCTCCGTACTGCATGATCACTGCCTCGATAAAGGCCTTACATAAAATTTGTGCCTGTTCGAACTCTTTCTCTGGTGCCGCGCTCAAGGCACTACGCAACCAAAATCCGTCAATCATGGCGGCAGTTTGTTTAGCTGCAGTGATGGCGCTGGTATGGGGAAGTAGTTTTTTGAAAGAGAACAGAAGATTGCTATATAGGCGTTGGCTGTTGATATGCTGCAACCTTGCGAGCCCTGGCTCGTGCATTGCTTGTGACCAAAAGCTTAACCAGGTTTTGGTTGCCGGTCTTGAGCGTTGCAACTCGGTAAAGTTAGCCTCGACAATGGCGTGTAACCTCGCCAGTGGCAATAACTCTTTATCTGCCGTGCGACTCAGTAGCGCTTGTTTAAGCTGATCGAGTAGGTATTTTTGTGTCGCTTCAATTAACCCTTGCTTGCCACCAAAGTAATGGCTAATTAACCCTGATGATAACCCCGCCAAACCACTAATCGTATTGATGGTGGTGTTGTGCAATCCATGACGTTCAACAGACACTAAAGTGGCGTCGATGAGCTGTTGTTGGCGGACTGTTTTCATTGGCGGGCGCGGCATAAAAGGCGAGATCCTGAATGGCTATTATTGTTAGTATTTTTGTAGCTGAAATTGTTAATTGAACGTTCAATTAATAACAACTCTAATGGTTAGAGCTGTAACTATCAACCTTTATTAAAATTTGAGACTTGAATCACAGATTCATTTTATGAATTTATGCTTGGGAACGCCCGGTTGTAAGTGTTTGATTAACATGGGACTAAATCGACGAATGATAAGTGTTCAATAGTCGCTGTTTTGCAAAAAATTAAATTTGAACAAAAATTAGTTTCAACCGTAATCTTTAGCATTCGATAGCTCTGGGCTGTTGTTATTCGAATGACGATCCTTTTGTGCTCAGGGGAGGTGATTCGCCCATAATCAGCTTATTAGTGCTAAGGAGAAATCCAGCATTATGACTACTGAATAAAAGCATTTTTAAAACACAAGTTTGATATACGAACCGAGTTGTTCTCTTTTTTGTAGAAGTTCTTGGTTTTATCACACTCCTTGTTTAACACTGTCCGTATATTAGGGGGTTGTTAAGCTGCTAAGCTTTTACTCATTCACTTTTAACTCATTTGATATTGATGTCTATGTCACGAGGCGCTTAACGTGCAGCGGCGCAACTACTAGATACCGATATCACAGAAAACAGGATGATAGATCCAATGGTTAAGAAAATCATATTAGACACAGATCCAGGGATTGATGATGTCATGGCGATCCTGTTCGCTGAGGCACACCCTGAGATAGAGCTCAAAGCGATAACCACTATTTACGGTAACGTGACTATTGCGGGCGCGACGCATAACGCTCTATACCTAAAACAAAAGTACGGCCTTGAGGCCGATGTTGCAGAGGGTGCTAGCAAGCCTATTGTTAGACCGCCGGTTGGGCCTACTGTAGCGGTACATGGCGAAAGTGGTTTTGGTGATGTGCAGGTACCTGCTGATGTTGCGGGCAAGGCCGATAGTCGCCCTGCTTACCAATATATTATTGATGCGGTAACAGCCGAGCCAAACGAAATCACTTTAGTCGCCATCGGACCTTTGACTAACCTAGCGCTGGCGCTGCAAGCTGAGCCTAATATTGTCAACTTAGTGAAAGAAGTGGTGATCATGGGCGGCGCATTTGGGGTTAACGATCACCGCGGTAATGTGACCCCATATGCAGAGGCTAATATCCATGACGATCCTCATGCTGCCGATATAGTATTTGGCGCAGCTTGGCCTGTAGTGATAATTGGGCTTGATGTTACTGAGCAAAGCTTCTTCACGGCAGACTACTTAGACAAGTTGCGTGATGATGCCGCTGAAGTCGGTCAGTTTATTTGGGACGTGAGTCGCTTCTATCTTAAGTTTTACAAAGAGAAAGTGGGCTTAAATGCTTGTCATGTACACGACCCATCAGCGATTGCTTATGTGATTAAACCTGAGCTGTTCACCCTCAGAGAAGGGCCGGTTCGCGTGGTGACTGAAGGACCTGCAGAAGGGATGACCATTCAGAAATTCGATGGCCGTCAATACATGCATGATGAGTGGCAAACTCAAACACCACAGCGTATTGGGGTTGCAGTGAATGATAGCGAACTGCTGGAAATTTACCGCCAAACCATTATTGATTACGGCCACAAGCAGCAGTGATTATCAGGCTTGAAAGCGTTAAACGGTTTTTAAGCTGAGCGGATAGCTAAAAAAGCCTAGTGTTTAACACTAGGCTTTTTTGTGACTTGCAGACTTATGCTAGCAGGAAAACTGTTAAACCTCGGGCTATTAAAGCCTTGCAGCGACTAAGCTCGCATCTGGCATATTCGCTGCGCCTTCACGCTCTACAGCCAATGAGGCATAGGCGTTAGCAAATCTTGCCGCATCTAATAGGCTGTCGCCTTTTACTATTTGTGCAACCAATGCGCCATTAAAAGCATCACCCGCACCCGTGGTATCAGTAACAACGCATTTTATGGCGGCCACTTCACTGAAACGGCCGTTTTCATACAACAATACACCCTGAGCGCCGCGGGTGATAACGACCTTGTTTACTCCCATTTGACTCATCTTTTCAGCTGCTTGTTTAGCGCTATCAAGATTGGTCACTTCGATGCCTGTCATCAAAGACGCTTCAGTTTCATTTGGGGTCACCATATCGACATACTTTAATAAGCTTGGAGTCTCGTTATGGTAGGGCGCAGGGTTAAGCACCACACTTACGCCATGGGCGTGAGCTATCTGCATCGCCTGTTTAACCGCATCGATATTGTTCTCAAGTTGAGTTAGCAGCAGATCTGCACCCACAATGTGTTGCTCCGCTTGTTTGATCTCTTGCTGGGTAATGTCGGTATTGGCACCAGAGTGCACTGCAATCATGTTCTCACCAGTTTGCTGACAAACATAGATGAGGGCATTGCCAGTAGGGGTGCTATCTGATTCGGCGATAATCGTGTTATTAATCCCGGTCGTCGCCAAATGCTCTTTAGCAAAATGGCTAAATTGGTCTTTACCGATTTTGGTCATAAAGGTGACATTGGCGCCCGCTTTTGCCGCGGCATAAGCTTGGTTAGCCCCTTTGCCGCCAGCACCAATATTGTTGCTCAGCGCATGTAACGTTTCACCGGGCTGGGGAAAGCGCTCCAATGTAGAGACGATATCGACATTAAAAGAGCCGAGTATAAACACCTTGTTATTCATTTCATTACCTCTACGTTTACTAGGAGTCTGCGCGGATGGACTCGATAAACTGGCATTGCTGGTTAACTGTGATAATAGGTTATCCAGACAATATTTATCGGCATCGAACTCCGCTGAGATCTGTACACCACCATGAGTCCTTATCACCTGTCGCTCGTTTTGCAGTAACACCAGATCGCAACGAATGGTCTTAGGCGTAACTTGCAGTAACTTGGCAAGTTGGGCATTGGATAAGGTTTTGTGTTCACTGAGCAGTTTTAAGATCACTGTCAGTCTTTCATTTCGGCTGAGTTTGTTCATAGGGTTGAATATACGCGTAGCGGTTTAAAGAGGTTGTGATTAAGCTAAAAGCTTAGCATGGGAAGTGAACCAAATGGTTTGTTTTTTAGAAGCGATCCTAATTTTCCTTTGGTGTGGATGCGGCCTTGCGGCCGAAAAGCCGTGGCGCTTCACCCACACCAGAGCTTTAGCGTGATAGCAATCAAACTTCGTTTGATAAAGGTCGTGGCGCTTCGCCCACACCAGAGCCAAGGGGGAAAGCGCTTGTCCCCCTTGACAATCCCTCAGCGCCCCAGACGAAGTTTTCTTCCTCGCACTTATTCAAAATAGCCTAACGCTTCCGATGGGACATCCTGTCTCGCGAAAGCTATGCCCACGTCCGTGTGGGCGTTACGGCTATTTCTTCAACGTACTTCGGCAACTTCGATGGGGAATTTGTGTTTTCTGCAATTCTTGTAATCCAATCTTTCCCCTTAATGTGTTATCTCCAGTAATTTGTCTTATGCAGCGCTGACCTCTTTGTAATACTTTTTCATCAGTCAGAAAGGTATCGGCTCCATCTGTCGAAAACCTTTTAGTTCACCAATGCATATGCTTCTATACACTAGTATTGGTTTTGCACGGTTAATCTCTTCATTTAGCACAATCAGTTCGCGGTTTGCTATTGAGCTAAAATAAAAAAAATAGTAAATTCAAGTAACTAAAAACACGCGTGCTCGGTTTGTAAGTGATAACAGGAAAGCAAAGTGTGCATTCTCGCTTTTCCAGACAGTGCTTTAGGTTTTAATGTGACAAACCTTTATGGATCAAGTGCTTGAGAGTAATCGCCTAAGCTGTTCTAACCTAATAAACGCGCAACGTGCAAATACTAAGACGTTAGGTACATTTCACTACTTCAGGACACGGAGGTTCGATGCAGGACGGAAAACTAATTTGGCATGTGGCTTGTGACGAATCTGGTGTTGGCGGACAAAAATATTATGGCTTTGGTTCACTATGGATGAAGTACCAAAGACGCGGTGATTTTGTTAGCAAAATTCGTGAACTCAGAGAAAAACACAGATATCACAATGAAATTAAATGGCAAAAAGCTCATAAGAAGCACTATGCCGAATTTTATGAAGAACTAATAGAAATGTTCTTCAAACATCAGTGGTTAGCTTTCCATTGTATTGTAATACGTAA
>NZ_BPEW01000033.1 GCF_019654975.1 Shewanella sp. c952
GAGGAGGAGCTCGGCAACTTAGAAAGCGCTAAAAAACTATTTGAACAAAGTTATTTATATTGGAAAATCAATAAAAACGACTCTGAACAAGCAATGGTAGCTGTCAACATGGCTGGCACATTAATCAAACTAAGAAAGATTGAAAAAGCAAATCAACTTCTCAATGAGGCTGAATCTTTTGTATTACCAACAGACGAAGCCTTTTACAGTTTTATGCACCTATTTAGGGCTCAAATACTCCTTGCAAATAACCAATTAAATGACGCACACCAAAGCCTTGCTATTGCCCGAAAAACCTTCGAACGAGTTAAGAATATCAGAGGGCTAGCTGAATTACAGTTAGTCGAAAGCCAAGTATTCCTCAGCCAGAATAACTGGAAACAGGCCTACCTATCCCTTAACGAATATGTAAGGCAACACAAAAAGCTCGATACTAAACGGCTATCGAGTTATACCACTGAAATGCGTACTCGCTTCAATGCTGATCAAATTGAGGCCGAGAACCGCCATCTAATAGAAAACCAACACCTTAGAGAAATAGAGCTCGCTATGTTAGAGAAAAATGAAATCCTACAAGGGGTAATTATTTTACTCGGTAGCTTTCTCATAGTCATCGTATCTTTCTTTGCTTATAAGCAATCTCAAAAGAATAAACTATTGTCAGCATTAGCATTAACTGATGATTTGACCAAATTGCCCAATCGTCGCTATATCTATACCAAAGCACAACGTTGCTTTGAAGAAGCACAAAGAGCTGGATTGCCATTATCGGTAATTGCTTTTGACGCTGACAATTTTAAACTTGTTAATGACAACTTCGGCCATGAAGTCGGTGACCATGCGTTAAAGCTACTTGCCGATACCTGCCGTTTGATGCTCTTACCTAACCATCAAACTGCCCGTGTTGGTGGAGAAGAGTTCTTGATCGTTTTACCTGAAACGGATAAAAATCAAGCTAATGACATTGCTCAGACCCTTATTAAGAAAGTTAGCGGGGCTGATTTCAGCGAATTCCCACAGAATTTTGCGTTAACGATAAGCGCGGGAGTTGCCAGCCTAAATGCCACAGATAGTAAATTATCACAACTGCTAAAAAGAGCTGATGATGCTCTCTATCAAGCCAAGAGTGCTGGTCGAAACCAAGCAAAAATAGGCTAAAAGAAGGCAAAACACCTATTATCCTCCAAGAACTGCTATTATTAGCCGCTACTTCGAGCAGTTAATAGAGCTATGTCAGACACTCCTTCACAATTAGCATCCTTAGATTCCTTGACGCCCACTTTACTTGGCGAATTAGCCCTTAAAATCAAAACTTGGGGACAAGAATTAGGCTTTGCACAAATTGGTATTTGCGATACTGATTTAACTGCCGAAGAGCCCAAACTGCAACAGTGGTTAGACAATGACTATCACGGTGAAATGGGTTACATGGCTAACCATGGCATGATGCGCGCGAGACCTCATGAGCTTCACCCCGGTACAAGGCGTGTTATCTCAGCACGCATGAATTACCTGCCACCCAATGCCGGTTTTGCAACAAATTTGAAAGATCCAAATTTAGGTTATATTTCACGTTATGCTGGTGGTCGTGATTACCACAAGATGATCCGTAATCGACTTAAGAAATTAGGCGATAAAGTGGAAACAGAGCTTAAGCAGATGGGGTTTAGCCAACCTAACTCACGCCCCTTTGTCGATTCAGCGCCGATACTTGAACGCCCACTAGCAGATAAAGCTGGCTTAGGCTGGACAGGTAAACACAGCCTATTGCTAAATAGCGATGCTGGCAGTTGGTTCTTTCTGGGAGAACTGTTTATTGACCTTCCACTGCCTGTCGATGTGCCTGTTAAAGCAGACTGTAACACCTGTGTAGCCTGTATTAAGTCTTGCCCTACCAATGCCATCGTAGAGCCTTATATCGTTGATGGCCGTCGCTGCATATCCTATCTCACCATAGAGCTACAAGGTGCTATTCCTGTTGAGTTTCGCCAAGCAATTGGCAACCGCATCTATGGCTGTGATGACTGTCAACTGGTCTGCCCGGTTAATAGCCAAGCGCCTATTACTAATGAGCAAGACTTTCATACCCGTGAGCCATTACAGCAACCTGAGTTGTTGTCTTTATTCGCATGGAGTGAAAAGGAGTTTTTGAAACTCACCGAAGGCAGCGCGATTCGCCGCATTGGCCACAAGCGCTGGTTACGCAACATAGCCATAGCCCTTGGAAATGCCCCAACAAACGCGTCGATTATTACAGCGCTAGAATCGAGAAAGCTCTCTGAGGAAGTGGACGAGGTGGTGAGTGAACATATCGACTGGGCACTTGAGCAACAACATGCTAAACAGGCAGAGCTAAGCCGCAAAACTCAGCGAGTGATCCGCACAGTAGAAAAGGGGTTAGCACGTGATGCCTAACCCATTTCAAGCTAATCTTTAATCGACTGAGCAAGATGATTATTTAGGGTTGAGTGTAAAACCAACTTTTACTGTTACTTGCCAATGAGCAATCATTCCCTCTTCTAAATGCCCTCGAGTTTCGGTTACCTGAAACCACCTTAAATGCTGCAGTGATTCATTGGCGGCAGCGATAGCATTCTTAATCGCTTCATCAGAGCTAATAGGCGAAGAACCAGTAAGCTCAATAATCTTGTAAGTATGACTCATAACAAGCTCCAGCAGGGTAAACACAATTGTGTTTACCAGTATAGAACACCTGCCAGAGAGAGAAGGTTTTTGCAATCTCAGATAAAATACCTTGAGTTTAGTCATGCTACCAAAATGAAAAGGTAACCAATTCGGTTACCTTTTTGTTAGCATATATTCGACTTAGCCACTTAGGCTAGCAACATCCGCCACCACATCCCCGGCAAGCTAGTAAAACCGCTGGTATAGAACTGCAATTGGCCATCTTTAATCACCATCAATGTCGGCGTCACACTGACCGACCAATGATGAGATAGTTGCCCTTTCTCATCGTTAATCACTGCAAAGTCATACTGCTTGTGCTTCAAGTACTGGCTAAGCTTTTCATCTGCTCCGGAGTTCATCGCCACTGTAACCACTGAGTATTGGCTTGCCATAATATCGACCGATGGGCTAACAAAGCTACATACAGGGCACCATGTTCCCCAAAAATAAACCAACACCGGCTCTTGATAGCTCATAGCGAGAATATCAACGGCATTGCCATTGAGCGTCATAGCTTGTAAGTCTGGTAAATTGTCAGTTGGAATATCTCGACTACGCCACAGATCAATCGCAGCTGAGAACAAAGTGAAAACCACCAGCATCAGCATTAGCTGTTTTGCCCAGTTTAGCACTCTGACTAACATTGGCTTTGAAGGTGCTTTCTTATCCATCCTTTTGATCCTCCAGCGCACTCTCAACGGCTTTTTTAAGTGTTTCAAAAGGTACTAAACCTGGAATAACTTGTTCGCCAATAATCATACTCGGTGTGCCGCGAAAGCCAAGCTGGCGCATTAGTTGTAGATTATTATCAACAATACTATCGACTCGACTGTCTTTCTGATTTAACCAATCCTGTGTTTTGGTTAACTTAGCCACTTTAGCAATGATTGCTGAGTCGAGTCTTCGCGGAGCCGCCATCAAAGTATCTTTAAGTGCTAAGTATTTTTCCGGCTCATTCAACCAAACTGTTTGCGCCAAATCTACAGCGTCTTTAGCGCCTTTTCCTTGCAATGGTACCATTTTGATTATGATTTTTAACTGTGGAAACTCAGTCATTAATTTGTCCAATTCAGGCTCTAACTTCTTACAGTAAGGACAATTAAAGTCAGTAAAGTAAACCATGGTGAGCCCTGGTTTTTCTGCACCTTTCCATGGATCCGTTTTGGAATTAAACAGAGATTGCTGGTGTTGTTCAATAAGCGATTTCACACTGGCTTGTTGTGAGCCTTGTTCACGAATTTGCATTGCAATCAAAGCTTCTTTAAGTAAATCAGGGTCATTAACCAGCATCTCTTTAACTATTGCTCTTACCTCTTGTTGCTGTGCAGTACTAAGACTCGTATCAGCTGCAATTACAGCTGTATGACTCATCGCTTGAATCGTAATAAATGCGGCAATGATGGCTAATGTCACGCCAATAATGGCTTTAATCTTTATGGTGAAATTCATCTAATTATTCTCTTTAAAAACGGCTATTGACGGCCTTCAACGTGCCCGTTGGCGATTATCAATAACAGTGTTCAATAATTGGGGAGCTCGCTAGCGTTGACGCTAGCGAATAAGATCTTTAAGCAAGTTGATTACAACTGAGCTGAAGCCTGATTGATCGCATCGACCACTTGCTTTGATGTAAGGATGACCGGTAATTCAATCCCATCAGGCGCATTAGGTCCATAAACCACATTAAACGGCACCCCAAAGCGATTATGACTCTGCAAATAGCCTGTTATCGCTGCTGACGGTTTAGTCCAGTCACCAATGACTAGGTCTATATCTGCTTGTTTTAAGCGGCTGTACACTGGATCTTGTAAGATGACACCGACTTTGTTGGCTTTACAGGTAATGCACCAATCAGCGGTCACATCGACAAACACGGTTTGTCCTTTAGCGACTTTGGCCTGAATGTCAGTTTGCTGCAATGGTGTCCACTCAAGATCGGTCGGTAGCGGGCTAGCCCATCTATCTGAAGTCGCAAATGCGGTTACAGCACTGAGTAGAATGCTAATACTTATGGTGGCGATAACGGCGGCAGAACCATATAATTTCGCCATTAAGATGACAAATAACAGCACTAATATCGCTGCAATAGCCCAAAGAATGCCTGTTGAGATGAAGTTTGCTAACAAACTTATTAACCAAAGACTTGTGAGTAACAGTAAGCCAGCAAAAATAACTTTAACAATGCTCATCCAGCGCCCAGGTTTTGGAAAGTAATTAGCCACTTGAGGAACTGCTGCAACCAATAACCATGGCAATGCCATTCCTACTGCTAATGCTGTAAATATAACAAACAGACTGACCACGTCAGCCCCTAATGCAAAAGCAACCGCGGTACCCAAAAATGGCGCACTACAAGGCGTAGCTAATAGTGTGGCAAACATGCCTTGTAAGAAGTGACCACGATTATCATTGCCACCGCTGGTCGCGAGCTTTGTCTGCAAGCTCGACGGCAGATTTATCTCAAATGCTCCTAACATATTGATGGCAAATACCGAGGTAACCAGTGCCATAAAACCAATAAACCATGGGTTTTGGAACTGAACGCCCCACCCTATTGCTTGCCCCGTCATTTTCAAACCGACAATGAATGCTGCCAACAACCAAAATGAGACCAAAATTCCTAGCGCTGACGCTAAAAATTGCTGCCTAATTTGGGTTTTATTAAGATCCGGGGCCGCCACTACAGCACTTAACTTCATCCCCAATACAGGTAATACACATGGCATCACGTTTAGGATTAAACCACCAAGTAATGCTATCAGCATCATTGTCCATAATGGGGAGCTGCGATTAACAATATCCGTGGCTATCACAACGGCACCATACTCAATCGCGTTTTCAGCTTCGATAACTGTCACGTTTAAACTTTTACCAATAACATCAGTTTCGCCTAACCAGCTACTACCGTCGAAAACAGCTGTAAGCTGCCTGCTCCCCAGCTCATCCTTACTTGTCTCCAAACGTTTAAGCTTAAAACTAACATCGGGTTCACCATCAATAATCACTTGTGGATATTGCCATTCCCCCTCTTTCAGTAATACTTGAAGTTGCTGCTTTGAATTATCCCATCCAAGATTGATATCGGCCGATGTTTTACGTTGTGGTACGCTGACTTTTGCCTTGTTATAGGCAAACATGGCCCCAGGGTCTGCTGTTATGGTTTTCAGGTCAATATCTAGGTTTATGTCGTAATCAGTTAACACACAGATATTGGTGCAACTCGATAAAGTAAGTAGCCCTTTAAGCTTCAGCGGCTGGTTAATATCTTTAACCTTCACCAGCATCGGAAAAACTACATCATGCTTATAACCAAATGTCTGCAAGCCAAGTAACGAAAAAGCTTCAGGTGCTGGCCAATCCCAGCTGACATCGGCAAGATTACCTGACTTATCCCATTTTATACTGGGAGCAACGCCTCCCTCTCCTGGACTACGCCAGTAGGTTTTCCAGTCACCATCGAGTTTAACTTCTAACACTGCAGGCAATGTTTGATTGGCGGCATCGAGCTCGCCAGTCAGCATGAATTTAGCTGTTACTGGCGGATGATTTGGATTCTCAATCCAGCCAGTCGATTGGGAAAAAGCAGAGCTAGACAGTAGCAAGCTAAGCATAAGCAAAAAGTGTTTAATGATTTTCAATTTCGTCTCCGCAGCGACATATAACTTGGGGCTAAAAAGAGTTTAAGCCCTCGCATCCAGTCATTGTGCCGTCAGTGCATGTGTCAGAGGATTACCCATATTGGTAAACCAATTAAAGTAAAAGAATTCAAAAGCGCATATCAGCTCAATTTAACGATAAACATCATAGCTGTATATGCATAAGCGAGGTTATTCTTGAAAACGGCAAAAACACAGATGTATTCGCCTGGGTTTTGGCAAAATAGGGACATCGAAAAAACGAGATAACTGCCTAAAAGTACTCGGTAATAGAGGGATTAAAAACAGCAAAAAAAGAACAAGATTTAAATTGGGTTCATCCATACAAACCCGCAGTGACTTTTCAGAAAGTTCACAAGACTGCAGACTTAACGCCTCTAAAGACTGGAATTCAGTCTGGCTTTGTAAACTCAATTGCGGGGCTTCTTTGTCGACAAGCTGATTGATACTGCGCAATATTCCACTATTTTGCATCAAACACAGAATAACCAGCACAGTAAAAACTATGACGATTGAATTTCTAGTGGTTGCTGTTTTGAAAAGTAAGCGGATAACGCACTCCAAATATGTATCCATGATTACCGACATCATGCGGCAATTAAAGGATAAGACCGAGTTTTAGCGGATTTAGTTCATCACTAGACGAAAATATATTAGAGTACTGACCGACATTAACAAATAATGTTTTTTATAGGCATTTATCGTCTAAATAGTGGCCTGTAAAATACCAGTTTTAAGCATAATATTTCACGACTAAATCCCCCTAGGAACCCTATAACAATGAGCCAATTTGTTACCGATAACAGCAAAGAGTTTGCCCAATCCGTTGAAGATAAAATTGCTGAGTTTAATTGGCAAAACTGGGAAGTATCAGAAAGACTCCCACTAGGGCTGAAACTAGAAAGTGACACCGGTGAGCTTTTGGCTGGCTTTTCTGGAAGAACCTTTGGCAACTGGCTAATGATTGATAATTTGTGGGTATCAGAAAGCCTGCGTGGGCAACAAATAGGCCACAAGCTACTTATAGAAGCGGAGCAGACTGCACGAGCTAAAGGTTGTAGCTATGCCATTTTGGATACATTGAATTTTCAAGCAAAGCCTTTCTATGAAGCTAGAGGCTATGAGGTTAAGTGGACACAGTTAGCATACCCGGAAACCGGTTGTAAGTACTTCATGGTTAAAGCTTTGTAGCCATTGCTGATAGCAACAAAAAAGGCACTTATAAAGTGCCTTTCTATCCAGAATCGATTTGCTATCTTTGACTTTGCTATCTAGGCCAGCGACCTATGGTGCAACGGTCATTACTACCAAAGTCTCTTACTGTTGCGACGTTTTCATAGCCCAGCTCAATCAACTTCTCTCTCAGCTCAATCGCTTGTTGGTAACCGTGCTCAAGCAGCAAATAACCACCTGGGGTTAAATAATCACGAGCACAGCTGGCAATATGAAACAGATCAGCAAAACCTTTTAAGGGGGCAGTCAATGCGCTCTGTGGTTCAAAACGTACATCGCCTTGGGACAGGTGCTCATCTTCTTCATCAATATAAGGTGGGTTAGAAACGATTAAATTAAAATCGTAACACTCTACCGCATCAAACCAATCACTTTGAAACACATCAACATGCTCAAGCTTCAAGTTAATTCTATTTTCAATCGCCAGTGCCACCGCCTCTTCGACTTTGTCGATAGCGCACACTTGCCACTCATTACGCTCATGAGCGAGTGATAATGCAATCGCCCCGGTTCCTGTCCCTAAATCCAATACACGGGCATTTTCAGCCAAAGGAAGATTAAGGGCTGTTTCTACCAAAATTTCAGTATCAGGCCTTGGGATCAACGTCGTTGGATTAACCCTAAACGGTAGCGACCAAAACTCTCTTTCTCCCACAATGTGAGCAATGGGGTTACCGCGAAGACGTTTGGCTAGCATCTGTTTAAATTCGGAGACTTGCGCCGAATCTAAGCTCTTCTCTGGCCAAGTATAAATATAGCTACGAGGTTTATTAATAATATGTAGCAACATCACCTCAGCATCCAGCGAGGCTGAATCTGAAATAGCGTTTAATTGAGAAGAGGCCCATTTTAGGGCCCCTGATATAGTCAATTGCAAGGAATGTCCTTATTCATCGAATAACGATAGAACTGAGCTGTTAACCTTCGCCAAGAGCTGCAAGCATATCCGCTTGGTTTTCTTGAATGAGCGGCTCAATAACAGAGTCAATATCGCCTTCCATAAATTCGCCTAAGCGGTACAAGGTAAGATTAATTCGATGTTCACTCACACGACCTTGCGGAAAGTTATAAGTTCGAATTCGCTCTGAACGATCACCACTTCCGACCAAGTTACGACGAGTGCTCTCTTCAGCGCTACGACGTTTCTCATCTTCAACAGCTTGAATACGAGCAGAAAGAACACTCATTGCTTGGGCACGGTTCTTATGCTGCGAACGCTGATCCTGACACTCAACCACAATCCCTGATGGCATGTGTGTAATACGGATAGCGGAATCGGTTTTGTTGACGTGCTGTCCACCCGCACCAGATGCGCGGAAAGTATCGACCTTCAAATCAGCTTTGTTGATTTCAATGGCTTCAGACTCTGGAATTTCAGGCATCACTACCACAGTACAAGCAGAGGTATGTACTCGACCTTGTGATTCTGTTTCTGGAACACGTTGTACACGATGTCCGCCAGATTCAAACTTCATTTTACCGTAGACGCCTTCACCACTTATTTTGGCAATGACCTCTTTAAAACCGCCATGCTCACCTTCATTGGTGTTCATCACTTCTAACTGCCAGCGTTTGCCTTCGGCATACTTGCTGTACATACGGAAAAGGTCGCCTGCGAAAATAGCCGCTTCATCACCACCAGCGCCTGCGCGGATTTCGACAAAGCAGTTGTTATCATCGTTAGGATCTTTTGGAAGCAATAGGATTTGCAGTTCATCTTCAAGCGAAGAGATTGTCGCTTTAGCCGCTTTAAACTCTTCCTGAGCCATCTCTTTCAGCTCGGCATCATCCTCTTCCATCATCTCTTTAGCAGACTCGAGATCTTCCTCTGCTTGTTGAAATGACTTAAAGGTTCTGACAACATCCTCTAATTGAGAATATTCTTTAGACAAGGCGCGAAAACGCTCCTGATCGGCAATAACACCTGCATCGCTCAGTAGCGCCAACACTTCTTCATTACGTTCAAGCAAGCCTTCAAGCTTGCGAATCACACTGTCCTTCATTAAAACGCTAACCTTAGTCTTTATCTAGTCCGAGCATCGTCCTTAATTGTCCAAGTGAATTAAGATCACCTTGGCGACTCGCAGCGGTAAGCGCTTGGGTCGGTGCGTGGATCAATTTATTGGTCAGCTTATTAGCCAGCTCTAGCAATACTTGTTCGCTATTACCGCCTTGGGCCAACTTATTGACCGCTCGCTCTACCAACTCATCTTTTACCGCCATACTTTGAGTGCGATATTCACGGATACTGTCAACCGACTCTAATGAGCGGATCCACTCCATAAATTGATAAGATTGATCGTCTGCAATTAATTCTGCTTGCTCGGCAGCCTCTCTTCGAGAAGCCATATTCTGTTCAATGATGCTTTGCAGGTCATCAACGGTGTATAGGAACGCATCATCCAGATCCGCTACTTCGGCCTCAATATCTCGAGGAACTGCTATATCTACCAACAACATAGGTTGATGACGACGCTGCTTAAGCGCTTTTTCTACCATGCCTTTACCAAGGATCGGTAACGGGCTAGCGGTAGAGGATATCACGATATCGGCCTTAGGGAGAAAGTCTGGGATCTGTTCTAGCGTAATAGCTGTCGCGCCGAACTCATCGCACATTGCTTCTGCACGTGAAATTGTTCGGTTTGCTACCACCATCGCTTTAACACCATTATCTTTTAAATGGCGCGCCACTAACTCAATGGTCTCACCTGCACCAACAAGTAATACCTGCGTGGTACTCAGCGATGAGAAGATATGCTTAGCCATACTCACCGCTGCAAAGGCAACCGATACAGCAGCAGCGCCAATCTCTGTTTCTGTTCGAATCTTTTTAGCCACTGAAAAAGTGTTCTGAAATAAGCGATCCATTGTGGTAGCAACGGTGCCCGCTTCTTTAGCTTTTACAAAAGATTGCTTAACTTGGCCTAAGATCTGAGGTTCACCCAAGATCAATGAGTCCAGTCCAGCAGAAACACGCATGAGATGCTTAACCGCTTGCTGATCTTTAAATTGATACAGGCAGGGCTCAACATCAGCATGAGAGAGTTGATGATAATCTTCTAACCATTGGATAACGTCAGCCTCTTCACCGTTGTTACAGTAAAGTTCTGTCCGATTACAGGTAGAGATAATGACGGCTTCGCCCGATTGAGTGTGCGTCGCAAGACTCTTCATAGCATCATGAATTTTGTCTGGTGCGAAAGCGACTTTCTCACGTAGGTCGACCGTGGCCGTTTTATGATTTATTCCGATTGCTACAAGGCTCATTTGACTCGTTCTGGACTCTTGGGCATCTTATTTATTGGTGCCATTCTACTGAATTGGCTTTGTTAAAAACAGAATACGCTTAACAAAACCGAATAATAATCTATGTTCTTACCCATTTTTCCAATTAGCATCACCTTTTTAACTATTTTTAAATAGGTATGACACCGATTGACGACAATAAACATTGTGCAAATGGCTATTTTTTGCATAAGGGCATTGGTAAATTTACCAACCCCTCGTATCATAAGGGCTCTTTTATATCAGTAATAGATGAATAATTTGAGCAGCTTCACAAAAAACACTTATGCATGGGTGATATTGAGCTTTATTTTCATTAGCGGTTGCTCAACCACCATACCAGACAACTTAGTTCCCGTCTCTGTCGAGCAGGTCGAACAAGCGCAAGCTTGGGAAATGCAAGGCAAACTCGCAGTGCGCACTGCTGACGACAAATTTAGTACCAATTTGTATTGGTTGCACACACAAACTTCCGATGAGTTAAAACTGACGACGATGTTAGGCACTACGGTACTAAGTTTATCAAGTACTAATGGTGACACATTATTAGAACTGGATGGTAAGACCTATTCCGATACCAATGCACAGCGTTTACTCGCGCGCATCACCGGTTGGACGATTCCTATCGATGCCTTACCGCTTTGGATCACTGGACAGCTCAGCGAAGGGGATGAAGTGATTAGTCAAGATTCACGCAATCGCCCTATCCAGCTCATCAATTCAAATCAACTTCCCGCTTGGAAAGTCGACTTTAACAGTTGGCAAACACAAAGTGGCGCTGAGTTACCTCGGTTACTTGACATAAATCGTGATGATATTCGACTTAAAATTCAAGTCAGTAAGTGGCAAGCACTTGCTCCTGAAAAACAATTAATGACCAATCATCCACATTCTATCGCCAATGAGTCCTCTTTATGACAGCAGCACTTTCATTAGGTTGGCCAGCACCAGCCAAACTCAACCTTTTTCTGCATATCAATGGTCGCCGCGAAGATGGTTATCACGAACTGCAAACACTGTTTCAATTTATCGAGCATTGTGACCTTCTCGATTTCAAAGTGACTGAAAACACCAACTTGAAACTGCATTCAAATATGACTGCTGTTGTCGCCGATAACGATAACTTAATTCTGCGAGCCGCAAAATCTTTGCAAGAGTACAGCCAATGCCAACAAGGCGCAGAAATTTGGCTAGATAAACGCTTACCTATGGGAGGCGGTTTAGGTGGAGGTTCATCCGATGCGGCAACCACTTTAGTCGCACTAAATTCGCTATGGGGGCTGAATATCCCTACTGCTGAACTTGCCCAATTAGGACTAAAGCTTGGTGCTGATGTCCCTGTTTTTATTAATGGTTTTTCAGCTTTTGCCGAAGGTGTAGGTGAACGATTACAGCCAATTTCCCCTCCGCAGCCTTGGTACCTGGTCGTCGTGCCTGATGTGCACATATCAACCGCGGAAATTTTCCAAGATCCAGCATTACCCCGTAATACCCCAAAGCATACACTGACCTCTTTAATGGACAGTCCTTGGAAAAATGATTGCCAAGAACTGGTTGTAAAACACTCACCCAAAGTTGCCAAAGCCTTAGCGTGGCTGCTAGAATATGCGCCGTCTAGAATGACTGGAACTGGAGCATGTGTTTTCGGTCAATTCGAACAGGAGCAACAAGCTAACGATGTCTTGGCAAAACTGCCTGCGTCGATGAAAGGCTTTGTTGCCAAAGGGGCAAATAAATCGCCATTAATGCTGAGATTAGCTCAGTGTTAACTATCTGGGATACCTTTTAAGTCCCAGCCACTATCATGAAGCATACGCCTGAGGTTCATACAGTGCCTGACATTAAACTTTTTGCCGGTAACGCAACACCTAGTCTCGCTAAGAAGATAGCCGATCGTCTATTTTGTAAACTTGGAGACGCAGAAGTAGGCGTTTTCAGTGACGGCGAAATCAGTGTCCAGATTAATGAAAATGTACGTGGTGCGGATGTATTCATCATTCAATCTACTTGTGCGCCGACTAACGACAACCTAATGGAACTTATCGTTATGGTTGACGCACTTCGCCGTGCATCTGCTGGTCGTATTACAGCGGTTATTCCTTACTTCGGTTACGCTCGCCAAGACCGTCGTGTTCGCAGTGCTCGTGTACCAATTACCGCAAAAGTAGTTGCTGATTTCCTTTCAAGCGTTGGCGTTGACCGCGTATTGACTTGTGATTTACACGCAGAGCAAATCCAAGGTTTCTTTGACGTTCCTGTTGATAACGTATTTGGTAGCCCGGTGCTACTTGAAGATATGTTAGCTAAGAACCTAGAAAACCCAGTGGTTGTCTCTCCAGACATCGGTGGCGTTGTACGTGCTCGTGCAGTCGCTAAACTACTTGATGATTCTGACTTAGCAATCATCGATAAGCGTCGTCCACAAGCTAACGTTGCTCAAGTTATGCATATCATTGGTGACGTTCAAGGTCGTGATTGCATCATCGTTGATGACATGATTGATACCGGTGGCACACTTTGTAAAGCTGCTGAAGCGCTAAAAGAGCACGGTGCAAACCGCGTCTTTGCTTATGCAACTCACCCAGTATTCTCAGGCAATGCAGCGAAGAACATCGCTGAATCTGTAATCGATGAAGTCATTGTGACTGACACGATTCCATTGAGCCCTGAAATAGCAGCACTAGAAAAAGTATCTCAGCTAACGATGTCTACCGTTATGGCTGAAGCTATCCGTCGCGTAAGCAACGAAGAATCTATTTCAGCAATGTTTAAGCACTAATCACTATTTGATTCATTAAGTAAAATAACGCTTAATGCTGAAATAAAAAACGCACTCAAATGAGTGCGTTTTTTTATGACATTCTTCCGCTAGATATTGATTTTTAAATACTATTAAACTAAAGCGAAACTTGCTCTCTATGTGCCCACACGATGGTCTCACCCCACAAAGGTAGCATCCATACACCACTGTCATCATCCTGATAAAGCTGTCTTAACACCATCCTTTCATTTTGTAATACGTTTTTGCGGATCTCCCGATAAATGGTGGCCGATTCTTTTGAGATCTGTTGCGGACTGGTAAAGGAGCGATCATCAACATCAACTAGGTAAGTGCTAACGGCTTTACCATCGACCATAGTTTGAGTGACTTTAAACTCGCCACTAAACTGATACCGTATAGAGATCTCTTTTAGCATATCATCGGTGATACAAGCTGCAGCAACCAATTTTCCACGATTAGCAGACTCAAAAATTAATGACAAGCGGACGTCTGCGCGCACAACATTCTGGCTCTCTGAGTAGTAATAAACATCCGCACGAAAAACGTCTTCAACCAGCCCTTTATCGGCAGGGGCAAATTCATCTAACAAAATATTGTTGTAGGTCACTTGTTCCATTCTTAGCTTTGTATCCGCTAACCATTGAATATCAAGTGGTGGAGTCGGTGCACTCACCGCTCTCACTAAGTTAAGTGGCTGTTTATCGATACAGCTACCATTAAACTGGTTACATAGTGCCACGGATTCATAGCGTCCATTTTCAAACGCAAACAACTGTTTTTCTGTCGCGTTTTTGAAAATATTGTCATAATTAAACCAGTTATCAACAACATTTTTGGCGGTGATCTTTGTTGTTTGGTCATCGAGTTGCACGGTATGTAACTGCGACTGATTTTGAGCGAGTGAAAAGGATTTTGCAGTGATTGAAGCGACATCAGGTTCAGTTAGCAAAGAAAGGTGATTAACTATCACTTTCAATCCACCAGAGAAGTGCAGCCCAGCAATCAGAGTGACAACAACACTCATGACAGCAACTCGAAGTAACATCGGTTTGAATACGCTCGACCATGTTTTTGTTATCGCGGTATTTTGAGTTGTCGGTGTAGCATAGTTATTGAGCTGTGACGCAGACAATTCTACTGTTTCCTGACGACTATCGCTGTCAACTAACTTGAAGGAGGGATCTTCTGCCGCTTCGATGATACACAGGCTGTATCCATAGCGAGGAATATTTTTTAATTCGATATCCGTTTGGCCATGCAACTTTTTTCTTAAGCTGCTCATACACTGAGTCAATGACGAAGGTGCCACCACTCTTCCAGGCCAGCCTGCGGCATTTAACGTTTCTTTGCTAACCACTTCACCTACATTGCTGACAAGGCTTTTTAGTACCTCTAGCTCAGCCAATGATAACGCACAGCGAGTCGAATGCTTGGCATTGACTAACTCTCTTGCATCCAAATCAATTATTAAAAATTCAGTAATCTTCACAAACTAACCTCTACTACTTTTTAGTAGATCCCCTAGCAACATCTTATTGCAATTACGTCACAATAACCCTGACATAATGCCAAATTTTGATTAAACAATTGCAGCATTGTTTATATTTGTGATCCCAGTAAAAAAAGACCCTAGCAAAATGCTAGGGCCAAAATATGCAGGGATGAAGGTGTTATTTCAGGTTATGAGATTCCTTCAGGTTATTTAGGTCATGACAGACAGCACATGACTCTTCGCCAGTGTATTGCCCAAGTTCGACACCAAACTGAGCGCCGTTCTGTTTCATATGACTGACAACATCTTTACGAACCTGACGGCGATCTTCGCCCTCTTCAGCAGCTCGTTTACCATGACAGCTCAAACATACAGCTGCAGTTGGCGATACAAATGCATCTGCAACAGCATCTACTGCATAACGTTTGTTACCGCTAGTGTCTTTACCATTTGCAGGGTCAAGACCGTCATAGGTATCCATGTAATCAAGATCAAGTGCTAATGGCTTACGGCCAACGAGGTACTTGGCATCAAAACTATCTTCAATATGACATTTAGCACAGTTAGCTAGATCTGCTGAGTACTCAACATTACGCTTCCAACCTTCACCGCTTTGGTTAGCACGGTTGTTGGCATGCATAGCATGGATCCATACTTTTTGATCAGGATGGCTCATCGTCAACTGTTCAATGTAATCCTCATCACCTTGCTTGGTTTGTGAATTACGAATGACCTGAGTTGGCATATTGTTGGCGTTATGACAAGCGACACACTCTTCACCCGCATTTGATGCAGTAGTCCAATCTCGCTCAGCACGAGGCATCAGATCCTTCATCATAACCATTGGGTCTAAAGCGCCGTCACCATCAGAGTCAACCGAGCCAGAGGCACAAGTTGTACCAAAATAAGTGCTATCGTTTTTAACCACAGAGTGGCAACTACGACAGTTAAGCGTCATCTGTACAAAACCTTCTTCAGAGGTTGTCGTACCATGACAATCGCCACAAAGTGCATTTGTCACAATTTGGCGACGTGGACGCTCTTCTAGCATGCCCTCTTTATTGAAGAAGTGCTGCCAGTTATAACCTGCGGCACCATTACTCCAATCGGTTTTGCCATCACAGTCTTGGATTGTTTCGCCATCTTTGTCGATACAGAACCAGATCCGCGGTGTCACCATGCCGTAGCTGTCGTTTAAGTCACCATCAAAATCATCTTCAAGATCGAATGGACCTATTTCGAAGGTTGTCTTACCATTTTCATAGTTAAGTACGATTGGTTCATCTACGTAGCCTGGGAAGTTTTCTTTATTGGTATGAACGCGCAGAACTTTACCACGATCCATTCCCATATCCTGGCCACCCCAGTTGATATAGAATTCTGCGTAGTACATGTACTTAACCAGATCTAACTGCTCATTGCGGGTGTTACCATTTTTGTCCAAAATATCAACAGTCAACTGTACATAACCAGTCTTATCAGTATCTAAATTGGCATCGATGTTGGCTTTTGCTTCTGGCGCATCAACCATCTTTGCTTCGGTAACGGTCAAGTGAAGGTTTTCACGGCGCTCATTCTGACCTTTATAGGTAGACAAATGCACCATTTCTAGCGTATCTGACGTGTGACAATTGGCACATTGTGCATTGTCTTGGTATGGCCAGTGACCGATACCCTCTTTAAAGTTTACCTCTGTGTGACAAGTAATACAGCTTTCTTGGGTCGGTACGTTCTTCCAGTTTGCAAAATCAGTTGCTTGCTCGTTCTCTGCATGGCAATTATCACAACCACCAACTGGTGCAGGGATCACTCCGATATGGGCTTCATGAGCCAACATTGGAAACACTTTGCTGATATCACTCACTTTGTTGTCGGCGTGACAAGAAACACAAGTTTCTACTTCAGTGTATTTTCCACCATGAATAGTAAAGTCATCATGACAACTTACACAGTTCTGGTTATTAACCACATTCTTGGTGTAGAGAGGCTCTAAACCTTGCCCCCTAAAGTCATAATGCATATTCTCATAGCTAAGCTCAGTTGCCCCAACTGCTTCGCCACCAGTTCTCATTACCAATCTTAATGTCTTTTCATCAGTGATAGCGAAAGCGCTCTCAGCTGTAACATCTTTCTCGAAGCTATAGGTATAAGTACCATCTTGGTTATCAACCAAGCTGCCACACTTTGCGTACTTGCTTGCAGGACATGCTTCAGAGCTCAATAGCTTCCAGTTACTCGCATCACCATCAGTGCCTTGCTCAAGGCCTGACAATATAAAACCAAACTTTTCTAAACCAACAACAGGCAGATCTTTTTCATTGCTGACCGTAAATGTTATGTCAGACTGCGCCCCAACAGCAATCTTATCCACTGCGACATTTAATGCTTTGGCATCTGTTGCTACAGGAATACCAGGAAGTCCTGGCGTGCCAGGCTCGCCATCTTTACCATTTTGTCCATCATCACCGGAACAACCCGTTAAGGCCAGTCCAATGAAGGCTGCTAAAGTAGCAACTTTTATATCGACTCGTTTCATCATCAGCTCCACTCACTTATATTTAGCCCTCTTTATTGGGGCAAATGAAATGTAACTAACCGAATGAAATTAAAGTGTGAGCATGTCGGTTGCTTTTCCTCGCAAGTTACTTAACGAGAAACAGAGCACAAACAAACTCACAACTGATGCGAAGAAGTAAACAAAAAGACAAATAAAAGACCACTAAAGGTTAAGGAAAGGTTAACCCAAACAGCTAAAATGTGATTGTTAACACAAAATAGGCTAACAATAGTTAACAAAAGGCTGATTTGTTACCAATAGCTAGGATTTCAATCGGTTTTGATAAGTTAGATAATAAGCGTGATAGCGATAATAATGCAGTGGCTGAAAAGTTCCGTTATACCAATCACTGTAAAAGTTTGATCACTCGCGAGAGCTTATTGGTTTTGAGGTAAGATAATTAATTGCTCCTAGGCAACGGCTCCAGCGTTACTCTCGATAATCACTCCTGCATTATTCTAGCTTCCAGCATCCTTTCTCTCGTACCTCCGATATTTGAGTTCCTAGGAGGTAGGGAATGCCTTAAGTATGTCATGAACATGTTTGACCATGTTTATGACAACGAGTAGAGCATAGATAAACTAGGTTCAAGCTCATTAACGCGGTACCTGAGCCGCTAACACCGGCCTATAAGGAGTGCTTCTTATGCATTGAATAGACTCACAAGGGAACAACCATTATGTCATTCACTCACCTTGAATTAATTCGCCAAGAAATACTCTGAGTAGAGCAATTTCTTATACTGATCGCTACGAATAGCTATGTTAGGAAGGTCCATGCATGTAGCAGTTACTCAAAATGCCAGAGCCGAGATGAACAACTAGATCTGGCTTAGCGACAGAAAATTGCATTTTTACTGAATGGATGATGGTTTACAAGAGCAAGCGTAATTACAGCAGTCGTATTTAGAAAAGCAAAAAGCCCGTCATATAGACGGGCTTTCTGTTTATGGCTGGGATACCAGGATTTGAACCTGGGAATGCCGAGATCAAAACCCGGTGCCTTACCGCTTGGCGATATCCCAATTAACTCTTTAAATCAATATAAAATTCGATGGTACGGGAAGAGAGACTTGAACTCTCACACCTTACGGCACCAGAACCTAAATCTGGCGTGTCTACCAATTCCACCACTCCCGCATCGAACTCTACTGTAGGTTACCCTACTTCATCGTTATAACACCAAGTAACGAATTACTTTTTGTTATGCTGACAAGGTCAATAAATCAACCTTTTAAAAATGGCTGGGATACCAGGATTTGAACCTGGGAATGCCGAGATCAAAACCCGGTGCCTTACCGCTTGGCGATATCCCAATTAATCTTTGTTGCTAATAACAAGCCTAAGCTCATTACTTTAAAATAAATGGTACGGGAAGAGAGACTTGAACTCTCACACCTTACGGCACCAGAACCTAAATCTGGCGTGTCTACCAATTCCACCACTCCCGCACTGCATCGCTTTTACATCTCGATTAAGATGGCAGTCAGTCATAGCGTGTCTAATATCAACATCTACCACTCCCGCACTACATCGATTTTACATCTCGTAAGATGACTCAAGTTTACATCATGAGAAAGATGGTAGCGATAATAACCGGAACTTGCGTGCCGTTATTACTACATACTCTATATTTTACATCTCGAGAAAGATGGTAGCTATATAGCCGGGACTTACGTACCGTTATTGCTACAAACTCATATTTTACATCTTGAGAAAGATGGTAGCAATGGCGGGACTTGAACCTGCGACCCCAGCATTATGAGTGCTGTGCTCTAACCAGCTGAGCTACATTGCCAAAGATGGCTGGGATACCAGGATTTGAACCTGGGAATGCCGAGATCAAAACCCGGTGCCTTACCGCTTGGCGATATCCCAATTAATCTTTGTTGCTAATAACAAGCCTAAGCTCATTACTTTAAAATAAATGGTACGGGAAGAGAGACTTGAACTCTCACACCTTACGGCACCAGAACCTAAATCTGGCGTGTCTACCAATTCCACCACTCCCGCACTGCATCAAGTTTTACATCTCGATTAAGATGGCAGTCAGTCATAGCGTGTCTAATATCAACACCCACCACTCCCGCACTGCATCAAGTTTTACATCTCGATTAAGATGGTGCCAATCATATTTCTGATTTAATAAAATAAATCAACTAATCGGCTATTCTCTAGTTTACATCTAGAGGAGATGGTAGCAATGGCGGGACTTGAACCTGCGACCCCAGCATTATGAGTGCTGTGCTCTAACCAGCTGAGCTACATTGCCATCTACTTATCTGTCCCTCTTGCTGAGGAACGGGGCGTATTATGCTTATTCAGCGTATGCAGGTCAACTGCTTTTTTTCGCTAATTTAAACTAAATACACTGTTAGGCTATTACTTCGCCAAACTGGGCAACAGATGTGCAATATATCCTAATTTGAAACCATTCGACCACAAAAAAGAAGCTCAAACAGTGACTCTATCGCTGAGAGTTAAAAAGTTAAAAGCTCAAAATTCAATCAAAGCCGAAGCTTAGCAACCAAAAATGAGTAAACTTACCCTCAATAAAATACAAACGCGGCGCTTGAGGATAAGCCCAAGCGCCGCGTTTTAGTTATTTAGAGCGGCGATTGCACCGCAATAAACTTATACGTTAAATAAGAAGTGCATTACATCGCCATCTTTAACGATATAAGTTTTACCTTCAACACGTAGTTTACCTGCTTCTTTCGCGCCAGCTTCACCTTTGTAAGTGATAAAGTCATCGTATGCCATCACTTGCGCACGAATAAAGCCACGCTCGAAGTCGGTATGAATGACACCAGCGGCTTGTGGTGCACTAGCACCGATTCTAACCGTCCAAGCGCGAACTTCTTTAACACCAGCAGTAAAGTATGTTTGTAGTGTCAGCAAGTCATAGCCGGCACGAATAACACGATCAAGACCGGGCTCTTCTAAACCTAGATCGGCCATGAACTCATCACGGTCTTCTGCGTCCATTTCAGCGAGTTCAGACTCAATCGCAGCACAAACAGCAACAACGACTGCATTCTCTTCAGCAGCAATAGCGCGCACAGTATCTAAATGTGGATTATTTTCAAATCCATCTTCAGCAACGTTAGCAATGTACATTGTTGGCTTGATGGTTAAGAAGTTCAAGTAAGCAACAGCAGCTAACTCTTCCTTGCTCAACTCCATTGAGCGTAACATTTTGCCTTCATCCAATACCGGACGCATTTTCTCAAGCACTGCAACTTCAAACTTAGCGTCACCGTCACCGCCTTTAGCGCGCTTAGCTTGACGAGTAATAGCACGCTCACATGAATCTAAGTCAGCAAGCGCCAGTTCGGTATTGATAACTTCAATATCACTTGCTGGTGCGACTTTGTTTGCCACGTGAACAATATTATCATCTTCAAAACAACGCACAACATGACCAATAGCATCAGTTTCACGAATGTTAGCTAGGAATTTATTACCAAGACCTTCACCTTTTGATGCTCCTGCAACTAAACCTGCAATATCTACAAATTCCATTGTGGTAGGCATGATGCGCTCAGGATTAACTATTTCCGCTAATGCATCGAGTCTTGAATCTGGTACAGGAACAACACCTGTGTTCGGTTCAATTGTACAGAACGGGAAGTTTGATGCTTCGATGCCTGCTTTAGTTAACGCGTTAAAAAGTGTTGATTTACCAACGTTTGGCAGGCCTACGATGCCACATTTGAAACCCATATTGTTACCTTTATATCAATGAATCACTTGGAGCAAGCCCCAAGCATTTGTTTATGCTTTAAAAGAATGCAACCTGTGCATAGCCTTTGCCATATCTTCGTTAAATAATATCTCTGTAGAGCGGACAGCTTCATCTATTGCAGCGTCCATTAACTCTTGATCCGTTGGTGCAGCCTTACTGAGCACATAATTGCTAACCTGATTTTTATCACCAGGATGACCAATGCCAATCCGTAAGCGGTAGAAGCTTTTATCATTGGCTAATTTAGCAATAATATCTTTAAGACCATTATGCCCACCGTGCCCACCACCCAGCTTAAATTTAGCCACCCCGGGTGGCATATCTAGCTCATCATGGGCAACCAAAATCTCTTCCGGTGCAATCCGGAAAAAATTTGCCAATGCGCCAACCGACTTACCACTTAAATTCATAAAGGTTGTCGGGATCAATAAACGCACATCTTTGCCATGAAGTGTAGCTCTTGCCGTCATACCAAAGTACTTACTGTCTAATGTTAAGGTCGCGCCACAAACTCTGGCGAGCTCTTCAACATACCAAGCCCCTGCGTTATGACGCGTTCGTTCATACTGTGCGCCGGGATTTGCTAACCCAACAATAAGTTTAATATTGCTCATAATACTCAGTCTGTGTTGACTTATTGATGTTTTGCCGCCATTAGCCACAAAATTAAAAACGCGGCATTTTAGCACTCAAACTGCCTGCCAACAAATTATACGCAAAATTGGCCACTTAATTTTGACTAAAACATGCCTCAGCAACACTAATGCCGGTGCTTAATCGCCATAAAAAAACGGAAAGCATCGTTTGCTTTCCGTTTGCTCAATCCGCTTACAAACGAATCAAAAACCCATTGCGTATTTCAGTACATATTTTTTAATTGGGCTATCGATATTCGCCAGTTTGAGCGCGCTATTTCTCAACAGTTTTAACGGTAAAATGTCATTACTAAAGCTGGCATAAAACATATCCATGGCGGACATCATTAACTGATTATCTCGGTAACGACACCCTTGATACTGCTTAAGAACTTCAGAGTTCCACCAGCCAGATTCATTTTGCAGTTGAGATTCAATGGTAGTGATAAGTGCATCTACATCTTTAAAGCCTAGGTTAACTCCCTGCCCCGCCAACGGGTTGATGGTATGTGCAGCATCTCCTAGGATCACTAGATTTTCACTATAGTAGCGTTGTGCATGTCGACGGGTAAGTTTAAAGCTGGCCTTATTGACCACCTTAAAGTCACGATCAAGTCGCTCAGGAAAGTATTGATCGATCTGTTTCTTCAGCGCAGTATTATTTAACTGTGACAACTGTGTAATACGATTGGCATCATCATACCAAACTAAAGAGGCATTGTTGCCTGGTAATGGTAATAAGGAGCGTGGACCATGAGGTGTGAATTGCTGCCAGGTAACATCTTGCTCACCGCAGTTGGTTTCGATATTGATCAGCATCGCCGACTGAGCATAATCCCAACCTGTAATACCTATATTTGCCCATTGCCTAACATAGGAATTGGCACCATCCGCACCGATCAACAGTTTTGTCGAGAATACTTGTCCGTCCTCTAAAGAAACGTCAATGGCATCATCACCACGATTGCGTTGCAGTTGAGTGATTTTAACAGGGCAATAGAGGCTGATGTTATCTAACTGCGCTATGCGATCCCACAACGACAATTGAATTAAGCGATTCTCTACGATATGGCCAAGATGTGAAGCGCCTATTTGGTCACTGTGAAATTGGGTAATACAACCATCTAGCTCCCATGTTTCAAGACCTTTATAGGCCACTTGACGCATGGTTTGTAAAGACTCCAGTGCACCTAACCGTGAAAGTAGTTCTTCTGATGCAGCGCTTATCGCAGAGACTCTTAAGTCTAGTGGCTGCGAGCTCTCATAAGCTTTAGGGGCAAACGCTTCCACTACCGCAACCGTTAACCCTAGTTGCGCCAAACCAATCGCAGTCGCCGCTCCAACCATACCGCCGCCAACGACAACAGCATCATAACTATCGTTCTTATTTTTCAGCTGTTCCACAGCACTTAACTCCAAAAAGTCACGCCAGTAATTTTCATTGGTGCCAGTTTACACTCAAAACTCACTTATTTTATTTTTTGCACCACAAAATTTGATCTAAAAGTGGTGCTTACTTGGCAATCAGTAAAAATGACTCCAGTAAATATGTCGTTTAATGTCTCCGCGCACTCTAACGTATTCAAATGTGTCTGAGAGCCAAATTACTAACAACTGGTTACATCCTGCTCAATCGTAGATTCAAACCATATCATAGACTCAAGTTGTCACATCAATATAACCCCCAACGGAATGAGTGAGGATGTATGAAAAAGTCAATTTACGCAGCACTAATCGTCGCATCAATAAGCCCTTTTACAGCCCTTGCTGCAAATGACCACCAGGATATGGATCATATGTCGGTCGTATATAGAGCACCACTTGAATATGCAGCTTATCAATATACAACTGAAATGCTCAGTAATTTTAACCTTCAATTACTTGCAGACATCTATATTCAAGCCCGCATGAGCAGTCTACAAATGGCCAAAGAACAGAGTCTTATTAGTAATAAGCTCTCAATGGAACAACAACATGATAAATCCTTAGCAAGTACAGGGGTAATGACCTCAGCAGAATAAATTCACTCAAACATAGGCTAAATGCTAGCCAGCGGCTTGTATTAGCGTTAAAATATTGCGCTATTTTTTCGGTGCTTCTAGAGTGATACAAACTGATGAGTAAAAAACTCCATATTAAAACTTGGGGCTGTCAAATGAATGAGTATGACTCATCAAAGATGGCTGATCTTCTCGACGAATACGAAGGCTATACGCTAACAGATGAAGCGGAAGAAGCAGATGTGCTTCTACTAAACACCTGCTCTATTCGTGAGAAAGCACAAGAAAAGGTTTTTCATCAGCTAGGGCGTTGGAAAACATTAAAAGATAAAAAACCCGGCCTTATTATTGGCGTGGGTGGGTGTGTTGCTTCACAAGAAGGCAAAGCAATTAAAGAGCGTGCTCCCAGTGTGGATCTTATTTTTGGCCCACAAACGTTACACAGATTACCAGAAATGCTTGATCAGATTAAAGATGGCAAGAAAGCGGTTATTGACGTTAGCTTCCCAGAAATTGAAAAGTTCGATCGTCTACCTGAGCCACGTGCTGATGGTCCTAGCGCGTTTGTATCAATCATGGAAGGTTGCAGCAAGTACTGCTCTTTTTGCGTAGTACCTTACACACGTGGTGAAGAAGTTAGCCGTCCATTAGACGATATCATTCTAGAGATTGCACAATTAGCCGACCAAGGTGTACGTGAAGTTAACCTTCTCGGGCAGAACGTAAATGCCTACCGCGGCGCAACTCATGATGATGAGATCTGTACTTTTGCTGAACTGCTTCGTTATGTTGCGGCAATCGATGGTATTGACCGTTTACGTTTTACCACCAGCCATCCGATTGAATTCTCTCAGGACATTATTGATGTCTACGAGGACACTCCTGAGCTCGTAAGTTTCTTGCATCTGCCAGTTCAATCCGGTTCTGACCTAATTTTAACGCAGATGAAACGTGGCCATATGGCAATTGAATATAAGTCAATTATTCGCCGTCTACGTAAAGCGCGTCCAGATATCCAGATTAGTTCCGATTTCATCATTGGTTTCCCTGGTGAGTCAAAGCAAGATTTTGCAGACACCATGAAGTTAATCGAAGATATTCAATTCGATCACAGCTTTAGCTTTATCTATAGCGCACGCCCAGGTACTCCTGCAGCAGATCTCCCTGATGATGTGACATTAGAAGAGAAGAAAGAACGCTTAGCTATCTTGCAAGATCGCATTACCCAGCAAGCGATGCGTTATAGCCGTCACATGGTAGGCACAGTCCAACGTATTTTGGTCGAAGGCCCGTCAGTTAAAAACCCAATGGAGCTACGTGGTCGTACTGAAAACAGTCGTGTGGTTAACTTCGAAGGTAAGCCTGAACATATTGGTGGCTTTGTTGATGTAGAGATTGTCGATGTTTACACCAATTCACTCCGCGGTGTATTTGTTCGTGCTGAAGATGAGATGGATTTACGTCGCGATCTACACCCATCAGATATTGTAGCAAAATATAAGCAGGATGATGCTTTAGGTGTCACTCAGTTTACCCCGTCTTAATTGACTGAATAAAAGCGGGTAAATAGGCTTATAAGGCGGCATCTTAGATGCCGCTTTTTTCGTCTCTATGACCATTAAAAAATACCATTCGCATTTATTGATTTTCGCTCGTAAACTAGAGTGCTAGCGTACAATTATATTCTTAATATTTGGAGTTATTTCTTGTCAAATAAGTTAACGACGCTCAACCTGTATTTAGAGCCCGCTGAAACACGTAGATTAGTCTCTCTTTGTGGTCCTTTTGATGACAACATTAAGCAACTAGAGCGCCGTATCGGTGTCGAGATCAGCTATCGTAACAATCACTTTCAGATTGTTGGCGCGCCGCAGAATTGTTTAACAGCCAATAACTTATTAAAAGACTTATATATAGAGACACAACCCCTTAGAGGTAGTACACCGGATCTAGAACCAGATACCGTGCACCTAGCCATTCAAGAAGCTGTCGCGCTTGACTTAGAAGCACCTCGTGATGAGAAAGAGCTTTATATTAAAACCAAGCGCGGGGTGATTAAGCCACGTAACCCGAATCAGAGCGATTATGTGCGTAATATTGTCTCCCATGATATTACCTTTGGTATTGGTCCTGCCGGTACCGGTAAAACCTATTTAGCCGTAGCCGCAGCAGTCGATGCATTGGAACGTCAAGAGGTTCGCCGAATTCTTTTAACCCGTCCAGCTGTTGAAGCCGGTGAGAAGCTCGGTTTTTTACCTGGAGATTTAAGCCAAAAAGTCGACCCATATCTGCGTCCGCTCTACGATGCACTGTTTGAAATGATGGGGTTTGAGAAAGTCGAAAGACTGATTGAGCGCAACGTGATCGAAGTCGCACCGCTGGCTTACATGCGCGGACGCACATTAAACGATGCCTTTATTATTCTCGATGAAAGTCAGAACACAACCGTCGAGCAGATGAAGATGTTTCTAACGCGGATAGGTTTTAATTCTCGTGCTGTTATTACTGGTGACATCACTCAAATAGATCTACCTAAGCATCAAAAATCAGGACTACGTCATTCCATTGAAGTCTTAGGCGAAGTGAGCGAAATTAGCTTTAACTTTTTCCAAGCTAAAGACGTGGTTCGTCACCCTGTTGTTGCGCGAATTGTTGAAGCTTATGAAGCGTTTGAATTAAAGAGTCATACAAGTAAAGGCAATAAAGATAGCCAATACCAACTACAGGAAGTACCAAACCATGACTAATTCTGCAGCATGTGTTGATCTCGATCTGCAAATTGCAGTTGAGGGATTTGAACTTCCATCGACACAAGAGATGGAACTTTGGGTAAAAACAGCACTCAGAGATAGCATGGAGCAAGCAGAGTTAACGATACGTATTGTTGATGTAGCTGAAAGTGAGATGCTCAATAGTACCTATCGCGGAAAAGACAAACCGACTAATGTTTTGTCTTTTCCGTTTGAAGCACCACCAGGCATAGAGCTACCACTGCTAGGCGACTTAGTCGTTTGTGCTGCGGTAGTAAAGCAAGAAGCAATTGATCAGAATAAACCCCTTAACGCACATTGGGCACACATGGTTGTACATGGTTGTCTCCATCTGCTAGGGTATGATCATATTGAAGATATTGAGGCAGAAGAGATGGAGTCAATAGAGACCCAACTAATTGAAAGCCTTGGTTATAACAATCCTTATCAGGAGCAATAATTGACTCAAATGAGTCGATAAAAAACTATGAGTGACGATATCCCCCCGAGTACCAGCGCCCAAAAGAAGGGCTGGTTGGACAAAGTAAGTCAGTTATTCCAGGGCGAACCCCAAAATCGCGAAGACTTAGTTGATGTGATCCACGATGCAGAGCAACGTGAAGTCATTAGCGAAGATACGCGTGAAATGATAAAAGGTGTTTTAGAGGTCTCCGATCTTCGAGTGCGGGATATTATGATCCCACGTGCGCAAATCGTTGCACTTCAAATAGACAATACGGTAGAAGAGCTGCTCTCTACTGTTATCGGCTCAGCACACTCCCGCTTTCCAGTAGTCAATGAAGATAAAGATCATATCGAGGGTATATTACTCGCCAAAGATCTGCTTCAGTATGGCTTTAAGAACAGTGAAAAACCATTTGAGCTTGGCCAAGTTATCCGCCCAGCAGTGGTTGTCCCTGAAAGTAAACGAGTCGATGTATTACTAAAAGAGTTCCGCTCTCAGCGTTATCACATGGCGATTGTTGTCGATGAGTACGGTGGTGTATCAGGTTTAGTAACCATTGAAGATATCCTCGAAGAAATTGTCGGTGATATTGAAGATGAGTTTGATCATGACTCTGCAGAAGAGACGGAAATCAAACAAGTTGCAAAGCAGGTCTTTATGGTTAAGGCACTCACTCCTATTGATGACTTTAACGAAGCCTTCGCCACAAAATTTAGTGATGAAGAGTTTGATACTGTTGGTGGTTTAGTTTCTCATGCGTTTGGCCATTTGCCAGAGCGTGATGAAAAAGTGACGATCGAAGGTATAGAGTTCAAAGTTGTTAATGCAGATACCCGTAGACTGATTCAACTACGTGTAAAATTTCCCGATAAAACTGTAAGCGAGAGTATTGCCTAGCAATAATCCGTCTGCAGCCCCATGATGAGGCAGTATGCTGAATAAAATTCGGGCAGCCGCCCATCATACCTATCTTAGATTGGTACTAGCTTTTGTGGCTGGTGCCATGACCGCCCTTGCTTTTGCCCCCTACTCTTACTGGCCGTTATATTTAATAGCCATGGCATTTGCGCTGCATCAAAGTGCAGGCTTATCGGCAAAACAGGGCATGCAATATTGGTTAAGCTTTGGCTTCGGCTGTTTTGCCATAGGCATTAGCTGGGTGCATGTCAGTATGGATACCTTTGGCGGCATGCCGCTTATAGCATCAATCGCTTTGATGGCTGTATTGGCGCTTTATTTGGCGATATATCCTGCCATTACTGGCTATCTGCTACAAAAGTTATCCCCTGCAACCAGCCTCAGTCGAAACTTAATGCTGTTCCCCGCGCTATGGACACTCACCGAGTGGGCTAGAGGCTGGGTGCTCACAGGCTTTCCTTGGCTATGGGCAGGTTACAGCCAAACCCAAGGCCCGTTAAAGCCTATTGCCTCAATGACAGGAACATTGAGCCTAAGTTTTATAGTGGCTCTGTTAGCGGGAGCGCTGGCGCTTGCTGCAGCTAAACGCTGGCGGAGTTTGCTGGTTGTGGTACCGATTCTTGCTGTGCTGACTTTTATTGCGCCATTGACCTCAAATGTTGAAGCTAAAGGTGAGAACCTCAGCGTAGCGTTAGTGCAAGGCAACATTCCCCAAAGTATGAAGTGGGAGCCTGATGCGCTATGGCCAACCATGCTTAAATATATGGATCTCTCGAGACCGGAATTTTCTGCCGATCTTATTGTTTGGCCAGAGGCTGCAATCCCTGCTCCTGAGCATATGGTTAAGGATTTTCTTTATAATGCTAACCAAGCCGCCAACCTAAATAATAGTGCCATTATTACCGGCATCATTAGTCAGCGTGGCAATCACTATTATAACTCTCTTATTGTTCTCGGTAATTATGGAGCTAAGCAGCAAGAGCAAGCCGATTATTACGGCGAAGAGCATAACGAGTTTAAAAAGCACCACCTACTACCTATTGGCGAATTTGTGCCATTTGAAACTTTACTCAGACCCATTGCCCCCTTCTTTAATTTGCCTATGTCTTCGTTTAATAGTGGCGATTTCAAACAAGACAACTTAAATGCTGTAGGTCACCAGATATCACCCGCTATTTGCTATGAAATTGCCTTTCCAGAGCAGTTAAGAGCCAATATGAATGACAGCACTGATCTGCTGTTAACAGTGTCAAACGATGCATGGTTTGGCACTTCAAATGGGCCACTGCAACACATGGAAATTGCGCAGATGCGCTCAGTAGAACTCGGTAGACCACTTGTGCGCGCCACCAATAATGGTGTTACAGCAGTAGTCGATGAAAACGGTAATATCACCCACCAGCTACCACAGTTTGAAGCCGGTGTGCTTACTGCCGATATCCCCCTAGTAAAAGGGCATACCTTGTTTACTTATATAGGCCAGTGGCCAATACTCATATTGAGTTTTTTACTCGCATTCATTAGTTTGTTAAGGAAGTTTAAGCAGTGAACTCAATTATCTCGAAAAATTGATTTACGTTAATTGAATTAGTTGTTGTCGTTATTATTCTCGGCATTTTAGCCGTGATTGCAGCGCCAAAATTTATAGGTTTATCCGCTGAAGCCAAAACAGAGGCCGTTAATCAGATAGAGGCCAGTGTAAAAACGGCCAATCAGTTAGTCTATGCTAAGTCGCAAATGCCAGGTCTTGGAGTAAGGCCACACAGCAGCCGAGATGATATTATTGATGTAGACATTGATGGTGATGGCAGCTTTGAGACTCGATTATTATCAGGCTATTTAGATAATACCGATATTGAGAACTGGATTGAACTTGATGATGTGTTTGTTATCGAAGAGCAAAGTGTAAATTTTACCTACATCGGCTATGACGACAACCAAGATGGTAAAGTTAGAGACGATTTATGCTATTTTAGATACCAGCAAGCAACAGCGGGCAGCGCCCCCAATTACCTAACAGAAAATAGTGGCTGCTAACCTATCAAATAGTGAGCATTCTCTCACTCGAGTCTCCTCAAAATATACCTCTACTTTTTACTAGTTAAACAGTATTCTTTGTAATAAGAATGCAGCTTTTTGAAACTAAATTTTTAATACTCCCCTGATTTCAATACGAAAGTCACATTTATAATACTTGTTTGCGACAATTCACTAAAGATTCCTTAATATCTAGCCGATAGTAATGACTGAAACAAGTATTAATAATTTGTAGTCGATCACAAGGAGATGTGTCGACTGTGTCGTTTTCGGTGCTGACCATAAAAGGCGTTAGTACCGTTAGTTTTGGGGATTAGCATGAAGTTTTTACATAAAATAGTTATCAGCGCGAGTTTGATTTTAATATTCTCCTTGGGAGGCTTATCGAGCTACCAATATTTTCAAGTTAAACAGCAGATAAATGATCAAGTCACACAAAGTGTAAATGAAATTACTGATTCAATGACAAATAATATTGAATCTGTTATGGCTGAAAAGTCAGATCTGATTCGTTTCGCTACCGCATTATTTGAAGCCGATCTCTCAGATGAAAACTTTCAACAGGTATTAGGCCAAGCTGTTATCAAGAAACACTTTATTCTAGCGGGTATGGGACTAGAATCAGGGCGCTTCATCGGCAATGAACTAAGTTGGCAGCCGCAAAATTATGACCCTCGTAAGAGAACGTGGTACCAAGAGGCTAAAAAGCATGGCAAGCAGTTATTCACTGCGCCATATGCCGATGCAAGCACTGGAGAGATCTTGGTCTCAGTTGCTGCGCCTCTGTTTAATAATGGCGAGTTTAAAGGGGCTATGTTTGCAGATATAAGTCTAAAAGCGCTCGCAGACATTAGTAACAAAGCCAACTTATTCGGCGCTGGCGAAGCCTTTATTGTGGGTAATGATGGTAATTTTATTGCTTACCCTGATGCTAGTATGAATGGCCAACCAATGAGCAAAGTATTTGGACAGCAACTGGATATAAATCGGAAAACTACCCATATAACAATAAATGGTAACGAGCATAGTGTTATTTTCACCCCTTTATCTGGCTTAGATTGGAGCTTAGGAGTGGTACTTGATGAAAGCGTTATTTACGCTGCAGCAGACAAGTTACGCGGTGATGCAATTTTCTATTCATTATTAGCGTTAGTTTTAGCTACATTGTTGATGGCAGGGTTGATTAAACGTTTAATGAAACCATTAGCAATACTTAATCAAGCAATGGAAGATGTTGCTTCTGGTGAAGGTGATTTAACCAGAAGGTTAAGTACTGATTCTGATTTGGAGTTTGCCAGTTTAGCTAACAGCTTTAATCGCTTTGTAATAAAGCTTCAAGGTCTCATCCAGCAAGTCAAAGTTATCGGCGGTGACGTTGCACTAGGTACAGAAATGACAGCAGAGGGAGCACAAGCCGCATCGAGAGCTATGGAGCGACAAACTCAAGAGGTTGAGCAGCTCGCAACCGCTATGCATGAAATGTCAGTAACCGCCTCAGAAGTAGCGTCCAACGCTCAAACAGCGGCATTTGCGGTTCAACAAGCTGATACAGCCGTCAGTAACGGGGCAATGGCAGTGGATCAAACAACAAACTCAATAGACCATCTGTCTGAACAAATAGCACAAGCAAGTAACGTGGTGAAAGAACTAGAGGCTGATACAGTTAGCATTGAATCCATTCTTAGTGTTATTAATGAAATTGCCGGACAAACGAACTTATTAGCACTAAACGCTGCAATTGAAGCCGCTAGAGCGGGTGAATCAGGTAGAGGCTTTGCTGTTGTTGCTGACGAAGTCAGAAGTTTGGCAGCTCGTACTCAAGAATCGACATCAGAGATTAAAGATAAAATTGAGAAGCTACAGGCGGGAGTTGCAGCTGTAGTTAATGTCATGGATGAGAGCCGTGGCACGACCAAAGACACCGTAGAAAAAGCTTCGACGGCAAATGATACGCTCAAAGACATTCGCCAAAGTATTCAAGAGATCACTGATATGAATCTTCAGATAGCAAGCGCTGCGGAGGAACAGAGTCAAGTTGCTGAAGAGATGAATAAAAATACAGCCAACATTAAAGATCTTACAGTAGAAGTTGCTGAAAATGCCAGCCAAGCTGATTTGGCAATGGTGACTCAAATGAAACAAGTAAAAGAGCAAGAAGCACTACTTAATCAGTTTATTGTTTAGCATTCTTGCTCATGAGAGCCATTAGTTACTTTTAAACATAAATACCCGCATGTTGCGGGTATTTTTATAACAATAACCAAAACCTTTATTGAAGATCTTATTCAAGTAAAAGGGCTATAATGCTCCCGTAAAAAACTAAAAGCATTCCTATCTGATACCAGCCTAACTAAGTTCATTACAAACACGCTAGCAACTAGCTAATCGACTAGAGAGTAATTAATGCCACTACGGCGCTAATGCTTCGCGAGTAAACTCACCGTTGTCGCACTCGGTGCAATCAGAAATAACGCCCGGAAACTCTATTTTTGCCTCATGGCCACAAGCGGTACAAACCATGGTTCCCTGACCGACGATTTCGCCCGTTTCATAATAACCATGATGCTTAAAGTCCTGCGCAACTTCATGCCATTCCACCTGACTTCTATCGGTAATTTCGCTAAGCCAATGCCATAAAGTGTTCTCTACAGTAATCATTGTCGGGCTATGACTCAGATCTTTGGCATTTTTCTCCTGTAAAAAACTGGCGATATCACGTTTTAAAAATTGTTCAACTAAAGCTAGCTCTTCTGCTTTTGCTTGTTCTTTAATTGCCAAGTATTCTTTACTGCTCTGAGTTTGCTGATACAAACTCTTTACGGTCAATGAGTTATCATCACCATATTGAGCTTTTATCTGTTGAATAAGCGCCTCATAAAGCGAAAGTAACTCAGTACTTTTATCACTCATAGTAAATACTCCTTCTACGAACCTTTTTAATGACTCACTTCTAGTTTATTCTATGTCGATATAACTCGCGTAGAAATAGCGCGAGATCAAACAATAGGCGGCATGGCCGGAAATAGATTGATGCAAGAGCAATATACTCCTTCTGAAATTGAAGAAAAAGTGCAACAGCACTGGAAAGACGAAAAGACATTTGAAGTTACCGAAGACGCAAACAAAGAAAAGTTCTACTGCCTTTCTATGTTTCCCTACCCTTCAGGTCGACTACACATGGGCCATGTACGTAACTACACCATAGGTGATGTAGTCGCACGTTACCAGCGCCTGCAAGGCAAAAATGTTCTACAACCTATTGGTTGGGACTCATTTGGTCTGCCAGCTGAAAACGCAGCGATTAAGAACAATACCGCACCTGCGCCGTGGACCTATGAGAACATAGACTACATGAAGAACCAGCTTAAAATGCTTGGTTTTGGTTATGACTGGTCACGTGAAATAGCCACCTGTACGCCAGAGTACTACCGTTGGGAACAATGGTTCTTCACTAAGCTTTATGAAAAAGGCTTAGTTTATAAGAAGACCGCCAACGTCAACTGGTGTCCAAATGACGAAACTGTGCTGGCGAATGAGCAAGTTATCGACGGCTGTTGCTGGCGCTGTGATACTACGGTTGAACAAAAAGAGATCCCTCAGTGGTTTATCAAGATTACTGAGTATGCCGACGAGCTTCTTAAAGATATCGACCAGCTCGATGAGTGGCCAGAGCAAGTTAAGACCATGCAGCGCAACTGGATTGGTCGTAGTGAAGGCATTGAAATGACCTTCCAGGTTGCCAATAGTGACCAAAGCTTTGATATCTATACCACACGTCCAGATACCGTTATGGGTGTCACTTACGTGGCTATCGCAGCTGCTCACCCTCTTGCGAAGCAAGCTGCTGTCAATAACCCAGCATTAGCTGAGTTTATTGAAGAGTGTAACAACGCTGATACCACTGAAGCTGCTATGGCAGCGATGGAAAAGAAAGGCGTTGCTACAGGTCTTAATGCTATCCATCCACTGACAGGTAAAGAAGTTCCTATCTGGGTTGGTAACTTTGTATTAATGAACTACGGTACTGGTGCAGTAATGTCTGTACCTGCACACGACCAACGTGATTACGAATTCGCTAAGAAGTACGGCCTCACTATCGAAGGTGTGGTTAAGCCTGTTGATAGCGAGCTAGATATCAGCGAAGAGGCCTACACTGAAAAAGGTGTGCTGTTTAACTCAGCCGAATTTGACGGTCTTGATTTCCAAGCGGCTTTTGATGCTATCGATGCCAAGCTTAGTGCTGTAGGCAAAGGTAAGCGCCAAGTGAACTTCCGTCTACGTGACTGGGGTGTTTCACGTCAACGCTACTGGGGTGCACCTATCCCTATGGTGACTCTGGCTGATGGCACTGTGATGCCTACACCAGAAGAGCAGCTGCCAGTTATCCTGCCTGAAGATGTGGTTATGGATGGCATTCAGAGCCCAATCAAAGCCGACAAAGAGTGGGCTAAGACCACTATTAACGGCGAAGAAGCGTTCCGTGAAACCGATACATTTGACACCTTTATGGAGTCATCTTGGTATTACGCTCGTTACTGTAGCCCACATGCAGATGAGATGCTTGATCCTGCTAAAGCAAACTACTGGCTACCGGTCGATCAATACATTGGTGGTATCGAGCATGCTTGTATGCACCTATTATATTTCCGTTTCTTCCATAAGTTGTTGCGTGATACAGGACTGGTTAACTCTGACGAGCCCGCTAAGCGACTACTCACTCAAGGTATGGTATTAGCCGATGCTTACTACTATAACAATGAGAAAGGCGCACGCGTTTGGGTTGCACCAAGTGATGTGACTGTACTTGAAACTGATGACAAAGGCCGTACCTTAAAAGCTGTTGATAGCGAAGGTAATGAACTGGTTTATACCGGTATGAGCAAGATGTCTAAGTCTAAGAATAACGGTATCGACCCACAAGAGATGGTTGATAAATACGGTGCAGACACCGTACGTCTATTCATGATGTTCGCAGCGCCACCAGAGCTAACGCTTGAGTGGCAAGAATCAAGTGTTGAAGGCGCGCACCGCTTTATTAAGCGTTTGTGGAAAACAGCACACGATCATGTTGCAGCAGGCCCAACTGTAGCGCTTGATGTTAAATCACTTAATGCCGCTCAAAAAGAACTGCGTCGTGAACTTCACAAGACTATCGCAAAAGTGGGTGATGATATTGAACGTCGTCAAATGTTCAATACTGCCATTGCATCAGTAATGGAGTTGATGAACCGCTTACAGAAAGCACCAACTGATTCAGAGCAAGACAGAGCATTAATGCAAGAAGCATTAAGTGCTGTAACGCGTCTGCTTTACCCTATCATTCCTCACACTAGCTTTAGCTTGTGGAATGAACTTGGCAATACGGGTGCGATTGAAGACGTGCTATGGCCAGAGGTTGATGAATCGGCACTGGTTGAAGACAGCAAGCTAATCATCGTTCAGGTTAACGGTAAACTGCGCGCTAAAATTACTGTTGCAGCTGACGCGAGTAAAGAAGCCGTTGAAGCAGCGGGTATGGCCGAAGAGGGTGTGGTTAAGCACACTGAAGGCAAAACCGTTCGTAAAGTTATCTACGTGCCGGGCAAACTGCTCAATATCGTCGCTAACTAAAGCAGTCTAATATAGACCTATGCTCTTTGTTTAACGCAAAGGGCAAACAAGGAAGACTAAACAAAGCTTATGCTAATTAAACGCATATTTTTAGCAACCTTAGCACTGAGCGTACTGCTTAGTGCTGGTTGCGGCTTTAAATTACAGGGAAGCTATTCAATCCCTGAACAATTGCAAACCTTAAGCTTAAGCAGCCAAGACGAGTACAGTGAATTGACTCGTTTAGTGCGTGAACGTTTAAGACTCAATAGTATTGCAGTTGTTGAGCCGGCAGATAACATTCCAACAGTCCGCATAATTAGCGACTCGCTTGATCGTTCTACCTTGTCTATCTACCCTACGGGTAATGTGGCCGAATACGAACTGATCTACCAAGTTTCCTTTGCCGTGCAACTGCCTAAAGCTGAATCTCAACGTTTTGAAGTTGACATTCATCGCGACTATTTGGACGATCCCCGTACAGCACTCGCTAAAAGTAGAGAGATGCAATTGCTACTCAAAGAGATGCGTAACCAAGCGGCCGACCGTATTATTCAAACTTTGGCAGCTACAGAGGTTAATTGATGCGGGTCTACCCAGATCAATTGCTGCGAAATATCAGCCCATTACCACAATGTTGCCTTATCTTTGGTGACGATCCATGGCTGTGTGACCAAAGCCGAACAGCGCTACACCAAATCGCTAAACAGCAAGGCTTCGATGAGAAGATTCAATTAACTCAGGAGACTGGATTCAGTTGGAATGAATTAATTGAACAATGGCAGGCGATGAGCTTATTTTCTAGTCGCCGTATCATTGAGCTGAGTCTGCCTACCGCAAAACCGGGTACAGAGGGAAGCGCCATGTTTCAATCATTAATGCAGATGGATAACCCAGATGTATTGCTGATTTTAACAGGGCCTAAACTAGCAGCGGAACAAACTAAGAGTAAGTGGTTCAAATCACTTGATGCAAAAGGCGTTTACGTACCTTGTATCACACCTGAGGGTGCTCAGTTCCAACGTTGGCTAGATGGCAGGATTAGCCATTACTCGTTGACGTTATCGCGTGATTCTCGAGAGATGCTATTTGCACTCTATGAGGGAAACTTGCTAGCAGCAGATCAAGCATTACAGCTTTTACAACTACTGAGCCCAACGGCACCAATCGAGCCTGAACAGCTAAGTCAGTATTTTGAAGACCAATCACGCTTTAGTGTTTTTCAACTAACAGATGCGATGTTGAGTAACCAGCAAGATAAAGCGCAACATATTTTATCTCAGCTTAAAAGTGAAGGCATAGCAATGCCAATAATACTTTGGTCACTTTTCAAAGAACTAAGCGTTTTACTGCAACTCAAAACAGCAGAAGCAAATGGTCAAGCTTTACAAGGTCTCTGGAGTAAGTTGCGTATTTGGGACAAACGAAAACCTTTGTATCAGCAAGCGATTAAACGCTTATCTCTAGCTCAAGTCGAAACCCTATTATCGACCTCATCAACGTTAGAGTTAAAACTTAAACAGCAAGGTATAGAGGATTGGACTGGCCTGAGCCACATTTGTCTTCTGTTTGATGCTAACGCCCACGACGCACTTAAACATATAGCGCTCGACTAATGAAAATTGGTATTTTAGGTGGCACCTTCGATCCCATACACTTTGGCCATATTCGACCCGCACTTGAAGTACAACAGCAACTTGCATTAGATGAAGTCTGGTTGATGCCAAATCATATACCGCCGCACAAAAATGGCACCCATGTCAGTACCGATGATCGGCTCGCAATGGCTCAAGCTGTATGTGAAGCCTTTCCACCGCTAAAACTATGTGCGATTGAAGCGTTGCGAGAAAGCCCCTCTTACACTGTCACAACGCTACAAGAGCTTAAGCTACAATATCCTCAACATGAATTCTATTTTCTAATGGGAATGGATTCGTTTTTAGGACTGCAGAGCTGGTATCAGTGGCAAGCCTTATTTGAGCTGTGCCATCTTGTGGTGTGCCAGCGCCCAGGCTCAAATATGTCAGTTGAGCATCCCATGCATACTGTTCTGGAAAAACACCAGAGTGCCCTCATCACTCCAATTGAAACTGAATCAATTGAAGCGAGTATTGCGACTAACAGCGGGCAGATCTTCCTAGTCTCGATCACCGAGCAACCTTTTTCATCCACGCAAGTACGAGCAGACCTCTACCAAGGATTAACAATCAAAGACGCTTTACCTGTCTGTATTCAACTATATATAAAGCAGCATCAGTTATATGCTCCAAAAGCCCGCAATTCATCACAAAAATCTTAAGTGTTAAAGTCACTATTTCTAATCTTCGCTATTAATCTACTACCTATTACCTGCTATACTATCGCGCTGTCTAAAAATTAATGGGGTATCCGCGTGGAAAGCGCCGAGCTAAAGCAATTTGTAATCGATAAGGTTGAAGACCTTAAAGCTAAAGATATTGTCGTCATGGACGTATCAGAGAAATCTAACATCGCCGATTTTATGGTGGTATGTACAGGTAACTCAAAAACACATGTAAAAGCAATCGCTGAAAATCTAGTGGTTGAGTCAAAACGTGCAGGCCTAAAGATTTTAGGTGTCGAAGGCCGTGAAAGCAGTGAATGGGTTCTTGTTGACCTAGGCGATGTCATCATGCACGTAATGCAAGACCAAACTCGTGACTTCTATCAGCTTGAAAAGCTATGGTCAGAAAAACCTGAATAATGAAAATTCAGTTAGTTGCAGTTGGGACCCGCATGCCAGACTGGGTCGAAACAGGTTTTAAGGAATATCAGCGCCGCTTTCCTCGAGATATGGCGCTTGAGTTAATTGAAATCCCCGCTGGCAAACGCGGTAAAAATGCCGATATAGCTCGTATCCTCCATAAAGAGGGCGAGTTAATGTTGGCGGCAATCCCTAAAGGCAACCATATAGTCAGTCTCGATCTTCCAGGTAAAAACCTGAAGACTCCCGAACTGGCTCAGCAGATGAACAAGTGGTTACTCGATGGCCGTGACGTTAGTCTGTTAATTGGTGGACCTGAAGGGCTCTCTCCTGACTGTAAAAAAGCAGCGGCGCAAAGCTGGTGCTTATCAGCGTTAACCCTTCCTCACCCTTTGGTTAGAGTGATTGTTGCAGAAAGCCTTTATCGAGGCTGGAGTATTAACAATAATCATCCGTACCACAGAGAATAATATCGACTTTACATTCAGTTAGTCTTACCTTAGCAGGAATAAGATATGTGCTTGCCACCTTTTTTTGAGCAGGAGAAAATGTAAGTGTCCCCTAGAAAGCGCATCACCATGAACGACCATGCAGCTGAAGCCTCGCTGTTTAAACGTCGCGCTCTATTTACTTTCCTTTGTGTTTTCGTTCTGCTGAGCTTGCTACTTGTCAACCTCTACCAGTTACAGATCCTCTCTTATAAAGATTACGAAACACGCTCAAACGACAACCGTATCCGAGTCGTACCTATCGCCCCGAGCCGCGGTCTTATCTATGATAGGCATGGCCAATTACTGGCAGAAAACCAGCCATTCTTTTCATTGGAAATGGTGCCTGAAAAAGTCAAAGACATCAGCCAAACCCTAGATAAATTAAGTCAAGTCATCTCTCTATCTAACGATGAAAAAGAGACTGTAATCGAAGCGCTTAAATATCACCGACGCTTCAAACCGCTAACCATCAAAAATAAACTCACCGAAGAGCAAGTCGCCGAATTTAGCGTCAATCAGCATCAGTTCCCTGGTTTTTCTATTGAAGCAGGTCTTAAGCGTCACTATCCCTATAATGGCTTAATGACTCATGCTCTGGGCTATGTAGGGAAAATTAATAGCCGCGATAAAAGCTCACTTGAACGCAATAACAAGTGGAGTAATTACGCTGCAACAAAGGATATCGGTAAACAAGGTATCGAAAAGTTTTATGAAAGTATGCTGCTCGGAAAGCCTGGACATCTCGAAGAGGAGGTCAACAACCGAGGCCGAACGATTCGTACATTAAAATCTGAGCCACCAACTCCTGGTCAAGATATCTATCTGACTTTAGATCTTAATCTACAGAAAAAAGCCATGGAACTCCTCAATGGACGCAGAGGCTCAGTAGTCGCCATCGATCCTCGAGATGGAGGCATCTTAGCGCTATTATCAAGCCCAACTTATGACCCTAATCAGTTTGTACACGGGATCAGCAGTAAAGCTTACAACGAACTGCTTAATTCGACATCAAAGCCGTTGATCAATCGTGCGACCCAAGGTCAGTATGCGCCGGCATCTACGGTCAAACCGCATCTTGCTTTACTTGGCTTAGAAAATAAAACAGTAAACCGCAAAACTCGTATTTGGGATCCTGGTTTCTGGCAGATCCCTGGGGTCGAGCGCAAATACCGAGACTGGAAACGTTGGGGCCACGGCTGGGTTGATGTTAACAGTGCGATTGTTAGCTCATGCGATACCTACTTCTATGACTTAGCATATAAGACAGGTGTTGATGCCATTGCCAACTTTATGGAGCCATTTGGTTTTGGTGAGCGCACCGGCGTCGATATTTTTGAAGAGTCCGCTGGGATCATGCCGTCCAAAGATTGGAAGCGTTTGCGCTACAACCAACCTTGGTATATTGGCGATACTATATCAGTCGGTATTGGACAGGGTTACTGGACGACTACCCCACTGCAGCTTGCCAATGCCACAGCGATAATGGCAAATAAAGGCCGTCGTTTTGTGCCGCATTTGCTCAAATCGATTCAGGATCAAACCGCTAAAATCGATTCCCCCGCAGATGAGCTTGCGCCTATTGTGCTTAAAGACCCAAAGAACTGGGACATTATTAACGAAGCAATGCGGGATACAGCCCATAAATCACGTTTCACGGATGCAAAATATACAGCAGCGATGAAAACAGGTACCGCGCAGGTGTTCAGTGTAGCCGAAGACGCCAAGTATGATGCCGATACGATTGATGAACGCCTCAGAGATAACGCCTTAATTATTGCTTATGCGCCCTATAAGAATCCTAAAATCGTTTTGGCTGTTGTGCTAGAAAACGCCGGTTGGGGTGGCGCGAATGCAGGTCCTGTTGCACGTGCTCTGCTTGATGAGTATTTACTAAGAGATTCATGGGATGACGAAAAATGAGTGCTCATAACAACCGCCCTAATATTTGGCAACGTCTGCATATCGATCTGCCGCTATTAATCGGCTTGCTTGCACTGATGGGCTTCGGGCTTGTCGTTATCTACTCTGCAGGTGGCGAAGATCTTGCGCTTATGGATCGTCAGTTAGTTCGTATGGGGCTATCACTGGTCATCATGTTTGCTGTGGCACAAATAAACCCTGAGATCTTGCGACGCTGGGCATTTCCCATCTATATCGCGGGCATAATCCTGCTGCTCGGGGTGCACTTTTTTGGTGAGATAAACAAAGGAGCCCAGCGCTGGCTAAACCTTGGCTTTATGGAGTTCCAGCCTTCAGAGCTCATTAAGCTTGCGTTTCCGATAACCATGGCATGGTATATCAGTAAGTTTCCACTGCCACCGAAAAAGCGCTATTTAGCTGGTGCTATTGTTATCTTATTAGTACCAACTCTACTTATTGCCAAACAGCCAGACTTGGGCACCTCCATTTTAGTTGCAGCCTCAGGCATTTTTGTACTATTTCTATCAGGCATGAGCTGGCGAATTGTTGGTGGCTGTGTCGGCGCGGTGTTAGCTATGCTGCCCGCTCTGTGGTTTTTCTTTATGCACGACTACCAACGCACACGCGTCATGACACTGCTCGATCCCGAAAAAGATCCACTGGGTGCGGGATACCATATTATTCAGTCAAAAATTGCCATTGGTTCTGGTGGCCTATGGGGTAAAGGTTGGCTAGATGGAACACAGTCGCAACTCGAATTTTTGCCAGAGCGCCACACCGACTTCATATTTGCAGTGATTGGCGAAGAGTTTGGCCTTATCGGTAGTTTACTGCTGCTAACACTGTATCTGTATGTTATTGGCCGCGGCCTAGTTATCGCCTCTCGTGCCCAAACCAGTTTTGCGCGCTTACTGGCAGGTAGTATTACTTTGACCTTCTTCGTTTACATTTTTGTAAACATCGGCATGGTTTCAGGATTATTACCTGTAGTAGGTGTACCTCTGCCATTGATAAGTTATGGTGGTACCTCAATGCTGACATTAATGACTGGATTTGGGATCTTAATGAGTATCCATACTCATAGACGCTTTATTGATAGATAACTGAACTCACGTTAAAAATTCACTCGATGGCGCTTTTAAATTCAGTCGAATTGATAAGCGCCAGTCGAAGTATAAGGATTGTAAAACAGATGAAACTGTTGCATCGTATTCTAGCGCCAATAGCGCTAACTCTGCTATCAGGCTCCGTATTAGCAGATCCAATCGAGCCTAATGTTGCTGAACTTAAAGCAGAGTTTATGCAAACTCAAAACGCTAAAGGCTTTAGCGACGAAGAAACCCAGGCATTTATTGATAATGCTGAATTTAACCAAGCAGTCATTGATGCGATGACCAAGCCATGGGAAGCTAAGCCTTGGCATCAATACTACCCCATTTTTCTAACCGAAAAACGCTTAGATGCTGGACTTAAGTTCTGGAAAGAGCATGCCGACACCATTAAAAGAGCCTCAAAAGAGTTTGATGTCGACCCACAAATTATTGTAGCCATAATTGGGATTGAAACCTTTTATGGCGGCTATATGGGCAACTACCCAGTTAAAGATGCCTTATATACCCTAGGCTTTCACTACCCGCCAAGAGCCACTTTCTTCAGAAAAGAGTTTGCCAATTTACAAGAACTTGTCAAAGAAGAAAACCTTGATATTAACAACCTAAAAGGTAGCTACGCTGGTGCGATGGGCTTCGGTCAATTTATCCCATCCAGCTACCGTCATTACTCAGTGGATTTTGACAAGGACGGTAGCCGGGATCTGCTGAATAGCCCGGTCGATGCCATTGGCAGTGTCGCCAACTACTTCCATCAGCATGGGTGGCAGAAAAATCAGCCAGTAGCGCTGGAATTAACGTTAAATAAAGCATTACCTGCTACAGTGAAAACTTGGGCTGGAGAGAAGATGCACTACCAAATTGCAGACATATTATCTCCAAATGTAGCACTCGCTAAATCAATGGACATCGATATTTCCCAGCCTGGTCTAGTGATCAAACTTGAACAGCAAGATCATGATGAATATTGGTTAGGCCTGAAGAACTTTTATGTCATCACCCGCTATAACCGCAGCCCTTTATACGCAATGGCGGTATACCAGTTTAGCCAGGAACTTAAGCAAGCTTATGCAACGTATTAATCTTCTCCTTATTCTCTGCATCGCCGGCTTGCTAGCAGCCTGTTCGAGTAGTGATAAAAGCCGTTACGATATTGCTGACGATAGAGCGCCAACATCAGCTCCAGACGTTTCAAAAGTTGAAGATGCACATCCCAGATTTGAGCCTTATAGCCGTGGTGGTAATAGAAAGAACTACACGGTTTTAGGCAAAAATTATCAAGTAATGGATAGTGGTGAAGGTTACCAAGCTAAGGGGATTGCTTCGTGGTATGGCAGTAAGTTTCATGGCCATTTGACCTCTAACGGTGAAACCTATGATATGTACTCTATGTCAGCGGCGCACAAGAGCTTACCGCTACCGAGTTACGTAAAAGTCACCAATCTTAAGAATAACAAAACAGTCATTGTTAGGGTGAATGACCGCGGCCCGTTTCATGAAGATCGACTTATTGATTTATCCTATGCTGCCGCTCACAGACTCGACATGCTCAAAACAGGCACTGCAAATGTTAGCCTAGAGGTTATCTATATTGCAGATCCCGAATCAATAGCATTGGCAGAACTTAAAGGTACTGAGCTTCACTTTATCCAAGTTGTGGCATCTTCTAATAAGTCCCGTTTAGAGCTACTTGCGAAAGATCTTGAGCAGAAGTATCAAGTTAATAGCCGCCTACAACAATCTAATAATTTATACCGTTTGCAACTGGGGCCCATAGGTCAACAGCAGCTAGCCACAAAACTGACGGAAAAACTTAAACAGCAGGGGTACCCACAAAGCTATTTAATCACTGAATGAAACAAGATTAATGAACCTATGGCGAATTACCTTGTCGACTAATGATATACTTTGTGGAACTTCGCTTTCATCTTACCTAAACATAAAGACGTGCATTATTAATATGAATTTATTAAACCAACCAATAAAAACGCTTTTGCTCGCGACCTCAGTCGCCGCCTTTTCTGCACAAGCAGCTCCTGTAGTAACCCCTAATGCACCGACTGTTGCAGCCAAAGCATATGTCCTTTTGGACTACAATACCGGACAGATTATTGCTGAAAACAACGCTTACGAAAGCCTTAATCCTGCCAGCTTAACTAAAATGATGACCAGTTATGTTATTGGTCATGAAATTAAAGTTGGCAATGTATCGCCATCGGATGAAGTAACGATAAGTAAGAATGCTTGGTCAAAAAACTTCCCCGATTCATCAAAAATGTTTATCGAAGTAGGCAAGACTGTCTCAGTAGAAGAGCTTAACAAAGGCATCATTATCCAGTCTGGTAATGACGCTTGTGTTGCGATGGCTGAGCATATTGCTGGCACCGAAGATGGCTTTGTTGATCTAATGAATTCATGGGCGAAGCAGCTTGGCATGCAAGACAGCTACTTTGAAAACTCTCACGGTCTTGATTCTGATAATCACAAAACCACCGCCTACGATATGGCCATCTTAGGTGCGGCGATCATTCGTGACGTCCCTGAAGAGTATGCTGTTTATAAAGAGAAATCGTTTACTTATAACGGCATTAAACAGTATAACCGTAATGGGCTTTTATGGGATAAAAGCTTAAATGTTGACGGCATTAAAACTGGCCACACTTCTGGCGCGGGTTACAACCTAGTGACCTCAGCGACAAAAGATGGCATGCGTTTAATCTCTGTGGTTATGGGAACTAAGAGCGAAACAGCCCGTAAAGCAGAAAGTAAAAAGTTACTTAACTATGGCTTCCGTTTCTTTGAAACTGTAACTCCTTACCAAGCAGGCGACAGCTTCGTCACCCAAAAAATTTGGTACGGCGACAGAGAAACAATCGATTTAGGTGTCACTACAGATACCCCAATCACGATTAGTCGCGGTCAAGCTAAAAACTTGCAAGCTAACTTTGAACTAACAAAAGAGTTAAAGGCGCCAATCGCTAAAGGCGAAACAGTTGGCCGTATCTACTTCCAGCTAAATGGTAAAGATATTGCTCAATTCCCGCTGGTCACACTGCAAGAAGTGAATGAAGGCAGTTGGTTTAGCCAGCTAATGGATTACTTTAAGCAGATGTTTGAAGGCTGGTTTAGCTAACAGTATCAACGCTGACAGAAGCCACCTTAGGGTGGCTTCTTGCGTTTAGTCCTGCTGAATTTACCTGTAGCGAGATAACTAACCTTGAATTCGTTATAATTAGCACCATATTAAGGTTATTGAAATTGTCGAGAGTAAAAAATGTTAGATACTAAATTTGATGAGTTAATGGAGTTTCCTGCTTCTTTCCCATTTAAAGTTGTCGGTGATGCCAGTGATACCCTACAAGACCGCGTTGTTGCCGTAGTACAGGGTCTAGCACCTGGCGATTACGCACCTTCTACTAAAGCATCAAGCAAAGGCACCTATTACTCTGTAACTATCCGTGTGACGGTTACAAGCAAAGAGCAAATAGAAAAATTGTACACTCAACTTGCCGAACTTGAAGGTGTTAAGCGCGTCTTATAAATATTACTCATTACTGATAAATGTGATCTGTCTTACATTTATCAATTTGAGGCGTATAATAGCGGCACTTATATTTGAGGGGAGAGGTTGCCCTTGCTAGAAAGCACTTTGCATATTCGCCATTTGGGTCGCCAAGATTACGAATCGGTGTGGCATGCTATGCAGCATTACACCGATAATCGTGATGAAAATAGCCAAGATGAGATCTGGGTTGTTGAGCACACGCCTGTATTCACTCAAGGCCAAGCAGGTAAGAGCGAGCATATCTTGAATCCTGGAGATATTCCGGTGATCCAAGTTGATCGTGGTGGACAAGTTACCTACCACGGCCCAGGGCAACTGGTTATTTATCCTCTGCTAGATATCAAGCGCCTGAAAGTAGGCGTGCGCCAACTTGTTACTCACATCGAACAAAGCATCGTCAACATGTTAAAACGCTATGATGTAGAAGCTTACGCAAAAGCTGATGCACCAGGTGTATATGTTGAAGAGCGTAAAATTGCATCTCTGGGTCTTAGGATCAGAAAAGGATGCTCTTTCCATGGATTGGCCTTAAATGTGGATATGGATATGTCCCCTTTTCAACGTATCAATCCATGTGGCTATGCCGGTATGGAGATGATCCAATGCAAACAGCTAGGCGGCCCGCAAACCGTTGAAGAGGCTGGCAAGCAATTAGTTGAAACCCTTAGCCAAGAGCTCGGTTTAGCAGACCTAGTTCACCATCAAGGATTACCTGAGTCATTATGAATAGGCCTGAAAGATTACAACCTGGCGTTAAATTAAGAGATGCCGATAAAGTTTCACGCATTCCAGTGAAAGTTGTGCCGTCTGAGCGTGAAACAATGCTTAGAAAGCCAGACTGGCTACGGGTAAAACTGCCAGCTTCAAATCAACGTATCACTGAGATAAAGCAGGCTCTGCGTAAGAATGGTCTGCACTCTGTTTGTGAAGAAGCCTCGTGCCCTAACCTCTCGGAATGTTTCAACCATGGTACTGCAACCTTTATGATTTTAGGTGCTATCTGTACTCGTCGTTGTCCTTTCTGCGATGTTGCTCATGGTCGCCCACTTAAGCCTGATGGCGAGGAGCCGAAGAAGCTTGCTCAGACCATCAAAGACATGAAGCTTAAGTATGTGGTTATTACTTCTGTCGATCGAGATGATCTTCGTGATGGTGGTGCTCAACACTTTGCTGATTGTATTCGTGAAATTCGTCTACTCAACCCTGAAATTAAGATTGAGACATTAGTCCCTGACTTTCGAGGTCGTATCGATAAAGCACTCGATATCTTGGCTACTGAGCCACCAGACGTTTTCAACCACAACCTCGAAACAGCACCAATGCATTATCGTAAAGCGCGTCCAGGTGCGAACTATCAGTGGTCGCTTGATCTATTGAAAAAGTTTAAAGAGCGTCACCCTGATGTTCCAACAAAATCAGGTCTGATGATGGGTCTTGGTGAGACTAATGAAGAGATTGCTCAAGTATTGCACGATCTGCGTGCTCATAACGTTGAAATGTTAACACTTGGTCAGTACCTACAGCCATCTAAGTTCCATTTGCCGGTTGAACGTTACGTGCCGCCAGCTGAATTTGATGAACTGAAAGATTTAGCTGAAAGCATTGGATTTACTCATGCAGCCTGTGGTCCTTTGGTTCGTTCAAGCTATCATGCTGATCTGCAAGCACAGGGCAAAGAAGTAAAATAACTTTGCTTATGCTCTACCGATTAAACAGATTAATTGGAATAGAGATAAAAATAGCGCCGTTTGGCGCTATTTTTTTATTTATAAAGCTAGAGACATCAAAATAGCATCTTCGGTGCCACTATCAGTTTTGTAATAACCTTTACGACCGCCTGAGCGTTCAAAGCCTGCTCTAACATACAGTGCTTGTGCACCGACTGCAGACTCACGAACTTCTAGCATTAGTACCTCCGCATCTTTTTTGCGAGCAAGGCTTATAACATTATCAAGCAACGCTTTACCGTAACCTTTACCTTGATGAACAGGCTCTACACAGATATCCATCAATGTCGCATCTTCAAAGATTTGATGCAGGATCGCAAAACCACATAATGCATCGTTCTGGTAAATGCCTACGCAACTATAAAGCTCACCAAAACAACTCTTAATCGTCGACTCTGTCATAGGGTGACTATGGGCGCTAGCGGCGATAAGAGCCATCTCAGACGAAGAATTGCCAGAAAGAGCAACAAGGTTCATCAAGATCCCTTACGCTTCAAAAATGGCTGCATATTGCGCCATAGCGCTTTTTTAGCTTCCGGATTCGTTTCAATCTCATTAATTGGCGCAGAAAGTAACATCTCAGTGCTAACCGATGATTGTTTGCCACGCATATCCCAAATGACTTTTACATTGGCTTCAGCATTTGAAGCAAAGCGAACATGCTCACGATCGTAGCCCATCAACTCTAATACCTTAGTGATGATCGGACTACTCGTTTCGGTAAGCCTACGAGGGTTCACTAGCACCATAGATAATTCAGGCTTTAATTCTGGTTTAACCCAACGGGTAACTCCCATCGCATCTAGGTAATCGCTCGATTTCATATAAGACCAAAGGTAATAGAGACAAACAAGAATAACAGTTCACTTGCAGGCTTGTGAAGGCATCTAGCATTTAGTTAAATCCTAGATGCAAAAAAGCCGAGCTAATGCTCGGCTTTTTCTTTATTTGGCAGGGGTGGGGAGATTCGAACTCACAACATCCGGTTTTGGAGACCGGCGCTCTACCAATTGGAGCTACACCCCTGTTGACGAGACGCATTATGCGTAAACTGGCCTAAAAGGTAAAGTACTTTTTCAAGCAAAAGTTATCGACTGCTCTCTTTTCAATCAAAACAGTTAAAGCAAGTACATTTAGCAGACAAAGCGGCTCCTATTAACCCTAAAAAGCTCATCTATGCAGCAACGGACACATATGAAAGAGAGGTGATAGGTAAACTCTATCTGGGCAATTTGTTTAATCAATTATACAACAAGCTGAGTAAGCGTTAAATTTTCCTTAATTCTAGCCAAGCTTCCATCGTATTTCCTATGGCCTAGCTTTAACATCCCAGAGAGTAACCATAATGACTAGTGACACTAATACTCCCATAGCCCAAACGGCTTTGGTCGCTGAGGGCGGGGGGCAACGAGGTATTTTTACCGCGGGGATTTTGGATAGCTGGCTAGAACAAAACTTTAATCCTTTTAGCTTATTAATCGGCACCTCTGCCGGAGCACAAAACCTATCAAGTTATATCACCCAACAGCCAGGCTTCGCGCATCGAACAATCACAGAGTTTTCTAGCGATCCTAAGTTTTTTAGCTTAAGCCGACCACTAAAGGGCCAAAACACGGTTGATCTAGATTGGTACTTTGACCAAGTGAATAGCAAATCAAAATATAAAGCTAGCATTCAACTCGACACAAACAAGGGTCATCAAGAGCTAAACCGTCGGCAATTACTCATATCGACGACTAACAGCTCAAATTACCAAGCTAGCTTTTACCAACCGAATAAAGACAATTGGCTGACGTTACTTAAAGCATCAAGTGCATTGCCCATGCTATATAAAGAAGGGGTTAAAATTGATGATGAATATCAAGTTGACGGAGGGCTTTCTGCGCCACTTCCTGTGGAGGAGGCTTATAAGCGCGGTGCTAAAAAAATAGTCGTGCTACGCACCTTACCCAGAGAGTATGCTGCTCATACACCATGGATAAATCGATTAAAATCTTGGATCTGCACATCAAACCAATGCCCTAAAGCAATCGATTTTTTTGTACACCACCAATATGCCTACCGAGATGCACTACGATTTATAGAATCACCACCTAGTGATCTTGAGATAATCCAAATATTCCCTAATCGGAGTCTCAAAAGCAGGTTAATCGGCAGCAAAAAAATTGCATTACAATCTGATTACTTACTTGGTAAACAGGCTGGAGTTGCGTTTATCAAACAGCACGCTAACGCTTTAACCCAAACTCCTCCGGTTAGCATTATCACTCCACGTAAAACATTACGTTACAGCTAGTTGTGGTATCTATACTTTAACAGCTCATTAGTTATAAATCGCAGACGTAAAAAAGCCCGTTGCGTTAGCAACGGGCTTTCTACTCTCTTACGAGAAATTAGGCGCCTGGAAATGGCCAGCTTCGAGCGAGCTCTCCGCGCTACATAAGTGCATGAAGCTACGCTGCATAAACGCACTCACTTCGCCCTACTATCACATGTAATGATGCATGCTTCGCATGCGCTTTCAATTTCCCCATGTTCGAGTCAGTAATTCAAAAGCTGATAAACGAAAAAATCCCTAGCGCAGAGCACTAGGGATTTATCGGTATTAGGCGCCTGGAAATGACCTACTCTCTATTATCCCCGCAGGGGATACATGGGGGCGAAGAAGGCCGGTTTTGAATGCAACGCATTCATGGACTTAGTAGCGCGAGTAACTTGTTACGAAGCTGGGAATCCCGCTCAGCGGCGGATTGACGTCGAGGTAGGCATTTATGCCTGCTTAAGTGAAGAAGCTACCTTTAAAGACAACTAATCAATACTCAAAAGCACTTTATTAATTTATAAACTCCAAACGCAAAAAAGCCACCTTAATAAGGTGGCTTTTTCACTTAATTGAGCGTCTGGAAATGACCTACTCTCACATGGGGAAACCCCACACTACCATCGGCGATACTGTGTTTCACTTCTGAGTTCGGAATGGGATCAGGTGGGACCACAGCTCTATGG
>NZ_BPEW01000034.1 GCF_019654975.1 Shewanella sp. c952
GACACAAGGGATTTAAAATCCCTCGCTTAATAGGCGTGCCGGTTCAAGTCCGGCCTCGGGTACCAAACATTCTCGCAAGAGAATTACAATAAGCCTCAACGAAAGTTGGGGCTTTTTTGTATCTTAAATTGACACTCCTTTAGTTTTTCCTTAATTAGATCGGTGGACTAGATGTTGCGTGACATCAAGCAGTCACCTATGTATGTTACGTCCAAATCTATATCTAAAGGTCAAAACATGAAGCCTATTTAAAGGGTTTACTCTTATTGAGCTAGTTACTGTAATTACCATACTGGGGATTATCGCAATAGTCGCTATGCCGAGGTTTGTAAGCTTGGGTCAAGATGCCCATGATTCCGTTGCCCGTAATGTGTTTGCTAGCTTTAGCACATCTGTGAGCCTTTACCATAGTTGTTGGGCGGCTTTTGGCGCTAATGGCTACCAAGTTGATTTAACTTGTTACGGTGCTGGAGATGTTGACTCTACGACGACTGGTTATCCTTTAGGTAAAGACACAAGTAGCAGTGCAAATGGTACTAAACTTCAAGGTGACTACTGTAAACAAGTTTGGCAAGGACTGTTAGCTAACAACGACTACAAGCTTGCAATGCATTCAAATGCAGCCTTTGAAGGTAATAATGATATTGTTTATTGGTATTATGGCGGCGATCTGACAAACAAAGAGACCCACTGTTATTACAATTACATTGCCGATGATAGAAGTAAGGGCGCTGAAAACTGGCAACTAAAATACTTCCCAGGTACAGGTCTAACTCAGGTCTCAAGGTCAACTTTAAGTATTCAACCCGATCCATAATAAAAAGATGTCGGTTAATGTTTTATCTTTTTTACCATTAACTAGTTGATTCAGCAATATTGACCTAGTTTAAGACATTGTCTTAGTCGCTTTATGCTGTCTACTGTCATATACAAAGCACATTTATTTGCCATACTTAAAAGGTGTATTCTTTTTTGGTGTGTCAATGCGCTTTTTTAGTCTTAGCTTGTTTATCTATTTTGTATTGATGAGTGCTACTGCTCTCGCGGACGAGAGATTGAGTGCAGCAAACAACATGTTGTTAAAGCAACTCAAATTAATTGCCATTGTTGAACCTGATACTGAGTATCAACAGCACATTACGGCGTTGAATACTACAGTCGTAAGTAAAGAGCAACTACAGGTTATAGAAGCAGACATTGTTAATTTTTGGACACGTCATCACATTGAAACCCGCAAGATTGCAACCTCTCAAGTTAAGGATCCACTTGTTCGAGCAATGTCTCTAGAGCCTAGGATCAACAACTATTTACAATTACAAAATCGGATATCGCACCTGCAGTGGCTTGCTAAACAATATCAATGGAAATTAATACGTATTGAAGGATTAGTAAGGCCGGGTATGAAGAGTGCTTCTCTTTCCCTAATAGCACAACGTTTGTCTTTGCTTGGGGACGGCGCAGCTAGCTCTATTGATGCAGATATTTTCGATGATAACTTAGTTAATGCCGTTAAACGTTTTCAACGTCGTCATGGCTTAAGCGCTGATGGAATTTTAGGCCCAGAAACAATGAAATGGCTGAATATTACTCCTTCAGAGCGGGCTACTATTTTAGCGCAAAGCTTTATGCAGAAATCAGAGTTTATGTCCCAAAGAGCAGATCGCTTTTTGGTGATCAATATTCCCGCCTTTGAAATGGAACTTATTAATAAAGGTAAAGTGGAACTCGAATCTCGGGTCATTGTTGGTAAGCCATATAGGCAAACACCGTTGTTGAGCAGTGCAATCTCTAATGTTGTTATCAACCCAAGTTGGCGTGTGCCCAAAAAGATCCTATACAATGATTTATTGCCACAGGTACGCAAAGATGGTCATTATATCGAACAACGTGAATTTGATGTTTTTGATCGAGCCGGCAATCAAGTGTTCAAGTCACCACAGCAGTGGCGTGATTTAGCGGCAGGCCCATTTCCATTTAGATTTGTCCAGCGTCCTGGTGCTAATAATACCCTTGGGCGTTACAAATTTTACTTTCCCAATGACTTCAGTGTTTACCTGCACGACACGTCGGATCCTAATCTTTTTAATCAGAGTAATAGAGCACTATCTTCCGGTTGTATAAGAATTGAGAATGTAGAAGGTTTAGCCAACTGGATGGCTGCGAACCTAGTGAAGGACAAACAAACCTGGGTTGATAGGCATATCGATAGAAACAAGACACAGTGGTTTGCGCTCAATTCAACATTAAACGTTCATTTAGTTTACTGGACCGCATGGATTGATAAAAATAATTTGGCTCAATTTAGAAATGACATTTACCAAAAGCAGTCGATTAACACTGAGTCAGCGCCCTCTGTTGCACAGATCAATAGCTTATAGCTAATTTCGCGATATTTTAAACTGAGAACTTGCATTCCTAAGACTTTAAGGCTACTTTGCCAGCCAGTTGTAGGAAAAGTAGTCAGTGGTGATCGTGTGACCGTAGTATGTTCTGCTCGTAGACAGTTATTATTAGGCCTTGGTGGAGTAGCAATGTTTTCTATGCTGCCAACTAAAGCACAAGCAAGTCGTTCAACCAAAGGGGTTAGAAGTTTAGGCTTTTACAACCGTCATACAGGTGAACGCGGGCAGGGAAGCTATTGGATTGATGGTGATTACCAAAGTGATATTTTGACTGATTTTAGTCAAGTATTGCGTGATCATCGCCAAAATGAATCTGCTCCAATGGACAAGCGTTTATTTGATTTTGCTTTTTTATTAAAACAATCCTTAAATTATGACGATGAATTACACATAATATCAGGATATCGCTCTCCAAAAACAAATCAAATGCTTGCTAAGAGAAGTAATGGTGTTGCTAAGAAAAGCTACCATATGAAAGGCATGGCTCTAGATATCGCAGTGCCAGGTGTAAAGCTTGCTGAAGTCAGAAGTGCTGCTTTAGCGCTTAAACTGGGTGGAGTCGGCTATTACCCTAACTCAGGTTTCGTGCATATCGACACAGGACCAATTAGAAGTTGGTAACTAACTTTGCGTGCTGACAGATAATATTTTGTTTACGCGATAATGTATGTTAGTATCCGCCCGCTTTTAGTAAGTAATGGTTGGTCGAAAATCGTTACTGTACATTTATATTATTTTTATTAAGTGAGTTTTATTATGTCTTATACAATCGCTGCACAAATCCGCACTGAAATAGGGAAAGGTTCGAGCCGCCGCCTACGTCATGCTAACAAAGTTCCTGCTGTTATCTATGGTCCAGGTAAAGAAGCTATCTCTATTGTTTTCGATCATAAAGATATCATCAATATCCAAGCGAACGATGAATTTTACAATACTGACCTAACTATCTCTTTAGATGGTAAAGACGTATTAGTACGCGTTCAAGACATGCAACGTCATGCGTTCAAGCCTTTGATTGAACATATTGATTTCAAATTTGCTTAAATCTTAAGTAAATTTAAAAAGCGCCAAATAAGGCGCTTTTTTTGTGGGCTATTTTTAGGATCAGATGTTAGCAGCGTTATCTAACTTTTGTTCAGGGCAGGCCGCTATTACCTTAATATCACCATTTTCACCTTGCTCTATCTTTACGTCAAATCCCCAAAGCCGATGTATATGTTTGACAACCTCGTGGCGTGTATCTGCTAACGGGATCCTCGCATTGGGCACATATCTGAGGGTTAGCGATCTATCACCTGAGACTTCCACATTGTGAACTTGGATATTGGGTTCTAAGTTGGACAGGTTATATTGTTGTGACAGCTTCTCTCTGATCTCTTTATACCCCTGCTCGTCATGTATCGCTGATACAGCCAAGTAGTTTTTGTTATCGTCATCTAGAATTGAAAAAAGCTTGAATTGACGAATGATATTGGGAGAAAGGTACTGACTAATGAAACTTTCATCTTTAAAATTCTCCATGGCAAAATGCAGTGTCGTTAGCCAATCACTGCCAGCAATGTCTGGGAACCAGTGTTTATCTTCCTCTGTTGGGTTTTCGCATATACGGCGTATATCAATAAACATATTAAAACCGAGTGCGTAAGGGTTTATGCCGCTATAGTGTGGACTGTTATAACTTGGCTGAGCGACAACGCCGGTGTGGCTTTGCAAAAATTCTAACATGAAGCGGTCTGTCACTAATCCCTCATCGTAGAGATGATTTAAAATTGTATAGTGCCAAAAAGTAGCCCATCCTTCATTCATTACCTGGGTTTGCTTTTGTGGGTAAAAATACTGCCCCATCTTTCTTACAATACGAACTATTTCTCGTTGCCAAGGTTCTAGAAGGGGAGCATTTTTCTCAATAAAGTACAGAATGTTCTCTTGGGGCTCTGCCGGAAAGCGTTGCGCTTGAGCTTTCTGCTCTTCATGAGGTGCTACAGGCACGGTACGCCATAGATCATTAACCTGACTTTGAAGATATGCTTCACGGTCTTTCTGGCGCATTTTCTCCTCTTTGAAAGAGATCTCACTAGGCCGTTTGTATCTATCGACTCCAAAGCTCATTAGTGCATGGCATGAGTCAATGACACTTTCTACTCTTTCAATTCCATGTTTTTCCTCGCAATCACTAATATAGTTTCTAGCAAATACCAGATAATCAATAATAGAACTAGCGTCAGTCCAAGTCTTAAATAAATAGTTACCTTTGAAAAAACTATTATGGCCGAAACTTGCATGCGCCATTACTAGCGCTTGCATCGTTATGGTGTTTTCCTCCATTAGGTATGCAATACAAGGGTCTGAATTGATGACTATTTCATAGGCTAAGCCCATTTGTCCTCTTTTATAGCCTTGCTCAGTCTCGATAAATCTCTTGCCAAAGGACCAATGAGTGTAGCCAATAGGCATACCTATACCAGCATAGGCATCCATCATCTGTTCAGCGGTAATAACCTCAATTTGATTTGGGTAGGCATCCAATCGGTAGTGGTTTGCTACGCGTTCAATCTCTGTTAAATAGGTCTGTAGCAACTCGAAATTCCAATCGGGACCATCGTCTAATGGTGTTCTTTTTTTTGTGTTGTCCATAGCACCCCCTAAACAGCCTGTTTCTTGAACAATTCTCTAAATACAGGATAAATATCCTCTGCTTGCTTTATATGTTGCACAGCGATGTTATCGTGAGATTTCTGTAGGGTTTCGTACTCTCGCCACAGTGTTTGATGCGCTCTGTTGGTGATTTCGATATAACTGAAGTACCTGACTACTGGCAGCAATTTTTTTTCCAATATTTGATGGCAAGATGGAGAGTCGTCGGCCCAATTGTCACCATCAGAAGCCTGTGCTGCATAGATATTCCATTCATTTTCAGGGTAACGCTTCTGTTGGATCTCGTGCATTAATTTCAATGCGCTAGACACAATTGTTCCCCCCGTTTCTTGGGAATAGAAGAATTCGTGTTCGTCGACCTCTTTAGCTTGGGTGTGATGGCGGATGTAAACAACTTCTAGGTTTTTATAGGTTCTTGTTAAAAATAAATAAAGCAAAATGTAGAAACGCTTAGCCATGTCTTTTGTCGCCTGATCCATCGATCCTGAAACATCCATGAGGCAAAACATGACAGCCTGACTGGAGGGGACTTCGCGTTTAGCATAGTTGTTATAGCGTAAATCAAAGGTATCAATGAAAGGCACCTTCTTGATCCTACGTTGTAAATCATCTATTTCTGCTTTTAAAACTAAAATGCGTTCTGCGTTAGAGCCTGCTTTACTTTCAAGTTCTTCAAGTTCTTGTTGCAGTTCATTTAGGGTACGCTTCTTGGTGGATGTCATCGCCATACGACGTGCGATTGACGAGCGTAGTGAACGTACTATATTAATATTTGCGGGAACGCCGTCATTGGTAAAACCTGCCCGATAAACCTGATACTCAACAAGCTTATTAAGTCGGTTATTTTGAAGGTTAGGCAGCTCCAGATCTTCAAATAACAGTTCTAAGTATTCATCTTTAGAGATCTGAAATACGAAATCATCGTTGCCTTCTCCTGAATCAGAGGCTTCACCTTGTCCTGCTCCTTGGCCGTTACCTGAAGGCGGTCTTTCTATTTGGTCACCACGACTAAATTGGTCGTTTCCTGGGTGAACCCTGTCACGAACGCCCCCACTTCCCTGATGGAATGTCGGCTCACTAATATCCCGTGTGGGAATGCTTATCTTCTCACCTTTGTCTACGTCAGTAACACTACGATGTGTTACAGCGTCACTTACCGCTTTCTTTATCTGTTTTTTATAGCGATTAATAAATCGCTGTCTATTGACGGTACTTTTACCCTTAGCGTTAAGTCTTCTATCAATGAAATTTGCCATGCGCACCTCCTAACCAGACAAAGGGGAGTTTGTCTCCCCTTTTATTGTGGCTTTTCTAAGAAGACTTTCTAACTCTCAGATACCACTCTGATAGCAGTCTTACTTGCTTTTGGGTATAGCCTTTCTCCATCATTCTATTGACAAAATCATCATGCTTACGCTGATCATCAGTGGATGTTTTGCCATTAAAGGAGATTACTGGTAGTAGATCTTCAGTATTAGAGAACATTTTCTTCTCTATTACCGTTCTTAGTTTTTCATAACTTGTCCACAGAGGATTTGTGCCTTCATTATTAGCTCTTGCCCTAAGAACAAAGTTAACTATTTCATTTCTAAAATCTTTTGGGTTACTTATACCTGCTGGCTTTTCTATTTTTTCTAGCTCGGCATTAAGCGCTGCTCTATCAAATAATTGACCAGTTTCAGGATCTCTATATTCTTGATCCTGAATCCAAAAATCAGCATAGGTAACATATCTATCGAAAATGTTTTGTCCATATTCCGAGTAAGATTCTAGATAGGCTGTTTGAATTTCTTTGCCGATAAATTCAACATATTTAGGAATAAGATAGCCTTTTAAAAATTCTAAATAGCGCTCGGCAGTTTCAGTTGGAAACTGTTCCTGCTCGATTTGGCGTTCCAATACATAGAAAAGATGTACTGGATTTGCTGCAATTTCCGTATGGTCAAAATTGAATACTTTGGATAAGATTTTGAATGCAAAGCGGGTAGATAATCCCAGCATACCCTCATCAACGCCAGCATAGTCACGATACTCTTGGTAAGATTTTGCCTTAGGATCAGTATCCTTTAGGCTTTCACCATCATAAACACGCATTTTTGAATAGATTGAGGAGTTCTCTGGCGCGATGACTCGTGAGAGAACGCTGAATTGCGCTAAGGTTTCTAGTGTACCTGGAGCACAAGGTGTATTGGCCAGTTCTGAGTTTGTGAGGAGCTTTTCGTAAATTCGCACCTCTTCAGATAGACGTAAACAATAGGGGACTTTTACGATATAAACACGGTCTAAAAATGCTTCATTGGTTTTGTTGTTTCTAAAGGTTGTCCATTCTGACTCATTAGAGTGAGCCAAAATAATACCGCCAAAGGGAAGGGCGGAAAGCCCCTCTGTGCCGTTAAAGTTACCTTCTTGAGTCGCTGTTAACAGCGGGTGAAGGACTTTTATTGGCGCCTTAAACATCTCTACAAACTCCATAATCCCTTGGTTTGCCCGACACAGTGCGCCTGAGTAAGAGTATGCATCTGCGTCATTTTGCGCAAAATGTTCTAATTGCCTGATATCTACTTTCCCGACTAACGATGAAATGTCTTGGTTGTTTTCATCTCCGGGTTCGGTTTTAGCGATGGCAAGTTGGTCTAGAATAGAGGGGTAAACTTTAACGACTTTAAATTTAGATATGTCTCCACCAAATTCATGTAGTCGTTTTACTGCCCACGGTGACATAATACTTTTTAAGTAACGCTTCGGAATGCCATACTCTTGTTTCAAGATCTCGCCATCTTCTTCTAGATTAAATAGACAGAAAGGATGGTCGTTTACAGGGCTGCGAACACCGTCGGCAGTGAGTACATAAATAGGTACATTTTGCATCAAAGCTTTCAGCTTTTCAGCCAAAGATGATTTACCACCACCAACTGGGCCTAACAAATAGAGGATTTGCTTAGACTCTTCTAACCCTTGGGCTGAATGCTTTAAATAAGCGACAATTTGCTCAATCGCATCTTCCATACCGTAAAAGTCTTTAAAAGCTGGGTATCGCGAAATTAGTCGATTAGAAAACAGTCTACTTAAGATAGGATCTTTCGAAGTATCAACGAGTTCGGGCTCTCCTATTGCAATTAAAAGCCGCTCAGCTGCTGACGCAAAGGAGCTACGGTCCTCTTTACAAATGCTTAGAAACTCTTCTAATGAATACTCTTCATCTAGCTTTTTTTCATAGCGTTGTTGGTAATGCTCGAAAATACCCATAACCCACCCCCTAAAACAACTTAAAAAGAATTAGAGGCTAATATAAACTGCCTCCTACTATTAAGGTTAGACCCTAAATTGCTTCATTGAGATAAAAAACCAAATAAAAACAACAAGAAATAGTTGCAATTGCAATAGTTGCAAATGAGGTAATGGGCTATTCATTAATTTTTACTTCAAGAAATTGTTGAATGTGAGCATCAAAATTCATTTGAAAATAGGCGATATGTTGCTTAAAAAGCGCAATTATTGCCGTTATAGAAAGTATTGCTCTTGTGGAGCTAGGTGCTTTTAGTTTGGAAGAGATAATGATGAATGTATTTTTTGCAGGGAAGACAATCCGAGATAAATACTCGGATTGTCTATGTTAACTAGTAGCAATAACCGCTAGGCTAGCTGCATTTTTCCTATCTAAACTGGCTTTTAGTTTTTGAAAGCAATGCTGGAATAAAAAAGAGGACTAACGCTAATAGATATACTGAAAATGCCACGATCATCCATTGACCCATTGTGACGCCCATCATCTGCCATGGTATATCGGTGCACATCCCTGTCGGCATGAAAATCGATGGGATCCATTCATGCAGAGGCATCCAGCTTGGAAACTCTGGCAAAAAAGAGCAGGTTGCAAACGGAGAAGGGTTAGTTTGCATATCGACTAACTCAAGCGCTAGCTTAAGGCCATAGGCAGCACTCGTTCCCCAGAGTCCCATCGCAACAAAACGTACGATACGAGATTGGTAGCCAACAATGCCAAGCATACCAGCAAATAAAATACCAAATATTGCCAACCTCTGATAGATACACATCACACAAGGGTCAAGCTTCATTACATATTGAAAAAATAATGCGGCAAGTTCTAAAGCAAGTGCCGTAGCCGTCAGTGTTAGCCATGCTGTACGTGATTGGGCAAAATTGATTAATGCATTCAACGATTAGGTCTCCATTGCAAATAAAAAACGCCCGAAATAGGGCGTTTTATATGACTTACAAACTCTAAATTAGTTCAGTCAGCACATTATCATTAATGCGCTGATGCTGCACTATTTCCAACTTCTTGAAGAGTGTGGTGCAGCAACATATTATTATCATAGAAATACTGTGTCATCTGCTCAAGCCCTCCAAACTGAATTGCTAAGATACCTACAATTGATAAAACAATGGTATAAGGTAGTGCCATCCAAACCATACGCCCGTAAGAAAGGCGAATAAGTGGGGCAATAGCTGATGTCAGCAAGAATAGGAAAGCCGCTTGTCCGTTTGGTGTTGCCACCGACGGTAAGTTAGTACCAGTGTTAATTGCAACAGCGAGAAGATCGAACTGATCGCGAGTGATTTGTCCATCAAGTAAGGCTGCTTTAACCTCATTGATGTAAACCGTACCCACAAACACGTTATCACTAACCATTGACAGCAAACCGTTGGCGATATAGAAAATAACTAACTGAGTGTTACCTTCATAACTAAGCGCCCACTGAATGACGGGGGCAAATAGTTGTTGGTCGATAATAACGCCCACTATGGCAAAAAACACAGCAAGTAAGGCTGTGAAAGGTAGCGCTTCTTCGAAAGCTTTACCAAGTGCATGCTCGTTAGTTACGCCATTGAATGCAGTCGTTAAAATGATGACGGATAAGCCAATGAGACCTACTGATGCAAGGTGGAATGCGAGGCCAATAATAAGCCAAATACCCACAAATGCTTGCACGACTAATTTGATCTTGTCATGTTTAGTACGGTGAGCGTCTTCGTGAGCAGAGTAATCAGACAAGATCTTATGTACTGCATCGGGTAATTGTTTACCGTAATCAAAGACTTTGAACTTCTCTACCAGATAACAAGTGAGCACGCCTGCAACAAAAACGGGCACGGTTACAGGAGACATACGCAGCGCAAATTCTGCGAACTGCCAATTTGCTTGAGCAGCAATAATGAGGTTTTGTGGTTCGCCGACCATGGTGCAAACACCACCCAATGCCGTACCAACACCTGCATGCATCAATAGGTTACGTAAAAAGCCTCGAAATGCTTCAAGCTCCTCTTCACATAACTGGTTCTGTCCATCGCTAGTATGATCATGGCTATCATTAAAGTTTTTACCCGATGCCACTTTGTGGTAAATCGAATAAAAGCCAACTGCAACTGCAATAATGACTGCTATTACCGTCAGCGCATCTAGGAATGCTGACAAAAATGCTGATGCGACACAGAACATTATTGAAACTGCAATCTTGGAACGAACTTTGGTGATCATTTTCGTGAAGGCAAACAGTAATAGTTGCTTCATGAAATAGATACCAGCAACCATAAAGATCAGTAGCAATAAAACTTCTAGGTTTGCTTCAATCTCATGCAGGACTTGACTGGGTGAAGTCATGCCTATTATTACCGCTTCGATTGCAAGTAAGCCCCCTGGTTGCAATGGATAGCATTTGAGAGCCATAGCAAGGGTAAAGATAAACTCTAAAACCAACAGCCAACCCGCTACAAACGGATTAAGATAGAAAACGACAGGGTTGATCACTAGAAACGATAATATTGCGAATTTGAACCACTTTGGCGAATTGCCTAGAAAGTTATCAAGAAACGCCTGACTCATTGTCACAGGCATGGAATCCTCACTCTTGTTTTTGTAATGTTCGATTGTAACAAGAAATTAACTAGATTTGTTGTTACTAATAAAATTGCCGACGCTAAAGGTAATTCCTTTTGACTAACTTAAACAGCATTGATTACCCAAACGTGTATCTAAATCAAAAAAAATCAACTAAAACTCATTGCTAGCGTGTTTTTTGACCGTAATTTGTATTTTCTCGTAACAGTGTTTATCTAATGGAGCGGTTTAGGTTTCCATTTTAAATAGCTCTGGTATGATCAGTAGTTAGAACAACACTAATAATTGGATAGAGTAGGCTGATGATCATCAATGCCAAAGGCCCTGCAAGTTTTGCAGAGAAATATATTGTACGATCCATTTGGGAGAACAAATTTGCCCCCGGTTCTATTTTGCCAGCTGAACGAGAGTTGTCTGAATTAATAGGCGTAACACGCACAACATTACGTGAAGTGTTGCAACGTCTTGCGCGAGATGGCTGGCTAACTATTCAACATGGTAAACCCACTCGAGTGAATAACTTCTGGGAGACCTCTGGACTTAATATCCTAGAGACCATCGCTGAACTTGATCCTGATGGCTTTCCTGAACTCGTCGATCAATTGTTATCGGCCCGCAGCAGTGTGAGTGCTATCTATTTTAGAGGTGCTATTCGCAACAACCCTGACAAAGCTGTTGAAGCTTTATCAAAGTTAGGTGAGCTTGAAGATACAGCTCAGGCCTATGCTGATTTTGATTATGAGTTGCAGCACACATTAGCGTTTTCTTCTGGTAATCCTCTTTATGTTCTCATTTTGAATGGCTTTAAAGGGTTATATAGCAGAGTCGGACGTTATTATTTTTCGAGTGCCGATGCTCGAGCATTAGCGCTGGACTTTTATAAGCAACTGCAACAGCTCGCAGTTGATAAGAATTATGCAGATGTTGCTGCGTTAATGCGAACCTACGGGATTAATAGCGGCATGATGTGGCAGAGTTTACGCGACCAAATGCCAGTTGAGCTAGGTCATTCAAATACGTAGAATTTTGTCTTAGTTTGGTTCGTTTAATAAAAAAGCCATCTTTTAAGATGGCTTTTTTGATGCTTAAGATTAAAGGTCAAAGCTATAGTAGATATCTAAGGATTGTTCGATTGTACCCGATACAGTCTCCAAATAGAGTTGCGACAACAAGTAATAACGAACGGTCATTTCATAGCCTGGATTAAACACCCCAATACCGTATTTCACCATGAGATCCTCACCGATAAAGCCACTAATAGCAAATCGCCCATCATCGTTTGCATCGAGTTGGACATTTGAAAAACCAATTTTTTCAATGATACCAGTTGCTGTATTACCTATATTGCCGATGGCTCCGCCGCCAATTTGGTTACTCAATGTCAATGCCGCTCCCATCATCAAGCCGCTGTTTTGGTCAACATCGTTACTGTTTAGGCCTGTACCTCTGACAATATAATTTAAAATTTCAGCCTGTTCTTTTGCTGGGTTTGAATAAAGGTTAACGATTGGTTTCATCGGTGTTCCTGTTATGCGAACACCTGCAATCACATCTTCTTCTTTTATTTCCCGGGCAGCCTCTATATTCAAATTGGGTACATCAATAGGGCCAATAAACTGCATTTCACCGGCTTTTATTTTTAAAGTCTGCCCCATGAACTTATAAGATCCATCAATAACTTTAATTTCGCCGAAAAGTAGTGGGGGTCTAAAAGGACTTTGCTTTAATTCCAACTTGCCTAATAGTTTGCCGTCGAGTCCCATTCCATCAACTTTTAAATCGTCGCCAATATTTAAATTCACTTCTGCTGAAACGGCTAACGGCGTGGCTTTCGACGTTTGTGTTGCAAAGCTATCCTTAAACACGACGTCTTTAGACACTGCTACACCGCCTTCTGGCAACTGAACAATCGTAATCTGCCCACTAGGCACATTAATATCGCCTTTTACATCAACGGAATGGTCGGTAAAACTAATATTGAGATCTGTTCCAACACTTAGAATAGCAAGCGGCGGCTGAATAACAGCAAGGTCTTTACCTTTTATATCGAAGTTACCTTGTAACTGTTTATTTAACCAATCCAGTTGACCGTCGATATAAGCGAGTCCTTTGCCCATTTTAAGCTCACCGTCTATTTGTGCTTGTTTGCCGGCGAAGGTTAGATTCAAGTCCACATCTTCTATAAGCGTTGGGTTTGCAGTTGCTAGAATAGAACCATTTCTAAGAGTTATGTCGCCTGAGGCTTGAGGGTCTGCAAGCGTTCCGCTCAAATTAAGATTACTAGAGACTATACCTTCTAATGTTTCTAGCTCAGGTAATAGCTGGGCGAGTGCTTGTAAGTCTATTTGATGTAAGGCTAGTTTGCCGTCAATGGTTCTATCAGGGGTGACACTGACTGTGAGGTTTGCATCCAAACTGGCTATCTTATAAGACTCTAGTGCGATTGTAGTTTTAAGGAACTGTTCATTTAATAGGCTTTGTATGTTGAAGGATTTATATCCGACACTGACCTCATTACTATTGGTTGTCTTAAAGTCTATAGTGCCAGGCTTTAGATCCAGCTCTAATCGACCTGTTGGCTTACCTTGTTCAAACCACTTAAATTCTGTCGCTAATGTTGAAGGCGCTTGCCACTTTATACTTTCAGGTAGCCATGGTGAAATTAAAACCCCAAGATCACCAGCATATTCCATTGTTGCCTGACCACTGAGTCCGACTTCAATTGGCTTTACAGCACATAATTTCCCGCTTTCATGGATTAAACAAAATGGGGTTATCTGTCCCTTAGTTTTCGACATGTCGTACTGCGCATTTAATGGCTTTTCTAGGTTAACCTCACCAAGCTTTGATTGCAGACTAAGTTGATTTATTTGGGCATTAACAGTGTTTTTATTGTCATCAAACTGGCTGTTTATCGCTGTGGTTAATCCGAGTTCTCCTAGGGTTTCAATATTCAAGGATTGTTGGTTTAAGTCGCCGTTACTTTTCACATCGATACTATCTAGAAAAATAGTATCGTAGCTAAACTTGTCTGAGGTTAACTGAGCTGAGAATGCCTGATTATCAAGAGGTTTATAGTGACCTTTTAAATTTAGTTTTTCTAGAGATAGCTGACTAAACTTAAGGCCATTGGCTAAAAGAGACACTTCAATGTTTGGGTGTTCAGATTCTCCCGTGACGGTAATGTCGCTATCAATATGACCTCGTGCATCTTGGTGCCAAAGGCTTAAATCGGGTACGGTTAAGTCACCTGTTAGTGCCCAGCGCTTATCTACTTCACCTTCAATGTATAAAGAACTCTTCAACGCGTGAATATTAAGTCCAGTCGAACTTAAGTACCAATTGTGATTAAGTGTTAGATTGCCATCGACCGTTAATGGGTATGTTTCTATATCGCCATTAAGTTCTGCATCTGATATGCCTACTGACCAGTGTGTATTGGCTAATGAGAATTGTCCGTTACTGCTAAACTGGCCATTAATGCTGCTCTCAGGCAAAGACTGTTCCAAATCGAGTTGGAGTTGGCCAATATCTAGTTTTTCAGTAACGACATTAGTGTCCCATATAAACGTATCGCCGTAAGCCAGTTTTCCGTCGATAGACGCATTACCCATCTTGCTTTCAATCTTTAATACACTGAAATCAATTGTGGAATCTTGGTGTTCGAATAGAGTGTTAACTTTCATCATTGGGTGGTAGTTGGAGTTGAAATGCGTTTGTAAATCGACTTGTTGCTGCTTGAGATCACCTTGAGTCTTCAGCGTGATGTTGGTTGCAATATATTCAGGCTTTTTTATCGGCCATTGTAGTTTTTTCGATTGCAGTGCTATCGAATAGGGGAGCTTGGGATCCGCTAGCGCAATACTCGACGATAGCTCAAATTCAAACTGCCCCTGACCGGAGACCTCGCTTTTCAGTTGTTTGAATCCTTGAACGACTGTGACATTAAGTTGCTGCCCCTTTAGTCCCGGTACTTCATCAACGTGATCAAGATTAATATCTAGTTCAAAATCCATTGGGTAATCATTTGAAAGAGACATATGCCCATCTAATTCGACCGAACCGTAGCTGTGAGATACTGATAATTCATCTATATTGATCAGAAAAGTTTGATAGCTTCCACTAAGGGTAATAGTGTTAAAATGATCTTCTCTTGGCCCTAGAATTAAATCTCCGTTGTTGACCTCAAGTGATTCAACATAGACAGGTATTGGCATAAACACTTCAGGTAAATGAGCCATGGCCCACTTATTAGCATCATCAGTAATTGCATTGGCGCCACTTGCTTGATTTATGGCTTCACTTGTCGAGGTAGGCTTAGCTGGTTTTTCTTCAGTGACCATAGTAGCGTCTGCATTATTCTCATCGCTGCTACCGAGTGGAATAGATACTAATAAATCTTCAGCATAAATCGATTGAGCTCGAATTCCGGTGCTTTGCCATTCAGCTCTTAAATTAAGTTGCGCTGCATTAAAGTCCATATCATTGACGCGCACAGTCACTTGGCTCAATGCACCTATAGCAAGCTTAATACCAAACGGTAAGACAATTTCTTGATTCTCTTCAATGCCATTGACGATAGTATCGATAGGTTGACTGATATCTGTGATTAAATTGTCTTGATTGTCATTGGAGATTGCAATTGCGGCATCATTTGTAGCCACTTCAATAGTGGTTGGCTCACCAAGCAAGTCGGTATCTATTTCAACATTAACCTTAGTTGCACTTAACTCATTTACGCATAACTGCTTTTGCACTAAGCACATAGGGTTCCAATCTAAGATTAACCCTGTAGTTTCAACTTTGACTCCTGACATTTGCCAGTTACCGACGTCTAATTGAAGACGGTTGTTTATTTTCCCTGATACATAACTGACGTCGAGATCGGGCACCAAAATATCCGCTATTTTAACTGCGAAGTGAGAACCAAAGTTTGTACCGATAATAATGGCTAAGCTGATTAACAAGCCAAGAGGAATATAGAAAATAATCCGGAAAAGGCGTTTAAACCAGCGCCAGATGGCACCTTTTGTTTGATGAGTCTTGTTATTTGGTTGCGGAGCTTTGTCTGTATTCGTTGTTCTTGTTGTCATAGCTCTGCCCCCATCGTGATATGGATACGCCAAGGTCTACTAATGGTATCGGTTTCCTTTAAGCCTACACCCACATCAAATTTCACTGGGCCTATTGGAGATATCCAATGGATGCCGGCACCGACAGAGGTAATGGCTTCTATCTGATTAACATCAAAGGCGTTACCCGCATCAATAAAGGTGGCTACCCGCCAAGTGGGGGTGACGTAATACTGATACTCAATGCTACCTACCATCAAATAACGTCCACCGACAACTTCTCTCACTATTTCGCCTTCATCATTTACAGAGTCTATAGATGGACCAAGTTCGTTATAACTGTAGCCACGAATACTTTGGTCACCACCTGCAAAATAGCGTAATGAGGGCGGGATCTGCGCTAAATTGCTTTCATTGGTAATATTTGCGGCGAGATCTAGACGCGATACAATACGGTGGTTTTCGAAAAACCGCTGGATCCATTTAAACTTAGCCTGCAGGCGTGCTAAACGTACCTCTGAGCCCAAATTTGGATCTGCATACTCTACGCTGTAATACTGCAAAAAGCCTGATTTGGGATCGAGAGAGTTATCACCACGAGACGTTTTAGACACATTTGCCCCGAATAGTACAAAGAAGGGATCGTAATCGACACCAGATTGAGTGTAACTCTCACGCATTACTTCGGTAGAGTAATTGAGGATCCATTGATGACCGAGACGTTGCTGACGGATAACCGCAAAAAGTAATTTAGATGATTCTAATTGCCCAGTATTCTTAAATTTTCTATCTTCTTCATTGTAAATTTGGGTCACACCATATTTGTCTCTTAACATGCCAACCCGCAACTTAAGCTGATCATCGAGAGGGTGGGTTAAAGGAATGGTGTAAGTGGTTAAAAACTTTGGTCTATCAGGCGCCCATTCTGCTGAGGTTTCTTGAGAATGACCATAACTGTTTATTTGTGGTGTACGCCAAGTCACTCGAACCCGGGGCTCGATATTGTTATCGACGGTATTACCGACATCCACACCTAAGCCAAGCTCAATGGAGTGATCCGGTTTAGGGCTGAGATCGACCCTAACGGGAACAAGTAACCCCTCAACTTGCTCAACTAAAGGTAACACCTTAATGTTTGAAAAGTAGCCTGTATCAAGTAGTTGTCTATTTAATTGCCCCAAATTGCCAGTACTATAGGGAGCATCAAGCTCGAAAGGGATCAGCTCCTCTAAAATTTCAGGCTGTAGTGTGTGGCCAGTAAAGGTGACTTCACCAATATGGTAGCGTTTACCTGAGTCATAATGCAGCGCTATTTTTGCGCTATTGTAATCCCTATCAACTTCTATCTCAGCCTTGTCAAATTTGCCATCAAAATAGCCACGGGCTAATGATAAAGTCAGTAACTGAGCTTTCAATTCTTCATATACGCCGTGATTAAGCCTATCTCCTGGTCGAATGGCCAATTGGGAAAGCCATTGTTCGAACAGTTGATCATTGCGCATCTCACCACTAACTTGAATATCAACCCAACGGACTGTAGTTGGCTCTCCAGGAGTGATGTGATAGCTAAGTTGCCAAGGGCCTTTATCGTTACGATTAAACTCTTGCTCTATCTTGCTATTGTAATAACCCATAGAGTGCAAAGCGGCATTGATATTATCTTCAGCATTAAAAATAAAAGCACGGCGTTGTACATCTGACTTAGGTAATGTTCCCAGATGCGCTTTTACATTGCGTTCAAGACTGCCAGTTACGCCTTCTACCTTCAGCGTTAACAGGTCATTTGCGAAAACAGCAAAAGGACTCAGTAGAAAACCGAACAATAATGTCAGTATGCTGGTTGTTCGAATCAAACTTATCAAAAATATCAGACTCTTATTATTAACTTTAGTTTTATGAAGCTATTGTCACTAGAATCGCCAAATCAAGCAAGTTGCTGATTGTAATTATGGTCGAAAATAGTTACAAAGAGAGCAAATAAATGCAAAAGGATACCGTTTGTGAATTATTCTCCAATCGTAGTGAGTTGTTTATTGGCATTAACCATTGTAACGCCCGTGGCTTTTGCAACCGAAAAGCCATTTTCTATCGCAATTCATGGCGGTGCAGGTACCATTTCCAAAGCAAAACTGACTGATGAGCAGCAAAAGGCCTATCGCAGTAAGCTACAAGAAGCCATTGATGCAGGTTATAAAGTGCTTAGTGAGGGCGGTGACAGCTTAGAAGCAGTCAGGGTGTCTATTAATATACTTGAAGATAGCCCCTTGTTTAATGCGGGCTTAGGTGCTGTTTACACCTATGATGGTGCTCATGAGATGGACTCATCTATTATGGATGGTAAAACCATGAACGCTGGTGCTGTTGCTGGGGTTAGGCATATTAAAAACCCAATCAATTTAGCTCAAACCGTAATGGATAAGTCTCCACATGTTATGCTTTCAGGCCAAGGTGCTGAAGAGTTTGCCCTAACACAAGGGTATAATTTGGTACCCGTTAGTCATTTCGATACCGAAAACCGTTATAAACAACTGCAAAGTGCCAAAGAGAAAATCAAAAAGGCTGAATCAAATAAAGACTATCAGGCAAGCAATGGGCATAACTATAAGCAAAGTGCTTTAGATTATATGGAGTTCGATTATAAATTTGGCACAGTCGGCGCTGTTGCGCTGGATCAAAACGGTAACCTCGCGGCAGGGACTTCAACCGGTGGCATGACGGCAAAGCGCTTCGGGCGTATCGGTGATTCGCCAGTGATTGGCGCTGGAACTTACGCCGAAAATGGTGTTTGTGCTGTGTCTGCTACAGGCCATGGGGAGTATTTTATCCGCTACCATGTGGCTGGAGATATCTGCGCTAAAGTTAAGTATCAGAAAAAATCGATTATACAAGCGGCTGATGAAGTGATTAATCAACGGTTAATTACCGCTGGAGGTACTGGCGGTGTGATAGCTATTGACCAACGTGGCAATATCGCAACACCGTTTAATACCGAAGGTATGTACCGTGCGACCCGAAAGAAGGGTGAAGCAGCGCAAGTAATGATCTGGTCTGATTTATAGGACTAGATATGTGTACCAAACTTAATCACCGAGCTTTGGTACACATTTTCAATTACACTTACATGCAATACTCATTGTGCTAATTAGCCGTTTTATGTCACCTAAGCCCGATCGCGTTACCGCGATGAAAAATATTATTAAGCAAGTTAAGCAGGAGCTCCCTCTTAAAGATCCACAACACTTTGTCTGCGGTCCTGAAGGAGCTTGTATTGGCTGCCCCAAAAAACTGTTAGAGATTGTAGACAGTGAATTGAGTTATTGGGAGAGTGCAATCGATAATGGTGAGGTCCCTCAATTTGGTGATATTAGTCGTTTTGCAAAACTGTGCAAAAATGTTAGACGAGGATTAGTCCGGAACAACGTATTGGAAAGTTATCAGAGCACGAAATAGTAGTGCATAAGCTTTGAATCAGATTAAGTATGAAATGACGCTAGAAAGAATCGTGAATTTGTAACACTTCTAAATCATAGGCATTCGATGCATATTTATAGAGTAATGATATGTTTGATCATGATCATGTTGAGCAACATAGCTTATGGGGCGAGCCAATCAATAAACTCTCTTGATAACATGGTGAGTAGAGTTGCAAAACAGAATATAGCGACAGCCATTGTGTTAACCGATGCCAATTTAATCACGTTAGGAGTGGTTAATTTTGACCCTAGCTCGGTTATCGATTTTGGCGATCTAGATGCTGGGTCTGAAAGCTCGCTTGAGCGGCGCCGAGAGCTAAAAAGCTATTCTTTACCTTGGCATTCCGATTGGAGTGAGTTAACACCAAATTGGAACACTTCTACCTACCTTAAATTTTCTTACGTCGGATCCAGTCAAACCGTCGACTTTTCTCAATCAGCTGAAAATTTTGATTCTTTTACTGAAAAAAGTTACTTATTTCAGGCTGAGCAACGTTGGCAACATGCGCTCAGTGAGCATTGGAAAATGCAGTTTGGCATCGGAGCACAAACAATTTGGTATGAAAATAATTTTCAATATCGAAGCGTATTGGAACAGTTAGCACCTGTATTTGATAATGGGCTACTTAATACTTCTTATGGTGCGTTAATGATTGATCCATCAATCGAGTTTAGATACGACAGTCACTTTTATGGTCATCGGTGGCAGTTCATCAGTAGTTATCGATATGCCATCGGCCATACTCTTTTAACCGACTCAGAACCGCAAAAGGTGACATCAAAAGTCGGCCGTTTTAACAACACCTTACTGTTTCATTATCAGCTTCCACAAATGGGTATGAATGATAATGAACTTCGCTTTATGTTTAAAAGAATTGATTTATCGGGAGATGCAGTTGAGCCTTTAGCGACCGACCACTACTATGAAGTTGGCGCGGGCTGGGTGATTGACACACCTTGGTTAAATTCATGGGTAGATAACTTAGGTATTGGCGTTACAGTTAATGTTGGTAGCGTCCTAAGCGGTGGTAGTATTTTGCTCTTATTTAATGAAGATATTTAGCCCCCATTAAATGTGTATCGATTTCCAGTTCGCTTGCTCAATATTCGATAATACAAGCATATAGCGCGGAATTTAATTTTCAGATTCTAGTCACTCGTTTAAGGCAATCGCTTTAATCCACTCCCCAATTGCCAAATATTAGCTAAACTAAAATTGAGGTAAATAATTAGGGGAATGTAATGGATTCAATACATGTAAAAGAGCATATGGATCGTCAACCAGTGATGCTAACGCCTTCAATGTCTTTAGCGACTGCAGTGGAAAATCTATTAACTAACAAAAAATTAGGAGCTCCAGTTGTTGATAATGACGGCAAGCTAGTGGGCTTTTTATCACAACAAGATTGTTTAGCTGTGATGCTCAAAAGCAGTTATCACTGTGATTTAACCGCTATCGTTAAAGATTGCATGCGCACCGATGTATTATCAGTTGAGCCCAATACCAGTGTATTAACTTTAGCTGAGCAGATGTTAGGCCCAAAACCTAAGGTTTATCCAGTGGTAGATGACGGCAAAGTAGTCGGCACCATTAACCGAACAAATGTACTTGCGGCCATTAATACCTATATGCAGCAATGTTATTTAACACCCGCTTAAAATATAAAGATATTTTATATCTGCTATACCACTGACGTGCGTTCCTTGTTAGGATCGGCCTCTTTGATTTTGGCTATGGAATTTGCACTTGAGTTCGCAACAGCATCATTTATCTAACGCATTTTTAAAACACTGTTATGAAGCCGACGCCGCTAAAATAAGGCGTCGCCTTTTTAGGCTTCGTAAAGAACTTGATTCTGACAAAAAGAGTGCAACGTTAGATTCTCTTGAGCAGTTGGCACTAGCGTCTCGTAAAAAAGTTGAGCTGCGCTTAGCAAATCGTCCACAAGTGACCTTTCCTGAAAATCTACCTGTATCGCAAAAACGAGATGAAATAGCGACGGCCATCGCCGGAAATCAGGTGGTTATTATTGCCGGTGAAACCGGTTCTGGTAAAACCACTCAGTTACCTAAAATCTGTCTTGAATTGGGTCTAGGCACTCGTGGCCTAATAGGCCATACACAGCCACGTAGACTTGCTGCCCGCAGTGTTGCCACTCGCATTGCTGAAGAGATGAATACGCCACTTGGTGAAGCAGTAGGTTTTAAAGTACGTTTTGCCGACGCGATTAAGCCAGAGTCCTATATCAAATTAATGACCGACGGTATTTTATTGGCAGAACTTACCTCGGATAAGTTCTTGAATCAGTATGACGCCATCATTATTGATGAAGCGCACGAGCGTAGTCTTAACATTGATTTTATTTTGGGTTATTTGAAGAATGTTTTAAAGAAGCGCCCTGATCTTAAGGTGATAATTACCTCCGCCACTATCGATGTTGAGCGTTTCTCGCAACATTTTAATGGTGCGCCAGTGATTGAGGTTTCTGGCCGTACTTATCCAGTAGAGACTCGCTATCGTCCGTTAGTTAGAGACAGTGATGAAGATTTAGATCTGGTGGAAGGTATTTTTGCCGCAACAGATGAGCTGATCAATGAAGGTCTTGGTGACATTCTTATATTTATGAATGGTGAGCGAGAAATTCGAGACGTAGCAGAGCAACTGAATCGAAGACAGTATCGAGACACAGAAATCCTGCCCTTATATGCAAGACTCTCTTATGGTGAGCAGTCAAAAGTATTTAAGAGTCATGTTGGTAGGCGTATCGTCTTGGCGACAAACGTAGCGGAGACATCTTTAACCGTACCGGGTATTCGGTATGTCATAGACCCTGGAACAGCGCGTATTAGTCGTTACAGCTATCGTACCAAGGTACAACGATTGCCGATTGAACCTATTTCACAAGCAAGTGCTAATCAGCGTCAAGGTCGTTGCGGCCGTGTCGCACCAGGGATCTGTATAAGATTATATAGTGAAGATGATTTTACTTCTCGTCCTGAGTTTACCGATCCTGAGATTTTACGAACAAACCTAGCATCGGTAATTTTGAAAATGCTGGCTATTGGTTTAGGGGATATCGAAGGCTTCCCATTTATTCAGCCACCAGATGCCCGTTATATACGTGATGGTTTTATGTTGCTTGAGGAGCTCCAAGCAGTAAGTCAGGCAAAAGGCCAGCTCAATCTCACCGCTCTAGGTAAGCAGCTTGCTCATATCCCTGTTGATCCACGCCTAGCAAGAATGGTTATACAGGCGCAGCAGAATGGTTGTTTGCATGAAGCGCTAGTGATCACCTCTGCGCTGTCTATCCAAGATCCGCGTGAGCGGCCAATGGATAAGAAGCAAGCTGCCGATCAAGCACACAACCGCTTTAGCGATAAAGATTCAGATTTTGTCTCATATCTAAATCTTTGGGATTTCTTAAAACAGAGCCAAAAAGAACTGTCGAGCAATCAGTTTAGAAAGCAGTGTAAGGCTGAATTTTTAGCCTACCTTAGAGTGCGTGAATGGCAAGATCTCTATGCCCAGCTGAGGCAAGCTACCCATGAGCTAAAGTGGAAGCTTAACGACACTAATGCTGAATTGAATTATGAGCTTTTACATAAGTCTTTATTAACCGGGTTATTGAGCCATATTGGTTTTAAAGATAAAGACAAAGAGTACCTTGGTGCCCGTAATCGTAAGTTTTTTGTGTTTCCAGGTTCGCCTCTCGCCAAGAAAGGCCCCAAATGGTTAATGGCGGCAGAGCTCACTGAAACATCACGTTTATTTGCACGCTGCTGCGCGAAGATCCAGCCAGAATGGATAGAGCCGCTTGCGGCACACTTAGTCAAGAAAAACTATGTAGAACCGCATTTCGAGTCAAAACAAGGTTCGGTGGTCGCGCTAGAGAATCAAGTGCTGTATGGCTTGCAGATCGTAAATCGACGTAAAGTGCAATATGGGCCGATTGAACCCGTTGAAGCGCGGGATATCTTTATTCGTTCGGCGTTAGCTGAGGGCGAACTTAGGACTAGTGAAGCGTTTTTCATCAATAACCAGAAATTATTGCTCGATATCGAATCGCTTGAACATAAGTCTCGCCGACGAGATATTTTAGTCGACGAACAAGCATTGTTTCATTTCTATGAACCTAAAATACCCGCAGATATTTATAACGCACCGACGTTTATAAAATGGTGGAAAAAAGCAAAGCAAAAAAATCCTGATTTACTTGATTTTGAACGTGAAGCGTTAATGCAACGCAGTAGTGACCATGTGTCTGCGTTGGACTTCCCTGAAAAGTGGCATAAAGGTAATTTGAAACTTAAGATCAGTTACCACTTTGAGCCGTCAGCTGCGGATGATGGAGTGTCGGTTCATATCCCTGTTGCATTGATCAACCAGGTCGATGACATTGATTTTGATTGGATAGTACCAGGGTTACGAGAAGAAAAATGCATCGCATTGATAAAGTCATTGCCCAAAGCGCTACGCAGAAATTTTGTCCCTGCACCAGATTATGCCAAGGCCTGTTTACAAGCGATCACACCTTTCGAATTGCCACTGATTGAAGCGATGTGCAAACAGCTGCTTAGAATGAGTGGAGTGCGAATTTCAGCTGAGGATTTTGATGACACGCAGTTAGCACAGCATCTGTTAGTCAATTTTAAAATTGAAGGTGATAAAGGAAAATTATTAACTCAAGGACGCATTCTTGAACCGTTAAAATCGAGTATGCAAGGACAGGTTGTACAGGCTATCCGTGAAGTTGCTGACTCCGGTATTGAGCAAAAAGGGATCGAGAAATGGACCTTTGGTGATTTGCCAAAGCGATTTGAACAAAAGAAAGGTAATTTTGAAGTTAAAGCCTTTCCTGCGCTGGTTGATGATAAAACCAGTGTTTCGATTAAATTATTTGATGATGAGTTTGAGGCGCAGAAACAGCATCGAGTGGGTCTGCAGCGATTGTTATTAATCAATATTCCTTCGCCAGTTAAGCATCTACAAAAATCACTGCCAAATAAAGCCAAGTTGGCGATGTATTTTAACCCGTTTGGCCAAGTGCAAGTGCTGATTGACGATATATTATCAGCGGCAGTACAACAGCTTATTGATGAAAAAGGGATCGATATTCGTGCAGAGCAGCAGTTTGATGAAGCCAGAGAGTGGGTGAGGCAAGAGCTTAATCCTACAGCGGAAAAAATTGCTCTAAAAGTAGAAGAAGTTCTCACTATTTATAATCGTATAAAGAAGCGTTTGAAAGGAAAGATAAGCTTAGATATTGCCTTTGCTATGAGTGATATTCAAAGCCAACTTGACCAATTAGTCTTTAAAGGCTTTGTAGAGCAGTGCGGTTGGAGCCGACTTAGCGATATTATTCGTTACTTAAAAGGGATCGAAAACCGCTTAGATAAACTACCAGTTGATCCTAACCGTGATCGTTTGCATATGCATAGTATTAACAAAGTTCAAGAAGTGCTAAAAGGCCAAATGGCTAAACTGCCTAAATCTATGCCTATACCTGATGTTTTGACGGAAGCACGGTGGATGATAGAGGAGTATAGAGTGTCTTGTTTTGCTCAAGTGTTGGGGACTGCTTATCCGATATCTGAGAAACGAATTTTAAATCAGTTGCAAAGCTAAACCTTAACCCTTTCATCAAGATAAATTAAACACAGCTCTACTGCCTAAGGTTTTATACCGGTGGTAGAGTTGATCATTCTGCACTTTGTTGCTAGTACCATTTCTTTGCCTCCCCCTAAAATATTGTTGCGAATGTGTTAGAAACATTTGTAAAGCCCAAAATAAACAGCCATTATTGAATTGTCCTTTAAGTCATTACTTAAGTAAGCGCTTGACTTGTTAGGTCATTTTTTAACCGAACAAACCAGCGTAAATACGTGATCAAGTTAAATATTGCATAAAAAAGATGATCTAGATCAACCTAGAGCAGGCTTTACCAAAAGTAGGTATATAACAGTTAGATAGACAGCTGTTACTCTCTGCGCCAAGTTAACTATATGTTGATATTGGCTCTGAACCTCATGTGGATTCAGCAAAAATAGGTACTGTTAAATCGTACTTCGTGAGCATCAAAGCTAGATTAAATTTGGTGCTTGAAGCGATGACAATAGGATATGAAAAGTGGGTTTTTGATGTTTTTGTCAATTTTCCAGCCATAAAATAAAGGCCTAGTTGCAGTTTTAGTCGGTTTTTGAGGTTAAAACTTGCTACTGGGGCACTGTACAAATCAACAATAACAATAACAAAACACGACTGTACTGGATGAGGGAAGACATGATTAGTTTACCCAGACAATATCCTTTCAGCTTTATTACTCAGATAGATAAGGAACGCAACCATGTCGTTACCTGAGGCTCATATTTCTAGCTTGCTGGTTCAAGTTAGTCCAGAGCACTTAAGCCAAACTCAAGAACTCATTTTAGAGTTCAAAGAAGCCGAGATTTATGGTGTCAGCGAAGTCGGAAAAATCGTCGTAGTGTTAGAAACACAAACTGAAGGTTTTATTAGCGACATTATTGGGAAAATAAGTGATATGCCGGGTGTGCTTGGTGCAACCATGGTTTACCACCAAATCGATAGTGAACCTACTGAAAGTGCTGAATCCACCAATTTACCCCCTTATAAAAAAGAGTGTGTTAGCGAGGAACAAGTATGAAAATGTCTAGACGTGAGTTTATCAAAGCAAATGCAGCAGCGTCTGCTGCAGCACTTGCAGGTGTTACTCTTCCAGCCACAGCAACGAACTTAATCGCATTAAGTGATGAGTCAAAAATTCATTGGGATAAAGCCCCTTGTCGTTTTTGTGGTACTGGTTGCTCGGTACTTGTTGGAACTCAGGAAGGTAAAGTTGTTGCGACCCAAGGTGACCCTGAAGCACCCGTCAATAAAGGCCTTAATTGTATTAAGGGTTATTTTCTTTCTAAAATCATGTATGGCGATGACCGCTTAACTCAGCCGTTACTTCGCCAAACAAATGGCAAATTTGATAAAGCTGGCGATTTTGCCCCAGTAAGCTGGGATCAAGCATTTGATATCATGGCTGACAAGTGGAAAACGGCATTGAAAGCAAAAGGCCCAACTAGCGTGGGTATGTTTGGTTCAGGTCAGTGGACGGTAATGGAAGGCTATGCTGCTTCTAAGATGATGAAAGCGGGGTTCCGCTCTAACAACATTGACCCTAATGCTCGCCACTGTATGGCTTCTGCTGTTGGTGGCTTTATGCGAAGCTTCGGTATCGATGAACCAATGGGCTGTTATGATGACTTCGAAGAAGCAGATGCATTTGTGCTTTGGGGTTCTAATATGGCAGAGATGCACCCGATTTTGTGGAGCCGCATCACCGACCGTCGCTTGAGCTTTCCACATGTTAAAGTGAACGTGTTATCTACTTATTATCACCGTTCGTTCGAACTCGCTGATAAAGGTTACATTTTTAAGCCACAAACCGACCTTGTAATTGCAAACTTTATTGCTAATTACATCATTGAAAATGATGCTGTCAATTGGGACTTTGTTAGTAAGCATACCCATTTCAAGCAGGCAACCACAGATATTGGTTATGGTTTAAGAGATGAGCATCCTCTGCAGCAAGCGGCGGCTAATCCGAATGTCGGTAAGATGTACTCAATTGATTTTGAAGAGTACAAAAAGTCAGTAGCACCATATACGCTTGAAAAAGCCGTAGAAATGACCGGCCTAAATGAAGAACAACTGGTTACGCTTGCTAAGCAATTCGCTGATCCTAAGATTAAGGTAATGTCTCTTTGGACGATGGGTATGAACCAACATACTCGTGGTGTCTGGATGAATTCGCTTGTTTATAATATTCACTTGCTAGTGGGTAAAATATCGACTCCTGGTAATGGTCCGTTCTCACTAACGGGTCAACCATCTGCGTGTGGTACAGCGCGTGAAGTTGGTACATTCTCACACCGTTTACCTGCAGACATGGTTGTTGCTAACCCTGAGCACCGTAAGCATGCTGAGCATTTGTGGAAAATACCAGAAGGCACAATCCCTGCAAAGCCAGGCTTTCATGCGGTACTGCAAGATCGCAAGCTTAATGACGGCGTGCTAAATGCTTATTGGACTATGTGTAACAATAACATGCAGGCTGGTCCTAACATCAATCAGGAGCGTTTACCGGGCTACCGTAATCCGGAAAACTTCATTGTCTGTTCAGATCCGTACCCAACAGCAACTGCACAAGCTGCTGACTTAATCTTGCCTACGGCTATGTGGGTAGAAAAAGAGGGGGCTTATGGTAATGCTGAACGCCGTACACAAGTTTGGTATCAGCAGGTTAAAGCACCTGGTGAGGCTAAATCAGATCTATGGCAAATCATGGAATTCGCAAAGCGCTTCAAAATTGAAGAGGTGTGGAGCGAAGAGCTAATCGCACAGATGCCAGAAGTACGTGGTAAAAATATGTGTGAAGTGTTGTTTGAAAACGGCCAAGTTAATAAGTTTCCTTTATCAGAAGCACAAGCACTAAATGATGATGCTAAAGACCAAGGTTACTACGTACAAAAAGGTCTATTTGAAGAGTATGCAAGCTTCGGACGTGGTCATGGTCATGATTTAGCACCCTATGATCGCTACCATAAAGAGCGCGGATTACGCTGGCCAGTTGTTGACGGTAAAGAAACAAAATGGCGCTTTAAAGAAGGATCAGATCCTTATGTAGGTAAAGGTAAAGGCTTTGAGTTCTATGGTAAACCAGATGGCAAAGCATGGATTATTTCAGCGCCATATGAAGCGCCGCCAGAGTCGCCTGATGAAGAGTACAACTTGTGGTTATGTACCGGCCGAGTATTAGAACATTGGCATACAGGCACCATGACACGTCGTGTACCTGAACTTTACAAGGCCGTTCCTGATGGGCTTTGTTACATGCATCCAGACGATGCTAAAGCTCATGGTGTTCGTCGTGGTGATGAAGTGCTAATGAGTAATAAACGTGGTGATATTCGTGTGCGTGTTGAGACTCGTGGACGTAACCGTCCACCAAAAGGATTGGTATTTGTGCCATTCTTCGACGCTCGTATCTTAATTAATAAACTGATTTTAGATGCAACGGATCCACTATCAAAACAGACAGACTATAAAAAGTGTCCTGTTAAAATCACGAAAATAGTATAAGGCAGGGTTACGATGAAAAAATCAATTTTATTAACATTGAGTATTACCTTAACTCTTATCAGTGGTTTTGCTTTCAGTGAGGAACCGGCAACCGGTCTGGACAGAGGGATCGGTGGCGTTGAATCGCTACGTGGCGATACTGAGCTAGAAACCACAAGGCCTGCAGATCCTATGAAGAAAGTGCCGCGCGATCAAGTGGATATTGAAAGCAGTTATGTGTTTCAGCCACCATTGATCCCGCATCACATTCGACACTATGAAGTCTCATTGAATGCTAACAAGTGTTTGTCATGCCACAGCTGGACTAAAGCGAAGCAGATGGGCGCGACTAAAATCAGTGTGACGCACTTTACTAATCGAAACGACGAAGTATTGGCTGATGTATCTCCAAGACGCTACTTTTGCTTACAGTGCCACGTAACACAAGCAGATGCGAAACCGTTAGTCGGTAACTCGTTCGAACGTGTTAAATCACTGCAATAACAATTAAGGCAGGTAATAATATGAAATGGATTATTAACGCCTTAAAAGGCTTCTGGGGCATATTAAAAAGCCCTAGTAAGGCCGCTGTAGGTATCGTGCTATTTATGGGGTTTGCAGGCGGACTCATGTTCTGGGGTGCATTTAACACCGGCATGGAAGCGACTAACACTGAAGAGTTTTGTTCTGGATGTCATGCACCTATTGTGGCTGAAATCCAAGAAACGATTCATTATGCAAACCGATCTGGTGTTCGTGCTATCTGTTCAGATTGTCACGTACCTCATGCTTGGACGGACAAAATCGTGCGTAAAGTTCAGGCTTCAAAAGAGCTTTTTGCATATTTTGTGACTCAAACCATTAATACACCTGAAAAGTTTAAAGAGCGTCGTGCTCATTTAGCTGAAAGGGAATGGGCAAGAATGAAGAAGAACGACTCTTTAGAGTGTCGTAACTGTCATAACTTTGAGTTTATGGATTTCTCTGAGCAGAGTCCGCGTAGTGTAAGGCAGCATTCTACAGCACTTGCGAATGGTGAAAACACCTGTGTCGATTGTCATAAAGGTATTGCCCATAATCTACCAGATATGCACAAAGTTGAAGGTTGGCAATAAGGAGCCATTATGAGTACATTAGAGAATGTTATATGGCATGTCCTTGGCTATACCGCCATGCCAGTCATTATACTTGCAGGTTTTACTGTTGTTGCAGTTGCTTCTATTTGGATTTTGTCCAAAACCGCTGACAAGTAAGCTAGAGGATTAGGTGCAAAGGTCTGATGTTGTTGCATTGACCATCGCACTAAATCAAAAAAGCCTGACTTAAATTAAGTCAGGCTTTTTTATGCTTGGCCGTTCTGTGCTGAGGTAATTAGTCTTGAGATTGATTGAAGCCTACAGTGATGCAAATTTACTATTTAGGCCTAGATATTTTTCTGAACTTTGATGTTGTCTCTAAACATGGTTTGCAAAGCTATTGTAATAGCGTTGCATCTACAGCGGGACAATCTCGATCATAACGGCTCAGTGTCTATGTTTTTTTAATGGTAATGTTACTCGACAGAAATTCTGCAAAACTGTCGCCGTGATTCTGTAGCATCTTGGGAAACATAGAAATAGGGGTTAGGCCTGGAAAGGTATTGATCTCATTTAATAGCACTTCACCGTCATCGGTTAAGAAAAAGTCAATACGCGACAGATGTCTAAGCTTCATCCCCTTGAAGGCACTGATCGCATATTTACGGATCTCATCGCTGAGCTCTTTTGAGATATCTGCCACGACTTGTGTTTGTGCTTGGCTATTGGCTGCATACTTTTCATCAAAGGTGTAAAAGCTATCACTGGCGCAGATGACTTCACCCGGTACTGTTGCAACCACTTTGCCATCAATTTCATAGACGGCGATTTCTAGCTCTCTAGCACTAATGGTTTTTTCGACAATGACATAATCTGAAAAAGTAAACGCTTGTGCTAATGTCGACGCCACATCTTCTTGATTATCGATACGGTAACAGCCAACGGATGACCCTTGAGACGCAGCCTTAACGAAGATACTGCCCCAATCTTTAAGCGCATTAGTCGCTTGTTCTATGGAGGCATCATTCAACTCATTGAGAAACAGATAGGGAGTATTGGGGATGTTCAACGCGCTAAACCACATCTTTGCGGTAATTTTATTAAAGCAATTACGGCTCGCCTCTGCTTTACAGCCGAAGTAGGGAAGATTAATCAGTTCAAAGTAAGATTGGATATCGCCAGTTTCACCAGGAAAACCGTGAATACAAGGAATGGCAAAATCGACTTCCCATGGTGCTTTATTATCTGCTTCGAAACGGATCTGCCTGCGGCTAGTTAGCTCGCAATTTGCGCCAGCAGCAGTTCGATAATGACCATTTGCATCTAATTCCACGCGTAGCACATTAAATTGGGGAAGAGTTGCTAGCGAAGTTTCAAAATAATTTGCTGATAAAAGGGATATTGCATGTTCGTCGCCACCACCACCGCACAGCAATAAAATATTCGTTGTACTCATCTAATCCCCACTTGTAACTGGTTAAAATTTTGCAAGGCTCAACTATGGCGCAATCACTTGGTAATGCAACCGTTCAAGTTGATTTTAAAGCCAGTAGCTGCTTTTATCTTCTGTTTACTAGCAAGTATCAGCTATTTTGCTCCAAAGACGTTCAGACAAGCCTGAAGAGCGCTGAGTTAAACGTGAACTTGCTTGCTCAAATATTCGTTGACTGCCTAGACAGGTAAAGTGGTGTTTAGCGCGAGTGATCGCGGTATAAACCAATTCTTTTGATAGCAGCTGCTGCTGTGCAAGGCTTGGCCTTATTGGCATGACTAACGAGACGTGACTAAATTCACTACCTTGGCTCTTATGAACAGTCATCGCATAGCAAGTTTCGTGGCTTGGCAAGCGTGCAGGCAGTACTTTTAGCAGTCCACCGTCGGCTTGGATAAAGTGTGCCATTAACCGCCTTGAGTCACTGCTCTCATCGGGCAAAATTAACCCAATGTCACCGTTAAAAAGGCCGAGATTATAGTCATTGCTCTGAATGATTACCGGGCGACCAGCATAAAATTCTTGTTCGGGACTAATAAGGCCAGCGGCTGCAAGACTGATGCTGACACTTTGGTTGATCCCTTCTACGCCATATTCGCCGGCGCGCATAGCGCACAATATACGGTACTGATTGAAGCTATCGATAATCTCAGCGGCGGACAGGGCGCTATTGTTCATCAATTTAAGGTAGCAGCCATATTGTTCAACTGACTGCGCTAACAGAGCTTCTAGGCCGAGGTTTGAGTGATTGCTGCTACTGTTAATATTGCTATGTTCTAACCAAAGTAATTCTTTATAGCCCGTCTGCCACACTTGAGCAATTCTCTGCAAGTTAGCTTGGTTTACCGCTTCGGCTAATTGACCAATACCAGCATCGCCAATAAAGCGGTGACTGTGCATTAGCATGCAAAGGCTGTCTCCAATCTGTGGGTCATCACTGATAAAGTTATCTAGTGGATAATTGGTTAGCTGGCTTAACAATTTTGCCTGTTGTTTTGAATAGCGCATCTGCCATCCGTTAGCGCCATTATCTAAATTTACTCTTAATCCACTACAGATATCAGCAAGGACTGCACCCGCTTCTACGGAGGCTAGCTGGTCTTGATCTCCTAAGAGGATCAGGCTTGCTTGTGCGGGCAGCGCTGATAACAACTTGTGCATCATTGGTAAATCAACCATAGATGCTTCATCGATAATTAATAGATCAAGTCGTAAAGGGTTATCTTTATGGTGCCTAAATTGATGGGAGTTAGGGATAACGCCAAGTAATCGATGCAGAGTGGCGGCCTCTTCTGGGATCTGCGCCATAGTCGATTTAAGTTTATCTTCTGGAAGATGCTGTAGCTCACTGGCAAGCCGCTGCTTAGATGCTTTGATTGATTCACTTAAACGCGCTGCCGCTTTCCCTGTCGGCGCCACTAGGCGAATAGTCAGTTCTTGCTGTGAAGTTAGCAGGTACAAAAGCTTAGTTACTGTTGTCGTTTTTCCTGTGCCAGGTCCTCCAGTGATCACCGCTAAGCGTTTGGTTAACGCCGTAGCTGTGGATATTTTCTGCCAGTCATACTGCTGCTCATTTGAGGTAAATAGCTGTTCGAGTAATATCTTAGCGTCATCTAACGGATCAGTGGATGATTGTTTGAGCATCGGCGAATGAGCTAAGCGGATAAGGTGTTCTGCCACTTCACACTCGTAATGGTAATAACGCTGTAAATACAGGTTACCCTTGTCTAAGATCAATGGTGCTAATGTCGCGCTATCAGGTGTGCTGACGGCATCGAAACTGAGCAGTTCTGTTGTAAGCTCCTCAAGCGTCAGATTAATCTGACATTGGCTTTTTTGCTCTTTGAGTGGGTTGCCAAAGTCTATTTGTTCAAGGGGCAGGCAGGAGTGCTGGCTCGAAAGATGCTGACTAAGCAAAGTACAGATCAAAATAAACAGCGGAGATTGCTGCTGATGAAGCTGCGCCATCTGTAGTGCAAAATGTCTATCAAGCGGTGTTAATAAACGGTCGTTTTGCCACTCTTTAAGTAAAATATCCAATGAAGCTGAAGTTGTTAACATTAGTTAGCCTCAATTGATGAAGTCGTTGATAAGTTACCGAACAATAGATCGAGCTTTTCTATTAGTGCTTTAGGTGGCTTATCGTAATACACCCCGGCTTGAGGCGCGCTTACTGACATACCACGTAAAAACAGATAAAAGCTGCCGCCAATGTGTTGGTCGTAATCGTAGTCGGTCATTCTTAGCCCTAGATATCGATGTAAGGCTAAGGTGTAGATGATGTACTGCAGATCGTATCGATGACTGCTAATGGCGGTCTTCATTGATTGGTAGTTATATAAATCGAGGTTATCGCCCAAATGGTTGGATTTGTAATCGGCAATAAAATACTGCTGGTTATGTTCAAACGTTAAGTCGATAAATCCTTTGAGCATACCTTGTAGATCATCAAATAAAAGCCCAGCGCTGTAGCCAAAATCGATAAGCAGTTGATTGAGCTTATTTGCATTCAGTTTACTAATTGGCAGGTAAAACTCCATCTCTACCAATTTCTGGTTATCGGATAATTGGGCGAGTGACAATGTGTTGTCAGTTGCTAGTGGTGCATACAGTAGATCCAGATACCAATCTTTAAGCACCGAAGTCCAGCTCTCGTCAATGCCATATTTTTTCATCGCGTTGGGTAGATGTTCATCTAAACCGGGGCTGGCATTGGTAAAATCAATGAGTTCAAGTACCAAGTGCATAAAGCTACCCGCATTTGCACCGCGCTCGAAGGTAAAACGTGACGGCTGTTGGTCGAGCTCATCAATAATGACATCAACCTCAGGGAACTGCTCGTCATCAGCACCTGGCTGTACTTTTTCGTGAGCTAGATGTTTTACGAGTCCAGAGTAACTTCCTACTCTCCACGGTATTTGTTGTGGACGAATGAGTGTTTTGGGGGCGAATTTATTGTCAGGGTCGCTCGCAACCGTCAGTTTACGTTGTACTTGTTCGAAGTTGTTATCACCAGCAGGTGTTAACTCTTTTAGACCAATGGCAATAGGCGCTTTATCGACCAACTGCTGAGCTTTACTGTGTAGCTCGCTGTATTCACATATTTTATTTTCGATACCAAGCAAATAACCAATAGCAGTTTCGTGCAATTGACTGGTCATGCCTTTACTTTTTGTCAGACGACTGTGGTTGGTAATGTACAGGTAGCATTTAAGTACTGGCCTTGTGAGCGCAACATACAATAATCGTAAATCTTCAGCTAACGTTTCACGTTTTTGTCTATCCCATCCTTCATCAGTCTGTTCGATATCCCAAACTAACTTATTGTCCTCGTGGTAAAGCATAGGGGCTGGTTTTTTACGATTATCTCGACTAAGGCTGACAAAGGGAATAAAGCAGATAGGGTACTCGAGTCCCTTACTTTTATGAATGGTGACAATCTGTACCAGGTTTTGCTCACTAGCGAGTTTTAATTGGGACTCTTCATTGGCTTGATTACCAATTAGTGCCTGTTCAAACCAATTGATAAGTGCACTCATACCGTCAAGTTCAGTGGCTTTTTGCTGAAGCAGTTCACTCAAATGTCTAAAGTCAGTTAAGCGGCGCTCGCCCTCGTTGGTGTGAAGTAAGCGTTCGATGATGTTTGTTTGGCTAGCGAGATTAAGCAGCGCTGGCATAATGCCGCGCTTTAACCATTGTTGCTGCAAAGCGGCAAATTGCTCTAGTAGCAGTTGACGTTTGTCTTCATCCTGATTAAAGGCGTGGATCTCTTCTGCGCGGTAACCGAGTAGCGAGGTTGCTAGTGCACTACGCAATGCACGTTCATCTTTAGGTTCTGACATTGCGTACAAAATTAACAACATTTCACGGGCATCAACGGTATCAAATACGCTATCTCGGCTTAAAAATACTGAGCCAACATTACGCTGCTCTAACGCTTGCTTTATGACGTTGGCTTCGTGTCTATCTCTGACCAAGACTGCAATGTCTTTGGCTTTTAGCTGAGTGGCACCGATAGCAGATAAGCCTTGCTCGGCATCGATGAGTAAGCGCGCTATCTCATCGGCTGCATCACTAGCCAGTAACTGTCTTGCCGTTGTTTTATTAAGGCCTTTCTCTGGATCTTCACTAAGAAGCCGTAGCCTTAGAGCACTGTTATCCGTTATCGATTCGCTGAGTACTTTCTTATCTGAGAAATGAGCTGCTTTCACGGGCACAAAAGGGATCGAGTCACTGATAAAAGGATCATCCCGATGTGAGAATATACAATTGACGGCTTCAACCATCTGTCGATTGGAGCGATAGTTTGTATCCAGATTATAGTGTTTTGCTGTTTGCTCTCGTGCATGGATATAAGTGTGAATATCGGCGCCACGAAAAGCATAAATAGCCTGTTTAGGATCACCAATCATCAATAAACTTAATGATTCAGATTGTGCTTTATCTGCTGAAGAGGTTGTAGAACCGTCGTCTTGCTTTTTGGTTTGATAGATATGATTAAAAATATCAAACTGTAGTGGATCAGTGTCTTGAAATTCATCGATTAACGCTATGGGAAAACGCTTAGCAATTGTTTTAGATAAGGACTGTTCCCGGGAGTCTTTTAACGCTTGTGCCAACGTCAGTAACAGATCATCTGGCGTTAACAGGTTACGCTCTAACTTTTGCTCGGCGAACCGTTTGGCGATCCCGTCTCTTGCGCTATAAAGAAAACTCGGAATTAACTCTGCAACAAGCGCGGCAAGTCTTTCTATATGTTCCAGTACAGTTGCTTGTTCTCGACTTGGGATCTCGCCGCCTTTATTGAGTTTCAAACTATTAAGCGATAATGTTTCCAATACTTTTTGTGGCGGCAGCGCTGTGCCAAAAGCGACCCAGTTATCGAGTGCATCGAACATGGCAGCAAGCTTAGGGTAACTATCAGCTTTTTTACCAAAACGAGCACCATTAAGAGGAAGGCTGTGCAACAACTCTTCTGTTTGCTCGCGCTCTCTTGGCCAAATCAATTTGAGCCGACTTAAACTTTGTACTAAATTGGCTGAAACTTTATCAAATGCAGTGGGTTTAGGTTGCGCCATTGCGCTACTTGCGCCAAGCAAAGGTCGAAGTTGTCGTGACAGTTCATCGGGGCTGGCAAACTTCTTTTGTATGACTCCAGCAAGACTTTCACTAAGCGGATAGCACTTTTCTCTCCAAAAATCCCGTACAGCGTGGTGCAGAAATTCGCTGTCGTCGAGAGTAAACTCAGACTCAAACAGCAATGATGACTCAAATGCCATGTCGGCTAGAATACGTTGGCAAAACCCATGAATGGTAAAAATCGCTGCTTCATCAAGAGATTTGAGTGCTAAATCTAGACGCTTACGAGCTAGGGCTTTGTCGCATTCGGGGGTTTCGTTATAGAGTTGGCTAATGAGCTCATCATCGACCTTTAAGCCGATAAAACAGCGATAGGCCAACTGTATTTTTTTACGGATCCGATCGCGTAGTTCGCCAGTTGCGGCATTGGTAAATGTCACCACTAAAATCTGTTCGCAACTTAACGCTTGAGCAGTGCCATGACCAAGTAGCAAACGGACATAAAGACCTGCAATCGTGTAGGTCTTTCCTGTTCCTGCACTCGCTTCAATCAATCGACTTCCACCAAAGGGCAGGGTGAGCGTGTTAAGTGGTTCTGTGACGATATGACTTGGCCCGTCGGTTTGCTCACTAGGTTTGGGTTCGTTACAAGCCGCTAATGACGAATGTTCCATGTTAGTGCTCCTCACTTATAGAGGTGGGAGAGGGTTGCGCTCCAGCTTCAACATAAGTGGCTAGTTCGCCAAGTCTGCCTTTGTAATACAAGCTAATTAACGGTGACAATAATGTTTGCGCTGTATCGCCAAATCGTTGTTCACTAAAGTCTTCAGGGAATTGATATAAACGCTGGAAATGTGGTTCCATGCCTTCGCCTAATTGGGTCTGTTCGTCCAACCATTGAGGCTGCGCCTCACGCAATTTTTGAATATGGTCACCTTCTGCTTCAACGTAGGCTAGGGCGGTTCTTGGCATAAACATTAAAGGTTGTGCTTGCCCCTGTTTAAACAAAGCAAACCACAGGGCTAATTGTTTTTTTGCTTGAACGGCAGTCATCGGCGCAAAAACATGGAAATGGCCAATATCAAGTAGGTAGCTATTTATTGGCTGATTGAGCCTAGTAATATCAGTGCTATCTTGCATTGCGCAAAGGCAAAGGTGCCTTAAGTAAACGCGCACTAAATCTCGACCATTAGCGGTTCCTGGCCGGTAGTTAACCAGTCCTTTAGCGCTTAAATCATCTATGCGACCAACCAGTTTAATAGATTGAGCTGTTACTGGGCTGCTATCATCAAACGGTGCTACATCAATGGCAATTTCTACTGATTGGCTTGACTCTCCTTTAAGGTACAAGCTTCTGCCAATCAGTGGCGTGATATCATGCAGATATTGGCTGAGTAATAGATCATCAAAGGGTTTGAGTGGGATATTACCTTGCGCTTTAAGGCGCTCAAGCAGTTCGTCATCAGGGCGCTCTGTTTGATTTTCTATGGCATGATCTATCAAGACTGATTGTAATTTATAACGCTCTAAAGCATTCAAACTAAAGGGTTCATCGTTGTCATCAGCCCGAACATCAATAGATAAGTCAACTTTAAGCGTTCGATTAAAAAAGTACTGTGCAGGGTTTCGGAAAAATCGAATCAGGGCTGATAGTTCTATCTCCTCTACTTCGTTGCTATCGGGCAGGGCTGTATTTAATAGTGAAGTGTCTAAATTAATAAAGCCATTGCTACTTTTGTTGGCGACCTCAATCGTTGTTTGTGCCATGGGGGCTGGACACCACTGCGCACTGTAACTTTGTTGTAGCGGTAAACTATCAGCAATATTAGTACTTTGGTAAAGGCGTTCATCGAATGGTTGTAGTGGCTGTTTACAGATCAGTTGTGTTGAGATTGCTTGCTCTATTTTATCAACAAACAGAGCCGCATCTTGCTCACTTTGGCTATTAGCTTCTGCCTCTAAAGCAAGTTTTGCGGGCAGGTAAGCTAACTGACAGTATTCGACTAACTCAGAGACAAGCATTGATGGGATCCGCTCAGAATCATCACGTTCACTGTTACCGATGTAACTGATATACAACTGCTGCCTTGCCGAAAGTATTGCTTCAAGGAAAAGGTATCTATCGTCTAATCGGCGAGAGCGGTCGCCTTTACGGGGACCCATTTGAGCCACCAAGTCGAAGCCGACTGGATGCTGTACTCTTGGATAAATCCCATCGTTCATACCGAGTAAACAGACAACTTTAAACGGAATTGAGCGCATAGGCATTAACGTACAAAAGTTAACACTTCCCGCGAGGTAACGTTGCCCGACTCGAGATTCTGATAAACGACTATTAAACCAGTTTTGCAACACTTCGATGGGAAGGGGGGTCGTATGACCCGATTCAGTTAACTCTTCAGCAAGTGTGACTATCGCGTCACGGATCTCTTGTAATTGTACTTGTTCATCGTCATCGACTAGATAAAAAGCAGCAAGTAGCAACTCTAGCTGTTCGATACGCTCTGTTAAACTGCAACTTTGTGCTAAAGCGGCGTGCACATCGTCTAAAGCTTCAATGAAATCTAGTAGTTTACCTAACGCCTGAGCCGTTTGTCCTTCAATACCGTTGACTGCTAGCGTTTGCTGATACAGCGGCGAGTCGTCGGCAAAGCTGTAGCCTAAAATAAGACGTTTAATTCCCAGCGACCAAGCATTTTGCTCAAAAGCTGGCAGCTGATGTTCGGCTCGGCTGGCGCCATTTCGGCCCCATCGCACACCCGCTTGTTCGAGCCAGCGCTTAAGAATTGTTAGCGAATCATCGTCTAACTCAAACCGCCTTAGCACACTGGGGACCTCTAAAATACCGATGATATCGGTCAGACCAAACCGGCTTTGATTGATATTAAGTAAGTGTAAAAAACTGGCAATAAGCGGAGATTCCTGTACTGCACCGCGATCGGCAATGGCATACGGAATGTAATGACTGCCTTGCTTAGCGCTAAAAACGGCATCAATATAAGGTGCGTATGCTGCCACATCAGGCATCATTATCACGATATCTTTAGGCGCTAGTGTTTGCCCTTTAGAGTCTTTTTGCTTGGATAGCATCTCTAGTAGATGGTCATGCAGAGTTTCTACTTCTCGCAGTGGGCTATGGCAACTGCGAATTGTGATCGAGTGGTCATCTTGTTGCAGTATTCTTCTGCCATCAACCGTTAAATAAAGCGAGGCATCGGGGCCTAAACTTTGTCCTCGGGTACTCAGCTGTAAAATGTCGTGTTGCACGCCATGTAGCATGCAATCAATACCTGGATCTTGGTAACAATCTAAGTTAAATGCAGTATGTTCTTCTGGCAATTCAAGCATAAGATCTAACAGCTCACGACCCATCTTGCCGTTATTTGCAAGTAATGGATTACCGACCTCAAGCTTGTCTTCCCACTCAACTTCAAGTTTTTGTTTGTTGGCATACTGCAGTGCCATGCGCGCTCTAAGCCGAGGGTCAACGATATCTCCCCAATAATGCTGACAGGGACTTAGGCTTAGCATTATCACATCAAGACGCTTAGCTAAGTGATGCAGCACATCTAGTGTTTGCGGCGCCATTGATGAGATCCCAAACACAAATAGACGTCGGGGGAGAGATGCCATTGAGGTATTTGGGTCATCAAGTTTATCAAAAAGTGCTTGATGTAAATTAGCGCGGTGATACTGGCTTTTATGTAACGTATTGGCGTTAAACTCGATTAAGGCTCGCCATAATATAGGTTGCCATGCTTGGGCCTGCGCTAATTTATCTCCCTTGGGAGGTAAGGTCGGCTCATTCGCTTCCCATGCTGCGATCCAATCCGGTCTATAAACTAAATACTGGTCAAATATATCCGCTATTTGGCCACAGAGTTGATAGAGCTTTAGCGGACTTTGCGGATGAGGTTCCGATATGGTTGCAGACACATCAGTTTCAGGGCGCTCGCCCTGTAAGTCATTTGAGCTATGACCTTGGTTACCGTTATTTAAATAATTGGCTAGAGGAGCAAAATCATCTTGGTCGATAAGAGAAGGCAAAAGCTCCATTAACTTCCAGGTCATTGCTGCTTTAGTGAAGGCATTTTCCTTAGGTACGTCATCCAATAAGGTATGGCAAAGCTGCCAAATAAAACTTGAAGGAAGCGGAAACTCAAGCGCTGCGGCAATATTATTCTGTCTTGCTATCTCTAGTCTTAACCAGGTTGACATGCCAGGGCTTTGCACCAGTATATGCTCTGGTAAAAGTAGTGGTGCTCCAGGCAGTGGTGTTGTTAGCTCTGTGGCTAAAATCTGCGATAGTGCTTCCATCTGGTTAGACTGTACTAGGTATAGCATGGCGTTCCTTTAACAATAATGAATGGTGCGCTTATTGTTTTTGAATTTAGTTTTTATCCCGTTTCGGGTCTACAGTAAACGATGGACTAATCAGTCAGTTCTACATTTGTCTAAATGACTTTCAAGCAAAAAATCGATAATAATAACCGCAGCGTTTACTGAATTTATCTATTCTATGTGTTTGTTTTATCAAGTGCCAATCTCTGTTTAATGATATTAAACTTTAACCATCTTGATTGAGTGATAAGTAACCGAGAAATGCGTTTATAGGCAGCAGGTGTTAATGTTTGATACTTAAGCGCAACGTAATAACGAGTGAGTTTGTCAAAGTCAGCTTCGATGGTCGGGAAGCTTGTCTGTACTCGTTGATAATAGTCTTCAGGGCCTTCGCTCTCTGCTCTTTTTAACCCTCGACGGGCTAGTGAATGGCACACTCCCATATAGGCTGTAACGTGCTTGTCAGTTGCTCGACTGAACTGCAATAGCCCTGCACTATAGGCGATGGCAAGCCCTATGATTAATAGTGACGTAAAGACTAAGATAGCAACTCTTACCTGAGTGACTTCGCCTAGCATTTTTTGCAGCACATCTTGCTGCTTATCAGAATTAAAGCCCAAAACCCATACGCTCCAGAAATAATCAATACCGGCAAACTGCAGCCTTAATTGATTAAATATGTCGCTAGTGCGACTGCCTAAATATCCAAACGGGCTATCAATAAGGTAACTTTGGTGGGGATCAAACACCGCATCGAATCCCTGTTCTATCCGTTCAGGGGCTATCATCGCTGTTGGATCATAACGCGTCCATCCTTGGCCTGGTAACCATACCTCTACCCATGCATGTGCCATATATTGATACACACTAAAGTAGCCAGCTGCTTCATTATACTCACCGCCTTGATAACCTGAGACTATTCTAGCTGGAAGTCCTGTAGCCCTCGCCATAAAGGCAAATGCACTAGCGTAATGCACACAAAATCCTGCTTTATTGCGTAATAGAAAATCATCAATTTGCTGATGACCCACTGCTGGTGGCCGTAAAGTGTAGTAGTAAGGCTGCTCGCTAAAGTAGTTCATCATGGCATTAAGCCGCTTCTGTGGGGTTGGATATTGCTGCTCAAACTGCTGAGCCAATAATCTGGTTCCGGGGTTGCTTTGGTTTGGTAACGCAAGATTTACCTCTCGAACAGCTTGAGAAATCACTGCGTCCATTGAATGTTCAGGGTAGGAGGTGACTTTATAAAGCCTACGTTGGTCAATAGGCCGCTTGGCGAACAAGCGATGATCTGTAAGTGTTGAGATACCAGGATCTTGAGTGGTTGCGACATCAAGTCCAAATAACCACTGTTGTGAACTCGGCTCTGCAATGATTGTGTATGAGATAGACTGGTTTATATTTTTATTTAGGTAGTTTATTTTGTGAGTGTTTGGGGATTGCTTGGACGCGTTATGAGTTGAAACAGCATTTTCGCTAGCAATAATTGCGCTATTTTGCGACCACTGTTTACCGTCATAATCCTCCATCACTATTGCCCGCCAATATAGTGCTGAATTTTTAGGGTATTCGCCTTGTTGAAAGGTTGCTCTAAATGCTAGTTCAGCTGAGCGGGTGAGTTCAGTAATATTGGAGAAATTTACTGTACTTGATAGGCCTGTTTTTGCACCCCCTTGAGCTGGGACTAACCAAAGCGGTGGTAGTCTAGGAAGTACCAAGAATAATAAAATGGCTAATGGAAAGCTTTGGAGTATGATTTTGCTTCCTAGATTAGCAGTAAAGCGAAAGTGAGCTTTATCATGATGCAAGCTAACTAATACACAGGTGTTAATCAGTGTGACGATAACAAGGTGTAATGCGGACCATAGGCTTTGCTGCTGAATAAAGCTTAATGCTATTAGAAAGTAACCAACTAAAACGACAATATGCACATCTCGGCGACTACGCATCTCAATGTATTTGAGCGCATAACCTAAGATCAGTAAGTTTATTAAAGCATTTAAGGCACCAATTTGACTTACCACCATGGTCAAGGTTACCGCCGATGCAAGCCCCAAGGCTGTCACTAACCAACGAGGTGGTTTAGCAACTTTACCGAGATAAATACCGAGTCGCCAAATAATGCAGATAGTGCAAATCGCTAATGACCATAGGGTGATCTGCGAATAGAGCGGGCTAATAATGGCAATATTGGTAAGCAGTAACCACATCAAGGTTTGGCGAGATAAATCGAACTGATTGCTCGTTCGTGATCGCTGGGGTTTGATTCTAACCATTGTTATTGCTCAACTGGTGGTTGTGATACAGCGCTAGTTGAGTCTGTGCATTGATTCGGTGTTGCTCGCCATGATCGGGATTGATAGTGGCCTCAGCTAATTTTAAACCGAAAATTTGATGCTTTGAAGACAAGTGCTCAACTTGCCATGATAGCCGACTGAGATTGACCTCTAAATTGTAATCGTTATCGTCTAAGGTTATCCATAATGGCGTGCCTTGTGGTTGTTGAAACTCCTTGGTTAACATACCGCGCCCTTGTGCGAGCTGTTTCCATGCAATTTGCTTTAGCGACTCGCCCTTTACGTATTGCTTAAGCCCGCTAAATTCATCGACTCCAGCGACGTACTTTCCAACAGATTCGACATTATTATCGTTAGAAAGGCTTGCCAGTGCTAAGTTAGCTTTGATTGGTTTAGCAAATATTATTTGCTCAATGCTTAAGTCGACATGAGACCACACTCTGCATAAACCAAGTGGAAAACGGGATTCAACTTTTATTCTGCCTGGATTGAGTTTACCGCGAACGGTGCCATTAAAACTTAAACTAGATTCAGTAGTTTCAGCAGATACTTTTTTTACCACTTCTATTTGTTGACCAGCAAAACTGAGGTGGATCTCAAATGCCTCGTTAGGGCAGGAGTGAAGCACGGGGACATAGCAAAGCTGGCTGGCAAAAGTATCTGGGGCGTTTGTTAAGCGGGTTAATGACAGGCCTGCCAGATTCTTATAACTATAGATAATACAGGTATTGAATACACTAAAGAGAAGAAAGCTTAATCCCATCACAAGATTATTTTGGTAGTTAGTACCAAATACAAACAAGATGGTAATCAACATTAGCCAGCTAAAACCGAGTCCAGTAGGCAGGATAAATATACTTTTATGGCTAAGGGTGATACTGCTTGATGGCGGGATCCTCCGTGACAGCCAGCGGCCAAATACTCGAGTGAACCTTTGTCTTATCCCTTGTCCACTTTTCATCAATGCCTCTGAACTTATCTTGTGTTTTAACGTGAATAAATAATTTAAAGGATAGGGTTAACTCTACTCAAAATAATGTTAGAAATGACCGGTGTATTTTGGTTTGTCGAGCGACTCATTCTATGCTCCGCAACCAGTGGGAATATGGTTTGTACATCTTCAGGTACAACATATTGACGCCCCTGAACCATTGCCCATGATTTGGCTGCTTTTAAAATGGCTTTGCTGGCTCGAGGTGATAAGCCAATCGCTTCGTCTAACTCTCTAGAAGTTTTAACAAGCGCCAGTATGTATTTTATTAGTGAATCAGAAGCACTAATGTTATCAACTTTTTGCTGAAGTTCCTGCAGCGAGAGCGCATTTAGGCATGGAGGCAAGGGCTGGGCCTTGGTCAGTTTTTCTTGGCCTTTTAGCATCGCCATCTCTGCTTCTTGGCTTGGATAACCAATAGATAGTTTCATCATAAACCTATCTAACTGAGACTCTGGCAGTGGAAAGGTGCCTGATTGCTCACTTGGATTTTGGGTGGCAATAACAAAAAAGGGGTTAGGTAATGGATAGGTTTCACCGTCAACGGTGATCTGTTTTTCTGCCATTGCTTCTAAAAGTGAGCTTTGAGTCTTTGGGCTAGCTCGGTTAATCTCATCGGCTAAGATCATTTGTTTGAATATGGGACCTGGGTGAAATACAAATTTAGCCTGTTGTTTGTCAAAAATGCTCACTCCTAAAATATCGGCGGGTAACATATCACTGGTAAATTGGATGCGTTGATAGCTTAAACTCATACTCTGTGCCATTGCCTGCGACAGGCTCGTTTTACCCATCCCAGGCTGGTCTTCTATCAGCAGGTGTCCTTCTGCAAAAATACAGCTGAGAGCAAGTTTTATTTGCTGTTGTTTCCCGAGTAAAACTTGCTCTAGTTGCTCGACCAAAATTGAGATGTTTTCGTTGGGCATACAGCTCCCTTGTCGGTGGTTTTACACTGAGTTATCTAGCAAAATAATCTTTGCCATCTCGATGGCTACGTTTGTTAACTATGGTGGAAACTACAGCCTGTTTCCACCTTTTATCGTGGCTAATTATGATATTAAGAGAATAAGAAGAGTAAAAATTCAAAGTAAACTGATGTTTATAGAGTGGCTGTGATGGATATGCGTTATTAGTTCTATGGATTATCGACTACCAACAATTCTGGGCTGAGGGTGACACTTTCTTGTACTTGTATAAATTTGGGTTTGAACAGAAAACCTTGAACGAGATCGACCCCAACATCTTGGGCAAAGAGAAGATGTTCCTCGGTCTCTATACCTTCTAGTACTGTTAACTTATTGGTTTTACGAGCGAAACTTATTAGTGCGCTAATTAGGTGCAAATACTCAGGTTGCTGCGCTGTTTTTAACCAGTATTTGTCAAATTTTAAGCAGCTAACTTTACTCATTAAGTCGACCGATAGCATAGAGTGTGGCGCACCGATATCGTCTAATCCGACCGGTATTTTAGAGTGCACTAATTGTTCGATAAAGCTCGCTGCTAAATGTGCATCATTGATACAGGTATTTTCAATAATTTCGACATACAGATCTTGCCTTTCTTGCAGTAACGCCAGCATTTTTTCACTATTAAACTCTATTGCATGGGGATCGATATTGACGAACAATTTACCTTCTAAGGGCGCATGTGTTATTTGAAACGATTTTGCTGCAATTTCAACGCTAGTGAGCAATTTTTGATGGGAATGTAGCTCTTCAAATACAATATTAGGCGCGATAGCTAAACCATCAAGATTGTAAAACCGTGACAGTGCTTCGTAGCCAAAGATCTCTTTTGTATGTGGGTTAAGTAGCGGTTGATATTCTGCAGTTAAACGAAGGCCCGTTAGATCCAGCATAGCTCTTTTGTTTTTGGTGTAATGATAACCATTTACACTAACATAAAAGTAGTGAGATAAAACAATCAAAACACTTAAGCGCTTTATTAATAACCATTGTGACTAAAATAATTCTTAAGCCGTATGAATTTATTAGTGTTT
>NZ_BPEW01000035.1 GCF_019654975.1 Shewanella sp. c952
TTTCATATCTATACCATTTGTTCAAAAAACAAACTTAAGCCACATTAACTTTCCTTTCCACTGTTAATGGAGCCAAACGATTATGCATAACTTTAATCGTTTCAAACTGAGCTAACTTTTTAGTCTCAGTTAATCGGCATTCTTGGGATAAAATCATAACAAGTGATGCTTGTAAGCCTGACTCAATGACCATAGCTGATACACTGTGCTCAGTGGTTCTCAGCTGAAAAATCTTGCCGATATCACTGTATACACATTCATGAGACACATCGAAAAACCAAGACTTTGGCATCTGTGGCTTCAATAAAAAGTGCGCGGCAGTAGCGTTTAACGCTATTTGTACAATGAGAGCATCATTGAGGGAAAGTGTCTTTTGTAAACGATCAACCAAAGCAATATAGAACTTAGCGTGTTCAACACTAAACTCAGTTGTTATTTTGGCATCTGGTATTAGGGACTTTAATTTAAAAGGTGATAGAAATTCCATATCACTTCCTAACGAAACAGTTAATACACCATGTGTTTCGTTATATCCCCATTGCCAATCCCTTTTTGGCATTAATAACATATCGTTTACCTTTATTAAGATACAAATGGATAATAGATGATAATTTCATCAATATCAAAATAAATTTAAAACGTTTTTTCAGATCTTATAAAATAAAAAACGATCATCTCGATCTAATATTAGATCTTAATGATCGTTTTATGATCTATATTATAAAATATGATCGCGTAGCCTTTATTTTATACGATAAGCTTCAATAATATCTTTAATTAACTGTGGTCCTTGATAAATAAAACCAGAGTAAATTTGCACCATTTGAGCACCAGCATCAATTTTATCGAGTGCATCTGCAGCAGTGTTAATTCCGCCAACGCCTATAATAGGTATTTGACCTTTAAGACAATCTGCGAGTTGTTTAATCACCACTGTTGACAATGAATTCAAAGGCTTACCACTCAAACCACCGGCTTCATTTGCATTGAGCAAACCACTTACACCATCGCGAGTCAAAGTTGTATTAGTGGCAATTGCTCCATCAAATTCATTGCGAATGAGTGAATCTGCAATCTTTTCAATCTCTTCACTTGAAAGATCTGGTGCAATCTTTAATGCGATGGGTACGTATTTACCATGCTTTTCAGCAAGATCTTTTTGTTTTTGCTTTAGTGATCCTAAAAGATCATCAAGCAGATCACCGTATTGTAGCGATCGTAAACCCGGCGTATTCGGAGATGAAATATTGACTGCTATGTATGCAGCATATTGATAAACCTTATCCATACAGATTAAGTAATCATCTTTACCAAGCTCTACTGGCGTGTCTTTATTCTTACCAATATTGACACCAACCATAGCATCAGATTTAACAGCTTTAAGATTTTCAACCAGGCTATCTACGCCTTTGTTGTTGAATCCCATGCGGTTAATAATCGCTTTAGCAGGCTTAAGTCTAAACAACCTCGGCTGTTCATTGCCTGGTTGTGGACGCGGTGTAACAGTACCAACTTCTACGTGGCCAAAGCCCATCGCATGGAAAGCATCAATACATTCACCGTCTTTATCCATACCAGCAGCTAAACCAACAGGATTTGGAAAAGTTAGTCCCATCATTGTTACTGGGGCTGGTTTAATTTTTTGTGCATAAAAGCAGTTTAGTGGTGAATTACCAGTAGACTTTAAACTGCCGATAGCAAAATTATGCGCCAGTTCTGGATCCATCTGAAACATGAACTTTTGTGCGATTTTATAAAACATGTTTTCTCCTAGACCGAAAAAAGCCCCGGCAATTGCCAGGGCTTCTGATTTTAATCAGATTACTTTTGACCTTCGCAGTGAAGGATCAAAAGGTTAAGTTCACGTAGGGCAACTGAGAACTTTGCAAACTCATGGCTTTGCGAAGTCTTGAAATCAGCCAGCATATGGAACCAACGCTCCAACAAGCTTTGATTTGATTCAATCCATTCCGATATGATCTTGCTAGCATCACAGCTTTCAGTACATGTTCTTAATACTACAGAACTGAGTGAACGCTGCTGCCAATCAAGCTCTTCTCTAAACGCTGCTCTTGCTAGTGCTTGCCAATGGTTTGATACTGGCTGCGCACTTATCTGCTCAAGGAACCAATGCAAGTCAACACTTGCACCTAACTTAAAGTATGTCTCTGCAACTAACGGTACAGGTTTAGCTTCAAGATCACAGATTTGTGCAATATCTAACGCTGAGAATAACGTGCTCACATTAGCAACAACCATTGCTACATCTTCAGGTACACCCTCTTTAATTAGTGCATCTGATTCAGCACGGATGCCTGCAACTTCATCGTTATCCATATACTGATGAACATTCGCTTTAAGTTCATCAAAGACTGGAGTAAAGAACTCAATAGTCTGTTCAATATTAAGATTACGATTGCGATGACGCAAGAACCAGCGACTAGCACGACGAATATTGCGTCGTAGTTGATGCAACATCTCACACTGCACAACTGCTGGAATAATACCGTTCAGATCGGTAATCGACTTAGTTAAATCAGCTAAACCAAATACTTCGCGAGCCATAGTGTAACAAATGGCAGCTTCCGCAACTGAGGCACCTGTCTCATCTTGCATACGTTGCACAAAATTAAGTCCCATATCATTAACGAGTTCATTCGCTAATGAGGTGGCAATAATTTCGCCGCGTAATGGATGCGCAGCCATGTTTACGGTGTACTTCTCTTGCAGTTGCTTAGGGAAATACTGAACAAGTAGTTGGCTCAAGAAGCTGTCTTCAGTTATTTCAGAAGTCAGTAGTTGCTCTTTCAAGACCATCTTAGCGTACGCGACGAGTACAGAAAGTTCAGGTCGTGTTAATGATTTACCATTCACTAATCGGTCGGCTAGCTCATCTTCATTAGGCAAGAATTCGAGCGCTCTATCGAGTTTGCCCTCTTTCTCTAGGTAATGAATAAAGCGGATCTGTTCTTTAAGCTGCTCAGCGCCGCGCACCTGAGTAACTGAAATGGTGCGAGTCTGGTCTTTACAATCTTGCAGAACGATGCGGCTTACTTCATCCGTCATCTCTTCGAGCAAACGGTTGCGTTGCTTAACAGTCATTTCACCGTCTGCCACTAAGGCATTAAGCAAAATCTTAATGTTAACTTCGTTATCAGAACAATCAACACCGCCAACGTTATCAACAAAGTCGGTATTCATACGGCCACCATTGGCGCAGTATTCGATACGTCCTAGTTGAGTACAACCTAAGTTACCGCCTTCGCCAATAATTTTAGCTTTAACTTCATCGCCATTGACGCGGATTGAATCGTTGGCTCGGTCGCCTACTTCAGCATGTGATTCGCGAGTCGCCTTAACATAAGTACCGATACCGCCATTCCAAATCAAATCGACCTGCATTTTAAGCAACTCTTTGAGTAACTCTAATGGCGGCATTGATGATTTCTGGCTACCCAACATCTTTTTCATTTCAGCAGATAATGGAATCGATTTTGCTGAACGCAAGAATATTCCGCCACCTTTAGAGATAAGTTCGGCGTTGTAATCTTCCCAGCTTGAACGTGGCAGCGCAAATAAACGCTCGCGCTCTATATAACTGCTTGCTGCATCAGGATTCGGGTCAATGAAGATATGCATATGGTTAAATGCTGCAACTAAGCGTGTGTGCTTAGACAACAACATGCCATTACCAAATACATCACCAGCCATATCACCAACGGCTAAACAGGTAAAATCTGTAGTTTGGCAATTAACGCCCATTTCACGGAAATGACGTTTAACAGACTCCCAAGCACCACGAGCAGTGATGCCCATCTTCTTATGGTCGTAACCGTTACTACCGCCTGATGCGAATGCATCACCAAGCCAGAAGTTATACTCTTCTGCAATTGCGTTAGCGATATCAGAGAATGTCGCGGTGCCTTTATCAGCTGCTACAACTAAATAAGCGTCATCTTCGTCATGTCTAACGACATTTTCAGGCGCTACAACTTCGCCATTGATAATGTTATCGCTAATGTCGAGTAGACCACGAATAAATAGGCGGTAGCACTCTTGCCCTTCAGCGAAGAAAGCTTCACGTCCACCTTCAGTAGGCAACTGTTTACAAACAAAGCCACCTTTAGCGCCAACTGGAACAATCACGGTATTTTTAACTTGCTGTGCTTTTACCAAACCGAGTACTTCAGTTCGGAAATCTTCGCGTCGATCGGACCAACGTAAGCCACCACGAGCGACCTTTCCGCCGCGAAGGTGGACACCTTCAACACGTGGAGAGTAAACGAAAATTTCGTACTTCGGCAGAGGTTTTGGCATCTCAGGGATAAGTTCAGGCTCAAACTTAAATGAGATATATGACTTAGCCTCACCAGAAGCCGCTACTTGATAAAAGTTGGTTCGATTTGTCGCATTTATCAAGTCTAAATAACGACGAATAATTCGATCGTCATCCAAACTAGAGACGTCTTCTAGGCGAATATCAATTTGTTCAATAAACTTGTTTAATGTACGTGTTTTCAACTTAGGGTTGAATTTACGTATGTACATTTTCACCAACAAATCAGCGATCTGCGGGTAACTTGAGAACGTCTCTTCGATGTATGCCTGGCTAAAGGTAGAGTCAATTTGACGCATATATTTAGCGTAAGCACGAAGAACTGAGACTTCGCGCCCCGTTAGACCAGTTGATAAAACCAGACGGTTAAAGCCATCATCTTCTAGCTCTTTCTTCCACACTTGAGACAACGCAGTCTGGAAGCGCTCTTGACTATCAGCAAGATCATCTGTTGCGACATCTTGTGTGGTCATCAAGAAATCTAAGATCCAGTAGGTGTCACCGTCAGCGGTAATCACTTCGTATGGACGCTCATTAATGACACGCAAGCCAAAGTTTTCTAGCATAGGCAACACATCTGAAAGATGGATTGGCTCGTCCTTATGGAACAGTTTTAGGCGAACTTTGCTATTTTTAAGTGCCGTTTCTTGTGGCTGATAGAACAGCATACCCAGTTTATGGTCATCATCCAGCGCTTCAAGGTGCTGCACATCAACCACAGAGGAACTAGGTAAAACATCTTCTTTGTAGCTACGAGGGAAAGCATTAACGTAACGCTTAACTAGGCTAGTACCGATTTCTTCGCCCTGATTACTGATTAATGCACTACCGAGTTTATCTTCCCAAGAACGTGCTGCTTCAGTTAAATTATTCTCTATCGCGGCCACATCGACATCCATATTATTGTTATCAACTTTGATAATGTAGTGAGTTCGAGCCAAAGTTGACTCAGAGAAATATGTTGTAAACTCAACATCTTCACTACTATTAAAGTGCTGTGCCAGAATTCTTTGAGTATCTTCACGCAGCTTAGTGTTATAGCGATCTTTCGATACATACACTAAACAAGATAAGAATCGACCAAATCCGTCTTTTCTAACAAACAATTTAAGTTTGTCGCGGTCTTGCATCTCAAGTACGCCGTGAGCAATACGAGCAAGCTCTTCAACATTAGCTTGGATCAACTCATCGCGTGGCAGTGTCTCAAGAATATGCATTAATGCTTTATAATCATGAGAACGTGGCGTTAGACCGGAGTTATCAAGCACCCGCTGAACCTTCTCAGACAACAGTGGGATCTCGCGAGGGCTGCGATTATAAAGGTTAGACGCATACAAACCGATAAAGCGATCTTCGCCAACGACATTACCTTTGTCGTCAAAGCGTTTAACACCAATATAATCGACGTACGCTGGGCGATGGACTCGGCTCTTTTCACTGCTTTTCGTTAATACTAATAAACTAGTATCTAGTGCTTCTTTACGGGCACTTTCTGAAAAATCAGATAACATCAAACCGGTTTCAGTCTTTGCTTTCGCTGACTTGGTCATCAAACCGAGGCTTGTGGTTTTATCTGCAACAAGTTCTAAATCACCTTCCACTTTACGTAAATCGTAACGTCTGTAACCTAGTAAGGTAAAGTGGTGGTTATTGAGATATTGAAGAAAATTAGTGGCTTCGCTAAGCTCTTCTTTTGTCCCTGGATAAGGCCTTGTCGCTAGCTCAGAAATAGTCTCACCAAGCTTTGCTGACATTGCGTCCCAGTCTTGAACTGACGCCGCAACATCGGCAATGATAGACTCAATCTCTTTGGTCAAAGTTTTAATATCGCTATCGCTGCTTTGACGGTCGATTTCAATTAAGAAGACGGCGACTTTGTCGACACCCGCTTTATCTTCTGCACTATAGCTTACATGCGTCACCGAGCCATCTTTACGCTCAATCGCCATTGGCGTATGCAACATCATGTGCGCCGTGATCCCTAGTCGATTAATTGCCATACCGACAGAATCAACTAAGAAAGGCATATCCGGCTGGATAATTTCGATGATGGAATGGCTAGACTCCCAACCATGTTTCGATTGGCTTGGGTTAAACACGCGTATGTGGCCTTCGCCGACGGAAGTTTTGTTTAGGGCGTTCCACTGACTCAAAACTGCGCCATAAAGGTCGCTGTCATTACGGGCATTGAGGTCGTCTTTCGACATATGCGCGTATAGGCAAGTAGCAAACTGTTCTACTTGTTTTGCTTGTGAATTTGGAACTTTAGAGTGAATAAGGTTGACTACATTTTCTAGTAGTACTGAAGGCATTGCATCTTTCAAGGCCATGTTGCTGTTTCCTTAGGGGGCTATGGCAGCGCTTTTAATTTTTATGGATGCTTCAAAATCTGACCTGAGCCTATTTCTGTGACCTAGGTCATAGCGCGAAGTCTATTACTAAATCTGCCATAATTCGAGAACTATTTTAGTGGTAGTGCCTCCTAAAAAGAATGCTAGCCATCATTTATTGCTTTGTGATGAAATAACAATCGCTGATAGCGTTTTTTTATGCAAAAAAAAAGAGAAGCTTAAGCTTCTCTTTTTGGTTTATTTACTTAGGTTGTCGCCAGAATATGGCGGTAATCGCCGGCAGGATAATTATTGCCCCGAGCATATTCACCAAAAACATAAACGTCAGTAATATTCCCATGTCCATTTGGAATTTAAGTGCCGAGAAGAACCAAGTGCTCACACCAATGGCCAGTGTCAATCCGGTAAATATCACCGCACTACCACGCTCAACTAACGCTTCATAATAAGCTTGCTGGACTGGCATACCATCTCTAAGCCTTACAGCCATTGTTGACAGGATATAGATCCCGTAATCAACCCCAATTCCGACACCTAATGCAATAACAGGCAACGTACTAACTGCAAGACCGATATCAAGTTGGGTCATCAATGCTTGCGCTAATGTTGAAACCACATAGAGCGGCAAGATAACCGCAATGGTGGCTCGCAAAGAACGGAAGCTAATTAAACACAGTACGAACACTGCGCCATAAACATAGAGCATCATAGGTAGTTGTGCTTCTGCAACCGCTTCATTAGTCGCAGCCATAACCCCAACAGGTCCAGATGCTAGCTTAAATGTAAGCTGATCATTATTCATCTGCTTCTGTAGTTGATTAACTTTGTCGATGACAACTTCAATGGTTTCAGCTTTATGATCTTTAAGGAACAGATACACTGGCATGACAGAGCAGTCACTGTTCAATAAACCTGAAGTGGTTGGTACGCGCCCTACTGCCTGTACAAGACTGGCGGTGTTTCTAGGTAGGACTTGCCACTTCGGATTACCTTCATTAAAGCCAGCATTGACTCTCTTAGCGACAGAGGCAAGACTTGCTGTTGACTCAACACCCTTGGTATTACTGACTTGCCATTCAAATTCGTCAATCTGAGTTAACACAGAATGGTAAGTACAAGCTTCTGGGAATGCCTCAACAATAATGGTCATCACATCGGTAGTAATTGAAAACTTGTCTGTAATGAAAAAAGTATCTTGGTTGTATCTAGAATCAAGGTGCAGTGCTGGCGCCCCGCCCTGTAAATCGCCAATTTTCATCTGATTGGCTTGCTGTAAACCTACAGCATACAAACCCGCGGTGATGAGCAAAACCCAAACTGCATATTTAGGCGTTGCAAACTTTGACAGTTTGACCCAAATATTATTTTCTTTTACAGGTGCTGTGTTCTTTTGCGGCTGCACATGAGTGTATGAGATCACAAGTGGCAACAAAACAAGATTGGTTAAAATAATAACCGCAACACCAAGAGAAGCTGAAATGGCGAGCTCTCGGATAATGCCAATATCAATCGCCAGTAGCGTCATAAAACCGATTGTATCTGAAAGTAGCGCTACACCACCTGGGATCAATAAACTTCTAAATGCTAACGCTGCCGCAGCTTTAGTGCTCTGTCCGTCGCTAACGCGTCGTTTGACCGCATTAATCATTTGTACACTATGGCTGACCCCGATCGCGAACACCAAAAACGGGATCAAGATGGACATCGGGTCTAAACCAAAACCAACAACGGTCAACAGACCTAATTGCCAGATAACAGCAGTTAAACTGCACACTAAAGGTAAAATGGTAAGCACGATTGATTTAGAGAAAAAGTAAACCATTACTGCTGTTACGAGGATTGCTATTAAGAAAAATAGCAGTACCCCTTTTGCACCTTCGGCAACGTCACCAGCCATTTTAGCAAAGCCAATGATATGAATTTTTATATCATCTGTTTCGTACTGTGCGCGTAGCTCTTGCTCTAATTGTTCAGCAAACGCAAGTGTGTCAAGCGCTTCACCTGTTTGTGGATCAAAATCCATTAACTGAGCACTGACCATTGCTGCTGAGTAATCTTCTGCAATCAAACGTCCAACAATACCGGCTTTTTCTATATTACCTCTGACTATTGATAAACCCTGTTCAGAAGTGGTGAAGTCCGCAGGGATCACTGGACCGCCAGCAAAACCATCTTCGACGACTTCGGTAAAGCGAGTTGACGGAGAGAATAGAGACTTAACTTGAGCTCTATCTACACCTGGAATAAAAAATAATTGGTCGTGAACATTTTTGAGCGAGTCAAAAAAGTTAGCATTGAAGATGTTTCCGCTTGTGTCTTCAACTGCAACCATAATGCTATTTGCACCACCAAACTGCTTTTGATGCTTTAAATAGGTTTTCATGTAACTGTGATTTAGAGGAATATTCTTTACAAAAGCTGCATCCATTTTTAGGTTACTAGCTTGTATACCTAGAAATAGGGTTGTAATAATAAATAAGAATATTACAAAGGCCCGGTGCCTAAAAAGATAGGTTTCAATACCGTTTACAAATTTATCTAACATAAGTCAGGTCCTATTATTTTTGTTCTAACTTGATGAGACCTTTATTACCAGCGACCCACAATCCGCCAGCGGTGTCTTTAGCAATAGCGACTAGATTTTCGCCTTGTCTTTGTTCAACCAATGTAGCTTCATCGGTAGCCGAAACATCAATAACTACACCAGCATTGCCGACAAGGCGCAACGTAGACTTATTGATAGCAATACCTGCATTGATCGTTGAATCTACCGGTAATGTGATTTCTTGCCATTGAGACAGCGGCAGATTTGCTCTAAAAAGATGTCCGCGAAGTCCCATCACATAGACAGTATCACCAACAACGCTTGAATTAAAAAGAGAGCCTTCATAGGGAAATTCTTGCTTATTCCAATTGCGACCGTTATCGCTTGAAAGTGCGACAAGGCCTAGTTCACCGACCATAATCAACTGACCATTTGTAACAGGAATAACACGATTAAAGTGCGGCAGTAAGGTACTACGCTCTGATAAGTATAGCGCTTCATCTTCAGCTTTAAGTTCTTCTAAGTAAGCAACATCTTCTTCGAAAAGTAGCTCTTGATGGTACTCACTTATCCAGCTTTTACCGCCATCATTGGTGCGGTAAAATAAGCCATAAGCGCCAATAGCGATGCCATTATTTTCATCGAAAAATAATAGATCTAAAAATGGCTTATCAATATCTTCAGACTGCATCTGCAGTTGCCAGGTTTTACCACCATTCTCAGTGTGCAATATAGTGGCGTCATGTCCAACGGCCCAACCTTTTGCCTCTGAAATAAAGAAAACCTTGGTTAATTGCGCGACGGTCGGTGTGGCAACCTGTTGCCATTGAGTATCATAAATAAAGGCATGACCACGCTCTCCAACAGCAACAAGTGTATTGCCAGCCTGAGCAATATCAAGCACTAATGAATGAGCAGCAAGAGGTTGTATTTGTTGTTCTAAATTGGTTTCTTGAGCAAGTAAAGCAGAAGAATTAAAAATACTGGCGACACTCAAGATTGAGATAAATCGAAGCATGCTAAACGACATACAGACTTCCTTTCAAAATAAGAGGGGCATAACGCCCCTCTCTAAGTGGGTTAACGAATACCAGCACGTCTTAACGCAGCAGGCGTGAAGTTACCTTCACTCAACTTTGCATCAAAATCGTACATACGGCCTTCATTATCAAGCCCCATTGCGATATAGCGGCGAGACTGTAGATCATGGAATACTTCTAACGTACTCCATTGTGTCGGCACTTCGTAGTAGTTCAAACCATGAGCAATCGCGACACGGTAAAGCTCATCGCGGTTGTCGTACAGATCAGCGACAGATACCTGCCAAGAGTCTTCATCGATATAGAAAGTACGCGCCTTGTATATATGACGCATTCCCTCTTTAAGTGTTGCTTTAACAACCCATACGCGATGCTTTTCATAACGAACATACTCTGGGTTGATGTGACCCGGAGTAACTATCTGCTCATATGAAAGTTTATCAGAATGAAGCTTATAATCGTTGTAAGGAATATAAAGCTCCTGCTTGCCGACTAACTCCCAGTTATAACGCACAGGCGAGCCGTTAAACATATCAAAATCATCGGTTGTTCTTAGACCGTCAGATACTGTACCTGGCGTGTCGAATGCAACGTTAGGCGCTTTACGAACACGGCGTTGGCCAGTGTTATATGTCCAAGCTTGACGCGGCAATTTCTCTTGATCCATGGTCTCTTTAACAAGCAGTGCAGTACCTGCCAAACGCGCAGGCTGGGTCACGACTTGCTTGAAGAAGAATAACGTATTCTCTTTAGCCAATTTATCAAGCGTCATCTCTGGTCGAGAGTACTGGAAACGGATCTCTTCGGCAGTTTCAACCAAGGTATAACTACCGCCCGCAGTGGGTGCAGCTTGGCTGCGTGAGGTTTTAATATCAACACCACGGAAACGAAGTATATGGTTCCAGATAACTTCTAAGCCGTTCTCAGGCATTGGAAACGGTACACCGATAGATGCACCAGTCAATCCATTACCACCATCAATCAGCTCAGCACGAGTCGCGTTAGCTTTTGTGGCATCGTAGACAAATTGAGGAACTGACGCTGAACGACGAGTTTCATACACATTCATCTTGAACGTTTCAGGGTACAACTCAAATAATTTTACTTGGCCGTCACTAAGATATTCTTTGTATTTATCTTTGTTGGCATTGGTAATGGTAAATTCAATTTTGTCACCAGGAAATGGATCCGGGTGATGCATACCTTTACTGTAACCCGCTACAGGCTCAGTAATGCCGCCATTCCATGCTGGAATTGAACCATCAGCATTTCCAGCTTTTACAGCACCTAAAGGTGTAAGTTCGGTACCTAGTTTGGCAGCGTCTGCGTCAGAAACTTTAGCTACAGCACTAGAAGCACTTAAAGCCATCATGACTGCTGCAGACAATATCGCAAGATTCTTCATTATTATTGTCCTTGTGATTTAGATTGAGTACTTAATGTTGAACGACACATAATCTCGATCAGCCATAGCATTTGTTGTCCCTACTCCACCAAAGAACGTGTTGTAAGAGATGTCAGCGCCCCATTTGCTTTGGTAATCAAAAGCAACGCCCAAGGCGACGGATTTCTTACCTTCAGTAAATAGGAACATTGGATCCGGCGTAATACCGTCAACATCATGTGAGAAAATAACTCGTGGTGCAACATTCACCCCACCCCATACGTTGTTATAGTCCGCTTTAGCAACTAGACGATAACCCCAAGCAAAATCAGTTGGGAATGGGTTGGTTTCTGGGCCATTATGCAATGCCTCGATAATACCAGGCATATCAGGATTACCACCTGAACGTGCAGTGCCAGGACCGTTTAGACGAAGCTCGTCAAAACTTGGCATATCATGGATCCAAACACCACCAATCTCAGCCAACATCGTCAGGTTATCGGTGCCCAATGTTGGACCAAATAGATGAGTGAACGTTGTTTGAGCTTGTGTGGTATCTAGACGAATGAACCCTTCGGCATATTCACCAGGACCATAGTTTTCAACTTGTGAAATACCATCGAGATCGGGGCGAAGGCCGGCATTTGCCAATTGCTGTGGCATGGCGGCAAATAGCAGTTCAACATCATCAATCTGTAGAGGCTCATCCAAGCGGTGAGCAATTTCACCAGCAACCGAAGTATCACCTACAAGGGTATTGAAGCTAAAGCCCATTAACTGAATATCTTCAGGATAAACAATTTGCGCCTTAGAGAAAGTCTCTAATGCTAACAGGTCCTCTCGAGTCATCGCTTCGCCAGACTGTGCTTTACCACCTAGGCGTTGTAGATCTCGACCAATCGCTTCTTGAGTAAAGTTTGCAGTAGTACCACTAATTAAAGGACGACGGCTATGATAGTTCATGTAGTACAAGCCAAACTCAGTTTCACCAAGTTGCGGCGCGTAATAACCAACTTTCACACCCCATTGGCCGTCATCACTTGCTGATGCATCATCTTCCACTAACGTGGCTTTTGTTGGATAAGCGAGTGCTAGTTGCGCTAATGTTGCACCATCTACTTGACCAGAACCAACCATCCCAACTAATGCGTTGTATTCAGAAAGTAGGAAATCTAGATTCATATCTGGGTTAGCGTTAAAACCTAACTGTGCATTCTGATTGTAACCACCGTAACCGGCAAAATCATTGGTAGAAAATATAGAGCCTGGCGTTGGAACCCAAACTGGCTGCCAATCGTATTGGTAGAAACCTTCTACAGACAGGTCGTCAGTAATCCCAAAAGATGCCCAAACCATGCCTTGCGGACGGAACGCTTCTTTTAGTTCTGCACCTGGTGCATTCAAGATATTCAAATCAACGGCATTAATAGAGCTTATACCGTGGGCAATAAGGGTACTCTCACCCCATGAAACCACTTGATTACCAACGCGAACAGATAGAGGGTTTGCGCCATCATTAAAATCAAAGTCAGCATAGACGAATGCATCTAGTAATCGAATATCTTTACATTGAACTTCCGATGCCTTGCTATCTTCACATGGGTCAAACTCTTTGCCCGTAAGAGGGTCATTAAAGTCATAACTGCCATCGTTTAGCTTACGATCGTAAAAGTACATAGCACGGGCAAACACACCAAAGTTCTGATATTTTAAAGATAATTCGTGCAAACCTTTAAATATTTCAGAAGTCGTATCGCCTTGCGAATAAAGTAAGTTACTTAAATCACCGTTACTTGAGTAGGAACCAGGCTGAGCCCAAATTTCTGCTGAACTGTATTTGGTATTTCCAAATGCAGAATAACCTGACCAGTCAAATTGAGGCTGATTCACCTTACCAATTTGATTTTCCCAATCTCGCCCTTCTACTCGCCAACTCGCACCAGCAGTCCAGGTTGAATCGAATGTTCCTTCTACTTCGCCCCAATTGAATGAGACTGCATTGGCACTTGTTGACATGCCAAAACCGAGCGCCGCGACTATCCCCAAAGCGAGCGTCGACTTATTAAAGCCGTTCTTAACCTTTTTCATTTTAGCTTCTCTCCGTAACCTGCTGGATTCTTTTGTTATAGGAATTGATAACCAACATACTGTTAGCTTACAGGTAACACCATTGTTACAGCATTTATACGTAGTGAGCAAGGATGAAATATAGAAAATCTTTAAAAGATTTCGCTATTTTACAAGGATTTAGCAAGGTGGTTTGAGGAGTGTATTTAAATCAGATTTAGATAATATAACGAGACAAGCATTTAGCTAATATATATTATTTAATAACAATACCTTATCTAAATTAACAGATAGCTAAAGCACTGCGTTTAAAGTAATCGACCGTTTTAAGTAATTACTCTAAACCCTATTGAGTTGGATCAAATTTCCTTGAGCATCTACCACCATTTTGAAGTATGCTTTTATGCCTGAACGAGTGAAAAATGGTCTAAAATGTCTCGCGCTTATCCACAGAGTTCTTCCGGTTGAATCGACAACCTCCACTTTAGTGACTTGACCACGGTAGTAAGGTAGAAAATCTTCATAGCTAATATTAAGAGGGAACAGGAATACTTGATTTGATTGTTGCACGTGGATTTCTCGAATATTTATTAAATGCCTGCTTAAACAGGGCTATTGCCCTGAATAAGCTGAGACTTTACTTTTTACGACTGAATTAAGATAGCGCTTTAGTCACCTTCTCATAGAGGTCTTTGGACAATTCATCTATTGCCAAAATATTCTCTAAAGACTGACGCATCAGCGCTTGCCTTTCTAAATCAAACTTTTTGAATTGAATGAGCGGTGTAATAATCCTGGCCGCAACCTGCGGGTTTACCGTATTGAGCTCGATAATCGCTTTAGTCAGAAAGTTATAGCCTTTTGCATCTTTACGATGAAACTCAAAGGTATTACCTGCTGCAAAAACGCCTATCAAAGAGCGCACTCGGTTTGGGTTAGACATGGAAAAACCATCATGTTGCAACAGCTTTTCAAGTTGCTCAATACAGCCCTCATTAGCAAATGTAGCATGTAAACTAAACCACTTATCCATTGCTAATGGCGTCTCTACCCAGCGAGATTCATATGCAGCCATTAATGCTGTACGCTCACTTGAGTTGTCACTATTCAGCGCGGTTAGGGCCCCTAAAGTATCAGTCATGTTATCGGCAGTTTCAAACTGTTGCTCTGCAATATAGCGGTAACTGTCATCAACCTTAAGCAATAAATTTAGGCAGATATTTTTAAGCGCACGGGCATCGGCACTATCGATGTTCTGTAACTGTCTTACTTTTGCTAACAGTTCATCTTCACAACCTTGTGCAATTTCATTGACGGCAAACTGACGCGCTATAGCAAGACTATCTAAGTCGATACTATCTGTTTGCTCTATCAGCGAGCTTGCACTCGTCAGGTTAAGAATTTCAGCCATTAGTGCTTCATTTAACGATTCAGATAAAAGCACACCTTTGAAGCCATCAACAAGCCGACTATCGATATGCATAGCTTTGCCATTTTGCAAATTATCAACGCACTGCCAGATTGATTGGCTAAACAAGGATACAGAGGCCTCCCACTTGGCCACTTCACTATTAGCGAAACGCATTAAATGCAATAACTGCTCAATTGAATAATCAAAATCCAATTTTACCGGCGCAGAGAAGTCTTGCAATAAAGAAGCGACCGGTTTGGTGTTAATATTTTTAAAAACAAATTCCTGGGTTTGCTGTTTAAAATCCAATACCTGATTGACGAGACTGTTACCCTCGCTATCTATTAGCTCAATATCAAATGGAATATGCTGTGGCAATTTGTTCGATTGACCAGGAGTATCAGGTGTTTCTTGAGACAATGTTAAGCAATAGCTATTCGTTGAATCATCAAAAGACTCGCTAGCGGTCACTTGAGGAGTACCGGCTTGGCTATACCAGCGACGGAACTGCGCTAAATCAACTTGGCTGGCATCTTCCATTGCCGCAACGAAATCATCGCAAGTCACAGCTTGGCCATCATGCCTTTTAAAGTATAACGCCATCCCTGCTTGGAACTTTTCTTCCCCTAACAAGGTATGCATCATTCGAATCACTTCAGCCCCTTTGTTATACACAGTAACGGTATAGAAGTTATTCATTTCTATTACTGATTCGGGACGTATAGGATGAGCCATAGGCCCAGAATCTTCAGCAAACTGTTGGTTTTTCATCACCTTAATTGCGTGGATACGGTTAACAGCTCGAGAGCCTACATCAGAGCTAAACTCTTGGTCTCTGAAAACGGTTAACCCCTCTTTTAAACTCAATTGGAACCAATCTCGGCAAGTTACTCGATTACCGGTCCAATTATGAAAATACTCATGACCAACTACTGACTCGATACCATGGTAATCATCATCGGTAGCAGAAGCTTTATCGGCCAACACATACTTGGTGTTAAATACATTCAGCCCCTTATTTTCCATCGCCCCCATATTGAAGAAATCAACGGCTACAATCATATAAATATCGAGGTCGTATTCAAGATTAAAACGAGTTTCATCCCATTGCATTGATTTCTTTAACGATGCAATTGCATGGTGAGCTTTATGAAGATTGCCCTTATCGACAAAAACCTGCAGCTTAACGGCTCTATCGCTGCGGGTTATATACTCATCTTCTAATAGGTCAAAATCGCCTGCGACTAATGCAAAAAGATATGCAGGCTTTGGAAATGGATCATGCCATTTTACGAAATGTAAGCCACCTTCCAAATCACCACTTTCAACCAGATTGCCGTTACTTAACAAAAATGGGAATGCGGTTTTGTTTGCTTCTATACGCACGGTATAGATAGCAAGTACGTCTGGTCTATCAAGGAAATAGGTAATACGCCTAAACCCTTCAGCTTCACACTGTGTACAGTAAGCCCCGTCAGACATATACAAGCCTTCTAGGCTAGTGTTTGACTCTGGATCGACGACTGAGACTATTTCCAACTCGAAGCTTTGCTCATCAGTATCAATAATCAGCTGACCACTTTGCTCTTTATATCCGCTCTCAACACCATTTATTTTAACTGACTTCAACTTAATATCTTCGCCATCTAGTCGTAATGGCTGTAGGTGTTCACCCACTCTTTCGATTGAACTCGTCGCTTGAATTACAGAATTTTCACCCGCTAAAGAGATATTCAAATCTAGGTGTGTGATTTGAAAGAGTGGTGCTTGATAATCTTTTAGATACTTAGCTTGTGGTTGTGTCATCGTAGTCCTACCAATTCCATTTTTAAGTTAAAAAAAACGCGCTAAAAGCGCGTTTTATAATCTGCAATGAGAGGCTAATTTTGGTTCTTAGCCACTTTCTCTATATCCACTAAATCGAGAGTGATGTACGCCGTTTCATCGAGAAATGCATCAGTTTTATCAGCGTTATCATCTTCGATATCGTCTAATGACTTAACCACTTCAAGGCCTTCACGAACACGCCTTTCATTTTCGCGATCGAGTTGCTTCTTATCGTTCTCATCACGCTCTGCAAGACGTTCACTTTCAACTAACGATACCGTTTTGTCGTTATGATTAGCTTTAAACTCTTCTATATCTTGGAAGATATAGCCGAATTCAACATCTGTCTTAATTCGCTGTTGATGCTTACCATCAAGGTTTTGAATCAGCTGCGGATAAATCTCGCTTAACGTACCGTACTGAGCTACAGGCACTTTATCCCATGGCAGAGCGTTCTCTTCTTCGGCTTCGCCGTACTCACCTGGTTCAAGGGCACTCGGGAACGGTATATCTGGTGTTACACCCTTTAGCTGAGTACTGCCACCATTAATACGATAAAATTTAGCAATAGTGTACTGTACATGGCCAATAGGTTTCTCGTACATATCGTATATACGACCAAGGCTCTTATGCTGTTGTACTGTGCCTTTACCAAACGTCGATTCACCAACAATCAGAGCACGATCATAATCTTGCAGTGCTGCGGCAAAAATCTCTGATGCAGAAGCACTATAGCGATCAACCATAACAGTCAATGGACCGTCATAGGTGACTCGTCCATCGTTGTCTCTATTTTGAGAAACTCGACCATTAGCATCACGAATTTGTACTACGGGGCCTTGCTCAATGAACAATCCAGTAAGCAATGTCGCTTCAGTAAGCGCACCGCCGCCATTGCCACGCAAATCGATAATGATACCTTCAACTTTTGCTTCTTTAAGCTCAGCAAGCTCTTTAGAAACATCTTTTGAAAGGTTCATATAGAAACCTGGGATTTGAATAACACCGACCTTACGGTTAGCGTATGGTCCTTCAGTCGGTTCAACGACCTTAGAGGTAGCAGCACGATCTTCTAGACGGATTTTGTCTCGAACGATAGTTAACTCAAAAGGCTTAGCACTGGAACCACCTTTATTAGGTAAGATCTCTAAGACTACTTTACTGCCTTTAGGACCTTTAATTAGCTCGACAACATCGTCTAAGCGCCAACCGATAACATCAACAACTTTTTCGCCTTCTTGGCCAACGCCAACAATTCTGTCTTCAGGCGACAGCTTCTCACTGGTCGCTGCAGGACCGCCAGCAACTAAGCTTTTAATCACGGTGTAATCGTCATCAACTTGAAGTACCGCACCAATACCCTCAAGGCTTAAATTCATCTCCATCTGGAAACGCTCTGCATTTCGTGGTGATAAATAGCTGGTATGCGGCTCGACAGTTCGTGCAAATGCGTTCATAACGCCTTGAAACACGTCTTCGCTGTGAGTTTGACTTAGGCGCTTGATAGAATTGTTGTAACGCTTGGATAAAATAGTGACGATTTCGTCCCACTTTTTACCAGTCAACGTTAAGTTTAACGCATCGTACTTTACACGTTGACGCCAAAGTTCATTTAATTCAGCTTCAGTTTTAGGCCAAGCCGCGTCCTTACGGTCAAATTCATAAGCATCACCAGCCACATCAAACTTCATCTCTTGGTCAAGTAAAGAGAGTGCATAGGCGAATCGCTCGTAGCGACGTTTTTGGATCACTTCGAACATTGAGTATGCTTGTTGCAGATCGCCACTTTTCAACATATCGTCAAATTGAGTGGAATATGCCATAAAACTGTCAACATCAGACTGCAGTAGCACATTCTTACGATAATCCAATTGTTTCAGGTATCGTTCGAACACTTGCTTTGAAAACGCATCGTCCATTTCAAAACGATGGTAATGAGAACGGGTAAACAAACCAGTGACGCGTTTACTCGCCACTTTATGTTGGGGTTCCTGCTTTAAAGCAGGTAACTCGCTGAATTGAATAGTAGGGCTAACAGCCCACGCCGAGAATCCTACAAAAATACTGGCGATAGATACAGCCAGAGACATTTTCCGCATCAACAAGTTACTCCTTTACATGCTTTTTAAACCATTACAGCAGTATGTATTCAGCTTTAACTTTAATCGTTAAACCAGAATCTAGCTGAACTTGAACATCTTCTTTTTTGATGTCCAAAATAACACCAGCTACTGGCGCCTTACCTAGTTTGACGTTTACGCGTTGATTTTTCTTCAACTCAGCCAATACCGCAGGCGTTAAAACTACTTCTGCTACTTTTTCTTTAACAGGTTTTGCGCTCGGCGCCGCTTTCGGTCTTCTAGCAACCGGTTTTTTAACGGGTTTCTTAGCATTAGCTGAAGGTGCTGACGTTTTGCCTGCCTTAGCTATTCTTTTTGCTTTCGCTTTTTCCTGACTTTCTTTAAGTGTAGCTTGAGCATGGTCAACGTGCTCTTGTTCTAGCTCACCACAAGAATTACCATCTAAATCGATACGGTGCGTACCGGCTTTAACACACTTAAGGTAACGCCAGCTGCTTGTGTATCTTCTTAAAGCGATTCTTAGTTGAGTCTTACTGACTTTAGAATCATCAGCTAACCTTTCCGCTAAATCTTGAAACAATCCGATTTTTAATGGCTTCGTTTCACCTTCAGCAATAAAGCATAAAGGAAATGTTTCATATAAGTACGCAAGAATAGCGTTGGTATCGGTCAACTTTTCTGTTGATTCCATCTTTACTTCCACAGTTTAAAAAAGGGACACCACCAAAAGAGTTTCTATCTCTCATCGATTTAAGTGTCGTTTATATTTGTCTGATTATGACCTAAAGAACAAATTAATAATGATTAACCTATGTTTTTTAGCGGCAAAATCAAACCTACCTTAGCAACAACCTATCATAAACGCTATTGATTCGCTTTACCGAATAATGACGATTTGAGATTTCATTGCTCAAACCGCTTATTATAGGGATGCATGAGATGATTGCGACCATCAATTAGCAAAAATTGGTCGTAGATTAACCAAATAGGCAATTTTCGAGACTTTTAACCAAAGTTTCTACGCCTTGTTGATCGATTTCATCAAATCTTGATAACGATGGGCTATCAATATCCAGTACTCCGATAACATCACCATTGTGTCTAAGCGGAACAACCAACTCAGAAACGCTCGCTGAATCACACGCTATGTGTCCCACAAACTGATGTACATCGGCTATGCGTTGTGTTTGGTTTTTTTCAACAGCAGTTCCACAAACGCCTTTTCCTATCGGTATCCGAGTACAAGCAACTTTCCCTTGGAACGGACCTAAAACAAGTTGCTCGTTCTTTAATAGGTAAAAGCCCACCCAATTAAGATCAGTCAAATTATCATTTAACAGCGCAGAAAAATTGGCTAAGGCCGCTATTTGGTCATCTTCACCGCTCAATAAAGCGATAACTTGACGGTTCAACGTGTCATAAAATGACGCGGTCATATACATCCCCTAACTAAATCATCGATAAATCTAAATATATTTGCAGCATCTTATCAATAAACAACGTATTTAGAAGACTGATACTCGGTTTTTTTTAGTCTAAATTAGTCTTTTTCGATACTTTCTTTGCTGGGGCTTTATTGGCAATCGCAGCGCCTTTAAGCAAAGATTGTAGTTCATCTTTATGCTGCGCTAAGAAAAACCCAAGCTTTTCAATATCATTATCTTCCAACTCTAGTTCAGAGTTAGTCAAAAAAGGAATTAAGTTGTCAGCGATATCAAGCATCTTATCGTAGGCATCAGCCTCCTTTTTCGATGTGAAAGTCATCTTTTCAACCCCTTCTCTAACTACGACAAATTTGGTTACAACGGCCATAATCAATCTCGCACTGTTTTTATATACAGTAAAGAGTCTCACATATTGAAGTTCTTATGCAAGTTTTCTTGAAAATCTGATACGCTTATAGCGATAAGGACTCTGTAATAATCAAATGCATACGATTATTTGAGTTCACGTTTATAGCAATATGTTTGCTTTATTCCTTAACGTTTTATTTGAGGCTTTATTTCCTATGTCATCGGATACGCTAGACAATAGTGTGACTTTATGTCCGTCTTGTGATTTGGTCATCAGAAAACGTGCCCTGCCAACAGGCGTAAGGGCTATTTGCCCGCGATGCCATACACAGTTATACGACACACCTTATTGTTCAGTTAATGGCATGTTGGCGTTATGCATTACTGCAATTATTTTCTTTTTTCCCGCTAATTTATTTCCAGTGCTTGAGCTAGAATTTTTAGGCAGTATGCGTACTACAACCGTTTTCGAAGGCGCTGCAGCTGTCTATCAGCAAGGATATTGGGTTGTTGCGATAGCGGTAATGACGGCTGCGGTCATCGCGCCTGGCATCTTACTTTCTTCTATACTGGTGCAGATCCTTATCATAAAATTTGGATTGCAATCCCCTTTATTAAGGTCAGTATTAAAACAGGCACTAAAGTTACAAGGTTTACTGACACAGCTAACGATGCTCGAAATCTATGTCATCAGCTTTTTGGTTGCTGCTTTTAACCTTGCAGATTTTGCTACTGTTTCTTTCGGTTTTGGTACTTTCTGCTTTACAATGCTGTTTGTTATGCATTTATTTCTTTTAAGAGAGTATGACTTAGAGCATATGTGGAGTTTTCTTGAACGATAATCAAACAAGCTGCACATTAGGCAAAGAGATAGGGCTAACTTGCTGCCCAACCTGCAATAAAGTCACCTGCGCAAATTCCGCATGCTGTAGCCGCTGCGATGCTAAATTGAAAGTAAGAGATTACGATAGCCTGCAAAAGAGTTGGGCGTTATTGATAACAGCAGCTATTTTACTGATACCTGCCAATCTATACCCGATAACGACCCTAACGAATCAAGGGCAAGTCACTCAAGACACTATTTTTTCTGGGATTGCGCATCTGGTTAAAACAGACATGATCCCTATCGCTATTATTCTGTTTACAGCAAGTATATTGGTGCCGGTGCTTAAAATTGTCGGTTTAACTATATATTTAACAGCAATTAGCTTTAAGTTACCGATATCTAAGAAAAAACTAATGATGGGCTTTCATATTATCGAGTGGATTGGTAGATGGTCGATGTTAGATCTATTTGTCATTTCACTCACCGTTGCCGTGGTCAATATGGGACAACTTTTAGATGCAAAACCAGCACCTGCAGCCACTGCATTCGCCTTAGTTATTCTGCTAACACAACTGGCAGCAAAAGTGATTGATACACGCTTACTCTGGGACAGATTGGAAACTAAAAATGACTCAAGTACAAACACCTAAAGTAGTAAAGAAAAAACTCTTCTCTCCTATTTGGTTACTCCCGATTATCGCATTGGCGCTAGGAGCTTGGTTAGGAGTAAAGAGCATCCGCGAGTCTGGCGTAGAGGTCAGAATACACTTTCCAAATGCCACAGGGATGGATATTGGGAAAACCTTGGTAAAATATCAAGGTCTTACCGTGGGTAAAGTGGTTGATATCAGTATCGATGATGATCTTCAGGGCGTTAATGTTGATGTTTTAATGGATTACCGCTCCTCACCATTTCTCAACAAAGCGACCAAGTTTTGGCTTGTTAAACCTAAGGCTTCAATTACTGGCGTTGAAGGTTTAGACACCTTATTTTCCGGTAATTACATCGGAATTTTGCCAGGTGAAGGAGAATCAGCTTCCTTTTTTGAAGCAGAGATCAGCGCACCTGTTATTACACCGGGTAACGAAGGTCTAATCGTTAACATTACCTCAGAAAAGTTAGGTTCTTTAGATGTCGGTTCTCCGCTATTCTATCGACAGATCCCCGTGGGACAGGTTGTTGGTTACCGTTTAGATAGCAGTAATAAGATTATAGTTACTGCCTTTATTCAGCAGCAATATGCAAACTTAGTCAAAGTAGATTCACAGTTTTGGAATGTGTCTGGTATTAGTATTGACGCTTCTCTTGCCAGCATTGAAGTTCGTAGCGAAAGCTTAGCTTCGATTCTAGCAGGTGGCATTAGCTTTAGCTCAAATGATGAGTCTGCCACGGCAGAAAACAGACACGAATTTGCCTTATATGATAGCGAGAAACAAGCCTTCGGTGGTATCAAGTTTACATTGACCGCTAACGGTACTGAATCAGTTGCAAACAACACCGCAATTGTGTTTCGTGGCATTAATATAGGCCGGGTTACCAATAAAACGCTAACTGATAAAGGTATATCTTTAGAGGCAAAAATCGATAGTAAATATGCCGAATTGTTAGCCGGGAGCTCATCATTTTGGTTAGAAGGCGCCGATATCTCTCTAAGTGGCATCAATCATCCAGAGCGACTACTTACTGGTAGTGTGATTAACTTTATCGCGGGTTCTGGCGCGCCACTACAGCAATATCCCTTGTTAACCACTCAACCCGAGCCGGAAAATAGTAACAAGCTTGCGTTAACTTTAGACTCTGCTACTAATCCGGGCATTTCAGCCGGCGCAGAGTTACGTTTCAAACAGATTAAAATAGGCACGGTGCTGTCCAGCAAGTTAAATAAAGCACTGACTAAAGTAGAATATAATATCGAAGTCGATTCGGATTTCAGTACCTTACTGACCAAGGGCAGCTATTTTATCGCCGAGTCCGTGCTTTCAATAGAAGCCAACTTAGATGGTGTTGCGGTAAAGGCTCGCGATCTCAGTACTTTTACCAATGGCACATTGAGTTTAGTAAAAGGATCTAGCAACCAGCAGTTAGCTAACGGTGCGGAACTAAAAGTATTTGCCAGCAGTAACGAAGCAGATAACTACTTTAAGAACTCGCAACTAATATCTCGACAACTTTTCAGTAATGATGCCGCAGATGTGGTTGATGGCTCACCGATTTACTATAAAAAAATGCAGATTGGCCAGGTTAACAAGGTAGATTGGCAGCGAAAGAATAACGACTTTCTAATTGATATCAGTATCCAAAAAACATTTGCGTCGCTGTTAACCGACAAAACGGTTTTTTGGCGCAATAGCGCGTTGGCAATCAACGCTAGTTTAAGTGGAATTGAAGTAGAAATGTCGCCACTACAAGGAGCGATTAAAGGTGGGATCACTTTAGGACTGCTTGAGCAACCAGCACAAGGACGAGAAAATCAGCTATATGATTCTAAATTCCTTGCGTTAAGCCAATCAACGGCGATAACTATGACCTTCCCTGCTAGCGTAAAATTAGCTAAGAAAGCGCCTATCCGCTATTTAGGTCATAAAGTGGGTGAAGTCGAGTCCGTTGTACTGAGTAAAGATCTGACCAAGTTGAATGTTTCGGCTTACCTATATGGTGATTACGCCATGAACTTCAATCAGCGAGATGCTAGCTTTTCAATTGTTGACGCACAAGTTTCACTGGCTGGAATTGAAGCCCCAGAGACTCTGATCACTGGTCCCTATATTTCAGTCGTGCCCGGTGTTAGCACACAAACAGCAAATAGCTTCACAGGCCTGGTCAACAAGCCATTTTATAATGTGGATAACGCTCTTACTTTTATTATCACTAATAATAACTTAGGTTCTATCAATAAAGGGACTGCAATCTTCTTTCGCGGCATCAAAGTCGGTCAGGTCGATAGTTACCAGTTGATCGCAGATGGTACAGGTGTAGAGATGACGGCTCACATTGAAAGCGAGTATAAACATCTAATTAATAGCACAAGTGTAGTTTGGGATCTTTCGGGCGTTAAAGTTGACGTTGGTCTATTTTCTGGTGCTCAAATTGAAACAGGTTCACTTGAGACCATTCTTGCAGGTGGAATTGGCCTTGCCACCAAAGACATCACTGCAGCAGACAACATGATTGAGCCGCAACATCGCTTTTCACTTAGCTCCGCTGTAGATCCCCTCTGGTTAGAGTGGGCACCTAAACAATCAGCAACCGACTAACTTGCAACCGGATAATGCGAAAATGGCGATAACTTACTTAAGTTATCGCCTTTTTTTATCAAGAAAAGTGTTATACCAATCAGTATAAGAAGTTGATCTACTCAGAGTGTTTTCAGGCGTGCGAATTCAAAACCAATGAGCTAATAATGGTATTTGCTATGATCGGCTACGCGCTCGTTGGACAATAAATCTTTATACTGATTGCTATTAACCATAAAACTGATAACACACCAATATCGCTGCCACTATACCTGCTAGATCAGCAAATAAACCGCAAGCGAGAGCATGTCTACCGTTACGTATTCCAACGGCACCAAAATATACCGCCAGCACGTAAAACGTCGTTTCGGTACTGCCTTGCAATATTGCGGCAAGGCGACCAGCAAAAGAATCTACGCCATAGTGCTGCATAGTCTCAAGCATCATCGCTCTTGCGCCAGAGCCACTAAATGGTTTCATAATAGCTGTAGGCATGGCATCAACGAAGCGTGTGTCGCCGCCTGCAAATACGACAAGCCCTGCCAATGTATTTAATAGATAATCCAGTGCACCTGAAGCACGCAGTAACGCTATCGCTAATAACATAGCAAGTAAATAAGGTATGAGCTTTATGGATTGGGCAAAGCCCTCTTTCGCTCCTTCAATAAACTCATCATATACAGCAATTTTACGCTGACCCGCAACCAGTACAAAGCTGAAAATGAGTAACAGTAGAATACCATTACCCATTGCAGTACTCATCTCGCCGATTGCAGTAACGGTAAGAGTCGATAAGTAAAACATCAAAGCCGTTAACGTGGCCAAAATCCCGGCGGCATAGGCGATCACCACTGTATTTAAAATTGATAAACGCTGCACAATAGCAACGGCCAGCACGCCCGCTAACGTCGATGCTGATGTGGCTAATAAGATAGGTAGAAATATATCAGCTGGCGCTGCGGCTCCTTGCTGTGCACGATAAAGAAATACCGTTACTGGCACCAACGTGATTGAGGAAGTATTGAGTACCAAAAACAGAATTTGTGCATTGGTCGCAGTGTGCTTAACAGGGTTTAAAGTCTGAAGGTCTTGCATCGCCTTTAAGCCTAACGGAGTGGCAGCATTGTCTAAACCTAGCATATTAGCAGTTAGGTTCATGGTAACGCTGCCGTAGGCAGGGTGCCCTCTTGGCACCTCAGGCATCAAACGTGATAACAACGGCTCAAAAGCACGAGAAAAGAAGGCAACGACTCCTGCCTTTTCGCCGACTCGCATAAGACCCATCCACAAACAAAGTACCCCAATTAGGCCTAACGCTATCTCTGCAGCTAATTGAGCACTGGAAAAAATGGCGGCTACACTTTCGCTCAGTACGCCAAAGTTGCCACTTAGCAGTTGTATAAAGATGGCAGCCAATGCAACGGCAAAAAAACTAAACCAAATCTTATTCAACACTCACTATCCCTCTCCTGATCGGGTGCAACGCAACACTCTTCCATACATGTGCTCCCACTATATATATATTTCAGTATATAATCAGACTACTTTATCGCATTACCTTCGGCATATGGCTCATTTTAATCAAAATTTTATCAATAGCATCGCACAAGATCTTCCTTCTCACCTCTCCATGGAAGATTTTATCTGCTTCAGCAGTAAGCCGCTTCGCCCCTCTATACGGGTAAATACACTAAAGATTTCACGCAATGATTTTATCAAGCTAATGGCGCCTAAAGGTTGGCACTTCGATCCCATTCCTTGGTGTGAAAATGGTTTCTGGATTGAATTGGATCAAGAAGTCCAGCTCGGTAACACCATAGAACATCTACAAGGGCTGTTTTATATCCAAGAAGCCAGCTCAATGTTACCGCCAACGACACTCCTCTCAGCGGAGCAAAGTGATGCGAAACAATATGTGTTAGACATGGCGTCAGCCCCCGGTTCTAAAACGACACAAATTGCCGCTTTAATGGGGAATAAAGGCTTACTTGTAGCAAATGAGTACTCCGCAAGTCGAGTCAAAGTGCTGCATGCGAATATCGCCCGCATGGGCGTAGCAAACTGCGCGTTAACGCACTTTGATGCTCGTGTATTTGGCGAGTATATGTTTGAAATATTTGACTCGATATTGCTCGACGCTCCTTGTAGCGGTGAAGGCACCATAAGAAAAGATCCTGATGCATTAAAGAATTGGGACAATAATGATGTAAAGGGAATTGTTGATACCCAAAAAGCACTCATTGACTCTGCTTTTCAATCATTGAAAACTGGCGGTGAACTGGTTTACTCAACGTGTGCATTAAGTCGACAAGAAAACCAAAATGTTTGTGACTATTTAAAGCAACGCTACCCCGACGCTGTTGAGTTTATTAATCTGTCTTCACTATTTCCTGGCGCAGATAAGTCCTGTACCGAAGAGGGCTTTTTACACGTGTGGCCACAAATATATGACAGTGAAGGCTTCTTTGTTGCCAAAATAAAGAAAGTCACTTCAATAGAGCGCACACTACCTGAACCGAGAAAACAAAAGAATTTTCCATTTGAAAAGGCGTCTGCCAAAAAAATTGCAGAAATAGCAGAATACCTAAAAACATCATTCGATATCGTGTTACCAAGTGAAAATGATATCTACGTTCGAGACGCAGAAGTTTGGCTTTTCCCTGAAGCCTTCCATAAACTCATCGGTAAAATGCGTTTTCAACGTATTGGAATGAAATTAGCTGATGTGCTTAAAAAAGGTTTTAAAGTCAAGCATGAAGCGGTATTGGCGTTAGCGTCACCGGATACTATCGAGCTCACCGATGATGAAGCGCAAGTATTTTTAATGGGCAGAGATATTACCTTAAATGAAAAAGTGAAGCCTCAAGGTGAAACCATTGTCAGTTATGCGGGAGTATCTTTGGGAGTCGTTAAGCACCTTGGTAATAAGTTAAAAAACAATCTTCCCAGAGACTTAGTTAAAGATAAAATTGCGCGCTACAGTCAGCCGTAATCTTTAGTTACATATAGACCGGACGTAATTAAAAAAAATTAGGCCTAAATGGGAATGCTCTACTACACTCTATAACACGAGTTTGAACAGAGATTAAGCAATTAGCAGATTTTAACCTTAAATGGTTAACACCAGTAGCGCACGGCTCCTTGAGAGCCATTCCCCTAGACCCAGAACAATTGGAATAGTTTTGGGTCTTTTTTTGCCTGTTTTTTACTAGGTTACAACTTCCAAAGCTATAACGGAGAAATAAGCATTATCTACCGGCAAGGCGTGCAGCGTCTTTGAACAAGTTGAAGAAGTTTTCAGTGGTATACTCAGCCACATCAGGGTATTTTTCACCTCGAAGCTCAGCAACAAACTCGGCGACATCACGAACAAATGCTGGCTGGTTTTCTTTACCACGATGGGGAACAGGTGCTAAATAAGGCGAGTCGGTTTCAACCAGCAATCTATCTTTTGGGACCTTTCTAATCACGCTACGCAGTTCGCCAGCATTCTTAAACGTCACAATGCCTGAAACTGAAATGTAAAAACCCATATCTATTGCTGCTTTTGCCATTTCCCAGCTTTCTGTAAAACAGTGCAATACGCCACCGACGGTGTCGGCATTGCCACGCTTTAAAAAGTTAAGCGTATCTTCGCGAGCATCACGGGTATGAATTATTAAAGGCTTTTTAACTTTAACAGCCAAATCGATTTGCTGTTCAAAACAAGATTGCTGTAACGCTTTTGTCTCATTGGCATAAAAATAATCAAGCCCTGTTTCACCAATAGCCACCACTTTTTCGTCACGGGCAAATTTTTCTATTTCTTCAACATTAAGGCCATCTTGGACATCTAGTGGATGTACTCCGGCAGATAGAAAAACCTCTTCGAATGAAGCCATTTTCTGCTTCATTTCAACAAAGCCTTGCTGCCTAACATTCACGCAAAGAAAGTAAGCAATATCACGTGCTTTTGCGGCACTAATGATATTTTTTAGTGAGTCTTGATCTGGGGCCGTTTTAAGACGATCTAAATGGCAATGTGAATCGATAAGCACAGGTGCGTCCAACAAGCAAAAAGGAGAGCAAGTCTACCGAGCTACATAGTGCAGGTCAAATCTGAAGAGGAAAGTTCGTGTGACAATAACTGTTCAATATGGTGTTTATGCATATCAGGTTCAGAAACAATTTTAACCCCTATGCCTGCAGGACGGCCACCAGGAGCACCGAGAGGGTTTATCCAAACAACTGAGCCCTCAAACTGCATCTTTTCAGTCGTGCCAGGCAAACGATAAACCACTGACAATGATTGCCCTAAAACAAAGCCATCAGTACTGCCAATAAATAACCCCGCTGGCTTAATAAAAGGCATATAAGCCCGATAAAGCTGGTGCAAAGTATCAAAATTAACAACAAGATTTGTCATAGAGGATTAGCATTCCATTAATTGAGTGTATTCCAGCACCATACTTTCAAATAAGCCCAGTACGTTAATTGTTGGCATGACAGAAAGCCGTGTTTCTTGCTGCATGATTTTAGCGGAAAATGCGACAATAGCAGAGCGTTTTAACGGCTCAATAGTGCTATCTGTAACCAATTTTCGATGCAGTACTAGGTATAAAACTTTAATAGCGTCAGAAACTTGCTTTTCGTTTACATTTTGTAAACTAGCACAGAGCTGCTTTGACAACAAACTTTCAATCCAGCCTTTTCTAAACGCTAAAAGGCTTTGATAGCGACCAGTTTCAATAGCCGACACAATGGCTAGCGGTCCGCCAACGACTGGTAAGCTCCAGCTATAATCAGTAGATGTTTTCAATTCTTCGTTGAGCCAACTCTTTACTTCAGCTCTTGAGGGAAGGTTCACCTGCACTCGCTGGCAGCGACTGCTTATCGTTGCCATCAGTCGACTAGGCGAGTTAGCTTGCAGCAATAATATCGTTTCTTTACCGGGCTCTTCCAGTGTTTTGAGTAACGCATTCGCTGAAGCTTGATTGAGCCGCTCGCAATTTAATATCACCGCTACGCGTCGACCACCCTGCTGGGCAGTCGTCGTCAGCTTTTGACATAAGGCTCTAATCTGGTCGACTTTAATTTGCGCACCATCAGCCTCTATTTGATAAAAATCTGGATGACTATTTGCCTCCACAAGCTGACACGGTTTGCAAAAACCGCACGCTCCAGCTTGCCCAACTTGGCTACATAGTGACGCTTTAGCCAGTCCAAGTGCGAGTATCTCACCACCATAACCTGCATCTAAACCGATAAGATAAGCATGTGCGACTTGTTGACGCTTCAACTGCGTAAAATATGTCTCGCTAGCACTTTGTAGCCAAGGTAAATGATGCATGCTACCAAGCCTGATCTTGTAATACAGCAATAATATCTTTGTGCACAGCAGCCATACTTTGGCTAGCATCGATAATCATGATTGAATCATCATTATCTGCGTATGACAAAAATGTCGCCCGGGTGCGATTAAAAAATGCTAACTCTTGTTGCTCAATGCGATCTAACTCACCACGATTGGCCGCCCGCGCTAAACCTAGCTTTGGGTCAATGTCGAGATAAAGAGTCAAATCAGGTTTAAAACCTTTTAGCGTCGCTTCACTAATTGACGAAACTAGCGGCATTAGCCCACGCCCTCCGCCTTGATAAGCGAGCGAAGATAAATTATGTCTATCACCTAAAACCCATTTGCCTTCAGCAAGTGATGGCTTTATCACATTGGCGACCAATTGCGCTCTAGCTGCATAGAAAATTAAACATTCAGCTTCATCACATAATGGATCTGATTTATTGGCAATCTTAACCAAGTCACGCATCTGCTCCGCGAGTGGTGTTCCACCAGGTTCACGGGTACATACGGGCGCTTGCCCCGTATGCTTTTCAATAAAATCGCGAACTAATGCAATGGCGCTCGATTTACCCGCTCCTTCTAAGCCCTCTATAACAACGAATTTTGCGTTTCTAACCGTGGTTGATTCTATAGTCATCGATTTCTCTGATATTTGTTTACTGCTCGATTATGCTCTTGCAATGTTCTTGAAAATACATGGCTGCCATCATTTCGAGAGACAAAATAAAAATAATCCACATCCGCTGGATTTGCTGCGGCTTGAATAGCAGCAAGACTCGGCGCCGCGATGGGCGTAGGTGGTAAGCCATTAATTCGGTATGTATTAAATGCTGTTTTTTCTCTTAAATCTTTGCGGGTAATATTGCCTTCATAGCGTTCACCCATACCGTAAATAACAGTAGGATCTGTTTGTAAACGCATACCTTTATTTAGTCGATTAATAAATACAGCCGCAATCCAAGGGCGTTCGCTTGCTTTACCGGTCTCCTTTTCGATTATCGATGCAAGGATCAGTAACTCATATGCGGATTCTAAAGGCAGCCCTTCTTGACGGTTATTCCAAGCATTTTCCAGTTCAACTTGCATTTTTCGATAACTTTCTTGCAATAATGCCTCGGCTGAATTATTCGCTCTGTAATGATAGGTATCTGGAAAAAACTTACCTTCAACTAATCCTGAATCATCGCCATTATTAAGCAAAATTTGCGCAAACAGTCCTTCATCGAACTTAAGCTTGGGTTGCTCGAGTAGCAGCTGTTGCCACTCTTTGACTGTTTGCCCTTCTAGTAAGGTAAGTGCAAAAGATTTCTCTCGCCCAGAGACAATTTTCAGCAGTAAGCTCGTCACTGTATCCTCAGGCTCAACATCATATAGTCCAGACTTTATCTGTGCTAACTCAGGATTTAATCGTACTAACCATTTTAGCTTCCAACCATCATCTTCAATGAGGCTTTGCTGCCGAAGAAGCTGACTAAACTGGCTAAAAGAGGTCCCTCTTTGGATCTCTAACTCCTGGGTTGCGTCAATCTTTAGCGGTGATTGGGCAAACTGAGTTAACGTTTGATAGCCCCTGTATCCCCCAAGCGCAGCAATTGTAAGTAGCGTAAACCCCGTCGCTAAAAAACCAATTAAAAATTTCTTCATAATGTCAGATTAAGTCGCTCTCTTAATAGGGATGTAAAAGGTGCTTTTTGCAAAATATGCTGATCGATTAAATTAATATCGACAACGCCAAGTAAACTGTTGGTCATAAATGCATGTTTAACGTTACACAGATTACTCAGGTTCAACTCAGTGATTGAAACAGTAAAGTTCATCGCCAGTAGTTGATAGATAACCTGCTCTCTCATCATGCCAGCAACACCGGCATAAGCAAGTTTTGGGGTCACTATGCCGACCTCAGTTTCAAAAAACAGATTAGCCATCGATGATTCGATTATATTGCGCTTACTATCGAGTACTAACCAGTCATCATACCCATCAGCAAGTGACTCCGATTTTATCAGCACCTGCTCCAATCGATTACAATGTTTAATGCCGGCTAAACGAGGCTGGCTTGCCAATAATATATCTGAAGTTTGTAAGCTAATCCCTTGGCTTTGCCAGCCTTGATAAACGTCTGGAAACGGATGAACCGATACAACTTCATTAATAGATTGATTGGTATTGGGTGGCGTATAACCTCGTCCACCCACACCACGAGATAACAACACTTTAAGACACGACTGGGGATTTTGTTGAGCGCATTCTAACAATCGCGCACGAAGGCTCTGTGACGGCTGCCAGTCAAACCCCAAACGTTTTGCGCCTTGAGTTAACCGCAAAAAGTGAGATTCAACGAATTGAATCTCACTTTTGTTTACTCGCATCGTTGCAAATAGACCATCACCGTAGGCTAACCCCCTATCAAGAGGGTTAATCGTGGCATCAGGTTGTCCATTAACCCAAATTGTCGACATTAGCTATCCTAACTAATTTTACCTGTATGGCGACTCGCTGAATTTTTGACATGGCACTATGCATCCTGGATATAGAGTCGTTTTCAACATACTGCTCTACAGCTGTTAAACACATAGTGACCATCGCTAAATTACTTTGCTAACAGGTGCTGTATACGCGCTTTAAGAATATCGGTCGCGATACGGTTCTTACCACCACGCGGAACAATAATATCCGCATACTGTTTAGACGGTTCAATGAACTGTAAAAACATTGGACGCACCGTTTCAGTATACTGAGACATCACAGATTCCATTGTTCTGCCACGCTCAGCCACATCGCGAGATAATCTTCGCATGAAGCAGATATCAAGTGGTGTATCCATAAACACACTCGCATCCATTTGATCGCGCAGAGCGGGATCGGTCAGTAATAAAATCCCCTCAAGAATAATGACTTTCTTCGGGGTCAAGTTTACTTTTTCTTCAGTACGAGTATGTTCGGTGTAACTGTAAACGGGAATATCAACCGGATTACCATCTTTAAGTGCTTGAAGATGTTTACACAAAAGCTCATGGTCTAACGCTTTTGGATGATCGTAATTGGTTAGCACTCGCTCATCCATCGACAAGTGACCTTGGTCTCGATAGTAGGCATCTTCTGCAATTACACCGATTTGGTCAGTACCAAGATCACGACATAGCTCTTCATAAATCGTTTTAGCAATAAGGCTTTTACCTGACGCTGACGCACCCGCAATGGCGATTACAACACATTGTTTTGAATTCATTTTTTAAAACCTTACTCGTCGTCAGATATGCTTATAGATACTTTAGATTGCGCTTGACATAACGCAAGTTGAGCGCCCACTTTTCTAGCTATTTCACGATAAATATTAGAAACTTGGCATTCACTATCAGCAATAACAGTTGGCGTACCCTTATCAACGTCTTCGCGGATATTCAACTGTAGCGGTAGCTGCCCTAATAAAGGAACATTGTAACGGGTTGCCATTTTCTCTCCGCCATCAGCACCGAATGGATGATCTTTATGACCGCACTCGGGGCACAGGTGGAAACTCATGTTTTCGACAATCCCCAATACTGGGATGTTAACTTTCTGGAACATGCTGACACCTTTTTTAGCATCAGCAAGCGCGATATCTTGCGGGGTTGTCACAATAACAGCACCACTAACAGGCACTTTTTGCGATAAGGTTAGTTGAATATCACCTGTTCCCGGTGGCATATCAATTACCATGTAATCAAGCTCTGGCCACTCGGTTTCAGTAAGCAATTGTACCAAAGCACCGGCAGCCATTGGGCCACGCCATACAGCGGCTTGGTCACCATCTAACATAAAGCCAATTGACTGCGCTGCAATACCATGTGCATCTGCGGCGGTCATTATCTTACCGTCAGGCGAAACCGGTTTAAAATCTTCTACACCTAACATCATTGGAATTGACGGGCCGTAAATATCAGCATCTAAAATACCGACACGCGCACCTTCAGCAGCCAGTGCTAATGCAAGGTTTACCGCAGTGGTTGACTTACCCACACCGCCTTTGCCTGAAGCAACTGCAATGATCTGTCTAATATTCGGCAGTGGCTCTACCGCACTAATGGCCGAAACAGTCTCAGGTTGAAAATCAATTTCACATTCAACTTCATCAATGGCATCCAGTACTGCAAGCTCTTTAGTTACAGCCATAACAATGTCTTGATACTGCGTTTGACAAGGGTATGAATAACACAAGCCGAGTTGCAGGCGCTTACCTTCAATTGCAAGCTTAGTTACCATGCCAGCGCTTAAAAAGCTTTTGTTTAAATATGGATCTTGGAACGTATCAAGAATGGCTAAAACAGAACTGAGAAGATCATCACTGAGATGATAGTTTGGATGAGTTGAAGACAAAATGGAGACCCCCTAAATATGATTTGCGCAATTGTACCAGAAATTAAAGCAAACATTAGTCTAGATTTACCACAGTTACGCTAGGATTTGATGAAACTATGCATTGGATCGGTTAGTATCTATTCCATTCTATTTAGGTTCCCAGCGATTTCGAGAAAAGATGTCAAATTCACAACGTAAAATCTTAGTCACTAGTGCACTTCCATATGCCAATGGTCCAATTCATTTAGGCCACATGCTGGAGTATATTCAAACCGATATTTGGTCACGTTTCCAAAAGTTACGAGGACACGAATGTCACTATATCTGCGCCGATGATGCTCATGGCACCCCTATTATGCTTAAAGCACAGCAGATGGGCATTGCGCCAGAAGAGATGATTGCTCAAGTACAAAAAGAGCATGAAAAAGATTTTGCCGACTTCAATATTCAATTTGACAATTTCCATAGCACTCACAGCGAAGAAAACCGTGAGCTTGCAAGTGAAATCTACCTCAAGTTGCGTGATTCAGGCTACATCAAAACCAAGACAATTTCGCAGCTGTTCGATCCTGAAAAATCGATGTTCCTCCCTGATCGTTTCGTTAAAGGCACCTGCCCGAAATGTAAGAGTGAAGATCAATATGGTGATAACTGCGACAACTGCGGCGCAACCTATAGCACTACAGACCTATTAAACCCATATTCTGCCGTATCTGGCGCGACACCAGTAATGAAAGATACTGAGCACTTCTTTTTCGATCTACCTGCTTTTGAAGGTATGTTGCAAGAGTGGATCAACTCAGGTTCATTACAGCAAGAGATGGCCAATAAGCTTAGTGAGTGGTTTGAACAAGGTTTGCAACAGTGGGATATCTCTCGTGATGCGCCTTACTTTGGCTTTGAGATCCCAGATGCTCCAGGCAAATTTTTCTATGTATGGTTAGATGCACCAATCGGTTACATGGGCTCTTTTAAAAACCTATGTGATAAGCGCGATGACTTAAACTTCGATGATTTTTGGAGTAAGGACTCGACTGCTGAAGTGTATCACTTCATCGGTAAAGACATTGTTTACTTCCACAGCTTATTCTGGCCAGCAATGCTAGAAGGTGCAGGCCTTCGTAAGCCAACCAGTGTTTATGCCCATGGTTACGTCACCGTAAACGGTGCCAAGATGTCGAAGTCTAAAGGAACGTTTATCAAAGCTCGTACTTACCTTGATAACTTAGACCCTGAATACTTACGTTATTACTACGCGGCTAAACTAAGCAGTAGAATTGATGACTTAGATCTAAACCTAGAAGACTTTGCTCAACGCGTTAACTCAGATCTTGTCGGTAAATTGGTTAACCTTGCTTCTCGTACTGCAGGCTTCATCAGCAAACGCTTTGACGGCAAGTTGGCAAAAATTGCCGATAGCAGCTTAACTGACAGCTTCGTCGCCAAACAGGAAACGATTGCTAACCTATACGAAACTCGTGAGTATGGTAAAGCAATGCGTGAAATCATGGCGCTAGCCGATGTGGCTAACGCTTATGTTGCCGACGCCGCGCCTTGGCAGCTAATTAAAGACGAGGCTAAGCAAGAAGAAGCCCATCAAGTTTGTAGTAATGCACTTAACCTCTTCCGTATCTTAGTGACATACCTAAAACCAGTCTTACCTAAGCTTGCAGCAGATGTTGAAGCTTTCCTTAAGATGGAACTGACTTGGGACAACATCAATGCCGATTTAGCGGGTCATGAAATCGCTAAATTTAAAGCACTTATGCAGCGTATTGAGATGAAGAGCATTGAGGCAATTATTGAAGCTTCAACTGAGAATCTTCAAGTTGCCACAGCAGAAGTTCCAAAAGCTGAAGTGGTGCAAACGGAACTTGAGAAAGAGCCGTTAGCAGCCGAAATTAGCTTTGATGATTTTGCCAAAGTCGATCTACGAATAGCACTTATTGCTAAAGCTGAGCATATTGAGAAAGCCAACAAGCTACTGCGTTTAGAGCTAGATTTAGGCGGCGAAACCAAACAAGTTTTCGCAGGCATAAAGTCTGCCTACGCGCCAGAAGACTTGATTGGCAAGCACACCGTGATGGTGGCAAACTTAGCTCCACGTAAGATGAAGTTTGGTGAATCTGAGGGAATGGTACTAGCCGCGGGCCCTGGTGGAAAAGATATCTGGATTTTAGAGCCTCATGCCGGTGCAAAACCAGGCATGCGCGTGATGTAACGGTCACGCTCTCAACAAAAAGCCGCTCTAAAATGAGCGGCTTTTTTGTATCCGTTTATCAATAAGAACTAAACAGGGTTACTGATATCAACGAAGTGATGGCTTAAATCGAATTTATCAGCGAGGTGTTTTCCTAAAGCCTGAATGCCATACAATTCTGTCGCATGGTGACCAGCTCCATAATACTGGATGCCTTGCTCTACTGCGCAGTGGTAGGTTCGTTCTGAAGCTTCGCCACTAATAAACGCATCAATACCAAGCGATGCAGCCACATCAATATAATCTTGCGCGCCCCCGGTGCACCAAGCAATGGTTTCCACCAGACTAGAACCATCGCCAAGGTGCAAACATTCACGTGATAAGGTGTGTGATATTGCATGAGTTAACTCATTGGCCAAAACGGGCACCCTTAGCTCACCCCGCCAGATCAATCCTTGAGCTTGTCCTTCTATGACCCTAGCATTATCAATACCCAACACTTTACCTAATTGTGCATTATTGCCCACATCAGGATGTGCATCTAACGGCAGGTGATAACCAAATAGGTTGATATCATTAACCAACAGGGCTTTTATTCGCTTTTGCTTCATTCCAACAATAACTTCAGCTTCGCTTTTCCAAAAAAAGCCATGGTGAACCAAAATAGCATCAGCATCGAGTTTAATCGCTTCATCAATTAAAGCTTGGCAAGCAGTGACACCCGTTACGATCGTTCTAATCTCTTTTTTACCTTCAACTTGTAGCCCATTTGGAGCGTAATCCTTAAAATTCGCTACTTGAAGATACTCAGCCAAATACTGGCTTAATTCTGTCTGCGTCATCTGCTCACCCAAAAGTAAATCATTTCTATGACTATATTGTCGCTTTTTCTATGCAAACAAGCCAATACAAGTTCAAATCAGTCATCATTCGACTACAAAAATCAAAAATGACTTTAATAACACAATCAACCTCGCCCAAATAGCACCTACTTTGACTCACTTAATCGCTATGAAATGTCTAAATCATCATATAAATGAAGCCATTTGTGGTGAAAATTGGACTTTTTGGTGCATTAAACGATAAAATCACACCAAACCTTCATGTAACACACAAAAACAAACAGGTTATTATTATGTCAAAACTGACCAAAGAAGAGGTTATCAGCACACTTGAGGCTGCACTTGCAAAGCAAGAAGGCCAAGCTGTTAAAATTGAACAGAAAGGTAGCTGGTACAAAATCGATGGCGGTAAATCACTACGCTTCAGCGATTTAGAAGCGATGTTAGCTGAAATGGGTGGCGATAGTGCCCCTGTAGCAGCTAAAACCGACAAAAAAGTAGCAGCGAAACCTGCCGCTAAAAAAGCACCAGCTAAAAAGGCTGCGAAACCTGCAGCAAAGAGCGGTGGCAAAACACCAAAAGAACTTTGGCGTGAAAAATTAGCCGGTAAAGGTCAACTACCTCGCGGTTTCTAATGTAATCGTTTAAGCAATTAGCATTCTTGGCTTATTGCTTAGTTTGTGTAAGCGCTAAACTAAGCACTCATGCAAGCATACATATCGAAACTAAAAACTCCGTTACTGTTTAAAGTAACGGAGTTTTTTATTAAACGGCTATTGTTATCTAAACGAATAAGTCGATGGCAAAATCCCTAGCTAACACTTAGTTAAAACCTAGTGCATATACACTCGTTGTTCCGCTGACTTCATTTCCGATAACCAACAACGGTTTCGACGTAGGACTATTTTCAGCACTAATAAACTTCATCCCTTCAGGACCTAAATCTCCAGCCAGACTGGCATCCCCTTCGACTTCACCTGTATCGGTATTAATTTCGAAATTAGTGTTAAAATCACGATTAACAATATAGTCGACAAAGCTCACGGCAAAAGGATTAGTGATATTGTAAATCATCACCCCGCCAGTGCGTTCTAATCCAATAAAAGCATAATATTGTTCAGCTATCTTACCAATAGCTAACGCTTCAGGCTCACCCGCTTTATCATCACTGCGGCTATCACCTTTATTCTCGTCGTTATTGTTGTTGAAGTTTGACCCCAGCACCGCAGCGGTTATGCGTGAAAAGTCAGAGCCACTATCAAACACTTGGTTACCGTTTTCGTCCCAAATAGAGAAAGAACGGGCACCGTAACTCACAATTTGATCAACATCACCATCGTCATCAATATCCCCCAAACTCGTTGTTACCTTTAGTCGACCGAGTTGAGATTTATCTTTTGCTGCGAGTAACTGCGGATGCGCAGTATCCAAGTCTAAATCTTTTGCTCTGGCTTCCTCAGAAAAACCATCATAGTCTCTTGCATCGCCTTCATTTGCAGTAACAATAAAATTAGCACTCTGCCACTGATAACTACTAATGGTGTCAGGTTGATACATACCGTAAACCTCAGCATAAGCACTAAAGTGAACTTTACCGTCTTTGTCACTCGCATCTATTCGGTTTTCATATAAGCCATAGTCTTTAAGACCAAGAGGCAAAACCGCTGTAATCTCCCTGCTATTGAGATCTATCACTGCAATTGCATTGTTCTCTTGTAGCGATACGAAAGCTTTCAAATTATCTTCGCTTATTGCGATGTATTCAGGCTCCAGATCTTGAGCAACCGACGCGTTTGGCCCATTTATTTTTATTTGAGCATCGAGTTCGTCAGCTCGAATGCCACCCTGATTAAAGTCGGCAAAACCTAAACTTGTAGCTGATGTGGCAGGTACATCATCGTTAATCTCTATGAACGAAATACTCCCTTCAGGATCAACGGTATAATCCCCGTTGGGTTCGCCCTCGTTTGCTACAACCAAAAGCGAACCATCTTTATTAAAAGTTAAATTATCTGGTAGTGCCCCCACCTCTACAGCATGAAGATAAAGCGTTTGACCTGCATCATTGATCCGATAAAAAGCAACCAAACCATTACCCTGCTTGCTATTAGCCTGCGTATCGGCCCGCTCTATTGCTACGGCTAGCAAGTCTTTATTAATACTTAGACTGTTAACACCACCTAAGCCAGAAAGATTAACATCAGCAGCAACATCGATATCGGTATTTTTCACAATGTTGTTTAGCGCTATCGCTCCGCCGCCGGTAACGACATCATCAAGCGAGATGTCGGCTGCATTTAATATATCCACTCTGCCACTTTTAGCATTAACCACAAAAATCTGCTTTGAAGCAGTATGAAAGTCAACAATCTCAGCCGCACTTAACCCATAAACTCCGCTTTGATAGCGCCCAACAAGCTGCGCCGTTAAATGGGCAGTTATTCCGTTACAAATGGTTTGCGACAGTGCATCATCAACCTCACTCAAATCGAGTGTGCCATTAGCATTGAGATCTAAACCTGTTTGCAATAACTTACCGCCCATTGCGCATTGCTCACTACCAATATCGAGTGAAGTGATACTCACAAGGGTATTACTACCATTATCTCCTGCTAGTCCATCACTGCCATCATCAGCACATGCTGACATTAGCAAAGCAGACATTAACAAAGGTAGTGCTTTATTCTGGTTAATCATCGAATTCCCTTTTTGATCCTAAGTACGCCTATCGTTCAAGACGGCCCAATAAAAGTGCTTACCCTAAGGTTCTAAGAAGACGTCAATATGACGGAAAAAAAACAGTTTAATGACCAGAGAGGAAAAGAGCATTTGTAAGGAGGACCGTCAATCGCTCTCGAAATTGATGCTTACAAATAGAACGGCTTTTTTGATTGAATAACACTGATTTTTGATTGGTTAAATGCTTTTAAAACGATAATATACTCTGGTATTCGCATTAGCTCCCAACGATGGGTTCTGACAGTGCATAGTCTCGCCAGCGAAATCGACAATTCTTGTCTTTAATACAGTCTTACCTAATCGACTTACGAGTATATTAGTCCCAGCTTTAATCATCTTATAAACCGCAACAACCAAGAGGTAGAATTGAACAACACGCCTGAACAGCAAACTAGCCACGTTGGAATGCCAAACTTAGCTCTGCTTATCCCCATGCTCGCAGCGATTGTCGCGATTACGCCGCTCGCAATCGATATGTATTTGCCAGCAATGGCAACACTCGCAAGCAGTTTTGATACTGGTATTACTCTAGTCCAGCAGTCCCTCAGCTTATATCTAGCAGGTTATGCTTTAGGCATGCTATGTTTTGGCCCATTGGCTGACAGGTATGGTCGCCGAAAAATGGTCATGATTGGGCTCACAGGCTTTATGCTAACCAGTTTTGCATTGGCATTTGTGCAATCAATAGAAGCCTTTCTAACACTCCGGTTCTTTCAAGCCTTTATTGGCGCAGCAGCAACTGTGGTTGTTCCTGGGTATATCAAAGAGGTTTATGGCAAAAACACTGCAAAAGGTATGTCTTATGTGAGCCTGATAATGATGCTAGCACCGCTTATCGCCCCAAGTATTGGTAGCTTGATTTTGGAGTTGGGCGAGTGGCACCTGATCTTCTTCATACTGGCCTTCTATGCTTGTGCGTTACTGCTTTTAGTGTGCTTTAGATTAAAAATGCCGAGTGATTCAGATTCAGAGAGCCGCAGTAGCAAATCCTTTTTTGGTGCTTATGCCACGGTATTCACTAAACCCGGCGTTAAGCTCAATATTGCCTGTGGTGTACTAACCTCATTTGCCTTCTTCTGTTACTTAACGGCTTCGCCATTCGTCTATATGGAAGTTTTTGCTTTAGACAAGTCACTGTTTGCCATTCTCTTTAGCACAAATGTCGGTGCATTGATGCTTGCCAATGTCGTCAATAGCAAGATAGTTGGACGTTACGGTTCAAAAAGAATGCTGCGGGCATCAACCATCATGGGCGTTTTCGCAGCAAGCGGCTTGCTGTTAGTTAATATACTAGATCTTAACTATCTATTTACCGTCATCATGTTGTTGCCGCTCATGGCATGTTTAGGTGTCATGTCTGTCAATGCTGACGCTATCGTATTGATGAAGTTCCAGCAAGAAACCGGCACAGCTACGGCTGTAATCGGTACGCTCAGGTTTGGTTTTGGTGCTTTAGCTGGGCCACTTTTAGCACTGTTTTATACCGGCACCGCGGTACCGTTTTCAGCCTTAATGCTTGCCGCTGTTATTCTGGTTGGTTTATGCCAACTGCTGAGTAAGCGCGAACCAAGTGTTTAAATGACATTGAGACTCAGCTTGGATTAAGCCACTGAGTCTTTTTATCCTTCCTTGTACAACTTTTTATTATTTTCCGCTTAAGTTATTTCGCTTATCTATGTGCTTTTCTGTAAACGATATTGAAAATTCTTCATTTAGAACGATTTAATCGCATTCTATGCTTGAAATCATTTGAGTATTTTATATGATGAACTTGGCTTAACCAAGCCAGTGCTGCACAGTAAGTCTGTGGTAAATGTTTATCTTTGAGAAACACAGCAAAACGAGGCAAGGATCACCGTCCAAGCTTAATTATTAGAGCGATTACCGTCGCTGTAGCTAGATACTGCATACCGTAGCGGTAACTTAGAAAGGAAATATTATGGAGAAGCTATCAGGCGCCAGTATGGTTGTCCGTTCTCTTATCGACGAAGGCGTTAAACATATTTTTGGCTATCCAGGCGGATCAGTTTTAGATATTTATGACGCTCTGCATGAAAAATCCAACATCGAACATATCCTTGTAAGACACGAACAAGCTGCTGTACACATGGCAGATGGTTACGCACGTGCAACGGGCGATGTCGGCGTTGTACTTGTCACTTCAGGCCCTGGCGCTACCAATACCATAACTGGTATAGCAACAGCCTATATGGATTCTATTCCATTAGTTGTGATTTCAGGACAAGTGCACAGTAACCTGATTGGCAATGACGCATTCCAAGAATGTGACATGATTGGTATTTCAAGACCTGTTGTTAAGCACAGTTTTTTAGTCACAGACCCTCGTGACATTCCAGCTATTATCAAAAAAGCTTTTTTCATCGCTGCTAGCGGCCGTCCAGGTCCAGTGGTTGTCGATGTACCCAAAGATTGTATGAATCCAGAGATTTTGCATGAATATCAATATCCAGAAGATATCTCAATGCGCTCATATAATCCGACTACCACAGGACACAAGGGTCAGGTTCGTCGCGGCCTTAAAGCACTGTTAGCGGCTAAGAAACCGGTTCTTTATGTTGGTGGCGGCGCAGTTATCTCAGGCTGTGACAGCCAAATTTTAACCTTATCAGAAAAGCTAGGGATCCCAGTTGTAAGCACGTTGATGGGACTGGGTGCATTTCCGGGCACTCACCCAAACAGTGTGGGTATGCTAGGCATGCACGGTTGCTATGAAGCCAACATGACGATGCACAATAGCGATCTTATTTTTGGTATTGGCGTTCGTTTTGATGATCGAACAACCAATAACGTTGAAAAGTATTGTCCTAACGCCACTATTTTGCATATTGATATTGACCCCTCTTCTATTTCAAAAACGATAAAAGTCGATATCCCAATTGTTGGCTCAGCTGACAAAGTATTGGATGAAATGCTAGCGCAAATCGAAGCCAATGATTATGGCATTAGTGATCCTGCTGCCAATGACCATTGGTGGAGCGATATCGCACAATGGTGTGGCCGTAAAAGTTTAGACTACCAAACATCTAAAGAGAAAATTAAGCCACAGCAAGTGATTGAAGTGATGCATAAACTGACAAATGGTGATGCATATGTCGCTTCAGATGTCGGTCAGCACCAGATGTTTGCCGCGCTATATTACCCGTTTAATAAACCACGTCGTTGGATAAACTCTGGCGGCCTTGGCACCATGGGCTTTGGTTTACCTGCCGCTATGGGTGTAAAACTTGCTAAACCTGATGAAACCGTTATCTGTGTAACAGGTGATGGTTCTATTCAAATGAATATTCAGGAGCTATCAACCGCGCTGCAATATGATATTCCGGTAAAGATCATTAACCTGAACAATCACTTTTTAGGCATGGTTAAGCAGTGGCAAGATATGATTTATGCTGGACGTCACTCACAATCTTATATGGACTCAGTGCCTGATTTCGCTAAGATTTCAGAAGCATATGGTCATGTAGGGATGACTATCAGCGATCCTGCTGAGCTAGAGTCAGGCTTAGAGAAAGCATTTGCGATGAAGGACAAGCTAGTATTTGTCGACATTCATGTTGATGAAACTGAACACGTATACCCAATGCTAATTCGTGGTGGTGCGATGAATGAAATGTGGCTGAGTAAAACGGAGAAAAGCTAATGCGTCGGATTATATGTGTATTACTTGAAAACCAACCAGGTGCACTTTCTCGTGTAGTAGGGCTATTTTCTCAGCGTGGCTATAACATTGAAACTCTAACCGTAGCTCCTACTGAAGACAAGACACTGTCACGTTTGACCATAGCGGTTAATGCAGATGAAGCCGTTTTGGAACAGATTGAGAAACAGCTACATAAGCTAATTGATGTATTGAAAGTGTCAAATATTACTGAGTCAGCGCATATAGAAAGAGAAGTCGCGCTGATAAAAGTGAAAGCTAAAGGTGAATACAGAGAGGAAGTTAAACGCCTTGCTGATATTTTCCGAGGGCAAATCGTAGATGTCACTCAAAGCCTGTATACAGTGCAACTCATTGGTACTAGCGAGAAACTTGATGCTTGTATTGCAGCTTTGGCAGATGTTACCAAGGTGGTTGAGATCTCACGTTCAGGCGTTGTCGGTCTCGCTCGCGGTGAGAAGTCGATGCGTGCTTAATACGTAACACTCGTCCACTAAAAAGGGAGTCATTAGACTCCCTTTTTATATTCAGATATTGTCCCGTCCTGAGATAAGTTGACACTTTGGAGACTTGTCTATGAAACCTTCAAGTTCAATCAACTGTAAACGTACACAACGTGATTACACATTAGGCTTTAAATTAGCAGTCGTGAGCCAGGTATA
>NZ_BPEW01000036.1 GCF_019654975.1 Shewanella sp. c952
AAAACACCTGTGTCAAAACGGCTGAAACCACTGAGGTTGTCGCCTCAGATCTTGATGCTATTGGTGACTCGGTTAATCAAATCAATGATCTGAATACCCAAATCGCCACCGCCGCAGAGGAGCAAAGCTCGGTATCAAGCGAAATTACCCGCAACATGTCAGCCATTAGCGAAATGGCCAGCGAACTGGCCATCAATGGCGAGACCACCAGCAATGAAACTGTCAATCTCGCGACAGCTAACCATCAGCTAGAGCTGATAGTGAGTCAATTTAAGCTTAAGTAGCCACTAAGACTGATTAGCTTTGGATATCCTAGTCACATGGAAGTGATAGAGCCATCTCATGCGCAGACACAGCCGTGACACACTATAAATACATCCTTGTAAACTCGACCATGGCGTCCCTGTCATGGACGATCACAGCCGTATCAGCACTGGATTACAGCCCCCTAAAAACTGTATATAAACCGCACATATTTAACTATTGAGTGAAGACAGAAAAGATAGTAAATTCAACAAACTAATCAGCAATACAAGATCTAACCTGATAAAGTAGCAATGCATATATACCCATTTAAACTTTACAAGGAGAGTCAGGTGTATAAAAAGTCTTCCGTAATTTTATTAACCATAACCTTATTTTCAAGTACTGCTAATGCGAATGACCAAAATCAATATGACAATATGGCGAAGAACTTGTCTATGCAACTTCAAACATCAATGAAAGTCATAAACGATCCTAAATTAATAAAATCTTCTGCAAAATACGCAAGGAATTTATACAACGCTTTCATAGCCGAAGGATTTAGTAAAGAACAATCCATGCAGCTAGTAATCGCATCGATGGCGGTAAAAAAGTAAGCTCATTAGGAGCTATATTTTGAGCTAATGTGATAAGAGCTTACCTCCTGTAAATTCGAACAAAAAATTGGAATTGAGCGATGTTTTTTAAAAGAAAAAAAGAAACAAGGCCAACACTGGCTTGGGAACGACTCGATAATAATGGCGGACCAGCATATACATTTAGAACCAAGGTGCCTGGAGGTTGGTTAGTCGCAACCCGTGAGCCTCATGGTGACGGCGTTGGCAGTGGAGCCACATTTCTGCCTGACCCAAATCACCAGTGGAACGGCTATTCACTCGGTCAAGAAGAGCTAGAACAACAAGAAATCGAGCAACAAGTTCCAGAAGGTCCTTGCGCAAAGTGCAAAAAGTTAACTAATCACATCGTTGCCGGCCAATATAAATGTGGCTGGTGTGACTAATTCGCCCCCTCCTTGGCACACACTATAAAATTTGGGGCAAAGTAATGCTCATTGCTAAGCCCCGATAAATGTGTCGCACACTTCAGTGCCGTTTAAAGCGCCTTGGGCGCTAAAAAACTTTGCCTGACCACCGAACTACCTAGCCTTTCAGCAAGCACTCACCACAGATAAAAGCAACAAACCATTAACAACTAACTATTTGTTATTTATGAATTATTCTAGTAGCATCGCAGCCATAAATATTCGTTCAGCGCTCTTTCATAATTCAGACTTTTCATTTAACAGGACGTTAAAATGGACTCATTCCCAAAATCTCAAATAATCGAATTCAATCGCACTGATGTCGCGAGTATCGAGCAGGCCTTAGTGACTTATCAAACAAAGCTCGCTGCGCGTCAGGCATTCAAAAATAGTCAATTTGATATCGCATTTATGGATATCAGTAGCGGCCAACGTCAGCACCTTCAGCTTGCAGATACCGCACAAGCAGAGCTCGCACTGCAAGCATTGAACCTCACCCCAGATGGCGGCTACAACCTACAAAACATAGTGACGGAAAAGAGCAGCCTGTATATTTCAGAGGCGCTGTTATTTGCGACTGCCCTTGAACATGACGCCCTAAAACCACAGCTTCGTCGCACGGCGCAAGCGATGGTTAATTATGCTCGCTATGAAAATGACACCAGCGAAATGTGGGTCGATGATATGCGGGTTTTTGGCGCTGAAGCCCTGTTTATGATGGCGATGCAAGATGCTGAAGATGCGATTTATCTGGCGCAGTTTTTTATCCCCTACTGGGATGATGAGCATGCCACTGGTTATGAGCACATGCTGCTCACTCTGCTGCGCCATCACGGTTGGTGCGACGCCATGATGAAAGCATTTGTTTGGTGTGATAATAGCGCCTTTCGTTTCGCCTTTTATGGCAGCCACTGGGAAAGCACCACCGCAGAATATTTGCCGCTGGGCGAGTTTTTGCAGCAGAACCCGCAGCAATATCCGCGCTTTATTGAATTGCTTAAGCAACGTTTTGCAGCGCAGCCGATGCTGGTTGAGAACGAAAGCGAAGATTTAGCTAGCCAAAAGCCAATACTGGCAATTTTTCAAAGTTTATTTCCCGAGTTTTGCAGCTGGGAAGATGAAGAGGTAAGCCGCCAACTTGGGCGTCATTTTATTAATGACACGCTTGAAAATGAGGCGATGGATCTACAGCAACAACTAGAAAATGAACTCGATAGCCCGCTATCGGCCTATGCTCAAAGTGTCTTCCAGCGCCAAGAAAAATACCGCCAATATGACAAGCTCAAAGAGGAGCGACAAGCCGAATTGGGTGGCACCCATATGCTTACAGATTTCATCGCTACGTTAGACAATAGCGATGCGCTGCTGAAGTATGTGGTGCTCAATGAAAACCCTGCGATTTTAGACACCATTGAGCCTTTTGATATTTGGGCGCATTGTAAGATTCATGCCCCTTCGCTATATGATGCAATGGACGAGGCTTGCTGGAATAGAGACAATTTAGACAATCTGCGTGAGAATATACACGAAGTACTTAGCTATCCAGCCAACGATCTACTCGAAGATGAAGAGTGCTATTTTGATGTTGAGTTTGAACAAGGGGTTATTTGTAAAGCTTATCTAAGCCCAGATGACAACAGTATTAGCCATGTGAAATCAGCGCATATCATGCTGCGCTTTGTCGACATCTTCTATCGCATATTGGGTCAAAAAACCTTATCGGCAGAGCTATGTGAAATGCTCACTGGTGAAGGTGACTATCAACCGATAATGACCACTGAGGCCTACTATGCTCGCTTTGATCCTGCGCCCGCGGCAGCAGAAGGTGAGCTCAGCAAACATGACAAACGTAAGTTAGAACAGCTTACCGACGGCTTTAGTGATATGGATGACCCCGTCACACTGACCATGCTGCAGCAAGCCGACAAACTATTCAAGCAACGTACTTGCTATGATGTTAGCCACTGGCCTGAAGATAATCTTGGCACAGATGCGCTCAAAGCCTACCTATTGCTACAAGATACGATTAACCACATTGATGATGCCTATACCGCAGGGCTACAAACGGGGTTAGGTATAGCATTTGAGCGGGCTGTTGCCTTATTGCTGGAGCACGCCGAAATTCAAGGCGAAGGCCACTTCGAAGACAAGGGCTTTACCCCCACAGAACTTGAGCAAGTCAGGCACTATTTCACTCAGGATAAAGCAGAACTTAGCCAAACTGAGATAATTGCACTGTTTGATCAGCATCTGCACCGAGATGACGTATGTCGCCAATCTGATCTGTATTTTCCTAAAATCAGTGACAAGCAGATTAGTTACCATTTTTTCAAAGACTACGATGATGACTACCAGCGCGTTGCCATTATGTGCTTTTGGCTAAAACAGTTGCCCACTGCTGCAGGTCAAATTGCTGAGCGCTTGTGGCTACTGTTGATCACTATGGCGCCAACTAAGATGATCCGCCATCTTAGTCGCCTTTATAGCAACCATGAATACCGTTTAAGATTCGACAATCAGCTCGATGAAATTAACTTCTATGAACTGCTTAACCGCCATGGGATTGCCGAAGACTACACGTTAGCGTTTCAGGTAGAGCAATCTATCCATAGCTCAAGCCGTGAAAGTGAGTACCTTGCACTTGTCGATTTGATGGAAGAAACCATCCCCGCTAATGCAGCCCAAGGTGGCATGATAGCCGCCAGACAACGAGCGCAAGCACACGCCTTGCTGCGAGGCTTAGATTATACCTATCAGAGTCATAAATTAGAATTTCATCAAGATGTAGCGCTGCGCTTCCCTGAGCTTCCTTTTCAGTTAGACCATGACTTGCGCCAGTGTTTAGCCGACTTTATCGCTCTTAATAGCCGCTCATGGGAAAGTGTTATTGCGCATCAATTTAGCGCATCGACACTGTATTTCGATCATGCCACCGACATCAGTGACCTACCGAAAAAGTTGCGTTTGCCATTTCGTTTGCACCCAGATGCCGATATTAGTCAGTCGCGTCATTGCTCGGGTATGAGTTGGATCAATGCCACCATCGCCCAGCGAGTTGACGATGAATTATTGATTTTAGTACTCGATAAAGACGCAGCCAACTACGATCAACTCTATCTCGGCGGGCAACTGCTTATCGTTGATAATGATATCGATGCTGCTACCGTTATTGACGCTGTGCAACAACTACCAGAGCAGGCTGAACGCAAACAAACTCTTGCAACTAGCCTATGGGCTTACTTACAGGGAGAAACCTGTTATGAGGACTTTGCGCCGATATTTAATGCTTATTTAACCACTGAAACAGTTGTCAGTATCGATGAATATCGTTGTTATAGCGTAGGCCAGTTCTTATGGCGCATCGATAAGCCGCGCCGTGAGCGACTGTTATTACTGCTCGCCAACCATAGCTACCGAGCCTACAAGATTATTGTCGAGCAAATGGTGAACGCGCATATGGATCGGCAAGTGAGCCAAGGAAAAATTGATCTCGCCACTCGCTTAGGTCTAGATAGTGATGACTATCGAGAGATCGCCTATAAAGAACTAATGGACTGGTTGTTTGCTCATGAGGTTAAGCGTGAATTGTTGGTGTTATTTGCGATTAAGCACTACCACAACGGTATGGGAGAGTACCTCGCCCAGCTTGCGCGCAGCGGTGAGCTTAAGCCATTATTATCGTATCTGCATATAAGCAATCGCGCCGCCTTAGTGGATATCTTAGCGCAGCAAACCGACGCCGCCGAACTGCTAACCATATTTAAAGGTGAGAAGTCCCGCCAAGTTAGAGACAGTCTTGCTGCAGCCACTCCAGCTGCGCCAGCCTAAAACTAACCAACGCTTTTAGCGTTTTAATCAAACCAAGCTGCTGACTTTTCAGCGGCTTGGTTTTTTACTTTATCGTCAACGTACATTGATACCATCGCCAATGCTGCAGCCAACGCGCCTAAGTCGTCAGAAAAACCCACAACTGGGGTTAAGTCGGGGATTGCATCAATAGGGGCGATGAAATATGCCAAGGCGCCAAATATCACCGTTTTAGCCCACTTAGGTGTATCAGGTCGCTGCGCCGCGTAATACAAACACAGCGCATTATCGATGACTTCTCGGCCAGCTTTTTTGGCAAACTGTTTTACCTTCAACCAAAAGCTATCGTCGCTGTACTCTGAGTTATTTGGAATATCTGAATTATCAGCCATTATCCACTCCAATAAAAAAGGGAATACCCTATGATATTCCCTTATTTTTGATGATTTAGCTAGCGCTTACGCCCTTCAAGAATCACTACCTTTGATGCTTTGGTGTGGTGCCCCAAACATTCTTTTTAACTGGCCGTTTACCGCCAGTACCAGCTTTAGCTGCTTGTCCCTGCTTATTGCCATTGGCTTTGCTTTGATTAGCTTTACCTTGAGCCGACGTTTTCTGCCCAGGTTTATCTTGGCCTGATTTCCCTTGCTCAGACTTGCGATCAGCAAACTGATCAGCTGAGAAGCGAGTGAATGCCTTCTTACCTTTACCATCATCTTTGACGTTTAGCTTCTTCTTATTGCGGTTAGCTTCACGCTCTTGACGAGACTCAGCTGGCACTAAGCAGCTTGGGCTATTACCAATCAGCTTTTCTTTACCCATTTCGATTAATGCTTCACGAATAAGAGGCCAACCTGCAGGGTCATGGTAACGCAATAAGGCTTTATGCAACTTACGTTGGCGACCTTTCTTCGGTACCGAAACCTCTTCGCTGCTATGCTTCACATTCTTCAGTGAGTTCAGCTCGGTATGGTAAATAGTTGTCGCATTTGCCATCGGTGATGGATAAAAGTTTTGTACCTGATCGAGCTTAAACTTCTCCCCTTTTAACCACAGGGCAAGGTTCACCATATCTTCATTGGTGGTGCCCGGATGCGCCGAGATAAAGTAAGGGATCAAATATTGTTTCTTACCCGCCTCTTTTGAGTACTTATCGAAAAGTTCTTTAAACCTATCGTAACTACCCATGCCCGGTTTCATCATCTTATTCAGCGGGCCCTCTTCAGTATGCTCTGGAGCAATCTTCAAATAACCGCCCACATGATGGGTTGCTAACTCTTTGACGTAACGTGGATCTTCAGTGGCGAGGTCATAACGCACCCCAGAAGCGATAAGTACTTTCTTAATACCGGGTACATCACGGGCAGCGCGGTATAAATCGATAGTGGCTTGATGATCGGTATCTAAATGGCCACAAATCGCTGGGAATACACAAGATAAACGGCGACAGGTACTTTCTGCTTTTACACTAGAGCAGCCTAAGCGGTACATATTTGCTGTTGGCCCACCCAAGTCTGAAATCACCCCTGTAAAGCCCGGTACTTTATCTTGGATATCTTTAATCTCTTTCACGATCGAATCTTGTGAACGGCTTTGAATAATGCGTCCTTCATGTTCGGTAATCGAACAGAACGAACAACCACCAAAGCAGCCACGCATGATATTGATCGAGGTCTTAATCATGTCGTAGGCAGGAATTTTTTCTTTGCCGTATGAAGGATGAGGCACACGCTTATAGGCTAAGTCGAAAACGCCATCCATCTCGTCGGTATTTAGCGGCCAAGCTGGCGGGTTAACCCAAATCGCGCGTTCAGCATGCTTCTGGAACAGTGCTCGTGCACAGCCTGGATTTTGCTCTTGGTGCAAGATACGTGATGCGTGGGCATATAAGAATTTATCTTCAGAGACCTTCTCGAAACTCGGCAGCAGCACATAGGTTTTCTCCCACGGCTTAGGTCTTGCTGGCTGAACACTGATCGCCTTTGGCGCATCATTGTCAAAAATCTTCTCATCCGTTGGGCCAGATAGGTTTTTACAACCAACATCATCGGCGCCATAAGGATTAGGGATAGGATCAATTTTATGCAACTGATCCAGCTTACGCGAATCCATCCCCTTCCACTCAGGCAACGGCTCTTTACGGATAACCGCAGTACCGCGAATATCATGCAACTGGCTCATCGGTTCGCCATTGGCAAGACGGTGAGACACTTCCACCAATGGTCGCTCGGCATTACCGTAAACCAAGATGTCAGCTTTAGCATCTAAGATAACGCTACGACGGACTTTATCTGACCAGTAGTCGTAATGAGCAATGCGGCGCAGACTGGCTTCAATACCACCAATCACCACAGGCACTTGCTTGAATGCTTCTTTACAGCGCTGAGTGTAAACCGTGACAGCACGATCTGGGCGCTTGCCACCTAGGTTACCCGCGGTATAGGCATCATCATGTCGCATACGGCGTTCAGCAGTGTAACGGTTGATCATTGAATCCATGTTACCAGCAGTCACACCGAAATAGAGGTTAGGCTTGCCTAACTTCATAAAGTCATTTTTATTAGACCAATCAGGTTGCGAGATAATGCCGACTCTAAAGCCTTGCGCTTCCAGCATGCGACCAATTACCGCCATACCAAAGCTTGGATGATCCACATATGCATCGCCAGTAACAATAATAATGTCGCAGCTGTCCCAGCCTAGCTTGTCCATCTCTTTACGAGACATAGGCAAAAATGGCGCTGGGCGAGTAAGCTCAGAGCGAAACTTGGGATGAGTGAAAAGTGTGGATTCTACTTGCATGGATTAAATAGCCTAACTGAGATAACAAAAAATACGCGGATTAAGCGCCCCGACTGATGCTCACAACGGGGACGCGGAGTATAACAGGCTCCGCACCATAGGTGTGACTAAAAAAGCATCAAATTGATGCTTTTTTTAGTATAGTCTATAAGACCATAAACTGGCTGTGGGTATTGCTGTGCTTGGGATTGTGATTATCTTATCGAGATTTTCGCTCTCAGATATTACCGAGCAAACACCGCTATAGGTTAGCCACATATGCGATTAGATTGGTTACAACTAGCCCCAAGGTTACCGCCCAAGTGGTTAATACTCCCCAGAAACGACCAAAATGATAACCGCCCTGTCCTTGAGTTAAGCCGATGGCATGCATCAAGCGTGCGACTATCCATGCGGTGCCGAATATATGCAGCAGTGCAGCACTGGTGCCATTCATCTCGGCGACGATAAGTAACAGCAGCACTATCGGCGCATTTTCGAGTAAATTCCCGTGTACGCGTTGCGCTAATGTCAGTGCTTCATTTCCAGCACTACCAATACCAATTTTATGGATACGTCTTAGTTTTATCACTCTGTAGGTGAGTGCTACAGCGAGTATTGCAGTCAGGCTGATATACAGCCCAGAGATAGCGAGTGGCATTGCATGTCCTTATAGAAAATTCTCTCAATGTTATAGCATTACAATTTAGGAACATTATGTAAATAAATGGCAACCTTTTAAACTCAAATAGGTTAAGATGCGCTCGTAAAATAATGATGCTTAAACGGTCATATTAGTTGAATACAAAGCTATCAACTAAACTTCTGTTTAATATAGATAAATAACCCTAATATGACTTTTTAGCGAATAAGATATTGGATAATCAAGAGTTCCTAGAGAAACGCCGTTTTATAATTAGACTCGGCAAAGCTCTACATAAATTTGGTACGCCCGCCTACCGACTTGAAGCCCATCTGCAAGCTGTGTCTGAACTGCTTGGTATTGAGGGTTATTTTTTGATCTCGCCAACCGCGCTGACCTTTGTGCTACAGCATGATGAAGATCAAGAACATAACCACGTCGCAAGAGTTAAACCTGGTGAACTCGATTTAGGCTCACTCGCCCGTACCGATGAACTCGTTGAAGAGCTGATGTCCGGTAAGCGAACCCTTGCTGAAGCACTTGAAAGATTAGAAGAGATCTCCAACAAGCCGAATCCTTATGGTACAGGCCTTACTCTATTGGCGTTTGGCAGCTCAGCTGGTGCGTTTGCCATGTTGATGGGTACCAGCTGGAACGATGTATTTTGGTCCGCGATTTTAGGCCTGATGGTTTATGGCTTAGTTTATCGCGCCGAACGTTCTAAGCGTATGGCAGAGATGCTTGAACCTCTCGCCGCTATCTTGTGCGCCATTGCCGCCAGTGGCATCGCACGGTTTGATCCCAGTATGAATATTCCGGTGGTGATCCTCTCAGGCATTATCATCTTTATCCCTGGGCTTGCCTTAACACTCGGCTTGGCAGAACTCGCCGCCAGAGATTTAATCTCCGGTACTGCGAGGGTGATGGATGCCTTCATGTTGTTGTTTAAGCTCTACTTTGGGGTAATCCTCGGCTTAACCATTGGTAAAGCTTTGTTTGGCGAAACCACTTATGTTCCACCTGATTCGTTGCCCGAATGGGCTATCTGGTCTGCGGTACCGATCCTGTCGATGGCGCTAGTGATTATCTTTAAAGCCCGTATGAAAGACTCACCTTGGGGGGTGCTAGCGGGGATTGTGGCGTTTTTCTCAGCCATGCTTGGCGGGATCTACTTTGGTGACTCGATTGGTATTTTCTTCGGCGCGTTAGCCGTGGGAATTTACTCAAATCTGTTTGCTCGCTGGATGAAAGCCCCTGCCACTATCGCGCTACTACAAGGCATTGTGATCTTAGTACCCGGTAGTAAAACTTACATCGGCCTTAACACCTTAATTCTAGGTGAGACCATGTTTAATCAGTCACATCTTGGCACACAGATATTTCTTATCTTTATGTCGATTGTGGCAGGGCTAATCTTCGCCAATGTTGCTGTTCCGCCTCGACGTACTTTGTAATGAATGTCCAATAGCGATATCGAAGTAACAAATTCATACATGCGGGCGCTGCAGTGCGCTCGCACTCTGCCGATTACATTCACTTCCCCTTAAGTAAAATCATCAGCTTAAGCTTGACTAACGCTCTAGTTCCATGTGTTATAGACTTGTAAATCACTTGTTCTTCCTTTGGTTCAGCTGGGTGTTTTTCTATCTATGACTCGATTTAGTAGTAGCACGTTAACCGCACTCACTTTAGCACTCTCCAGTGCGGTTCATGCTGAAGCGACTAAAACCAATGAGCAAGATACTAAGCCCGTAGATTACGAACAAAAAAAGAAGATCAAAAGCATTGTGGTTAAGAGTAATGATATTTTTGATCTATCAGATCCTGAAACCTTCTTTATTCACCGCTGGGCTAACTACCTGCATATCAATACCCGCGACCATGTCATACGCGATAAGCTTAGTTTTAAAGAAAACGATAATGTTAGCCAAAAAGAACTCGATGAGGCGCAACGTATTTTGCGCGCTGAGCCCTATATTCGAGATGCTGAAATTGATTTTGCCGAACCTGCACCAGATGCCGATATCGCCGAAGATGATGCTGAAAATATTCTAGTAGAGACTTGGGATAACTGGTCTTTACTGCCCACCTTTAGCGCTGGTCGCAGTGGTGGTGAAAGCAAATTCTCCATTGGCATTAAAGAGGATAATTTGCTTGGTTTGGGGATCCGCACACGCTTTAAATACCAATCAAATGCCGATAGAACGGGCTATAAGTTCGCCATAAAAGCTCCGCTTAATTTTATTGAACATGCCACTATCGCGGCAGATTTTTACGACAATAGCGATGGCCAAGCGACTCACCTATATTTTGAAAGGCCTTTCTACACACTCGATGGTAGCAAGATGTATTCCGCGGAATATTTAGATGATCTGCGTGTCGATACCTTAAAACAAAACGGCTTAGAATTTAACGAATTTGAGCATGCAATCACCTATAACAGTGCTCGCTTCGGCTGGTTACTCGACCACAACAGTGATGAGCTTTCGCGGATCATTACCGGGCTGACCCAAGATAAACATGATTTCGATAATATCGAAGAGTACCCAACGTCAGAACTGCCACAAGATCGTGACTTTCTGTACCCATGGGTTGCCTATCAATACCTGCAAGATGATTTTAAAGTGCTCAATAATGTCCACCTGATTAACTACAATGAGGACTTTAATCTCGGCTGGCAACACTACGTAAAACTTGGTATCGAAACCCGAGATCTGGGTGATGACTCCCCCGTTGGTTACCATATTAATTGGCAATCGAGCCGAGGCTTTCAAGCCCAAGATCATTTACTGCTACTCGAGATGGATGGCGAAGGCGTATTTGCCACCAGCCAAAAAGACTACTTTAAAGTTAATGTCGCCGCCGAGTATTTTTATCACATTACACCCAAGTGGACTGCCTACTCTAAATTAAGGTTGAGCGCCTCACAAAATAACTACATCGACCGACCTTTTGCCCTTGGTGATGATACCGGGATCCGCGGTTACCCTAACGACTATCAATATGGTGATAATCAATGGGCGTTTACAGCTGAGGTGCGTAACTACCCCAATATTAATCTGTACCAGTTAGCAGAATTAGGATGGGCTGTGTTTTCTGATGTTGGTCAAGCTACAGGCGGTAATGATGCCAATAATGAAATATCTGGGGTGATAGGCAGTGTTGGGATTGGCGCGCGGATTTACTCCTCTAAATCAAGTTATGGCAACGTTGCTCATATCGATTTTAGTATGCCATTTACCACTGGCGTAGAAGTGAATAATTGGGAGTGGCGTTTCCTAGTAAAAAACAGGTTCTAGTTGCGAGCGGCTAACGACGAACCTTTTAGCTTTATATTTTGCCGACTGTATTGCAGTCGGCAAAATATAGAAAACAAGCTCCTTAGAACTTGTAATCCAGCGTTAGATAAACCTGCTGACTATTGTCGATAGTGATCCCATGGCGTTCATAATCTTGCTCTAGGTAGCGGTAACCCAAGTCTGAAGAGAGGTGCTCACTCCATTTATATTGCACACCCACTTGCCCCCCCCAAGCCACATCGGTATCGGCACGTCCAGCAATCTTATTGTCATTGGCACCCACTGAAACACCAGCAAAGAGGTTAACATCTTTGTGTACTGGCATCAGGTAGTCATACGACAGTAACCAGCTATATTGCTCTTGCTTGTAATCGATACCAGCTTGTGAGAATTCATCCTCCATGTAACCGAAAGTACCGGTAATCCGATGTTGTTTTTCAATCAATACACCGGCACGTCCCTGCCATGAAACATCTTCGGTATCATGGCTAATTTTGCCATCGACGCTATCAGTTTGATAACCTGCCGCTGCACCAACAAAAAACTCAACTTCGGCTGCATTGACGCTGCTGACGAGTAAACCTGAACATAAAACACCGCTCAGCATTGTTTTAATTTTCATAACAAACCTCACTCATGACTAATCTGCTTAATGTCGTTATCGACGTTGAAGCTAGATTACCCCTTGGTTATTCAATGAAAAAGGGCCTGTAGCCAGCCAATTTGTATCGCGCAATGAGACAAAGAACATCAGTAAACATCATTAGGTGAAGCTAAAAACAGCAATAATGTGCCTTAGCACGGAAGCTTTTTATCGCGAAATGTTTCACCACTTAGCAGCTAACATAGTCACTAAGTTGAACAATATTTAATGACAAAATGGGGTTTCAGAAACAGAAGCTCTGGTAGTTTTGCTATCAATCTGATTTAATCATTGCCGCTACCGACAATTGAAGATGACAGCCATCAATAAAACAAAAATACAGGCAAGGCGACTCAGTGCGCCCCAGCAGCAATCAACAAAGACATTAGCCATTATGCTAATGCTATTGCTGTGCCAGTTTTTTGTAATGAGCTCAGCCTATTCGGTGCAATATCCTAATGGTAAACACCCAATGGGAAGCAGTGTCAGTCATCACCACAGTCATGACTCGGTCCTCAAAGCAGTCCACTCTCATGATGCTCCACAGCCAACGTCTTTTAATGCTACTGAGTCTATTATCGATCTTGTCGAGAGCTCAACAGCTTTAATGACCGACACAGGTGAACATGACCACAACAATCATTCACACACACCATCGCATCCACCAGTAGAGCCACGCTTTGACAGCGAGTTTTACCAAGCTGGCACCATTAATGATGCTGACGTGTTGTATAGAAATGATAGATACGCGCCACCCAACCCACCTCCACACAGCTAATTATTTTTTACTGCGCTAATCAGCGCAAAACTATTAATGCACAGTAGGCTCTGAGCGATTCAGGCTGAAATAGCTGTGCATAATCAAAAAATAATTGGAGTATTTATAATGAGCCAATCTCTGGCTAATCCAATGGCGAAGACTCTTCGGCTATTGGTGATTTTTTTAGGGCTATTTGCCTCTTTCTCTCTGTTTGCCCACGGCGTGGATGAGAGTACTAAGCAATTTCTAGCCGCAAACCAAGGGGTATCAATTCTGCCCTTTATCTATATCGGTGCTAAACATATGGTCACCGGCTACGACCATCTACTGTTTTTAGTCGGGGTAATTTTCTTCCTTTATCGCACCAAAGATGTGTTGTTATATGTCAGCCTATTCACCCTAGGCCATAGTATTACCTTGCTATATGGCGTCGTCAATGACATCCAAGTTAACCCTTATATTATTGATGCCATTATCGGCTTTTCAATTGTCTACAAAGGGTTTGATAACTTGGGCGGCTTTCAGCGTATTTTCGGCTACCAGCCCAATAGCAAAGTCGCAGTGGCAATCTTCGGCTTGTTCCACGGCTTTGGTTTGGCCACCAAGATCCAAGAGTTTCAGCTACCACAAGAGGGGCTGATGGCGAACATCATCGCCTTTAATGTCGGCGTCGAAATCGGCCAATTCTTAGCGCTAGGTATGGTGCTTATCTTGATGAGTTTCTGGCGGAGACATAAAAGCTTTCTGCAGTTTTCAACCGCAGCAAATACCTTACTTATGAGTGGCGGGTTAATGCTCGTCGGCTATCAGCTTAGCGGCTATTTCATCAGTTAATTCAGACGTAACTCATTGCCACAACTTAGCTAGAAGCGATGCATAGATAAATAATTTTAGGAAATACAATGACAAATAAAACACAAAACCAAGTACAACACTCAATGAGTAACACTATTGATATACCAGTTCACTCTAATGCCACACTATTAAAAGCCAGCATTGTTGCAACCGTTATTGCGGCGGTAGTACTAGTGACCGCGATATTACCGGCTGAGTACAATATCGACCCAACGGGTATCGGAAAGTCTCTCGGCTTAACCAAAATAGCCACTGCTGCAGAAGCCAGTTTATCCAGCAATAAGTCACTACCAAGCGTGATGGCAACTGTAGACAGCATTATCATCAATACAGCGCCTACCGTTGCCGAAATCAAAGAAATTAGAGCTAAGGTCGTAGGGCTGCGTCAAGACAGTGTCGATATTATAATACCTGCGGGTAAAGGGCTGGAGTACAAACTACTGCTCAATGCAGGTGAGCATTTAGAGTATGATTGGCGCACCGATGGCAGCGAGCTTTACTTTGATTTTCACGGTGAGCCTCAAGGCGATAAAACTGGGTTTTATGAAAGCTTTGCAATTACCACGTCGGATCAAATGAAAGGGACTTTAACCACACCGTTTGCCGGTGCACACGGTTGGTACTGGAAAAACAAAACCAGCGAGCCAATCACTGTGACACTTGCAACCAAAGGTGCTTATCTAATTAAAGGCTAATCACACATTTTTTAAGCACAAAAAAGCCCGCTACGATTGAGTACGTTGCGGGCTTACGTTGTTATGAGTCAAAGCGTGCTATTGGGTAGACTTGCTAGCAGCCTTTTTATCTTCAATGTCAGCGAACGCGATAATCTGTTGTTTTATTGCCTCTTTCTCAGCCTTATCCTTTAAGCGATAGATTCGCTTTATCTGCGCCTTCATCAATGGGTCTTGCGGGGTCGATACGGTATCGAAGCCGACTTCAACTTTGCCTAAGGTTGATGTGATCAGCAAACCTTGTGCAAACCGCAAATCGTTCAAGCCACCGCTGAGCACAAACAAGTAACTTTCTCGCGGTCTAGAGTTAACTATCACTGTATATTTATCGACCTCTTCCCAACCATCCATTCTAAAGTTATCGATAGAATAAACCTGCTCTAATTCAGGAAAAGTATACAGTGCAACGCGCTCCGTTGCCGTTTCCGTTGCTGTACAGCCGGCTAAAATGAGTGAAAAACCAAGTATCACGATATTCCATATCTTCATTATTATCTCCTTATTGTTAATACCTTAAATCTAGCAGTAAAAACAAACCCTGCAAATATGACTAACAACAACGCTAATTAACAGCTCGCCGACCCTGTATCAATAGCAAGATAAAATACAAACCACCGACAACAGATACCACAGTCCCCGCGGCAACTTGCGACGGATAAACCACGTTTTGTCCTATCCAATCCGACAGCACCATTAAGCCTGCGCCGATGATGGCGGCGGCTGGTAACTGCAACTGCACTTTTTTAGCGCCTAAAATGACTGCCATGTGTGGTGCTAACAAACCGACAAATGCAACAGGCCCCATGGTTGCGGTGACAACCCCACATAACAGGGCAACACAACAAAGCAGTAGCATGAATGCTCTAGGTACATTTAGCCCTCGAGCCTTGGCAAACTCACGTCCGGTCGAAATTAACGTTAACCAGCGCGAGGTGACGAGTGCAAACGCAATCAGTCCTAACACACTAACGATGAGTATCACTGCTGCACTGGGTGATACTCGGTAGGTTGAGCCAGCTAACCAACTCAAAATGGTGTAAGAAGTTTCATCGCCCCGGGCCAATGCAAACTGCACCATAGCCTCAATAAGTGCGGTCAAAGCGATACCGGTCAGTATCAACATAGATGGAGCATAACGGTGGCGTTTACCTAACAAGAGTAACAATCCAAGAACGGTCATACTGCCCAAAAATGCAATAGCCGGCGCCGCATCAAAAATATTCAGACCAACAAAAATACTACCGGCAACTAAGGCGCATGTTGCGCCTGCAGAGATCCCTAAAATATCGGGACTCGCTAACGGGTTATAAATAAGTCGCTGTAGCAATACTCCCGCGACAGCCAAGCCAGAACCCGCTGCAATACCCGTGATAATTCTTGGCCATTGGATCTGCCAGGCAAAGGCATCTGGAATCGCCCATAACCATACTGTAGCGTCATTTACCGTTGATTTTGTAAACACTAGCACCAAAACAATGACCGCAAACAAACTTGCCAGCATCGTAATAAGCGTACCCGGACTCATCTGGTAACGGCTTTTAGGCAATGAGAAAGATAGCTGATCCTGTGCGCCCATTTTTCGACGGGTAAACCAAATAAGTGCCGGGGCACCAATAAGCGCTGCAGCGGTACCAGAGGGGACTAAGTCGAAGGTCAGCATGCTCATTGCAATGGCAAGCGCATCGATAATCACCAGAACTGTCGCGCCGAGTAACATACTAAAAAACAGTTCATCTCGTGGAGTACGCGCACCTAATTGGCGAGCAATATTGGGCGCGAGTAAACCAATAAAACTGATAACCCCAACAGCGGTAATGGAGGTGGCGACTAGCCAAATACCTAAAGTGAACAATGCCAAAATGGCGGGGATAATATTGAGTCCACGAGCGGCGGCGCCGGCCTGCCCCATTCTTAAAAGAGCCAATACTCGCGGAGCCAGCAGTAAAATAAGCACTGACACACTCAGCTTAGGCAATAACCATTGCACCTGCTGCCAACCATTTTGAGCCAGATCTCCGGCGCCCCAAATAAACAGATTCTTAGCGTATTGGTCATTTAGCAAAATAATCGCTGTGGCGATTGCACCCAATAGAATATTCACCGCCATACCGGCAAGCACAACGGGTAAACCAGAAAGGTTACGCACGCCTGCAATTAAAATCACTAATCCCAGTGTAAGCATGGCGCCAACCGTTGCCGCAACAGATGCATATTGGCCAACAAATCCTGGGAAAAACACATTCAGTAGCACCAGTGCTAACCATGCACCGGAGGCGGTACCCAATGTCATTGGTGACACTAACGGGTTTTGAGTTAGCTGCTGCATTAAGCTGCCAACCAGACCTAGCATTGCCCCGACCATCACGGCCATCACTATCCGTGGCAACTGCGACTCAGTAAACATAATCGCATCAAAGCTAGTGGCTAACGTCAGTCTGTCGGCAAAATTAATGAGCAAGTGCCACTGCTGTGACAAACTAATCTGGGTGTCGATTTGCGCTGAAATAATGGCAAAAACCATTAACGCGACAAAAGTAACGCTATATCGAGAAACTATCTTACTGGGCATTATTGGTTCTGCTCACTCTCGTTTTGAGGTAACGATGTAGGTGGAATTGGCGCTATCGCTAGCAAGCTCTCAGTTAATGCTGTTGCCATATATTCAATCGATACCGCACCACCGTAGTTCCAAGCTGGTTTAACACTATTCATTTTGTGGTAGCGTACAAAGGGAAAGGCATTCCACATAACACTGGTCGATAACTGCTGCTGTTGCGCAAAGGGTTCAAAATAAAGCGCGACACCGTCGCCAACATGACGCAGTTCTTTAAGGCGCTTTTGCTTAACTCCCCACTGAGTCGGTGCCTGTTCTATCGCCGCAGAGATCCCCAATAATAACAGCGCATATTGCGCAGTTGAGTTATCACCAAATTGATAAATTGAGGTCATGCTAGCAAACCTAAAGGTCGTCACTGTCGGCAGCTTTCCTTGATAAGCTTGTGCCAACTGCTGACGCATTGTCGCTATCGAGTGCTGCATTTGCGTTAGCCGTTGCTCTGCCTGTGTTTCTCTATCAAGTAGTTGCGCTATCAATCTGAAGTTATCAATGGCCGCCCTAGCGTTATCATGGTGCTCGCTATAAGTTTGGTAGAACAAAACAGGCGCTATTTTTTCCAGTCGTGGTAATAGATCTAACTGCGGTGAAGCAATGATGATGACGTCGGGTTTAAGCGTTGCTAAACGTTGAAAATTGGGTTCAACTCGGCTGCCAATATCCATTACAGAGTCTGGTACTTTAGGCTGCATAACCCACTCTCTGTAACCATTAATGTCAGGCATAGCAATGGGGGTCACCCCGAGCGCCAAGACTTGCTCAGCAACGTCCCAATTCAGCGCCGCCACGCGGATAGGTGTGGCAGGCAACTGGTGTTGGCCGCGACTGTCTACAACCGTAATCGTTGTTGACGACGTTTTGGCAAACAACGTACTAGGTAGCCATAACAACAGTAGAGCAAAGATGGCACGCCTTAGCATACAATCGCTACCTTATGATTCTGGTTAGGGTGATCAATCAAAGTCACTGGTGTGGCATATAAATCACTAAGTCGCTCTTCATCTTGCAACAATGAGGCCTCACCACTAAAAGCAACTTTACCCGCTTTTAATGCAACAATTTGGGTAGCAAAACGCAGCGCCAAATTAAGATCATGCAAAATGACAATCACCCCTTTGCCAGTGCTTTTATTCAAATTACTGAGCAATTCCATCAACTGGTATTGATGATGAATATCAAGTGCAGAGGTTGGCTCATCTAATATTAGTAGCTCAGCTTGTTGAGCGAGTAACATCGCAACCCATGTCCGTTGCCGCTCGCCGCCAGAGAGCTGATCAGCCAAAGTATCTTTAAATGCTGTAACTCCTGTTTCCTCCATCGCTTGTGCGATGATCTGCTCATCTTCTTTGCGCCAGCGCCCCAAAGTACCACGCCAAGGAAATCGGCCTAAACGTACCAACTCTGCCACATTAAGCCCTGCTACTTCCGGCAGCTTTTGCGGTAAATAAGCTACGGTTCTCGCTAACTCTTTGGCACTATATTGTTTGATTGGTTGCCCACCAAGCATCACTTCGCCCTCTTCAGGGTTAAACTGATTGGCAAGCAAGTTAACCAGAGTAGATTTACCTGAACCGTTGTGACCTAACACCACAGTCAAAGCATGGGGGTCGATATTTAGTGATTCTATATCTAGGATGGTACGCTGATCTCTAATGACTTTGACGTGTGTCAATTGGTACATGATTTACTCTTTTGTTTAAGCCGCGGACAATTGGCACACTTTACACCAGCGGTTGTTTTATAAACGCAGCAACAGCTAGTGCGATTGAGCGAGAGCTTGTTGTCTAGCTTGGAGAGACATAGCGACTGTAAATGCGAATCTGAAAAATTGAGCGCATCTAGCCATAACTTAGCATGGCGGCGAATAAAACTGTCGCTCATTTCTGGGTGAGACTTCTGCATCAATAACAGCTTAGCAAATAAGGCATCGGCAATAAGATGTTCAGTAAAGCGAGGGCGACAACGCGCCCACTGATCAAGCTCTTTACGGTAATGCTCAAATAGCTGTGACAGCTGTTTACCCGCCTGCCGAATTAAACACTCATAATCCCCGGTCGCACAATCAGTACAGTTAAAACGAAACCCCGCCACTAAACCATTATCATGCTGCTGCAGCATATTATTAAGATCCGGCAAAATACGTAACTGGTAGATAGAGGTGAGCGTTAGATAAAGTGGTTGCCAAGTGAGCAGATCCCAGCTTCGTGTTAACCAATAGCTTCTGCCCGCTTCAGGAGATTGCTGCATCAAACTGGTATGCAATGACTTAATAATGGTGATGTTAGATCTATTCGCTGAGATTAACTCTAGCTCAGAATTAGATTCAGACTCAGCATCGGTAAATTCGCCTTTGAGATAAGGAGAGATCTGCTGACACTCTTGGTAGATTTGATTAAAAACAGCCTGATTCATTAATGCATTAACCTTAGCAAATACCAGAGAGATTTCATCGACTGAAACCTCTCCCTGTGATTAGGGGTTGTTGAACTTTCGAGCTTAGTTTTTGTTCGAAAGTTCAACAGCCCCTAACAACTAGAAGTTATATTTGAAGTTAAGTTCGATATTACGCTCAGCGCCATACCAGCAGTTAACCGTGTCATAACAGGTATAGTATTCTTCGTTAAAGAGGTTGTTCGCCACTAAGTTAACGCTAGCGCCAAGTAGACTGCCGCTTAGCTCACCTAAGTCATAACCTAGCGACAGGTCAACTAACGTGTATGAATCAACGGTATCGGTATTCATAGCATCGATCTGCATTTCACCGACGTAACGAACACCACCACCAATACGCATTCCCGCTAACGCACCATCTTCAATATAGTAGTTAGACCAAAGTGATGCAGCATGCTTTGGCACATAGATAGGGCTCTTGCCTTGTAGACCATTACCGCTATCTTTAGTGATCTCCATATCGATGTAGGTGTAGTTCAACGCCACATCAAAGTTGTCGGTCATGTACCACTGGCTTTCAAACTCGGCACCGCGAGACTCAATTTCACCTATCTGAAGCTTGTCGCCCCAAGGATCATTTGGATCCGCCATTAATGCATCACTTTTCACTATGTTAAACAGCGACACGGCCATGGTCTTACTGTGATCATCAGAGCTGTATTTAACACCAACTTCTAACTGCTCAGCCAATTCTGGCTGGTAGGTAGAGCCATCTTTTTTGGTTCCCGCGACGGGTTCAAAACTGGTTGCATAGCTTGCAAATGGTGAAAAACCACTATCAAACTCATACATGGCACCCACGCGGTAAGAGAAATGGTCATGATCGGCGGCATTATTGGTGTCGCCATAGGAGTCAGAGTATTCACTTGAAGAGCTGTAATCATCAAATCGACCACCAGCAATCACAATCAACTTGTCGATGCGCATTTGATCTTGAAAATACAGACCTAACTGCTCTACTTGCACATTATCGCGAGCGTCATAGGTTGAGCTAAGTGCATCACGCTCAATCATATCGTTGTTCGGATTGAAAATATTGAAATCGCCAAATTGGCTGGTTGTGCCGAATTCTGAGTAAGCAGATACACCATCAAGTTTTTGATAATCAAGACCAAACAGCACGTTATGCTCAACTTTTCCGGTATTGAATGAGCCAGACAGTTGGTTATCGATAGTGTAACCAGTTGAAGTCTCATCGGTGCTGTAGATATTTCTATCAAGCGAACCTGTCATTGGGTCAAAACCCGACTCCAAGTGATAAGTATTTTCCTGATATAACTTGGCATCCATATAGCGGAAGTTCTGTAGGAAAGACCAGTTATCATTGAAATCATGGTTAACTTTATAGCCTGCAAGTATGAACTCACGCTCGAAAGTCGACCAATTTTTGTCTCCTGCAAAAGTTGATGGGCTAGTGCTACCCGCAGGGTTTTCACTGATCATGCCTGATGAGGGTAGCGAAGAGTTCATCCCCATTGCAGGATCATTCTGGTAGTAAAGGTTAAAGTTGATGTAAGTGCTGTCAGAAACATTCCAGTCAAGCGACGGTGCAAACACAAAACGTTCTTCTTCAGTATGATCGACTTGACCATCTTTACTGCGCGCCAACGCAATAATACGATATGAAAAATCACTGTCGCCAATCTGGCCAGTAGTATCAATAGATGCTTCCACTAAGTTATTTGAACCTGTGGCAAAATTGACTTCAGTGCTATCAGCCGCTTGCGGTGACTTAGCAATCATATTGACCATACCACCTGGTGGCATTGAACCGTAGAGTACTGAGGTAGGTCCTTTGAAAACTTCAACTTGTTCAAGCGCAATGGGATCAATCTGTGGTTGGAGGTTCCAGCCGTTTAAGTACTGCAGTACTAAGCCGTCATAGTAGCTTTGGTTAACGTCGAAACCACGTATATTGAAAGTGTCATACATGGTGACCGCGCCACCTTTTTGCTCAGTCGTCACACCAGGAACGTAACGTAGTGCTTGGTTAAGTGACTTAACCCCACGCTCACTCAGCAACTCGCTGTCGATAACCGTTACACCTTGCGGTGTTTCCATCGGCGTTAACGAGGTTTTAGTTGCGGTATTACGATAGGCTTGACCCAATACAGTGATGGTCTCCATTGGCGGAATTTCTACCGTTAAGTCCTCAGACTCCGCTGCAACAACCTGCGATGAACAAAATAGTGATGCGCTAATAGCGGTAGCAACTACTGTTAAGTGAAAAGCCTTATTACCCTGAACTGAGACCATACTGTCCTCTATATACCCTAATGTGATTCATACTTGCTCTATCTACAACAAGCGAATACTAATGAGAATGATTATCAAACGCGATGGTATAGTCTTTTTGAGGGAGATATTTAACAATTTGGTGCAAAAGAGGAAGAAAAAGACAGGATATTTAGTTTTTGCGAATGCTGTCACCTTTTAGCTTTTACTAATGTTGTTACTTAGCTTTTATCGGTAACCAGTATTCCATATGCTTAAGGTCGGTAATGGTTGAGGTGATCTTACCGTAGCTTTCCAGTTCATAACCATCAATGCTCACAAAGCCAGATTCCGGTAGCCAATCACAAATAAGCCACTCCACTAACTGAGAGAATTCATTAACAGCGCCGTTATATGAAACAACCGCGCACTCCTGTGCAGGGACAGTTAACCGACAGAGTGGCCCATCGCTCAATAGTGGTTGTAATGATTGCAACTGCTCAGCAGCTAACTCCAATGCAGCCCAATAACGAATGCTTTTCTGCTCAGTGGTAAGCGAGAGAGTATCGACCACTCCAAGCATATTGCCCATTAGTGGTAATTGTTGCTCAATAATATCGAACAGACGCAACCAAGTGTCGGGCACAATGGATGAAAAGTCAGGAGTCTCAGACAATACCCCTTTTATGGGTGACGAGAGGCCATATACGGTAAACGCCTCGCGATGCTCAATATGAGTTTGTAAGAAGGTGGTATCTATTTTTTTGTTGGCTTTAAATTCAGGCCGTATCACAATAGGGTTTCTAAGTCCGACACGTGTACCCCGCCGTTGATATTGCTTCGGGCTAACACCAAACAACTGCTTAAAAGAACGACTAAAGCTAACCTCAGAGTTAAAGCCTAACTCATAAGCAATGTCTAACATTCGAGATTGACCTAACAATACTTTGTCAGCGGCGACACTGAGCTTAATCTCGCGCACATATTGCGCCACATTTAAGCCTGTTTGCTGCTGAAAGATCCGCTGCAGCTGCCAGCGGGAACATTGACTATGCTCTGCGATATCTTCCAAAGACAAGGGTTGATCGAGATGGCTATGAATGAAATTTAATACCCGCTCAATGCGAGAGAAAGATGAACGGATTGCCATAATTCAGCCCCCATAAGCGTTATTTAGATATTGATGAAATTAGCTTATTCACAATTTAACATAGTCTTAGCACTGATATATATCTTAGCTTGAATTTAAATAGCCGAAAGGCAAAGCATCAACAACAACTGAAAAATTCAACCAAACTCATGATACCTCTGATAGTTATAACCAGCTAGCGAGGCTCAGATCTAAAACAAAAATAACACCCATAAAAAATGCCACTATCAAAGCGGCATTTTGAAAGCTAGGTGAGTTTAGTCACTTAAGTGCGCAGCGTGAAAGCGCATATGTTGCTCAATGAAGCTGGCGATAAAGTAGTAACTATGATCATAACCATCATGCATATTCAGCGTTAACGGATAACCACTCACTTTAGCCGCTGCTTGTAGCATTTCAGGTTTTAGCTGCTCAACCAAGAAGTTGTCGCCTTCACCTTGGTCAACTAATGCCGGTACAAATTCAGTCGCTTTGCGCATCAATAAACTGGCATCATATTCAGCCCATGTACTCGTGTCACGACCAAGATAAGCTGTGAGTGCCTTTTTACCCCAAGGACAATTAACAGGGTTACTTATTGGGCTAAATGCAGACACTGACTGATATGCAGCAGCGTTACGCATAGCGATAACCAAGGCACCATGACCACCCATTGAGTGACCTGCAATCGATCGTTTGTCACTCACTGGGAACATAGATTCAATCAGCGTCGGCAGCTCATTAACCACGTAGTCATACATTTGATAATGACGGCTCCAAGGTGCTTGGGTGGCATTGACGTAGAAACCTGCGCCTTGACCTAAGTCGTAGCCATCATCGTCTGCGACACCTTTACCGCGCGGACTAGTATCAGGCGCTACAATTGCTATTCCTAATTCCGCCGCTATGGCTTGCACACCTGCTTTTTGCATGAAGTTTTCATCAGTGCAAGTTAAGCCTGACAACCAATACAGCACAGGCACTTTTTGACCATTTGACGCTTGCGGTGGTAAATAAATAGCAAATCGCATCGCACAGTTTAACGACTCTGATTGGTGAGTATATTGCTTATGCCAACCACCAAAGCTCTTATTTACGCTGATATTTTCAATTGTCATGCTTGCATCTCTTGTCATGTTTAACCCTTTTACTCATCGTAAAAGGGTTAAACAGCCACTGAATAGGTTTAGATTTCGGGTGGTAAATATTACTTATCGAAATGGATAACAGTACGAATACTCTTACCTTCATGCATTAAGTCAAAGGCTTCATTTACTTGATCAAGACCCATGGTGTGGGTGATAAAGTCGTTTAACTTAAACTCACCCGCCATGTAACGCTCTACATATTCAGGCAGCTCTGAGCGACCTTTAACGCCACCGAATGCACTGCCTTTCCATACACGGCCTGTCACCAGTTGGAATGGACGCGTTGAGATCTCTTGCCCTGCACCAGCAACACCGATAACCACTGACTCGCCCCAACCTTTGTGACAGCACTCAAGTGCACTGCGCATAACGTTAACGTTACCAATACATTCGAATGAGTAATCTACGCCACCATCAGTAAGCTCGACAATCACGTCTTGAATTGGCTTGTCATAATCTTTTGGATTGATGCAATCTGTTGCACCCAGTTGGCGTGCAAGCTCAAACTTACTTTCGTTAATATCGATAGCAATAATACGTGATGCTTTAGCCATCTCTGCACCAATCACAGCTGAAAGACCAATACCACCCATACCGAATACGGCAACAGTCGCGCCCTCTTCAACCTTGGCGGTATTCATCACCGCACCCATACCGGTTGTAACGCCACAACCTAATAAGCACACTTCTTCAAGCGGTGCTTCTGGGTTAACTTTAGCCAATGAAATCTCAGGTAATACTGTGTACTCAGAGAAGGTTGAAGTACCCATGTAATGGAAAATATCAACACCATCTTTAGAGAAACGAGTCGTGCCATCAGGCATTAGACCTTTACCTTGGGTTTCACGGATCTTCTGACAAAGGTTAGTTTTACCAGACTTACAGAACTTACACTCACCACACTCAGGCGTATAAAGTGGAATAACATGATCGCCGACTTGAACACTGGTAACGCCTTCACCGATAGACTCAACAATGCCGCCACCTTCATGGCCTAGAATGCAAGGGAAGATCCCTTCTGGATCGTCACCTGAAAGTGTAAAGGCATCGGTATGACAAACACCTGTTGCAATCATCTTGACGCGGACTTCACCTTTTTGCGGTGGCATCACGTCTACGATTTCCATCGTCAGTGGTTGTCCAACGGCCCAAGCCACTGCGGCTTTTGATTTAATAGTCTGTGCAGTCATCTGTAATACCTACTTTATATAGAGTTAAAAAACGGTCTTATCTAATCAACCAGTGCCGTCATGAATATGCCAACATTATAGCGAGCCACCAATAATTGATAATCCCACTATTATGCAATTAACTTTTACCATATGGTAATAATGCTGATAGTCACACAGCTATTACCCATACTTTCACCAGCGCCTTTAAACCATCAGGCCAAACAAGGCCGGTTAGCGAAGCTGGCTGTCTTTACTGCCGCGTCGATTAAACAGGCTGACTTTTTTCTGTTGTTCATCGAGTTCACTCTGGCAGCTCACACAAAAACGTACGCCTTGAATTGCCTGTCGACGTGCCTCAGGGATCGGGGCTCCGCACTCCTCACAGAAAAATAAACTTGTGCCCAAAGACAATTCACTGCGGATATGCGCAACACCATCGGCAACACTATTATCAATCTGATCTTGCACCGCCCCATCGCGGGCCCAACCACCAGCCATATTGACTCCTCAATCTAGCCCCAAGCTTGCCGTTATGACCCAACATGGTTTTGCTAACAGAGTTAAAGTTTAGAAGAGCGTAAGCAAATTGCCACGCCACTTTGATGGTGCTAATTATACTCAGCTAACCAAAACTGATAATCCCACAATACTGAAAATTTCTTTTACCGTATGGTAATAATTAAGCCTTAAACGACCAGATAACATTGCATTTAGGCTAGAGTTAGCAATAATTGGCATCATTGACAGCTGGGATAAGTAGAGAGCGTATATGTTTAACTGGGAAGGTGTGAGCGAGTTTGTTGCTGTGGCCGAAACGGAAAGTTTCACTAAAGCAGCTGTGCGCTTAGGGATCTCAACAGCCCAGGTCAGCCGTCAAGTGAGTGCTCTTGAAACGCGGCTAGCCGCTAAGCTATTCCATCGCACTACTCGCAAGGTATCGGTTACCGAAGTTGGCAGAGTGTACTACCAACATTGTCGCCAAGTGCTAGATGGCTTAGATGAAGCGGAACGCGCTATCACCAATTTGCAGACCACTCCAAGGGGATTGCTAAAGATCACCGCTCCTGTCACTTATGGCGAAGGCACCATCGCACCGCTGATCAATGATTTCCTCACTCAGTACCCCGAACTAGAAGTGCAAATGAATTTGACCAACCTTAAAGTCGACTTGGTCGACCAAGGTTACGATCTGGCGATCCGTTTAGGTCAATTGGAAGATTCAAGCATGATGGCTAAACGCCTCGGCTCACGCACCCAATATGTTTGTGCCTCCCCAAGTTACGTTTCCACTTATGGCCTACCGCACACCTTGTCCGAGCTTGAACAGCACAACTGCTTGATCGGCACCTTGGACTATTGGCGTTTTCAAGAAAAAGGCAAAGCCAGAAATGTACGGATCAAAGGAAACTTGAGCTGTAATAGCGGCCATGCATTGGTCGATGCCGCTATCAAAGGCTTAGGCATTATTCAGTTGCCTGACTATTACGTGAACCCGTTTATCGCCTCTGGAGAGCTAGTGTCACTGTTGGAAAATAACCGCCAAGCCGATGAAGGTATATGGGCACTCTACCCGCATAATCGCCACTTATCACCCAAGGTACGTATGCTGCTCGATTTCCTCGGTGACAAATTAGCTTAGCTTCATATGCGGTATACAGCTTTGATTCTTTACCGTAACCCGCTAAAAGGTCTTACCTAGTGTCAAATACACTGTTTTATGTTGCTGATCATTGATGCCAAAACCGAGTACGGCCGGGCCAAAATCAGTCTCGGTACCCACAAAAATGCTAGCGGCATAGATCAAATCATCGAGCCCGCGTTGATCTTTATATTGCCAAACATTACCCGCTTCCGCTGACGCCCCTAAATAAAGCGGTATGCTCATTCCACCAAAGCCCTGCCAGCTAACGCGATATTGATAAATCAAAGAGCCATAGCTCAATTGTGACCCTACAAGTGCATCTTTATGTAATCCCGACAAGTTTAAAAACCCGCCCAATTTATGGGTATGGATTAAGCTCACTTCATCACTGTTAGTGCCACTCACCTTAACTTTATTGATCAATGTATGGCGTGCAATACTGCGAGCATGCTTAAAGGAAAACTCATAGTTAAATTGTGCTGTGTCACCAAAGACATCTCCCACTATCGGCAATGTCAGTTGATCGAGATTATCGTCGTTATAAGCCCCTTTGAAATAGATTTGGGTGCCTTTACTGGGAAAACTATAGCTGTCTAGACTATCGTAACTGGCAATAATAAAGCTCGAATAACTCTGATAATCGATATCTAGATCTATGATGGTTGGCCCTTCAATATTGCCTGTCTCAGCAGCAAACCCAAGCTCTACTATCATGTTATTACTGAGGTTTATACCGATAGATGAACTGATCTTATGAGACTTAGTCAGGGTCTTTAAGCTACGTTCATTATCCCAAAAGTAAAGCTGTTGCTCTTGCTTAAAACGATAACGACTCTTCCAATAATATTTATCTAAAGAGTCTAACGGCAATAAAAACTCAGCACCGAGGATCTTCTCCAGACCAGAAGATAGCTCAAACCTGAGTCGCCCCCGAGTGTCGGCTACATTATTGAGGGTATAGGCGAGATCCAGCTTAATATCAGAGATCTCACTGAAGTCTTCTTCTAACGAAAAGCCAATATCAAAAAAGTTTGGCCCCCAACTCTTTTCTTTGGCGTTAACGGTTAATATTTTTTGTTGTGCTTCATCTTCAGTAACCTCTGCTTCTACTCGCTCAAAACTATTCAGAGCATACACACGATCAATCGCATCGACTATCTCTTCGCGGTCAACGGTATCACCTGAATTAACGGCTAGAGCTGCTGAAATTTTCTCAATAGGTTCATAGCTATTGCTCACCACCACAACCTTATCGACAGGACGCTGCTCGAAAGTCTGTAGTAAGTACTTATACTGCTGCCGCCGTGCTTGATAGCGTTCAAACTCGTCAGTTGAAGCAGTCAGCGCTGTTAAATGCTCGGCATTAAGAGACGCTGCTAGCTCTCCTTTTTCAAACCCTAGCGGCATACTGGCAAAGTCAGTAGTGTCTAGCTGGCTAATATCCGGACGTATGAGAATATCTTGCGGCTGCATGTTTTCAATCTGCTCAACGGCATTAGCACGGGTCATCATCGTTGAGAGTTGCGATAAAATAGCGAAGCTGTCTTGTAGGTCTTCTTTAGGTGCCAGCTGCGCACCAATATCGACAGCAATGACAATATCGGCGCCCATTGCCCGCACGACATCAACGGGCATATTACTTACCATTCCACCATCAACAAGATACCTGCCATCGATATCAAGCGGCTGTAAAATACCAGGCACTGATGCAGAGGCTTGCATTGCCGCCAATAGATTTCCAGATTCGAGCACAACGGCTTGGCCAGTGGCAATATCGGTACTGATTGCTTTAAAGGGAATCACTAAGTCGTCAAATGAAGCTTGCCTAGGCACCATACCTGCAGAACGGATATAGAGGTTAGCCATAGTTTGACCACGTAAAACCCCTTTTGGCATCAATAGCTCACCGTCGAGTGAGCCAAAATCAAACGGAAGATTGAAACGGTCAAAATCTTGTTTGTCATGAAAATTCAGCGCTGTTCTTGGAACACTATCATCAAAACCACTGCTCCAATCAAGTTCGAGCATGATGACTTCGATTTCATTGGCACTGTAACCAAGTGCATATAAGCCACCAACATAGGCACCAATACTGGTTCCCGCAATGTAATCAATGGCGATATTGTTCGCTTCTAAATAGCGTAAGACGCCAACATGAGCAGCCCCTTTGGCGCCGCCACCACTAAGCGCCAAACCAATTTTTTTTCGTTTAGCTGTTGAGTCAAGAGCTTCAATCATAATGCTTTGCTCAATATCATTGGCAGATACAGCAGGGCTTACAAGAGTCGCGACGACCAGTAAAGTAGTTACTCTTATTGGAAAATTGCTCACAACCACACCTGGTTAATTTTGATGTGACTATTTTAAGGGGGAAATGATTGGCTCATTAAGTGCCCAGCGTGAGTTTGATTGTCTCAAATGAACAGACAATATTAAGTAAACAGCAAATCAAATAGTTCGACCCTGTTTTAAACAGATGAACGCCCCACCGAATATACTCGCACCCTATCTAGCAATTAAAAGGCGATGTAGATCACAGTATGCGACCACCAGCCAGCTAACAATTAGAACAAAGCACCAGCAAGACCCCACTTCTGTTAACATGCACTACACTTCCATTACCTCCCTCCTATAGGATAAATGATGACTCGTTACACACTTGCAGCTTCTTGTATCGCCCTAGCATTAGCAGCTAATGCTAACGCCAGCCCTGTTGAAGAGGAGCTAAAAGCCCTCAAAGCACGTATTGAGCAACTAGAAGCTCAACAACAAAAGGCTGCCGAAAAGCCTCAACAAATCGAGCAAGTAGAAGTGGAAGTCATCGAAGAGGTGGTGGAGAAGAAAAACAACGCAGTTAAGTTTGGCGGCGCAGTTCGCGTCAACTACTCCTATGAAGACTTTGATGATGACAATGCTGACCGAGGCGGTGATTTTGATTTCGATCTATTCCGCATTGACGTTTCTGGTAATTATGAAGATCTAATTTACTCTGCTCAGTATCGCTGGTTCGAATACATGAACGTAATTCAGCACGCGTGGATCGGGTATAACTTTACTGAAGAACAACAAGGTAAAATTGGTGTTACTCAGGTACCTTTCGGTATTTTGACCTACGCATCAAACAACTACTTCTTTAGCTCTAACTTTTATTTAGGCCTAGAAGATGATTACGATATGGGTCTTAACTACACCTACAAGGGCGATACAAACCGTTTCGATTTGGCTTTTTATAAAAATGATGAGCAAGGTGGACTGGACGGTTACGTGTCAGACCGTACCGACCGTTACGCCTATGATGTAGTGGGTATTCGTCTGGATGGTGAAGATGCCTACGATGCACCAAGTGATGGTTATGCTGCTGCTGAGCTAAATACCTTTAACGCACGTTATACCCATAACTTTACTTTTAATAACGTTGATTTAGAGCTAGGTGCATCTTTGCAAGCAGGCCAATTAGAAATTGAAAACGGCACCGATGGTGATAACGTTGCAGCTGCTATTCACGGCGTTGTTAACTACGACCGCTGGAATGTTAAGTTGCAGATGACGGACTATAAGTACGACGTCGACGGCATGGATGTAGACCGTATTGTGGTAGCGGCTTACCATTTCTATGATTCGATCCCAGCTGAAGCTACGACTTATATCGCTAACTTAGCGTATAGCCTGCCAGTTAATATCGGTCCAATATCAAACCTTACCTTCTACAATGATTATTCATTAGTGACCGACAAGCCAGCAGCAATGGAAGACACCTTTATGAATGTCACCGGCATGGCTGTGACAGCTGGCGGGCTCTACACCTACTTTGACTTTGTAGTCGCTGAAAACCAGCCATTTATTGGCGGTACTATGGTCGGCGACGGCGACACCAACAAACGTTTCAATATTAACTTTGGTTACTATTTTTAAAGCTGCTTCAGGAACGGAATGAGCTACAGCTCGTTTCACTCACCCTATAAAGCCCGCCTATCGACAGATGCGCGGGCTTTTCTCAACATGTAAATAACCATCAATACAACTATGGTCCTGGTATGTAACGCATATGCGGCCCTCTTGCAGGATGACCCGATATCGATTCTAAAAATGCCAATAAATCTTTGATTTCACTTCGAGTCAATTTAAGCGGCTTTAAATGCACTGAAGTTTGTGGCGCTAATGGATCGTCACGTGTTTTTTGGCTTACTACACCGCCCATGTTATAGATATTTAACAAGCCTTCCATATTGACAAATAAGCCGTTATGCATCCAAGGTTTGGTATTCATAACTCCTCTCAGTCCAGGAGTCCTGAACTTACCCACATCATCATAGTTACGCGTTTGATTATACAAACCTAGATCTTGATAAAACCTTTTATAGTAGGTCAATCCGATATTATGAAATTGGCTATCACTCATTTCAGGACCATTATGACAGTTCATACATCTAGCTTTAGTTCTAAACAGGTGTAGACCTCTGACTGATTCATCGGAAAAAGCGGCACTCAACCTTCGCTTTTGGCTTTCTTCCTCAATGTCACTTGCCATCAGGAAAATATCAAATCGACTTCGGCGCGATAGAATGGTTCGCTCAAAAGTGGCAATGGCTTGTGCAATTCGTTCGCGAGTCACCTCTTCACTACCAAAAGTTAATTTGAAGAGCTGCACATATTCTTCATCATTACTGAGCCTTTCCTCTAGCTCATCAAGGGTAAAGTTCATTTCAACACTATCGGTAATCGGCATCAGCGCTTGCTCTTCTAAACTCGCCGCTCTACCATCCCAAAAAAGACTGCTGTAAAAAGCACTATTTTCAATACTAGGAGCATTGCGTTTTCCCTTTGAGCGATTATGACCAAAGGATACTTGCTTACCATCAGCCCAACCTAAATCCCTATCGTGGCAAGAAGCGCAAGCAATATGACCTGAACGCGAAAGCTGGGGGTCATGGAATAACTTATCACCTAAACGTAGCTTAAGTTGGCTAAATGGATTATCGGCAGGAAAAATGGGCGCGGGCAACAAACCTAGCTCTCTTTTTGCAACGCCGACATCTAATGTGGGTTCAGGCCAGCATTTGGGCGCTTGCAGATACAGTGCCCGTAGCTCCTTGGTATCGAGCATATCTTGGTTCATCACTATACTCGGTAAGCACCGAACATTAGTAGGTTCGTCCTCGGCCACAGCATGGTTAAAGCAACTAAAAACCATACATGTAATGGTGAACATAACTGCATTGCGTTTACGACGATAGGTAAACAGGTAAACACTAAAAGGGGTAATAGTTATCACTAGAACGACTCATGCTAGTAAAAAATTGAAGCTATCGGTGCAACAGCTTCTCGATAAGGTGTTTTAATAACGACTACTTAATGACCAACGTGGTTTGCGTAGCATCAATCGCCACCAGTAATTGAGCCTCTTTCGCTTTAGCGTCACTATCAAGACTCCAGCACGTATCGACTCTTTCACTGCTGGCAGATGCTAAAAGAGAATGGAATAGGCTCGCCTTTTTTAACCACTCATGGGAGCCAATATCATTGCTCGAGATATAGCACAGCTGTTGGCTACCATCACTAACAATAGGCGCTTGATGGGCTTGTACTGCAGCGCTAGCTAGCAGGCTTAATAGAAAAACAGTGTTTAAAATTTTCATGTAGAACTCCATAGTTTTGAATCTAATGTTGGTATGCAACGCCCAGCCAAAAGCGCCGACCTAGCTCTGTGCCAGTTGCATAAGGGTTAACTTGATAGGTACGGCTATTAGTGAGGTTTTCACCATCAAAACTGAATGTCAGACGATGGTTTCTAGCTATTTCAAGGTCATATTTAATACTGCCACTGAGTAACCAAAAAGCCGGTTGCTCACCTTTAATATAAAGCGGATACTCGGTACGGCTAGTCACACAACCCTCACAAATACTGGTCGATTGGCGTAATGACAAGTACTTACCTGTAGCAAAGGCCACATCTTGTTTAGAGCTATAGCGGGCATAAGCTGATAAGCGCCAATTGCCCCAGCCTCCGCCCCAACTTAAGTTCGCTATAAACGGACGGTTGTAATCCTGCTTGGCTAAATCCAAATCATGCTGAGTGATGAGATCGTTGATGACCTTTGTTTGACCGGGTTTATTGGGATCTGGCACTATTTGTTGCAAGTAAACCAGTTCACTTTCATCATAATTAAAGTTAATTTTTTCATTTTGTTGTGCGTCGCTTACTACCGTTTCACCATCAAAACTCGCTTTGTCAGTTTCATTTTTGACATGGGAGATATTGAATTCAACATGCTGACTGGCAAAGCTTGCCATCCAAGATAAGGAGTATCTTTGGTATTCACTGCTACCACTATTTTCAGCAAATAAAATCGCCTCCCCGAAACTGTTGACACCTTTCACCCGATTAATTTGATCTTGGCTACTACGCGCAAGCCATTTAGCTTCAACCGTTCCTCCGAAAAGAGACTGCCTAAATGCTAAGGTCAACTCGTCGCTAAAAGGTGTTTTGGTGTCTTGGTAGACAGTACGATAGCCGTTTGAAGACACCTCGCGTTGCCACTGCTGTGGTTGATTTTGATAGGCTCGCCTTACCTCTTTATAACTAGGTTGTACTGCTTCATTTAATTTATGGTGAGAGAGATCAGCTTCATAATAGCGATTAACACCCAATACCAACACACTGTTGCCACTACCAAACAGATCGTATGCAGCTCTAAAACGAGGGGCTATATTGTGTTGTTGAATAAAGTCGTTGTAATCATAACGTAGACCTAAAGTGGCATTTAATGACTTCCAGTTGAACGTTTGCTCTGCATATAACGCAGCAGCCCATAAGTCGACTTTAGTGCTGGCCTTAGGTGAAACCTGTCGAGTCTGAAAGTACTGACCTGTTTGCAATACGTTATTTTGATAGAGTAGCAGATCATCTAGATTGGTTAAGTCTAACGGACGGCCTAAATCTCGCTCTAGTTCTGAAATAGGTTTAGCCAACACGGTTTCGACACAATCTAAGGTGTAACCAGCGCAGTCAACATTAGGATTAACCACTGCACCATTGTATAAAACGGCATCGACAAGACGGTCAAACTCGGTGGTTTGCTGCTTAATTTCCCCGCCAAAGCTTGTTTGAGTTTCACCCCATGAAAGTGACTGCTCATTAAGCAGATAGTCCTGCTTTAACGTTATGTTTTGCTGGGTTTTATCGATACTACCATAACCACCTTCAGCGCTAGCTTGGCTGCCGTCATAGCTCCCCCAATCTTTACCTTTCAAATTAACCCAATTAAACCAATAACTCGGTGCGGTTTTACTATTGAGACTTTGATGCCAAGATAGGCTGGTTTCAATGTCAGCCCATGGATTACTATTATTCCAATCCAGTAAAATACTCTGCGAGCCGCCATCGATATCAAAGTTACTATTCAGGGCATAGGTATCAAAATATTGACCTTGGTACGGCGCGTAAATAGCAGTGACTTCCAGCTCATCGTTGGCGCTGATATCATGGTGATATTTAATCAGCCCATTATAATTAGTCTGTTTTTGAGGCTTAAGCACACCCAGTTGTAACTTGGTTTCTGATGACTTTAGCATTTGCAGCTGGCCCAAAAGACCGGCGTTTTCACCTATAGGCGTAGAAAACGAGGCCGACATATCTTGTTTAGAAAAACTCGGCTGATAAATCGTCTCCTCTCCTGAAAAATCAGGCGCATAAAACTGATTGTAAGTCACAAAACTATCGGAGGTTTGCCGATAACTAAGTGACCAACTTGGTGCATCCGTTGCTTGTTTAGTGGTAACGCTAACTACTCCGCCAGAGAACTGACCATACTTAGCAGGGACATTGGAGTCATAGACTTCAATTTCCTCTAACAACTGCAAGTTGATAAAGCTTGCTTGACTATGACCAGAGACATCTTGCAGTAAGTTTTTATCTAAAGATGCATTACCTGTACTGAGACGAGAGTTGTTATTCATGCCGTTAATGAAATAGCCAGATTGATAACCATCACTGCCAGACAGTGATACTTCCGCTGGCCTAATATTGCTGGCCTGATCCGCACTGTAGCTTTCTTCTGAATACTGCACACCCGGTAATAAACCTAAAATATCATTCAGGTTACCGTTGCCAAATTGGTAGTCCTCAATGAGTTGCTGATTGAGTGTGTAGCTACCAGTACTTTGGCTTGAAATCGGGGTTGGTCGTCTGCCTACCACCTCGATCACTTCCATTGCAGCTTGCTCTGACGCTGAATTTTTTTGCTTACCGGCTGCTTTGTCCTTCTTTGGTGAGAGTTCTGGCTGCACTTTAGGCTTAACTAACGTTTGCGCGTTATTTTCAGCGATAGCAGCTGTTGATAATGTGCTCGCAAACACAATCAGCATAGTGCTGATTGCGTTTGTTTTGTGGGAGTATTTAGTCATTACTACTTCTATTCACTAACTTAATGTACTGCAGGATCTAGAGGCTTAGTGTCATCTAAATCATCATAGCCATCATTGTCACTGTCATTATCTAAGACAAGGCCAGATGCTTGGATCTGCGCTTCAGTGGCTGATGCACTAAAGAAGTTAGGTAAACCATCATGATCGGTATCAACTGTTGCCACCGATTGGTCAGGGAAGTGATTTTGATTCGCTAAAGCCGTAGCAATCTTAGTTTGGATCGTCGCTTTTTCAACGGGTCCCAAATGCTGGTTTTGCATTAATGCCTGCGCTTCTTGATAGAACGCGCCTTTAGCCAACTGAGTCGCAAAAAAGAGCACATAGTCTATTTGAGTTTGATTCGAAGCGGTTTCCAGTAAAGCTAAGTTCGCATCGATCAATTTTTTCAACTGTGCTCTTGCATGGCTATATAGTGCAGCATAGTCAGCATGCTGCCCTGCTTCTTGGTCAATTTTCTCGATAAATAGCGTATAGTTATTCGTACTGGATCCTTGATTTAAGAAGCGCTCAGTGATTGCACTTAAAAAGCTGTCAGCAGCGCGCTTTTCAAGCGCAATGATTAAATCAATAGTACGATCATAGTAAATGTTGGCCCGGGCATAGTCGCCACCTTTAAAAGCGGAGCCCGCGATCTGCTTCAGTAGATCAATTCTTATCGATGAATCAGGGTTATACTTAGCCAGATTGGTTTCGGCTACTGCTAATACTTGCTCTATTTCAGCCTCTAACCCACGCGGATAAAGGAACTCAATAAGCTGCGAATTTGCTTGAATCGCATCCTCTATACTCACATCAGTGCCGTCGACGCCATCGGCATAATATTGTTTCGCGAGCGCGACACACATCTTAACGACACGGACGGAAGCTTGTTGATATTGCGCGGCATTGTCACTGTCATCCAGCGCTAGCTCATCATAGACCTCAATTAGCTTTTGGCATCCCACATTACCTGTAACAAACCCTTGTTTAGAAAGGTTTTGCTGCACATATTCCGCAGAGAAAACCAAGGTTTCAGCCTCTTTTAGCGCTAATACCGCACCAGCATAATCTCTCATACGCAAACGATAGATAGCCAAACCTGGAGTACTTGAGCCATAGTTAACTAAGTTAGTAAAATGATTTCTTAGTTGCGCTTCATCTCGACTGTCGAGCACCAATGCTAACGCTTTGTTTCCATCAGGCTCTATTTGCGCAAGTGCCATCAGTTTGGCATCCGCAGCCTCCGATGCTGCATATGCTCGCATCCAGCTGGCTTCTGGGATCCCCTCTATAAAAATTGTTGGGTCAATTTCAGGATAAAGCACCACAATCGGCTGGATGTTAAAAGCAACCCCCGCTGGATACTCAACCATACTGATCGCGCTGTACAAGCTGGCCTCTCGAGGGTATAGCGGATCGTAATTAACAACCCCATGCAGAGCTAACAAATCGGCTGCCGCGGCTTTGGCTTTATCCCTAGCATTAAGACGAGTGTAAAACTCTATAATTTGGACTAATGCCACTTGGCGAACACTGTGAAATGGTTTACCTAGGTTGCCATTACGGTCATTAGAGACATTTTGATAACCAATACGGTTAGCATAATCGTAGAGTTTGTCGAGGTTAAGCAAAGCAAACGCTATGTCGTTATCGCTATTAGTCTGTTCCCAAATTTTAATGAGCTCTTCAATTTGTCTGCTGTAACCAAAAAATGCGACTAAAGCCGCTCGGTTATACTCTTCACCTAATACGGATGAGAACAGCAGATCAACGATATCAAAAATGCCCGTTGCCGAGATCTCGTCACCTGCCGCTCTATATGACTTAGAGAGATCGATATAAAAGCTCACATCGTCACCGTTAAAGCTATTAACACCTTTAGATGCGAGATATTGATTATAAATAGACTTAGCTTCACTCCTTAGCATTTCGGCCTCATCAACTTTTCCAAGCTGCTGATATTCATTGGCGACTCGTAATTTTGCATCGGCCAAAACGGGAGCTGAAATTATTTTACTGGCGTTAAGCAGCCCACCCACTTGTGTAGTTAGCTCAGCAGTGGCGTAACCTGTTGCTAAACTGCGATTAATAATAGACTGATTGATATCATCATTGAGGTTCTCACTGATCACGGCAGCTTGCTTTAAGTGTGATAACTCAGAGGTGTAATAGTAATAAGCTCTATCGGCATTCGTGGCTAGGTTCGTAGTAATTTGAAAACGCTTTTGCACTTCTTCAATACCATCAGATACGCTAATAGTTACCGCATCATCAACCTCAATCAGCTGTTCGAGTTGGTAACTGACCTCACCAGTGGTTGCATCAAGTGTTAATTGGCCATTTTCAGGTGTCTTCACTAAAGCGTAAGTCAGTGTATCTTCATCGACATCAGTCGCACTCACCGAGCCGGCTTTAATTTCATTACCACTGACTAACAGTGTATAGCCGCTAAACACAGGTGCATCATTCACAGCTGTAACTGTCAGTGACACAGTTAAACTGCTGTCTTTGTTGCCATCACTAACAAGCACTTCAAAGCTATCGCTACCAAAATAGTTACTATTAGGCGTATAGCTTGCTTCTCCAGTTTGCGGGTTAAGCTGCAATGCTCCGCTCGCAGGGGCATTGCCTACAGAATAGATAAGTTGGTCACCATCGGCATCTGTCGCATTTATTGAAATAGTTTGGGTGCTATCTTCAGCTAAACTGATAGCCATTGATGACTCTGAAAAAGTTGGAGCACTGTTGCCACTACTGCTGCCACCACAGGCAGTTAAAATAGAAAGTGACAAAGTTGTAATGAGGTAGGGCAGCATTGAGCTCTTGTTGTGATACATCTGTTTATCTCTATTCGCTAAAAACGCGCAAATGTTAATGAGAACCATTATCGATGGCAATTAAGTTTACAAAGCCATAATGTAAAGATGACAAATAAATAAGCTTATAAAATAAACTAAAAGCAATTACATAACAGCGAAACTTATTAAACAAAACGAGATAAAACAAATAGATAAGGAAGGGTAATACCAACCCAAGATTGATAGCTGTAATGATTAATATCTCCGGTTATCAGCATGGAATTTGCAAAGTAAAGTCTATATAACTGTAATTTTAGGCGTTCATCGCCAACCAAATGCACGGCTAATGGTAATCCTATCTCAACCTCTAACGATACTGGCATGGCGGTTACAACGAGCAGCCTATACACTCACTTTGACTTTGTTATTACCGAAAGCCAGCCATTTATTGGCGGTACTATGGTCGGTGATGGTGATACTAATAAACGATTCAATATTAACTTTGGTTACTACTTCTAACGCAGTTATCGATGCCAAAGAAGTCACGACTCATTACACCTATATAACCAAAAGCCCGTTTATCATTTGATAGACAGGCTTTTTTAATAAGTAGATAGGTCATTCCCCAAAACGCTCGCGAACACTAAGTTAATTCAAACCGTCAATCCAATATCGTTAAAAAAATAAGAGTAAAGTCACGAGCTAAAGCTCTGCTTTAAATAGCATTAATAAACGGTTGCAATGTATATTTAGCCACACTTAATTGACTATTAAGTTTGCCACTATCGATCCCTTATGTTTCAACTTGCTAATATTCTTTCAACGCAAAGCAAACTGCTTTTCGAATGGACGAGAGAGTCTGCACTTTAGGGCTGAACTAGATCATTAATCTAGCTAGCAATGAGTTCCTATTTACTAGAAGCAGTTTTAGTTATTGATTACGGAAGACTCTCTCAAAGAACTGGAAAAGGATTTCCACCCCTTAACCTTACTTTGAGAGAGTAACTATGAACCTAATTTTAGATTATGCATCCTTAGGGATCCTCGTGTTAGTCATATTGATTTTGATATATGGCCTAATTGCTATTCACGACATTCCTTATGAAATAGCCAAAAAGCGCAATCATCCACAACAAGAAGCCATACATGTCACCGGCTGGATCAGCTTGTTCTTCATGCATGCACTTTGGCCTTTATTATGGGTTTGGGCTATGTACTATGACCCTAAAACCCAAGGAGAAGCCGTTAGAGGTTTAACTTTAGTTGAGCAGCAAAACTTGCAGCTGCAACTAGACACACTGAAGGCTAGTGTTACCGCACTACAAAACAAAGAAGGAGCACTCTAATGGAAACACTTATCCTTCTTAGCTATATCAGCTTATGTGTTCTTGCTTTTCGAGTATTCAAACTACCGCAGAACAAGTGGACGATTACCACAGCGGGTGTCATAGGTCTGTTTCTTATGAGTTGGATATTTCTCTATATGGCGATGTATCAGCCTGTATCTCGTATGGCACGAGTCATCAGTGTGACCACACCTATCACGTCACAGGTTAGCGGGTTAATTACCAACGTTTACATTGAAGGAAATCAACCTCTCACTAAAGGGCAACCACTATATCAAATTGATAAAACGCCTTTTGTAGCAAAAGTTGATCAGCTTGCATCGCAAGAGAAACAGTCTGATGCCATGATTAGTTTCCTTAATTCTGAATTGCAGCGATATCAAAACCTCGAACTATCTCAATATGCATCAGAGGAAAAAATCGATAGCTTGAAAACTCGGCTCATAGAAGCAAAACAGCAAAAAATTGCATTGGCAGCAAGCTTAGAAACTGCACAATTTAACTTAAGAAGCACTACAGTCCGAGCTCCAACTGACGGCTATGTAACCCAAGTTGCACTCCGAGCGGGAATGAAAAGCCGTACAGTGCCATTTCAAGGTAATCTCGCATTTGTAAATGCTGAAGATAAACAGATATTTGCCGCCTTCAAACAGATGCCTGCCAGATATATTAAAGATGGCTACCCTGCAGAGGTAACCTTTACCACGATTCCTGGACACGCCTATAAAGCGAAAGTGGTACAGATCAATGATGTTTTCGCCCAAGGTGCAATCAGTCCTTCAGGTAGCCTCATTCAACCTGAGAAAAACTTTCAGCCCGGACGCATCTTAGTTAAAGTTGAATTAGATCAACCAGAGCTATTAGTGGATATGCCATTACCTGCTGGCACCGATGCACATGTAGCGGTGTACTCACCTAAGTGGCAAGCGTTTTCAATCATTCGAAAAGTAATACTTCGCATGCAAAGCTGGCAGAACTGGGTATTTGAAGGCTAATCGTTCAGACAATTTCAAATAGTCAGCACCAACCTTTAAACACTGAACAACAAAAAGCCCGCTTATCTTTAGATAAGCGGGCTTTTTTAATAGGTGAGTTGGCCGATAAGACAACTTAGCCAACTCATGATGTTCGATTTTATTGAGCTTCATAGTAAGTAACCACTAACGTGTGTAACACATAGTGTAACAGACCGTGTGACACATCTATAAGGTCACTCGAGACATCTGACTTCACGATAACATTCATTATCATTAAGATTGTATTATCCCGAACTCGAGGCAGCCCATACTTTACCGCTGACACTGGAATTAGACCCGACACCGAGATGGAGGGCTTAACCAGGGGTGATATCCACATGGAAACCGATGAGCACAAGGGAGATAGTCTGCCGTGATGAGATATTCTCTTGTATTTCCGAGCTACGTGAGCGATTTCCCAATCGAAAACCTTCAGATAGGTTATTTAGGCTTGCCGATGGTTCAACGACTAAATAACTTGGAAAGGCGCTTGATAAGGCATTAGTTGATGTCCGGGGAGGTGAGCATGGAAGTACTGGCTAAGCAATGCGGTACCAGTTTGCAAATGATTGAGCAGCATTACAGCCATGTAGTACCCAAGATGTTCACTCGCGAGCTGTCTGGTGTTGAAGTTAGAAAATCTAAACCTAAGAAGAAAACAGTCTCGCCAACCATTTTAGCTAAAAAACAAATAAGGCTAACAAAGGAATTTAACGAGTGGTGGCTTGAGTATAAAAAACGAGGCTGTATCTAAAATATAAGAGAATCGGCCGACAAGTCGACTTGCTGTAGAGTTGTAAGCAGTTACACAAAATTAGTTACAGGCTCATGCCGCTATAAATATAGCTTTCGATATAAACCAAGAAGTTTTTTACTCCGTCAGAACTCATAAATATCAATTGATCTTAAATTAATTGTTGTTTCTTGTTCGTATCCAATCCTTTTGAGTTTTACCGTTTATAATTATTGAATCGAATATACTATTACCATTTACTCTATTAACTGCTCTGTGCTTTTCTGACTCAAAAAAAATATTGTATCTTTTTAAATAGTCTCTAATAGCACGCTTATGAACAAACCACCCTGAACACTCTATTCCATTACGAAGTAATTCTAGATTATTTTTTTCTTGCAAATTTAAATCTAAATTTTCTATTCTGTGATTTATTATTTCACGATCTAACGGGTGAATAATTTCCTTGCATTCAATTTTTTTATCAATATCTTCTATTTCTATATGTTTGTCTTTATCCCAAGGTGGTAAAGGCCTGTGAAGTATATTGCCAGAATCAATTCTAGACTTAATTTCTTTTATTAATTCTTCATTGATATTTACACTAGGAATATTAAACAACAAGTCTTCTTTAGATTGATAATTATTTAAGGTCT
>NZ_BPEW01000037.1 GCF_019654975.1 Shewanella sp. c952
ATATACATAAATCTAGATACAGTAAAGGGAACGGTTAAAGCCGTTCCCTTTTTGTTTTAACCGTTTAAACAACATACACAAATAAAATAGGCTGCCACTATTAACTCCACGTGTTGGGCGCGGCCACAAAAAAGCGCAGCTTGTGCCGCGCTTAAGTTTCAATTTGGTTAGCTTGAGCAATCATTAATTCTTCAGTGAAAGCATTTGTTTGATCTGGGCTTGTTCTGCATCGGTAAGCATCGTCTCGTGGGCGACCTGCATGTTAGTTGGGCAACGGCTTTCATTGTCTAAGGCCTTGTCAAACACTTGGAAGTGGCTACCTGATACTGTTTGATATTGGCAAACTAACAAGTTCTGATCCGTTTTTGATTTGACTAAATCAGCGGTTACCGCAGTATTGGGTGAGGCATGCACGCTGCCAATTGAGACAAATAAAGTCAGCGCGATAGTGGTTACTGTTTTCACTGCTGTAGTTAACATATTGGTTAAATTTTTCATCTGTCGCCTCTGCTTAATCATCCTAATTCGATAATTAATATAGCTGCAGAATGCTGTACCGTAACTTAACGATTGATTAACTAGGGCTGTTGACCTTTCACGGTTGTTTTTGCCGCAGTTTATTGGCTATTTTGACAAAGCGGAGGCCATGTCGTTTAGTCATTCTCCACAAATAACCTACAACACAGTCAAAATAGCCAAGAAGTGCGGCCCTTCGGGTTCGTTTCAATGCTTTTATTCTTTTATGACTAGAATGCGTTACGAGATTTTCGCTTAGCCAGCTAAGCAGCATCGCTCAAGTCTGGTACTAAAATAATTATTCCTTACGGTAAAGAATCGAACAAAAACTAAGCTCGAAAGAACAACAGCCCCTGACTAAAAAATAGCAATCAGTAACGCTGTGCTTGTGTCCCTCCGGGCAAGCTTTAGCTGTGATGTAAATCGGGGCGTATGATGCCCCACGGGCAACGAACACCGCAGGGCTTTAACTTTATAGAAGCCGTTATCTGTTCAGCACAAATTGATCAATTTGATTTTGGGCTAAGGCTTGATTCATTGTGCCCTTAAGTAGCTTGTACATTAAAATAGAGGCATCAATCTCAGCTTTACGATTGGTTAAACTTTCAATATTAAGCCCCAATGGGATATTGAGCGGAAGTACCGCCGCCAAAATTTTCAGTAGGTTACTGTGGTTGACCTTGATTGATTCATACAGAGGATCGTCGGCTGACAAAATACGTTCGCGGGTGGCTTCGGGAACTGACACACCTAACCAGTTGATAAACTCTAAGGTTTTAGCGCTACCGCAAGGGGAGAATGTCAGAATGACCCGATTTGGCTTTATATTATTGAGCGCACATTCCTCAGCGTAGCTGGTTAACATATCGATAGTTGCTTGGGCGTTATACACAGCTTGAGTGATGTAGTACTCACAGCCTAGAGTCGACTTACCCAATAGACGAATATGTTCATTCTTCTTACTTAAATGACGCTCCGCAATTGCAATGCCACCAAGATAGAACTTTTGCGAGTGTGCGGCTAACACGCGGTAAGCGTCATTTAAAGGCAATGAACTTGCAGCTTGAGTCGATGGTGAGCCGACTAATACTAAATCTCTTACATTATTTTGATACCAAGCACGCGACAACCATTCATTAAAGCTCTGCTCGTCAAGGCCTGCGACACTTTTATAGGCGATAACAGGTTTAGCCGACTTTTGATTGAGTAGCTGAGCATAGGTGCCAGAATCATATGTGGCCTTAAACGGAAAAGGCCGCGGGGTATCAATGCGGCTGGTTTCATCTTGAATATCGTAAATGATTAAGCCATCGAAACTTATCTCATCAAGACGGGCTAACAACTTATCAGCAATGGTACTGACCGATTCAAAATCAGTATCGATTTTGGGTGGGGTTGTACCAATAAAGTAGATCCCACGGTGGTGATCGGACGAACGCTGTTTCAATGATTTTTTCATGTTTAGCCGTCTAGATGGATATTAGCCCCATTGTGTCCTAAATCGCAACGATTGTTAAGGCTCAATAAGATAAAATTTTTTAATGCAGAATGTAGTGCTACATATGTGGTGATTTACCTTGGAGGATAGCACCTCGTTGCGCCGCTAATATCATGCATGTCTCATGGTTGAGTTCGCTGATACACCGTCCACATGCATAGCGTCAGATATAACATTGGATTACCTTTTGTTACAGAGTTGTATCTTTGGGGATGAGTTTTTATGTTAGTTTGTCGCTGTTTTTAGCAGGTGAAAGACCTATCACCTGATTATCAACAGTCCTAACATAATAATTAAAATAGGAAATTATTCTTGAAACTCAAAATCGTATTGTTTTTTTTGCTTAACCTTGTGACCTCTGTTGTTTTTGCAAATGAAAACGCCGCTAAGCTGGATATCGAACAGCAAGTTAAGCAGTTTATGGCCAAAGAGAATATTCCGGCGCTCGCGGTTGCTATTATTCAAAATCGGAAAATCAATTTCACAGCGGGCTATGGTGTATTAGATAGGGAAAGCAGCTCAGAGATCGATCAGCATACGATATTTCAAATTGGCTCACAGTCAAAAATGTTAACCAGTATGATTGCGCTCGAGCTCGTTAAAGAGGGCAAGCTAGCGTTGTCCGACAGGCTCGTTGAGCTTCTACCAGGTGTATTCCCTGAAGCGTCTATTGCAGAGTTTCAGACATTAACGTTAGAGCACCTAATGGTGCATCGCTCTGGATTACCTAACTACCCTAAGAATGTTTCTCGAATCGATGGTGATGCCTTCTTGGGTGGCTACAATAAAGAGATGTTGCTAAGTGCACTTAAAAGTATTGAGCTGTCTTTTAAACCCAATGAGAAATGGCAATACTCAAACTTTAATTATGCTGTTCTTGGATATGTACTGAGTCAAGTGAGTAACAAAAGCTATGCCGAGTTAGTTCAGTATTATATATCTGATAAATATGACCTTTCGAATACTGTTGTAGCATTAACCGAGCAGCAGAAAACGCAACTGGCAACACCTTACAGAAAAGATAATCGAGCAGTCGCGACCCAACCTTGGGATATGGGCTTGCTAGCACCTCACGGTGGTGTTTATTCGAGTATTAATGATTTGGCCCACCTGATGGAGTTACAGCTGGCAGCCTACTTGGAATACGGTCAAAGTGGGGTGGCAACACCATTGGTTTCTACCCAAATCAAATATGACACAGAGTTTACTCAGGCGGAAACAATCTACCCCGGCCTTATTTATGGACTCGGTATGTTTGAAGCATCTGAAGAGTTCCCTATGTTCTCTAGCACTGTGTTGTTTCATGGCGGCGATCTTGATGGTTTTGGCTGTGAGTATTTGTTCTCTGCTGAGCATGGCGTTGGTGTCGTATTGTTGACCTCAAGCGGAGGTCGGGAGTTTGTCAGTTTTGCTCGAAAATTGATGGAACAGTTACTGCCCAAGCCTGCTAATAAAAACTAGTATTACTTTCATCTTAGTTAGCAAAGTTTTCGATAAAATGTGAGTCATTATCGGCGTTAATTGTGCAACTAACGCTATAATGCGATTTTCAATTCTTCTATTTAGCTTGCAGGAGCAAACATGTCTCACACTGTTGTTATTACTGGTGCCAACCGTGGCATTGGCTTGGCGCTAGCCAGTCTTTATTCTGCTCAAGGTCAAAATGTTTTCGCTTTATGCCGCCACTCTTCTGCAGAGTTAGCTGCATTAAACGTTAACGTAGTGACCGATATTGATGTGGCAACCGATACGGGGATTGCCAACATGAAGCAGGGCTTAGCTAATGCCGACATTGATCTGTTGATCTGTAATGCAGGTATATTGCGTGATGAGAGCTTAGCTAATCTCAACCTTGATACTATTCGTGCTCAGTTTGAAGTAAATGCCGTGGCGCCACTGCGTGTCGTTGAGGCATTACAAAACCAACTGACTCACGGCGCTAAAGTGGCGATGATCACCTCAAGAATGGGCTCCATTGAAGATAATACTTCCGGCGGACGTTACGGTTATCGGATGTCGAAAGCGGCGTTAAATGCAGCTTCAATGTCATTGAGTCATGACTTAGCCCCTAAAGAGGTGGCAGTGGGAATTTATCATCCAGGTTATGTGCAAACGGATATGGTCAATCATGGTGGAGATATTTCTGCTAATGAGTCTGCTAGCCGTATTGTCGGTTTAATCGAACAACTTGATATGAACCAGTCTGGTGTATTTAGGCATTCCAATGGTCAGGTTTTACCTTGGTAGTTGCTAGGTAAAACTAGGCAAATAAAGCTGAGCTAATCTTCAAATTATTAAGATTAGCTGCAGTTTTAGTTCATCTTGTTCCTAATCACTATTAGACAAACTAAAATTTGTAGACATAGCGATTAAATTCGTACTCTATATTTGTTTTCTCCCTGCTCGTCTGTCTACCTGATTTGAGTTTACAATCTTTAACTTTGATTCGTTATTGTAATTTCCATAGGCTAATCAAGCCCTCTTTGTAACAGTCCATTTTCATATGTAAATTATGAATGATAATCATTATCACTTAGTTGTTTTTTCTTTATACTCGCGGCCATCTTTTCTTATCCTTGAGAATACATCCGGTGATATCACGTTCTATAAAATTGTTTTCATTATCATTTTTAGCACTTTCCATACAGTCTCATGTTTATGCACAAACAGAAGTGGAGCCAGTGATTCAGCATGAACAGTCAGTTGTAGATGCTCAAAATAAGGTGTTAGGCGAACCAAAAGTTGAAGCCATTGAGGTCATTGAGGTTACAGGTAGAGCTTATCGCCGCGGGCTAAAGTTAGCGCCTCCTGGCACGGCTGTTATTACCATGAAAGAGGTTGAAGAGCAGCAATCAACCCAGTTTGCTGAGTTGGTTGATCAGCTGCCTGGGATCAATATTGATGGTGGGACGCGCGTAGGTGGCGAGCGCATCAATGTTTGGGGCTTTGGTGATGAAGAAGATCTCAATTTGTACTTAGACAATGCTCCTCTTGGCTTTGAGCAATATCGTTATGGTTCATTCTTTGTCGATCCGGACTTGATTAAACAGATCCAGGTAATAAAAGGTGCCCATGATGTTCGCTCTGGAAATGGGGGCTTCGGCGGTTCAATGTACGTCACTAGCAAGAGCGCTGAAGACTTTTTAGATGCTGGAGAGCATTTTGGCGCTCGTCTTAAAGCTGGTTACAGTGATAATGATGACGAGAAACGCAGTTTAATGAGTGTTTATGGCAAGTTTAACCGCCACCTTTCAGCTATTGTGAATTACACCTATCGTGATGCTAATGATACAACGTTAGGTGATGGTATATGGGGTGACAATATTGCTGAAGAGGTTGAGCCGGTAGCGCTAGATACTGGTAGCGAAGCTAAGCTGCGCTATTCTGGTTATCGTCAGAATAGCCTGTTGGCTAAAGTGGATTTTGACTACGGCGCTCATTTGATGTCCTTGTCGATGACTGACTATAAAGATGAAGGACAAAAACCTTGGGCAAACCGCCGGGGGCAAATGCCAACAATTAGCGATTACAATATTAAGAAGTATGGTGATTATGAAACCGCACTGTATGCGACTACGGCTCATAACACCTATAAAGACACCAACTACTCATTAAATTACCGCTACACCCCAAGTAATGACTGGATCGATACCCAGCTAGTGCTTTCTACCAGCGATAATCAGCGTCATTGGGTACGCCCAGATATTGCGTGGGAAAAGATGTATGTCTCAGTGGGTAACTTTGGTCATGAGTCCTGGCTTGATTACAAACGTTCATTTGTAGATATCAATAATACCAGCTGGTTTGGTGATAATAGCCTGCTGTTAGGACTGCAATACCTAAGTTCAGACCGTGACTCCTTGGTGTACAACAAAACTTATGAAAAGAAAGAAGCCAAAAATTTTGGTTTATACACGCCTTATTATCAACCAAGTGGTAAACAACAAACATCTAGCGCTTATGCTGAGTTCAACTACCAAATAAGTGATCAGTTATCAGTGAAACCTTCGCTTAGGTACGATTACATTCGAAGTGAAGGTAAAGAAAACTTAGCCGCTGATTATAATGATATTTCCGCCGGACATGATTACTCTGCAGTTTCACACTCTGGGCTTTCGCCTCGCTTAGGCATTCATTATGAATTGAGTCAACAAACTCAGTTTTATTTTGATTACGCTTATACGTTACAGGCTCCGGTTATTGATGATATTTACACTGTACAGTATGCAAAAGCGAGCAAAGCAATTACGTCGAGCCGCGATTTGGACATGGAACGATTACAAGCTTATAAGCTTGGAATGACTCAAGTTAATAATGGGGTGTTTGCCAATGACGATACCCTATCGACGCAGATTACCTTGTATTACCATAAAGGCGAAGGTGATATCGCGAAACGCTCAGGAGCAAATTCAGTTGAGCAAGCTCAGGGCTATAATACCAATCTAGAGGGCTACAATAATAAAGGGGCAGATTTAGTTGTTAACTACCGATATCAAGATCTGTTTGCAGATTTGGATGCGTCATACATTACAGGTAAACATGATGGTAGCTTAAAAGACGCTACTGGCGACGATGAATACCTTGCCGATCTTGCTCCAACTAATATCGGATTGAAGCTGGGTTATTACCTAACAAGTGACTTAATGTTTGCTTGGCGAGGCAAGTGGTACGACAGTAAATCAGAAGATGAAATGCCTACGGCAAGTAGTTTTAGAACGGATCAGCCGACTGATGCTTATTTCGTACAGGATCTCTATGTAGCCTTTACTGGAGAGTCTGGTGCGTTAGATAATTGGGAAGCTTATTTAACCGTGAAGAATATAACGAATCAATACTATAAACCTTACATGGCTGATGGCATTGCGGCTGCTGGCCGAGATGTAAGAGTGAGCGTTGCTTACAAGTTTTAGGGGAAGTGACATAAAAAAGGCCACTGATGTGGCCTTTAAATGTCTAAATTAATAATGAGTTTTACTCAGTATCTTCTACCTGCATCCAGTCAACGGTTACGCCCGCTTGGTCGAACATATCTTGGCTTATTTTAATCTTTTCGCCCCAACGAGACAGGAAGTCTTGGCTCGGTTGAGGGCTGTGCACTGTGCTCAATCCTGTTTGGATGATCTTGGCTGCGCAGTTAGGGCAGGGGAAATGGGTCACCCAGATCTCACAACCACTAAGATCTCGTTTGGCATAGAGTATTGCGTTCTCTTCTGCATGCAATGTCTTAAGTAGTTTCATCTCGCGATTGTCGGTTTCAGCGCTGTCGGAGACCCCATGTGGGTAACCATTGAACCCTAAAGAGACTATGCGGTTATTTTCGGTGATCACTGCGCCTACTTGAGTAGAGGGATCCTTACTCCAAGATGCAACGAGTTCGGCCATTTGTAAAAATCGTGTCGCCCATTTTGTCATCATCTATCAAGCACTCCTAAATCTATACGATTGAATAAACCACTCTAACTAGCCGCTATTCTCTATGGAGAACAATGATAAAGCAACCTATAGCCAAGCTACTTTAGATAATCAATGTCTATTGAGTGAATGAATACTCACGTTGGACAGGGTCTTGTTAGTGTTGTTGAAGATGTCGTTTTTACATTGCCTAAAATAGACCATCTATCGATGGTGCAGATACAAAAGAAATGATCCGCTAGTTCATTTATCTGATATTCCAGTCCTTAGTCTGTGCTAATGAGTCTTTAAGGCTGTGATTTAGATCACGAAACAGAAGTCGATGCTTTGTGATGTATTGAACTGTTATTGGGACTGGTTTTATACTCCGGCGAAATTGTGATATCTTAATCTTAATCTTAATTTTTATCGATACATTTAGTCAGGGATTAAGGATATTCCCCATCATCAGTAGTTAAGTTTATGAGTGTGAAATTGTCCAAAAATTTGATTTTTAGAGAAAAAATAACACAGCCTGTATGTGACTCTGTTTTCATGCAATATCACATTGTAGATACCAATAAGCCGCTTGTTATAACGTTTGAAGCCATGAGTAGTGGCATAAGCACTGATAAGTTTGAACAGTGGAATGACACAATTGCTACGTTTAGTTTTATTGAGAATCTAGGCTATAACGTTATCTCTTTTATACACAAAGAAAACACTTACTATCGATCAAAAGAGTTTGTTAATTTTATTCAAAAGCTAGCGGGAAAACTTGATATTTTTGGCACTAAAATTGGTTATGGTATTAGCCTCGGTGGCTTTGCATCAGCCCTATTTGCTAATGATTTAAAGTTGGATACTTGCTTGCTATTAATGCCGCAAAGTTCGTTTAGCAACAACATTGCACCGTGGGAACCCAAAAGCCGTTCATCATCTAAGCATGAAGAGTGGAATGATGGTTTCTACAATGATGCAACGACCTGTTGTTGCCCAGTGACGATAATTTACGATCCCTTATATCCAGTGGATGTTAGCCATGTAAAACGGTTTTCTTGTGATATAACTCATGTTTATCTTTACGGCGTTGGTCATAGAATACCTCGCGCGTTAAATCATATGGGGATCCTTTCAACGGTGGTTAGCTCTTTTTTATTAACGGGTAAAGTACCTAGCGATTACTATAAGCTTATTCGCAGACGAAGATATCTAAAATACTATTTAAAACACCTGATTAAAAACCCAACCGGTAAGCTCAGTGTTAAAAGGCGGTGGGTGTTTATGCAGTTGTATTTGAAATTATCTATTTCTAAGACATTTCTAGCGACTTAATGCGGTGGTTGCTTTTACAGATCATAGACGCCCATCATGGTTTTGCATTTTGGAAAATAGAGCATGAATTCTGATGGTGCTTCATAGTTCTGTGCCATCAGAACTTCAAGGTTTACTCTATCTATGGCCACCTTTTGACCTGAATGGTTAGCAATACTGGTTAGGTTAATAATTTGTGGGTTACCCGAAGAGGTGGTTTTACCTAACCCGCGTCAATATCTGCTTGTGATGTGACAACCGCCAAAGTGGTCAATATGTGAGTGGGTAAAAATCACCCCGGTTATAGGTAGGTTCTCAACATTTACCTTTAGCAACTTTAGCCCAGCAACTGAGGCCTCAGGAGAGAGCAACGGATCGATAACTGTCCAACTATCTTCGCCATGAATAAAAGTCATCACTGAAAGGTCAAAACCACGTACTTGATAGATACCGTCAGTGACTTTGAATAAAGCAATTTATATTGTTTAGCTTTGCTTGACGGACTAGTGAGGGATTAATGGTTTGGCTGTCTTTGTCTTTATCTATAAAACTGAATTTACCGAAACCCCTGATCACTCCGCCTTTATTGTCTTTAATGGTTTTTCGGACTAAGTGGCAATGAAACCACGAGATGAATTTTTTATATCATTAAAAATGACTTGCGAGCATGAAAGGTGCGAGAGGAGGGCAAACGGTTAGGTTTTACTTGTTCCGTTTGCCAGTCTCAGTTTACTACTTGGTGAGTTAGTCGGTGGTTGTTAGTGCTTAGTTCTTAATGTGCACTGCTAAATATTTGGCTGAAAGAGGGACGTTGGTGGATCTCTATCGGCATACTCAGTTTTTTTGCTAAATCACTGGCGGCAATTAAGCCACGTATATGGTGCTGTTGGTGATCAATCACTAGCATATGGTGCAAACTGTTCTCTTTTAGAATACGCACTATGTCGCTGACTTTTGCTGTAGTTATTTGCTCGTAATCAAATGCTTGCAGATCTTCTCTATTTACCATGACATCGGTAACAAGCAGTTCTTCGATTGTATGATTTAACTTTTTGGCAGTGAGCAGCATGTTGAGTTCAGATAACTCATGCAGTGTTATCACCCCAAGGAACTTATCATTCTTATCGACCACAAGACGCATATTTGCATGAGTTTTCTCCATGATCTCACCTGTTTCTAATGCACTGGTAGAAGCGTCAACCACAATAGGGCGAGCGACATCAAAATCGGTAAAGACGTCTAATGCTGGCGAGTCCAGGTAGGCATTCTCTTCTTGACTAGACCATAGTAGATGGTCGATTGAGGCTGTGCTAAACAGTTGTAGGTTTCTCATGAGTTAACTCCATTGCATTAAAAGGTACGATTCAGGCTTTTCATCTCGTGTTCTATTTCGTGTCTTCAATAAAACCAAACTTTCAAATTTCAGAATGCGCCGCTTAAACATGCAATTCAAGAAGATGAATAACAATTAACCTTGGTTAAGCAATTGCTGAAATTGTTGGTGCTAATGTTAAAAACGAAAGAGTTAGCGACGGTTAAAGCTATTATGGAGGAGCATTTTTTAAGCAAGTAGAAGGCTTTTAGGTGGTTCTGTCGCAAAGTTGACGACATGAGCTTCGGTGTTGATGATATTAGAATATTAATTTAGAGCATCCACAGTATGACACTCAACTTCTCAGGCGGGCATTAGCCACCTGATAGCATCATGCAAGCGCTTCGCCCTTATCTGGCTTATAAACTCAGTTACTGTGAGATTGAGATAATGTTCGCTGAACGTAATATCCATTTTGTCTGTTCAACTGTGGGCAGTTGGGTTATCAAATATAGCCGCAATACCTCAGTCTGCGATATAAGCTTTAGGGGACATTTCTGATACATAAGCACTGTCTCATGGCTTCAGCAGTGATGAAGTCTGAGTATTCTTTTGTGGATATTGGTGAAGATCATGCTCGTTTTCAGTTTAGTTTTATCTGTTAGGGTGCATTTCGTATCTCACTATTGAGCATAGGAGCGCTATTGCCTACAATAGCGCACAATATATTTATTACTTTTGATTACAGGCCAAGACCATGACCGACACCACGTCAAAACCCGCTTTACCAGATCGCCTATCCGTTAACCCACGTAGCAAGCACCATGTGAAAGCTATTTTTGAGCATGACATTGGTATTAAGCTTAATGACAAAGAGCGTTTTGATGTTGAAGAGTATTGCATCAGCGAAGGTTGGGTAAAAGTGCCATCACATAAGGCGTTAGACCGTCGCGGCCAACCACTTATGATAACAGTTAAAGGAACGGTTGAAGCCTTCTATAAGTAGATATCGTGGCTTGAATCGATAAGCTAAGCACTAGCTAAAAAAGCGGACCACAAGGTCCGCTTTTTTGTACATGGAAGTACTTATCCCAGATCGCCGTGATCCGCTAAGGGTAGCGAAAGAAGGGATTTGTACATGGAAGTACTTATCCCTCAAGTTTCAGCCACTGGATGCAATTTCATTACAGCTATCTGATCGATGTCCTTTTTATAAAACCTCCCCAAATCAGCCATAACTCTATTATTTTGTTGAACCCTTTTGCGCTTTTATTCGTAGTTAATCTGTAGCTATAGCGTTTGAATCTCCGCTACAGCCAATATTATTTAAAGCCAATGCTTTTAAAGGGGAATTATGTCCTTATCCAAACACCTTGTAGTGTTCAACCATGTAGTTTCCAAAGGGAAAATGTACGATAACAAATACCATCTTGACGGATTAACGGCATGGCATGACTTTGATGGTTACACCTGTTATTTGGGATATCAGGAATTAGTGATGACCTTGCAATTTCACGGACGATTTTCCTATGAGTATAAGGATCGTCTTGCCTACAACGAGTTTAATGCTTTGGTTATCGCCATCGCTAGACGGCTAAATCAGCGCTCGGTAAGCAATTAGTGTTAGAAATTAGCCAATATTGACAACTAATAATCGAACTCGCTTGCGATAGATTCTAGATTTTAGATCTAGCTTAACAACGTTACTCATTTCAGTTTTCAATACCGCTGCTCATTTCGCTTGGCTTAAAAGCGTTCTAACAGGAGGTTCCTAAGATGAAGAAATCTCAGCTACCAAGTAAAGTTTGCATCGTCTGTTTACGGCCTTTTCTGTGGCGAAAGAAATGGCAGAAAAACTGGCTTGAGGTTAAGTATTGCTCTAAGCGCTGCGCCGGAAATAAGCAACAGATATCAGGGAGTACTAAATGAGCCCTCAACATCATTCATCAACAGTTCAACCAGCGTCAACGCTGAGGTTAATTTTGGGCGACCAACTCAACGCATCGCACTCTTGGTACCAAGAGCAAAACCCTAATACCTTGTATGTGATTGCCGAGCTTCACCAAGAGGCAAGCTATACACGCCATCATGTGCAGAAAGTGTGTGCATTTTTTGCTGCAATGTCAGCCTTTGCTCAAACGCTCGAATATGCGGGTCACCGGGTACTGCACCTGACTCTTGACGATACGGCGTGCTATCAAGATTTACCCGCGCTGTTAACTGCACTTTTTGAACGTTATCAGGTGGATCAGTTTGAATATCAATTAGCGGATGAATACCGTTTACGGCAGCAATTATCTGAGTTTTCACAAGCTTCGCCAGTTAAGGTACAAGCTTATGAAACGGAGCATTTCTACCTGTCAGACTCTGAGCTAGATGACTACTTTAGCAAAGGTAAAAAACACCGTTTGGAACATTTTTATCGTAAGTTGAGAGTACGATTTCAACTGTTAATGGACGGTGCACAACCCGCTGGTGGGCAATGGAACTTTGATGCTGATAACCGCCAAAAACTCAAAGTCAGCGATTTTGGTGATGTGCCAGAGCCTTTGTTGTTTGCCAACAATGTTACCTCGATTTTACAGCGGTTACAGCGACATAATATCGATACCATTGGCGTTGCTCACTCTCAATTGCTTTGGCCTGTGACTCACCAACAAGCAAACGAGTTACTTCAATTTTTCTGTCAGCACTGCTTGATCAGATTTGGGCGATTTCAAGATGCAATGACCGACAAACTTGATGCTAACCAAGGCGAGCTGTTCCAGAGTAAGCAGTGGTCGCTGTACCATTCACGGCTATCGTTTGCCCTCAATGCCAAGATCCTTAGCCCTCAGCAAGTAGTAAATAGCGCCATTGCTTTTTATCACTCGGGTGATTGTGAGGTGAGTTTGTCGCAGATTGAAGGGTTTGTTAGGCAGATTTTAGGCTGGAGAGAGTTCGTTCGAGGTGTGTATTGGGCAAACATGCCAGAATATGGCCAGCTCAATACTTTGGCTGCACATGCTGACTTGCCTCGCTGGTTTTGGAATGGTGAAACCAAAATGAACTGCCTACATCACGCCATTAAGCAGTCATTGGATTATGCCTATGCCCACCATATTCAACGCTTGATGGTCACGGGCAATTTTTGTTTGATTACAGGCATAGATCCCAATCAAGTTGATGATTGGTACTTAGGCGTTTATATCGATGCCATTGAATGGGTTGAGATGCCCAATACTCGTGGCATGAGTCAGTTTGCCGATGGCGGCATTGTGGGTTCTAAAGCATATGCGGCAAGTGGCAACTACATAAAAAAAATGAGTGACTATTGTAAAGGATGCCATTACCAAGTTAGCGAGAGTTACACTGATAATGCATGCCCTTTAAATGCACTTTACTGGCATTTCATGGCGCAACATATTGATGATTTTAAAGCGAATCCTCGCACCAAAATGGTCTACAGCAATTGGCTAAAAAAGCCAACGCGAGATAAAGAATTGGTGCTCAAGCGTGCCAAACATCTATTAGCTCATATTGAAGAGCTATAGCCTGAGTCAAGCTCATTGGATGATCATTCAAGCCACTATCATCGAAGGATTAAAGATTGATGAAACATATTAGTTCAAGCGACATTATACAGATGGAGCAGCGCAGCCGGGCAAGGTTGATCAACAGTTTGTCTGGGTTTAAAAGTGCCAACCTAGTGGCGACAAAGGATAACCGTGGGTGCAGTAATCTGGCCATTGTCAGTTCTGTATTTCATCTAGGGGCGAGTCCAGCGCTAATGGGAATGATTATCCGCCCCGATGGTGTACCTAGAGATACGCTAAGCAATATCAAGCAAACGGATAGCTATACCATCAATCATGTGTCGACGTTAATCTATCGCCGAGCTCATCAAACATCTGCCCGCTATGACGCCGATGTGTCAGAGTTTAAAGCTGTGGGGTTAACTGAACAGTATATTGAAGGCATTTTTGCGCCGTTCGTTGAACAAAGTCAGCTCAAATTTTCCTTGCAGCTAAGGCAAGTTACCCCGCTGGCGATCAATGGCACAGTACTTGTTATTGGCGAAGTCGAACATATTATTGTTGATCAGCACAGTATTAAAGCTGATGGTTATTTGGATATTGAGTCTTTAGAGAGCGTGGCAATTTCTGGTCTTGATAGTTACCACCAAACCCAAAGGCTAGATAGGCTTAGTTATGCAAAGCCAGATAAACCTCTATCCTCTTTGTCAGTTGATGGAATGAGTTTATCGAATCAAAATAAATCGCACCGTTAATCGATTTATGGCAGCCACCTAGCTAATACCAATCAGTATAAAGATTTGATCGCTCAGCGAGAGTTTAGCGGCTTTGAAGCAAGGCGATGAATGAAGAGCATAGTTATTCTACGCTCAAGTTCATTAACGCAGTATCAGAGCCGCTAAAACTCGCCTGTAGGAGTGTTTTGGGCTTGCTACTTCTACGTTGAATAAACTCATAAGGGAATAACCATTATGTCATTTATCACTTTGAATTAGCCTGCCTTGAATTAGCTTGCCAAAAACGCTCTGAGTAGATCAACTTCTTATACTGATTGGTATAAGTAGCTGGCTTAGGGCTTTAGTCGAAAGGCCTACTGCGCTTTTGCTCGCATCAGTTTTATCACATCGAAGACAGCTTGGTATTCTTTGTTAAAGTGCTCAAAGGGTGCAGGCAGTTCTGACTGAACCATACTGTTTATGGCGATAATAGTGCCAGATTCTGGGTCAGCCCAAATGAGCTGGCCTGCCCAGCCACTGTGACCAACACCATACTCATTTATGATGGCAGACTTATAGTAATGGCTGTCGATATGGGTCAGCTGCGCTGGAACGGGTTGACCTGCTTTGGCTGCATCTTTGATATCTTTAGTGACTTGGGCTTTATCGCTAATGAGTAAGCGACCGTAGCGTGCAAAGTCGATAGTTGAAGACATCATTGAGGCGCCAACCACTGGTGTGCCTGCAAAGTCGGTACCCATGAACATGGTATTTTCACCACCGACCTCGTGGAACAAGTCACGCACCTGTTTAGCTAAAGGCTCTCCTGTCGCGGCTTCGACTAACCAACCAACAACACTGGTATTAATGGTGGCGTAATTGGCAATTTCACCTTGCCATTCGTTGCTGTCACCCATCGCTGTAATTGATTCTATCCATTCACGTAACTCCATGCGGTCATCATTACGTTGCATACCGATAACGCTTTCATCTTTGTCGAAGTTAGCAAGTGCTTCTTTATCACCGGTGTAAGCAGCAAGCTCTGCCACAGAGTGGTTAACATTCATAGCGGCAACGTCACCGACTGTTCTGCCTCTAAAACCACTACCTATGGTTGGGATATACTTTTCAACTTTGTCAGTTAGCTTAATCTTGCCATCTGCAATCGCCTTATTGAGCAGGATATAGCCAATAGACTTAGTTGATGACTGGTCTGAGAAAGTCGTATTGCGGTCGTGACCATTTCTATATTGTTCAAGTAGCACATCACCATCGCTATTCATGATAACAACAGAGCCGGTGGCTGGATGATTCAATATGCGAGCGAGTGACGGGATCTCATGAAGATCATAATCTCGTTTTTGATGATTAACCTGAAAGAGATCTTGTGCATTAACCGCCAGCATATTGGGGTAAAAATCTTTCATCTGTGCTTGGCCTACGTGGCGTTGCTGCTGCCAAGTATCAATGTTGACAGGTACTTGATTTGACGGCACGTTGTTAGCATGTGCTAACCCCATAGTTGTTGCTAAAGACATAGCTATAACCAGTGTTTTAATTGAGTTTCTCATAACGGTATCCTCGTTGTATCAATAGTGTGATTGCTGAAAACAAGGTTATTATCTATAATTATTTCAATATCTGTTAATAGGTTTCCTATGGTTTTGTCATAGGTAAAAAGAGAGTTAACACCATGATTAAGCCTGATTTACTCAAATGCTTTATTGCCGCCGCTGATACTGGTTCATTTTCTGCCGCGGGTCGATTGATAGGTAAACACCTCGCGACGGTTAGCGGTAATATTGCACGTTTAGAAGATGAGCTCGGGGTGCTCTTATTTGACCGTGATGGTAAGTATCCGCAACTGACAGAGGCTGGCCTAAACCTTTATGATGGCGCTAAGGTCGTGGTTGATAGTGTTGAGCGTTTTACCCGTAATGCCAACCAACTCTCTGCTGGAGTGCCCGCCACTTTTACATTAGCGATTGATGAAAATGTCGATTTTCAGCCGATAGCTCTGCTGCTAAAGCAAGCGCAACAACAATGGCCGCACCTACGTTTCAAGATATTGTGTCATTGCGTCAGTGACATTTTTGATTCGGTAAGGGAGGGCGAGGTTGATTTAGCTTTGACCCCCAGCCTTGAAGGAAACAGCCAGTTTTATGAATTTCAGGCGATTGGTCATTGCGACATAATGATAGCTTGTAGCAAGCTGCATCCGCTGGCGAAAAAGCGCCAAGTGACTAATGATGATTTAATGGCACATACACAAATATTAAGCAGCGCGCTAGATAAGCAAGATACTCTCTATAAAGTGACTAAAATGTCGCCTTCGGTGTGCTGTGTGAATGGTTACCAGAGTATGTTGCAACTGGTACAAGCTGGGGTAGGTTGGGCGATGCTTTCTTCCACACAAAAGCGAGTGCAAGATATTAAAATCTTAACGCCTGAGTTTATGCAAACTCAGATGCAGATCCAATATGATCTCATCTGGCCGAAAAATCAGCCGCTAAATGAGGTGCATCAATTCTTTATCAAAGGTATTAAGCCGATTTTTTCTAAGGCTTAATGCCTCTTTCAAGCGAGCTAATACGCTAAACACCGCGTTATTTGTGCTCCTGGATCATCGCAGGAGCATAACCTCAGCTCCTAGCCTTCCATTAATCATTCAATAAGAAGCTTTGCTGTTTTTATCGGCGATAGCAAATGTAAGCAATTTGTATTGCGAATTTAAGAAATAAATCATATTCGAGGCGTATTGTGTTGCTACTAGGTAAAAGTGTGGTCTACCGCAGCATTCTTAATATCGTTTATCGCTACCATTAGCATCGAATTATGCATGGTTAACTTATTTCAAGGAGTATTTATGTCCCTTAGCCATCAGCAAAAAGTGTACATTCCCAAGGACGTTAGAAGTAATCAGTACATCACGGCAGAAATTAAAGTCACAGATGCTTTGTTAGCTCATTTCCCAGATTACAAAACATGCTATCAAATGCTAAGCCGCAATATCTTCAAACTTGCAGATCAGACTGAGCTACATAATGTCCATGTGATCACCAACGATAAGTTACCTGTAGTCCGTTTTCATACTGAAGCCTATTGTTTCCCTACCGCCGAACAGATTGTCTTTTTCTATAACCCTGAATACCATGAAGCGCAAAGCTTGCATAGCCAAGATGATTACAAGGCGCGCAAGATCCGCATCGTATTCTTAGCGACGGGTGAAGACATTCGTGCAAACTCAGCGAGCTTCCATATCAAGGTTCAAGCTTTCCTTGCCAAGCTGGCACCGCAATTACCAGAGAAAGATCTGACGATTAAAATCCGTGATCACCAACATCTGTCTTATGATCTGTTTGCGGCGGCTAAAGGTAATAAGGCGAGCTACGGTTACAAATTGCGATCTATTAGTAATCGCTACGCGGCAAGAAGTTGTCCAGTGCCTGAAGGTCATGGCTCATTGTGCTATGTCACGGTAAAACTGCCGTTAAGTCGTAAGTTAAAGCAGGCGACATTGGCTGAAGGGGCTGATGACTTCACGCCTTTATATCAAAAGCTGGAAGATGCCTTTGTACAAGCAACGGCCGCCAAGCAACTTAATCGAGTGGCTATGGTGGCTAACGGATTAACTCCGCTGGTACGCAATAGTAAGTATGATCAAGTTGATGGTACTGACGAAGTGCAAATGCTTGGCTTTGACCCTAATATCGAAGAGCAACAGTTTATTAGCCACTGGGATGGCAACCGCTTAGTTGAGATGGTGAGCTTTACCATTGTGGCTGGTGCACAAGATTCAAAAGATGGCGCTCTTGGCCGTTATTTGAATCGCGTTGAAGAAGCCCTTAAGCGTTTAACCTCAGAACTTGAATTAGACAGATCACGCGATGACCTTATCGTGAGATTCCATCAGCATATTAGTTATCATGTGCCTGAGCAGTTGATTAGCTAATCTGTAATTACAAAGTAAGTGGGAGCGCTTTTCCCACTTACTTTGTGCTTGATATTACTGTCATTTTAGCTGTTCATTGCAGCGCGATTTATTATCTTCTACATCTAAATCTAAATCTAAATCTAAATCTAAATCTAAATCTAAATCTACATCTACATCTACATCTACATCTACATCTACATCTACATTGCCATCGCTATTGACTAAATACTTCGTTAAAAATGCTTCTAAGCAATTCAACTTTGCTGGTTTCCCGTGGATTATGCTTACACACCATCGACAGATTAAATTGATAACTGGCGCGGTGTTGATGGATAATTTTTAGCTGCTTAGACGCCAGTTCGTGCTGGATATAGCTAAGGGGCAGATAACCGATATAGCAGCCTGACAGGATTAAGGTTTTACGGGTATCAAACTGATAAGCTTTAGCGGAGAGATTTAAGCGTTTTAATTGCTCCCTGCCATCAATATCAATATCAACACCAGGATGAACCGCTGGAACTTGAGCAAGCATATCGGCGCTTATTTCATCATCTTCTAGGCTGAAAAAGGGGTGTGAATGGCCGCAACAAAGATAGATGGGTTCATTGTAAATGGTCTGATAATCGAGCCCTTCAACTTGCTGATAGCTTGGCAGTAGTCCGATATGTGCTTTCTCTTTTAGTAGACATTTCTCGATATGCTTAAGCGCTTCGTTATCGAGTACTAGGTGCAGTTGTGGTTGAGTGCGATGTACTTTCTCAATCACTTGAGCCAGCTTTAACTGCATGCGAGTATCGAGCTGATCGGCACAAAGTATAATGAGTTCACCGCTTAACTCTTCACCTAAGTTATTAACTAATCTTGAAAAATCGTTGAGTGAATCAAATAGCTCAATGCAAGCATGATAAACCGCTTGGCCATCTTCAGTTAGTGCAAACCCTCCTCGGCCACGGCTACACAGTTTTAGTTTCATACGGCTTTCTAGATTAGACATGTGTACGCTAATGGTAGAGCGAGTAACGCCAAGTTCAGCTTCTGATGCAGAGAAGCCGCCATTTTCAACAACGGTGCGAAAGATCCGCAGTAAACGTAGATCATATTCCGTTACTGCTTTGGGGATGATAGAGCTTTTGCTACCCGTTTTTATCATCTTGTTATTTTCCAATTAGAGATATAGTTTTACGGCGGTAAAACATAAGGTTTATTGTTTTGTATTTAACCCGAGTTACTTTTACGATTCAATAGCAATATGAATTTTTAAAGCCTGTTTTAGTTTTGCCAAAGAAACGGGCGCCATCATTAGATGAAATGACGCGCTGGAGTGATTATGCAACAAGTGAATGATTCAGGATTAGTGAAGCTGAGCTCTTACATTGATGGTCAATGGATTGAAGGGCAAGAGCGCTTCGAGGTGATTAACCCCGCCAATTACCAAGTTGTCGCGCAGGTCGTTAACGCGGGCACTGCTGAAACAGAAGCTGCAATCGTTGCCGCTAAGCGTGCTTTACCTGCTTGGTCAAAGCGCTCCGCTAACGATCGCGCTGCAATTATGCGTCGCTGGTTTGAGTTAATGATGGCCAGCCAAGATGACTTAGGTCGTATTTTAACGCTAGAGCAGGGCAAGCCGCTGGCTGAAGCCAAAGGCGAGATAGCTTATGGTGCAGCCTTTATTGACTGGTTTGCTGAAGAGGGTAAACGAGTATATGGCGATACGATTCCAGCCCCCTCAGGCGACAAACGTATTGTGGTAATCAAGCAACCTGTAGGCGTAGTTGCATCAATCACCCCTTGGAACTTTCCTAACGCCATGATTGCTCGTAAAGCCGCTGCGGCATTAGCTGCTGGCTGTACTTTTGTGGTTCGTCCATCTCCGCTAACACCGCTTTCAGCACTGGCAATGGCTGAGCTTGCAGCGCGAGCAGGTGTCCCTGCAGGAGTGCTAAATGTGGTGGTCGGTGAAGATGCTATAGGCATGGGCAAGGTACTGACCGAGCATCCTGATGTGGCCAAATTTACCTTCACTGGCTCAACGGCAGTGGGCAAAATATTAATGAAACAAACCGCTAGCAGTGTGAAAAAAATATCAATGGAACTTGGCGGTAATGCACCTTTCATCGTCTTTGATGACGCGGATATTGATGCTGCGGTGCAGGGCGCGGTTATCTCAAAGTATCGCAATGCTGGTCAAACTTGTGTTTGTACTAATCGCATTTTAGTGCAGCAGGGGATCGCTCAAGAGTTTACTGATAAGTTTGCCGCTGCAGTTGCCGAATTACAGGTTGGTGATGGTTTTACCGAAGGGGTTAATGTAGGCCCGATGATCAGTGCTCAGGCAGTTGCTGGAGTCAATAAGTTGGTGCAAGACACACTTGCGGCAGGGGCTAGTTTGCTTAGTGGCGGTAAGGTCAGTAGCGCTGGTAGTCACTTTTATGAACCTACCATAGTGACAGGTGTGACTAATGATATGCCACTGGCCAGTAATGAGATTTTTGGACCTGTAGCCCCGATCATCAGTTTCGAAACAGAGGAGCAAGCTCTGGCACTGGCTAATGACACTGAGTATGGCTTAGCTGCGTACTTTTATTCTCGTGATATTGGCCGAGTTTGGCGTGTTGGTGAAGGGTTAGAGTACGGCATGGTCGGCGTCAACGAAGGTATTATCTCAAATGCCGCAGCACCATTTGGTGGGGTGAAACAATCGGGTAATGGCCGTGAAGGCTCCAAGTATGGTCTAGATGATTATATGGAAATTAAGTATCTGTGTATGGGCGGTCTAGATCGTTAATAACATATCGTTAATAACATGGAAGTTAAGTATCTGTTTATGTTCGCGTTAGAAAGTTAATTACCGGTCAGTATCAATAGGAATTTTGTAATGACAAACATCAGCTTGCAAGAGAGAAAGGTTAAGGTGATCGCTCGCGGTCAAGGCAATGTGTATCCGGTATATGTTGATAGAGCCGATAACGCCGAGCTTTGGGATGTTGATGGCAATCGTTATATCGATTTTGGTACGGGGATCGCCGTATGTAATACCGGTCATAGTCACCCAAAAGTGGTGGCTGCAGTTAAAGATCAGCTTGATAAGTTTAGCCACACTTGCGTGATGGTGAACCCTTATGAATCAGCGGTTGAGCTGGCGGAAAAATTGACCGAACTGGCGCCTGGCGATAGTGACAAAAAAGCTATTTTCGTTACTACGGGCGCCGAGGCGGTGGAGAACTGCGTCAAGATCGCACGGGCTCATACTGGGCGTCGTGGGGTGATTGCCTTTAACGGCGGTTTTCATGGCCGAACCAATCTGACAATGGCGTTGACGGGAAAAATTAGCCCTTATAAACACTTATTTGGCCCTTTCCCCGGTGACATCTATCACGCCCCCTTTCCAACTGAGCTACACGATGTATCAGTGAAAGCATCGCTGAAAGCACTCGAGAACCTGTTTAAAGTGGATATAGCACCCATGGATGTTGCAGCCATTATTGTCGAACCCGTGCAGGGAGAAGGCGGTTTTTACGCTGCACCTGCAGAGTTCTTGCAAGCGCTACGAGCACTGTGTGATAGGCACGGTATTGTGCTGATTGCCGATGAGATCCAAACTGGCTTTGGCCGCACAGGCAAGATGTTTAGTTTCGAACATGCCGTAGTAGAGCCTGATCTCATCACTATGGCTAAAGGGATCGCTGGTGGATTTCCTATCGCAGCAGTGGTGGGTAAAAGTGACATCATGGATGCGCCGCTGCCCGGTGGCCTTGGCGGTACTTATGGTGGCTCGCCAGTAGGCTGCGTTGCAGCCCTTGCCGTGCTTGAAGTGATTAAAGAACAGGGGCTAGTAAAACGTGCAGACCAGATAGGCCAAATCTTTAATGAGCAGCTTTCACTGTTGCAATCTCGTTATCCGAAGGTGATTGCAGAAGTTAGAAATCAAGGCGCGATGATCGCTATAGAGCTCGTCAACCAGGGCGACAGCGAACAGCCTAATACAGCGCTGACTCAAGCTATTATCGCCAATGCGGCCAAGTATGGGCTTATTCTGTTGGCTTGTGGTTTTTACGGTAATGTCATCCGCTTCCTGCCCGCGTTAACCATATCTGATGAGTTGATTTATGAAGGTTTAGATAAGTTTAATCAACTATTTGACTCGTTATCTGACGCTTAACCGTTAGCTGAAATCATAAGGCTTGGTAGCATAACGCTAGCAAGCCTTTTTTATGCGCCAAATACATAATTTTGCCTATGCTTATTTTATTGGAACGCAAGTCGAATAAAATCATAAAGGAATAGCAATGGCAAACCCAATTGTGGCAGCAATAGCACCTAAAAAAGTCAGTCTTAACAAGGGAGATGAGTATTACTTTTGTACGTGTGGTCGCTCTAAAAGCCAGCCTTTTTGCGATGGCTCCCATGCTGGAACAGAGTTTACCCCAAAAGCGTTTACCGCTGAGCAAAGCGGGGATGCCTATTTGTGCCAGTGTAAGCATACGGCTAATAGCCCTTATTGTGACGGTACTCACCAGAAGTTTAGTCAAGATCAAATAGGACAAGAGGGACCGGGTGTGCAGGTCCAAGCCGGCGCTATCCCCGTAGCGACAGCTACCAAGGAGGAGCCAACGGTTGAATTTATCCATCAACTGGCGCGAGATGGCCTGTCTAAAATGGGGCATCATGGGCCGATGACATCGATGGGCGTGCCTCGTTATCAACTCCCCCATTGGGATGAGTTACAGATAATGGCTGCACAGATGGCCCGTAAACCATTGATGGAAGATGTTGCGGTTACAACAGAGTTGGTGATCGGTCCCAAAGCCAGAAAGCCGCTCAAATTGAGTATTCCACTGTTCGTATCAGACATGAGTTTTGGTGCTTTGTCTGAAGAGGCAAAAATCGCATTAGCCAAGGGGGCGGAGCTTGCTGGCACTGGAATTTGCTCCGGCGAAGGTGGCATGTTGCCTGAAGAACAAGCGGCAAATTCACGTTATTTTTATGAACTGGCGAGCGCGGAGTTTGGCTATGATGAAGCTAAACTGAGGAATGTGCAGGCATTTCATTTTAAAGGTGGGCAAGGGGCTAAAACGGGCACCGGAGGTCATCTACCTGGCAATAAAAATGTTGGTAAGATCTCTAAGGTGCGAGGTATAGAGGCAGGTACTGACGCTGTATCACCGCCAACTTTTAAAGAGCTAGTATCGGTGGCTGACTTTAAACGTTTTGCTGACCGTGTCCGTGATGTAACCGGCGGGATCCCGATTGGATTTAAACTCAGTGCTAACCATATTGAAGCCGATATTCAGTTCGCACTCGATGCCAGCGCGGATTACATTATTCTAGATGGCCGCGGTGGTGGCACCGGCGCCGCGCCGGAGATGTTTAGAGATCATATAAGTGTACCGACGATCCCTGCCTTGGCACGAGCGCGAAAGTACCTCGACCAACAAGGAGCGAGTGACAGAGTCACCTTGATTATTACAGGCGGGCTGCGAGTCCCCATCGACTTTGTTAAAGCGCTTGCGCTTGGCGCTGACGGCGTTGCGGTGTCAAACAGTGCTATGCAATCAATTGGCTGCGTCGCTGCGCGTATGTGCAATACCAATAATTGCCCTGCTGGCATTGCCACTCAGAGACAAGATCTGCGCCAGCGGTTAAATGTTGAAAAGTCAGCAACTCAGTTGCAGAACTTTTTCCACGCCTCCACTGAGCTAATGTCGGTGATGGCCAGAGCTTGTGGTCACGACTCATTGGCAAAATTTAATCGTGATGATCTCGCCACCTGGCACAAGACGATGGCTGAACTATCTGGGGTTAAATACTCGGGAGTTGGCTCTTAGGGGGACGTTATCAACATAAAGTGAGTATAAATGGAGCGACCTAATTCATTATTTATTGGGGCGCTCTTAATCCAAAGCTTCAAAGGTTCTGCTGTACAAATTAAACCGATAACTTAAATCTGCTCTGTTGATGTATTTACAATACGAATACTTACTGATTAAAGATATTTGGTTGCTGCGTAGATAATAGCGACAGATACACACTAAGTCGCTAGTTCTCGTTCGAGTCATCTATTTCTGCTCGTAACCGGTTTAGCCCCTATTTAATTCAGTCAGGACAGAAATAATGACAACCCAAGTTAGGCATTTTATCAATGCCCACAAGATCATGACGCCTTTTGTCATATTGGCGATGATGCTTCATTTTGATTTTTATGGCGTAACCGCTTGGTTGTACCTTTCACTGCATGGCGCTTATTGTGGCTTGTGGATGATTAAAGAGTACTGCTTTAGAGATAAGCGTTTCGAGAAGCCCATTCACCCTGTTGCTGGCTGTATATTCGTGTTCGGCATGTTAGGTATGTATTGGTTTGCACCCTATTTGATTATTAGTAATGCACAGTCTGCTCCCGTTTCTTTGATGGTTGTTGCTATTGCGCTGGTTGTGGTTGGTGTGTTCTTTCATTTTGTTAGTGACGCACATAAACATGCGGTACTGCAGATTAAGAAAGGGCTAATTACTAATGGTTTGTTTAAGCGTAGCCGTAACCCTAATTATTTGGGTGAAATGCTAATTTATCTTGGATTTGCACTGCTCGCTCAACATTGGCTGCCATTCGTTGCGCTTGCCTATTGGTGGACCTTCTTTGTTAGAAATATGATTAATAAAGACAAGTCTATGGCGCGTCATGCTGGTTTTGCTCAATGGAAGCAGCAAACTGGTTTATTCATTCCCAAATTGGGCTAATTGGAGTTCGACATGTTTAAAAAATTATCTTTCGCTGTGGCTCTTTCTTTAATGAGTCAGATGGTTGCAGCCCATAGCTTAACAATTCAACTTGAGAATGTTGTCCCCGATACTGGTGATATACGTGTTGCTATCTTTGATGATGAAAAACAGTTTCCTAATGGCGAGTTTGCTTATAGCGCAACCGTTGCAGCTGATACTTCATTGATGACGATTACGGTTGATGGGTTACCTACGGGGGATTTTGCTATATCTCTGTTTCAAGATTTAAATCAAAATACTGAGCTAGACACTGGTTTTTTTGGGATCCCTAAAGAGCCATATGGTTTTAGCGGAGATTGGAAGAAAGGCAAAGCCACCTTTGAAGAAGCTGTTATTACTATAAATGGAGATACAGAGATTAGTATTAATATGTATGACTAACTATAATAATATTAATCACTTATTTCATATTTTATTAATAAGCGATACAAGGGGATGTTGAGCTTTTCACTTAGCTAGCTAAGCATCATCGCTCAAGCCTTGCCCTAAAAGCATGGCGTTCGAACAAAAACTAAGCTCGAAAGATCAACAGCCCCTAGCTAATGTGGATGCCTAATCTAGTCAAGTGTTAATGTGATCTGTATCATACGCGCCAGATGATTTCATATTAAGACTGACAAGATGAGCAAAATTAATAAACCTGCAACCAGTGCACTGCTAAAGCAAGCCCATAACAACATGCCTTTAGGGGTTGCTGATAGCTACCGCTACTGGGGCGAAGACAACACTGTATTTGTGAAAAGTAGCTTGGGCTGCACCATTACAGACGCTGATGATCAGCAGTTTATTGATTTTCGTCTCGCTTATGGTCCAATCATTTTGGGTTACCGTGATAGCCGTGTCGATCAAGAGGTTGTTGCGGCGATAACTGAACGTGGCACTATTTCTGGTTTCTCAACCGATTTAGACTCACAAGTGGTCGAGTTGATTAAGCTGATGTGCCCAAATATAGACAAGATGCGTTTTGCAAACTCGGGCACCGAAGCTGTTATTGGCGCCGTGCGCACCGCACGTGGTTTTACTGGTCGTAACAAAATTGTTGTTGTAGAAGGTGGCTTTCATGGCCTATACGACGAGATGATGTGGAAATCAGATGTAGATAACTGGGATAACACCACCGAAGCTGCACCTAAGATTGCCTCTTTTGGTGGCGGAATTCCAGAGGCGAGCCGTGAGCATTTAGAGACGGTACCGCTAAATGATTTTGCTGCTATTGATGAAGTGTTTGCCCGCGTGGGTGAAGACATTGCAGCTATCGTCATAGAGCCGATTTTGGGTAACTGTGGCAGTATCGCTTCAAGCCAAGAGTACATGCAGAAGTTACGTGACATCTGTGATGCTAACGGCAGCTTGTTGATTATGGATGAAGTTAAGACAGGTTTTCGCGTCGCAAAAGGTGGTGCTCAAGAGCTTTATGGTATCCATGCAGATTTAACTACCTATGCTAAAGCAATGGGCAATGGTTACCCAGTTGCCGCTTTTGGCGGTCGAGCCGATGTGATGGACGTGATTAGCTTTAACAAAAAGGGGGTCACTCATGGCGGTACTTATACTGCTAACATGATTGCTCTTAGTGCAGCCAAAGCCACTCTGACTATTTTGAATGAAAGCGATGCCTATGCCAGCATCAATAAAGCGGGGGCAGATATTCAGCAAGTATTGTCACGCGTATTTAGTAAGCACGGCATCGAGCATAAGTTTGCAGGCCCTGATGCGATGTTTGGTATCCATTTTGGCAGCCAAGTGCCGCAAAACTACCGTGATTGGAAGCAAACGGATAGCGAGCTATATACTGAGTTTGCGATGAAGCTGATTGAGAGCGGTATTATGCTAGAGCCAGATTCACGTGAGCCTTGGTTTATTTGTGAAGCCCATAAAGATATCGACTTGGCCAAGCTAGAGCTGATTGCTGATGCCGCCATGGCAAAGGCGATTGCCGAGCGCAGTTAAGTTTTGCACTGTTAACTTGCAGTTGGTATAAGAGATAAAAAAAGAGGTTAACCATAGGGTTAACCTCTTCTGTCTCAAAAGTACCTAAAGACACAGGTTGATGATTTTTACGTAAAACTTTTATACCAAGCTGGTTAGCATCTCATCTGAATATGACACTAGTTCGTTGCCTTGCCTTACTCTGGCTACATAATCTGGGTTAGCGATAAATGGTCTACCAATAGCAAGCAGGTCAAATTGGTTGTTACTAATTGCCGCGCTGCCCGTTTCGGCGCTATAACTGCCAACTCCCACCAAGGTTTTACTGTAAACACCACGCACGTAACTTGATGCGCTGCCGCCTAGATAGTCAAACTGCATCGCGTCGTCGAAAATACCGATATGTAAGAAAGCTAAATCACGCTGCTCTAGCTCTGTTAAGAAATAGTCAAATACGGCGCGATCTCTATCGTCGCTAGCCATATTAAAGTAGGCCCCCGGTGATACTCGAAGAGCGGTTCTGTCACTGCCAATACGGGCGCAGATTGCATCGACCACAGCCAATGGGAAGCGCGCCATATTTTCTGGGCTTTGACCATATTCATCGCTGCGACGATTACTGTCGTGATGTAAAAACTGATCGATGAGGTAACCATTTGCACCATGGATCTCAACGCCGTCAAAACCAGCATCAATAGCATTAGCTGCCGCTTGGGCGTAATCGGCAATGAGCTTAGTCATGTCGTCATGACTAACCGCTTTTGGCACTTGGTAGCTTAGCTCGCGCATTCTCGACAGGTTACCTTCAAGACCTACTGCCGATGGAGCCAATACGTCAGTGGTGCCTGACTTTTCGAAAAAGTATGGGTGAGCGACTCGACCTGTATGCCACAGCTGGGCAAATATTTTGCCGCCTGCTTGATGCACGGCATCGGTAACTGTGCGCCAGCCATCTATTTGTGCCGGGGTAAATAAGCCGGGAGTATTGGGGTAGCCCTGTCCGTCGGGGCGAATAATCACCGCTTCAGAGATAATAAGCCCAGCTTCTGCACGGCGGGCGTAGTAATCAGCCATGGCCTGAGTCGGTACTAATTCATCATCTGCCATACAACGAGTTAACGGCGCCATAAGAATGCGATTGTTTAAGGTAATGGTGTCGTTGAGTGCAAATGGTTGAAATAGATTGTCAGTCATGGTGATCTCCGTTTCTTGAATGAACATTCAAGATATTCTTATTTGAATAATCATTCAAGTATTATTTTGAACAAACATTCAAAATTAAGTACACTCAGATTATCGCGTTTAGTTAAGTTAACCTTTGGAGGCTCAGGCCGCATGCGCAATGCCGAATTTGATAGAGAAAAAGTATTGAGATCTGCCATGACCGCTTTTATGGACAAAGGTTATGGCAAGACCAGTATGCAAGATTTGACCAAAGCCACAGGTCTACACCCAGGCTCTATCTACTGCGCATTTGATAATAAACGTGGCCTGCTGATCGCAGCATTAGAGCAATACAAAACCGATAGAAGCGCCGAATTCCAGCAGTTCTTTGCAAGCAATCAAGCCGTACTTGTCGAGCTAAAAGCCTATTTGGATAACATCGTACAGGAGTGCATCAGCTGCGAAGCTGCGAGAGCCTGTTTACTGACGAAAGCGCTTAATGAGATGGCGCAACAAGATGAAGATGTGCAAATAATCATTACTGAGAATTTAGCTAATTGGCAGCAAGGTATCGCTGATGTGATTGCTAAGGCGCAAGCTAACGGTGAGCTTAGTACCGAGCGTGATAGTCAGCATCTAGCACGTTATTTGGTGATGGGTATTTATGGCTTAAGAACCTTTGCCCATACACACCCAGAGGCAGAGACGCTGCAACAGCTTGCGGAGCAACTCTTCGCTGACATTACAGCTTAACCTTCAATAAACCCGGCTTACTTTTGTAGCCTGCTGCGCTTGTAAAAGATCTTTAGCATGGCGCTAATTGGTGTTTAAGCAGCCGCTAGCCATTTGTTGATGGTTTGTAATTTAAGTTGGGATCATCTACCCTGTTTGTTCATTTTAAGGGCATTGCATAATGGTTTAATGAGTATAACGTGAGCGATTATACTCAGTGCAGTAGCTACAGGAGAAACATGTCAGACTCTGATATATCACCTCAATTCAATGCAAAAATGGCGATTACTGATTATAAGAAAGTAATCCAAGATGCCGACAACTACTTCAATAAAAACTTTACTCACGTTGCTATCGACGAAATTGTAAAGCTGCGCGCTGATTTTTTTGACTCCCTTTTGCAACACCTCTGGGCTTGCGCCGATCTCCATAATGAAAATATCTCCCTAAATGCTGTTGGTGGTTATGGCCGTCAAACACTACATCTGCATTCCGATATCGATATTTGCGTATTGTTTGATGAAAAGCTTACAGCAGAGCAAGAGGAACATATTGGCCAGTTTTTCACGCAGTTGTGGGACATAGGTTTAGAGCTCGGCCACAGTGTTTTAGCATTGAGTGAGACAGATAAGGCTTGTAAGGACGATATTACCGTTGCCACCTCATTGTTTGAAATCCGCCACCTAAGTGGCCCCGACTCCCATGCCAAGCAGGTTTTAGGACGATTATATGGTGATGATCTTTGGAGCAGTGAAGCCTTTTTTAAAGCTAAGTTCAGTGAGCAAGATGAACGTCATCAAAAGGCCCAAGGCAGCGCCTTTAGCTTAGAGCCTAACCTTAAAAATAGCCCCGGTGGTATGCGTGATATTCAGACCCTTATTTGGGTTACCCGCAAATACTTTGCCGCGCAAGATATGGCGGCCCTTAGACGATTTGGCTTCTTTACTGCTGACGAGCACGCTGAACTTTTAGAGTCGCAGCACTTTATTTGGCGAGTTCGTTGGGCACTGCATGCAGCGGCGCAGCGCTCTGAAAACCGTCTGCTCATAGCGCTTCAAAGTGATGTGGCAAGCTTGATGGGCTTTGGTGATAATAGTCACCTTGCCATTGAAAAGATGATGCGCCAGCTTTACCGAGCAATGAGGCGTATTAGTGAGCTTAATCAAATGCTGCTGCAGTATTTTAAAGATGAAATACTGGTACAGATCGATAAAAAATCCACCCCGATAAACCAACATTTTGAGATTAATGGCCGCATGATAAACGCGCGTCATGAAGATGTATTTGTTGACCGTAAGCAGCTTATCGCGCTGTTTATTCATATTGCTGAGAATGCCAATGATATTGATGGTATTTCGCCGCAAACTATTCGACTGATCCGTCAGGTCCGTCGTCGCTTGTTGGGCGACTTGCAAGATTTTCATCGTTGCCGCAAAGAGTTCCTCGCGCTGTTTAGGCATCCACAAGGGATGGGACTTGCGCTGTCATTGATGCATAAACACGGCATTTTGGCCTCCTACTTGCCGCAGTGGCGTGAGATCTGTGGTCAGATGCAGTTTGACCTTTATCATGTCTACCCGGTCGATGAGCATACCCATAAACTGCTGAAAAACTTATATGCGTTAAGTGGTAAACCAGAGAACCCATCGCTTGTACAGCCGGCGGCAGTATACAAGTCGATAGAGAATAAAGAGGTGCTGCTGTTAGCGGCATTATTCCACGACTTAGCTAAAGGGCGCGGCGGCGATCACAGTGAATTAGGCGCGGTCGATGCGCTGCAGTTTGCTAAGTTTCATGAACTAAAACCTTCGCAAGCTAAGGTGATAGCTTGGTTAGTTGAAAACCATCTATTGCTGTCGCTCTCTTCGCAGCGACTCGATATTTATGACCCGTCAGAAGTGAAAAACCTCGCTAAAGCGATAGGTACTAAAGCTAGACTCGATGCACTGTATTGTTTAACGGTTGCCGATATTAAGGCAACTAATGACGATTTGTGGACTAACTGGAAAGCCACCTTGCTTAGAGATCTCTATCTGTCGATAAGTTATGCCCTGCGAAACGGTTTAGAGAATGTGCTAGAGCAGCGAACCATCGTTCGTGAGCATAAAAACGAAGCGTTAGAATTGATGGGAGTCAGCGAAACGCCGGAGGCGATTAAGCAGCTTTGGAAGCGACTCCCGTTGTCGTTTTTCAGTAATGCCCAGCCTAGTGAAATCGCGCGTTACTCGCAGGCGATGACAAAATATCCAGCCGATAGAGCACTTATCCTGCTTGATGAGAACACCACGAAAGGCAGTAGTGATCTGTTTGTGTATATGAAGGATAAGCCTGGGTTGTTTGTGACGTTATTTAATACCTTAGCCTCGCTACAGATCTCAGTGCAGCAAGCTCATATCTCCAAAACAAAAGATGGTTATGTGGTGGAGTCATTAAAGATCCTCGACTACGACCATCACCCGATCCGAACCGCAGGACGGCGTGAACGTATTAAGCAGAAATTGAAGCAGGTACTGTTTGAAAACAGAAAGCTGTCGAAGAAGCGCCAGAACAGTAATCTGGGCTCTTTTGCCAGTGAACCTAAAGTGGAGTTTTTGCATTCTCGTAAAAAAGACAGAACGCTGATCAGTGTGACTGCGCTAGATAACCCCCAGTTTATGAGTCATTTCTGCAGCGGGTTTAGACGCTTTGAACTTAATATCCATTCAGCAAAAATCACCACAGTGGGTGAGCAAGTGGATAATGTGTTCTTAGTTTCTGACAAAGATGGACAATCTTTAGATGAAGAAAACAAGCAGGCGCTAAAATCCTTCTTTGTTGATTTTATTAAAGAACAGATCCCCGCTTAATCCTCAGTAAATTAACTAAGCTTTTAGCGTGGTATTACGCCAGCTAAAAGCTTAGTTATTCTTTATTATTGAATCACCAAATAGCAGTAACTTCTCTGTTTCTTGTGATTGATATGCTTGATTTGAAACGAACCGTTTGGGTCGCTATTCAATTAATACCAATTGCATTAAAAGTTTGACCATTCAGCGGGAATTCAAAACGCTGTAGGCAAGTAGTGGAATTTGAGCTAATAGTTATTCTCGGCTCTGGCATCCTGCTTCGCTCTACCTCCTAAATCCATTTAGTCGTATATCCAAATACCCATAGCGAAGCATACAGCGTTTTGCCAATTTTTTACCTCGGCCGCACTACGTGAGCCCCTCAGTCTTTCCACTTCTGCTTTGCATTGGCTTAAAAGGGAATAACCATTTCTTTACCAATGCGCTTTGAATTGAAAAGGCTGAGGGGCTCTGAACGGGTCAAATACTTAATGCAATTGGTATAAAACCCCTTAATAGCTCACAGTTTTTATACTCGCTAGACTCTAGGATGTTGAGCACTAGTCCTAGTAATAGTAACCGTGATGGAGTTTACCCATGTCTAATGCCGTTCATTCCCCAAGACCGATCATTCTTGATTGCGACCCAGGTCATGATGATGCAATTTCTCTTATTCTTGCTCTGAGCTGTAAGCAGTTGAACCCGCTAGCGGTGACCACCAGTGCAGGTAACCAAACTCCCGATAAAACCTTAAACAATGCGCTGCGAGTGCTGACTATGTTAGGCCGCAAAGACATTCCAGTTGCTGGTGGTGCCATTAAGCCGTTAGCTCGTGAACTGATTATTGCTGATAACGTGCATGGTGAGAGCGGGCTAGATGGTCCTGAGCTACCCGATCCTAACTTTGAGCCATTAGCATGTTCAGGTATCGAGTTAATAGCACAGCAAGTGCGCGCAAGTACTGAGCCTGTGACGTTGGTGCCATCGGGGCCGCTTACCAATATCGCACTGTTTTTATCGACCTACCCAGAGCTGCATAGCAAAGTTGAACGCATTGTGTTGATGGGCGGCGCTGCTGGTGCTGGAAACTGGACACCCGCTGCTGAATTCAACATCTTTGTCGATCCAGAGGCTGCTGATATGGTGTTTAAAGCGGGGATCCCAATCACCATGTGTGGTTTGGATGTGACTCATCAAGCGCAAATTATGGATGAGGATATTGAGCGTATAAGAAAGATTCCTAACCATGTAGCCAAGTGCGTTGCTGAGCTGTTGGACTTTTTCATGATCTATCATCGCGATCCGAAATGGGGCTTTGAAGGGGCGCCTTTGCATGATCCTTGTACCATCGCTTTCTTACTTAAACCTGAGCTGTTTAGCACTTACGATTGCTGGGTTGGTGTGGAAACCAAAGGCGAACATACCCAAGGGATGACAGTTGTTGATCGCTATCAGTTGACGCAACATCCACACAATACTCAGGTACTTTGCGATTTAGATAGAGAGGGTTTTGTTGATCTGATTGTTGAGTGTTTAAACGCTTACACTGACTAGGATTGGTATAATACCAATTGCATTAAAAGTTTGACCATTCAGCGGGAATTCAAAGCGCTGTAGGCAAGTAGTGGGATTTGAGCTAATAGTTATTCTATATCCAAATCTCATAGCGAAGCATAAAGTGTTTTGAAACCCGCACTACGTGAGCCCCTCAGTCTTTCCACTTCTGCTTTGCATTGGCTTAAAAGGGAATAACCATTTCTTTACCAATGCGCTTTGAATTGAAAAGACTGAGGGGCTCTGAACTGGTCAAATACTTAATGCAATTGGTATAAAAGCAGTAGGAGCGAGCTCCTACTGCTATGCGACTTGCCATGACTGTAACGTAACCATGGCCACGACAAAAGTAAGCACTACGACTATTACTTGATGTCGATGACAATTTTGCCTACATGCTGTTTTTGGCTAAATGAAGCTTGTGCAGCAGGGATCTCTTTTAAAGCATAAACCTCTGCAACTAACGGTTTTATGTTGCTCTGTTCGATATGCTTAATCAGTGCTTGAAACACCCCCGCTTGCAACACAGTACAACCCAATAAACTAAGATCTTTAAGATATAGAGTTCTTACATCTAAGTTCACCATAGCTCCGCCAATGGCACCTGCAACGGCGTAGCGTCCGCCCGGGCGAAGTAGCTCTAGTAGTTGTGGCCATTGTTTACCTGCAACGAGGTCAATAACCACGTCAACACTGTTGCTGGCCAACACTGTCAGCAGATTATCGCTGCGATCAATGACTTGATCTGCGCCAATGCTCAATAGCTGTTCTCGTTTTTCCCTGCTAGTGATAGCAATGACAAATGCACCGCGCGCTTTTGCAAGCTGCACCGCCGCAGAACCAACACCACCGGACGCGCCAGTAATAAGCACTCGTTCTTGCTGTGAAACATTAGCCTTAGTCAGCATATTCTCTGCTGTAGAGTATGAGCAAGGAAAGGAAGCCAGTTCGATATCTGAAAGAGCGGAGTTGATTGCGTATGCATGCACTGCGTCCACGGTAGTGTACTGCGCAAAGCCACCATCGCACTCAGAGCCAAAGTACCAAGGCGAGGCTAATTGCTTGCCATTGGCGTGAGTAATACAAGGCTCAATTAATACACGTTGGCCGATACGTTGTGGATTAACATGTTTGCCTACCGCAACGATTTCACCGCAGACATCGGCGCCTTGAATGCGTGGAAATGTGAGGGCTTGTCCTGACCAACTGGCATCTTTGCTGTCTGCTGTGCTTTTTGAATACCAAGCGGTACGGGTATTGATATCGGTATTGTTCACACCTGCGGCAGAGACCTTGATTAATACTTGGTAGTCTAGTGGTGTTGGCACCGGGGTATCTAACGTAAGCTTTAACATATCGACATCGCCATGACCCACTAACGTCATCGCCTGCATGGTGCTCGGAATTGAACTGGACGCTGTTATCTGCATTATTTTTGCTCCAAAAGAGTTTGAGTGAGTTTGAGGGCGCTATTAATCGTCGCTTCACCCATTAGTGGCCAAGCGCTCGCTATTCCCTCATGCACTAAAAACAGCGCCGCGGCGCAATCTGGACGTTGGCTTTGCTTTGCTAAAAACTGTTGCACAGCTTGTTTGTGACTATTCACAACGTGACTGATTTGCTGGTTCTCTGGAAATGCGGCAATAGCTTGCATCGACATACAGCCGTTAGGTGCCGATATTTTCATCCATTGTTGCAGCTGTTTAAAGGCGTGGATAACAGCATCCAATCCTGGTGTTGGTGCTCCTTGGGTTAAGAATGCAAGGTAGCGTTGTTGGCGGTGCTCCAACGCAGCAATAATCATCTGCTCTTTCGAAGGATAATATTTGTATAGGGTGCGCAGACTCACTCCGCTGGCTTTTTGCAAAATAGCTACGCTGGGTTGCGCAAAGCCGTGTTGGGCGAAAGCAGCTTCAAGATTGGCAGCGATCTGTTGATCTGGCATGGTGTACACCTTTAAGGTAGAGCAAGTATTCTACCTAGGGTAGAGTGTTCACTCTACCCATGTCAACTCCAGCTATGTTTTTTGTATGCTTGCTCACTTATATCATTTCATTGGACGCCGGGTATAGAATAGAGCGATGAATGAAAATGTCACCATCTCACTTCCTGCGCTTATTCATCGAATAGGTAGAGACTCAGCTAACCGGGCTAAAGCACTTGCTCGGCTACATAGTTGTGAGCTAAAGCGTGTGCGTCGCTCTCGTAACTGGGCGATAACGGGGGAGGCGATGAGCATTCAATCATTTAATGAACAGTTAAAATCTCAAACCAGTAGCGAGTGGCACTATTTAATTAAAAAGCTTGAAACCGCACTGCTAAACCACGCTGATAAATTAGAACCTTTACCTGCCAAGCTGGCTCGCTTAATTAGTGAGAACACTAATATCACGCTTGCTGAACTTATGCATCTCACCGATTGCACCCTAAGTGAAGCTAGAACTGCACGCTTTAATGCTGAGACTTGGTAGGGCATTGCAGGACTCAGCCTTTTAGCTGAGTCCTTATTCTCGAGGTCTAATTGATTGGTTGGGCAATGGTATTACTGTTCGCTACGCGGCTTGAAAAGAAGCGCTCACGAATCACATCATAAGCCCAGTTATAGATAATCGCGTACACCAGAAAGAAGATAACCACGCCTAAATCCATAATGAATACGGTCCAGAAATCCAGTTGTAGCACCCACATCATCAAGGGGAGTGTGGCGACAATCATGCCAAGTTCAAACCCTAGTCCATGGCCTAAGCGCATCTTTATAGAACGCTTGATGCGGTTTTGACCAAAGATGCGGTCAAAGCCTAAGTTATAGATGTAGTTCCATACCATGGCAATTAACGACAAGCCGACAGCCAAGCCGGTTGCTGATTTTGCTTCTGTATCGGTAAAGACTATCGCCGCAGTGATAACGAAAACCAAGGCAATCGCTTCAAATAGTACGCTGTGTAAAATACGCTCTTTAACATTCATAATCAGTCTCACTTTAGCTTGTTCAGTAGTTCTTAGGCGGATATACCCGTTCTACCTCAAGACGCTTGATTTCAGTGGGAATTAACAGTGATTTAGACAAGGCTTTGGCCGCGGTGCAATAGCTAGTCTATTGCCAAGGTCAGTCACGCAGACTAAATCACTGTTAAACCCACCCAATGGGAGCGCCTGAGCAAACCCACTTCGACGTTGCAAAGCCTAAAAAGGGAGCGACCATTACTGCGACTTTGCGCCTTGAATTAGTTTCGCTCAGGTTGCTCTGAAACATGCACTTTGAGGTAGTACGGGTATAATCATCAATATTGGAGAAAGAATCTAGTTAGTTACTATCAGGAAAAGTGATATGTATAACTTGGAACAGTTAAGAATGTTTGTTGAAACTGCTGAATCGGGTTCATTTTCGGCGTGTGCTAGACGGCTCGGCAAGGTGCAATCAGCAGTGAGTCAGGGAATCGCAAACCTTGAGATAGAGCTCAACACTAATTTGTTTGACCGCACTAGTCGTAAGCCCTCTTTAACGGCACATGGTGAAAGGTTGCTGCCTTTTGCACAGGCCATTCTACGGCAAACCTACGAGTTAGACTCTGTGACTAATGCGCTTAATCTTTCCCATGAAACCGAGATTAAGCTAGCAATCGATGATGCGTTGCTACCGATGATGGCACGTATATTAGATTCTTTTGCAGAGCATTTTCCGGGTACCAATCTTGAGCTGTATGCAGTAGCCACTCCAGATGTATTAAGCTTGGTTGATGGTGGAAAAGTTGATTTGGGCTTAATGTTTGCCAGCAGTGAGTTTCCGCAGAAAGTCGATGTTTGTTATGTTGGAAACATGCCATTTAATGGTGTGGTCAGTCCCGGGCATCCTTTGGCTGAGCTTAAGATGGTGTCGGTTGCTGATCTAATCCCCCACCGCCAGCTGTTGATCCGTAGCCTTGATGGACAAGCGTTAGCACACAGCCCAAACGTCTCTTCACATATCTGGTGGGGCAGCAGTTTTAATGCAATCAACGCCTTGGTTAAACAAGGGTTAGGCTGGGGATATATTCCGGCTTACATGGCAGAGCAATATGAGCGTCAAGGTGAGATGGTACGCTTGCAACTTAGCTTTGATCATAAACCATGGCGTGTGCCCATTGATCGCGTGATTGCTAAGCAAAAAGCCAAAGGGCCGGCACTAAGCTGGTTGGCTGATGCTGTGACAGATCTACTTGACGATTAATGAGAAAAGTCAGCTGTTAGCCTGACCCCATATCGCAATATGTCTTTGCTACATGAGGCCAGTTTTGCGATTCCATTTAGCTCAACACTGGGTCTCTGCAGTTAACGTTGCTGTAGACTGGTTTTCTGGTTTTCTGGTTTTCTGGTTTTCTGGTTTTCTGGTTTTCTGGTTTTCTGGTTTTCTGGTTTTCTGGTGCTGGTGTTGCTAATGGACGGTTTATTTCGCTTGTATCGATCGTATCGTTGAGCATATACCTTGCTAACCAAGCCGTTAGAGGAATGGTTAGCACGATACCCACACTGCCAGCTAGCGCATGAATAATGCTTAAGGCGATAACGGGAGTATTGATAAACTGCGTAAGCGGCATATCTAAACCCCAAACCATCATAATGGTGGTTAAAGAGCTGCCGGCAAAGGCAAGAATGAGCGTGTTAGTCATGGTGCCCATAATATCTCGTCCGATATTCATACTGGCTTTCATCAGCTGTTTGGGGCTGAGTTTTGGGTCGGTGATCTTTAACTCGTTATAGGCAGATGCAATAGAGATCGCGACATCCATGACTGCGCCCAATGCTGAAATCATGATGGCAACAAACATTAACCAGCGGATCTGAATAGGCTGGGTAGCAAGGTAGATCACATCCTCGCCTTTATCTAAGTAGATGCCAGAAAGGTTGGCAAACTCACCAAACACCTGCGCCATAATACCGGCCGCAATGACCCCGAGTAAGGTGCCACCCATGGCGCAAAAACTTTTGCGATTATAGCCGGAGACTAATATGAAATTGACGACGATTTTCAGTCCCATCAGGATGATGGTAATGACAACTGGATTCCAGCCTGCAAAAATTGCAGGGATTAACACGCCGACAATCAGCGCGGCGGTAAAATAGAGTGAGATAACTGAATTCAACCCCTCTTTCTTGCCAAATGACAGCAGTAATAATAGAAAGGCAAAGCACATCCAGTAGATCGCGGTGGAGCGTTTGTGGTTATAGGCCCAATACACCGCGCCGTTTGGTGTCTCTCTAATCATCATGATAAAGGTGTCTCCTTCAGCAACGAGCACATTATGCTGTCGGCTGAGAGGATTCTGAACCTCGACGATTTTTCCAGTTTCATCGCCTTGTAAGATCTCTGCGGTGATAACCTGTAAGCCCGTTAATATAGAGGGGACACGGGGATCTGGAGCAAGATTATTAGAGATAACTGAGACTACACTAGCCTCTACGAACTGCTGTTGTAGCGGTGTCTTTGGTTTTAAACTGTCGCTTAAGCTTGGAGAAACATAAAAGATAAGTGTTGAAACCAAAGCAATAAATAGGGTGAATCGATAGTTTTTTAGCATAGGGTATCAGTCACTCGTTGCCACTAATATTGTTAAATTAACGGCGAATTTGTCGGTAGGAATTCGCCATTAACTTAAACAGAAGAGGCCTGCGAACAGGCCTTTTTTACTGCGATTTACTCAGTAATACAACCGGCATAATCTTGGGTTGGATTGACTGTGTATGAGTTTACGTCATTGACATTAATCGCATCCAAAATACCTGGGTATTTAGGGTTGTCTGGATCAATGTTGACACAAATTTCTTTGTTAATCAGTCTATTCCATAGAGCCTGACCTGAACCATTATCGGTGCGAAGTAGGGTAATAGCACCGTTATCTTGGTACTGCTTAATTTCCCAGTTCGGGTTAGTGAAATCACTGGCATTTACGCCTTTGTTGTCTGCCACGTACTCAGTCAACATATCGCGGATAGCGTAAACAGGTTCATTCACTGAATCATAGAAAACATCTTCACCGCTTGCCCAGCCAAACTTCTTAATGTTTGAACCCCAGCGGTAGCTGTTTAGCGCAACCTTGTAGGTAGCCGTTGCATCGAATGGCTTACCATCAATTTCGATGATCTCGATGCGATTACCTTCATTAGTGACGGTATAGTTGTCATCCATTGCGAATGAATCACCAGTCAAGTCAACCACGAAGTCAATTTTGCCATCGAACTGATCGTACATGTACGCTTTAGCACCTTTGCGGAACGATACGGTAATGTCACCGTCTTTATAGGTATTAAAGTAAGTGTAAGACCACTCCATATAACGCTTAAGATTGGCGCCTGTCATGTTGATACCGATAAGGGTATTGTCATACTTATACAGGTTAGTTGAATCTTTCTTAGCGTACTCTTGACCGTCAATGAGATTAGAGCTGTCTGAGAACAAAGACGCGGCAGAGACAACTGCTCCAGATTTCTCTAGCTGGATTTGGTTAATGAAATCCATTAACGCAGTATCCATTACTTTAGCGGTATGAATGGTTGAATACAGACGGCCTGATTCATGGTCGTAATCTTCATGTACCGCTTCGTCAGCACCAGTGCCCGGTGTAAAGTCGCCACCGACAAGGCCTAGAACTAATTGAGCGTCCGCTTTGGAGATGTCATGAACATACTGGAACTGTGAAGTGGTAATTTGGCTTTCTTCGATATTCTTTGAGGTGATATTGCTAAGAGTGGTATCGACCATTTCCCACTTACCATCGTTCTTCTTAAGCTTAATATCGGCCTTAGCTAGCGCCCAGCCCCACTTGCCAGGTTCAATGATTTTAACGCTCTGAGCACGATTGCTTTCATCATAAGTGCCAGACAAGGTTTTATCTTCAGTGGTATCAGCACCTTCAATTGAGATATCTGTAGAAGCTATCTCTGCACCCTCTGCAGCTTTTTGGATACTTTCAATATAAGTAGCGTGCTCATGTCCTGCTAAAATCACATCAAACTTATCGGCCATTTCTGCAGCAATCTTATGCACGCCAGCGCCGCCTTCTGAACTACGTCCGATATGGAAAGCGCCGATGATGACATCAGGACTGAATTTCTCGATCAACTCATCTACTGCAGCACGCGTTGAGGCAAGTTCTTCATCAAACTTAAGACCTGCAAAGTGGCCTGGCGCAGAGGCTTCCCAGTTAGGTACGTTTGATGGGCTCACACCCACGATTGCGACTTTGGCACCATCAACTTCGAAAACTTGGAAGGCACGGATGTAGTTGGCATCGTTCTCTTCCCATTTGATGTTGTTTGATACAACAGCACCATTGAAATGGTTTAGGTTACGATCGATGAAGCTTCGCTCGAAGTTAAACTCATGGTTACCTGGAACCCAAAGATCATAATCAAGTGAATTTAAGGTTGCAACGACAGGGTGAGTAGGATCGTCGTTGAAAAGTTGTGCTGAGTTGCCTTGAACGGTATCACCGATATCAATCAAGATCATGTTTGGATTGTCCGCTTTTGCTGTTTCAAGCAAAGTGGAAATACGTGTTAAACCTGCATCTGAATCTACTGCATCTAGCGCATAGTCATAGCCAAAAATTCGGCCGTGAAGATCTGACGTTGCCCCAATAGTAATGGTGACTTCGTCGACTTCATTTTGACTCTTTACGATGATGTCTGGTGTATTGGTTAGTGTTTTTCCCTGCGTAACAACAGGTGCATAGCCGCTATCGGTATTAATAATTGTTTCATCATCCGAACAGCCAGCTAAAGCCGCTAGTACTGCTAAGCACAATACACTGCGAGTAGTTTTTTTCATGTTCAACCCCGTATTATTTTAAATAGCGCATTATTTGCACCAATATGACTAAGGCTAATTCTTATGGTTTAAAATATTAGGATTAATGGGTAATCCT
>NZ_BPEW01000038.1 GCF_019654975.1 Shewanella sp. c952
TTGATCACAAATTACCCTAGGTTTGTGGAAGCGCTTACAAAGTGGTCTAGTTATTTTTTTTAAACTTTTTTGTAAGCGCTTACATTTAGAGAAAAATTAAAACTATGATTGAATGACTCTGGGGGATAGAGATGAAACAACAACTATTTAAAAAGACGAGGCTAGCAACTAGCTTGTCGTTGGTGCTAAGTGCATCAACGTTGGCACCGGTTTATGCGGCTGAAGCAGAAGATACAGAAAACGCAGCCAATGAGAATATGGAAGTCATTGCTGTAACAGGTATTCGTGGCAGTTTAGTCAAATCAATGGACGTCAAGAAATCATCTGACGGTATCGTCGATGCTATTTCAGCTGAAGACATCGGTAAAATGCCAGATTCAAACTTAGCAGAATCGATGCAACGAATTCCGGGCGTCTCTATCGATCGTCAAAATGGTGAAGGTAGTCGCGTCTCTGTTCGCGGTTTCGGTGCAGATCGTAACCTAGTTTTACTCAATGGCCGTCAAATGCCGGTGACAACAGGCTCTCGTTCATTTGACTTTGCCAACATAGCTTCAGAGTCTATTAGTGGTGTAGAGATAAGAAAAACCAGTGTAGCTTCAAGCCCTACTGGCGGTATTGGTGCGACGATTGATGTATTAACTCATCGCCCATTCAATACTCCAGGTCTGAAAGCAACATTTGGCGCGAAAGCGGTTGATGATACATCAACTGATAAAGGTAGCATTACCCCTGAGCTTTCGGGTTTATATTCAAATACTTTCGCAGATGACAAGTTTGGTATCTCAATCTCTGCCAGCTACCAAGAGCGTGAAAGTGGTAACCAACAGGCGCAAGTCGGCACGGGTTGGAGAAGCTTTCCTGGTAGCGCAGACAATACTACTGACTGGGGCGGCGTACAAAAAGATAATCAAGTCAATCGACCTGGTGATGATGATATCTATTCAGTTCCACAAACTACAATATATCGTTTTGAAGAGCAGCAACGTACCCGTACTAACGGCCAGTTAGTACTGCAATACAGTCCTGTTGATTCTTTGGTTGCGACGCTTGATTACACTTATATGCGTAATGATATCGACACCCAGTATAACGATGTATCTGCCTGGTTTACCTTTGCACCTTCAGAAAATACTTGGACTGACGGCCCAGTTTCATCGCCTCTGGTTTATTCTGAAAACTATGATAGCCCTCAAGATCTCTCTATGGCAGCTGGTGATTACGGCGTGCGTAACGAAAGTGGTTCTTTAGGCCTTAACCTTGATTGGCAGGTCAGCGACAATTTAAATCTAACATTAGACATGCATAAGTCTGATGCAGAAAACAAACCCAATCATATCTACGGTAGCAGCAATACACTGAGCACCGCCGGCTTTATACGTACTAGCGCAGCCACTGATTTCTCAAAAGACCTACCAGCACTAGCTGTCGGCAATGGCAATAATATTAAGCCATCGGACATGCGCGTTACCGGTAGTGTATTTGGCAACTCTCGTAATAAATCAGAAATTGATCAGTACCAGTTAGATGGTGAATATCTGTTTGAACATTCAGGCAGCATTGATTTTGGTATCGCGCTAACCGATGTCAACAATCACTCTCAAGCAGTCAATGTACAGCGCAATGATTGGGGTGGTGTGGGTCAAGAGGGAGATTTTGAAGATGAGTGGTTCCCTGCAGATACCATCCATGACAAGTTTGATGCCAGCAAAGGTAACTTTGCTGATGCTGACGGTGACTTCGATCTACTAGATACCATATTCTTCTGGGACTTTGATGCGGTGCGTGGCCGTGCAGAAGAGCTTTATACGGCAGCGGGTTATGTTGGCGCAGGTGATTGTGGTACTGATTTTTGCCCATCGACTCAATATGCGATGGACGTAGACCGTTATACCGAAGAAGAATCAACATCAGCTTATATTCAGTATAACTTTGAATCTGAGTTTGGCGACATGCCATACGACATCCATGTCGGACTTCGCTACGAGAAAACTGATGTCACTTCAACCTCTGCTGTAGCCAGCTATGATGGCGCAGATTGGATAGCGGATACCGAAATTGCGCTAGTTGCTACTGGTGACCAAGTATTCCAAACTCAAACTGGCGATTACGATTACTACTTACCAAATGTTAACTTCAACATCGAAGTTGTTGAAGATGTGATGTTACGTGCAGCCTACAGTGAGACGATTGGTCGCCCAGACTACACCTCTATTCAAGGTGGAACCGTTGTTGGAACACTCGCTAACCGTGCAGGTGGCAGTGGTACAACGGGTAACCCAAGCTTATTACCACTTGAATCTACAAACTACGACTTGTCAGCAGAGTGGTACTACTCGCAAACCAGTTACATGTCTGTGGGTTACTTTAGAAAAGACACTGTTAACGGTATCGATAATGTCAAAGTCGAATCTGATATTTACAACATTGCCAACCCAACGGACGGAGCAAAATATGATGCCGCTGTAGCAGCCGTTGGCACCGATGCTGGTAATATTCGTCAGTGGATTTTTGACAACTATCCAAATGATCCATTTGTTGATGTTGCAAACGGCATTATCTCGGGCAACTCTGCCGAAGATAATACCTTGCTATTTGACTTAGATACGCCTGCAAACAGTAAAGATAAAACAACTATTGATGGTTGGGAATTTGCTATTCAGCATTTCTTTGGCGAGTCCGGTTTGGGTGTGATAGGTAACTACACCTTGGTTGACGCTGGTGATAGCTATAATAACTATTTACTAGAAGATCAAGCTGTTGAAACAAATATCAGTGATACCGCGAACCTTATCGCAATCTATGACAATTACGGCTTCCAAGCACGTGTTGCCTACAACTGGCGTGATGAGTTTTTAAGTTCTCGCGGCCAAGGTACTGGCGCAAACCCGCAATACACAGAAGCTTATTCTCAAGTCGATTTTAATGTTAGCTACGATATTGAATCACTTGAAGGCCTAACGGTGTTTTTCGAAGGTTTGAACATTACCAACGAATATACCCGAGTCCATGGCCGTGCTAATCAACAGGTGCTAAATCTGACTCAAACAGGTGCACGCTATAGCTTAGGCGCGCGCTACACCTTCTAGAGCGTATAGAGAAGATGAAACCAATGCTGTGGCTTCATCTTCTCTTTTTTATTTAAGTATTAATAATATTTTTATTAAGCCATTTTGACCCACCATTCGATGGTCTCAAGCTTTACATCTTCAAAGTAAATCTTGATACATAAAGTGACTGGATCTACTCCTACAGCAAGGTTATATTGGCAAAGGTTAATTAGTTGTAACAAACCGAAAAACCAATTAACCCAATATAGATAAACACTGTAAAAGAGTGACTTAATAAAAATAAATAATAGGTCGAGCAGTATGAACAACGACATTAAAAGAGTGATCATTGTAGGTGGCGGAGCTGCAGGTTGGCTCACCGCAGGAGTTATTGCTGCTGAGCATATTGATGTTGCTGCAACCCCATCACAACGTACCCTTGAAGTTATTCTTATTGAATCACCACAGGTGCCCACCATCGGTGTCGGCGAAGGTACTTGGCCTTCAATGCGCGGTACGCTCAAAAAAATGGGCATTTCTGAAACCGAATTTATGATTGAGTGTGACGCCAGTTTCAAGCAAGGCTCAAAATTTATCGATTGGTTACACGCACCCGCTACAGCAAGCTCGGATAAAGCCCCGATCGACAGCCAAAACTATTATCATCCGTTTTCTCTACCAAGTCAGTTTCACGAGATTAATCTCGCTAAGCATTGGCAAGCCCATAAACAGCAAGTTTCATTTACTAATGCGGTAACTTATCAAGGCAGGCTTTGCGATCAAGGCTGCGCACCTAAACTCATTTCTACGCCTGAGTATGAGTGCAATGCCAATTATGGTTACCATTTAGATGCCGGAAAATTTGCTCAGTTTCTGCAGCGTCATTGCAGCCAAAAGCTTGGCGTGCAGCATATTGTCGATCATGTTGAATCTGTAAGTAGTCAGGACAACGGCGATATTGCAGCGCTAAATACAAAATCCAATGGCACCATTAGTGGCGATCTTTTTATTGATTGTAGCGGTTTTAAATCATTACTTATTGGCGAGCACTATCAAGTGCCTTTCATTGAGAAAAAATCGGTGCTGTTTAATGACTCAGCCTTAGCGGTACAAGTGCCCTATGAAAACCAACAAAGCGCCATTAGCTCTTGCACACATTCAACTGCGCAATCGTCTGGTTGGATTTGGGATATAGGCCTGCCCTCACGCCGTGGCGTCGGTTACGTATACTCTAGCAAGCATACTGATGATGACCACGCTGAAAGCGAGTTACGTAGTTACCTGTTATCAAGTATGAGCAAATCACAGGCAGAGTCGGCATCGCTTAGGAAAATAACATTTACCCCCGGTCACAGAGCCCACTTTTGGCATAAAAACTGTGTTGCAGTGGGCATTGCCGCAGGCTTTATAGAGCCGCTAGAAGCATCAGCACTCGCACTCATTGAACAATCAGCAAAGATGATCAGCGAACAGTTGCCACAAAACCGTCAAGCAATGGAGTTAGTGGCCAAACGTTTCAATGAAAAGTTTATACAGCGCTGGCGTCAGGTGGTCGACTTTCTCAAACTGCATTATGTCATCAGTCAACGTGACGACTCCGATTATTGGCATGACAATCGAGACATAGCCTCAATACCGCAGTCTTTACAGCAACAAATAGCGCTGTGGCAGGATCAACAGCCCTACTCTTACGATATCACTGAAACCGAAGCGTTATTTCCAGCGGCTAGCTTTCAATATGTGCTGTTTGGTATGGGCTTTAACAGTGCGCCACCACGCTACATAAAGCTAGCAGAGCAAGAAAAGGCCATGGCACTGTTTCAACAAAATAATCAACGTAGTCATCAATTGCTTTCAGCACTGCCAAGCAATAGAGCACTACTCGATAAAGTTCATCAATTTGGTTTTCCTAAAATATAACGACTAAAGCAACTATAAAAAATAAAAAGGAGTCAAAATGACCGCACAAGCCACGACCCAAACGCCGAACAACAACGTCCTGCTCAACAGCATTGAACATAAAGATCTCAAGGTTATCACCGAACACTCTGCGCATTATGGCGATAATGTTTGGTATTCATTGACCTTCCCTGTTGAATTCAGAAGTGTACAAGCCCACTACCCTATTTTCTTCCAAAAAGATCCACAAACGGGTCGTTTCTTCTCTGTGGCGCTGTTTGGCTTTAAAGATCAAGAGAACTTATTTTTAGAAAACGGTCATTGGCAGGCATCTTACGTCCCTTTGGCCATAAGACGTCAGCCATTTTTGATCGGTAGTCAAAACATAATGGAAGATGGCGTACAGAAAACACAGCGAGTACTGCACATTGATCTCAATAATCCAAGAGTGAGCACCGAGCAAGGCGAACCACTGTTCCTTGAGTTTGGTGGAAATACGCCCTTTCTCGATACTGCCGCGGATATGCTAGATGTCATCCATAACGGATTGGAAGACAGTGACAGCTTTGTTGAAGCGCTACTTAAATTTGAATTGCTTGAATCTTTTACTTTAGATGTTGAGCTCAATAACGGCAGCAAGCACCAAATGATTGGTTTCTATACCGTCAACGAAGACAAACTAAAAACACTTTCAAGTGATAATTTAGCTGAGCTGCATGACAAAGGTTATCTACAAGCCATCTATATGACCATAGCCTCACAAGCCAATATTCGCACACTATTGGATAAGAAAAACAAGCAGATAGAACAGTAGTTTTTTACCCATTGATGTAAGCGGTTACAGAATAAGGTGTACTTATGTTAGCAGTCGAAAAGAACGTCAAACAGATAAGTAATTGCAAACCAGGCGATATTCCTGATTTTGTCTTATCGTCGACGCAACCGCTGATCTTAAAAGACTTTGCTGCCGAGTGGCCATTGGTTCAAGCAGGTAAGCAATCTACCCAAGCCGCGATTGATTATTTACTTAAGTTCTACAGTGGCGTGCCGGTAACAGCTTGTTTTGGCGACAGCGAGCACCAAGGAAGAGTCTTTTATAACGAGCAACTCACTGGCTTTAACTTTAGAGCCAGTCAGGTTGATTTAAGGCAGGTGTTTGACAAGCTATTATCACATATAGACGACGAAACGCCACCAACACTGTATGTCGGCTCTACCGAAGTTAACCGATGGCTACCAGGGTTTGCAGCCGACAACCCACTCGCAATAGACGATATAAAACCATTAACCAGTGTTTGGATAGGTAATAAAAGTCGAATTGCCGCGCATTTTGATTTTCCCAATAACCTTGCTTGTTCTGCTGTTGGTCGTCGTCGCTTTACCCTGTTTCCACCAGAGCAGATAGACAACTTGTACGTGGGGCCGATGGAGTTATCTCCCGGTGGACAGGACATCAGCATGGTTGACTTTCACGCGCCTAACTTTGACAAGCATCCAAAGTTTCAACAGGCAATTGAAGCGGCGCAAGTTGCTGAACTTGAACCAGGTGATGCGCTCTTTATACCCAGTATGTGGTGGCACCATGTCGAAGCACTTGATGCCATTAATGTGCTAGTCACTCACTGGTGGCGAGACTCGGCAGCGTATATGGGCAGACCAACGAATGCACTGCAACATGCCATTTTAAGCCTACGAAGCTTACCGATAGCCCAGCGTAAAGCCTGGCAAGCGATGTTTAACCACTATGTTTTTGAACATGAACTGCACGATACTGACCATATTGCTGAACATGCCCAAGGAATGCTGTCGCTGCCTATTGATGAATTATCAGCACGCAAATTACGTGCTGAATTACAGAATAAATTAAAGCGCTGAGCCATTCGTTTACGCTGATTAAGGACATATGATGAATACAAATAAACCGATTAAAAATGTCGTCATTGCCGGTGGCGGCACTGCAGGTTGGATGGCTGCTGCGGCGCTGTCAAAACTACTAGGTAAAAACCTTAATATCAGCCTAATTGAATCCGACGATATTCCAACCGTTGGTGTTGGTGAGGCCACTATCCCAACCTTGCATGTATTTCATCGGTTACTGGGGATTAACGAGCAAGAGTTTATGGCGGCGACCAACGCCACCTTTAAATTGGCGATATCCTTTGAAAATTGGCGCGATGAAACACAAGACTACCTGCACTCTTTTGGTTTCTTAGGTAAGGATTGTTGGGCAGCTGGATTTCAACATTTTTGGCTAAAAGGCCGTGAAAAAGGCTTTGCCAGTGAAATTGGTGACTACTGCGCCGAACATCTTGGATCTCGCACTGGCAAATTTGCAGTACTGCCGAATCAAGACTTAAACCATGCTTATCACCTTGATGCGGGGCTATACGCTAAATTCCTTAGAAAAATTGCTGAGCAACATGGTATCAACCGCATTGAAGGTAAGATCACTGAGGTAAACCTCAATCAACAAGATGGCCAAATCGAGAGCCTATTGTTGGCCTCTGGTCAGTTAGTTGAAGGCGATCTCTTTATCGATTGTACCGGTTTTAGAGGCTTGTTGATTGAAGATGCATTGCATACTGGCTTTGAAGATTGGTCCCATTGGTTGCCTTGTGACAGTGCAATTGCAGTGCAAACAACCACCACCAGTACACCTGTTCCCTATACCCGCTCTATAGCGCGTGAATCGGGTTGGCAGTGGCGTATTCCGCTGCAAAACCGCACCGGTAACGGACTGGTATTTTGCAGTAAATATATGACTGATGAGCAAGCAAAGCAGTTATTACTCGATAATATTGAGGGCGACCTACTTACTGAGCCTCGGGTCATCAAATACAAGACCGGCACTAGACGCAAGCACTGGAATAAAAACTGTGTCGCTATCGGGCTATCAAGTGGCTTTATTGAACCTCTTGAGTCCACCAGCATTCACCTTATTCAACGCGGTATTGTGCGCTTAATGCAGATGTTTCCAGCGCAAGGTTTAGTGCAAGCTGATATTGACGAATTTAACGCGCAGACGAAGTTTGAAACCGATAACGTACGCGACTTCATTATCTTGCACTATCACGTCACCCAAAGACGAGACAGCAAGTTCTGGCGTTACTGCTCAAGTATGCCAATACCTGAATCGCTTGCTCATCGGTTAGAGATGTTTGCTGCTGCAGCCAAAGTGTACAAGTATCCCAATGAACTGTTCGGTGAAAGTTCTTGGATCCAAGTGATGTTAGGCCAAGGTATCGAGCCTAAGCAATATCACCCGATTGTTGACATGATGGAAGATGAAGAGCTTAAGGCCTTTTTGAATAACATTAAGAGTGTGGTGAAGCGCAAGAATGACAACCTGCCACACCATTATGATTTTATTCAGCATTACTGCAAATCGCCAATGATGTAGCCATCAAAGTCGGTCAATGTAGCCTTAAACCATAGGGCTACATTGAACCATATACACAATAGACGTAATAACAGTTAGGCGGGTTACATTAAAATGCAGCAAAATATGATTAGCGTTAACCCTGCAGCCATGCCAAAAGTGATCTTAATCGGTGAGGAACAAACGCCTGTCGTCATCATAGATAACTTTAGTTTAAGCACTGATGATATTATTACTTATGCCACCACAGAGGCAGATTTTAAAGACGACCTGAACTCCTATTATCCAGGGATCAGGGCAAAACTACCCCGTGAATACGTCAAAGCAGTGATCGATGCTGTTTTTCAAGGGATCTATCAGTGTTATAACATTCCGCGACAGTTACGACTCAAGCCTCAGAGCCTATTTTTATCACTGATCACTCGTGAAGAATCAGCGCTATCGACCTTACAAAGAATGCCGCATTTCGATACGCCCAAACCCTATTACTTTGCCATCATGCATTACTTAAACCCTAATGAGCATGGGCCTACTGGTTTCTTTCGACATAAACCTACCCAATGGGAGCGGATCAGCGAGCAACGCTGCCAGCCCTACTTTGATGCTGCGCAAAAACACAATGAGTTAAATGGTGAGCCCAAGCAAGGTTACTGTAACCAGAGTAATCATCATTTTGACCTATATGAGCAGATTCAATACCGCCCAAACAGACTAGTGATATATCCAGGCAATTTACTACACTCCAGCATAGTAAACCCAGCTAAGGATATCGACAACAGCCCTGACACAGGCAGGCTTACAGCCAATATATTTATCGACTTTCAATAACTATTTGTCGAAAAATAACGGCTTTAATCCCATCACCACTCCACCAAACTAATATGGAATTTAGAATGAAGCGTCCGACCATTGAGAATCTAACCCTTAGCAGCTTTATTATTTCGAGCCTGCTCGTTACAGCCCCAATGGTGGTGGCAGAAACTAAAGTAAAACAATCTATTTATGATGATGTTGGGTTAGTAGAGCCAAGCCGCCCATTACTGCAACAGCGTTTAAATAAAGTAGAGCAAACAGTTCAAACTCTTTTACTGCAAATGACACTGGCCGAAAAGGTATCCTTGGTACACGCCAATGGCAAATTTACTACTGCCGCTATTGAGCGCCTTGGTGTCCACGAAATGTGGCTATCTGATGGGCCACACGGTGTTCGCCATGAAATCGAGCGTAATAGCTGGAACTCGGCAAATTGGACCAGTGATTACTCAACTTATCTGCCGGTATTAACTGCGGTCGCAGCGAGTTGGAATACCGATATGGCGACCTTGCATGGCGCAGTGCTCGGCAGCGAAGCACGTCACCGCGGTAAAGATCTGATCCTCGGACCTGGCGTTAATTTGGCGAGATTACCGCTTTATGGCCGTAACTTTGAGTATCTGGGAGAAGATCCCTATTTGGCATCGAAACTTGTGGTTCCGCAAATTAGAGCCATTCAAAAAAACGATGTTGCCGCCACTATCAAACATTACGCCCTCAATACTCAAGAGCTAAACCGCACAGGGGTTAATGCTAAACCAGACGAACGTACTTTACGCGAAGTGTACCTGCCCGCCTTTGAAGCTGCCGTAAAACAAGCTAACGTTTACGCCATGATGGGTTCATACAATGAATTTAGAGGCACTAACGCGAACCAAAGTAAGCACCTAGTCATGGATATCCTTAAAGGAGAATGGGGTTATAAAGGCTTGCTGGTGACTGATTGGAATGTAGATATCAATACTTATGAAGCTGCCGTCAACGGTTTAGATCTTGAGATGGGTACTGATGTCGCTCATTACAAAGACTACTTTCTTGCCGATCCTCTAATCAAAATGATCAATGCTGGTAAAGTGCCAGTGGCCGCACTCGATGATAAAGTCAGGCGAATACTCAGGGTGCAGCTCAGTATCGGTATGATGGATAACTACCGCCTTGCTGGCCAACGTAATATTATCGCCCACCGTGCCGCAGCCAGAAAAATTGCCGAAGAAGGCATTGTGTTGCTTAAAAATAGCCGCCAAGTATTGCCGTTTGTACAAGATAAAGTAAAAAACATTCTCGTCCTTGGTCCTAACCTTGATAAGAAACATGGCTTAGGTGGCGGTTCATCAGAGGTAAAATCACTTTATGAGGTCACGCCGCTGCAAGGCCTTAAAGGTAAACTTGCGGGCAAAGCGAATATTACAGTCATGCGCGCTCAAAGCAGTAAACTTGCGCCAATTAGCAACGATTACCTAGCCACTCGGCACTGGACTGGTACGCCATCGTGGAATATTAGTTACTTTACCGATGAAAACCGTCAACAACTTATCGAAGAGTCTTGGATAGCCGACTCAGAGTTTAAACCCTCAAGTCTAATTGCCGCTGGTACAGCTCAATTCATCACCATGAAAGCAGCAATAAAGCCACTGAAATCCGGTGTTCATACTTTAAAAGTAACCGCTAAAGGTAAATTGAATATTAAGATCGATGGCAAATCAGTGATGCAGTTTGATGGAAGTTCAAGCGAAGTGTTAAGCAAGAATATCTCACTGGTGCAAAATAAAGATTACCAGTTCGAAATCGACTACAGCGGCAGTGAAGGCTATACCCTAGGCTGGGATACGCCTAATAAACTTTTTAATGCTGAAGATGAGTATTTAACGGCAGCAAAAAATGCCGATGCGGTGATCTATTTCGGTGGCCTTAGCCACAGCGATGATAGAGAGTCTATTGATAGAGCGGATCTGGTGCTCCCTAATCAACAAGATGAGATGATCAACAAGCTGATTGCCGCCAACCCTAATACCGTAGTGTTTATCACCGCAGGTAGCGCAATCGAAATGCCTTGGGTGGACAAAGCTTCAGCCATCGTTTGGAACTCCTATAGCGGTATGGAAGGCGGTCATGCCGTTGCTGACATGCTGTTTGGCGATGTAAACCCAAGTGGCAAGATGCCTTTCACATTACCTAAAAAACTGCAAGATACCGCGCCAATTGCCTTAAATGATTATAACGCGGTCGAGTCACTCTACTCTGAGGGAGTCTTTATAGGTCACCGTTGGTTCGAAAAACAAAACATTAAACCACTGTTTAGTTTTGGCCATGGCCTGTCTTACAGCAACTTTACCCTCAGTAATATCAAGCTTTCTAACAAGGCCATCAACCTCAATGATACGCTTAATGTTTCAGTCACTGTAACCAACATTGGTAAAGTAGCTGGTGCTGAAGTAGTGCAACTGTATTTACATGATAAAAAGGCCAGCGTTGAGCGACCGGCAAAAGAGCTTAAGGGCTTTGTAAAAGTCAGCCTACAACCAGGTGAAAGCCAGCAAGTTAATATGCAGCTTAATCAACGCGATCTGTCTTTTTGGGATGAAAAATCAAACGATTGGTTAGCAGAAGCTGGAGAGTTTGAAGTGTTAATTGGCACGAGTTTAGATTTCATCCATCTGCGTGACTCTTTTACCCTTAAATAACCTGCAAATAGCCCCTAGTATCGCTTTAATATTGTCTATTGATATTAAAGCGATATTCCCCCTCCCCTCATCTTTAACACTTCAACCACAAAAACCACCAGCAGCTCAAAGTATCAGCAACATAGTTACTACTACTTGCTGCTAATAGTGAATAACTAGTCATTCTCCACTGTCAGATTTTAGTGAAATACTCTAGAATGCGCTTCATTGACAGAAGGGATCCCAATGAAACTTAAATTATTAGCAGGACTATTCATTTTCGGCTGCAGTTCAGTACAAGCTGCATGGTGGGTGGAGCCAACAGACTTGCCACTTAGAGCCGATATCCAACTACTTTCTGATACTGGCATTATTGTCCAACCTATCACCACTTATCCATTAATGTGGGACGGGTTAAAACAGGATTTGGACAAGGCTGACCCCACTAAGCTTTCCAATATTCAACGCAGCGCGTTTGAGCGAGTCAATCAAGCTTATGCTAAAGATCATCGCGGTTTTAGCACTAAAGTAGAACTTGCAGGTAGCACCGATACCACCCGATTTATTGGCTTTGGCCAAGATTACCGTGATAAAGGTGAAGGCACTGTTAGCGCTGAAGTCACTAAAGATTGGTTCAGCGGCCGTCTTTCGGCAAGCTATCATGCAGATCCCATTGACGGTAACAGTACTCGCCTAGATGACAGTTTTGCTGCAGTAAAGCTAGGAAACTGGATCGTTAGCGCTGGCGCACAACAAAAGTACTGGGGACCTGGCTGGGATAGCGGTTTAATCCAAACCACTAATGCTCGCCCAATGCCCGGTATTACCTTAAGCCGCAATAACAGCCAAGCCTTTGAAACACCCTGGTTGAACTGGATTGGCCCTTGGACTTTCACTACCGCATTCAGTCAAATGGAAAGCGACCGTTATGTGCCTGATACTCAACACTGGGGCGCTCGCGGTACAATAAGACCAATTTCAAAATTAGAAGTTGGTTTCTCATGGACCATGCAATGGGGCGGCGAAGGTTACGGTAATAGCCTAAGTGATTGGTGGGATGGGTTATCTAATGGTGGCGGCCATGAAGGTGATTTAGAAAATGGCCAAGAAAACATGCTGGCAGGCTATGATTTTCGCTGGTCAGATACCGCCTTTGGCATTCCATACGGTATCTACTATGAGCGCACCCATGAAGATTACCACAATGGTAAAAACAAACTGATCAATGCCGCCAACATGGGCGGTATCGACTTTGTATTAACCGATATCAATACTCGGATCTTCTTAGAATATTCAGATACAAAGGTTGCATGTGGTATCGATCCACAAGCATACAACTGCATGTATGAACACGGCTTTTATCAAAGCGGATACCGCTATTACGGCCGCAGCTTAGGCAGCACCTATGATAATGATTCAGAGACGTTAGTTGTCGGTGGTATCACTCAGCTAGGTGGTGGTCAAAGCATTACCAATAAACTACGTTGGTTGCGCCTCAATACTGACGGCATTGATAACGGACTACCTGATGGTGGAAACCCGGTTTCACCTGGCGAGTATGAACGGGTATACCAATATGATACCAGCTACCATAGACCGTTTTATCAAGGTACTCTGAAAGTGGGTGGCACAGTCAGTTACAGTGAGTATGTTACCTCTGGTGGCGACGACTGGGATGCAACCTTGTACGCGGGTTGGGAAAGAAGCTTTTAAGCTTGAGCAATAGTTCTAGCCTTGGGTGTTAGAGGCTCTAAGCTTGGGTATTAGAGCGTCTAGGCTCTAAGCTTGGGTATTAGAACGTCTAGGCTCTAGCAAGATAGAAAGGCAAAAGTAGCGCTCTACTTTTGCCTTTTTTATTTTCATCTTAAAAAGAGCTCATACTCGTTTCAATTAGCGATGATAATCTGTTGAAAATCTAACATGCCTTTGAGTTGCTGTTGCCATTTAGCCTTCAACACACTTCCTTGTCGAACATCTAACTGCTGGCACACACTTTCATTATTAAGCGCGCTCTGTTTAGGCCTTCTAGCCAATACCTGTTCATGACCAGCTTGCCAAGATAAAGTGCTAATTGGTTTAATGTTGCAATGAGCTTTTTTAGATTTATTACTCACTAGTCGCAAACGCTGAATCTCTTGCGCAAACTCAAACCAAGAGCAGCTGCTCGCTGCTGCATAGTGAAACAAACGGTTGGAAGCAACACTATCGCTGACAGTTCGACCCGTAAAATGAGTATCTAAGCCCGCACATAAGCTTGCACTTAAGTTAGCAGCACAATTAACCGCTTCTTTTTGCTTTATCAGCTTAAAAATAATGACCGCCAGCGCTTCAGCCCAGCTCGGCGTACCATATTGATCGGCAATAACTGATAATTGCTCCTTTGCTGCAAACAACTTCTGCATGGTATGAACAAAATTATCCCCTTGGCAGCTATAGAGCCAGCTGGTTCGGATAATATAAGCCTGCTCGCCTAAAACCTGTCGTACAGCCAATTCACCTGCGAGCTTACTATTACCGTACACAGAAAGTGGTGATGGAGTATCTTGTTCGTTATAAGGTGAATGTTTCTCACCAGAAAAGACAAAGTCTGAAGAGATATGAACCAGCATTACTCCGTCACGTTTACAGCGCTCCGCCAGTAATTTAGGCCCCTCAACATTAACCTTAACAGCACTTTCAGGGTCAGTTTCAGCATTATCAACGGCATTATATGCCGCGCAGTTAATCACCACATCTGGTTTTAGCTGTTTAAAAGAGGCATCTATGGCAACAGAGTTGCAAATATCTAACTCTCGGTGTGAAAACAGGTGCAATTCATCTTGTTCCCTCAAGCAGTTTGTAGCTTCAGGTAAGATATTGACTAAGGCCTGCATAGTTTGAGCTGTCATACGAGTAAAAGACCCACCTTTCACTTTTGCATCACTTAGGTGAGCGATTAATGCTAACGACTGAGCTAATTGACCATTGCCACCCGTTACTAATATTTTAATGGGAACTTTCCTAGGAGCAATCATAGAAGCTCTCATAAAAGCTCGGCATACTCATCAAGTGAGTCGTGGCCTCTTGCAGATAGGAAACACAACAGAGCTTCTGGGCTGCGATTAAGCAGTCGCTCAATAGGAAATTGCACAGCTTCAATCACCTCAACGGCTTTATCAAAATCACCTAGGCTGAATGCAACATGAGAATCTGAGCCCATCACTAACAATCCGCCCGCTTCTTTCACCGCCTGAGCTATCGCGGTACAGCTTTTTTCACTGCCTTTTCGAGACGTTAAAAATGAGGAGTTATTGATCTCTAGCGCTACATTATTTTTTGCTGCAGCTTGAGCCACTTTTTTAATATCAATCGGATATGCTGGATTGCCTGGGTGGCTAATAATGTCGACCTTACCACTTTCAATACAGTTGATAAGGGCTTGCGTATGATTAGCTGCTGTTGATGGCGGAAAAACGGGTTCATGAAAGCCCGCCAATACGATATCGAGCTGTTGTAAATAATCACCGAAAAAATCAATTTCCCCCTGCTGATTTTTAATGTTAGCTTCAATCCCTCGAAGCACGCCAACACCATCAACAACCCGTGGTAACACTCGCATATTTACAAAATGCCAAAAATGCGGCGCATCAGCCATATCCGGACCATGGTCAGTGATGGCGAACAGTTTAATACCTTTCTCTTTGGCAACATTTAAATAGTCATGTAACGTACTGTAAGCATGAGTTGAAGCTATGGTATGGGCGTGGGTATCGACTAGAAACTTCATCAGCGGCCTCGGGCTCAAACAAAAAAGAGTAGACCAGAAGTCTACTCTTTTAGTGGATCTAACTCTATATCCTAACAAGATAAAAGTGAGCGCTAGCCCTCGTGACTTAAGCTACTTTCTAACTCTTCCCAGCTTTGACGTTTGCGGTAAATCGTTGAGGCACTGATGTCTAACAAGGCCGCAGCCTTAGGAACGTTACCATCGCAAAAGGCTATTGCATCTTCAATGGTTTGTTTCTCAGTGATCCATAAAGGGACAATATCAGCAGCTGGCGCAACAGCAGCAATATCTTGAGCTTCAGTTAAACTACCTTGAACTTCAATAGAGCCTTTGACTAGTGAAGGCGCTGCTGGTTCTGCAAACAGCGGCGTAGCGCTTTGCGCTTGCGGCGCGAGCTGCTTAAGGTCGATATTGGCTGTTACCTGTACCGGGAGCATATCAAGCTCGACGATTTCAGCATCATTGAGCACCACAACTTGCCTTATCACATTTTGCAGTTGCCTAACATTGCCTGGCCATTGGTAGTTCTTGAGGCATTGCTTTGTATCAGCGCTAAAGTGCTTGAACTGCTTACCTTCCTCTTTGTTGTACTCTTTGAGTAACTTAGTTGCCAGCAACAGAATATCTTTGCCACGCATTCTTAACGGTGGCAGCTCAATAGGGATAACATGCAAACGGTAAAAAAGATCTTCCCTGAATCGACCCGCTTTAACTTCATCCCACGGTGCTCGGTTAGTGGCACTGACAAAGCGTACGTCGACTTTCTCCTCTTTTGCACCACCCACTCGCTGAAACACACCGGTTTGAATAAAACGCAGCAACTTACTTTGCAGCTCCAGATCCATCTCGCAAATCTCATCAAGAAACAGCGTACCATTATGTGCTCTTGTTGCAGCGCCATCACGGTTAGCGACCGCACCAGTAAATGCACCTTTGGTATGGCCAAAAATTTCACTCTCGATTAAATCTTTAGGGATTGAGGCACAGTTCAATGCAACAAACGCTTCATCTCTGCGGCTACCAGCATTGTGAATCGCATTGGCGCACACCTCTTTACCTGTACCACTTTCGCCGACAATAAATGCCGACGCTTTGCTGTTTGCAACGCAATCAATGGTTTTATAAACCGTTTGCATCGCCAGTGACTCACCAACGAACCCCATGTAGTGTGGTTTAGGAAGGCTGCTCTCGTATTTTGCGACCAAATTAACCAAGTGGCGCTGTTTAAGGGCATTTCGAACCGTAATAGAAAGACGTTTTGCATCGAAAGGTTTGACTAGAAAGTCAAACGCACCTGCTCGCATAGCATCGACGGCGAGATCTATAGTGCCATGGGCAGTGATCATAATAACGGTAATATCCGGATACTGTTTTTGGACGGTATCAAGAATATCCATCCCCGACATATCAGGTAATTTAATATCTAGTACAAGTAAATCGGGTTGCCACTGCTTTAACTCGTTAAGCGCATCACCACCATGATTTACATGAGTGACTTTAGCTCCGTCAGCACGTAAGTACTCAGTGTATAGCGCTCCAAGCGACATGCTGTCTTCTACCAATAATGCGGTAAACGAGCTAGATATATCCATATAAAAATCAACCTATTCAATAAGTATTAGAAGCCAAAAATAGATAAACCATCATAACCATTGATACGGCAGATACCAAGGCCTGTTAATCAAGTCTAGCAGTTTTATCTTCCTGTCGTTTTCCTACCTTTCATAAGTATTCACCTTAATCGGTGGAAGCATTTCAAACCTTCATCACTTAAGCACTAAGGGCTAAGTGCTCCTTAAATACCTGTAGTGTTTGCTCACCAACTTCAATCACATTGCTAAGTAGCTTGGGCGTGTCATCAAGGTTACCTGCTTTAGCACTAAGCTCTAATGATTTTGCCGCGACACTTAATGCTTTAGCACCAAAGCTTCCTGCGCTACTTTTAAGCGTATGCGCCTGTATGTCGACTTCATCTAAATCACAATCTCCTAGCGATTCAAAGGCATGCAATAATGACTTTAATACCGTTATCCTCTCTTCAGCCTCATTGAGGAACACGGTAAACATTCTAGCCATCGCTTCTTCACCTAGCATGTTTGAAAGTTCTGTTAGCGTCGCTTCATCAAGTATCTCGCTGCGCTCAATGCCAGCGGTCTCATTCAAAGATTGTTGCAATGATGCATCCGTTTCAGTCAAATTTGTCTCTCCAATTTGAAGGCTCTCTATGGTATTTTGCTCAGTATTTATTGTAGACGGAGTTGCAGAAATCTCATCAACTAAGGTCTTTGTAGCTGCCATCCAATGATTAACCGACTTTATCAATTGAGCTCGATTTACAGGTTTAGGGACAAAGTCCTTCATCCCCGCATTCATACATAAATCAACATCCTCTTTCTGCACATTGGCAGTCATTGCAATAATGATCTGTTGCGGGTTGTTCAGCAAGATATGCTCTGTGGCTTCTACGCCGTCCATCTCTGGCATTCTCATGTCCATCAGGATCAAGCCATACTTTTTGGCCGCCGCCATCGTAACCGCTTGTTTACCATTATTTGCAATCTCAACAGTAAAGCCAGCCTTATTTAACAGTGCACTCGCTACTATCTGATTAGCAGGGCTATCTTCAGCTAACAATATTGGCAGGTATTGCTCATTTTGGAGGTTATAATTTTCATCTCTTGCCGCAATGTCAGTACTAAAACTATGTTCACCACTCAACATCGCTAGCATCATGTCCCTGCTGAGCGGCTTGTGGACGACTTGTTCAAGGCCAACCTTAGCCAGCAATTTTGACGCTTCAGGCACGACTACGGTCATTAATGCCGCCATCAAGCCTTCTTCATTAAGGTAAGAGCCTTCAACCTGTTTTGCTTGCTGTTCAGTCAATTCAACCAGACTGCCCTCATCAATCAACACTAAGCTAAAACGCCCTTGCACTTCCAATCTATTAAAAATATCTTCAACGCAATGAACACTACTTGCTGCGACTCCATATTGACGATATTGCTTTTCAAACAGTTCACAATAGGTTGGATTTGGGTGTACTAGTAATACACGCGTATCTTCTATCATTTGACGTGGGGCCGGTCGCACAGTTTCATCAAGCCCCAAGTTGACGTTAAAACTAAAGCAGCTTCCCTGCCCTTGCTCACTCCTTACTGCAATACTTCCGCCCATTCGAGTGAGCAGTTCAGCGCAAATAGCCAGCCCGAGTCCGGTGCCACTATAGTTAGTATTGTGATCATCATGCACCTGACTAAACTCTTTAAACAATGTGAGTTGTGCCTCCTCAGAGATCCCAATTCCTTGATCCGTGACAGTGCAGCATAACTGAGCCTTATTTTGCTGACTCTCAAGTAACCACATCTCTACCGATATACAGCCGCCAGCAGAAAACTTAATCGCGTTATCGACCAAGTTCTGCAGCACTTGACGTAAACGCTGACCATCACCAATAAGACTCTCTGGCACATTGCAATTAACAAAGCAGGCTAAAGTGATGCCTTTGTCTTGCGCCTTAGGCGACAATATCTGTAGCACCTGGTTAACCAGTTTAGCTGCTGAGAAGCTACTTCTTTCCAGCAACATTTGCCCCGCTTCAATTTTAGAAAAGTCCAAAATATCATTAATCGTGCTCAACAAAGCCGTTCCCGCTTCTTTAGCTGTATTGGTATAGATCCTCTGATCTTTATTAAGTCGAGAATCCAGCAGTAACTCAACACTTCCCAATACCGCATTGAGCGGAGAGCGGATTTCGTGGCTCATAGTGGCCAAAAATCGTGACTTCGCTTTACTGCCCTGCTCCGCTTGCTCTTTAGCCAGTTTAAGTTGAGTTTCATACTCCATCCGCCTTGAAATATCGCGGATAAATGCTGTTAGCAGCATCTCATCGCCTAACTGTACCGGGATCAGAGTGAGTTCAATGGGAAGCAATTTCCCATCAAAACGAGTGGCGTACATTTCGGTGGCATTTTTAAATGCTTTACCTGCGCCAGTGCGACGATACTCCTCTAAAATCTCTCGAAAAGTTACCTGCGCTCCCCCTTGAAACAAACAAGACTCCATTCTTTTACCTACCAATGCACTAGCGTGCGCATGAAACATCAAGCACGCAGAATCATTGACCTCTTGGATCTCTCCAGTGATGTCTATGGTGATCAGTCCATCTTTACTGCCCTCTAATGTCGCTAGTAAGATTGACTCAGTACGCTGCGCGGCGACTTGAGCCCGCTTAACATCAGTTAAGTCTTTAACTAAGCCTAAAAACAGTAACTCACCATCAAGTTCCATTTTCGAAATAGATAGCTCAATGGGAAACAATTCGCCCCCTTTATGCTGCGCTAATAACTCTCGTCCTTTACCAATGATTCTGGACTCACCACTTTCAAGATAGTTTCGGATATAAACATCATGCATTTCTCTTTCTGACACCGGCAGTAACAGCGACACATTTTGTCCTAATAACTCACTATCCTTATAACCAAAAAGACGACTGACAGCGGGGTTAACTTCGCTTATTTCTCCCTGCGTATTGATAATGATATAGCCATCTAACGCCGTACCTAAAATGGTGCTCAAACGAGTATTTGCATTTTCAAGTGCGTGAGTTTTTATATCGATTTGCTCAACCATCTGATTGAAGGCCAGGGCTGCTTGACCAATCTCATCTTGGGAACTTACTGGTATTTTGACTTGCTTCTCCCCAGCAAAAACCCGGGTAGAGGCTGACTTTAGCTGCTGTAGATTGCGGGTTAAATAGTGCCCTAGCAACCAAGAAAAAAGCGCAACTAGCAGCATCTCTAAAGCAGCAATTAACATAAACTGCTTCGTGGCATCGGCAATAAAGATATCCAGCTTTGATATCTCCACGCCCAACTCTACTCGGCCATAAACAATCCCAGACTCAGCCACCATCGATTCTATATCCAATATTCCATCATTAACGCTGCTGACATTGATATCTCGCATCGCTAAATGTGCGCCGTTATCCACTCCAGCAGTGACCAACAAGTTGTCCTGATTGAAAACATTGACGTATAAGACTTGTTTGGTCGAAATAAGCTCATTGGCAAGGTTATTTAACGTAGACAAATCAGTGCTCAAAACCGCATCTTTGGCCGCTGCAGCGAACAATGAGGCAGTTGACTGGGCGCGCTTTTCAATTTCAGATTGGTTCGAAGATTTTAAATAACCAATACTGGTATACACCAACAGCATTAACAGCAAGCCTTCAATAATGGCGATACCTAGAATCGTTTTTAATCGAAATGACATTAGCGCTGCTCCCGCAAAGGAGTTTTCACAACCACTGGGATTGGTAGTTGATCTAACTTTAGTGCTCTAACATCATCCCACTCGCTATCAGCTGCAACGTCTAATTGCCTGAATCCAAGATTATTAAGTAATGACTGTCCAAGTTGCGATTGAGAAAGCGCCATCAATTCAGCAGTCAGTATTGTACGGGTGGAATCTGATACTCGAGGGTGTACCGCTATTGCATGGGGGGTATATTTAGGCGTAGTCCAAAGGATCCTTAGTTTGGATTGAGTCTCTATCGGCAAATTATTAAAAGTTCGACCCACGCCGCCACCAGCCTTAAATAGTCCTTGCGAAACAGCGAGATAAACAGAGTCGTGCGAGCCAACATACTGTGGCTTAAAATCGATATTACGTTGTTTTAAGTTAGCCCGAGGGATCATACTGGCGGCGAAAGCACCTGGAGCAGGAAAGGCAATGGTCTCTCCAGCTAATGCCTTTAAATTCTGAAAGCTGGTATCTTTGGCGACTACAATAATCCCTTTAAGCTTTTTATCTTTTTCCTTAACTAAGACCTGATAACCCTGTGATTGATGAAACTGGGCATAATGATACGGGTTCATATAAGCAACATCATATTCCCCTTTTGCTAATCGAGCTTCGAAAGTAGGAATATCCGGCGCAGTTGCAAAACGCAAATCAATCTTTGCATTTTGCGATACTTCTTTAAGTAATGGTCCCCAAGCTTTAGCCAATGTACTTGCCGCTTGTTGCGGCACCACACCAAACACAAGAGTTTCAGTGGGGAGTGCAGTCTGACTTTCTGCTGCACTAGCTCCCACGGCAAGTGGCGAAACAACCAATACAGAGCCAAACAGCAGGCTTGCAGCTATAGCGCTTTTACCATAAACCAGCACATTTTTGGCTTTGCCTATCAATAAACACATGCCTGTCCCTCGCACTTGAATTTAACTTAATACCTTACTGAACAAAGCAATAAATACGCCAACAGAAAAACCATTCCGGAGTTGAAATCAACACCTAAAAATAATACATATAAAACAAAAAGATGCAGCACTTTAGCTTGTTTTGTCAATCTGCAAATCCTTTTTGCAAAATGCAAACAACAGATGAACATTGCAACTCTAAAAACATATCCAAAATGGTGTAAAAATAAAAAGGCTCAATTCATACAGGAGTTTAGCTAGCGGTATAATAATGTGGCATAACGTTTGCTATTTAGCTTTATGACCCTCCAAAATGCGAATATATTAATGACGGTATTTGGCAGCAAACAAACAGAGCACCAACTAAGCATTATGCTTGTCGAAGATTGCGACAGCGAACGCTGTTTATTAGCATCTTTGATGGCGGCAATGGGTCACCATAGCGTCGATTTTTCTAATGCAGCAGATGCAATTGAATACCTCAAAACACATCAAGTTGATCTGGTGATCACCGATTGGATGATGCCGAATATGAGTGGTATTGAGTTCTGCAAAATCGTTAAACACTCCCTCAATAGTCCTTACATCATCCTACTCACTGGCAATAGCGAAAATACTCACATAGTAGAAGGGATTAACTCCGGCGCTGATGACTACCTAGCCAAGCCTTTTAATAGTGCAGTGCTAAAAGCTCGCGTTCATGCAGGTCAGCGAATTATTGAGATGCAGCAACAATTGGCACTGAAAAATAAAGCACTCAATCAGCTACTCGTAAAAGAGCAGCAATATTTAAGTGTCGTTAAACAAGATTTGGCGTTAGCAGCGCAATTACAACAAGCACTTTTACCCAATAACAGTCAGCTCAATCAACAATGGCAAGTGACATGTGAGTTTAAACCTGCACATGATCTCGCAGGCGACATTTTCCAGTGCTTCAATATTGACGACCAGCATATCGGTTTTTATCTGCTTGATGTCAGTGGCCATGGCACCGCAGCCTCGATGCAGAGTTTCACCCTAGCGCAAAACTTAGCCAATAACCAAGAAGCATGGCAAGCCTTAGATGTATGTCGTCTTGCCAACACTCTCAACAGCGAGTTTGATGACCCACAAAACAGTGGTCGCTTTGCCACTATGGTAATTGGTATTGCAAATACGCTGACGGGTCGAGTTGAGCTGGTCAATGCAGGTCATCCGGCTCCCATTGTGATTAGTCCACAACACGCTTACTTTGCCGATGAAAATGAACTCAATATTGCACCGCAACTGCCATTAGGGATCCGCAACAATTATCAGTACAGCAGTAGTCAATTATCATTAAGCCAACACGAACATCTATTGCTTTACTCCGATGGGATCTATGAATGTCGTCACCCTAAGCACGGTTTCTTTGGCCAAGAGAGGCTGCTAAAAATTATCAACAATGCCAGAGAACTTACGCCCAACAGCTTGTTACATCACTTAAGCCATAGCAGTGATTTATGGCAGCAACAACAAGCGCAAGATGATATTTCATTGATGCTGATTTCAAGCCAGTCATTAGTAACGTCAGGCGCCGCTCACTTTTAACTAAGTACTCACCTAACGCAAATAGGATTTCAACAAGGAATAAACTATGAATAGCCTACAGATAAACCTCAATTCAGCCATATTAGCCAAACACTCGCTGTGCTTGGAAATCGATCAGTTTATGCTGCAAAACCAAATCAGCTCGTCGCAAAGATTCAAAATTATCACCTGTGTATTAGAAGCCGTGGCCAACGTCATTAACCATGGCAATAATAGCGCAAAGGAGATGGTTTTAATTCTCCACAGTGGCGACAATAAAGTTGTTATCGATCTGCTCGACAACTCAAAACTGCACGATAGCCAAGCCCCACAGCAGTGCCCGAATATAGTGACAGAGTCAGGTCGAGGATTATGGATAATGCACAGTTGGATGGACAATGTCAGAGTGCAAGAATCTGTCGCTGGGACTCATTTACAGTTAAGCTTATCAACTCAATGAAGCACTCAACATTCAAACCAACTCAAGAATTTTTAATGGTCAATTCACCATTTTCAAAGCCATCACTTGAAAATAGTACGCTGTGTTTATACTCATAATTAAACACACCAAAGCTAAAGCACAGCGTATTAATCTGTTCATTACAGCACACTAAAAAAACACATCCGCCGCTAGCCCCATCGAACTCCATCTTTACCGAGATTTGCAATCTGCTCATTATGCTTTGCATTTTAAGAACTCAGCGATTGAAACTGTATCACCCACGTTAAAAAAAACATTAAAACAATAAAATACAACAACTTAAAAACTGGCACTGGAGTTGCAATGTTTAAAGCAATGTTAATCAGACCGAGTGCAAAATCAGAGTAGCTCAGTCTTCATTAGCAAACTATCTAACAACATTTTAAGGAGCTCGCCATGAAATTCTCCCAACTCGCACAGAAAAATGCTTGCAAAATAACCCTGCCCGTTGAAATGGTAATGACCCAAACACCAACACTACGAGCGGCGATTTTACAGCAAATTGATATGGGAATGACCCAGTTGGTTATCGATCTACACCAGGTTCATTATATCGATTCTAGTGGCCTCTCCGTATTGATCTCTGCACTCAAGAAAGTCGAAGAGCATGATGGCGAAATCGTCTTGCTTTCTCCCACTTCTGGCGTCCGTGCACTTATCGAGCTTACCCGTCTGCATCAAGTGTTTGCAATTTATGAAGATGAAGCCGCGGCAATTGACTACATATGCAATGAACTTGTTAGCTAACAAGTAAAGCATTAAGGATAACGCTATGAACCCCAATCACAGCATGAAATTTTCAAGCACAACCCATAGCAGCGCAGAGCAAAACATTGCCACAAAATCGACAACAGATGCACCACTACGCCAAGGGTTGTCAACATTGCTAGTCATCACTCTAGCTACGATATTATCTGGCTGCGTCCTGCCCCATCATCCAGAAGAGTCAGATATTTGTGACAATGTGGAAGATGACATGACTCAGTGCCATTTCTATCCTAGCGACACACCTTATATGCGCAGCAAAACCACTGAGCGGGCACCTAAAAATGTGGCTCAGATTTCAAATAACCCTATGGGTACTACGTGGTTAATGGATACCGCTCAAGCGCAGCAAGCATTGCATTTACCGCAAAATATTCGTTTATCGGTAGGCGACAGATTAAAAGTCAATGTTCTCAATGGCGAGGAATTTAGTGGTAATGTAGAGATCAATAATGACGGTTATATCTACCTGCCTTATCTGCAACCCATTCACGCTAAAGGGCTTGATGTACAGCAACTTTCAGCAGCTATAAGTAAATATCTTGTCGATGAAGATTTCATGCTTAAAAACAGCGTACGACTCAGCATTACGCCACTCAAGTGGGCACCTGTTGAAGTTACCGTTTCTGGTGGTGTGTTTGAACCAGGTCAACATCAAATCAATAAAAAAACAGACACCAAAATCATTGATGAAGATGGCAACCGCAGTGGTGACCAGGCCTCAGATAGAAATATCGCCGCAGCGCTTCGAGCCTCAGGCGGTGTGCGCCCTGACGCCAATATTCGCGAAATCATCGTTATTCGAGAACAACACAGCTTCAAACTTGATCTATCAGGTGTGATCCACGGTTACCCAGTGCCAACGATGACATTGATGTCCGGCGATCATATTCATGTACCACAGCACGACTATTTTGATGATGCGCTGGCAAGACCGTCACAAATCACCGCACCAGGGATCAGAGTGTTTTTGTCAAATCTGACTCAGCCGGCTAGCAGTAACTCGCAATCGGCGGTTGATACCGACGCGACACGCTTTCCCTATGGCACACGCTTACTCAATGGCGCAATTGCTGCAAACTGTGTCGGCGGTGCGCAATCAACTAACGCTAGTCGCCATCTGCTATTGATCACTAAAAACCCATTAACAGCCGAAGTGGACGTGATTGAACGCTCGATGGATTCGCTCATTCGCAACTCTTGGGAGACTGGCATGAACCCTATTCTGATGCCCGGTGATGGCATAGCGTGCTATGACTCTCGTGTTACCAATATGCGTGAAATAGCCAGAACTGTTACCGAAATATTAGTTCCTGCAACGCTACTTGAATTGCTTTAACGGCTCATAAAGAAAGGAGGCGACTATGAAAAATCAACAGCAAAGACCTCTACTTTGGATTAAGCGCTTATTGGTCGATGGTAGCCAAATGCCTGTCAAAGAGAGAAAAAGTGCTTATCTCAAACTAACATTTACCCTGCTGGCATCAATCTGGTTATTGGTGCTGCTGTTTGTATTCGTTACTCCAAGTCGCTATGTCAGCCAATGGACATTGATTTTACCCGGTGCAGGTGCTGGAGCAGTAGTGAGCTTAGACAGTATCGGCCAAGCCAACAGCTCAGCCAGTTCCCCTTATTTAAGCACTGCAATCGATCCCAGAATCAATTATAAATCCATTGCCACCAGCAAAACACTGTTAAATGCTGCGGCTAAAACCATGAATATAAAAAACAGCGAATTCATAAAACCAAAGCTGAAGCTACCAAGTCAAACAGGTCTAATGCAGTTCAGCATCAAATCAACCAGTGCCGAAGATGCGCAGCAGCGCGGCTGGGCACATTATCATAGTCTACAAGCACTGCTTTCACAGTTACGTAATGATGAAGTACAGCAGCGCGAAGATGCTATTCGTGTGGGCATGGCAAGCTTTGCCAATAAAGTCAGCCTGACACAAAGCAAGCTGCTAGAGTTTCAATCAGAGCATGGACTAGTCACCCTCGACCAATTCAAAGAGCTCGCGTTAACCATGGAGCGCTTAAGACACAATCAGGTTAATTTAGAATCAGAGTACCAAGGCGTTATTGCTAGCCAAAAAATGCTCGAAATCCATCTGTCGCTAACACCTAAACAAGCAGCTGGGCTATTGACACTCAAAAATGATCAGTTGTTTCAACAGTTACTTATCGGCTATACCAACGTGACAGCAAAACTGACTGAGTATTCAAGCCGTTATGGTAAGCGCCATCCACAGGTAGTGACTCATAGAGATGAGCAAAAATCGATCTTTGCGGCGATATCAAAGCGTTGCCTGGTATTGCTGGGTTACACCGATAAGCGCTTGATGCTAATGCTATCTGCAGATGATTTAGATGGCCGTGCGCAATTAATGCAGCAGCTACTAACATTAGACACACAGGCAAAAGGATTAAAACGCCAGATAGGCTCACTGTCACAACAGATCCATGACTGGGATCACCGACTGTATGACAGTAATGATGATGCCGCCAAGCTTGAAGATCTTCAAAGAGAGCATCAAGTTGCAACAGCGGTATTTACCTCAGCATTAGCCAAAATGGATGTCGGTAAAGCTGATATATATTCATCGTTTCCTTTGGTACAGTTAATGTCAGCACCAACATTGTCAGAATCATCAGACAAGCTTTCCAGCTTACTGGCACTAGTAGGCGGTTTAGCCGCATCGATATCAATCATCGCAGGGATGGGAATGCTATGGATCCGCAAGCCTATGCTCCAGAAAATTCTGACGAACGCCTGATTTGGTACGCCATCACTGGCACCTACCTGTTTTGGTTACTCGGTGCCATGTATGTGGTCGCACCGGTGATTGCTTGGATCCTACTACTAAGATTGATTAAGCGAGCCCTGCTTAATCAACAAACTTATGTTATTTCAAATACTCAGTTGTTTTGGGTAGCAATGATGATGTTGATGTTACTCGCGTTAGTGGTCGCTCATTTGAGTGAAGGTCTTGGCCTTGCTAAGCTGATAAAATCGAGTATTGGCTGGGCTAAAGGCTGGGCACTGTTAGCCATATTCCCATTAATTGGCTCACTCAATATCCGCCCACAAATTATCTATCGCGCAGGCTGCATCGTGTGTAAACATACGCTGATCTTACTACCCATTTTTGTGCTTGCCTGGGTATTCAAACTACCCAGTACCTTGTATATCTCACCGTTAAGTATCATTGGTGGACCTGGTCCTGAGTTTTTTAGTGTCAGCCTGTATGAGTTAGATCCCGGCAGCGGTGTGCCAAGATGGCGTTTGTTTACCCCCTGGGCACCAGCGCTGGGTATGATGGGTAATCTATTTTTTATCTTTGCCACTCAAGAGCAGTCAAAGCGATTTCGATTTTATGGTTTTAGCGGCAGTTTATGCATGATTTTACTGTCGCAATCTAGACTGGCGTTAGTCTGCTATCTGCTGCTTATCGGCTTTTTCATGTTCATTCGATGGCACCGCTCACCCTGGTTATATTTCGCCGCAAGTCCCGCTTTGCTGCTCCTTGGGCTAACCGGTTATGGCGTACTTGAAAAGATAGAGCAGACTATTTACGCGTTTAAAAATGCCCGCGCGGGTTCAACTAGAGTTAGACAAGAACTGGCCAACATAGCCCTTGAACGCTGGGCAAACGAAGCCGTGGTTTGGGGCCATGGAATCGTCGAGCGAGGACCACACTTGGTGGAGTACATGCCAATAGGTTCGCACCACACTTGGTATGGTTTGCTATTTGTTAAAGGGCTTGTTGGCGCTATCGCCCTCGCATCTGCAATGCTAGTCACAGTCATTAGCCTGCTACGTTATATCTTTAGTAACGCCACATCTGCAGTTGCAATAGCCATTATTTTACAGATATTTTTGTACACATTTGGTGAAAACCTAGAAATTTTAGCCTATCTATTCTGGCCTGGCCTTGTCATAGTTGGTGCTGCGCTAAAGCACAATAAATCAGAATCTAACACCGACGCCAATTAGGAGCCAAAGCAGCCCCAATAGCCATGCTTGATAGGCATTCAAGCCGACGATGACTCTGCTCAATTTGATTTGCATAATGCAACAGCTATACACCCAGTCGTGCTAACACAGTTCCTAACAAATACCTTTCGTTCAGTTCTCACCAATATAAATGTTTTTTATCAGTTACTTAAAAAACGAAATCATGACAATGCAAAGTTGGCACGATACCTGTTACACCAAGCTATAACTGTCGAGAGTATGCCTATTACATGATGTAGCTATGGCTAACGTTCTGACTTAACTTTGTAGCGATGATAATGAGCATTCCTAGCGTATTTGTCATTATCAATTCCAATATCAGGTGGCTCATGCAAACGATTTGGCAACTTAAAAGCACCTTAACAACCTTGTTTAGCAGTGCGCTAGGCAAGAGTCTGTTCTGGCTTGGTTCGGCGCAGGTGCTAGGTCGGATAGTACGTCTAGGATCTAGCATCATCATCGCTCGCTTGCTAACCCCTGAAGTATTTGGCCTGGTGGCCATCATTCTCACCAGTTTCGAAGTTATATGTACCCCGACTCGCAGAATCTCATCTGCTGCATTGATTCAGATGGATGATGACAAGTTTAATCAAGCGCAAGCCAGCGCCAATCAAGTGAACTGGCTAGCCGCAATTACCGCCTTCGTTGCCATGAGCTTACTCAGCTGGCCGCTTGCCATCTACTATGATGACATGCAGCTCATACCTCCTATGATACTCATGGCAACAAGCTATTTGTTACTCCCTTTAGGCATGCTTTACGCCGCGCAAAACCTTCGACTTAACCGCATGCGAGTGGTTGGCCGCGCCGTGTTGTGGCAAACCGTTTTTGACGGATTGTTAACCGCAACACTTGCTTTACTCGGGCTGGGGATCTGGGCAATTATTTTGCCTAAGATTATTGTGATATTTGTTTGGATTGGGGTTCATCGATATCACAATCCCCTGCCCGAGACCTCTTCAAGCTCTGCAGAGCTTAAACAGCTTGTTAATACCGAAAAACCTAATAGCCTCAGCAAAACACCAAGAATTGGTCTAGCGTCTCAAACGATTGAAATGCTCAAGTTTGGTGTGCAGGTAGGCTTGGGCGACTTGGCTATCGCTATGCGACAAAACATCGATTATATACTGGTGGGTTACTTTCTCGGAGTTGAAGCCTTAGGGATCTATTTTTTCGCCTTTAATGCCAGTCTAGGTATTAGCCTTGGCTTAATCCAAAGCTATGGCACTGCGCTCTATTCCCATTTGTGCCAAAAAGAGCCATCAAATAGCACTGTACTAAGTCAGCAAGATAAATACTGGCAGTCGCTTAAATTTATCACGCTACTTACCGTACCGATTATTACGCTGCAAGCAACATTAGCCCCTTTTTATCTGCCATTAATTTATGGTCAAAAATGGCTCGATGCTGGCGCACTTCCCATCTTTATTCTGCTTTGTTTAAGCGGCTTAGTGAGACCGCTTGGCGAGGCTGCGAGCCAATACTTAATAAGTACAGGTCAAAGTAAATTTAATCTTATCTGTAACGGCACATTTACCATAATGCTGGCAGTAACGATTACCCTGTGTAGCTACTCAGGATTAACGACTGTGGCACTGGGCATTCTGCTGGTACATCTATTCGCGATGCCTAGCTTTACTATTTATCTAAAGCTAACGCAGCTAAAGCCCATTACAAAAAACTGCGACAAAAATATCCAACAATTACAACCGATGACCAAAAAGTTCACGGGAGAATCACTATGACAGTTAACGACCAATACACCAAAGCAACAACAGCAAAAGTGTCTGTTGTCATGCCGATCTACAATGTAGAAGCTTTTGTAGAGGATGCGATCAAATCAGTACTGGCACAAACCTTCGGTAATTTTGAACTGATTCTGGTAAACGATTGCTCGCCTGATAATAGTCTAGCGCTATGCCAAAGGTTTAAAGACTCACGTATTCGTATCATCAGTCATGACGTCAATCAAGGGCTTGCTGCGGCGCGTAATACTGGGATCCGTCATGCCATTGGCCGTTACGTTGCTTTTATTGATTCCGATGACATGTGGCATCCTGAAAAACTCGCTCAGCATGTAGTGCACTTAGATAATGCACCAGAGGTTGGCATTAGCTTTTCTCGCTCACTATTTATCGATTATCAAGGCAATGCGATTAACGTCTTTCAAATGCCACAATTAACAGATATTAGCGCCAGTGTTCTGCTTTGCCGCAACCCGGTTGGCAATGGTTCAGCGCCGGTGATCCGCCGCGAAACGCTGTGTGATATACGCTATCAGGCGCTTAATAAAAGCCATCCCCATAGCTGTTACTTTGATGAGAACTTCCGTCAATCTGAAGATATCGAGTGCTGGCTCAGAATTGTCGCCACCACCCATTGGAAAATGGAGGGTTTACCTGCACCGCTCACCTATTACCGTCTTAATAACCAAGGCTTATCCGCTGACTTTAATAAGCAATATGCATCATGGGAAAACATGATCAACAAAGCCCGCCGTTATGCCCCCGAGCTGTTAGCTAAATACGAGAATCGCGCCAGAGCCTATCAGTTAAGGTACCTCGCAAGGCAAGCCATACGTAATAACGATGGCAAAGAAGCAGTTAAACGGATAAAGCAGGCACTGAAAACCTCGCCGTCGATAATGATACATGAGACCGGACGCACCATCGCCACTCTAGCTGCCGCATACTTACTAAAGCTATTACCGAAGAATGCTTACAAAGGCATTGAATTGATTGCTCAATCTGCACTCGGTCGCATACAGCGAGCCAAGATATCAAAAGATGGTGTCACGCCAGAGTTGATGAAAAGCCTTTAAACAAATCCAAATTAGCCATCGCACCTAGAGCTTTGGCTAGACTTTACCTTAAACAACTTCCCCTCGAGTCAAACTCCCCAAAGCCATTTGCAACGCGCAATGCAAGATGCAAAAACCATTTGTGCCAGCTTTCACTCACCATTAGGAATAACACTTAACTGCCTGTATTAAAATAAAATATCACCTTTGGCCTATAACCTGCAGTGTCAAGGCTAACGTTAGCACTATCCACAAGCGGAGCCGTTGCTAACCTCCTTAAGCAATTGACAGAAATCATTACATCACCCAATACATAATGAGGCCGACGATGACAAAACCACAAATGCGCCCCACCAGCACAACGGCTTTGGCAATTCGTATTGTTGATCTATTGGCTGCTAGCGTAATGATTGCAATCACCAGTCCGCTGTTCATTTGTGGTTTGCTTAGAAGTGCAATAGTAAACATTAACGCTTTTGAGTCAGTGTTCGTTTATGGCGCCAACCACAGAATTATTAGCCTTTATCAGTTCAGCTACTCAGGGACATTTAAGACCTTACCCGTACTGGTTAATTTGCTTAAAGGTGATATTAGCCTTTTAGGTAAAAAGATGGAGTTTGCCTTTGATGTAACTGAGTCAAACAGCCAGCTATTTGGCCAAAGCCAAAAAACACAAGTTGGTCAAGATCCAGAAGTCGTATCGATTAAACCAGGTCTTAGCTCGATTGAGCAGATAAATAGCGCCACGGGGCTGAGTTTTGAAGCATCACAACGGTCACTATTAAAGGCGCATAGCAGCCTGTTCAACTACCTTTCGGCCTTAGTTAGAGGCCTATTTGTCACCATACTTACCCGTAGTTTCATGCCAAAAATTAAGCATAGCAATGCGCCAGTATCGGTATTTGGGATCACCTTAGATAACTGGACCATGAGCGATCTATTGAACGATATCAAACAAGTCTGCCAAACAAGTAGCAGCAAATTACAGCAATACAGCTTTGTTAATGCGGACTGCCTAAATATCAGCTGTAACAATGAGGCTTACCGCAGCAGTTTAAAGCAGAGCAAACGGATCTTTGCCGATGGGATTGGAGTCAGGCTTGCTTGCCTTTCAAAAGGCCATCCACTTAGAGACAACCTAAACGGCACTGATATCTTCCCTAGATTGTGTGAATTAGCGGCAGAGCAGCAGCTATCACTATTCCTATTGGGTGGTGAAGAAGGTGTTGCCGCGGCTACAGCGGAAAATATGCTGCAACAGTATTCAAATCTAAAGATAGCCGGCGTCCACAATGGCTACTTTGATATGAGCAGTGATAGCGAAGAAAACAACCAGGTAGTAGCCCAGATTAATCAATCAAATGCCGACATCCTGCTGGTTGCGATGGGCGCACCACGGCAAGAGAGCTGGCTTGAAGATAACAAACCGCAATTGAATTGCAGTGTTGGTATTGGCGTGGGTGGCTTGTTTGATTTTTATTCCAATCGGATTAAACGCGCTCCTTCGTGGTTGAGACAGATAGGCATGGAGTGGACTTATCGTCTACTGCAAGAACCTAGCCGCATGTGGCAGCGTTACATTGTCGGTAATCCAATATTTATTTATAGAGTGTGGCGTGAAAACCGTCAGCTTAAAAAAGTGAAAACCACGCTACCGCAGGCTGCGAAAGCGAAAACCAATATTGACTATACACCTAGGTTTAACGCCAAGCAGGCCAACACTCGCCGCGCAATACACAACCTACGTAGGCAGCTAAATCGCGCTTGTAAACGCCTTCTCGATGTGACGGTATCTGCAATATTGCTCACTGCTTTACTGCCACTTTTTATCATCATCTCACTTTTCATTCGCATTGAATCAAAAGGAGCAGTGCTGTTCTGTCAGACACGAGCGGGGCGAAATAACCAACCCTTTACGATGTGGAAGTTTCGCTCAATGTACCAAGACGCCGAGCAAAGACTCGCAGCGATGCAAACCAATAATGAGATGCAGGGCGGAGTGCTATTTAAGATGAAACGCGACCCAAGGATCACTCTCATTGGTAAGTTCATCCGTAAAGCCTCAATAGATGAACTGCCACAGCTTTGGAATGTACTCAAGGGCGATATGTCGCTTGTCGGCCCTCGTCCCGCGTTAGTCAGTGAGGTAAAACAATACAGCCAACATGACAGAAATAGACTCCTGGTCAAACCGGGGATCACCTGTATTTGGCAAGTCACTGGTCGCTCAAATATTCCGTTTGAGCAGCAAGTCGAGCTTGATATCGATTACATCTATCAACAATCAGTCACAGCAGATCTTTGGCTACTGATAAAAACCATCCCAGCGGTACTATTCGCCCGCGGCGCGTATTAGGAGCTCACTATGCAAGCAATTATATTCGCCAACCGTAACGGCAATGAACTGGCTCCTTTAGATTCACATTACTGCCCTGCACTGCTGCAGGTGGGTAATAAGCCAGTGATTGAGTTTACTCTTGAAGATCTCGCCGACGCGCAGATTGACAAGGTTAGAATTGTTATCTCTTCGCAATCTGCGCAGATAGAGAAGCTTATCGGTAACGGTGAAAAATGGGGTTTAGAGGTTGAGTATTTTCTATCTCGTGAGCAAGAGGACGTATCGAACATCTTACCTCGCCTTTCATTAAATGCTGATGAGGCAATACTGCTCGCCCGCGCTGACATACTAAGAAGCCCCTGCATTAAGTCATTTGTGGAGTTCAGCAAACAGATGAGTCATAGCCATGTTATCGCCAAACTAGCTAACCAGAACGCGGGCTTAATGATGCTGCCAGGCGCTAAGTTATCTACAGCAGATCTAAACTGGCCAGTAACGACCAACCTTACATCAAGCGATGAGCAGCAAAGTATCAACCTAGTGTTGCACGGTGACTGCTACATGCTCGATTCTCTACAGAACTACATGGATGCCAACCAAGCATTAACCTCAGAAAACATCACAGGAGTGACTCCCAAAGGGCGCTATTTCAGTAGTGCTGCCAAAGAGCAAGGATTCTATATCGGCGCAAAAACAAAGTCAGCGTCACTCACCATGCATAACGCCTGGGGCGTAATCGGCCAAAACACATGGATAGACGAGAGTGTTGATATGCAACACAGCATTGTCGTTGGCAAGAACTGCCTAATTGAAAAAGCCTGTAGCCTAAAAAACTGCCTGATTTTGGATAATAGCTACGTCGGCCAAGGCCTAAACGTAACTAACGCCATAATCAGTAAAGATCTGCTGATAAAGCCTGAAAACTGTGGCCATTTAGCACTGATCGACCCAAGTATTATCTCTGAAAATCGTCAAGTGGTTAATGCTAAGCAAAAGGCAAAAAGAGTGACTACTATCGACAGGCTACAAGCTTTAGCCTTGTTTAGTATTGGTTTACTACTAGCACCTCTGCTGTTGCTCATCTCTTTGCTGTCTCATCCTAAACAGCCGGTAATTAAAGAGACCATTTTCATCAAAGGCGCAAAGAGAACCAGCCACCGCTGGAATATAAGCTCATTGTTCATCGCCCGTCTGCCTCAGCTTTACTGGGTTATTAGCGGAAAACTAGCGCTGTTTGGCGCCAGCCCATTCGAGCAAAAGATAACAACACCCAATCTACTTGAACATGTAGAAATACCATCACTGCTCGGTCTTTATGGCCCACTGCAATTAGTTATTGATGTACAAGCACCAACAGAAGAGCGACAACTCATCGAAGCGGAGTTTATTTGTATGAACCAACGAAGTAAGTACTGGTTATTAGCGGCAAAATCATTACGAAGCAAGGCCCCACAACCAGACTCATACAAAGAGAATGTAATTACTGGCAAAGCGCCTAAAAATGCAATTAACCAATAACTTGAATACTAAAGCTCACCCATAGCCGCAGATTAACACTGTTATCGATTCAAACTTTTGCAAATAAGAGAGAACATTATGAAAACAATCATTACTTACGGTACGTTCGATCTATTTCACTATGGCCACGTTCGCTTATTTAAGCGCCTTAAAGCACTTGGCGACAAACTGATTGTGGCTGTATCAACCGATGAGTTTAATGCACTCAAGGGCAAAGCCGCCTTTTTTAGCTACTTACAACGCGCCGAAATTGTAGAGGCATGCAAATACGTAGACATAGTGGTACCGGAAATCCATTGGCAGCAAAAGGCCAAAGATATCTGCAAGTACGATGTGAGTGTTTTTGGTATGGGAGATGACTGGAAAGGAGAATTTGATGAATTATCAATACTGTGCGATGTTGTCTACTTAAGCAGAACAGGCGAAATATCATCCACTGAGATTAAAAATAGTCTTGCGGATAGTGGAGCTCCAAAAAAACCGCTAAGTCAGGGTACAGATGACGATAGCTTGGATAATATCGACAACAAGGCCACTAAGTAATGCAACTCTCTTTACGCGATATATTGAAAGCCTGTGCTCGAAAGCTGGTATATCAGCTTTCGAGGCTGCTGCCGCGTAACCCAAATAAAGCGGTATTTGGTAGCTACAAAGAGTTATTTTCAGATAACAGTAAGTACCTTTATAAGTATTGGCAACAGCAGCAATTTATCCGTTGTATCTGGATCTCTGCTAATCAAGACGTCATCAAACAGTTAAATAAAAATAAACAAGAAGCGTATTATCGCTGGTCTCTACTTGGGATCTACCATGCACTTACTGCCAAGTACTATTTCTATAACAGTTATATCGGCGACATTAATCAATGGCTCGCTGGCGGCGCCACAAAAATAAACCTTTGGCACGGGTCGCCAATGAAAAAAATTGAGTTTGATATCGACAATGGCCCCATGGCTGAAGTGTTCAATCCCCAAAGCGCATTGGCTCAATTTAAGCAATCAATGCTTGCCCACCAGCAACACGTAAAGCCCGACTTAATGCTAAGTCCAAGTCCGCTTATCGACACTCTTTTTAGCAGTGCATTCAGGCTTCAAGCGTCACAGCTACTGCACTGCGGCAATCCAAGAACTGACTATTATCGCACCGAAACAAATCAACAACTGTCACCGCCGCAAACACAAGCTCACTCAACGGAGTTAGCAGCGCTTCGTCAACAAATACAAAAAAGACAGTATCAGCAAGTCATCTTGTACGCTCCCTCATGGAGAGACAGTTACCAAGGTGATAACCCTTACTGCAATGCATTTGACTGGGCTGCGTTATCTGAGCACTTACAACAACATAATCAACTGTTTCTACTGCGGCTGCATCCCAATGAAGCCGCCCTTGCGCAGCAGTTTAGCGACTTTGCTAACATCATCAATATTTCAGCCATGGAAGATGTCTACGGATTACTTGATTGTGTCGATCTACTAATCACTGACTATTCATCGCTATTTATCGATGTGTTACCACTCAATATCCCGATTAACTTTTATCGTTTCGACAAAACCCATTATCAACAAAACTGCCGCAACATGTATGACTACGCCAGCTCAATGGCCGATATTGGCCCTGAAAGCCTTACGTTTGCAGCGTTACTAACGCAACTCCAGCCAGCATCAATTAATGAGCTAGCAAGTCAGTTTCAAAGCAACTATTTAACAGTAAGCAAGATGTATTGGGGAGAATCAGCCAAAAGCTCGTTTAATGTGCTTGAGGATTGGATCAAAAATCATCACGAACTTAACTCGCTACTCTAACAGCCAACTCTAGCTGACAACACTCGCTGCCTACTCTAGTAACTGAGCTTAGAATCTCGGCTATCTCTATCCGACAGTATTGGCATAACATTCTTTGCTAACGGCCAATCAATCCCTATGTTAGCGTCATCCCAAGCCAAATGTCCTTCATCTTCTGGTGCATAGTAATCGGTGCATTTATAGATAATGTCAGCATACTCACTTAAGGTTAAAAAGCCGTGCGCAAACCCAGGGGGAATATACATCTGCAAACGATTCTCGGCTGATAAAATCTGCCCTGCCCACTGACCAAAAGTTGGGGAGCCTTGGCGAATATCAACTGCCACATCAAAAATTTCACCACTAACAACCTGTACCAATTTACCTTGCGGTTTGGTTTGTTGAAAGTGTAGCCCGCGCAGCACATGTTTAGCAGAGCGGCTCATGTTCTCTTGCACAAAATGAGGGGCTATAAGCCCTGCTTCAGCAAACAATGTCTTAAACTCGGACTCACGGTAGGTTTCCATAAAAAAGCCGCGTTCATCGCCAAATACCTTTGGTTCAATTAACAATATATCGGCGATGGCAGTGGAGATGAGCTTCATCAATCAACGTCCTATAATGAGTCAGAAAGTGAGTAATACGTTAGGCAACGCATTGAATAGATAGTGGCAAGAATATACATCCAATCACCAACATCAAGCTAATTTTATTTACGCTATAGTGAACACGTTGAACACATAAAAGGAACTCCCCCTGAAAATAATCCATCACGGCGCAGTTAATGGTGTCACAGGCTCATGCCATCAACTCGACATTAATGCTCATTCAAGCATTCTCATTGATTGTGGGTTATTTCAGGGCGCAGAAACGGCAGGCAAGACGGCGATTGAGCAGCTGCCGATAGAGTTTGATATCAGCAATATTCAAGCATTGATAGTCACTCATTGCCATATCGATCACGTCGGTAGAATACCCTATCTGCTGGCAGCCGGTTTCAATAAACCCATCTATGCCACCGTAGCGACTGCCGCGCTGCTACCTATGGTGATTGAAGATGCATTAAAAGTCGGTGTCACTCAAAACCACCGCATGATAAAGCTCTATCTTAAAAAGCTTAACCTGCTCATTAAACCGATTGAATACAACCACTGGTTTGCCTTAGAACTCGGCTCCGTTTCTACTAACGACAGCTCAGTTGATGCAAATAGCACTGCAAGTGCAATTCACCAAACTGCCAGTACCTTAGTAGACAAGCACTATACCCAAGCAAAAGCCAAGTTTAGAGCCGCTGGACATATTCTAGGCTCTGCCTATGTCGAGATAGAACTATTTGATGACGCTAAGACGCTAAAAAAAGCAAAGCACAGAGCTAACCATAGAGTGGTTTTTTCTGGGGATTTAGGTGCAACTCACACCCCACTACTCGCAAGTCCTAAGAGCCCGTATAGAGCAGACACACTGGTGATAGAGTCAACATACGGCGATAAAAACCATCAAGGACGAAAGCATCGCAGCGAGAGCTTAAGAAAGGTAATAGAAAAGTCTGTAGCAGATAATGGCGTAGTATTGATCCCGGCCTTTAGTATTGGCCGCACTCAAGAGCTACTTTATGAGCTCGAACAATTAATCCATCGGTATCAGAACAGGAGTGAGATGTGGCGAAAAATAGAAGTCATCGTCGACTCGCCCATGGCGGCAAAATTTACCGAGCGCTATTTAGAATTTAAGACATTGTGGGACAAAGAAGCTAAACAGAGATTAAACCTGCACCGCCACCCTTTAGACTTTGAGCAACTATACACTGTAGGCAGTCATCAAGAGCATTTAGCCACTATAGAATACCTAAGTAAGAGCAATAAACCTGCAATCGTCATAGCAGCCAGCGGCATGTGCACAGGTGGGCGAATTCAAAACTACTTAGCTAAGTTATTGAATAATCCCACCACCGACATCATATTCGTCGGTTATCAAGCACAAGGCTCTACCGGACGAGATATCCAGCTCTATGGCCCCCAAGGCGGTTACTGCATCATAGAGGGGAAAAGAGTAAACATTAAAGCAGGCGTGCATACAGTAAGCGGTTACTCCGCCCACGCAGACCAACGTAACCTAGTTAACTTCGTTAAAGGTATGCGAGTTAAGCCAACGCTTATACGTATAGTTCATGGGGATAACCAAGCAAAAGCAGCATTGGCGGAGGAATATAAAAAGCTACTGCCAGCAGCAATAGTTGAGATAGGGAAAGGGTAACAAAGGTGGCTAAGCAAAGACAAAACTAATTACTATTATTCGCAATATCAATTTTTTGACTTTTACGGCTATAAAAATTCTTTCCGTTAAATGCCTAGCTTTTTCCGTAAACGCAGTGTTCCGTCAGTTAGCCTTCTAACGTTCCATCATACGTTTACCGTCTTGTCTTTTCTTGCTTGTAAAGTCTTAGCTTTTAACTGCCTATGCTCTGCCACATACCACTCAACTGTTTTACGTAACCCTGTTTCGAATGACTCTTGCGGCTTCCAACCCAACGTCTTTTCAATTTTGCTAGCATCAATAGCGTAACGTTTATCGTGGCCTGGACGATCGGTGACAAACTCAATTAAGCTTCCAAAACCTACCCCGGTGCTACACTTACTCATTTTAGAATAAGAGTTATCTGGCGCGAGCTCTTCAAGAATATTACAAATGCTTCGAACTACATCTATATTCTCTCTTTCAGCATTACCACCTATATTATAAGTCTCACCTAATTGCCCTTCACTCATCACCGAATAAAGTGCCTGCACATGATCTTCAACGTATAACCAATCTCTGACTTGTAATCCATTTCCATAAATTGGAATCGGCTTACCTGCTAAAGCATTCATGATTGTGTGAGGAATAAGCTTATCCTGGTGTTGATACAAGCCATAATTATTTGAGCAGTTTGAAAGCACAACGGGTAAACCATAAGTCCGATACCAAGCACGTACTAAATGGTCTACAGCGGCTTTGCTTGCAGAATATGGCGAACTAGGCGCGTAGCTTGATTGTTCGGTGAATCTACCTTTATCTGATAAGTCACCATACACTTCGTCTGTAGATACCTGATGGAAGCGAAATGCTTGCCGTTTCTCACCTTGCAAAGCTGAGTAATAATCACGGCAAGCTTCCAACAACGTAAACGTGCCAACAATGTTAGTCTGTATAAACTCATCCGCTCCGTTAATAGAGCGATCAACATGACTTTCAGCAGCTAAGTGCATAATCACATCAGGCTGAAATTTTTCCAATACGCCCTTAAGTAACTGCCGGTCACAAATATCACCTTCAACAAACTGATAGCGCAGGCTATGTTCAATGCTTGCTAACGCACAAGGAGAGCTTGCATAGGTCAGCTTGTCGATATTGAGAACACTATCTTGTGTATGTTCAATAAGAAAACGTACTAGCGCAGAACCTATAAAGCCAGTGCCCCCAGTAACCAGTAACCAGTAACCAGTAACCAGTAACCAGTAACCAGTACGACCCTATTTTGCTTGTTATTCATTACAACAGTTACCTTTAACTTCCGACTAACAGCACTATATCTGTAGCGACTTGCTGGCTGTTAACCGTCTCGCTTTTAAATATTGTCTAGTCCTAAAATAGGTTGACGGTTTTTATTAAGCCAGTTGGTACCCCCTACTGGCTTTTTCATGCACTTCGTTCGGCGTTTTCATTCCTAAACTAAGATGCGGCTGTAATTGGTTATAAATCTCTATCGATTCTTTAACTAACACACCAAGCTCTTTTATCGTTCGGCAACGACAAAGCAGAAACTCATGCTTCAAAATACCATTCACTCGCTCTGCCAGTGCATTTTGCTA
>NZ_BPEW01000039.1 GCF_019654975.1 Shewanella sp. c952
TTGGGTCGTTGCCATACATTCTAATATTATGGAATTAATTTGTATGAAAAAGAAAGTTATATATGCATTAACCTCTGCTATTATTTTGAGCGCTTGTGCACAAAACACTCCACCTCAGCCCACATCTATCTCAGATAAAACCACATCAAGCTATTCGCTAGATATCGTACAAGCTATACCAGCCCCAACAGCAATGAAGGCAGAAGTGATCCATAATGCGAGAACGTCGACCGTTGTCGATATTGATGTGGCTTTTGTTGGTAAGCAAATACCCTTTACATTTAGCGAAGGAAAAGTGGCCAATACAGATGGATTTGACTGGTATGTGAGTAAACACTTTGCATTAAAAACCGACTACCCTGCAGAGCGTGCAAAGTTCTTCTTAGAGTTACTCGAGTTATCCTACCCCTATTATGTCGAATTCTTTGGCCTAGAACCGGCAAACATTAAAAACCAGCGGATAGCATCAACCTATGCAACGAGTGTTGGAGAGCTACGTTTAGCCATGTTTGATGATGGCTTTAATCGCGGTGTTCATCACTATGCGGGCGGCGAAGCGATGTTCTATAACCAAGTCGGTTATAGCTTTCCAACCGAGAGACCTCAGCATCGTCGCTATATCGCTATCCATGAAACTATGCACTCTTACCAAATGGCTGTCGGAAACTACCCGTGGACACCGTCATGGCATGGTGAAGGTTTAGGTGATTCATTAGCTAACCATGTTTTCGATAGTGATAAGAAACAACTGTCAGTTTTTGGACATGATGTGCCTATTTTCGATGTCGTAAGCCAAGGCATCGATGTTTATTCAAAAGAAAGTCCAACATTAGTCGACATTCATAATCGTGCTAAATTTGACCGCGGTCTAAACGTACTGTTTGTACAATTCATGTATAACATCCCAGAATATTCGCAGTACATGAAGATATACCACCAAGAAATTGTTAACCGTCAAACGGCGAGCAGAGCAGAGTCTTTAGCGCTACTGCAAGAAATTGTCCCTGATTGGGATGCGCTTGAGCATAACTTAAAACAGTGGGCTGAAAACATTGTTCAAACTCATGAAGTCGCCACACGTGGTCAATGGGAAATGGACGGTAATATGTTCTACAAGCGTAAATCGAGCTATGAATATGGCCCGCAGCGACTTGGTTTTAACATGACACCAGCACAAGCGCCTAGTTTCACTCCATTCCAAATTGATTTCCCGCAAGCCGCAGCAAACTCGTTAACCTTACCCGCAAAACGTGGTGTTACTGAACCAACCCTTGCGTTTGTTATTGACTTCGACAAGACGCAGATTGGCCAAGGCACTATTGGAATGGCATTTGGTGCACAATCAACGGCAGAGAACACCAAAGCCAAGTTAGCCAGTTTCTCTGGCTGGAAAGGGGCAAACACTGATACCGATCCGCAGTTGAGAGTCGAGATCAAAACCGGTAACACCTTGGCGATTGATGGCCAATCTATAGGCACTGAGTCAAAAGAAATAGCTTTACCTACTGACATTATCAAAAGCATAAATAGCCAAGATAAGCCACAGTTAGGTGTTTCAATTCAAATTCAGAAAAACCAAATTGTTTATACCTTGAAAGCTAAAGATGCAAATACCTTTACTGCAGAAATGCCAATATCTGCAAACATTTACAACACATTAGTAAATAACCCATTTGGTTTGATCTCAACAGATAACCAACATGGTATCACCCCGTTCATCGACGATGGTCGCGACTTAAACCCTGATAAAGTTGACTACTCAACATCAGCACCTACCAATGCTTGGGCATTTAACGGAGACTCTCTGTCGCTTAGATTTGCTCGGGCAATATGGAAAGCAGGCGATAACACGCCTAAAGCTTGGAGAGATGGATTTAACGCACTCAATAATGCAGCGATAAATCGTCAATCTGCCGATAAAGAATTAGCAGCAGTGGTAGAGCAATTGCCTGCACTAGCTAAAGCAGGCGCAGGCTTAAATGATGCACTTGCTGAACTTTCTGGCTTAGAGCTTAAAGTTGACTGGATTGGCCAAAGTCTAGCATCACTCGAAGAGATGGTTATTTTAACCAACCGCAGTACAGACTCGATAACGTTAAGCCTAACTGTCACTGGTGGAGAAAAGTCCTCAGCAGCACAAACTGTCACTATTGAACCAGGTCAGCGACTAGAAATTCCTGTCGAGACGAGTTTGCTTAATGAAGCTAGCACTATCACTGCCGAAATCAGCTACTTATGGAATGAGCAACAAATCAATCAATCTGTTACTCAAAAATCGAAACAGTATCGTGGTTTTGAATTACCACAGATAAGTGCTCAATATGCAGACGGTGAACTCACCATATCAGGTCAACTCAATGGCCCATTTTCTGGCACAACATCAGGACAGGTAATTTATGACCTATTTCATGGCAAAGAGAGTGAACGTCATACAGAGTCCTTTACTATGCAGCCATATGAAGAAAAATCATTGAGCAAGAGTTTCGCTATCGATGCTAAGTTGATAAAGCACGATGCATGGTTTGAAGTCACTGTGATTGCCGATGTTGACGGTGAGCCTATTACGCTAAGAAAGCGTTTACCTTTCGTAGCTAAAAAATAGTTCGTTAATCGAAAACCTCTGAATCTCAAATAACAAAGCCTATTACTTCTAAGTAATAGGCTTTTTTCTTATACAGATTGGTGTTAACGATTAAAAGTCTGCAGCATCGAAATCACAAATGATCTGACTTGCCGAGCCAATTTGTTTAACTAGACCACGTGATTGTGGCGTCCAGTATGCGATATAGAAACCTGCGGTTTTTAATTTGTTTTGATAAAAACCGACATCTTCTACGCCTGAATCTATCGCGGTCAATGCTTTATTAGCCACTCTTGCCCACATCCAAGTTAAAGCGGTAATGCCCAATAACTGCATATAAGCAAATGAAGCGGCACCGATAACATCTGGTTTTTGTGCGGCTTCTGTCGCTATTAAACCTGTAGCCTTTTCAAGATCATTTGCCGCTGCCATTAAAGCGGAAATAAAAGGGTTCATTGCTTCATTTGCATGATTGATTTGGATAAAGGCTTTTACTTCCTCTGACCACAGCTTTAACGCGGCGCCTTTATCTGCCATCACTTTTCGGCCAACTAAATCTAATGCCTGCACACCATTAGTGCCTTCATAAATCATCGAAATACGGATGTCTCTAACAAATTGCTCCATACCCCACTCATGAATATATCCGTGACCACCAAACACTTGCTGTGCATCAACACAAGCCTTAAAGCCTTGATCAGTCACGAACCCTTTCACAATGGGTGTAAATAACGCTGCTAGTTGAGCCGCTTTCTTTTGTTGCTGCGGATCGTTATGACGCTCCGATTCATCAAGCCAAAGCGCTTGCTGTCCCATTAGTGCTCTAGCACCTTCATTAAAGGATTTCTGTGACAGCAACATACGGCGTACATCGCCATGAACCAAGATAGGATCGGCTGCTAACTCGGTATTTTTAGCACCACTTAACGCTCGACCTTGAATGCGGTCCTTCGCGTAGGCCAAAGCATTTTGATAAGCGATATCAGACACTCCTAACCCTTGAATTCCCACTCCCAATCTTGCTTGGTTCATCATGGTAAACATTGCCCGAAGGCCTTGATGCGGTGCACCAATAAGTTCGCCAATAGCACCATCGAAATTCATTACGCAAGTCGAGTTACCGTGAATCCCCATTTTATGCTCTAAACTCGCAGCACAAAGGCTATTGAGTTCGCCTAAACTTCCATCTTGATTCACCATCACTTTAGGCACTGCAAACAGAGAGATCCCCTTAACGCCATCGGGGGCATCCGGTAGCTTTGCTAATACCAAATGTACGATGTTGTCAGTTAAATCATGGTCTCCCGATGAGATAAATATCTTTTCCCCAGTAATCGCAAACGTGTCCTCCCCAACAGGAACGGCTTTAGTACGCAAAAGCGCAAGATCGGTCCCCGCATGAGATTCGGTGAGATTCATGGTACCCGTCCACTCTCCACTCACCAATTTCTCTAGGTACTTACGTTTTAAATTATCACTACCATGCACATGAATAGCAGCGTAGGCCCCATGAGTAAGGCCTGGGTACATAGCAAAAGCCATGTTAGTTGCCGTTTTCATCTCGGTGGCAAAGATCCCAACAACCTCTGGTAACCCTTGGCCGCCAAACTCAGGATCACAGGTCAATGTCGCCCAGCCGTTATCAACATATTGTTGATACGCATCAATAAATCCTTTAGGTGTAATCACTTTCCCATCAATTAACTTACACCCTTCTACATCGCCAGAGCCATTCAGTGGCAGCATGATATCAGTGGTAAAGTCTGCAACTCCTTGCAATACCGCATCGATAAGTTCCGGGTCGAACTCATCAAAACCAGCTAAATTATCTTGGTTATAAATATCGAGCAGTTCATTAAGTACAAACTGATAATCACGTAACGGAGCTTGATAAATTGGCATGCGTCATCCCTTTAATTGTTTTATTTATGGTCAGTGCTCTGACCACCTTAACCAAATTTGAGCAAAAACTCAGCATTATTTTGGCTTTGTTTATCCATCAGAACAGCGTTACCGTAAAATCATCCTAAATAGGCCTTATCTAACCTTTAAAAACGGGGTAAGCTAAATCTAACTATCGCGTTTACACTCAGAGAGGACATCTCCCAATGGGTTCGGTCACCACTAAAAAGCACGCCAATGGTCTTGAATATGTTGATATAAATACACCTCTATGCAAGGCTAGGATTTTTCTACAGGGTGCACAAATAGACTACTTTGAACCCGTAGGAAAAGAACCTTTGTTGTGGGTTTCAAGTGCTGATGATTATCTACCAGGGAATGGCATTCGTGGTGGAGTGCCAGTATGTTGGCCTTGGTTTGGTATGAGCCCAAATCCTGGGTTTCCTCAGCACGGATTTGCTAGAACCAGCATATGGACACTCGATTCCGTTAAGATGCTTGATGACGCTGTAGAGGTTAAATTTACCCTAGCGATTTCTGACTCTGATAGGCAATACTGGCCCCACGACACCAGTGTTGAGTTGCTATTTAGCCTTAGCGAAACCTTGTCTGTGAGTCTAACAAATATTAACCATGGTGATTATGACGTTAGCTTAACTCAAGCGCTACATAGCTATTTCCCTATTGAAGATATTCATCAATTAACAGCAACTGGATTTACAGGTTCTAAATACATCGAATTTGGCAAAGGTCCGTTTACTCAACCGCAGGATGATGTCGATTTCTCTCGTGAAACTGACCGTGTATACACGGACCTTAGCCCTGTACAACTGCTTCATACCAGCAAGGGGATTATAGAAGTCAGCCGCGAGAATAGTAATAGCGCAGTATTGTGGAATCCTTGGATTGATAAGTCACAACGATTATCGCGTTTTAATGATGATGATTACTTGTCTATGGTCTGCCTTGAGGCTGCGAATGTACTTGAAGACCAAGTGACACTGGCGCCAACAGAAAGTCATACATTAACAACACACATTCGCTGGAAATAGCAAATATAAGTATCGACATCGAAAGCAATTAGACTCATCGATGTCGATATCATTAGGGCAATTGATAATTGTTGGCTGAAGACTTCCCTTCTCTGCCATCCCCCCATCTCTTCACCCGCATCGAAAAAGCGATACCAATCGATATAACTTAATTGATCGCGAATACTCGCTCCGGCCTAAGACTCAATGTCACTACTTTGAAGATGCTACATCCAGGTTATCAATCAAGCTAAACCGCCGCGAACAAGCTAAAATAGCTCACAAGATAACGGCTGTCATTTCAATAAATAGCAGCTTAAGTCATTGATAAACTGTTCAGAGCTTTAGATAAGGTGCTAGAATCTGCCCTATAAACCAAAGACACATACCATTTAACAATTCAAATTAAATCAACGTAAGAGAGTGCAATAAGTGCAGCAGGCCGCTACAAAAACATTTAGCCATAAAGCTCGACGCTTGTTACTGATTTTCTTTGGTATGGTATTGTGTGTGCTTATCATCTCAGCGCTCTACATTAGCTTCAATTACCAACGGTTGACTCTTTCGCTAGCAAATCACTTTCTGCAACCCTATCAAATAGAGCTTAAACAACTAAGCGTTAGACCACTTTCCTTAACTCATTGGCTGCTGCCACAGGTATCATTAACGGTTAATGACAGCGACGTTAAGATAACTGAACTAGAGATAACCCTGTTACCAGAAACACAGTTACTGGCAATAGGTATTGATGATCTGCAATCCTTGTCGGCAAAAAATGTCGACGTGCAACTAAGCCCTAATATGCTGCGCCAATCAACAGCCAATAATGATGCTTCAAACCCTACAATAGCACTCGATTTTGCAGCATTACCTGAAATTGAAATAGAGCAAACACAATTCACACTAAAAGGAATTTCAGCCGAAAAGCTAACCATGTCATTAGCTGGACTGACACTTGATAAAAGTGGCCAATTTAATAGCGAAATTGCTCATAACAATGCTTCAGTATTTAGTTTAGATGCACAACTTTCGCCAAGCCAATGGCAAGCTAAAACCCAAATTGACTTTGCTGAACTACAAGCTTTAACAGCCAGTATCTACGCCGCTGAATCTCAGCTGTTTCCAGCCAATAACCGTATAACGACAAACACTGAAGCACATACCAGTAGCTTATTAGGTCCTCTATACCAACTTCAATCGACACTTAAATCACAGCAAGTTAGACTCAAAGGGCGCTTAGATTCGACCATAAATCTAGCGTTAAAGTCTGGGCAATTACAATCTAAACATCAGTTAAATCAATTTAGTATTGTGCTCAAAAGGCTAGCAGGCTTGACATTAGCACCTTCAACTTTGCCCATTAGAACGTCTCTGGTAAATAACAAAACGACACCGCCTACCCTGCAAGTTATTGCAAGTCACTCTAACCAAACACTGGCGTTTGGCCTAAACGGCCATATCGCTGATTTACAGCTAACAGTCAATCCTTTCGAGCTGTTATTGGCTCCTTCTGAGCAACAACTAGTAGATATATTGCACCGTCTTAATGATGTGCCTTTCGAAAAGGCATTGAGCAATCTTTATAAAGTAATGTCGATTGAAGATAAGCAAGCAAACGTCATCGCGCCACAGTTACGCATCGCGGTTAACACGCCAATAAATTATAAACTGCAAGACAAATCTATATCTACCGAGCACATATCATTTGAATTATTACAGAGTAAATTGGCGGCGCAGCTAAATGTGTCAGATATCAATTACTCTGTTAGCCCCCAGAACACTAGTGGCCAACAGGATGTCGATCCCCAACAGAAAACTGACTTTCAAACAGCGTTTAGTTGGCATATGCAGGCAAAACACCTGCAAAATATAAGCCTTAATACCCTTTGGCCGCTATTAGCAAAACTGCCCTATGACATAGCAATCGACAACGCAGCGATTGAACTACAAGGCATGTTTTCCGCTGCAATTAACGATGGAAAACCAAGCTACAGTATCAATATTCAGCCTCAAGCATTACAGCTAACACAGGGAGTGACGCTGTCCAGTAAGGCAACCAATATTCCAGAGGCTAAGCCAAGCATTAACGCTAGTATAAATAAAACCGAATTAGAATTAGTCACTGCTGCCGAGTATCGTTTCGACAATGGAGAAACTGCACTAACAATCCCTGCAATACGCTACCGCATTGAAAATGCCATGCTGACTCAGCAATATAATGACTCGCAAAAATCTCACTATCAATTAGAGATTGCGTCTGCTCAAATGGCGTTAAAAAATCCTATTTCACTGCAACAATCTTCATCAGCATCGCAATCTTATATCAAACAAGTATTGCATCAAACACAGTCAAACCAGCTCGATTGGTCACTAAAGCAAGTCGAACTCACGAAATCTGCACTGATGGTCTCAGCTAAAAAGAAATCTTCAAGCAAGCCGCATCGTCGTGTTGAAGAAATGCTACTGCACCTGGACCAAGTTAATTTACATCAATCTTTACAGCTTAAATCAGCAGAACTCTTCACTCAGGAAGATTGGTGGATAAATGATATAGTCCTTGCCAGCCAACATCATTACTCCCCACAAAATAATCAGCTCAATCGCTTTAACCTGAAAGGAGATTGGCAATTTAACAGTGAATTTAAACCTATCATCGAATTTTTTAGCCAGACGGAGTCACTGCCTGAGTCCATTGTTATTAATGGTAATACGGATCTCAATCTGCATTATCAGCTAGAACGTGCTAACGGCACACTATTTACACTGAGATTCGAACCGAATGTCACCGATATTGCAGGCAGTATCGCTAACTTACCTTTCGAAGGCGGTTATATAAACACTCAGTGTCATTACCAATGGCAGCAACAGCAGGACAAAAATAGCAGCAGTCATTTTAATTGTGACAATATAGAACTTGCGTTGCAGGCGTTTAACCCGGGCGTATTGATCACTGATATTGCAGCTGAAGCCGCGTTATCTTTCAGTACTGATTCGAGTTTATCAGCAGCGATTAACGACGCCAACGAATCCAATAACCTCGCATTGCCCGCTGAGATCTTTGGTGTTAGACATGCCTCCGTAAGCCTCACAGCCAAAGGAGACCTGCTCGATGGACAACTGCTTATTCCTCAGTTTCAAATGAATTTGAAAAAGCCCTCTTCAGCTTATTTTGTCTTGCAACATATCAATCTAGAAAAACTGCTCGATATCCAACCGCAAGTCGGTATTTACGCTGACGGTATATTTGATGGCGTCTTACCCATTACCATTGAAAATGGTAAAGCTGAGATTAAAGGTGGTCAACTAGCAGCAAGAGCACCAGGAGGATTAATTGCTGTCGCAGGTAACCCCGCGGTTGACCAAATGCGGTTAAGCCAACCCTATTTGGAGTTTGCCTTTTCTGCGTTAGAACATCTGCAATATTCACAATTATCCAGTAGTTTTGATATGAATTCACTTGGTGATGCCATACTTAAGGTGAACGTTAAAGGTAAAAGTCGAGGTATTGAACGGCCGATCCACCTGAACTACTCTCAAGAGGAGAACATGCTGCAACTACTTAAGAGTTTGCAAATAGGGAATAATTTGCAAAATCAGATTGAAAATTCAATACAACAATAAATAGATTGGCGAAATAGCCAAATCTGTTTAACCTAAGAGACATTGATCATCGATTAGTTAATCAACTAGTTACGCCACCCTTTATTATTGAGTAAGGATAAGTCATTGAAGATATTTAATATCCCGAAAACAACGTTGAGCATACTCCTTGCGACCTATGCTCTAGTAGGCTGTAGCCCTACCGTTAAAATCGAGCCACCAGATAAGCCCATTGTGATAAACCTCAATGTAAAAATTGAGCATGAAATCAAAATTAAAGTAGACAAAGAGCTCGACGAACTGCTCGCCGATGATGAGTTGTTTTAACCCAAGGATAAGAAGGAGCGATTAATGAAATCTAAAATACTAGTTCTATTTGCTGGCCTGCTACTTAGCTTCAATGCCTTGGCTATTTCTCTTCAAGATGCTAAAGCACAAGGGTTAGTCGGAGAGCAGACCAATGGTTACCTCGGTCTTGTTCAAGCCTCAGCAGAGGCAAAAACGCTGGTCAGTTCGGTTAACGCTAAACGTAAATCTCACTATCAGAAAATAGCAAAGAAAAACAATATTTCACTGAATGATGTTGCCAAACTTGCTGCAGAAAAAGCGATTAAGGGCACCAAGAGAGGACAATACATTCAAACGCCCAGCGGTAAGTGGGTCAAGAAGTAACGTTATGACTTCGGTCTGCTTATAACAGTCATTGAAAAGCCCTTTAAATACGGGCTTTTTAATGCATTTATGACGGTAACTACTCGTCAGCACCGCTGTGAGCTGGCGCACTCACCAAAGGATTAGCTTCGTCCTTAGCGTCATCACCTATGGCTTCCTTATCCCGACCATCCTCACTCTTGAGCCAAGTAATAAACAACTCATACCAAATAGCAAGAACCACAGCGCCAAGAAACAAACCTATTATCCCTGCGCTTATCATACCGCCAATAGCACCAATCAAAATAACGGGCATAGGCACATCAACACCGCGCCCCATTAACATTGGCTTTAAGAAGCTGTCAGAGACTCCGGCAATAATGACCCACACGGTAAATATTGTCGCCGGCGTAGAGTCATGCGTTGAGAAAACATAAAATATCAACGGTAAAACCACCAATAACGGCGGCAATTGGGCAATACCCAATATGAACACAATAAAGGTAAATAATCCGGCAGCAGGAATGCTAAAGGTAAATAATGCTGAACCAATTAATATCGCTTGGATAAACGCCACGCCAACAACACCCAGCAACACACTTCGAATTGTCGCAGCAATTAACGTTGTCCACTCTTCACCGTGCTTGCCAACAACTTTCACTGCAACTGTGCTCACTGCAGCGGCTGACTTTTCAGCGTGCGCCATAAAGCCACCAGCAATCGCTAACGAAACAATAAACATCACTAATGTGCCAACACCGCTACCTAAAACCCCAGCCATTGTGCCTACCGTGGCTTTAATTTGCGGTAGAAAGTGGATGACCGCTTTTTCAAGGTTGGTTGAAAAAAGTGCCCAGGCCTCAAATAGCTTGTCACCAATTAAAGGAATATCAGCAATTTTTTGAGTTGGACCTGGTATTTTAATCTCACCTGACTGCAGTACCGCAATAGTATGGCTAACGCCATCAAATATTGAACTCGATACCAATACAAAAGGTGTAATGAGCAGAGTAATACTCGCCAACGCCAAAATAGTTGCCGCTAGTCCCCGCCGCCCTTTCAGCGCTCGCTCGAGCTTTTGGGTCAACGGCATCAGTGCCACTGCGATAATCGCTCCCCATAAAACAGGGATCACAAAAGGCTTAATAATGTCATAGGTCCAAACGATTAAAATAAATAGCAAACCGATACGAATGGCTGACTCCATCATATTGGTAATAAACAGTTTGCTTTGACTGTGCTGCATTGGATTTTCCATATTAACGTTCCTGTTCTGAGACTTTTTGAGCCAATCCAGCACTCACCAAACTTGCAACAACAATTGCCATGTAAAACACACCAGCAATTGCCTCTAAATATACAACAACCTGCGCAAAAGGCGTATTAGGGCTAATGTCGCCATAACCCAAAGTCGTTAATGTTACAAAACTAAAATAAGCCATCTGTGAAAAGTTTTGCCCCCAAGGCACTTGGTCTATTCCGCCAAATGCGCTTGGAGAAAAGGCTAGAATTAACAAATAAACTAAAGCCCACTGTAATCCAAGCAATAGAAATAACGCTATCGAACCCACCACCTTGTTACTATCGACTGAGCCTGAAAACAAAATTTGCCTGCAAATAGAGCTAAATGTGCCCCAAAAAAAAGCAAACATTAGCAATAACATCATCGAATTAAGATGGGGAATTAACACTAGCTTTTTAAGTACCACTAAAGCAATCCAAATGATGATCAACGTCTGCATAAAGCGCTTCCAGCTCTTATCAATCCCTAGACTCACCACACAGACTAAAAAGGTCACCGCAATGATCCCTTCAAGGATAGACTCCACCATACCTGCAGCCACACTTTTAATCAGAGAAGCACTCAGTAGCATAATCACCAGCGCAGCGGTCATATAATAAAAATTGTTGTCTTTATTAATTTTTCGTTCAATCAATCGATACGGTCCTTAAATGCATTGGTTCTAAGTATTGGCTTACCTTTAAACATCGCACAAATTTCTTATAGGTCAATGTTTAATCTGACATAAATGCTGAATTAAATTTAACACACGCACAGGCATCCTCGGAAATAATTAAAGGATTACTTTTACAAACCTGAACGTTGTTAAAGCAGCACAAAGACAACTTTGTCAAAGCTCTCGAGGCAATGGGGCTTAATCCTTTATTCATTGTGATCCATAATGAATAAAGGCCTAAGGTGAAAACCTTAGGCCTTTATTTTTGCTCACTTTAAACAAATGGATCATCAACTTTTATCTTCTACAACAGACTCCAGCTGGCTTTGCAGCTTGAGTCTCATTTTGCTCAAATCACTATAAAACAACAGACTTTCTGCAATATCCAACACTCTAGGTGTACCAGATTCATGCAAGGCTTGATAGTAAAACTCCTCTGCCGATGCAGGATTACCAAAGGACTCCGCCAATTTGGCTCTCAAAACAAACGTCATAATTGTATTGTGTGTATGAGGGATTTTATTCAGATATTGCACCGCTTCGATGGGCAGATCTTTAGATAATGCATGTAGAGCCATCGCTTCGTAGACTTTAAAAGATTCAGGTGAATCCGTTAGCAACGGTAAAACCTTCTCAAAATCACTGTTAAGCGCATTAATACTATCAATTGATAAATTTGACTTACCTAAATACGCTATTGCCATGTTGTAGGTATAATTCATCGATAACAGGTAATGGCTTGTAGGCTCAATTTCTAGCGCTTTCGCCAATAAATCAACCGCATCAAACTGCTTATCATAACTATGTAAAGTGCCAATAGCTTCAAGTGATAATGCTAATGCTGCTGGCTCTGTGGGCATCTCACGTAAAACCAAATCTATTTCAGATTTGGCAATATCGATATTAAAGGCATCGAGCACGTCATCGAGCATCAACTTTATACTGCGTTTTAAATGCTCTTCACTGATGGGGTACTTTCTATCAAGATGCTGGTAGTTAGATATTTTGTTAAAGTATTCAATATTCACATAATCGATACCGTTCTCCCGAGTGACGATAAAAGACAGCTTTTTGGCTGCTTTCGAATGGTCTTTCGGATTAAAGGAAACTCGATAGTTAACATTATATTTAAGATATTCAATAACCTTAAAAATAATTCCATTCTGTAAAGAAGCGTTATCAAGCGAATTATCAATCGATGCCTCAATAAATCTAGGCTCTAAAGCACCATAAACAACAGTTTCTACTGACGGCTGTTTGGCAATATCTGAACGATTGAAAAACGCCACCACAACAACCACAGCAATTAAAGCACCGACCATCGACAATAAGCTAGAAAACCGTACACTCTTTGCTGGTTTTACAGCAGTAGCGGATTTTTCATCTTCGTTAGTTTGCTTGGGGGGAACTTTTTCTTTAGCCGCAACGCTGTTATTTTGCTCAGTGTTGACCTCTAATATCTTAGGCGTAGCGCTTTGGATTGTTGGTTCATGTTTAGCTTCGTTGACCACTTCCACGTCAGCATCAAGCTTATAGCCACGTTTAGGGACAGTGATGATGTACCCTTGTAAATGTTGATTATTAGTCTTAAGTATTTTTCGAAGCTCGAAAATGGCTTGGGTAATGACTTGATCTGTAAGGATAGAGCCTTTCCATACATGATCGATTATTTCATCACGACTCAGTGTTGTTCTTGGGTTGTCACAAAGAAAAAGTAGCAGGTTGGATAAACGATTGTCTATTAAGATCTCTTGCTCATCGAGAACAAGCCTATTTTCATGAGGTACAAAAAACCAATTATCAATCCTATAACTTTGCTTTTGCATCTAATGTCCTAACGTCCTGTCTCTTTAGGATTATACTAGGCGGTTTTGAGGAAAAATCAATAACCTATCTAAGTCCCAGGAATATAGAGTATTCAAATTTCCCTGGGATTGCATAGACAGCTTGTTCGCAAATTAAGTGTTAACGACTAACCAATACCTTTGATGAAAACCACTTCATCGCCTTTATCAACCACATCAACTTTGCCAGTCTCTATTAACTTAGTTTCGACAACAATCGACTGTTTACCTTCAACCTTAGGTTGGCCTGTTGCAGCATCAATGACAATTGCAGCGCCCACTACCGCCCCAAACGCAGCCCAAGGATTAGCTTGGTAACCCGGTGAAACCACTACTGCGTGATGGTGATTATTTACAACAACAGTATTGTTATTTCCACAATACCGACTGCCATTGACCCAGCGACAACCTGCAAAACTTGACGAGCTAAAAACAATAAGCATAACGCTGCATATAAATATAGATTTTTTCATAATATTTCCAAAATATAGAGATGGCAGTACTTTAGTGTTAAAGTTGAATACTGCTTACAAATAAATAGCACTAAAGGCTATACTCAGTGACCTTTGCAATATATTCACTAAAGCCATGATAGTATTTATCGCCCTTTAGTAATGTGGTTGAGAAATATGCAGGCTGATTATTATCTAGGTGTTGTTCAACATTATCAGTCAAGTCTTTCAATCCATTAATGCTGTATATGTAATATGATTTAGTTTCATGCAAGTCTAATTCAACAGCCTCTTTATCAGTGACTCTTTTGATAATCTCGTACTCAGACATATACTCAGTCTCTTCAGTAATATCGTCAAAAGAGTCAGATACTGTCGCGACATAAACATTGTCGTTTATTTCAACCTGCTCAAGTTGATTCATCTTCTTATTAAATATTTTTATATCTCCTTTATCATTATCAATACTTGCAGCGTTGGCAGATAAAGATGTTATAGCAACTAATATTAAAGCGGCACTTTTAAATGCGAAAGTGCGAGAGTTAGCGTTTCTCATAATGTTTCCTGTTAAAGTAAGTGACTAACCAGTTGTTAGCTTGCCGACAATTCTACGCCACTAGCACTGTAATACATCAAAGAAGCATAACCAAAAAATAAACCTCACAAATTATATATCAAGCTACTGTATATAATGGGTTTTATTTACCAATTCATTGCAAAAACAAAAATATAAAATGGATAAAAAAAACCAACGACGTTCTCAAAAAAAGAATCAATATATCTTTTATCAAACGGTTATTTTTTACTGATTTCTTTATTCTGCAATGCCATTAATCTAGCGCCAAGTTATGAGTTCTGACAATGAACAGAATCATTATCAACACCTTTATATAAGCGAGAACATAATGTCTAAGAAAGCTACCCTCATCGCCGCAACATCAATGGTAACTATTGTTGTAGTTGTATTTGGTTTTAACACATTCAAGCAAAACATGATTAAAACTAAACTTGCTGCATATAAACCAGCTCCAGCGGCAGTAACGTCTACCATTGTTAATAACAGCAACTGGAAAGAAACAATCAGTGCTGTTGGCCATATATCTGCTGACCAACAAGTTAATATTACTCCGCAGCTATCAGGACAGGTTCGTAGTATATCATTTAAGTCAGGTGATATTGTAGAACAGGGTAGCATGCTAGTTCAATTAGATGACCGATTACTCCAAGCTAACAAAAAAACGAGCATGGCTAATTTAAAACTTTCGCAAATTGAATACCAACGCCAATTAAAGCTATTGAAAACACACAGCACATCACAAGATTCTGTTGATACTGCTGCAGCGACATTAGCAACAAGTCAAGCCGACGTTGAGTATATTAAAACTCAAATTAACTTTATGCAGGTAAAAGCACCTTTCTCAGGAAAAGTTGGTATAAGGCAAGTCAACAAAGGTGATTACATCCAGCCTGGTACCACTGTTGTTGAATTACAGAACCTGAGTGAACAATACATTGACTTCTCTATCCCAGAGATACAGTTAGCCAATGTCGCTTTAGCGCAAACAGTGACTTTTACAACTGATACTTACAAAGGCCAAAGTTTTGTTGCCCACATTACAGCGATTCAACCTTCTGTGGATAGCCAATCACACAACCTGGATATTCGCGCCAAAGTAGACCAGAGTTCTACCACTAACAAAGCCTCATTTATTTCAGGCATGTATGTAGAAGCAACGATTGATACGGCTAACAAGTTAACCCTTATTCCTGTGCCTAATATTGCGGTTAATTATTCGCTATATGGAGATTCTGTTTACGTTCTAAAAGCAGATTCTAAAGTCGCCAGTAAGGATAACAGCAAGTTATTTCTATATAACGTAGAACGTCGCGCAGTAACGACCGGTGAAGAAAGAAACGGTCTAGTCGGTGTTACGTCAGGACTTAAAGCCGGTGACCAGATAATCACCTCGAATACTCAGAGCTTAAAAGATGGCGCACAGGTATTGGTAAACAACAGTCGTCCATTTACCCAAACAGCATCAGATACAACCAACAAAGGTGAGAAATAATCCAATGAATTTTACCGACTTATTTATTAAACGCCCAGTACTTGCAACAGTGCTAAGTCTCATGCTGTTGGTGTTAGGCCTTAAAGCTTTTGGCATGATGCAAGTGCGTCAATACCCAGAACTAGAAACTGGTGTGATTACCATTACCACACAATACCCTGGTGCCAGCGCTTCAAGTGTACAAGGTTACGTGACTCAACCATTACAAGCTCAAATCGCTCAGACTGCCGGTATCGACTATATGACATCGGACAGCAGCTTAGGTAAATCACTGATTACGGTCTATCTAAAATTAGATTACCCGTCAGACAAAGCTCTGACAGAAATTTTGTCACTCGTGCAACAGGTTAAATACCGTTTGCCAGCTGGTGTATTAGATCCGAGTATTTTGAAATCTACTTCGCAATCACCGATCTTATACCTGTCATTTTCGAGTGATACCTTAGCAACGGAACAGATCTCGGACTATATTAGCCGTGTGGTTAAGCCAACAATATCTACAGTTAGTGGTGTGTCTAAAACTGACATTTTAGGCCAGCGTGACTTTGCAATGCGCATCTGGTTAAACCCAACTAAAATGGCCGCTTTTGGCATCACAGCATCTGATGTGCAAAATGCTATCAAAGGCAACAATGCAGTAAGTGCTGCAGGTAAAGTAAAAGACCAATATATTGAAGTTGATATTAATGCTCACACTGATGCAGCATCAGTTGCAGAGTTTAAAAATATCACGCTTAAAGCAAGCGATGGTCACCTCATTCATATGCAAGATGTTGCAACGGTAGAACTCGGTGCCAACACTTATGACACCGAAGTTAACTTTAACGGTAAACCAGCGGTTCTGACTGCGATAAGCAATACATCAAACTCTAATCCGCTTAACGTGGCTGCTGATGTTTACACGGTTTTGCCAAGTATTATCGATAGTTTACCAGCAGGAATGGAAGCGAATGTTGTTTATGACTCAACCAAATATATTCAAACCTCAATCGATGAGGTAGCTAAAACACTGATAGAAGCAGCTCTTATTGTTGTTATCGTTATTTTTGCTTTCTTAGGTTCAATGCGAGCAATGATGATCCCATTAGTGACCATTCCACTGTCTCTAATTGGCTCTATGTTTTTCATGCTTGCAATGGGTTTCAGTATTAACATTTTGACCCTGTTGGCCATGGTGCTTGCTATTTCATTGGTAGTTGATGACGCGATTGTCGTTGTTGAAAATACTTTCCGTCACTTAGAAGATGGAACCGATCCGGTAAAAGCAGCCATTATCAGTGCCCGTGAAATTGCAGGCCCGGTATTTGCGATGACGATTACGTTGGCTGCAGTTTATGCCCCAATTGGTTTTATGGGCGGTCTAACAGGTAAATTATTTACCGAGTTTGCCTTTACCTTAGTCGGTGCAGTGCTTATTTCAGGTTTCCTTGCACTGACTCTGACACCTATGATGTGTTCAAAAGTACTGTCACAAAAGACGCTGGAAGGTAAACTCGTTAAGAAAATCGACGGCATCATTGAAGTTGTCACTCAGTACTATACCCGTATGCTAAATGTCGTCGTTGATAACAGAAAGTTAGTATGGCCTTTCGCTGGCACGATATTAGTTGCGTTGGTATTTATGTTTACTCATACCGCTTCAGAGCTTGCACCACAAGAAGATCAGGGTGTAATGATCATGATGGGTAAGGGTCCAACAACAGCGAATACTGATTATCTTAATCACTTTACTCAGCCGTTAACTGAAATTGTAAACTCTTACCCAGAGAAAGATATGGATATGATGGTCAACGGTTATCAGAACGACCAAACATTCTTTGGCCTTGCGGTACTAAAAGATTGGAGTGAACGTGATGCGTCAGCTAAAGACATCATGAACCGATTCCAAAAGGATGTTAGTACAGTTCCTGGCGTGCAAGTTTATACTTTCTCACCACCAGATTTACCCGGAACTGCGCAGGGTTTACCGTTCCAAATGATCCTGAAAACACCTACTGGGAGTTATGAAGATCTATACAAGTACGCCGAGAAAATGAAAGATTACGCCATAAAAAGCGGTAAGTTTCTTTATGTACAGAACGACTTAGACTTTAGCAAACCACAGGTAGAAGTCAGTATTAACCGTGATAAAGCCGCTCTAATGAATGTTGACACACAGCAAATTGGTTTAGTGTTATCACGTTACTTAAGTGAAGGCTTCGTCAACTACTTCGCATTAAATGAGCGCAGCTATCAGGTGATTACTCAAGTGCCACAAAGTGACCGTCGTATTGCGAAAGATCTGAAGCAGTACTACGTGAAGTCGGCAAATGGCCAAATGGTCGCATTAGCCTCGCTGGTTACCATCACTAAGAGCGTTCAACCATCAGCCGTTGATCAATTTCAGCAGCTTAATAGCGCAATGATTGAAGCTAAAATGATGCCTGGCGTGAGTATTGGTGAAGCTTATACAGTGATGGCAGAGGCAGCTGAGCAGATATTGCCAAAGTCATACAGCACTGATGCATCTGGCCAGTTACGTCAGTTCTTAGAAGAAGGTTCGTCATTAGTCGCGACATTCTTCTTAGCGATTATCATTATTTACTTAGTATTGGCAGCACAGTTCGAAAGCTTTAGAGACCCACTAGTTGTGTTAACCAGTGTGCCATTGTCAATTTTTGGCGCAATGTTACCGCTTTACTTTGGTCTTGATACATTGAATATTTATACCGAAGTAGGCTTGGTTACTTTGATAGGATTGATTAGTAAACACGGTATTCTAATTGTTGAGTTTGCTAACCAACTGCAAGCTGAAAACGGTTACAGTAAACGTGAAGCTGCGGTAAAAGCTGCTGCAGTAAGACTTAGACCAGTACTAATGACAACAGCAGCAATGGTTATTGGTGTTGTACCGTTACTTGTCGCCGTAGGTGCAGGCGCACAAAGCCGTTTCGCTATCGGTTTGGTGATTACAGTCGGTATGTCAATTGGTACTTTGTTTACCTTGTTCGTTTTGCCTACTGTTTATACCTTCTTAGCGCAGGACCATAGACAAAGTGCAGAGGAGCCAACTAAAACAACACCAACTGCAGCATAACGTTTAACAAGCCCATAGGCTGTCCCTTCAGCCTTGCATAATAAAAAGCCTAGAGTATTCCTCTAGGCTTTTTGCTATCAAAGAAAGCAGTTAAAAGCATTAGCTATGTCAATTGCATCCAAAATATAAATTGATTTTGACCTGTAAACCCTAAGCGATTATGGTGTTGCTCCAATTAGAATAATAATAAATATAGGACGCCTCAGTTTTACTGAGATCGTAAAAATACTATGTCCATTTTTGCATCCAAATCTATTTTACTATCAGCCTCTGTACTTTTGGTTTCACTGCAGTTTAGCCTTGTTTCATCTGTGCAAGCAGCAGGCTCTTTCTATGCAACTCAAGTGCTACAATCTCAGTTACCCCATGCATTTGCACTGCAGCCTGAAGCTCATGACTTTCTAAAAGCTGCACAAACAAAAACCATTAAAGATGGCGATAAACTGGTTGAGCTTATCCTTGCTGATAAAGATTTGACCGCCGCACTTTCAAAATGGCACACGCTCTCAATCGATGAGCAAATACCCTTTCTGCGTAAAGTGTTTGCATTAGAATATCGCTCAATGGGCATAAAGCCGCCCAAGCTAATCATTGATAACCACAGTTACCCAAATAAAATGGTCTATTTTGACTTTGATGTGACGTATTTATCTCCATTAGCGACCAATGATAGTGTTAATTCAGGTGTTGTTTATCTCAACCCTGACAAATTGGCAGCTCAAGACAAATTTGCCAGCTTAGCCTTTCTAATTCATGAAACCAGACACTCTTATCAATTTCAGCTCAGTCAACAACAGCATAGTAATGTTAAAGATAATCAACTCGCTTCAGGTTACATTGCTGCATTTAGCGCCCAAAAATTACTCACGGGCTTTGGGTTTAGTGATTTTCTGACTCTGCTTAATGAATACGAGGCGTTTCAATACGGTAATTACGTTTTAGGTCGATTAACCCAGTGGCAGTTCGATCTTATCAGTATGGGCACTTTTGCCAGTCAGTTTGATAGCACAGGTAAACTCAAAATCGATCTATTACAGCTCGCTAATCACAATCATCACGCTGAAACGACGACTGAAACGACGACTGAAACGCTGAGCTTACTCGAGAAATATAACCAAGCAGCAAAGCAGCAATACCAACTACGTCAAATAGCTAAAGCGCCATGAATAGTCAGCAATCGCTCGGGTTTATGCTTCTGGCTGTTTTATCAGCAGTGTTAATGGCGACTATTGGCGTGTTCGCTCGCTATACAGCACTGCCAGCTGAACATATCACCTTCTATCGATTGGTCATTGGCGCTGCATGTATGCTGGTGTTTATGCTAATAAGTGGTAAAGCTAAGCAAGTAAGACATAAACCCAGTAAACGCACAGTCATCAACGGAATAATGCTTGCGGGTTTTATGGTGTTCTACGTACAAGCCATCAGTTATATCAATATGGCTAATGCCGTCATGCTTATCTACCTAGCGCCATTAACCACCGCGGCATTTGCTCACTTTGTTTATAAAGAAAGACTCAATAGCGCAAACTGCGTCCTGATTATATTCGCGCTAATTGGCTTTGGGCTGATGTTGCCGAGCAGCCTCAACAGCCAAAACCAGCAACAAGCTCTAGGTTACCTCTATGCAACACTCGCAATGCTTAGCTACAGCGGTTTTATGCTCATCAATCGCAAACCGAGCCAATCAACACCCTACCAAAGCACTCTAGTACAACTTAGCGTTGGCGCAGTTTGTCTACTGCCATTTGTATTACAAGTCCCCATTATGCCGTCTGCAGTCCAATGGAGTTGGTTAGTGGCCATTGGTATATTACCTGGCTTTTTAGCCATACTGTTTGCGGTCAAAGCACTGCGAGCATTACCCGCTATATCATTTGGTACCCTCGCTTACTTTGAACCCGTAGCGGTAGTGATTTTCGCTTGGAGTCTATTTGGTGAATCACTTAATGTCATTCAACTTACTGGCGCATCGATGATTATACTCGCAGGCATCACCCAAGGAATTGTGATGCAAAAGTTACAGCAAAATAAATTAATAAAGTCAGAGCAAAACACTCCTGTATAGAGGTTTTTGGACTAGATTTAAACGAGGGTTTTTAATTTTATCAGCTGCAACCACTGCAAGAATGGGAGGGATATGCGCCAGATCACCGTCGATTGGTTTAGGCTATTTCGCTACTCATTACTGTTCATCGCCTTTAGTCTGATTGTGACATTCTTTATGCTGATCTACTTTTCAGCTAACCTTGAGGAAGCCTGGCATAAAGGGCTAATGCTTACATTTAAAGAGTTAGAAATATCTTTAGAGTTAAGCTTAACACTGTTCATCTATATCAGTTTTCCAGTGCTTTTATTCCGGTTTATGTACTACTTTTCGAAAATGCTCTATCGTGGCAGGCAGGAAGGGGTAGCAATTATTACTTATAAAACCCTATTTAATCCATTTAACTTTCTGTTGTTTCCCAGCTTACTAAACCCTCAAGGACTGCTATATCGACGACGCTGTATTTTGGCACTGCTACTTCTGGTACTGATCTACTTGGTGATAATCTTAATCACTTAACCTGCTGCAGAAATTTAACCGCATTATTCAATTCTCGTGTTCTTGCCATTGGTGGCAACGAATTTAAAAATGCTTGCCCGTAGGGACGATTAACTATTCTATTGTCACATAAGATAAGTACCCCTTTGTCTTTCTCATCGCGAATTAAGCGCCCTACTCCCTGATTGAGTGAGATAACCGCCTGTGGCAGTGAGATCTCAGTAAATGGATCTTTTCCCTCTCTGGCGATACTCTCGCTACGTGCGCGATAAAGATTATCATCAGGTGAAACAAACGGCAGCTTATCTATGATTACGCAGCTAAGCAGCTTTCCTCGCACGTCTACCCCCTCCCAAAATGCCCCAGTCCCTAGCAGTACTGCATTACCCAATTGGCGGTACTTTTTCAGTAAGCTTTGCTTATTGGCTTGCCCTTGTACTAACAGCGGGTATGGAACTCTACGCTGCAGAGCGGCTGCAACTTGATTCAACATTCGATGGCTAGTAAAAAGGATAAAAGTTCGTCCCTGAGCCGCTTCAATCGCTTGCACACAAACGTCAACAAACTGCGGTAATATCGCACTGTGATTACTGACGCTAGCCAGATGGCGTGGTACGCAAAACAGGGCATTGTTGGCGTAATCAAACGGGCTTTGTAGCAATAGCTGCTTGCAGTTACCTATTCCTAGCTGTTTGGTGAACAGACTTAGATCTTGATTTATCTGCAGCGTAGCCGAAGTAAAAATCCACGCTACTTTTTCGTCAAATAGCTTTTTGCACTCTTTTGCGACATCAATTGGCGCAATCCTTAACATCAAGTAACGATGGCCGTAATCAATACTATAGGCAGCTTGATTGTTCTCACACAAATAAAACAGTTCTAGTTTAGCTGTTTGAACATCCAATTTTTCGAGTGCATCATCTAAATTATCGCTGCGACCGACATGCCCCTGTAATACGCTTTTCAACGTGGTTAGCTCTTTAAGTAGAGACCAAGATAATGTTGATAGCGCTTTATTACTTAACATTCTGCGCCAGTCAGTATCACCGCTTTCGAAAAGTGTTTGCTGCCAATCATTAAGCAAAGTTAAGCAACGAGCACTCAGTAGCTCTATCTGTTTAGCATCGCGAAGTTCTTTGCGATATATATCAGCAAATTGTTGCAGTAACTCCGCTATCACTCTGGTTGAACATTGCTGCCCAAAGTAGGTAACAGCGATATCGGGCAGTAAATGAGCCTCATCAAAAATCACCACATCGGGATCGGGCAATAATTCCGCAAAGCCTGTTTCTTTAATAATTTTATCAGCCAGAAATAAGTGGTGATTAACCACGATAATCTGGGCGTCCATGGCTCGATTACGGGCTTTTCGGGTAAAACAAACATCGTAGTGCTCACAACGTTGACCGATGCAGGTTTCCTTAGCACTGCTTACCAATGGCAGCGCCTGCGAGCTTTCAGATACAGCCGCTAAACCACCAAGATCGCCATCGGTTGTTTGACCAGCCCATTGATTGATCCGCAAAAGATCGTCAAGAATTTTAGGGTTCATTGAACTGGCACCCGACAACTCTTGCTCCATCAAATGCTGGCAGAGATAGTTATTACGCCCTTTTAATAAAGCCACTTTAGGTGACAACCCAAGCATCAACAATAATGCAGGTAGATCTTTGTAAAACAGTTGCTCTTGCAGGTTTTTACTGCCGGTACTGACAATAATTTGCTTATTACTAAGTAGCGCGGGAATAAGATAAGCAAAGGTTTTACCCACGCCAGTGCCCGCCTCAACCACAAGGTTTTGACTACTTGATATCGAGTCACTAACCGCTTCTGCCATTTGTTGCTGCACTAAACGCAGACTAAAGCCTTTAATTGCTTTAGCCAATGCACCATCAGCTGAAAATGTGGCTAAAACCTGCTGTGTTAATCTCGCGCTCAAAAGCACCTGTACTTAGTGGTCATAGTGTCCAATATCTTGGTTATAAAAGGGGATACCGCTTGAGTGTAACGTATGCAGCTTAAGCCTTATAGCGCTTCATACTCGATTAACACTAAAAACATCGGAATTTGCTAGGGGCTGTTGATCTTTCGAGCTTAGTTTTTGTTCGGTTCTTTACCGTAAGGAATAATGCTTCTAGTACAAGGCTTGAGCGATAAAGCTTAGCTGGCTAAGTGAAAAGCTCATAACCCATTCTAGTCATAAAAGAATAGAAGCATTGAATCGAACCCAAAGGGCCGCGTTTCTTGGCTATTTTTACTGTGTTGTAGACTATTTGTGGAGAATAACTAAACGGCATAGCCTCCGCCTTGTCAAAATAGCCAATAAACTGCGGCAAAAACAACCGTGAAAGATCAACAGCCCCTAATAATCGATTGTCCTTTTTTAGAAACAGCATGCATACTCGTCTTGCCCAAAGTGAAATGAGTGACATTTAGATGAACATTACTCATCTGTCGAAATTAATGGTTGCAATCAGTTATAAAACTGATTAATTTAAATGCATCGGCAACGCAGAAGTATATGGGTTGCAGATTTTAGGCCATCAGGCCCAACTGATAATTTTAAAGTAGAGAAACAAGAATATGATACAGCTTCTGAACACTATCCATCATCATCACCATATGCGGTAGCCTTCGGAAGCTCACTGCCGAAGGACTCATTCCTTTTGGCGGTTGATTCAAAACATCAAAAACCCCTGGAAGGAATTCCAGGGGTTTTTTGGTTTTAGTTTAACGAATTGTTTTATATAAATTTTTGAATCAACTTAAAGGAAGTATCCATGTCAGAGTCAAACAGATTAAGAATTGCTATCCAAAAATCAGGTCGCTTATCAAAAGAGTCTCTTAAATTACTTAAGAGCTGTGGTGTGAAGTTCAATATCAATGAGCAACGCCTTATTGCCCACTCTGACAACATGCCTATCGATCTGCTTCGCGTCCGTGATGATGATATTCCTGGCCTTGTAATGGACGGTGTTGTCGACTTAGGTTTTATTGGTGAGAACGTATTGGAAGAGGAGCAGATTGAACGCCAATCATTAGGTAAGCCATCTGAGTGTCTTAAACTGCGTGAACTTGATTTCGGCGCATGTCGTTTATCACTTGCTGTACCTAACGAGTTTAATTACCAAGATGCCAGCTCGCTAGAAGGACTGCGCATTGCTACCTCATACCCAAATATTCTACGTCGTTATATGCAGCAAAAAGGCATTAGCTACAACGACTGTATGTTAAAAGGCTCTGTAGAAGTGGCTCCAAGAGCTGGACTGTCTGATGCCATTTGCGATTTAGTATCGACCGGCGCCACACTCGAAGCTAATGGCCTGTACGAAACAGAGGTTATATACCAATCTACCGCTTGCCTTATCCAATCAACCAATAGCCAGCCAGATGACAAGCAAGCGCTTATTAACAAAATCCTGTCTCGCATCAACGGCGTCGTTCGCGCTAAAGAAAGTAAATACATTTTGTTACACGCTCCAACTGAAACACTAGAGCAAATTGTTGCGTTACTTCCAGGCGCTGAAAACCCAACGGTATTACCACTTAATGATGATACCAACCGCGTTGCAATCCACGCCGTCAGCACCGAAGACTTGTTCTGGGACACCATGGAACAACTCACCCAGCTAGGTGCAAGTTCAATTCTTGTTATGCCTATTGAAAAAATGATGGGGTAAGTTGATGGACATTCTCAATTGGCAAACATTAACAACAGCGGCTAAGCAAGACGCGCTGGCAAGATCGCCGCTCATCGGCGACTCAAACCTTGAGCAAACTGTTGCTAACATTATCGATGCGGTAGTGACTGATGGCGACAGTGCTTTGCGCAGTTTTGCCAAGCAGTTTGACGGCGTTAATATCGATAACCTTAAGCTGTCAAAAGCGCAAATAGCGCAAGCTTGCCAAGCAGTACCGGCGGAGCTGAAACAAGCGATAGCTCAAGCTCAAGCTAATATCGATAGCTTTCACCAAGCGCAGGTATCAAGCCCTGTTGATGTAGAAACCCAAAAAGGTATTCGCTGCGAGCTAAGAAGTGAGCCAATTGAGAGAGTCGGCCTCTATATACCTGGCGGCACCGCGCCGCTAATCTCGACCGTTTTAATGTTGGCACTACCCGCCAAAATCGCTGGCTGTAACAAACGCGTTTTAGTCAGCCCTCCGCCAATCAATGACGCTATCGTCTATGCAGCAGATGCTTGTGGCATTACAGAGATCTATCAAGTTGGCGGCGCACAAGCCATTGCCGCCCTTGCCTTTGGCACTGATTCGGTGCCTCAAGTTGATAAAATATTCGGCCCAGGTAACCGCTTTGTCACCGAAGCTAAACGTGCAGTTAGCCAAGATAGTCGAGCAACCGTCAGTATCGATATGCCAGCAGGTCCTTCTGAGGTGTTAGTCATTGCCGATGCAAAAGCCAACGCCAGCTTTGTGGCCGCAGACCTGTTATCTCAAGCCGAGCACGGACCTGACTCACAAGTAATGTTAGTGACAGACTCTATCGAATTGGCCAATAAGGTTAATCAAGCATTAGCGCAGCAACTGTCCGAGCTTTCACGCTCAGACGTTGCCACAACAGCACTAAGCTGCAGCCGAACTCTGCTGGTCAATGATATGACTGAAGCTGCACAGGTCTCTAACCTTTATGGACCTGAGCACCTGATTATCCAGACCGAGCAGCCAAGGGCAGTATTAGCTAATATTCGCGCTGCTGGCTCTGTATTTTTAGGCGCGTACACTCCTGAATCTGTTGGAGATTATGCCAGCGGAACCAACCACGTATTGCCGACATATGGCTACAGCAAAACCGTGTCAAGTTTGTCGCTAGCAGACTTTAGTCGTCGCTTTACCGTACAAGAGTTAACCGCGGATGGACTAGCTTCCATAGGCAATGCAGTGATGACTCTGGCAGCAGCAGAGCAACTCGATGCTCATAAAAATGCAGTGGCGCTGCGTCTTGCATCACTTAATATCGCTAAAAATGACGCTTCGGAGGCATGATGACTAAGATAAACACGCTTGCACAGCGTTTAGCTAGGCCAGAACTTCTAGATTTGGAAGTCTATCAATCTGCAAGGCGTATTGGCGGCCAAGGTGATATTTGGATAAATGCTAATGAATCACCATTTAATAACACAGCTTTAGTGGGCGTCAACCGTTACCCAGAATGCCAACCACCAGCATTAATCGATGCTTATAGCCGTTATAGCAAGGTACCAAGTCAGTGTATCTTGACCGGTCGCGGCGCTGATGAAGCGATTGAAATCCTCATACGTACATTTTGCAATCCAGGTATAGATGCCATCACCACTTTTGGCCCCACTTACGGCATGTATGCCATTAGTGCCAAAACGGCCAATGTTGCAGTTAATGCCTTACAATTGACTGATAATTTTCAACTACCGACGGATTATACGGCGCAGATTGATAAAGGATTAAGCAGTAAGATCATGTTCATCTGCAATCCGAATAACCCAACGGGAAGTGTGATTTCAAGAGATGTACTTATTGAGGTTGTCGACAATAATCCCAATCAACTGGTGGTTGTCGATGAAGCTTATATCGAATTTAGCCCTGAGTATTCGGTGGCTGATTTAGTCGCAAGTAAAAGCAATTTGGTGGTGCTGCGCACCCTTTCAAAAGCATTTGCACTCGCTGGCGCTCGCTGCGGATTTTTATTGGCAAACCCTGATATTATCGATATGTGTATGCGAGTCATCGCTCCCTACCCTGTACCACTGCCGGTTAGTGAACTTGCAGTACAAGCGCTTAGCCCCGATGGATTAGCAACCATGCAAAACCAGGTAGCGGAGATGAATCTGCAAGGTCAGCGATTAGCACAAGCATTGCAAACCTTTGGCGCCAAAGTAGTACAAGCCCACGGTAATTACGTTTTGGCAGAGTTTAATGACAAGCCAACTGTTCAACAAAAGCTAACTCAAGCAGGCGTAATAGCGCGAAGTTATAACGACAAACGCTTAGCAAACTGTATTCGTTTTAGCTTTTCCAATCAGGCGCAAACCGACTACTTAATTAACCTTTTTTCGGCGCCGAATTAATAAGAATAATCATGACTTGGCGAGATAGTTAAAGCCGAGTCTAAAAAATTAAAAATCTGAAAGGTATTATCGCTATGAAACAGAAAATTCTCTTTATTGACCGTGACGGCACCATTATCGAAGAGCCAGTGACCGATAAACAGGTTGATACGCTAGCTAAATTGGTATTTGAGCCCAATGTCATTCCAGCACTATTGAAACTACAAACTGCGGGTTACCGTTTAGTGATGGTCAGTAATCAAGATGGATTAGGCACTCCCTCTTTTCCAAAAGATGACTTTGATGCGCCACAAGATATGATGATGCAAATATTGAGTAGCCAAGGGGTTAAATTTGATGATGTCCTTATCTGTCCTCACTTTGATGACGAGAACTGCAGTTGCCGCAAACCGAAGCTAGGACTGGTAAAAGAGTACTTAACCACTGGTCGTATCGATTTCACCCAATCAGCTGTTATCGGCGACCGTGAAACGGATATGGGACTTGCTGACTCAATGGGCATTCAAGGACTTCAATACAACCCACAAAGCCTGACTTGGAATGACATTGCCGAAAAACTGCTCAGCAAAAATCGTGTGGCTACCGTCGTGCGCACCACTAAAGAGACCGACATTAAAGTCACCATCGACCTCGACTCAGGGGTTAAAGGCTCAATCAATACTGGCATTGGTTTTTTTGACCACATGCTAGAGCAGATTTCGACCCACGGTAATTTTAAGATGGACGTGAACGTGGATGGCGATTTAGAGATTGATGACCACCACAGCGTTGAAGATACCGCTCTTGCTATAGGTGATGCACTGCGTCAAGCATTAGGCGATAAACGCGGTATTGCGCGCTTTGGTAATGCCTTTGAGCAAGCAATTCCAATGGATGAAGCCAGCGCCGAGTGTTTACTCGATCTATCAGGCCGTCCATTCATTAAATTCTCAGCGGAATTTGAACGTGAGATGGTCGGCGCGATGGCCACCGAAATGGTGCCACACTTCTTCCGTTCATTCTCTGATGGGCTTCGCTGTACTTTGCACCTTAAAACTTTAGGCGATAACGATCACCATAAAGTAGAGAGCTTGTTTAAAGTACTGGGTCGCACGCTACGTCAAGCGGTCGCCATAGAAGGTGATGCGTTGCCATCGAGTAAAGGTGTGCTATGAGTCAGCTAGCTAGCAATAAGTTAACAAGCGAAGGCACAGTCGAAGGCACAACGGTGATTATCGACACCGGCTGTGCCAACTTAAGTTCAGTTCGCTATGCATTTGAGCGCTTGTTATCTGCTGATGAGCGTAAAAACCTCAGTGTTACCGATGACATTGCAGCAATTAAAGCTGCCACTCGCGTGGTGTTACCCGGTGTTGGCACCGCAGGCGCTGCCATGGCATCACTGCGAAACAAACAATTAGTGGAAGTGATTAAATCACTAACACAACCGGTACTCGGTGTCTGTTTAGGCATGCAAATGTTAACGCGCTTATCGAAAGAACGCGGCGCGACAACTGAGGACTGTTTGTGTCTTGGGCTGATCCCAACCGATATCGAAGAGCTAGATAGCAAAGGCTTACCCTTGCCACATATGGGCTGGAATCAAATTACTCCCTCTAGCCACCCCATTTTTGACGGGATCAGCAAAGGCGATTATGTGTATTTTGTCCATAGCTATCGAGCGCCAATCGCTGAATTTACAATCGCCACCGCCGAGCATGGTGAGCAGTTTAGCGCAGCGATTGCCAAAGACAATTTTATCGGCTTGCAGTTTCACCCAGAAAAAAGTGCATCGGTTGGCGCAAGAATGTTGAAAAATTTCCTCAACATGTCGACAGGCACTTTTAATCAAATCAACAATTCAAATCAGTGTGAGGCGTAAAGATGATAATACCTGCAATTGATCTTATAGAAGGTCAAGTCGTTCGTCTTTACCAAGGCGATTACAATCAAAAAACAACGTTTGATTTAAGTCCGTTGGCGCAGCTACTAAGCTACCAAGAACAAGGTGCAGACTTGCTGCACATTGTTGACTTAACGGGTGCAAAAGACCCGATGAAGCGCCAAACACAGCTTATAGCCAGCTTAGTGCAAGGGCTCGACACGCCTATTCAAGTAGGCGGTGGAGTGAGAACGGAGGCACAGCTAAGTGAATTACTGGAGATAGGTGTTAGCCGTGTGGTGATTGGCTCTCTAGCCGTCAAAGAACCTGAGTTAGTCAAAAGCTGGTTTGTAAAATATGGCAGCGACGCGATTTGTTTAGCACTCGATGTCAATATTAACGAAACAGGCGAGAAAATAGTGGCGGTATCAGGTTGGCAGTCTGGTGGTGGTAAAACACTCGAATCATTAGTGGCTGAGTTTACAGAGGTCGGTTTAAAACACGCATTGGTAACCGATATTAGTCGAGACGGTACTCTGAAAGGCGCTAATAATGAACTTTATCAAGAGATAAGCACTGCATACCCAAAGATAAACTGGCAAGCCTCTGGTGGTATTGCGACTCTAGCAGATGTGCAAGCGGTAAAAGATAGCGGCGCGAATGGCATCATTATTGGCAAAGCACTGCTTATCAATCAGTTTACCGTTGAGGAGGCAATTACATGTTGGCCAAACGCATAGTCCCCTGCCTCGATGTAAAAGAGGGCAAAGTGGTTAAAGGCGTGCAGTTTCGTAACCATGAAATCGTCGGTGACATTGTGCCTCTGGCCGCTCGTTACGCGGATGAAGGTGCCGATGAACTGGTGTTTTATGACATCACCGCTAGCGCCCATGACCGGGTTATCGACAAGTCGTGGGTCAGTCGTGTGGCTGAGCGTATCGATATTCCATTTTGTGTCGCAGGTGGCATTCGCACCATCGAGCAAGCCCGTGAGAAGTTGGCCTTTGGCGCTGATAAGATATCAATTAACTCGCCAGCATTAACCGATCCTAGTTTAATTGAACGCTTACAAGACGAGTTTGGCCGCCAATGTATTGTTATCGGTATCGACTCTTACCACGACCACATCAGTGACAGCTATAAAGTAAAACAGTTTACTGGCGATGAGTCTGCAACCAAAGACACTCAATGGTTTACGCAAGATTGGGTAGAAGAGGTTCAAAAACGTGGCTGCGGTGAAATTGTACTCAACGTAATGAACCAAGACGGCGTACGTCAAGGTTATGATATTGAGCAATTATCAATGATTCGTTCTCTATGTGACGTGCCACTAATTGCTTCCGGCGGGGCTGGGACCATGGCGCATTTTAAAGATGTCTTTGCCCTAGCTAGAGTCGATGCTGCACTTGCTGCAAGTGTGTTCCACAAAGGCATTATCGATATCCAAGCGTTAAAGCGTTATCTGCGTGACAATCAAATCGCTGTGCGCGTTTAAACTAGCGACACATAAATACGTTCGAATTAAGGATGCAAAATGACAGCGCATTATCAAACAAATAAGCAAGACAGTGAATTATTGAGTCGATTAGACTGGGGCAAAACCGATGGTTTGATCCCCGCTATCGTACAGAACCACTTAACCGGTAAAGTACTGATGCTAGGTTATATGGACCAAGCAGCTCTAGAAAAGACGCTCACTACCGCTGTGGTCACTTTTTTTAGCCGCAGTAAACAGCGCTTATGGACTAAAGGCGAAACCTCCGGTAATACGCTTGATCTCGTCGCGATAGATATGGATTGTGACAACGATAGTCTATTGGTTCAGGTGCTACCTAATGGCCCAACTTGCCATAAAGGCACCGAGAGCTGCTGGACCGACGGTAAGGCCCATAGCTTCATTGATAATCTCAGTGCATTGATTGCTTCTCGCAAGGGGCAAGACCCGAAATCGAGCTACACTGCTTACTTGTTTGAACGTGGTACAAAACGTATCGCGCAAAAAGTCGGTGAAGAGGGACTTGAGACCGCGCTAGCAGCAGCAACAAACGACAAACCAGAACTCATTGATGAAGCTTCTGACCTTATCTATCACCTATTGGTATTATTAGAAGATCAGGAACTATCACTTGAAGAGGTCACTGCAAATCTGATGAAGCGACACAACGCTGCGAAATAAAACGACAGCCAGCTAACTGGTTAGCTATGTTTTGTGGCAGTCATCATGACAAGAGCAGAATATAATTAACCAGATTTAGTGATAGCACAGAAATATCTAAAAAGAGAAAACTAAAGCTAGCTTATATCCAATAATTACAGTTACATAACTATAAAAAATCATTATACTCTAACGCATTATCATCCCGACTCTATAGGTTAGCATTATCAAACCTTTGCGACTCACCATGCTACTTATAGGTTCATTATTTGCTCAGACAGTCTCTGCTGAGGAACTACACTATTTAATTATTGCCAAGCAAGCAGAACCCTTTCAGATAAATCATAACGCAGACGATACTTACAGCGGCGTAATCACCGATATTATTACCACTCTAGAACAAAAAAAAGCGTTAGAAGTCTCCCCACAAGTCATGCCGTTCAAACGATACCTTTATGAAATCAAGCAACAAACTTATCTAAACTGGATAAGCTATGGTTCACCAACATGGCGCTCTGCAGACGGTAATTGGACTCAAAACAAACGTCTTTCCAATCAATCATTGTTCAGTGCTGAACATATAATGGCCACGCTGAAAGACAACGATCAAATCACTGGATTTAACAATGGTCTATTAGGTAAAACCGTCATTTTACTGAAAGGGTTTCAATACTCCGGTTTAGAACCACTGATCGAGCAATATCAAATGAAAGTACTAAAGGTAAATAGTCATAGGAGCGCGTTGCTAGCACTCAAAAACTCAAGGGGCGACCTGTTTATCGAAATCAAGAGCCGAGTGCTATATAGCGTTAAACAACATCAGATAGACCCATCCTTATTTAAGTTTAGCAATATCAGCGATACGATCGCGCCGGTTGATATTCATTTTAGTTATGGAGACGGGGTAGCAAACGAGCTAATTGAATGGATCGACCTGCAGATCTTAATGATGAAAGCCAATGGCGAAATCACTAACATTTTAAACCGTTATCAGTAAAAAATAGCCAAGCTAGGCTGCTGATTTTCTTTTATTAAGAACACTGTTTTTATCTAGGCTAAAACAGCTATCACCATAGTGTTGCCAAATCTAACTTCTGATACAATCTGCGCCACTAAAATTAAGCTTCTCAATAATAAAAGTGTGCCCTATGAATCTTGCAGATAAAGTTTTAGTCGTAAATGACAATCTTCCCATTCGTACCGACAAACCAGTGCATTCTGGTAAAGTTCGCAGTGTTTACTGGTTAACCCCCGAAGACAGTGCTCGCTTAATCAAAGACAAAGGCTATGACGTTCCCGCTGACGCACCATTAGCAATAATGGTTATCAGTGATCGTATCTCTGCGTTTGATTGTGTGTGGCAAGGTGAGAACGGTTTAAATGGTGTTCCAGGTAAAGGAACTGCATTAAACGCAATTTCAAACCACTGGTTCAAACTATTTAAAGAAAAAGGCCTAGCTGATAGCCATATTCTTGATATACCACATCCTTTGGTATGGATAGTTCAGAAAGCCCGCCCAGTTATGATTGAGGCGATTGCACGTCAGTACATTACAGGTTCAATGTGGCGCGCATACAGCAAAGGTGAACGTGAATTTTGTGGCATTACCTTACCTGAAGGCTTAGAAAAAGATCAAAAACTGCCAGAGATCCTAATCACACCGTCAACCAAGGGTGTATTAACCGGTCTTGAAGGTGTGCCTGAAGCTGATGACGTGAACGTATCGCGCAGCGACATTGAGAGACACGTGGCAGGCTTTAATTTCAGCAATAAGACTGATATTGATTTATACGAGAAGTTGCTCTCAGAAGGCTTTGACGTGATTAGCGATGCCTTGGCTGAACAAGACCAAATCTTTGTTGATACCAAATTTGAATTTGGTTACGTCAATGATGCTGCAGGCAATGAAAAGCTTATCTATATGGATGAAGTGGGCACACCTGATAGCTCTCGTATTTGGGATGGTAGTTCTCATCGCGACGGCAAAATCATTGAGCAATCAAAAGAAGGTTTCAGACAGTGGTTGCTGAATCACTTCCCAGATGCGGATATTTTACTCAATAAGAACCGCATGGAAGAACGCTTTGCTTTAGCTAAAGACAATAAGCTACCAGAGTCAGTGATGATGGATATCTCAAATACTTATGTTGGTATTGCTGAGAAAGTGATTGGCAAGAAATTGCACATCAGTGAAAACCCTAAGCAGGAAATCATCGATATTTTACGCAGTGAATATCAACTGATCGTTTAACATTGCTCATTTGTTAGTAAAAAGCCGCAATGAATATTGCGGCTTTTTTAGTTTAGCTGATCCAGTTTCTTATTTATAGATTGACGCTTCGCCTTCAGGACGCGTTTTCAGCACTTTAAGGAACCACATATACTGTTCAGGATAGGCCAAAATGACCTGTTCTACTGCCTTGTTCAAGGCGATAGCTTCATTTTCTTTGCCCTGCATATCTTCAGGGGCGATAGCTGGCATCACTGTTAATTGATATTGGCGCTTCACTTGGTCATAACCGATTTTGACAGGCATCACTTGCGCATTTCCAGCTTGAGCCAGTCGACCAACCACTGGCAATGTCGCTTTAGTCGTGCCTAAAAAGGGGGCAAAAACACTTTTATCTGGCCCTAAATCCTCATCGGGTAGATAGAAAAAACTATTGTTTTGCTTAAGTTCGGCCAGCAATGCTCTAATTCCCGCTTCACGCATATAGATATTGCCACCTTGGGAGCTGCGCATACGGTTATTAAACCAATTAAACAGACCATTTTTATGCGCTTTCGCCATTGATACCATAGGCAAATCTAAGTTTAATCGTAGGCCTGCATATTCAATTCCCCAAACGTGAGGCATGATAAATATGACAGGTTGGCCAGCTGCTCTTGCCTGCTCTACATGTTCAAAGCCTGTTAGTTGTACTCTGCTGCGAATGTTCTGCCTAGACTTCACTAGCAGCTCTGATTGCGCCAATAATATCATCACAAAATTTTCAACGTTGTCGCGGATCAATGCCTCTATGTCAGCATTCGATTTATCAGGAAAACAAGTGGTCAAGTTAGCTCTGGCAACAGCGATAGGTTTAGCGGCAATCTTAAGCACTAATTTTGATAACTGACGAGCAATAGGATCTCTAAGCCACGCAGGCATAAGTCCAAACAGCACCAACACTAGAATAGCAAACCATGTCAGCCAATATTTTAGGTGTAATAACGATAGTGTAAAGCGACGGTCAAAATACTTCGGTTTTCTAGACAAGCGCAAACCTCTTTAGCAGATGAATAACAGAAAAAGCCACTCTATTGAGTGGCCTCTTCATCACGATGCTATTGCAATTACTTCTTTGCGTTAGCTTCTTCGACGCGACTTTTCAGCTTCTGTCCTGGACGAAATGTCACAACACGTCTCGCTGAAATAGGGATATCTTCTCCCGTCTTTGGGTTCCTTCCCGGTCTTTGATTCTTATCTCTCAGGTCAAAGTTGCCAAAGCCAGATAGCTTGACCTGCTCACCACTTTCAAGAGCTTGACGAATCTCTTCGAAAAACGTCTCTACCATCTCTTTCGCTACTCTCTTATTGATACCTAGCGTTTCAAAAAGATGTTCTGCCATTTCGGCTTTGGTAAGTGCCATACTTTTAGTCCCTCAACGATGCGTTGAACTCGTCTTTCAGAGCAGAAACCACTACATCAACCATCTCGGCGATCTCTTTCTCTTCAAGTGTACGAGCGTTGTCTTGTAATAAGAGTGCGATAGCAAGGCTCTTTTTGCCTTCCTCTACACCTTTACCTTGGTATACGTCGAACAAGTTTATGCCAACCAACTGATTTTCGCCAACTTTTCTTATCAATTTTACAACATCATCGGCAGCAACAGCCTCATCAACGACGATGGCAATGTCACGACGGTTAGCTGGAAACTTAGATACAGTCTGGGCTTGCGGTAATTCAGCATGTAGCAAAGCGTCTAATTCAAGCTCAAAAATAATTGTTTTGCCATTGAGGCCAAATGGCTTTTCAAGGGTCGGATGTACCGTACCTATGATACCAATTACACGATCATTTCTTAATATTTCAGCACATTGCCCCGGATGAAGCGCTGGATGAGATGCCACTCTAAAGCTAAATTCATTGTCTGCAACGGTTAATCCAATGACCGCTTCAAGATCACCTTTCAGATCGAAGAAATCAACAGTATTTGACTCCATTGACCAGTGCTCATCGTTCTGGTTACCGGCAATAACAGCTGATAACATTGGCTCTTGAGCAACACCTGAGTCTGCCGATTCGTTTGGCACAAAACGTAGACCTGTTTCAAACAATCTAACGCGGTTTTGCTGACGACTTTGGTTGTAACCTACAGCCGATAATAAACCGGTAAACATAGACAAACGCATTGCTGACATCTCAACCGAAATTGGATTCGGCAAGATCATTGCTTCAGCATCTGGGTGTATCAGGTTTTGCTGCTTAGGATCAACAAAGCTATAAGTTACCGCTTCTTGAAATCCACGTGCAACCAACATGCTACGAACACGCTTTAAGCTAATATCTGACTCATTGTGATCTGACATGCTTAACTGCGCTATTGGCGCAATATTTGGAATATTGTTGTAACCGTAAATACGGGCAACTTCTTCAATCAAGTCTTCTTCGATTGCCATATCAAAACGATAAGTCGCAGTTGTAACATTCCACTGCCCTTCAATCACTTCAACGGCAAAGCCAAGTCGTTCTAAGATTTCAGTCACATCGTTATCTTCGATATGGTGACCCAAAGTACGATCTAACTTACTGCGACGTAATACAATTTGTACTGGCTTTGGTAGGTTGTCTTCGGATTTAGCTTCAACAACTGGGCCCGCTTCACCACCACAGATATCAAGCACAAGGCGACTCGCGCGATCCATCACTTTATGTTGCAGTTCAGGGTCAACACCACGCTCGAAACGATGTGATGCATCAGTGTGCAGACCAATTTTTCGAGCTTTACCCAAAATAGCCAGTGGTGCGAAGAACGCACACTCGAGCATGATATTAGTCGTTTCAGTGGTCACGCCTGAATGTTCGCCACCAAATACGCCTGCTAGCGCCAGCGGTTTAACATTGTCAGCGATGATCAACATACCTTCTGGGATAGTGATTTCATTGCCATCAAGCAGTGTTAGTTTCTCTTCGCCATTAGGTTTGCGAACCTGAATACCACCTTCCAATTTCGCATTATCAAATGCGTGCATTGGCTGACCAAATTCAATCAGTACATAGTTGGTAATATCAACAATAGGGTCAATTGAACGAATACCACTACGGCGCAACTTCTCTTGCATCCAAAGTGGTGTTGCCGCTTTCACGTCAACATTCTTAATCACACGGCCCAAGTATCGTCCGCATTCTTTTTCAGCTTGTAGATCAATACTGACTTCATCACTGATCGTGGCAGTAACAGCTTCCCAAGAAGGCTCTGTCACTGTTTGGCGATTCAAAACACCCACTTCACGAGCAAGACCCGCCATACCAAGACAATCGGCACGGTTAGCAGTCAAATCAACATCAATGACAGCATCATCAAGGTCAAGATATTCACGCACATCTTGGCCAATTGGCGCGTCAGTCGGAAGCTCGATAATACCATCGCTTTCAATGTCGATACCTAGTTCACCGTATGAACAAAGCATACCGAATGATGGTTGGCCACGCAGCTTGGCTTTCTTTATTTTGAAATCGCCGGGTAGCACAGCGCCAACCATAGCAACAGCAACTTTAAGACCTAAACGGCAGTTTGGTGCGCCACAAACAATGTCGATTAGCTCATCACCACCAACATTTATTTTTGTTACACGTAGTTTGTCTGCATCAGGATGCTGACCACACTCAACAACCTCACCGACTACGACACCGCTAAAGTCAGCAGCGACAGTATCAATACCATCAACTTCTAAACCCGCCATGGTAATTTGATGTGCTAATTCTTCACGGTTAACACTTGGGTTAACCCACTCACGAAGCCAAGATTCGCTAAATTTCATGCTATACAGCTCCGTTTATTTAAATTGCTTAAGGAAGCGAAGATCATTTTCAAAGAAAGAACGTAAATCGTTAACGCCATAACGCAACATAGATAGACGTTCAACACCCATACCGAATGCAAAACCAGAGTACTTTTCAGGATCGATACCCACGCTACGCAGTACATTTGGGTGAACCATGCCGCAACCTAGTACTTCTAACCACTTGCCATTTTTACCCATTACGTCGACTTCAGCTGAAGGCTCAGTGAATGGGAAGTATGATGGGCGGAAGCGAACCTCAAGGTCCTCTTCAAAGAAATTGCGTAAGAAGTCATGCAATATGCCTTTAAGCTCTGCAAAGTTAACATTCTCAGCAACAAGCAAACCTTCGACTTGGTGGAACATTGGCGTATGCGTTTGGTCGTAGTCATTACGGTAAACACGGCCTGGAGAAATGATACGTAGCGGTGGCTTTTCATGCTCCATAGTACGGATCTGAACACCCGAGGTTTGGGTACGCAGCATCACTTTCGGATTGAAATAGAAAGTGTCGTGATCAGCACGTGCAGGATGATGTTCTGAGATGTTTAATGCATCGAAGTTATGAAAGTCATCTTCAATTTCAGGACCGTCTTTTACGGTAAAACCAAGCTCACCGAAGAAACTCTCGATACGCTCAATGGTACGAGTCACTGGGTGCAACCCACCATTTTCGATACGACGCCCAGGTAGGCTCACATCAATGCTTTCAGCTTTCAACTGCGCTTCAAGTTCTGCCGCTTTCAATCCATCGATGCGTATAGATAGCTGCTGTTGAACCGCTTGTTTCGCTTGGTTTACAGCTTGGCCGAAGGCCGGCTTCTCTTCAGGAGGCAGTTTCCCCATCATCTTCATCATGTCGGTAATTTTACCTTTTTTACCAAGGTAATCGACACGGAGGTCATCAAGCGCTTTCAAATCTGTAGCGTCTTTGATGGCGGCTAAGGCCTGTTCTACGATCTCTGTTAACTGTGACATCATCTCTTCCAGTGCATGTAGGACAAACCTACGAGTCTTCGGGCTTACATATTTTCTTAGGCGAAAATAGAAAAAGACACAAATTTTACGTGAGCGAACCCCATTTGACTAGGGTTAATTGCACCTTTTTACAAGCTAACTGCTTATTTTGTTTAGTCCTTGTTCAAGAACAATCAACTCGATGAGTCTTCGCCTGCAAAATATGTATCTTGAACGTTAAATTTTAAATGGTTATTCAACTATATGATATGTACTATCTCGCTAATCGGTAAAATAC
>NZ_BPEW01000040.1 GCF_019654975.1 Shewanella sp. c952
ACTTAGGGGTACATCTTGTTATTTGTTATCTTTCGCTATATTTTCTGCTTTAGGAACTTTTTGTATGCCATTGGTTTTCAATGTGTTTTTAGTTGGGCTTGTAAGTGTTTAAAGCTTTTAATATTAAGTTATTGTTAGTTTATAGTCTTTTTTATTAGATTTTTCATTGGTTAAATTAATAATTTGATGTTTTTTACGTAATTGTATATTCGTAAGGAAAATTTGTTAATAATTAATTGAATCTTAATTTGTTATTAATTCCGACTTGAATTTATTAATTTAAAATTAAGTTTGCGTTTGTTTTGTATATTGCTTTTTATTATTTATTTTTCTGTCTATATATCTAGTCATGCATTTGGTTATACTAATTTAATATAGTTTAAATTAGTCTTTTTTGGGACGGCGTAAATGTTGGACAAGCAGATAGTTGTAGAGAAGTTTCAGTACGGAAAAGCATTTATATCAATAAAGGTTGATTAAGAACTTGGGTTTCAATACAAGGCGTATGGTTGAGAATGTTAAATCCTGATAGCGCAACTCAATACACTGCTGAAAGCCCTACGAAGCCGCTATGATGTGCTAAATGCGCAAAGTAGTGGTAGCTATCTTCATACTGTATTAGATGTTCCGGTTGATGACAGTATGCGCTATTTGGCGCAGTAGCGGAGATAGTTCTACTGCGTGCATCAAGGCTATATGCCGAGCTTAAGACGACTTTATAAGGGGTGAGGGCTGCTGAGAAAACTAAAGCAGGGATTTGCTATTTTCGCCTTAATGTTTTGCTAAGCGTTGAATTACTGTCGAATGAACGGCCAAGTGGAAGTCATTTGGCAATAAAAATGCCAGTCGGTGAGGTGACTGGCATTTAGTTTGGAGATGTATCTTTAGCTAATTACATTTGCAATTAATGTAGTTCAGCAGGCCAATCTTTTTCTACACGCTCTTTGATGAACTCTTCTTTAGAGGTCTTCATCGCATCGAGGTCAAGACCTGCGAGCGGTTGTACTTTTGCTTTGCTGTCGTACTTAGTTGCATCGTAGACATAGTCTGCATCGTACTTATCAAGCAGTGTATTCGCTTCGATGATTGCCGCATCTAAAATCGTATTAGACTTGGTTAGCAAGCGAATAGCTTCTGCTGGGTTGTGGGCATAGATCCCGTGAGATGCGGTAGCGCTATCCCAGAACCATTGTGCATTACGTACTTTGGTAAGTAGGCTGTTCATTTCAGTTGCAAGTTCATTACCAGCAGTTAGCGCACCTTCATAAGCAGCTTTGGCTTCGCCAATAGACTTTCCTGCTTCTAAGCCTTCAATACCATTAGCAGCCCAAATAGCCTGGGCTTTAAAGTGTACTTCAGTCAGGCGTGGGTCTGTGCCTTTGTCCTCAAAACGAAGTGCATTGATACTGGCTTTGCGTATCTCAAACTTAGACTCTAATTTATCTGCATCATGACAATCGGTGCAGCTAGCTGGAAGCTTGTTGGCATCAAATGCGACTTTATGATTTGAGTACTCTTGTCCATCAGCGTTAGTTGATTTCGGCATGTGACAAGTATTACAGCTGAACTCTAAGTGATTTGACATCATGTGGTCGGTACGATCCATCATGTTTTCATACTCTGGGTGCTGTGCTTTTAGCGACGGTGCACCAGAGATAGCGTTAGTCCAATCCTTAAAGTTCTTCTCATCGTAGAATGCTAACTGCGCTTCAGCGGCAAAACCCTTGTAAAGGTTGTCGTTACCTTTGTAGTCAACCACAGTTGCGTAATCGGTATCTACACCAGGCACCCAATGATCCCAAGGGTAGCGTACTTTTTTGGAGTCGTTGCCATCGAAGTAGTATTCAACATGACACTGAGCACAGGTTTGGCCGGCTTGGTCAACATGCTCTTGCGCTGTGAATGTTTTATCAATCACGTCCATTGCACGAGTAGTATATCCACGACTTAGTCGTAGCGTATTTTCACCGAGTTCATGACAATCTGCACAACCGATAGTGTTTGGCATCTCTTCGCCCCACACCGACCAGCCATTGTCAGCAAACTTGCCTTCACCAACCTCTTCAAACATACGTCCGACATCTGGAGATTTACAAGACCAACAGCTTGCTTTCATGGCTTCACCGACGATTTCGCCATCATGACCGATAAGCGGAGCGCCAGTACGTAGTGTTTTAATTATGTCAGTTAATGCAAAGTGATGACCACGAGCACGATTGTAGTCTTTAGCGAATCCGTATCCTGCCCAAGCGCTGACAAGGTTAGGGTTAGCAGCTAATAAATCCGTTGGTATACCTGACTCTGGGTTGCTTTCTTCCGTTTGCGCCCAAGTGGTGTACTGATCAGGGAAGGTTTCTTTCCAGTTATCGCTGTTGTAGAAATCAGTTTCTACAGGCGGCTCTACAGGTGGTTCAACTGGCGGTTCTACCGGTGGTATAGTGACACACACATTTGTGTCAGGATTGAGTTCTGTTCCATCAGGACAGGTTTTAGTTTTATCATCATCATCGCTACACGCTGATAATGCGGTCATTACCGCTACGGCGATAGCAAGCTTTTGTAGTCTCATCACAACTCCTCTAAATAATATTTTTGTTATTTATTATTTGCTTGTTTACTGATTCTCTAATATAGATTTATATTGTTAGCGTAATAAAGATTGTTATATTTTGTATCTGGCAATATTTATTTCTAACCAAGATAAATTTACGTTTTTAATTTATTAAATAATATTAATCTGTCGCTAAATAATTAACATGAGGGTTGGGTTTGTTATACATTTTATTAACGGTAACGTGAGAGTGATCAATAAATTTACAAAACTTAGTTGTAAACAAAATAAGATAAATCTAACAAATACCTACAAAGGGGTACATCTTTGTGGGTATCATGTGAGCCAGTCTATATCAGGGTTTGCTGTGTAAGTTGCTGTTCTAATTTAGCCGTTCGCGTTGTTTGCTGCATATGTGTTTACGTGTAGCGGTGTTAATGAAGTGTAATTTCTTTGGGTTTATTTTACGTGAATACCTGAGGGTGTAAATGATGTTTATTAGTTAAATATATACCACTGTTGGTTTTTTAAATTTGTATGGTCAATTTGTTTTTAATTTTTTATATAGTTGATGATGAAAGAGTTAGGAAATTATAGCGCTATTTTATTTTTATATTTTTCAGCTGTTGTGGTAATTATTTTATTTTGCTAGGGAGTTTTTTAATAGCAAGACTTTTAGTTTTTCGGTGCTAATAAATATTATATTAAAGTAGAGTTAATTTAAGTAAGCCTTGTTTTCTACAGAATGCATTTAAATTTAATAATAGCCAAGTGACTACTTTAGCCGGGTTTGTCATGGCAAAGTTCACGTCGGCAGCTATGTTGTCGCTTTAGGGTATTACTGTGATGCAATAGGTGCTGTTTTACGTTTATATAAGCGATAACTGATAGCTAAGGTTAAGCAGATCCCGGCAGGAATGATCAAAGCGTAAAACTGAAACTGCTTAAATAACAAGGCCCCTAGCGCCCCGCCACAAATGAAGCCGATAATAATGAGCAGAAACAGCACCGCTTTACGTCTGTCGAATCCCTCTCCTTTAAGCCAGCTTCCCAACATAATCCCAAGATCTGTAAAGATCCCGGTGACATGAGTGGTTCTGACAATGGCACCACTGTATGTTGTCGCTAGCGCATTTTGCAGTCCACAAGCTGCAGATGCCATGTAATGCCCCACAAAACTGCCTGCTTGTAGAAAGTAGATAGCACCGATTAATAGTAAACCTTCAGCAACGAGTAAGGTGTCATAATGACGACCAAGTTTTACTGAACTGCCAGATAGCAATGCACCCGATAATGTCGCGCCGATGATAAAGCTGATAAGTATCCCAAGTAGGTGAAGCAGGGCGGTGGGAGAAGAGCTGAGTAATTGAGTGCCCACTAAAGTCGCAGTACCTGAGAGGTGCGATACAGACTGGTGCTCGAAACCTAATAAACCAATGGCATTGACGCAGCCAGCAATCAACGCTAGCACAAAGGCGCCATATTCAACCCATTTGGGCAATTTTGATATCACGTACACTCCAGAGTTAGCCAAATTGGCCTGTCATTGTCGATGTTTGCTATGCCGGTGTTGCAAGGGCAGTTGGTCGCAGGGTATTGCTTAAGGTTCAGCGTTAGAGAGGTTGGTTGTTTTACCACTCTATTTTGCCGCTGATCCAGAGAGCAAACTGTATTGTTGCTCGCAAAACTGGGCGCTGTAATAGCACTTGGCGAATAGCGAGGCTTTATGCTTAAGGCATTAACTCAATTCAGTGATCTCGAATATTGAACTGCGTGAACTAGTCCACAGTTTAGTGTTACCCAGTTGGCATACTATCAAGTTATTGGCGTAGGCCAATAACTCACAATGGCCATTTAATATTGGCTGATATCTTACCATTGGCAAATTAGGCTGATTGATGTCCAGACCAAAGAAATGTAGAAAGTTATCCTGTAGCGCTCCCTATAGCCTGTTTAAGCCTAATGGTGTTCCGTCTGTTGAGTTGGAAAAAATCCATATTGATGCTGATGAGTTTGAAGCTCTGAATTTAGGCGATGTGCAAAAAATGAGTCAACTCGATGCTGCTGCTTCTATGGGGATATCTCGACAAACATTTGGCTACTTGCTGGCAAGCGCACGTAAAAAAGTGGCGACGGCGATCACTCAAGGTCATGGGTTAGTGTTGCCACAATCAACAGATACCAAAAGGGAAGTGTTATGATTATTGCAATGCCGATGAGCCGCGGTCGATTAGCGGGTCACTTCACTAAGGCGCCACGTATCGGTTTTTATAACGAGTACCACCACTTAGTGACCAGTTTCGACAATCCAGCACTAGCAGGCGGCTGCAGTGCTAAAAAGGCGATGTTAGATCTAATTAAACAGCAAAAGACAGATGTTGTCATGGTGCAACATATTGGCGAGCGTATGCTGGGCAAGTTGCTCGCTGCAGGGATTAGTGTCAGCAAAGGTGATAGCGCTTTAAGTATCGAACAGCTGTTAGATCAAAGCACTGATACAACTTTTAGATTGCTAGATGCTTCTCAAGGACGCACTTCGCTGAATCACCTTAAAAAAGGTGGTTGTTGTGGCGGAGAAACGGGTGGATGTAGCTGCGGTGGTGCTGATGCAAAAACAACGATCTTGAGTCCAGACAATAAGCAAAACACTGCTGCTGACAAGCTTAATTATGCAGGATTTAGAGTTATAAATTAGTGCTGCTATGGCAGCAGCTTCAAAGGGGGAAACTGGCAGTGGTGTGCCTAGACCACTGCCGTTATGCCGATTCAGTGATTCGAACCGATTTCAATTGCACTCAGAGAATTAATGATTTGCTATTTTTTGCGGATGATTTGAATCAGTGTCGGTGCAATTGAGGCCAAGATCATACTGGCCATAAGCAGGTATTGATGAGGCGTAAATGACTCTCCTAACAACACCATCCCACTGACAATGCCCGCGACGGGGTTCGCTATGCCTCCAAAGGTGAAATCAACCACTGTCATGCGCTGCAGTAACCAGACATACATGATATAGCCAAGTACGGTATTAAGCATGATTATCCAGCCTAGGCCAAACGCATTTTCCATACTAAAGCCCTGTATTGCTGCAAAGTATTGCTCTGGTGAAAATAGCGAGTGAATAGCGGCAGCAATAGACAGCAGTACGCCACCGACAATTAATTGCCAAGTGAGTACCGTCCACCAGTGAATTCGGGTGCCGAGGGCTTTTGTTATGGTGCTACCTACGATAATGCAGCTAATAGCGGCAAGCATTGCCAGTAACCCAATCGGATTTAAGCTGATAGCACTCGGGTCAAACAGCATCCAAGCCAATATCACCAATACTGCACCAAATCCTGCCTGCAAAGTGCTTGGTCGCTTTTTACTCACGACCCAATGAAACAGCATGGCAAATACTGGCACCGAAACCATGCCAACCCCAGAGATAGCAGAGGGCAGGGTTAACGCCATAATAAAAATAAAACTAAAGAACAGCGCAATATTAATCGCCCCCAGCTTAATCAGTACTGGCCAGTCTGTTTTGTTGGGTAAACTGGGTTTAAGGGCTAACAGTAATAAACCTGCAGGTAGTGCTCGGATAGCACCTAACAATAATGGTGGCCAGTCTGGCAGCGTAAACTGGGTCATGGCATAGGTGGTACCCCAGAAAAAAGCTGGGATCATGGCGAGAAAAATATTCATAAACTACCTTACGATTAAGTATCTTTACGTGAAGATAGTTTTAGTTTGAACCTGAATCTTATTTTTGTAAAGTATCTTTTTATCAAGTATCTTTATATCAAGATTAATTAACTGAGCGTTAATTCGTTTAACTAGCTGAGATAGAATGTGAAATGGATGATATAGATAAAGTTGCTGCGCAGTGGAACAAAGAGAAGCCACAACTCGATACGCAGCCGATGGAAATTTTTGGTCGGATGATGCGATTGCAAAAACACCTTGGAGTGGAAATTGCTGCCTGCCATAAACAATACGGCTTAACGTTTGGAGAGTTTGACGTGTTGGCAACACTTAGGCGCTCAGGTAAGCCTTTTAATCTCACACCATCAGCACTGTTATCTTCGATGATGCTGACCTCTGGCGCGATGACAAATCGACTCGATAAGTTGCAGGCTAAAGACTTAATTGAGCGGGTGCATAGCACTGAAGATCGCCGCAGTGTGTCTGTGGGGCTAACCGACAAGGGTTTTGCCATTATAGATACTGCAATAGAAGAGCATGTACGTGTGCAGCATAAGCTGGTGCAGCAGCTTTCTGACACAGATAAGCCAGAGCTTAATCAGCTACTTAAAACTTGGTTAACGAGCTTTGAAGGGCAGCAGTAACACAGGTGTTCTGACACTTTTGCATCCGCCAGCTTTTAAGTGGAATAGTCAACGGTAACACTAATAGCCCTCGAACTGAGTGCTATATCGAATCAATATAAGACAATCGATTAAGGTGATATCAGATTTTATCGGCTATCTTTTTGGCTTTATCAATAAAACACTTCATTGCTGGGTTGACCGTTTTACTGCTTAAATGAATGATTTCACTAAACCATATGTCAACTCTGGCATCATCAATAGCGAAAGTTTGTATTTTACCTGATTGAATATAAGGCTCTGCAATGTAGCTGGGCATCATCGACCAACCTAATCCCGCTGTTACCATCTCCATTATTTCATGGGCATTATTGGCAACAATAGAGTGGTTGCTGATCTTATGTGCTTCTTCCAAGCCTGACTCAAGCATAAAATTAAATAATATCTGCGGAATAGCTCTTACCGATGCAATATCAAGTGAACGCTTTTTAATTAGTCTGTCAGTAGAGACTATATTCACCAAGTTAAATGCAAAACTTCGGCTCATGGTAAAATCAGCAGAGCTGGCAATACTGGTGGCTATCATACCTACATCGGCAATACCTGAACGGATCCATGAACGGATCTGCATGACATCGCCACTGAGGATTTTTAAATTAATACTGGGGTATTTTTCTAAAACAGCGCTATAACAACTGGCGACTTCTGCACAGCGCATAGCGTTGTCTAATGCCAAGGTGAAACTGGTCGGCTGTTTGGCGAGTACACTGTCGGCTTTGTTTTGGAATTGCTCGGCTTCTAACAATACTGGTTTGGCAAAGTGATACATATCCTGCCCACGCTTAGTGAGTTCAATACTACGTCGACTACGTTCAAATAACTCAAAGCCTAAATCAATTTCTAGGTTGGCGACTTGCTCGCTAACCGTCGATGAGTGCTTGCCTATTTTTATTGCTGCAGCTCTAAAGCTGCCACTTTCTACTGTTTGTACAAAAGCAGTTAATTGATCTAATGAGAATGACATAGCATGACCTTATTACTTTTGGCGGGGTTTCCCCTTACTCAGTGATTATATGTTATGCCATTTTCCCATCATAATTACCACATCAACAAGCAATATGGTTCGCAGCAGACACTAAATACTGCATAGCAATGACCATGACTAATTTAACTTATCGAGGTAACTTATGAAAAAGACTCTACTAGCAATAGCAGCTGCTGCATTACTTTCTGGTTCAATCGCAAGTGTTGCCACAGCATGTACAACCGCTGTTTATAACAACGAAGATGTTTCAATTTCAATGCGGACTATGGATTGGTTTGGCCACGATGATGCCAAAGTCGTTGGTGATGGGGTAGGCATTGAGCGTGCTTATGCAAAAACCGATAATGCAGTAAAAGCGACAAGTAAGTTTGCTGCGATGAAGGTAGAAAGTTTTCTGCCTAAAATTACCTCTGAGGCAATGAATGAAGCCGGTCTTGAAGGTCATTTATTGTACCTTGGCACTGACTACACTTCTTACCCTGCACCAGTTAAAGGCAAGCAAGATGTTAACGTACTGTCACTACTCGATTGGGCCGTTGATAACTTTGACAATGTTCCTGAGTTGGTTGAAGCGATTCAAGATGTAAACATTATCGACACCGGGCTGTGTGGTATGCCGCCAGCGAATGACATGGGGCACTGCGCTGAAGTGACTCCGGGCCATTTTCAATTTGCTGACCGTGCAGGTAACACTGCAGTTGTAGAGTTTGTTGACGGTGAGCTAAAAATCTACACTTCTGCAGGCTCTGCTTTTATGTCAAATGACCCAGAGTTTAGCTACCACTTAACACAAGACAAAGAGCAAGTGCAGCCAGACGCAACCATTCGTCCTGCTGACCGACGTATGCGTGCAAAAGTGGTTGTTGAAGACATGTACAAGCGTGATGTTACTGACTTAAATGCTGCTAAAAATGCATTAAAAGCAGCTGGTGCAACCGCATTTGCTGGCTACGACCAAATCGACAACACGGTTAATGATGTATTCCCAACATTGTGGACTATGTACACCGACCGTCAAAATGGTGAGTGGGTTTTAGACCGCTACGATACTTGGAGTGCAGAGAAGTATGACTTCAGCATGTTTGATACCAACAAGGCTGAGCGTCAAGAGCTTGGTATTCACCCAACGCCTAAGTATCAGAGTCAATAGTCGCGATAGATAAGCCACTTACTCAATAAAATAAACTCCTGCTTCGGCGGGAGTTTTTGTATGTAATTCAGAAAATATTCCAGCTCTATTATCGCGAGCACTTATCTGTCTAATGGTGCTATTTAGAGGGCGATAAACCTTGGCACCGCTTTATGGATTTGAGTTTACTTGATCTGGAGCCTGTTAAGCGTTAACTGACCATTCAGCCCTACTAACCATGAGCTAGTTAACTATGTATTTGAAGTTTAGTAGTGAGGAGCCCTTTATAGAGAAATAAGAGAGGGGTATTGCCTACTCTCAGCCACTTTTAGAATCGTTTTTTTAGTAGATAATGAATACATCAAAAACAAACATACTTTCAAAATCTCTAAAGAGGATTCATCATGAAAAAATCAATTATCGCGTTAGCAATCGTAGCAACAACAGCTATGGGTTATGTAGGCACATCAAATGCTTGCTCACGTTTAATTACCGACACAGCATCTCATGGTATGTCTGTCGTACGCTCATACGATTGGGGCGGAACAGAGCTTCAATCTATTGCACAAGTCAATCCAGTGGGTACTGAACGGGTAACGAAAGCTGTACCTGAATATAAAAATCCGGCTAGCTGGACAGTGAAGTACCAAACCATCTCATTTACTGAGGTAGAAACATTCCATGGTTCGACAGGTGAAGCGATTAACAGTCAAGGACTTGCTGCCTCATTGTTGTACCAGAACCCATCAAAAGACTTCATCAAAGATGTGAAAGATGACGGCAGTGCGGCAGTACACATGTCAGATGTGGTGCCATTTTTAGTTGAACAGTTTGCCTCTGTAGAGGAAGTGGTTGAGTTTTTTGAAGCGGGTAACTTCCAAACGGCTTGGATCACCGGTATCGGCGGTCACCAACATGGGTTCCATTTCTCAGTACAAGACAAGTCAGGCGACATCGCATTATTCCAGCTAAATGAAGGCGGAAAAATGGTCATGCATCGTGGCGATGTTAACGGCGACCTACGTGTTATGGCTAATGCGCCGCTGCAGCAAGACCACCGCGAGTACACGAAAAATTTCGACATGAAAGACTCAACCACACTACCTGGGTCAATCAGCTCCGCAGACCGTAATGTGCGTGGTCTATACGCCACGGCTAATACTCAGTTTGAAAGCAAAGATGCTGAGTGGATAGATGTACGCGGTAAGTTAAAAGCGATGTTCGACTTCGGCAATAAAGTGCCACAAGATTTAGTCGACCCAACTAATGATGAGTCGTACACAACTTGGGAAACTTACGTTTATAACCTTAACAGCGGCGACGTTACTTACTACAACGAAGGTAATGCAAGCCAAGTATCACTCAACATGAATGACCTACCTAGCGTCACCGAGCCAATGTGTGCAGATATCTACACTCAAGCTAAAACAACAGGCAAGGTATCATTCTCGACTTGTAAGTAGTGTCTTTATCGATGACTCAACGACTTAATCAGCCTCCGTAAGGGGGCTGATTCATTTGTGATGTTAACTAAGCTCGAAAGGTCAACAGACCCTAGTGACCAGGTAAAGTTTGTACAGCATCGATAAACATCTGCATTGCAGGGTTAAGCGCTTTTTCCTTTTGCCAAACCAGCTCAGCATTCCAGTTTGAAAACAGTTCATTAGTGCCTTGATTGATCACCACCTCGCCTTGTTCAAGCGCTTGTTCACAAACAAATTTTGGCAGGTGAGCCCAGCCTACACCGGCTTTGACCAAATTCAACAGTTGGATTGCGCTATTGCACAGCATGTATCTATGGCCAATTACATCGGCGTCTCGCATACCTATATCTTGCAAGAATGAGTAACTGAGTTGTAATTTTTCCCGCAGATCCATCTGCTGGGCAGGATTGGCTATATCCCAACTGGCAGGGACAATCCGCACCACTTCAAAGCTATACGCATTGGCATGAGTGATCTCTGCTGGCATATGGATAGTCGAAAGCATGATGCCAATATCGGCTTTGCCAGACAAAATCCACCCTCTTACTTGCAGTGTGTCACCGTTTAATACTTTCAAATTAAGGTAAGGGTAGGTTTTTAATACTGTGGATATCACTTGATCCAGCGCGGGGTCAATTAAGCTGGTATCAATAGCGATAGTGAGATTTTCAGGGATCCCCTGCAATAAACTCTCTACTTTTGCATCAAAATGGTTAGCTTCCAACAGCATCGATTTGGCAAAATTATAGAGTTGTTCACCGTGCTCTGTGACCTCCAATGATCTTGGGTGACGCACAAATAGCGTCAGTCCGGTATCAATCTCCAAGTTATTAACTTGCTCTCTCAATGTTGATACGTGCTTGCCGATATGGCGTGCTGCTTGGGCGACGCCACCGCGATCAACCGTAGCAACAAATGCATGTAACTGCTCAAGTGATAATGCCATCAAAAACTCTCTTTCAGTAACAAATTAATTATATTAGGGTGGGGGTTTACCTACTCTTAGCTACTTTGAGGTTAGCATTTTTAATAGATAATGAATACATCAAAGAGCAGCTGGCTCTTACAAAACTTCCACTATCTATCAAGAGGCTACATTATGAAAAACTTCAAATTGAACAAATTTGCACTAGCAGCAATCGCAGCGGTATCTATGGTTGGCATGGCACAAACAGCCAATGCTTGTTCTCGTATTACCTTAGATACACCTCATGGTATGTCAACGGTTCGTTCACTTGACTGGGGTCAACAGCTGGGTAATACCACTCAAGTTAACCCTGTCGGGATTGAGCGCAGCACTGAAACACCTAGCTACAAGCATACGATGCAGTGGACCACTAATTATCATGCGGTTGCACAAATGGAATACGATGTTTTTGGCGGAGTGACTTCTGACGCAATAAACTCACAGGGCCTTGCTGCATCATTGCTTTATATGGCTGATAGCGCAGCCTTCATCGAAGACTACCAAGACACAGGTGCGCCAGCGGTTAGTTTCATTGATGTGATTGCTTACATTACAGAAACTTATGCCACGACTGAACAAGCGGTTACTGCTTTTAACAATAATGAATGGCAAATTGCCTGGAAAGATGGCTTACATGGTAACCAGCATGGATTACACATCTCTATCCACGATAAGTCAGGCGATATCGCGTTATTACAACTCAATGAAGGCGGTAAAATGGTTGTGCATCGTGGTGATGAAAAATCAGACCTACGAGTAATGGCAAACTCACCATTACAGCAAGATCATCGTGACTATGTTGAGAAGGTGGACTTAAGTGACCTTACGGCTAAGAGCATTCCAACGTCAATCAGCTCGCTAGACCGTAACTTACGTGGGCTATTTCATACTTCACATGTCAAATTTGCTGACAAGAAAAGCTGGGCACAAACTCGCGGAAAATTACTCAGCACCTTTAACGCGGGTAACTTAGTACCTCAAGACTTAGTTGACCCAACTAACGGCGAGACTTACGCATCTTGGACTCAGTTTGTTTATAACCATGAAAACGGTGACTTCTTGTTTACCAATTACGACACTCGCGAGCAGATTGGCTATAACTTTAACGACACATTGTCATTTAGCGAAACCATGTGTGCCGATACTGTAGAGCAAGCGTCACAAGGTAAAACAACGCTAACCTTTAGCGTATGTACTAAGTAAGCTGCACTGAAGCGAAAGCAAAAAAACGCCCTTTACTGACTAAACAGTGAGGGCGTTTTACTTGGTTGTTGCACAACAACAGCTTGATGCTTATAAGCTGCTAAACCATGTTTAGCATCCAACCCATGAGGGTGAATGATATTAGTAACAGTACGAACAAAATTGCTAATAAGCGCCACTTCATTACTTGCTTAAGCATGACAAACTCAGGGAAGCTAGCTGCAACCGTACTCATACAAAAGGCCAGAGTTGTGCCTAAAGGCACGCCTTGCAGTAATAAACTTTCCATAACAGGAATAACGCCTGTGGCATTTGCATAAAGCGGGATCCCCATCAATACAGCAAGTGGAACTGACCACCATTGCCCTTGGCCTAAATTGGCCTCTAGCCAACCAGCCGGCACAAACCCATGCAGTGCGGCGCCAATACCGACGCCGATAATGACCCATTTCCAGACTCGAGCAAAAATCTCAATCGTTTCAGATTTAGCAAACTGATGCCGCTGTTGCCAACCCAAAGTACTCACGGCTTGGGTTGTTGGTATAGCAACTCCAGCAGCCTTTGCTGGCTGTTGGCCTCTGGCGTATGCTTTGGCTGCTACTGGCTGCAACCAACGTTCAGCCTTGAGAAAATCGAGCAAGGCACCACCCAATATCCCGATGCTGATCCCTGTTACAACGTACAGTAGGGTGATCTCTAAGCCCAGAAGACTAAACAGTAATAGGATGGCGACTTCATTGATTAATGGTGAGGTGAGTAGGAATGCCATGGTGATCCCGATAGGGATCCCTGCAGAGGTGAAACCTAAAAATACCGGAATGCTAGAGCAGGAGCAAAAAGGAGTAATTGCCCCAAAGCCCGCCCCTAAGCCATAACCGACGAATTTAGGCTTACCAGATAAATAGTCTCTTACTCGCTCAACATTCAATGATGCTCGCAGCCAGCCGATGGCGTAAATCATCACAACCAGCAGCGCAAAAATCTTGCTGGTATCTTCAACAAAAAAATGAACAGCTTGTCCAAACTGCGTTTGGCTTGATAACCCTGCTAAATCATAGATTAACCAATCGGCCAATATCGAAAACCAACTCAGCATTGGCTCACCTCACAAATCAATGGTATTGCTATATGTTCTGTCCCAATTATCATTTGGAACGGTTAAATCATTGTGGCTAGCTGCTGCTTGCTTGATTTAACAGTTGCTCTATTTCGGTTTGGCTAGGCACATTGCCTGCAGTCATAACAACACCATCAACAACAATAGCGGGTGTCGACATTACACCGTAATCTAAAATCTGCTCCATGCTGGTCACCTTTTCTAGCTCAAAACTGATGGACAAACGCTTGGCTACCAGCGCCACATCAGCAGCTAAATTGGTACACTTTTTACAACCACTGCCTAGTATTTCAATTTTCATGTCATGACCTTTTTACTGTTTATGGAATAAATGGGTTTTGGACTACGCTAATCAAACGAGTTCTGCATGATTTTGCGCATTTTTCTCAATCACCGTTTCTACGCAGCTAAGCATCTTGAGCAAGCAAGGCGTTTCAAGTCGATAATAGATCTGTTTGCCGTCACGGCGACTACTAACGATGCCAGCCTGCTTGAGTACTGAAAGGTGTTTGGAGACAGTAGAAATATCAGCGTTTACACCATCGGTAAGATCGCACACACAATGCTCCTGCTGCTGAAGTTGCTCTAATAACCACAAACGAGTCGGATGAGCGAGTGCCTTTAGCACTGCTGCGCGAGCGGTTAGCTTGCGCTGTTGTTCTGCTGTCATATCAATGTTCCTGCAAACTTGAAGGGATGCGATTCTATTATTTTGTCATTTGGTTAAATGGCCAAGTGTTTGGCAGTATAGATCTGAGTCGACTTGATTAGTGTGACCAAGTAAACAGTTTTACCTGTGACTGAATAAAGCGCTGGATTGAGCTTTTGGGAAGATAGAAGGGGAGTTTAAGTTGATAAACATAGATGTGGGGAAGGAGTAATTCTCTCTTCCCACAAACGCTTTTGTTACTGCTGTAATTGAGCTTTAGCTGCTTCAACTTTTGAAAAGTCTAAACCTAGCTCTAGAACTGCTTCTTTAATGAGTGTTGGAGTCTGCATTACTAGTGCCATCATCTGCTGCAATTTCTCTGCTGGGATCCCTAATTGGCCAACGGTCGCCATCGCCATCATTGGATTTTCTGTCAGTGTCTGGAATAGCTCACTGATTTGAGCGTCACTGATATTGTGTTCTTTTAAGATCGCAAGAATAGGGTTCATTGCACTGCCTTATATGCTTAGTTAAATTAAATAGGCATGGATTCTAACACACTCCATGCACTTAAGTGGTGAGTAAAAAACTATCGACAATTATGTCCATTTCCAAGCTAGTTTTTGTCCCTTTTTAGATATGCAAACAGCGTAAATTAGTTAGTTCGGAAGTTGTTTTACCCGCATAGTGGTATTGGTTTTAGCCGCCATTATTTTACTGTGCCCTACAAGGTTGATTTAACAGCTAATTAAGGGCAGTCAAAAGTATTAAATGTTATGGAAATGTTTTAGGGGCTGTTGATCTTTCGAGCTTAGTTTTTGTTCGAATTCAATTGTTTTAGTATAAGGCTTGAGCGATGATGCTTAGCTGGCTAAGCGAAAAGCTCGTAACGCACTCTAGTCATAAAAGAATAAAAGAATTGAAACGAACCCAAAGGGCCGCGTTTCTTGGCTATTTTTACTGTGTTGTAGACTATTTGTGGAGAATAACTAAACGGCATAGCCTCCGCCTTGTCAAAATAGCCAATAAACTGCGGCAAAAACAACCGTGAAAGATCAACTGCCCCTAGTATCAGTTGGCTCCATAGAGGGAGCCTTACATCAATAATAAGAAACAAAGGACTGGCTCGATGTTTAATCGAATATGGCTTAAAGCAGTTACAACTGCTGCACGATTATTTATCTTATCGATTGCTGCATGCTGTTTGCTCATCAACTTCTCAGTATTTTCCTTCGCCAATGCCAACAGCATTTCAGCTGTTACAGAACGCCTATCGTTAGATGAAGACTGGCATAGCGGCACTTATCGCGAGCAGGGCGTAACCTATACACCGCAGCCAACGTGGGTGCAGTCAGTGCCTGTTAGCGAGCCAGACATAGAACCTACAGATCAGCTTGCCGATGGTATTTTTCATCTATTGCTCGATAATCAATATCGGGTAAGCGAAGGTGGTGAACAGAGCAAGTTTAATCGCTATGTTATTAAAGCGGTTTCAGCTAAAGGGTTGGAGTACGTCTCGCAAATTAGTGTGAGTTACGACCCAAGCTATGAGCGGATCGCTTTTCATGGGGTTAAGGTTATCCGAGATGGCGTAGAAATTGATAAAACCTTAGATAGTCAGTTCAGTTTAGACAAAAGCGACAGCGGTAACGACCTACTTTACGATGGTTCGCTTAATGCGTTTTGGGCGGTTAATGATATTCGAATTGGTGATGTTGTTGAGTATAGCTTTACAAGGTTTGGGCAGAATCCTGTATTTGCCAGTACTTTCACCGGCTCTAGAGCACTGCAGTGGCAAGTGCCGATCCATCAACAGTTTTTGAGAGTGCTTTGGGGGAAACCTACTCCTTTGCATTTTAAGATGCACAATACTGAACAAAGCTTTACCGAGAGTCGTTTAGGTAGTGAAACGGACTATCAACTGCTAGTGGAGCAACAGCCCATTTTAGCGGTGAGTAATGATGCCGCTGCTTGGTATGAGCCTTATGCCAAAGCCGAGTTTTCAGAGAGTAAAGATTGGCGGGCAGTGGTCGACTGGGCTCGGCCAATGTTTGAACGTCAACTTGATGATTCTGCAGCGTTGCAAAGCAAGATTAAGCAGATCACCGAGCAAACTGATGACTTAGATCAGCAAGTCATGCTTGCACTTAATTTCGTGCAACAAGATATCCGTTACCTGGGGATTGAGATAGGCAGTAATAGCCATTTCCCTGCGAAAGCCAGTGACACATTAGCTAAACGCTATGGTGATTGTAAAGATAAGTCGGTGCTGCTAATCGCGTTATTGAAAGGACTCGGTGTTGAAGCCTCTCCCGTTTTAGTCAATAGCCAAACAGGCGAAAGCCTAGCTAACAAGTTGCCGTCGGCAAAAAGCTTCAACCATGCCATTATTAAGGCCAAGATAAATAACAAGAGTTATTGGTTTGACCCGACATTGTTATACCAGCAAGTGGCTTTAGATGCTGTTTATCAACCTAACTATGGTTATGCGCTGGTATTAGAACCTGAGGTTGATGCCCTAGAAAAAATGCCTGCTGAGCATAGTGGTAGCAAAATTGTTTTTGCAGAAGCTTATGACTTTTCAGATGGGGTGGCAAAGCCATCAGTATTCACCTCAACGGTAACCTACTCTGGTTATGAAGCACGCCGTAAAAGGGCGGCTATTGTCGATAGTGGAGTACAGGCTTTGTCTGAGCAATACGCTAAGTATTATGACAAAATCTTTAATGGACTCAGCATCAATACACCGCTGCAAGTGACCAGAGATAATACTCAAGGGACACTGACAATTAGTGAAGACTATTTGTTAAAGGCGCCTTGGACAGAGGGAGATGACGAGGGATTTACTATTTACCTGTATGAAACCCAATTGTCTCCTTATCTGTCTATCCCCGAAAGCTTAAGCCAAAGAGCGCTATCGTTAAGTTACCCATTGCAGATTGAAGGCGAAATTGTTGTTAATCTTCGAGATTCAAACTGGAGTTTTACTGATGAAACCACCAAGGAGGATAATCCTTTTTTTGAGCTGGTTTATCAGGTTGCTTATAACAAGAAACAACATCAGCTTACATTGTCATACGATTACCGCACTAAGGTCGACCGAGTCGAGGTTGAACAGTTAGATGACTATATTGCGGCACTCAAAAAAGTCGACTCTATAGATAGCTACGGTATTGTTGATTACCCTAAGGCCACCAGTGCAACAGCAACCAGCGAGCCCATTGTGGCAGACACTTTGGAGTCAGTTAATCGCTGGGTTTTACTTGGCACTCTAATGCTATTTAGTATTGTGTATGCCTTGGTCAGTTTGACGATGGAAGCGAAAAGTAGCCATCAAAGCCAATTCTATCCAGTGTCGCTAGTTAAGTTTTTCATTTTGTCAGTTTTTAGTCTTGGCTTGTATTCCGCTTATTGGAGCTATAAGAACTGGCAGTACATTAAATATGAGAAAGACAGGCCCGATATATGGCCTGTTGCGAGGGCTATTTTTTCACCGCTCTGGTATTACCCTTTGTATTTGTGGTTGGTCGTTGATCGTGACCAAAGAGAAAGTCAGCCATTCCTGATCCCTGCTTGGACGGCGGTTATCCTGTTTGTAGGTTATCTGGGATACAACTCGATGAGTTGGGAGGGCGATTGGGGTAACTGGGATTACCTTATTCCGTTTATTGTTTTCGCCCCGCTAGTCATATACGTGAATAAGATAAATAAACCAAATACCGAGGCTTATTTAGCGAACTCGCAGTGGCATGCACGCAATTGGGTGTTTATGGCTTGTATGTTTCCATTGCTGTTATATTCAGCAGGGCAAGACGTTGGCTTGATTGCGCAAGATGACATTATTACTGGTGAAAAACTGTGGTCGCACGATATCGATTTTATGCAGCAAAACAAGGTATTCACTGAAAACGAAATGCCAGTTTTATTTTATAGCGACGATTGGCTGAGCAATCGAGCAGACGGCAACGGCTTCACGCCTGAGACTGTATTTTCCTATTGGGTTGAGAACGATGAGTTGCAAGTTGCATCAAGTCCATTAAGTGCTGTAGAAGATATCCAAGTCGATTATGCTAATGCGAGTGAAGAGGCTGAGGTCGCTGAAGTCACCATTCATGTAGAAGATGGTGATGAATTTGTATTGTATGCCACTACCACAGACGAGAAAGATAAAGTCTTTGTTAAGCAGCTAATGCAACAGTGGCAAAGTCAGCGGCAGGGTAATACAGCACTATAGATTAATAAACCATTATTAGTCCTCCCGAAAGCGAGTCTAGAGTGCTTTTGGGAGACTGATTATTTTGTGCTAAAAGTTACTTCCAGCAGTCTTTTTATTTATGCCAAGGGCTACTTTGGGATAGCACAGCTTTAAAGATCATTAGGGTTTTATAGGCCTTGATAGATCAAAACGATTGTCTTCTGAAATACCGTAATAGGAAGTGGGTCCACCTGCTCGTAAAATTGGCGCGGCTTTAGTGGTTAGAAACTCTCCCTCGGCGCTTAACAACTGCTTATCGATATGCACGGCAACGACCTCGCCTAACACTAACCAACTATCTATTTTGTCCCCATCTGCCCCTTGCAGTTGAATCAGTTGCGTAAGCTTACATTCAAAGTTAACTGGGCTCTCTGCAACGTAATCGGCTGCAACTATCGAAGCTGGTTTAGCAGTGAGACCAGCAAAATCGAATTCATCTTCATCGTTGGTTAATGCCACCGAACTCTGATTCATTTTTGCTGCCAAGCTTTTAGTTGCCAAGTTCCAAGTGAACACCTTAGTTGCAGCAATATTGGCGACACTGTCTTTCCAGCCAATGCTGGCAAAGCCAATGATTGGCGGACGATAGTTGAAGCAGTTAAAGAAACTATAGGGTGCCAAATTTCGCTGACCTTGGGCGTTGCGAGAACCTATCCAGCCAATAGGACGAGGCCCGATTATTGCGCTTAATGGATCATGGGGTAGACCATGGCCTTTGTTGGGCTCATAAAAGTAGCGTTCATCCATATACTTTGTTCCCTTTTTTACATGCTAAAGCTAATAAGGTGGTAGCCTTTCAACTTAGTGCTTGGTTGTCAATAAAACTGGCTTTTGGAAATAGTATCACCCGCTAGCATTATGGCTAGCGGGCTTATGTATTGGCTATGTGTTGGCTTATAGTGGATTTAAGTATGCCTTAACGGCTTTTAGTCTGACAGTTGCAGCGCCAATGATATCGAGTACCCCTAGTATTGAGTGAGGTTTCTCTGCACTGACCCAAGCGGAGCCTGTGGCGCCAATGGGTAACATCGCCATGGTGTTGTCATCCACTTCAAGCACGACGGTTCTGCCGACTGGCATTGAGCCAAGGTTGATATGGCGAGACACCATCTGCTCGCGAGGTAATAAATCGCCCTGTGCCTCGCCTGTAGCTTCTACCTTACTGTGCACACGTGCTCTAAAAATCTGTCCTGGATAGGCATCGATATAGAATTCAGAAAACTGCCCCGGTTTAATATAAGCGTAGGATTGATCTGGAATACGCATCTCGACAAACTTTTTGCCGGTATTCCACAGGTGCATAGAACCTACTCGAGTGCCATCAGCAATGTAAACGTGAGTCACCATGCCATCGAATGGCGCGCGCACTTTTAGTCTCTCTAATTCAAAATTTTGTTTACGCAGTTGCGCGTACTGCACCTCGAGTTGAGCGGCTTGCACTTTCAAATCAGCTTGGGTGATCTCAACTTTATCGGCAGCATTTTCAAGATCTCGTTCACTGACGTGTTCACCAAGTTCGGCTTTACGCAGGTAGTTCCGTTTCGCTTGGGCAAGTTTAACCTCAGTGGCTTCGACTGCACGTTCGATCTCTTGCACTTTTGCATTGATCTCATCAATCGCACTGGCCACTTTATCATCGACCAAGGTGTAGATTAGCTCCCCTTTTTTTACATGCTGATTGTGAACCACTGAAATGGTTTCAATCTGTTGCCCAATGGCGGGTGATAGCACGGCATGTGGCGCACGTACGGTTGTAGAGTCGGTGAGATCTGCAGGCGAATAAAAACGATGCGCCAAGAACAGAGTGGTGGCAATTAAACAGCCTACCAACACACTAATAAAGTAGTTACGCGGTCTTTTTTTGATCACATTGAATTTAAACAGTAACCAACAAATAAAAATATAAGGCAACATTATCTCTTTCATGCGCGTGTCCCCCTAATCCACTGTTGTACCTTGTCCCAATCGGTGACGATTGCGATAACAGCTAAAACCCACAGCGGTTTCCAGAGCAGACCAAGCATACAGAGCCAAAATACCAGCTTTGCTTGCTGCATACCGCGCTCTTTGGCTAAGTACTTGGGCAGGGAGTGCAGATGCCATAGCTTAATGGCCACCCAGCAAAAAACACCGACGGTGACAGCGGTGATGACCCACATAAACGCAACGGAATTGAGTAATCCCATCGTGCCAGGCAAGTTGGTATAGATTAAGTCGGTATCATGGATTTTCATTAAACTCTCATAAGCCAATTGGCTGGGATCAAACGGGTTAGAAATTAGGTTGATCTTAACCTTGGTAAGCTGAATCAAGCTTGAACTGCTAAAGGCAAAAGTGTGACTAAGCGTCAGATTGTAAAACTGTTATATGAAGTCAGCTATTTATGGTTTGAAAGCGTAAGTGGTGGTGGAGTGTCCTTATACCAATCAGTATAAAGATTTGATCGCTCAGCGAGAGTTTAGCGGCTTTGAGGTAAGGCAATGAATGAAGATCATAGTTATTCTACGTTCAAGTTCATTAACGCAGCATCATAGCCGATAAAACTCGCCTGTAGGAGTGTTTTTGGCTTGCTACTTCTGCGTTGAATAAACTTATAAGGGAACAACCATTATGTCATTACTCACTTTGAATTAGCGTGCCAAAAACGCTCTGAGTAGATCAACTTCTTATACTGATTGGTATTAAATACAAATTGCTTGCTATAACCTACATCTAGCGCATAAAAAAACGCCGCGTTAGCGACGTTTTTTATGACTAAATAGTGTTTATTCAGCTTTGCATTTAAGCTTCGGTAGTTGTCTACTTTGCTCAGCGTTAGCCAGCTTTATAGAACATTTATCGTCCTGAATATACAGTTGCACCATTTGTGGCATCTCATAGGTTCTGCCCATGATGAGCTGACCAGTAGCATCTTTATGCGGCGCTCGTTCAATGGCCAGTAAACTGCTTTGTACAAATGCCGACGGGCTAATTTTGACATTGTCGGTATTAAGTAAACTGGCGATGGCTTGCTCAAGCTGACTGACGCTATTGGCATCGGCCGACATTAACACTGCTGGTACTGCTTTAGTTTCACTCTCAGCAAAAGCACTGCAGCCACTTAACCCCACGATAAAAATGGCGCTAAATATCAGCTTAAACATCTGGCTACACACTTGGCTAAACACTGGCCTACACATTAGTGTGCTCCTTGCATGTCACTTAAAATACGGTTGTTCTGCCAAAGAGTTTGCTTACGATTGTCTTCCAACATAAAACCTTCATCAACAAAATCATTTGCAGCAGACGCGCGAGACACGCTAGCAGCAACCGCTGGGCAACGTTGGTTATCACGATAATAAAGTGCAGCACTTAGCAGGCGCTCATCAGGATCACCCAGAGCATGATTTAAGTCATCAGTAAGTGCACAACCTTGCACTTCGCTAGCGAGTGTTGGGCTGGTTGACGGCACAAATCCGTCAGAGTACTCGCCAAAGCCTTTTTCATTAACGCCTTTAAATTGGATGGTGAAGTAAGTGGTAGCACAGTTCGGTGTTGGGTAGAAACCATATGGCTTACCACAGGTTGTACCGCCTATTTGAATCACTTCGATATCGACACCACGTAAACCGTTCATTAGCGCTTCACTGGCAGAGCAGGTGCTTGATGTGGTTAATACATAAACCCTTTTTAAGTCCAGGCTTGGCAGTGGGGTTCCACCTGTAAGAAGGCTGGTATTAAAACCTAAAGTCTCGCCTATAAATGGCATAGGAGACAGCGCTTGATTGGTAATAGGGTTAATGTTCGGGTATTTATCGTTAAAGCTGGTTTCTTCGAAAGTCTTATTTTCGGTTGCCTCTTTACCTGCAATCATATAACCGAGTTGGCTTGCCATTGCGAGTAATCCTCCGCCGTTATAGCGCAGGTCGATAACAAGATCGTCAACGTTTTCTTGGCTTAGGCTGGTTAGCGCATCAAACAGCCCACGTTCAGCAGTTGCGATATGAGAGTTAAATTGCAGGTAACCGACTTTACCGTTAGCGGTTTGAATTGTTTTAGTGTTTTGCACTGGGGTCGAGATGATGGTTTGTGCCGTTAGTGTTACTTCGCGGTCAGCTGAAGCGCCTAAGTCTCGAATGGTGAACGTCGTTTGCTTACCATTTGCGCTTGGATATAGTCCAGCTCTGATAATGTCGATACTGGCGCTATCAGCGGCATCTCTGACACTAACGCCATCAATTTCTACAATGACTGCGCCGCGAGTGATATTGGCAACGCTGGCGGGAGAATTTGGCTCGTTATAAGCCACGGTGACTTTTCGCGCGCCAGCTTGTGAGCCATCATCGACCTTAAAAGTGATACCGTAGCCTACAGAAGCGCCAGACTGATTCTGCTGCTCCCATTCTTCAGTCGACATAGAGAAGTGGAAGTTATCTTTGTTGCTGCCAGAGTCTGTAAGCTCCTTTGTGACCAGTAACTTAAAATAATCAGCAACTGAATAAGGCGCAGGATCGCGATCTTCAATTTCACTGTACCAAAGGTAAGTGTTGTTGCTCCATGAACGCAGCCATAGCTTTTCAGTCAATGCACTACCCGTTTGGTTAGCGCTACATTGGTTGATTAAACTCGACTCGCTAGCAAACTGTCCCTGCACCCATGTTGGGCCATCACTGCCACCAGAAGGCGGTGTAATGCTAGGAGAACCTGAATCACCTCCACCTCCACATGCAGATAGACCAAGGCTTGCAGCAATGATAAGTGGCAGCATTTTTGTAGAGTACAACTTCATAAATAATCCTTTATTATCTCTAGTTCAACGGAACAGCTGAATACAATCAACGTCAGTTGCAACTTTATTACAGTTGCAGCGGTTTGTAATGTAAATTTGCATTAATGTTGCGCTTTTTCGTTGTGAGCCCCTGTTATAAAAATTTACTAATGATTATTTGTCGCAGGAGGGAAACAGAATTTAAGCGATAAAATCTCGACTTGCTTTCAAGAGAGCTAGGCTTAGTATATGAATATGCTTAATAATCATTAAGGCAGTTTATGGAATATCCTTTGCTATCAAACAATATCACTCAGCTTATTGGTCATACTGATCTATTACGGATCGATAGCTTATCGACGTTAAGCGGCTGTGACATTTTACTTAAATGCGAACAGCAAAATCCTGGCGGTTCGATTAAAGATCGCGCCGCATTGCAGATGGTGCTGGATGCGGTTGAGGCTGGAAAATTAACAACCGGCATGACGATTGTTGAGGGAACAGCTGGTAATACCGGTATCGGTTTAGCGCTCGTCGCCAAAGCGCTGGGTTTTAAACTGCTGGTGGTCATGCCAAGAGGCCAAGCACCAGAAAAAGAGCAGATGATTAAACTCTATGGCGCAGAACTATTATTGGTCGATGCCTGTCCATTTGCTAACCCCGAGCACTTTTATCATACCGCGAGGCGTCTGGGCGAGGCTCGTGATGACTATTGGTGGGCTGACCAATTTGAGAATGTCAGCAATAGTAAAGCTCACTATCAACATACAGCACCAGAGATCTGGCAACAAACCAATGGCAATATTGATGCACTGGTTTCTGTCGCAGGTACAGGTGGCACCATTGCTGGCAACTCTCGTTACTTGTCGGAACAAAACCCGGCGTTGCAAACTTGGCTTGTTGACCCCGATGGTTCTGGTATCTATAGCTACCTCAAGCGAGGGGAGTACCAGTCCAGCGGTAGCTCTTTTACCGAAGGGATTGGCATAATGCGCTTAGTGGAAAACTTCAAACAAGCAAAAGTCGATAAAGCGATTACGTTGCCAGATCTTGACCTTATTGCGATCGCGCGTCACGTGCAGCAACAAGATGGCATAGTGCTTGGTAGTAGCGCCGCACTTAATGTAGCGGGTGCACTATTTGCTGCGGCTAAAATGGGTAAGGGCAAGCGGATAGTGACCTTCTATTGTGACGTAGCCGAGCGTTCATCATCTAAATTGTACAGTGCAGAGTTTTTGGCTGACAAAGGTTTTGCGTCAGTGATTGAGCCACTAGATCAGATGTTTGAGCGCTATCGGCAGCAAGCGAATGATACGGTGGTGGACGTACAGCCTTAACCGGGTTGCAGTATCTGCTATAACGCAGGTTATACTGGCGGCAATTATGTAGTGTAAGAGAATTGATATGATTATTTTCAGCACCAACTTTGGTGATATTGAGATAGAGCTCGATTTTGAAAAGGCGCCAGTGAGCTCGAAGAATTTCCTTAAATATTGTGAAGATGGCTTTTATGAAGGCACCATATTTCATCGGGTAATAAAGGGTTTTATGGCGCAAGGTGGTGGTTTTACTGCCGAAATGGAGGAGAAACCTACCCGCGCTGCCATTGTTAATGAAGCCAATAGAGGCCTTAAAAATGTCAGGGGCTCTATTGCTATGGCGCGCACCGATGCGCCGCATTCTGCAACCGGCCAGTTTTTTATTAACTTAGCTGACAATTCATTTCTTGATTATACCGCAACCACTAATGCAGGTTGGGGCTATGCCGTATTTGGCAGCGTAACCGCTGGAATGGAAGTGGTGACTAAAATAGGTCGAGCTAAAACGGCGACTCAAGCTGGGCATGATGATGTACCTAGAGAGCAGATTATTATCGAGAAAGTGATTATCAACCGCTAATACTTTTTAAGTCGAGCAGCATAAAGGGCTAAACAAAGCGCTATTTTTAATAGCGCTTTTTTGATCGCTGCCGTTTTTTAAATGTCGCTAGCTGGCCAAAAACAATGCCCACTAAACAGCTCGTCATCAAACTAATGGACATTTGCTCAACAGATAAGCTCGCAGCTCTGCTTTGAATAAACAACATAAATAGAAACAGTATGACGGCAGTCGCTTGCGCTGTTTTTATGCAAGGCTGCTGATTAGTTACTTTTGCCGTTTTCTGTTTCATCGCTATCACCCGCTTCAGACTCTTGATTTTGCAGCGTTGCTGCAGAGGCTTTTTAAGTAATAACCAAATTGGAGCGGTTAAGGCTAGTAACAATAGACTGGTGACATTCCATAAGCAGGGAATAGTGCCACTGCACTCAGGGCAAACATAGCCAAACCAATGAGCAAAAGCGTTCCCTGAGCTCCATAATCTTGCGGGATTAAGTGCCTTGCAGTGTGGGCAGGGGATAAATTGGCGCTCGAGCATAGGTCGGGTGCTGTGTTTTTCAATTAAGATCACTTGCGGTAAGCGTTGCCCAAGTATAAGTTCATTTATAGTCATTACAGGGTTAATTGCCCAGAACAGTAGTTGTGGGCTAGCAAACTGCAAAAGTTGAAACTTATCTTGGTCATATTGCATGTTAACCTCCTGTTTAAGCAATCTTAAAGGCAGGCGTTGATTCTATTTCTTCCGTCGGCTTTAGCACGGTAAAGGGCAGTGTCGGCGGCACATAAAAGCGCAGTACTTGTTCTATACTGGCCGTTTATTTCGCTCGCATGGCCTTGGCTTACGCTGACGCTTACTGAGGCATCAAGGCCAATATCCATGTAAGTTAAGTCATTAATGTTCTTTTGAACTAAGCGTGCAGTTTGCTCTACTTGCTTGGCGTTGCAGCTTGGCATAATGATGGCAAACTCTTCACCGCCATAGCGGGCAGCGGTGCAGTCAGCATCAGGTAAAGAGCTTTCAATCGCTCGCGCAATTTTCTGTAGGCAGTAGTCACCCAAGATATGGCCGTACTTGTCATTAAAAATCTTGAAATGGTCAATATCTATTAATAACACGCTGATTGGGCGCTGCTTGTCGGTGCAGCTTTGCCAGTGATTTTGCAGTTCAGCATCAAATACACGGCGGTTAGCTAATTTGGTTAAGCAGTCGGTCGATGCCCATTGATGCAGCTGTTTGTATTCCATACGGTATTTGGTTAAATCTCTAATCACGATAGCGAACATCGGTGTACTTAAGGCAAAGTGAGTGATTGACACTTCAACGTCTTTATTGCTTTTGTCCATTAGCCGCAGGGTGGTTTCTGCTGGTGGGTGGTTTAATGGCCGAGCACCTGTTCGAGACTCTATAACCATCTTTTGATATAAACTTTTTTGCGGTTCTAGTAAGTAGGTTTGCCACTGTTGACCGATTAAAGTGGGTGCACTCATTGGCTCTTCGGTTCTACTCAAACCATCAGGGCTTACGGCTTCATTATTATTAAGATTATCACCGACTAAAAGATCAATGGCGTGTTCGTTGATGAGCTGAATTGTGCCATGCTCATCAACGACCACTACCGCTTCCATTAATAGATTTACCATCATTTTTATCGGTTGTAGTTCAGCTTGTTTTAGCTGACTGATGGTTTTCAGTGGGGTAAAGCTCAGGGTTTCGTTGTAGGTTGTTTGGTTGATATTGTTAGTCGATGGCAAATCTGCGTTGGTACTTTTCAGCTCTACTTTACTAGAGCCCGTTGTCGTTAATGTCGCACTAGCAGCCGTATCAGTTGGAGTCGCCAACATAACAATATCCCTTGTTTATGATTGAGTTAACGCTTAGCCCGCGTTTATTGAGTGAATACTTTATCTAAATATATGGCTGGTAACCTTTCGGCAATCTTCCTGTTTAAGTTATTGTTATTATGATTATTATTTTAAATGCGGAAGGTTGTTCTCTAGGTCTAAAGTCTTGCTGGTGGGTTGTTTAGGTGGAAAAAAGTATTGTTTTTAAAAGGTGTTAGCTAGGAATTGGAATAAAAATAAGCAGAAGGGGCTGTATGATAAAGTGATTTTTACTAGCTTGATTTTACTGAGGCTAATGGGGAATTTTGTTGCTGAGTTAAGTTAGGGATCGTGTAATCCCATTTTTAGTAGAGCGGTTTTTTGGTTGATTTTGTTATTGAGAGTGCGATAAGAAAATGAGGCGCATGGGCCTCATTTCTGAGATTAACTATGGATGGCCATGGTTAATTCTGATAAGCACTAGACGGGAGGCCAGAGTAAACCAGAAACTAAGGCAAAACACCTCGGTTAGCTAAGTACTGTTTTGACTAACTGTGAGCGTCCATGTATGTCTATAGTTATTCTTTATTGAGGCCCATCATTAATAACTTCAGGATCAGGGCTTAACACTGTAAGGTTATTCTGTTGGTTAGAAAGAATAAATCGGAAACCTGTTTTACCAACTGTTGTATCTGAATCTATGAGATCGATATACGGCCCGTTGCCGTCTTGACCCAATTCCACACTATCAATTACGTTATCAAATGGAGTCGTGAAGGCAGCCCCAATAAACTCAAGTCCTTTTTCAGTTTTGTCTACCAAATAATAGCGGATTGTGGTTGGCTCTTTTACAACAAAGCTGCCAGTAGTAGTTGAACCACCTTGGCTATAGTTGAATTGAGGTACATTATCATTGTTTAAGGTTACGGTTAGTGTGAATGTTTGAAGGTTTGTAATGTTAGGCATATTATCTTCCTTTGATGTTGGTGGGTTCTGGTTAATAAAGTTGCTTCGCTAGTTTCTAGTGAATTAAGATGGATTCTATTAAGTACTAATTACACGTCATATTTAAAAATTAAATACTTTAACTCCAGATTTTTTCAATAAGCTTAATAGTTCTGGTTGACTTTCTAATTGACCTAAGCAATCAAGAGCCTGTGTGTAAGGTATTGTATAGCTAGGGTTTTTGTTTTTTTCTACTATGTTTTCTAATTGATTCTTTGCTTTATTACATAAAGTCAGTTTTGTCTCATCTCCTCCAAGTGCAAGGTTTACATCTAATTGCACTAGTTGACTACTTGCTAAGTTAGTTGCATAGCGTATATCAGTGGGATGATTTTCTAGGAGAATTGCGAATAATTGAGTTGACTGCTTAACTTGTTTTAAGCTTCTAGCATAGTCACCTACAGTAAAAAAATAGTGTGCTGCTGCAAGGTGAAATTTTGCCCATATCACTTGCTTTTGATTCGAAGAAAATAATAAAGCGTCAGCGCTTAAAACATTAGCAACTTGTTCAGGGTGATATTGCTGCTCAATATCATCGAGTTGCTTTGTTCTTAAAGTTAAGATTGTAAAATAGGCATCATATTGTTGGGCGCGCCAGATGTTGTTATTAGGATCTTGCTCTAATGCTTTTGATATTGTTGAATAGCTCAATTCTGCCTGGACTAATGCTTCTTCATTGCGACTTACATAACTATATAGATAAGCAAGATTTTCGTGGCTACCGCTTAATCTGTGGAGCGTATAAGGAGGGATACTTGGCAAGCTCGAAAGTAAGCGTTGAATTTGCTGGTGAATGGTAATTGCAGTTTGAATATCTCCTTGAGAAAGTGCTGCACTAGCTAACCAAGATCGAGCATTTGCAACATCTGCAATTAGCTTCTTATTATTTTTATCTCCAGATAAGGCTAGTTGTTTCAATTCAAGTGAAGCCTCAAAATCTCTGCGTGCACTTTCAAAATCCTGCTGCTTCATTGAAACAGACCCCAACGAATTCTGCGCATAAGAAAGCTCCATCAACGACTCGGTGTCATCAGGTGCGATATCAAACATAGTCTGACCGTAACTCTTATAGAGTTCCCACCACACCCTAGCGGCATCCCAGTCGCTGTTGTCGTAATCGAGCTGGCCTATCCAAAAGGCGTTGGCACCGAGGGTTTTGAGCAGCTCTAAATTGTGCGGTTGCTTTTTTAGCAACGCGGTGAGCTTGTTGCGGGCAGCATGAAAAGCGTTATTGGCTTCATCTAATTTATTACGTGAGTAGGCGACTTCGCCCATGGCCTCAAGGGTTTGCGCGTGTTGGAAGTTGGCTTCAAAACCTAAGTCATTGTTGAGCTGAGCGTCGTCACTAAAGTATTCTAATGCCTTGTTGCTAATGCCATCGAGCAGATCCATACGGCCGATGCCGCGCATCTTGTCGGCGAAATCGCCCACCATAAAGCCGAGCAGGTTCTCGGCCGCTAAACGCTTTTGTTGCGCCACGTTTTCTGCTTGGTTACTTTTAATGCTCATAATGACCGACACCACTGACAAAACACACAGGGTGGCAATCGTCATACGCTTCACCCAGCGCTTGCTGCGCTGTTGTTTGCTTGATGCGGTAATAAGCTCACGCTCTTGCGGCTCGATGGTAAACAAGGGGTTTTGTTGCAGTGCTAAAGCTTCTTTTAACGGTTTGCCGTCGGCGAGCAGATAGGCACTATTTTTGTGTTCTTTGCGCCAGCGCTTAGCAAGGTGGTAAAGACGGCTTTTAATCTGTAGGTCGCTAAGGTGCGCTTCTATCCAGCTGGTTGCCCGTGGCCAGCGCCTTAATAGCGCTTCGTGAGCGATACTGAAACAGGGCTCATCATTTTGTAGATGGGAGACAAACAAACGGCTGTCGACCATGGCCTGCACTAATGCGGTTTCTGACTCGGTTTTTAACTGCGACCAGCGGGCGGTGCGGCTGGTAATTGAGGTTTCATCTTCACGCAAGGTGACCAGTAAAGATAACACCTGCGGTAGACTGGCCTTTTGCGGTTCAGTTAAGGCGTTAATGGCGTCTTCGGCATTTTTGCCAATTGCGCCCTCAATGCCGCCAAGCTCTTGATAGACCGACAGTAATAATTGGTTTTCGCTACTGCGGCGTAGATACAAGGCTTGCAGCATAAATTGCAGCATCGGCAGGGCGTCGGGGTTACTTGCCGCTTCGCTGCAGATGATTTCATCGAGCGGCATAGCGGTGTCAGGATCGCTGTCCCAACTTAGATTGGCTGCAATGGCTGGTAGGCGGATCATCTGTAGCAGTTCACTGCGCGATGGCGGCGCTAAGTCAAAATGTGCGCCGCGACTTTTGCCCGCCATGAGCGTTGGGTAGTTGACCAGCAGTGGGTAGAACTCATTACGACATGCACTCAATACAAGTACAGTGCCTGAGGTCGACAAATGCTCAATGAGCTCGACGAACTGGTGGCGTTCATCATCATTAAATAGCGGTGATGAAAGTAAAATCTCTAACCTATCGATAAACAGTGCGAAGTGAGTAAAGCCACTACTTTGATTTTTAAGGGCTTGCTGGCAAAGCTGAATAATACTATTGGGCTCGGCTTGTATGGCGCTGGCTAAGGTGTCGGCGCTGTAGCCATCAAATACGGGTAGATCGCTCAACTCCCAGTCGAGCATGGTGCTGGCAAGTTCAATAAACAGCTGCGAGCTGGCTACATCGGCAAAATCTAATTCGCTATAAGAGGCCACTTTGACACTGTTATACCCTGCAGTCGTCATTAAGTTTGGCATCACGCCGGCGTTAATGAGTGAAGATTTTCCGCTGCCGCTAGGGCCCAGGGTGAGACAGAACGCGCGGCCATATTTTATCTGTTGGCTGATCCTGTCTAGCAGCACACTTACCTGCTTGCCCCGGCCAAAGAATACGTCGGCATAGTCAGCGGAGTATGCTTGCAGGCCTGGAAAAGGTGAACCACTTAGCCAGCTTTGGCTGTCGGCAGCTTCCTCTTGGCCAATAGGAAAGCGTACTTCTGCTAAGGTGCGGTAACCGCGCTTGCGAATAGTTTCGATAAAAATGGGCGAGGTAGCACTGTCGCCAAGGGCGCGACGAATTTGGTTAATGATTTTATGCAGCGGGTTGTCACCCACGTCGGTATTGGGCCAACAGTGGTGCACTATGTCGTCGCTACTTAACACTTCACCAGCGCGCTGACAAAGTAGGTTAAGTACATCCATGGCTTTAGGTTCTAACTGCTTAAGCTGTTTACCGTTTCTTAGGCTATTGGCATTAGGATCGACTTGCCATTCACCGAAGAAAAAAGTGTTATCACTCATAGTTTCATTCCATTGGCCCTATAGGGTGGCGCAAATGACCTAGGGTAAGGTTGTTCCTACTGTATTTACCCGGAAAAATAGTCAAAAAAATTCATAAATCAGACGGTTAAACACTAAATTGTTAATGATTATGGCATCGTTCTTGGTGTAGTTAAAGTGTGAATGTTGTTAATTAGTTGTTTATTTTTAATGTTGCAGTCTGCGAAGAGTTCGCTGACATCTCAGGCTTAGAGTTTAAGTTAACTGCAAGGTTTTTTTACTATGGTATTTTGACTAAAGGCTTATTTTTATTGGCTTGAGGAGTTAGTAGGTCTTTACTTTTTGGTTGATTTGTTCGATGTTTAGCTTGGTGATAGTGGTTTTGGTCAACGGAGGACAACATGTCAGTATTAGCTATGGGCTTTGTGGTGCTGTTTATAGGCATTGCTTTTATGGGATTGCCGGAGCTTAATCGTACGCTTAAGCAACATGATAGGCAGCAGTGGGACAGTTTACTGGGTTCGCAGGGGCGTTTTATGGCGTCTTTTGATAGGTTGACGTTATTTTTCTGGACGCTTGGGCGTGGCTTCGAAATCTCAGACAATATCGATATTCAGTACGTTGGCCATCAAGCTTTTAAACAAGCAACGCGAGTGAAATACACCATTTTGTTGGGAACATCTCTGATTATTATTGGCTTTGTTATCTCGCTATTTGGCTGATTAAAGCCGCTATTACAATTGCAACAGCGGCTTTGCTGACCAAACCTAGATGACTTGGTTAATCTACAGCAACCATCACATTGCTTGCCTTGATTATGGCATATGCATCACCACCAACCACTAGGCCAAGTTGTTGGCAAGATTTTTTAGTCACAACAGAAGTGATCTCAACGCCTGGTGCCAATTCAATAACGACTTCGTTATTAACTGAACCTTCGTCGATTGATTTGATTTTGCCGTTTAGGGTATTGCGTGCGCTGATTTTCATGGAATAGTTCCCTTAATGTATGAGGGCGAAAGTATACGTGCGTAGTATGCTATCTATATAATTTTAAAGTTAAATTGTTACATTTGTTTGAAGTAAGTCGCAGATGGTTAATAAAAGCTAGCGGCTGTTGAGCTTTCGAGCTTAGTTTTTGTTCTAATTCTAAGCCAAGGCTTGAGCGATGATGCTTAGCGAGCTAAATGAAAAGTGCGTAACGCATTGATTAAAGCGATGACAAAAGCATTGAAACGAACCCGAACGGCTGTGCTTAATATAAAGACAGCGCAATGACTGCGCGGTCTTTGGCTATCTATTCAACGGCAGAGTGCTCGACTGATCCGGTTGTAGCTTATGTGGTATTTGGTCATTGCAGTGGAGTTTGCCTCTTCTGCCAAAACTCGCTTTCAGGCCAGCGCTGTTCTTGATTATAGAAGTAGGCCTTTTGCTCAAGGTAGTTGATAAAGCTGTGGGCTAGGTTATTGCGATATTGATTGATCTCCAGCGTGTTATTTCTGAGCCAAGCTTCAATTGCTGTTGCGGCATCTATGCCATTTTTAAGTGCTTTGTAGATCCCTTGCGAGCTAATAGGATCGAAGCTTGACGCGGAGTCGCCAACGGCTAGCCAGCACTGGTCGGCAGGGGGATCCATAATGGCAGACTGGGCAACCCAAGTGTGCAGGTTACTTGGGGTTGCTTGACCTGCAATAGGGCTAATATGTTGGGTGAGTTGCAGCGCGTGCTGCCAAGCATCAATGCTTTTGAGCTGCTTTTGCTTGATAACCTCGGCGTCGCTGGCAACGGTGACGATGACCTTATCATTGGGTAGGTGAGCTAAATACCACCAACCATAATCAACAGCTTCTAGCAGGGTCATCTGCTGGTAACTCTGTTTCGTGATGATGTCGCTAGCGTTAAAGTAGCCGCTTACTGCAACGAGCTGATCTTCAACTTGTACTTTAGCGTTAAATTGGCGGGCAACTTTAGCGCTACGGCCTGTGGCATCAACGATAAAGCGACATCGAATTTGGGCCTTATTACGTAGAGTTACTTTAATCGGATAGGGGTGTTGCTCTTGGGTTAAGCTAGCAAAATGGGTGTTTTTCAGCAGTGCGCCGCCCTGTTTTTCGACCTGCATAGCGAGAAACCTGTCGAATGCGCTGCGGTTTAAGTGCCAGCCGTTGCCCTGGGGGTTAAACAGGTAGTCGTTATAGCCGAGTTGATCGCTGCCCCAGCTTGAGTAACTCCCTAAGCAAGGCGCATGTTTTTGTGCACTAAAGGCGCTCCAGATCCCTAGTTTTTCGAAGAGTTCGCGGCTGTTGGGTGGGATGCTCTCGCCAATTCGAGGGGCAGTGTAATCACTGCCCTCGATGACAAGCGTATTGTTAACCCCAAGGTTGTGCAACGCAATCGCAGTTGCACAACCAGCAGGGCCTCCTCCGACGATGATGACGTCATAGAGTGGTTTCATCGCTTACCTCTTTTTGTTGATGGCAGTTTCGTTGCCAGCAATCATCGGCCAAGGGGTGGGTTGCTTCAGTTCTGGGGTTTTACCTTCGAGCTTACTTTCCACTTCTAGATAGACATCATCGGGGTAGCATTGGCCGTCATCTATGATGCTGGCTTGTACTATCACACCAATGTCGTTCCATTTTTCAAGCATCTCACTGTACTGCCAGAAGCGGCCTGCATTGGCTAAGTTACCACTGTCCGTTGGGCTATTTTCTCCCGGTACTGTGCCGCGGCCTCTAACTGAGTAACGCTGTGGCGGTAGGCCATGACGGTCTTTATCTATCTGTGAGTCTTGAAAGTCTTGGGCGGTATAAACCGTCACTGGACGCTGGGCTGGCCACGACCAATAGAGGGTTTGTGAGTCTTGGGTGTTGGGAGAGGTTTGATGAATAGCGCAAGAGTTGTAGTCTGCATGCCATGGCAGTGCCATAAATTTAGTGGCATCGCCTGGCTCTAGCCCTAGGTGTTCAACATCTTCATGGCGGGGGATCCAGCCAAGAGTCAGTAATGGGGCTTTATAGCCAAGGCTTTGGTTGCTAACAGCGGCGTAATCGAGGGTTTTGTGATGAATACGAAAAGGCCCTGCGCCTTGCTGCCAATTGGTGATATACATACTGGGCTCGCGGATCACCCAGGTCATATCGATACCTGGGCTAAAGCGACCTCCAAGGCAGTTTTGCAGCGTGGCTCGGTCGAGGTATTCACCCGCGCCAAGTGGCTTGTCGTTACTCTTTTTATATTGGTGATTAGACCAACAATGTAGAGCATGGTATTGGCTCACCGTTGGGCTGAGAAACGGTTTGCCGCCAGCGGGACTTGAATCGCCAAGTGCCAAAGGCATTAGCGGTGCTCCCACATCGATAGATTGTGAACGCCAACTTGCTTGCTTTCCGGCGTTGGGTTGGCGAATGTAAGCAAGCCCTGCCAAGATGGTTTCGTCGGGATTGTCGTCGGCACTAATACTGTCGACACTGTTATGGGCGTCAATGGCAAAACTGGGCAGATAGGCATTCCACAATTGCTGCGCTGTGGCTCTGAAGAGAGGTTTAATGTGGTCGTCGAAAGCCGGCTGATAGTTGGGGTTAAACTGACCGTTACTGAAGATGGCTGGATCTAAATCTAACTGTCGTAAAAATAGATCATATGCTTCGTCAAACAGTGATACGACATTGAGTGTTTGCGGCGCATAGCTTGGGTCTGTCACCACCACCCAGCCACCAAAAACTGTGGCGGTAGTGCCATCGTCAAACTGCACGGTGGCATTGACTGGGCCGTCAGAGGTGTCGTCAAACCATTGGTCATTATTGACGGGATTATTTATCTGCACTTTATCTTTTGCATCTAGCTTCCATGCGTTACTTTTACCGTAACCACCAGCAACAATGAGTCGACCACAGCTATCCGTTTCCATCTCTCCTAAGCTATCGATACGCCCTTGAGGCGTTTCTAGTTGCTCAAAGTGCATATATGGGAAGGACTGTGGATAGTCAGGCAGCTGTTGGATTTCAGCGTTTTTTTCGATAGATGCGACGTGGTTAGGGCTAAATTCTACTTTGCTATTACAACCTTTCAACACCCGTGGGCCGGCATCAATAATTAGCTTTTTGAGTCGCTCGCCATTGTATGGGTCTAGACCCTCGCGCAAGTTTCTTAAGGTCGGCGTGGCACCGTTGTCATAAGCGACTGCACCATGGTCGTCATCATTGGCAAACCAGCTGCATTTTTTGTTGGCTAAATGGACACTCCAAACAATGTCGACGACCTTCTTGCCATCGATAACACTGCCAATTTTAATCTCTTGCCCATCTGCTGCTGGATATTGCTCTACCTTCTCTTCAGGATAGGCAAAAATACGAAAGCGTGCCGCTTGGCGTTTAAAGGCACCATAGGCATCACGGAACTCTGAGCTTTTTATGATGGTATTTTCAGTGCCAGGACGAATAGGTAACCCGCCAGTTGTAGGATCGCAGGGCTTACCGGGTTGCGGCATTGCGGCAATGGATTCTGGTGCAAGATAATACTCACTGCTATTGCCCACGCGAGCAATACCAATAGCTGGATGAATTTTAAAAATAGACTGGCTCATGATTATTGCTCCGTTTGGCTTTGTGAAGTAGAGAATACTGGGACGACTCCGTTTTCCCAGCAGGCGGCTATTGCTGCGCCGACTTTGTACATGGTGGTGCCAAATTCGGCGCCAGCCTCATGCTGTACCTGCTCGACACTGATGCCATTCTCTTTGGCCAACTGTTGTTGATAAATAGGGTTAAACACAATATTCATTAGCTGTAGGAAATGACCAAAATGGCTAACGAGGATCTGCTGGTTTTGAAGTCCTCTAGGGCTGCCAAAATTTAACGGAAAGGTTGCTGGCAGTGTTTGCTTGCGCAGGTAAGTAAACTTTTGGAAGTGATCCCAATAGGGCTGAATGTCGTCAATATGGTTTTGGTACTCAGGTGATAGCTGCTCTTGTTGGTAGTCTTCAAAACGTTGCTCAATGGGGACGTCTCGATTGATTTTCTCATCGGGCCAAGCTGCGCCTTCCCCTTGGTCGACAATTAAATCGATTAACCCATTCACTTGCGTGAGTCCTTCGCAGCCGTCTTTGCTTACCGTTAGTGAGCTAATTTGTGGGTAGGTCGACTGGAAATGAGCCACTTGGTTAACATTGGCGCTGATACATTCGCTGAGCATCGCAGCACCTTCGCGGATTGCATTGTAGATCTCACCAATTGAGCCGTACTCATCGCTGCTAGGGTTTAAGGTTGCAGGGCTTAGTTCGCCAGGGCATTCGATAATACACATAGTGTTGATACGTTCGACATCCATTGGCCCTATTTGAGTGCTATAAGGGCTGAAGACTTTTGTGGGTTGATTGGGATTTTCGGCAAAGTCTAGATGGGGCACCTCTTTGCCATAGTGGGGGGCGGTAATGTGCAGATCAACACCGTAGGCGTTAGCGATATTGGCTGCACACTGCATATGCAGCATTTCTTGATTGACCACTGAGCGCACTAAGCGTCTGGCCTCAGACGCTTGGTCGATGACGGAGTACATTGCCGACATATAAAATGGAATGGTATAGAGTTCGACGTCGACGGCCCATTGTAAATGCTCTCGCAGAGCCTCAATGGTCCAGAGGTTTTTATTCATAATCCTTTTGGGATGCACGATGTCGTGGCTGGTTAGCAGTTCTTGCTGCGTTCTCATCCCGAGAAATTGTTTAATACTCATCATGTATTTCCTTTTGGTGCGCTGCATAAATTAGCTGGGTTTACCCCATTGCTACAGGGTTATTGAGTGTCTACGTGTAGTTTTTTTCGCTCCGCAGTAATATCTACTTGGCCAACTTTATCGCGGTGTCTAGCTGTTACGTCAGCCGTTGCAGCGTATGCACTGGCCATAGCTGTCGCCGCTGAAATAAACAGGGTTAGTTGTTTTTTCAAGTAATGCTTAGACGTTGTTTGCTGTAGAGGTGTTTGCTGTACTTGCATGACAGTGACTCCTTGTCGTCAATTAACATCCGTTGTTAACCGGGTTACTCATTTACACTCGAAGTAGAGGTTAGGTGAGATCGCTACTGGTAACCTTTCGGAAATCTTCTTTTTAATTAAGTTATTACTTATCAGCTGCTTGATATGACTTTCGATTTGTTTTATTGCAGATGTTAGGCGCTAGGGTTTGGGGGGCGGGAGCTTACTTGAGGCTAGACTATGCTTGAGCTGTGATGGTTAGATGATAAGAACATTAAAGCTAATGTTCTTATCCTTGTGTGTTTTAAAAGGTGGATTAGCCGATAGCGGGAGTTTGGCCGCTATGGGTTTTGTGTAAACTTTTTAACAGCATATAAATAGACGTTGTGGTCAACACAAAACCTAAATACAAAATCAGCGAATGCGCAGAACGGTTGCTGTGCTCGGCAATGATAGGACCAAAAACGGAGCCGACACTGTAACTGAGCAGCATTAACTCAGTCGCTGCGACTATCTTTTCTGCCCCTATGGCTTCACAAGCAAGCGTGATTGCAATGGGGTACAAGGCAAAGCAACTTGCACCCAGAATAAAGTAGCTCACGCTGATTATTTGCATTGATTTGCCGTCTAACACTCCCACAATACCTATGGTTCCAAGTAGACAAAACAGCGCCATCAGTAAGCTTTTACTGACTCTTATCGATAAAAAGCTCACTAATGGTTGAATGAGCATACCGCCAATAATAATCACTGCCATTAGAAATGCTGTTTTATCGGTACTGGCAAGCTGGGTATTAATGTAGCTTGGCATCAAGCCATATATAGGCCCGAGCAACATACCTGAGACTAGGCAACCTATAATGGCCGGCGTGCTTATTTTACGTGCTTCTTTTAGTCCTATTTTTTGATGCTGCAACTGCAAAGGTTGACCCTTTTTAACCAGCAGTGGCGGCAGTATGGCAATGAGCAACAGCCCTATGACACAAAAAAATGGGGTTAAGCCGCTAATGCCAATAGGACCAATAGCAAGCTGACCTAAAGCGCTACCGCCATAAAGCGACATCATATATAAACCTAATCGCTTGGCTCTTTGCTTAGCGCTATCGGCCATGAGTAACCAAGACTCCACCACGACAAATACACCAGCTACAGCTATGCCGGCAATGAATCGTGCCGTTAGCCATACCCACGCAACTGGAAACATGAGCATCAATAGAATGGTTGCTATCAATAAAGATAGGAACAGGATAAGTGCCAAGCGATGACTGCTCTTTGTGATAACAGACTGCACCCCCATTGTGCCCACGAGTATGCCTAGGTAGAAAATACTGGCTAACCAAGCTGTCAGTGAACTGTCCATGTTAAATGAGGTTAGAGACAACGGTATAAGGCTCATGAGGAAGCCGGAAGCGATTGCAAAAAAGGCTAGTCCTGTCACTGGGGTGAAGGTGCTGTTTTTTACGGTTAAAAAGGCAGATTTATCCACCTTGTACTCCTGAATGTATATGCTTTTGCATATTTGATGCTAAATATTGGGAAGCGGAGTTTAGGCTTTTTTTTTATAAAGTAAAGATT
>NZ_BPEW01000041.1 GCF_019654975.1 Shewanella sp. c952
TTTGTCTGGAAACCATAGAGCTGTGGTCCCACCTGATCCCATTCCGAACTCAGAAGTGAAACACAGTATCGCCGATGGTAGTGTGGGGTTTCCCCATGTGAGAGTAGGTCATTTCCAGGCGCCTAATTAGCTTTATCTCCTATTAAAGAGAAAAGCGAGTCTCCTAGCCCTGACAAGCTAGTGACTTAAAAGAATTTAGTGAAATGCTTCGGCAATTTGCTAAAGGAGCGGTAGTTCAGTTGGTTAGAATACCGGCCTGTCACGCCGGGGGTCGCGAGTTCGAGTCTCGTCCGTTCCGCCAACATAAAGACGAAAGCCTCTACAGTAATGTAGAGGCTTTTTTCGTTGTGATAAATAAAAAGCTAAGTGCTCAATTGCTTTGATTGTCCGTCGCTAAGTGTATTAGGCTGAATCTACTTGGATTAGAAAGCACAAACATGAAAGCCTCTCTGCTTTTAGTTGAAAGCGTGTAGAGGCTTTTTGCGTTGTGAGAAATAAAAAGCTAAATACTTAATCGCTTTGATTGTCAGTCGCTAAGTGTATTAGGCTGAATCTACTAGGAGCCGGAAGCACAAACATGAAAGCCTCCCTGCTTTTAGTTGAAAGCGCGTAGAGGCTTTTTGCGTTGTGATAAATAAAAAGCTAAGTGCTCAATCGCTTTGATTGTCAGTCGCAGTGGGTTATTAGGCTGACTCTGCTAGGATCCGAAAGCATAAACATGAAAGCCTCTCTGCTTTTAGTTGAAAGCGCGTAGAGGCTTTTTTCGTTGTGAGAAATAAAAAGCTAAGCGCTCAATAGCTTTGATTGTCAGTCGCTAAGTGTATTAGGCTGACTCTACTAGGATTAAAAAGCACAAACATGGAAGCCTCCTTGCTTTTAGTTGAAAGCGCGTAGAGGCTTTTTTTGTTGTGGAAGGAAAAGTAATCGGTTTAGTTAGCTTGCTTATGAGTTTGGAATATTTTTAATTCAGCAAAACAAACATAGAAAGTTTTGTTGTTGCTTTAACCGAACTCTATCTCCCTTCTATTCACTCCATTTAGGTTCAATCTTTCATGAGCTGAAACAGCAATATGTAGATACTATTTTTCAATGTTGTTGATAGCTTTGATCTGGGCTAGTCTATTGCTTTTAATCAATTTTAGTTTTTATTGCAGCTATTTTCTCGAACATGTTTTTGCTAGGGCTCAGTTTGAATTATCTGAGTTCAAATCGTTAACTATACCTTTCTGAAAGACGTAAATAATCAGTATTGCAAAACGGATCGTTCTGCTAATTGGCATATGGTTAGGCATGGGTTATCTCTAATTCTTTGCTACTCGTTTTAATCCTGTGGAGTGAGCATGTCTAAATCAATAGAGAGGGCTACTGAGATTTTCCTGTTTGCGCTACAATGCAGCATTATCTCTGATCTATAAGATTGCCTCTGTGACCGACAACTTTTCATTGAAATCGCATAATACATTTGGGCTCGAACATAAGTGTCGCGCATTGATGAATGCTAAAACTACCGAAGAGCTGTGCTCTATTTGCATAGAGTTATATGCCTCTAATCAGCCGATGCTGATCCTTGGTGGTGGTAGCAACATTATTTTATGTGATGACTTCGCGGGTACTGTTGTTGTGGTTGAAACTAAAGGGATCGAAGTGTCCTCGACTGAGAGTTATCACCTTCTTTCTGTGGAGGCCGGTGAGGATTGGCATGAGCTTGTATGCTTTTGCCTGTCACAGGGAATTGCAGGCTTTGAAAATCTTGCACTTATTCCTGGTAAGGTTGGTGCTGCTCCGATTCAAAATATCGGCGCATATGGTGTCGAGATAAAGGACATCTGTGAATGGGTTGAATATTGTGACTTGTCGACTGGTAAGCACATTCGCTTAAGTGCCAATGAGTGTAACTTTAGCTACAGAGAATCTATTTTTAAACAGCAATTGCTAGGTAGAGCGCTTATAACAAAAGTAGGCTTTAAAGTACCCAAAATTTGGCAACCTAAACTGGATTATGGACCGCTTAGGGCGCTAAAAGATCCTGCCGTGACTCCAAAGGATGTTTTTGAATGCATCTGTGCCACCAGAATGAGTAAACTCCCTGATCCGGCAAAAGTTGGCAATGCTGGCAGCTTTTTTAAAAACCCTGTTATATCAAATGAACTATATCTTTCGCTAACCACCAAATTTCCGAATATAGTTGGTTACCCTCAAGACGCGGGCAAAACTAAAGTCGCAGCGGGCTGGCTTATTGAAGCTGCAGGCCTAAAGGGCTTCCAAGTCGGAGGAGCCGCTGTGCACGCTGACCAAGCACTTGTGCTAATTAACAAAAACAGCGCTACCAGCGAAGATGTTTTGAACTTGGCGCGACATGTTGTTGATTGTATTGATAAGCAATTTGGTATTAGATTACAACCTGAGCCTAGAATGATAGCAGCAACCGGAGAAAGGAGCTTATAGCATGGCAGAACAGTGGAGTCGTAAGCGAGGGATATTAGGAGAGTTATCGAGTGGGCACTTTGTATCTGGTGAAGCCTTAGCTGAGAAACTCGGTGTGTCGAGAACCGCAATCGCTAATCATATCTCTGCTCTAGAAGATTATGGTGTAGATATTTACTGCGTAAAAGGAAAAGGCTATAAGCTGAGCAATCCACTGTCTTTAGTTGATGAAAGTACTTTGAAAAGTGCAATCAGTCAACGTTGCTTCTATTTTGATGAGATCCCGAGTACTAATGCTTTTATATTGAAGCATGCCGAAGAGCTCGATTCCGGTGATATTTGTGTTGCCGAATACCAATCCGCAGGGCGTGGTAGAAGAGGGCGCACTTGGGTGTCGCCTTATGGATGTCACCTGTATTTTTCTATGTACTGGCAGTTCCCGCAAGGCATGGCGCAAGCTATGGGGTTAAGTTTAGTCGTAGCGTGCTCAATAGTTTCGGTACTTGAAGAGCTAGAAGTCGCAGATGTGGGTGTTAAGTGGCCAAATGATATCTACTTGGGTGGTAAGAAGCTAGCGGGTGTGCTGATCGAAATGACAGGGCAAACCGATAGTGAGTGCAACCTTGTAATTGGCGTCGGCCTAAACATGGCGATGAGTGAGCAGCATGGTAAATCAATCGATCAGCCATGGAGTGATATGACATCGCTGACAAAGATGCCAAGTAAGACTGAATTATTAGCGCTATTGCAGCGCCAGCTACAACAAGATTTGTGCGTGTTCCAGAATGAGGGACTTTCACCTTTTCAACAGCGTTGGGAGGCTGCAGATCTGTTTATTGGTCAACAGATTAAATTGCTCATTGGAACCGATGAGGTTCATGGCATTTGCAGAGGTATTGATAAGCAAGGAGCTGTGGTGTTAGAAACTGCCGATGGTATAAAAAGTTTTATTGGCGGTGAGATCAGCCTACGTAAGGCTGATTAATCTATATCACTTTCTTAGAAGGACTTGATCCATGAGGTGATCTTGTCCTTTTTGCAAGATAAGGTGGGCACGTTCTCGGGTTGGTTGGATATTTAGGGTTAAGTTTGGCCCATTGATGCTGTCCCAGATTTTTGATGCAATGCCAGTAGCTTCATTATCTGTTAGCTGAGAGTAATGATGGAAGTAGGAACTTTCTTCGCTAAACGCGCCGGTTCTAAATTGTAAAAAACGCTCGATGTACCACTTTTTCAATAACTCTTCTTCTGCGTCGACATAGATACTAAAATCCACAAAATCAGATACAAATGGTCGCTTAGTATCGACCGCTGAGTCTTGTCCTGTTTGCAGTACGTTTAAGCCCTCGATGATGAGGATATCAGGTTGACGGATCCACTGATATTGGTCGGGCACCCGGTCATAGGTAATGTGTGAGTATATTGGTGCGCTCACCGCAGCTTCTCCCGCTTTTATCGCAGAAATAAAGTCAACTAAGCCTTTCATATCATAGCTTTCAGGGAAGCCCTTACGTTGCATTAACCCACGACGTTTAAGCTCTGCAAGTGGGTGTAAGAATCCATCTGTGGTAATCAGATCTACTTTAGGATGCTCTGGCCAATGACTCAATAATGCTTGCAAGATACGTGCGGTAGTACTTTTACCTACCGCCACACTACCTGCAATACTGATAATATAAGGTCTTTTGGGGGGAACGCGGCCAAGGAATTCATTGAGTGCTAACCCGCGCTTCTGTTTTGCGCCTACATTTAGGTTCAAAAGCCGGCTTAAAGGTAAATAAATATCGGTAACTTCGGATAATGATATTTTTTCGTTTATACCGCGCAGGTCAGCCAGATCATTTTCACTGAGTGTTAATGGCACAGATTCTCTTAATTCAGCCCATTGCTCGCGCTGAAAAGGTAAGTAGAGTGCATTATGAATTTGATTGGTTTGCGTCATTGCGAAGTTCTCCATTGAGGAGGGCACATTACACTATGAATTTATTATCGACAACCGCTACGGGATTAGACGAACAGACAATGCTAGGTAATTGAGATTAATCGCTGTAAAAGTATCCGTTATGGCTAAAGTGAGCATAAAAAAACGCCGTTTGAGCTTTTTTTTATAAAAAAAACGATTTTCCTATTGCACTTGTGCTCACATTTCCATAATATCCGCTACCGAAATGACACGCCGGCATAGCTCAGTTGGTAGAGCAACTGACTTGTAATCAGTAGGTCCCGAGTTCGACTCTTGGTGCCGGCACCATTTCCCTGGAGGGGTTCCCGAGTGGCCAAAGGGATCAGATTGTAAATCTGACGGCTCAGCCTTCGAAGGTTCGAATCCTTCTCCCTCCACCATTTTCTAGGTAGTTAGGTAACCTGAAGTAGGTTGCGCGGATGTCGTATAATGGTATTACTCCAGCCTTCCAAGCTGATAACGCGGGTTCGATTCCCGCCATCCGCTCCAAATTCTTGCTGATAATACTTAATCAGTAGAAAGCACTCGATAACGAGTGCTTTTTCCAGTTTAAGACTACCTGTCAGCACGCCTCCTGCTTCTTATATACCTCAACTATCTTACTAACTGATTCGATGACATTTATGTATCGGATTTTTTGCTATATGCAGTTTCATCACCAGTACTTTGGATTGGGGCAATACCATGGCTAAAGAAAAATTTGAACGTAGTAAACCGCATGTTAACGTTGGTACCATTGGACACGTCGACCATGGTAAAACAACGCTAACTGCTGCTATCTCTGCTGTTTTGACTAAAACATACGGTGGTGAAGTTAAAGATTTCGCACAAATCGATAACGCTCCTGAAGAGCGCGAGCGTGGTATTACAATTAATACCTCTCACATCGAATATGACACACCTGCACGTCACTACGCACACGTAGATTGTCCTGGTCACGCCGATTATGTTAAAAACATGATTACTGGTGCTGCTCAAATGGATGGCGCGATTCTAGTAGTTGCTTCTACAGATGGTCCAATGCCACAAACACGTGAGCACATCCTGCTTTCACGTCAGGTTGGCGTACCATTCATCATCGTATTCATGAACAAGTGTGACATGGTAGATGACGAAGAGCTTCTTGAGCTTGTAGAAATGGAAGTTCGTGAACTTCTTTCTGAATATGACTTCCCAGGTGATGACTTACCAGTTATCCAAGGTTCTGCGCTTAAAGCCCTTGAAGGCGAGCCAGAGTGGGAAGCTAAGATCCTTGAGCTTGCTGAAGCTCTAGATACTTACATTCCAGAGCCAGAGCGTGCTATCGATGGTGCGTTCATTCTTCCAATTGAAGATGTATTCTCAATCTCAGGCCGTGGTACAGTTGTAACTGGTCGTGTAGAGCGCGGTATCATCAAAGTTGGTGAAGAAGTAGAAATCGTTGGTATCAAAGATACAACTAAGACTACTTGTACTGGTGTTGAAATGTTCCGTAAGCTTCTTGACGAAGGTCGTGCTGGCGAGAACTGTGGTGTTCTTCTACGTGGTACTAAGCGTGAAGATGTTGAGCGTGGTCAGGTTCTTGCTGCTCCTGGTTCAATCACTCCACATACAACTTTCAAGTCAGAAATCTACGTTCTGTCTAAAGAAGAAGGTGGACGTCATACTCCATTCTTCAAAGGCTACCGTCCACAGTTCTACTTCCGTACAACTGACGTAACCGGTACTATCGAATTGCCAGAAGGCGTAGAGATGGTAATGCCTGGTGACAACGTTGCTATGACAGTAACACTAATCTGCCCAATCGCGATGGACGAAGGTTTACGCTTCGCAATCCGTGAAGGTGGACGTACAGTTGGTGCTGGTGTTGTTGCAGAGATCGTTGCTTAATAGCGACTAATCTTAACGCAATACTGAAAAAGGCAGCTTAGGCTGCCTTTTTTGATTTTAATCGAAAGCTAATACTGATTTTGTTCACTAAGCTTAGCTTTGTATTCTTGCCAATTACGCGGAATAAGAATACAATCTATGGCCGATTTTTGACTCGCTGGATATACTTTTTTAGTGAGTGTGTTGAGCAGTCGTCAGTTTAGACTTGAGTCTGGCTGATTTTTTACTGAGCAAAATGCTATTTTTGTAGTATTTATAATCTCAGAACGTAGTGAGTAACGGAATTAACCGATGACAACAAATACTGAAAGCCAGGGTAACTCTCTGGATATCGTAAAGTGGGGCCTAGTCGTAATCTTCTTGGCTGCCGCTATTATTGGCAATCATTATTTCGCTGAAGCAAGTGTTGTTGCGCGCGCTTTCGGTGTTGTAATCGCCTTTGCTATTGCTGGTCTTATTGCGTCGCAAACAGAAAAAGGCAAGCAAGCGTTAACGTTTGCTCGTGAAGCACAGATTGAAGTTCGTAAAGTGGTATGGCCTACGCGTCAAGAAGCACTTAATACAACTTTTATTGTATTAGCTGCAACAGCCGTTTTAGGATTAATCCTATGGGGTATGGACGCAGTATTGCTTAGAATTGTTAATTTTATTACAGGCGTATAGGCATCTCGAATGACTGAAGCAACTGAAGCTAAAAAAAGATGGTATGTAGTACAAGCGTTTTCAGGCTATGAAGGCCGCGTTTGTAAATCTTTGAATGAACATATCAAAATGCACAGCATGGAAGATTACTTCGGTGAGGTTTTAGTACCTACTGAGGAAGTTGTTGAAATGCGTGCGGGCCAACGTCGTAAGAGCGAACGCAAATTCTTCCCTGGCTATGTATTAGTCCAGATGGAGATGAATGACGAGAGCTGGCATTTAGTGAAAAGCATCCCTCGTGTGATGGGTTTCATTGGTGGCACATCAGATCGTCCAGCCCCTATTTCAGATAAAGAAGCTGATGCTATTCTTCAGCGTCTACAAGACACTACTGAGTCTCCAACGCATCGCGTTATGTTTGAGCCAGGCGAAGTTGTTCGTGTTACTGACGGACCTTTTGCTGACTTTAACGGTACTGTTGAAGAAGTTGATTATGAGAAAAACCGCGTTAAGGTTTCTGTCATGATCTTCGGTCGCTCAACACCAGTAGAACTTGATTTTAGTCAGATTGAAAAAAGCTGATTAAATAAAGCGCAAATACTGATTGGAAATGGGTGCGAATTTATATATAATTCGCACCCATATTTTTCGGGGAGCTTTTCAGCATAGTGTTGATGGCGTTTGAACCCAAACTTGAGGAAATGTCTCATGGCAAAGAAAGTTGATGGTTACATCAAACTACAAGTAGCAGCCGGTGCTGCAAACCCGTCGCCACCAGTTGGCCCTGCATTGGGTCAGAAAGGTGTTAACATCATGGAATTCTGTAAAGCATTCAACGCTCGTACTGAAAAGTTCGACAAAGGTATGCCAATTCCTGTAGTTATCACTGTTTACACTGATCGCTCTTTCACTTTTGAAACTAAGACGCCACCTGCATCTTTCCTACTGCTAAAAGCAGCTGGTCTGAAGTCTGGTTCTGGCCGTCCTAACACTGACAAAGTGGGAACTATCAAGCGTAGCGCTGTCCAGGAAATTGCTGAGACTAAAGCCGCTGATATGACTGGTGCTGATATGGACGCTATGATGCGCTCTATTGAAGGTACTGCGCGTTCAATGGGTTTGGTAGTAGAGGACTAATATAATGGCAAAGCTAACTAAACGCGCTCGTTTGATCCGCGAAAAAGTTGAAGTGACTAAGAACTACGACATCAATGAAGCCGTAGCACTACTAAAAGAACTAGCAACAGCTAAGTTCGTTGAAAGTGTTGACGTTGCTGTAAACCTTGGTGTTGATCCACGTAAATCTGACCAAAACGTTCGTGGCGCAACAGTGCTACCACACGGTACTGGTCGTGAAGTACGTGTAGCTGTATTCACTCAAGGCGCTAACGCTGAAGCTGCTACTGCAGCTGGTGCTGAGCTAGTCGGTATGGACGAGCTTGCTGCACAAGTTAAAGCTGGCGAAATGAACTTTGACGTAGTTATCGCATCTCCAGATGCTATGCGCGTTGTTGGTCAGTTAGGTCAAATCTTAGGCCCACGTGGTCTAATGCCTAACCCTAAAACTGGTACAGTAACGCCAAACGTTGCTGAAGCAGTTAAGAACGCTAAAGCTGGTCAAGTTCGTTACCGTAACGACAAGAACGGCATCATCCACACTACTATCGGTAAAGTGGATTTTGAAACAGCTCAACTTAAAGAAAACTTAGAAGCTCTACTTGTTGCTCTTAAAAAAGCCAAGCCAGCTGCTGCTAAAGGTGTTTTCCTTAAGAAAGTAAGCATCTCTACCACTATGGGTGCAGGTGTTGCAGTTGACCAGAGTACTCTGGACGACGGTAAGTAAATTTACAAAGCTCGCGCATTAGTCTATAATGCGCGCACTTTGTAGGGTTGAGGTTATGATTTAATCTTTTAGGTTAATGATTGGCCTCCGTCCAAGACCGTAGGTGTTGGTTCAAGTAACCATCTTAATTTCCTACGTAGACGGTGTCGGACCCCAGATAGATTTTATTCTGCTGGATCTTTTCGCGCCGTAAGTCGCTAAACATCATTAGATGTTTAGCATGGTAATTGCTAGGGAATTTCCCTAGATAGAATCCAGGAGTAAAGCCAATGGCATTAGGACTCGAAGACAAAAAAGCGATTGTTGCTGAAGTCGCCGAAGCTGCCAAAGGTGCTTTATCTGCAGTTGTTGCCGATTCACGCGGTGTAACTGTAGGTGATATGACCGGTCTTCGTAAAGCAGCTCGTGAAGCTGGTGTATACGTTAAAGTTGTACGTAATACACTAGTAAAACGCGCTGTAGCTGGTACTGATTTTGAGTGCCTAAGCGATACGTTCACTGGTCCTACTTTGATTGCATTCTCTAATGAGCACCCAGGTGCAGCAGCGCGTCTTCTTAAAGATTTCGCGAAGTCACAAGAGAAGTTTGAAATCAAAGCAGCAGCCTTTGAAGGGGAATTAATCCCTGCAGATAATATTGATCGTTTAGCAAAACTACCAACATACGAAGAAGCACTAGCACAGTTCATGATGACTCTAAAAGAAGCATCTGCTGGCAAGTTGGTTCGTACATTGGCCGCTCTACGCGATCAGAAAGAAGCTGCTTAATAATTTTATTAGCCGCTTAATTAAATTGAATTCAGTACAATTAGGAATTTTTTGTTATGTCTATCACTAAAGACCAAATCTTAGAAGCCCTTGCAGAAATGTCTGTAATGGAAGTTGTTGAACTAATCGAAGCAATGGAAGAGAAGTTCGGCGTATCTGCTGCAGCTGCAGTTGTTTCAGGTGGCGGCGACGCTGGCGCTGCTGAAGAGCAAACAGAATTCGACGTAATTCTTACTTCACACGGCGACAACAAAGTTGCAACTATTAAAGCACTTCGCGCTGCTACAGGTCTTGGCCTGAAAGAAGCTAAAGGTATGGCTGAATCTGCTCCAGTAGCAGTTAAAGAAGCTATCACTAAAGAAGAAGCTGAAGCACTAAAAACTGATCTTGAAGCAGCTGGTGCTGCAGTAGAGATCAAGTAAGTTATACTTTAACTTACTACCACCCGAGTAATCGGGCGGAGGCTGGCGGTTTTTTAACCGTCGGCCTTTTTTGCGCTGTAAGCGTAGGCGATTTTTTTTTCACCGTTTGTCGCCAGATTTTGCAGTTCCTAACAGAGATTACTGGTTGGGTTCTTGCTATCAACGGTGATGGGCAAACGCGCTGTTTCAATCATGATGATTGTTTCAGTCTTGGTCACATCTCGCAATCAGAGGAAACCCATGGTTTACTCCTATTCTGAAAAGAAGCGTATTCGCAAAGACTTCGGTAAACGTCCACGAGTTTTGGACATCCCTTACCTATTGTCAATCCAGTTGGACTCTTTTAAGAAGTTCACCGATCAAGATCCTACAGGTGAGCGTGGTTTTGAAGCCGCTTTCCGTAGCGTTTTTCCCATCAAGAGCTTTTCTGGTAATTCGGAGCTGCAATATGTCAGCTACAAACTAGGCGAGCCAGTTTTTGATGTGAAAGAGTGTCAAATCCGCGGTATTACATATTCTGCACCACTACGCGTTAAATTGCGTATGGTTCTTTATGACCGTGAAGCAGCACCTGGCACTGTAAAAGACATTAAAGAACAAGAAGTTTATATGGGGGATATCCCTCTTATGACTGACAACGGTACCTTTGTAATTAATGGTACTGAGCGTGTTATCGTATCTCAGCTACACCGTAGCCCGGGCGTATTCTTCGATCATGACCGTGGTAAAACCCACTCTTCAGGTAAGGTGCTGTATAACGCACGTATTATTCCTTACCGTGGTTCTTGGTTAGACTTTGAATTCGATCCTAAAGATGCATTGTTTGTTCGTATTGACCGCCGTCGTAAGCTGGCTGCATCGATCATTCTTCGCGCATTAGATTATTCGACTCAAGATATTCTTGACCTGTTCTTCGATCGCGTAAACTTTAAGATCAAGCAAGATTCATTAGTAATGGATCTCGTTGCTGATCGTCTACGTGGCGAAACTGCAAGTTACGATATTAAAGATATTGATGGCACTGTTCTTGTTGAGAAAGGACGTCGTATCACTGCGCGTCATATTCGTCAGCTTGAAAAGACTAATACCACTGAGCTTGAAGTACCAGTTGAGTACATTGCAGGCAAGATTTCTGGTCAAGATTACATTGATCCAGATACCGGTGAAGTATTGGTTTCTGCTAACGCAGAAATCGGCCTAGAAGATCTTGCGAAGCTTTCATTGGCAGGCATCAAAGAAGTAAGCACTCTGTATATCAACGAACTTGATAACGGCGCTTACATTTCTGACACTCTACGTATTGATTCTACAACTAACCGCTTAGAAGCGCTTGTTGAAATCTACCGTATGATGCGTCCAGGCGAGCCACCAACCAAAGATGCTGCAGAAGCGTTATTTAATAACCTTTTCTTCAGCGAAGAACGCTACGATCTCTCTAAAGTTGGTCGTATGAAGTTCAACCGTCGTCTAAGTATTGATGACGACGAAGGTACGGGTATCCTTTCTAAAGAAGATATCGTTGCCGTGATGAAGAACATCATCGCCATCCGTAATGGTTTGGACGAAGTTGATGATATCGATCACCTTGGTAACCGTCGTATCCGTAGTGTTGGTGAAATGGCTGAAAACCAGTTCCGTGTTGGTCTAGTTCGTGTAGAACGTGCCGTACGTGAGCGTTTAAGCCTAGGTGATCTGAATGAGCTAATGCCTCAGGACTTGATCAACGCTAAGCCAATTTCTGCTGCAGTTAAAGAATTCTTTGGCTCTTCACAGCTTTCGCAATTCATGGATCAAAACAACCCGCTATCAGAAGTGACGCATAAGCGTCGTATTTCTGCGCTTGGCCCTGGTGGTTTGACTCGTGAACGTGCTGGTTTTGAGGTTCGAGATGTACACCCGACGCACTACGGTCGTCTATGTCCAATCGAAACTCCTGAAGGTCCAAACATTGGTTTGATCAACTCGTTGTCAACCTTTGCTCGTACTAACAACTATGGTTTCCTTGAAACACCTTACCGTAAGGTTATTGATGGTGTGGTTACTGATGAGGTCGATTACCTTTCAGCAATCGAAGAAGGTCGCTATGTTATTGCACAGGCTATCGTTGAGTTAGACGAAAACGGTCGCATGATGGATGAGCTTATTGCTTGTCGTCATAAAGGTGATTCTACCTTTATGGGCGCAGCAGACATCCAATACATGGACGTTTCGCCACAACAGATTATTTCTGTAGCGGCATCGCTAATTCCGTTCCTAGAACACGATGATGCTAACCGTGCATTGATGGGTGCAAACATGCAACGTCAAGCCGTACCTACACTTAGGGCTGATAAGCCACTAGTTGGTACTGGTATTGAGCGTACTCTTGCTGTTGACTCAGGTGTTGTTGTTGCTGCGAAGCGTGGTGGTTACGTTGACTATGTTGACGCAAGCCGCATCGTAGTAAAAGTTGACGAAGCTGAGTTGACTCCAGGCGAAGCTGGTATCGATATTTACAACTTGACTAAATACACACGTTCTAACCAGAACACATGTATTAACCAGCGTCCTTGTTGTAGTGTTGGCGATCCAGTTGTCCGTGGTGACGTACTAGCCGATGGCCCATCTACCGATTTAGGTGATTTGGCTCTTGGTCAGAACATGCGTATCGCGTTCATGCCTTGGAACGGTTACAACTTTGAGGATTCAATCCTTATTTCTGAGCGTGTAGCTCAGGAAGACCGCTTCACGACTATCCACATTCAGGAGCTTTCTTGTATCGCTCGTGATACTAAGTTGGGTAGCGAAGAGATCACTGCTGATATTCCAAACGTTGGTGAGTCTGCGCTTTCTAAGCTAGATGAATCAGGTATCGTTTATATCGGTGCAGAAGTTAAGGGTGGCGACATCCTAGTAGGTAAAGTGACACCTAAGGGTGAAACACAGCTTACTCCAGAGGAAAAGCTTCTCCGTGCAATCTTCGGCGAAAAAGCATCTGACGTTAAAGATAGCTCACTACGTGTACCTAACTCTGTTAAAGGTACTATCATCGACGTACAAGTATTTACTCGTGACGGCGTTGATAAAGATAAGCGTGCTGTTGAAATCGAAGAGATGCATATCGCTCAGGCGAAGAAGGATTTGACTGAAGAGTTCCAAATTCTTGAAGATGGTGTTCTTGGTCGTGCTCGCAACCTATTACTAGGTGCTGGTTTCGATGAAGCCCAACTTGATGCTATTCCACGTTCACAATTGTTGGTTCAAACCATCGATGATGAAGGTAAGCAAACTGAGCTAGAGCAATTAGCTGAGCAAGCGGAAGAGCTAAAAGCCGATTTCGATAAGAAGTTCGAAGTTAAGCGTCGTAAGATCACTCAAGGTGATGATTTAGCACCTGGCGTACTGAAGATTGTTAAGGTTTACCTTGCAGTTAAACGTACTATCCAGCCTGGTGATAAGATGGCGGGTCGTCATGGTAACAAGGGTGTAATCTCTAAGATTTGTCCTGTTGAAGACATGCCTTATGATGAAAAAGGTAACCCAGTGGATATCGTATTGAACCCACTAGGTGTACCGTCACGTATGAACATCGGTCAGGTACTTGAAGTTCATATGGGTGCTGCAGCGAAAGGTATCGGTAATCGTATTACTGAGATGCTTGAAGAGCAGCGCGAATTGGCAGAACTTCGCGGCTACATCAAAGAAGTTTATGAGTTAGGTGACGAAGTGCAACAGCGCGTCGATATCGATTCATTCACTGATGATGAAGTCCTGCGTCTTGCTAAAAACCTTAAAGGCGGTGTACCAACAGCTACACCTGCGTTTGATGGTGCCAAAGAGAAAGAGATCAAGCAGATGCTTGCTCTTGCAGGCCTACCGACTTCAGGACAGCTAACGCTGTGTGATGGTCGTACTGGTAACGAATTTGAGCGTCAAGTAACCGTTGGTTACATGTACATGCTCAAGCTTAACCACTTGGTTGACGATAAGATGCACGCCCGTTCTACCGGTTCGTACAGTCTTGTTACTCAGCAACCATTGGGTGGTAAAGCACAGTTCGGTGGTCAGCGTTTCGGTGAGATGGAAGTATGGGCACTTGAAGCTTACGGTGCAGCATATACCCTTCAGGAAATGCTAACCGTTAAGTCGGATGATGTGAACGGTCGTACTCAGATGTATAAGAACATCGTTGACGGTAACCATCAGATGCAACCAGGTATGCCTGAATCTTTCAACGTATTGTTGAAAGAGATCCGTTCACTCGGTATTAATATCGAGTTGGATCAAAAGTAACACTTGGTTACTGCCTCTATTGGCAAAGAAATTGGTGCTCTGCATTGTGCAGGGCACCCGGTTTAACTCCTTCAGGAGAGAAACGTGAAAGACTTATTAAAGTTTCTGAAACAGCAAAGCAAGACTGAAGAATTTGAAGGTATCAAGATTGGCCTAGCGTCGCCTGACTTGATCCGCTCTTGGTCTTTTGGTGAAGTTAAGAAGCCAGAAACCATTAACTACCGTACATTCAAACCTGAACGTGAAGGTCTGTTCTGTGCGCGTATTTTTGGTCCAGTAAAAGATTACGAATGTTTATGCGGTAAGTATAAGCGTCTTAAGCACCGTGGTGTGATCTGTGAAAAGTGTGGCGTTGAAGTTACACAGACTAAAGTACGTCGTGAGCGTATGGGTCACATTGATCTTGCAAGCCCAGTAGCACATATCTGGTTCTTGAAGTCACTGCCGTCTCGTATCGGTTTGATGCTAGACATGACTCTTCGTGATATCGAACGTGTTCTTTACTTCGAATCTTTCGTCGTAATCGAGCCTGGCATGACCAGTCTTGAGCGCGGTCAAATGCTGACAGAAGAAAACTATCTGGATGCATTGGAAGAGTACGGTGATGAATTCGAAGCTAAGATGGGTGCTGAAGCAGTTCTAGAATTGCTACGTGCTATCGAGCTTGAGAAAGAAATTGAAATGATGCGCGAAGAATTGCCATCTATCAATTCTGAGACTCGTCGTAAGAAGATCACTAAGCGTCTTAAGCTTATTGAGGCATTTTTCCAATCAGGCAACAAGCCTGAGTGGATGATCCTTAAAGTGCTGCCGGTTCTGCCACCTGATCTACGTCCTCTAGTACCACTAGATGGCGGACGTTTTGCTACGTCTGATTTGAACGACCTTTACCGTCGTGTAATCAACCGTAACAACCGTCTAAAGCGTCTGTTAGACCTAGCTGCTCCAGATATCATCGTACGTAACGAAAAGCGTATGTTGCAAGAATCTGTCGATGCGCTATTGGATAACGGTCGTCGTGGTCGTGCTATTACGGGTTCTAACAAGCGTCCGCTTAAATCTTTGGCCGATATGATCAAAGGTAAGCAAGGTCGTTTCCGTCAGAACTTGCTAGGTAAGCGTGTTGATTACTCTGGTCGTTCGGTTATTACCGTAGGTCCAACTCTTCGCTTACATCAGTGTGGTCTTCCTAAGAAGATGGCACTTGAGCTATTTAAGCCATTCATCTATGGCAAGCTAGAAGGTCGTGGCTTAGCTACAACTATTAAAGCTGCTAAGAAGATGGTTGAGCGTGAAGTACCAGAAGTATGGGATGTTCTTGACGATGTTATTCGTGAACACCCAGTGATGCTTAACCGTGCGCCAACACTGCACAGACTAGGTATCCAGGCATTTGAGCCAGTACTAATCGAAGGTAAAGCGATTCAGCTTCACCCATTGGTTTGTGCGGCATACAACGCCGACTTCGATGGTGACCAAATGGCTGTTCACGTGCCGCTAACGCTGGAAGCTCAGCTAGAAGCACGTTCATTAATGATGTCTACCAACAACATCCTTTCGCCTGCAAACGGCGAGCCGGTGATTACACCATCTCAGGACGTTGTATTGGGTCTTTACTACACGAGTCGTGAGCGTATTAACGGCAAGGGTGAAGGCATGGCATTTGAATCAGTTGCGGAAGCTGAAAAAGCTTACCGTACTGGTGCTGCCGAATTGCATGCTCGCGTTAAGGTTCGTATTACCGAAACCACAATTAACGAAGCAGGCGAAAAAGTTAAGAATCGTCGTATCGTAGATACTACGGTTGGTCGTGCTTTACTGTCATTGATCCTGCCTAAAGGCTTATCTTATGATCTGGTTAACCAGAACATGGGTAAGAAGCAGATCTCTAAGCTATTGAACACTTGTTACCGTCAACTAGGTCTGAAAGATACTGTTATCTTTGCTGACCAATTGATGTACACCGGTTTCAATTTTGCAACTGTGTCTGGTGCCTCTGTTGGTATCAACGATATGGTTATTCCAGATGAGAAATACACGCTAGTTGCTGAAGCTGAAGCGGAAGTTCTTGAAATTCAAGAGCAGTTCCAATCAGGTCTAGTAACAGCCGGTGAGCGTTACATCAAGGTCATCGATATCTGGGCAAGCGCGAACGAAAAAGTGTCTAAAGCGATGATGGACAACTTGTCTTCTGAAACAGTCATTAACCGTGACGGTGAAGAAGAGCAGCAAGAATCCTTCAACAGTATCTACATGATGGCCGATTCTGGCGCTCGTGGTAGTGCGGCACAGATTCGTCAGCTAGCAGGTATGCGTGGTCTGATGGCTAAGCCAGATGGCTCAATCATCGAAACACCAATTACCGCTAACTTCCGTGAAGGTCTAAACGTATCTCAGTACTTTATTTCTACTCACGGTGCGCGTAAAGGTCTTGCGGATACGGCATTGAAGACAGCTAACTCTGGTTACCTGACTCGTCGTCTAGTAGACGTTGCACAAGATTTAGTTGTGATTGAAGAAGACTGTGGCACGTTTGAAGGTCTAACAATGAAACCGCTTATTGAAGGTGGTGATGTTGTTGAGCCGTTGCGTGAACGTGTTCTTGGTCGTGTGGTTGCACAAGACGTACTCAAGCCTGGTACTGAAGAAGTTCTTATCCCACGTAACACTCTGCTTGATGAAGCATGGTGTGACACTGTAGAAGATAATTCTATTGATGAGATGATTGTTCGTTCAGTAATTAGCTGTGATACAGACTTCGGTGTGTGTGCTGCTTGTTACGGTCGTGATTTGGCTCGTGGCCATATCATCAACCAAGGTGAAGCGATTGGTGTTGTAGCTGCTCAGTCTATTGGTGAGCCAGGTACACAGCTTACGATGCGTACATTCCACATTGGTGGTGCGGCATCTCGAGCGTCAGCAGAGAACAACGTTCAAGTTAAGAACGCGGGTACTCTTAAGCTGCACAATGCTAAGCATGTAACGAACAGCGAAGGTAAGCTGGTTATCGTTTCTCGTTCATCTGAGCTAGCCATCATCGATGAGCTAGGTCGTGAAAAAGAGCGTTATAAGGTTCCTTACGGTACGGTTCTAGAAAAACTAGAAGACGCACCTGTAGCAGCTGGCGAGATTATCGCTAACTGGGATCCACATACTCACCCGATTATCACAGAAGTGGCGGGTAGTACTAAGTTCGTAGATATGATTGAAGGTGTCACTATGACACGTCAAACAGACGAACTAACGGGTCTTTCATCTATCGTAGTATTAGATGTTGCACAACGTCCAACAGCTGGTAAAGAGATGCGTCCTATGATCCGTCTTGTTGCTGCTGATGGTGGCGACTTGATGATTCCTGGTACTGAAGTACCAGCGCAATACTTCTTGCCTGGCAACGCGATTGTGAACCTTGACGATAACGCACCAATTAACGTTGGTGATGCATTAGCACGTATTCCTCAAGAATCTTCTAAGACTCGCGATATTACCGGTGGTCTACCACGCGTTGCTGACTTGTTCGAAGCGCGTAAGCCAAAAGAGCCTGCTATTCTTGCTGAAGTATCGGGAACTATCTCGTTCGGTAAAGAAACCAAAGGTAAGCGTCGTCTAGTGATTACTCCTGCTGAAGGTGGCGATCATTACGAAGAGATGATTCCTAAGTGGCGTAACCTCAACGTGTTCGAAGGTGAAAAAGTTGAACGCGGTGAAGTTATTGCTGATGGTGCAGAAGCTGCGCACGACATTCTACGTCTACGTGGTATCCACAATGTGGCTAACTACATCGTGAATGAAGTACAGGATGTTTACCGTCTCCAGGGCGTGAAGATCAACGATAAGCACATTGAGGTGATTATTCGCCAGATGCTGCGTAAGTGTGAGATCGTTAACGCTGGTGATAGTGAATTCCTAGCGGGTGAGCAAGCTGAAGTATCACGTGTGAAGATCGCTAACCGCGAACTTGAAGCACAAGGTAAGCAGCCAGCGACATTCGAGCGTGAACTTCTTGGTATTACCAAGGCGTCTCTTGCGACTGAATCGTTCATCTCTGCAGCATCGTTCCAGGAGACCACTCGTGTTCTTACTGAAGCAGCTGTTGGCGGTAAGAGCGATAAGCTACGCGGTCTGAAAGAAAACGTTATTGTGGGTCGTTTGATCCCTGCTGGTACGGGTTACTCTTACCACCAGAAGCGTGCCGAAGCTGCTGCTAAACCAGCTGCTCAAGAAGCACCTGCAATTAGCGCAAGCGAAGCTGAGCAGAACCTTGCTGATCTACTAAATCTTGCTGGAAGTTCTGATTAATTCAGTCTGAAAAGTAAATAGATTGTAAAAAAGGCGCCTTTGGCGCCTTTTTTTTACTTTAAATCGGTTAAAAGTTGTCTATTTCTTGACACACACGCCATACACTTCTAAAATTTCGCGTCCCACACCTGTGGGATATAGATTTTTCACACCTTACTGTTGATTAAATCAACTGATTCGGAGCTATACATGGCAACTGTAAACCAGTTGGTACGTAAGCCTCGCGCGCCAAAAGTCGATAAGACTAATGTGCCTGCGTTGAATGCGTGTCCACAAAAACGTGGTGTTTGTACTCGCGTATACACAACCACACCAAAAAAACCTAACTCTGCACTACGTAAAGTAGCTCGTGTGCGTCTTACTAACGGTTTCGAAGTTACTTCGTACATCGGCGGTGAAGGCCACAACCTGCAGGAACACAGTGTAATTCTAATCCGTGGCGGTCGTGTAAAAGACTTACCGGGTGTGCGTTACCACACTGTACGTGGCGCTTTAGATTGTGCTGGCGTAAGTGAACGTCGTCAAGGTCGTTCAAAGTACGGTGCTAAGCGTCCTAAGTCTTAACGTTTTCCGTTAAGTAAGGCCAAGCTAGTTTTTATTGAGATTCCAGTTTTGGGGTCCCTGAAGCATACGGAGAAATTGTTATGCCAAGACGTCGCGTTGTAGGACAACGTAAAATCCTACCAGATCCAAAGTTCAACAGTGAGTTGCTGGCTAAGTTCATCAACGTCATTATGCAGGACGGCAAAAAGTCGACTGCAGAAAAAATTATTTACAAGGCACTAGATACCGCTTTCGAAAAGAAAGGCGAAGATCATTTAGTAATCCTTGAAGCAGCCCTGGACAATGTACGTCCTTCAGTCGAGGTTAAGTCTCGTCGTGTTGGTGGTTCTACATACCAGGTACCATGTGAAGTTCGTCCAGTGCGTCGTAACGCACTAGCGATGCGCTGGTTGGTTGAAGCTGCACGTAAGCGTGGTGAAAAATCTATGGCGTTACGTCTAGCCGGTGAAATGCTAGACGCATCAGAAAACAAAGGTACTGCTGTTAAGAAGCGCGAAGACGTGCATCGTATGGCAGAAGCAAACAAAGCGTTTGCTCATTACCGCTGGTAATATCTTGGCGCAGGCTTTTGCCTGCGCCTTACTTGCATTGCTAACACTCAGGTTTTAGCTAAGAGGGTATAAATCGTGGCTCGTACAACCCCAATTGAGCGTTATCGTAATATCGGTATTGTCGCTCATGTTGATGCTGGTAAAACCACTACAACTGAACGTGTTCTTTTCTACACCGGTATGTCTCATAAGATCGGTGAAGTTCATGATGGCGCAGCCACTATGGATTGGATGGAGCAAGAGCAGGAGCGTGGGATTACCATCACTTCAGCCGCAACGACTACTTTCTGGCGCGGAATGGAAGCGCAGTTTACTGAACACCGTATCAACATCATTGATACTCCTGGTCACGTTGACTTCACTATTGAAGTTGAACGTTCTCTACGAGTACTAGATGGCGCTGTTGTCGTTTTCTGTGGTTCATCTGGGGTAGAACCCCAATCTGAGACTGTTTGGCGTCAGGCTGATAAGTATCACGTGCCTCGTATGGTTTTCGTCAATAAGATGGACCGTGCAGGCGCTGACTTTGATAGCGTAGTCGAACAGATCCGTAACCGTCTTGGAGCGACTTGTGTACCTATTCAAATGAATATCGGTGCAGAAGAAGAGTTCAAAGGTGTAGTTGATTTGATCAAGATGAAAGCAATTAACTGGTCTGAAGAAGATCAGGGAATGACTTTCAATTATGAAGATATTCCAGCTGAACTAGCCGATAAAGCAGCAGAGATGCGCGAATACTTGGTGGAAAGTGCAGCGGAAGCTTCAGACGAACTGATGGAAAAGTACCTTGAAGAAGGTGAGTTGACTGAAGTTGAGATCAAGGAAGCGTTACGTAAGCGTACTTTAAATAATGAAATCGTTTTGGCAACTTGTGGTTCTGCTTTCAAGAACAAAGGTGTTCAAGCGGTTCTCGATGCTGTGGTAGATTTTCTGCCATCACCTGTCGAAGTTCCTGCAATCAGGGGCATTGACGAGAATGAGAAAGAGACCGAACGTCCAGCGGACGATAACGCGCCTTTCGCAGCATTGGCATTTAAGATTGCTACAGACCCATTCGTGGGTACCTTAACCTTTATGCGTGTTTACTCAGGTGTATTGGAAACAGGTGCTGGCGTTTATAACTCTGTTAAGCAAAAGCGTGAACGTATTGGTCGTATGGTGCAGATGCACGCTAATGACCGTCAAGAGATCAAAGAAGTGCGAGCTGGCGATATCGCTGCCGCTATTGGTCTTAAAGACGTGACTACCGGCGATACATTATGCGATAGCGACCATAAAGTAATTCTAGAGCGTATGGAGTTTCCAGAGCCTGTAATTACTATCGCCGTTGAACCAAGAACCAAGGCTGACCAGGATAAGATGGGGATGGCGCTACAAAAGTTAGCTGCTGAAGATCCGTCGTTCCGTGTTGAAACTGATGAAGAATCAGGTCAAACACTGATCTCTGGTATGGGTGAGCTACACTTAGATATCATCGTAGACCGTATGCGTCGCGAATTCGGTGTTGACTGTAATGTAGGTAAACCTCAAGTTGCATATCGTGAGACTATCCGCGCAAGCGTGGAAGTCGAAGGTAAGTTCGTACGTCAATCAGGTGGTCGAGGTCAATTCGGTCATGTTTGGTTGAAGCTGGAACCTCAAGAAGAGGGCTTTGGTTACGAATTTGTCAGCGAGATTGTTGGTGGTGCTGTTCCTAAGGAATACATCCCAGCAGTAGATAAAGGTATTCAAGAGCAGATGAAGAGTGGCGTATTAGCTGGCTTCCCTGTTCTAGATATAAAGGTTACTCTGTTTGATGGTTCATATCATGATGTGGACTCGAACGAAATGGCCTTTAAAGTCGCCGGTTCAATGGGCTTTAAAAAGGGTGCTCTAGAAGCAGACCCTGCCTTGCTTGAACCTTGTATGAAAGTTGAAGTCACAACACCTGAAGATTATATGGGTGATGTGGTTGGAGACTTAAACCGTCGTCGTGGTCTTATTGAAGGCATGGATGATGGTATCGCAGGTGTTAAACTTGTGCATGCAACAGTACCGTTATCTGAAATGTTCGGTTATGCAACCGATTTGCGCTCTGCGACTCAGGGTCGTGCTTCATACTCTATGGAGTTTTTGAAGTACTCCGATGCACCGCAAAATGTTACTAAAGCAATAATGGAAGCTCGAGGCTAAACAGTCTCACTCTTTTATTGATATAATTAATTGCTATTGCTCGGTAAATAACACCGAGCATTTTCTGAAAAGAAAGGAATATATCGTGGCTAAAGAAAAATTTGAACGTAGTAAACCGCATGTTAACGTTGGTACCATTGGACACGTCGATCATGGTAAAACAACGCTAACTGCAGCTATCTCTGCTGTATTGACTAAAACTTACGGTGGTGAAGTTAAAGATTTCGCACAAATCGATAACGCTCCTGAAGAGCGCGAGCGTGGTATTACAATTAATACTTCTCACATCGAATATGACACTCCATCACGTCACTACGCACACGTAGATTGTCCTGGTCACGCCGATTATGTTAAAAACATGATTACTGGTGCTGCTCAAATGGATGGCGCTATCTTGGTAGTTGCTTCTACAGATGGTCCAATGCCACAAACACGTGAGCACATCCTGCTTTCACGTCAGGTTGGCGTACCATTCATCATCGTATTCATGAACAAGTGTGACATGGTAGATGACGAAGAGCTTCTTGAGCTTGTAGAAATGGAAGTTCGTGAACTTCTTTCTGAATATGACTTCCCAGGTGATGACTTACCAGTTATCCAAGGTTCTGCGCTTAAAGCCCTTGAAGGCGAGCCAGAGTGGGAAGCTAAGATCCTTGAGCTTGCTGAAGCTCTAGATACTTACATTCCAGAGCCAGAGCGTGCTATCGATGGTGCGTTCATTCTTCCAATTGAAGATGTATTCTCAATCTCAGGCCGTGGTACAGTTGTAACTGGTCGTGTAGAGCGCGGTATCATCAAAGTTGGTGAAGAAGTAGAAATCGTTGGTATCAAAGATACAACTAAGACTACTTGTACTGGTGTTGAAATGTTCCGTAAGCTTCTTGACGAAGGTCGTGCTGGCGAGAACTGTGGTGTTCTTCTACGTGGTACTAAGCGTGAAGATGTTGAGCGTGGTCAGGTTCTTGCTGCTCCTGGTTCAATCACTCCACATACAACTTTCAAGTCAGAAATCTACGTTCTGTCTAAAGAAGAAGGTGGACGTCATACTCCATTCTTCAAAGGCTACCGTCCACAGTTCTACTTCCGTACAACTGACGTAACCGGTACTATCGAATTGCCAGAAGGCGTAGAGATGGTAATGCCTGGTGACAACGTTGCTATGACAGTAACACTAATCTGCCCAATCGCGATGGACGAAGGTTTACGCTTCGCAATCCGTGAAGGTGGACGTACAGTTGGTGCTGGTGTTGTTGCAGAGATCGTTGCTTAATAGCGACTAATCTTAACGCAATACTGAAAAAGGCAGCTTAGGCTGCCTTTTTTATTGCCTTAAGAAAAGTACGCTAAGTACTGGCAATCTCGATCTGGCTGGGTATAATAGCCGCCACTTTGTTGGATATGGTCTATTTGACGGTATTTCAAACAGTGGGGTTGATCTGAGACTTAAAATCAGTATAATAGCCCCTCGCCTTAACCATTAGGCGAATTTAAATTGGTCTACCCTCGAGGTTGACGTAAAAAAACAGCGACTCCAATTGTGAGTCGAACGGTTAAATCATCTCGCTCTGCTTTTCCAAATGGAAGAAGCTAGAGGGTGATTTTTTATGTGTACATTTTAGGAGCTCTGGTCAATGCAGAACCAAAGAATCCGTATCCGCTTAAAAGGATTTGATCATCGTTTGATTGATCAGTCTACTGCGGAAATCGTTGAAACTGCTAAGCGTACAGGCGCACAGGTTCGTGGTCCAATTCCACTACCAACGCGTAAAGAACGTTATACCATTTTGACTTCTCCACACGTTAATAAAGATGCGCGTGATCAGTACGAACTTCGTACTCACAAACGTCTTGTTGACATCGTAGAGCCGACTGAAAAGACTGTTGACGCACTTATGCGTTTAGATCTTGCGGCGGGTGTTGACGTTCAGATTAGCTTGGGTTAATTGAGCTTAGAAGAGGTTTGAGAGATGGCTATCGGTCTTATCGGTCGTAAAGTAGGTATGACACGTATCTTCAATGAAGATGGCGCGTCGGTACCTGTAACAGTAATTGAAATTGCTGCTAACCGTGTAACCCAAGTGAAAACTTTGGATACAGACGGTTACCGTGCACTTCAAGTTACTACTGGTACCAAAAAAGCTAATCGCATCACTAAACCAGAAGCAGGTCACTTTGCTAAGGCAGGCGTTGAAGCCGGTCGTGGTTTGTGGGAATTGCGTTTGGCAGATGGTGATGGTGAAGGCATCGAAGTTGGTGCTGAGCTAAATGTAGATATCTTCGCTGACATAGCGAAAGTTGATGTAACTGGTCAATCAAAAGGTAAAGGCTTCCAAGGCGGTATTAAGCGTTGGAACTTCCATGCCCAAGATATGACACATGGTAACTCTTTGGCTCATAGATCTAACGGTTCTATTGGTCAAAACCAGACACCTGGTCGCGTTTTCAAAGGTAAGAAAATGTCAGGCCACATGGGTGCAGAGCGTGTTACTACGCAGAATCTAGACGTTGTACGTGTAGATGCTGAGCGTAACTTGCTACTGGTTAAGGGTGCAGTTCCAGGCGCTACTAATGGCGACCTGATCATCAAACCAGCTGTTAAAGCTTAAGGTCTGAGGAGATAGTAATGGAATTGGTATTGAAAGACGCACAGAGTGCTCTTGAAGTTTCCGAAACTACCTTCGGCCGTGACTTTAATGAAGCACTGGTTCATCAGGTAGTTGTAGCTTACGCTGCAAACGCGCGTCAGGGCACTCGTGCTCAAAAGACTCGCGCAGAAGTAGTTGGCTCTGGCAAGAAGCCATGGCGCCAAAAAGGTACTGGCCGCGCACGTGCCGGTACTGTTAAAGGCCCAATCTGGCGTGGCGGTGGCGTAACATTCGCTGCTAAAACACAAGATCACAGCCAAAAAGTTAACAAGAAGATGTACCGCGGAGCGCTGAAAAGCATATTCTCTGAATTGGTACGTCAAGACCGTCTTATCGTTGTTGAGTCATTTAGTGTTGAAGCTCCTAAAACTAAAGAGCTGAAAGCTAAATTGAACGAAATGCAACTTGAAGACGTGTTGATTGTTACTCCAGAAGTTGACGAGAACTTGTTCTTAGCTGCTCGTAACTTGTACAAAGTTGATGTTCGTGATGTTGCTGGTATTGATCCAGTTAGCCTTATCGCATTCAACAAAGTACTCGTAACTGCTGAAGCTATTAAGCAAATCGAGGAGATGCTGGGATGATAAGCGAAGAACGTTTGTTAAAAGTTATTCTTGCTCCACATATCTCTGAAAAGAGCACTGTGAACGCAGAGAAAAACAATACAGTTGTTTTCCGTGTAGCTATCGATGCAACTAAAGCTGAAGTTAAAGCTGCAGTAGCACAGCTATTCGAAGTTGAAGTCGATTCAGTTCGCACTTTGGTTAACAAAGGTAAAACTAAGCGTCACGGTGCCCGTACTGGTCGTCGTAGCGATTGGAAAAAAGCCTATGTTACTCTAGCTGAAGGTGCTGACATCGATTTCGTCGGCGGCGCTGAATAAGCAAAGGAGAATTATCATGGCAGTTATTAAGTGTAAGCCAACCTCTCCAGGTCGTCGCCACGTAGTTAAAGTGGTGAACAGCGATTTGCATAAAGGTAAACCTTTTGCAGGCCTGTTGGCGAAAAAATCAAAAAGTGGTGGCCGTAACAATACTGGTCGCATCACTTCACGTCACATTGGTGGCGGACATAAGCAACATTATCGTCTAATCGACTTTAAGCGTAACAAAGACGGTATCCCTGCGAAGGTTGAACGTTTGGAATATGATCCAAACCGTACAGCTAACATCGCATTGGTACTTTACGCTGACGGTGAGCGTCGTTACATCATTGCCTCAAAAGGCATGAAAGCTGGTGATTCAATCCAGTCTGGTATCGATGCAGAGATCAAGAGCGGTAACGCAATGCCTCTACGTAATATCCCTGTGGGTAGCGTAGTGCACGCAGTCGAAATGAAGCCTGGTAAAGGTGCTCAAATCGCTCGTTCTGCAGGTGCTTATGTACAAGTTATTGCTCGTGACGGCGCATACGCCACTCTACGTCTTCGCTCTGGCGAAATGCGTAAAGTGCCTGTTGATTGCCGCGCGACATTGGGTGAAGTTGGTAACGCCGAGCATATGCTACGCCAGTTAGGTAAAGCAGGTGCTAAACGCTGGAGAGGCGTACGCCCGACAGTTCGTGGTGTTGCAATGAACCCAGTAGATCATCCACATGGTGGTGGTGAAGGCCGCACATCTGGTGGTCGCCACCCTGTATCTCCATGGGGTCAGCCTACTAAGGGTTATAAGACTCGTAGTAACAAACGCACCGACAAGTACATTGTACGTCGTCGCAATAAAAAGTAAGAGGATTCGCCATGCCACGTTCTCTCAAGAAAGGTCCATTCATTGACCTACACTTGCTGAAGAAGGTAGAGAAAGCGATGGAAGCGGGAGACAAGAAGCCTATTAAGACTTGGTCTCGTCGCTCTATGATCATCCCTAATATGATTGGGTTGACCATCGCTGTCCATAATGGTCGTCAGCACGTACCTGTGTTCGTAACTGACGAAATGATCGGCCACAAGCTTGGTGAATTTTCACCAACTCGCACTTATCGCGGCCATGCTGCAGATAAGAAAGCGAAGAAGCGTTAATACGGGAGGAATAAGATGGAAGTTTTAGCTAAACATCGTTTTGCCCGTACGTCGCCTCAAAAGTGTCGTTTGGTTGCAGATCAAATCCGTGGACTGCCTGTTGCTAAGGCTCTCGAAATTCTAACTTTCAGCCCTAAGAAAGCTGCAGTACTTGTTAAAAAAGTACTGGACTCTGCTATCGCTAATGCTGAGCACAATGAAGGTGCTGACATTGACGAATTAAGAGTTGGAGCGATTATGATCGATGAAGGTCCAACTATGAAGCGTATCATGCCACGTGCTAAAGGCCGTGCTGATCGCATAATCAAGCGTACCAGCCACATTACTGTGGTTGTATCAGATCGCTAGGAGTTAGCAATGGGACAGAAAGTACATCCTAATGGTATCCGTCTGGGTATCACTAAGCCTTGGATCTCGACATGGTACGCTGACAAGTCAGACTATGCCAATAACTTGAGTAGTGACTGGGAAGTGCGTAAGTTTCTTGAAAAGAAACTTAAGCAAGCATCAGTTTCTAAGATTGTTATCGAGCGTCCAGCTAAAAGTGTTCGTGTTACTATCCACACAGCCCGTCCAGGTGTTGTGATTGGTAAGAAAGGCGAAGACGTAGAAAAGCTACGCAATGCAGTTGCTAAATTGACTGGTATTCCAGCTCAAATTAACATCGCTGAGATCCGTAAACCTGAGCTAGATGCTAAGCTTGTTGCCGATGGCATCGCTTCGCAGCTAGAGCGTCGTGTTATGTTCCGTCGTGCTATGAAGCGCGCAGTTCAAAACGCAATGCGTCTTGGTGCTAAAGGTATCAAAGTTGAAGTTAGCGGCCGTCTAGGCGGCGCTGAGATTGCGCGTTCGGAATGGTATCGTGAAGGTCGTGTACCTTTGCATACTCTTCGTGCTGATATCGACTATTCTACTTCTGAGAGTCACACTCAATACGGTGTGATTGGCGTTAAAGTTTGGGTCTTCAAAGGTGAAGTTCTAGACGGTATCGTTCCTCAGCATGAAGAGCCGAAACAGCAGCCGAAGCGTAAGCCTCGCGGTAAATAGGAGAGCTGGCAATGCTGCAACCAAAAAGAATGAAGTTTCGCAAAATGTTCAAGGGCCGCAACCGTGGTCTAGCGAACGGCACTGAAGTTAGCTTCGGTGAATTCGGTTTGAAAGCTGTAGGACGTGGTCGTCTTACTGCTCGTCAAATTGAAGCTGCGCGTCGTGCTATGACACGTCACATTAAACGTCAAGGTCAGATCTGGATCCGCGTTTTCCCTGATAAGCCAATTACCTCTAAGCCTCTTGAAGTGCGTATGGGTAAAGGTAAGGGTAACGTTGAATACTGGGTTTGCCAGATTCAACCAGGTAAGGTTCTTTATGAGATGAATGGCGTATCAGAAGAGTTGGCTCGTGAAGCCTTTGCTCTTGCTGCTGCAAAATTACCTCTGAAGACTACCTTCGTAACTAAGACGGTGATGTAATGAAAGCGAGCGAACTAACAGAAAAGAGCGTTGAAGAACTGAACGCTGAACTGCTTGGTCTGCTGCGTGAGCAGTTTAATCTGCGTATGCAACACGCCACTGGTCAGTTGACTCAGACTCATCAGCTTAAAATCGTGCGTCGCAACATTGCGCGCGTTAAGACCATTATTACTTCTAAGGCGGGTGCATAATGTCTGATAATATCCGTACTTTGCAGGGTCGAGTACTTAGCAACAAGATGGACAAGTCTATCACTGTAGCTATTGAGCGTAAGGTTAAACATCCTTTATACGGGAAGTTCCTTAAGCGTACTACTAAGGTCCATGCACATGACGAACAAAATCAGTGTAATGCTGGCGATGTCGTGACTATTCGCGAATGCCGTCCGCTGTCTAAGACTAAGTCTTGGACTCTGGTTGAAGTAGTATCAAAAGCCTAAGTTTATTAGGTATTTAGTTAAACGGCTCCGATTTTCGGAGCCGTTTGTATTTTTAGTACTATCTATTCCTATTTTTAGGTGTTACACTTGCGCGCCATTTTTGACTAAATTAAAGTCGAAAATCGGGCAATAAATGTACCCCTATGTGGGATTATGAAGTAACGATAGCGGAGCACTTAAAATGATCCAAATGCAATCGACTCTAGAAGTCGCCTGTAACAGTGGCGCTCGTAGAGTTCAGTGTATTAAGGTCTTGGGTGGCTCTCATCGTCGTTATGCCGGAATCGGCGACGTCATCAAGGTTTCTGTAAAAGAAGCAATTCCTCGCGGTAAAGCGAAGAAAGGTGATGTATATAACGCGGTGGTAGTCCGTACTAAGAAAGGCGTACGTCGTCCAGACGGTTCTGTCATTCGCTTCGATCGGAACGCAGCGGTTTTGCTTAACGCAAACCTTGCACCGATTGGTACTCGTATCTTTGGACCAGTGACACGTGAATTGCGTACAGAGCAATTCATGAAAATTGTCTCGCTGGCACCAGAAGTACTGTAAGGAGCTTCAAAATGGCAGCAAAAATACGTCGTCAAGACGAAGTAATTGTACTAGCAGGTAAAGACCAAGGGAAACGCGGTAAGGTTTCTCAGGTTCTAACTACTGGTAAATTAATTGTAGAAGGTATTAACCTTGTCAAGAAACACCAAAAGCCAAACCCACAATTGGGCGTAGCTGGCGGTATTGTTGAGCAAGAAGCACCGATACAAGCATCAAACGTAGCGATTTTCAACTCTGCCACTGGCAAAGCTGATCGCGTTGGTTTCCGATTTGAAGACGGCAAAAAAGTCCGTTTCTTTAAGTCGAACAGTGAACTCGTTAAGTAATTGGAGTAAACGATGGCGAAACTGCATGATAAATATCAAGAGACTGTTAGTCCTGAACTTGTCAAAAAGTTTGGTTTTACCAGTGTCATGCAAGTCCCTCGGATTGAAAAGATCACCCTTAATATGGGTGTTGGCGAAGCAGTAGCAGATAAGAAAGTTATGGAGCATGCGCTTCGTGACATGACTGCTATCGCTGGTCAGAAGCCAGTAGTGACTGTAGCTCGTAAGTCAGTTGCTGGTTTTAAAATCCGTGAAGGCTACCCAATAGGCTGTAAGGTTACACTGCGCGGTGAGCGTATGTGGGAATTCTTAGAGCGTTTAGTAGATATCGCAATCCCGCGTATTCGCGACTTCCGTGGTATGAGTGTTAAGTCATTCGACGGTCGTGGTAACTATGCGATGGGCGTACGTGAGCAAATTATCTTCCCAGAGATCGAATACGATAAAATCGATAAGATCCGCGGTATGGATATTGTAATCACTACTTCTGCGAAGAATGACGAAGAAGGCCGAGCTTTGCTCGAAGGCTTTAACTTCCCATTCAAGAAATAAGGGTAGCGTAATGGCAAAAAGTTCAATGAAAGCACGTGAAGTAAAACGTGCCAAGCTCGTAGCTAAGTTCGCTGAAAAGCGCCTAGCTCTTAAAGCTATCATTAGCAGTCCAACAACTTCAGACGAAGATCGTTGGGATGCAGTACTTAAGTTACAAGCTCTACCACGTGACTCTAGCGCGGCGCGTCAGCGCAATCGCTGTAGTCAAACTGGTCGCCCACATGGTTTCCTACGTAAATTCGGCCTTAGCCGTATTAAATTACGTGAAGCAACTATGCGCGGTGAAGTTCCTGGCCTACGAAAAGCCAGCTGGTAAGCACTTGTCACGGAGTAAGCTAATATGAGCATGCAAGATCCTATTGCGGATATGTTAACACGTATTCGTAACGGCCAAGCTGCTAAACACGTATCTGTGAAGATGCCTTCTGCTAAGCTAAAAATCGCTATCGCGAAAGTGCTTAAAGAAGAAGGTTACATCACTGACTACGCCGTAGCAGATGAAGCCAAGCCTGAACTGGAAGTTACTCTTAAGTATTTCCAAGGTCAGCCAGTCGTTGAGACTATCCAGCGCGTTAGCCGTCCTGGTCTTCGTATTTACAAAGGTAAAAACGAACTTCCAAAGGTTATGGGCGGACTGGGTGTCGCTATTGTGTCCACTTCTAAAGGTTTGATGACTGATCGTACTGCCCGCCAAAATGGCATGGGCGGGGAAGTTATCTGCTACGTAGCATAAGGAGCTAGCAATGTCTCGTGTCGCAAAAGCACCAGTCGCTATTCCTGCAGGCGTAGAAGTGACTTTAAACGAACAAACTATCACCGTAAAAGGTACTAAAGGTAGTTTGACTCGAGTAATTAACACTGACGTTTCTGTTGTTGTAGAAGACAACGAAATCAAGTGTAGCCCGATTGAAGGCGTGAAAACTGCCGCTCAAGCGGGTACAGCTCGAGCTTTAATCAACAATATGGTTGTTGGTGTTACTGTTGGTTTTGAAAAGAAACTTCAGTTAATTGGTGTCGGTTACCGTGCGAAAATCGCTGGTAAAGGCGTTGATTTAACTTTAGGTTTTTCTCACCCACTAGTCCACGAACTTCCTGACGGCGTAACAGCAGAATGTCCTAGCCAAACTGAAATCGTACTTAAGGGTACAGATAAGCAGTTAATTGGTCAGGTTGCTGCTGAGATTCGCGGCTACCGTCCACCAGAGCCTTACAAAGGTAAAGGTGTTCGTTATGCTGATGAACAAGTACGCCGTAAAGAGGCTAAGAAGAAGTAGGTAACGCGATATGGATAAGAAAACATCTCGCTTACGCCGCGCGACTCGCGCCCGTAAGAAGATCCAAGAGCTGGGCGTTAATCGTCTGGTTGTACATCGTACACCACGTCACACATACGCTCAGGTCATTAGTCCTGCAAACGTAGTGTTGGCGGCAGCTTCTACTGCTGAAAAAGCGGTATCAGAGCAGCTAAAGTACACAGGTAACGTAGATGCAGCTAAAGTAGTGGGTAAAACCGTTGCTGAGCGCGCTGTCGAAAAAGGCGTAGCTGTAGTTGCATTCGATCGTTCCGGCTTCAAGTATCACGGACGCGTTGCTGCATTAGCAGACGCCGCTCGTGAAGCTGGCCTCAAGTTCTAAGGAATGATGAAAAATGGCTAAATTTGAAGCTCAACAAAAAGACGATCTGCAAGAGAAGTTAGTTGCAGTTAATCGTGTTTCTAAAGTAGTTAAAGGCGGACGTATCTTTAGCTTCACTGCACTAACTGTAGTCGGTGATGGTAATGGTAAAGTCGGTTATGGCTATGGTAAAGCGCGTGAAGTACCAGCAGCAATTCAGAAAGCAATGGAAAAGGCTCGCCGTAACATTGTAAACGTTGAATTGAACAACGGTACTTTACACCACCCTGTAAAGGGTCGTCACACTGGTTCTCGTGTTTACATGCAGCCAGCCTCTGACGGTACCGGTATTATTGCCGGTGGCGCAATGCGTGCCGTATTGGAAGTAGCAGGCGTTCATAACGTTCTGTCAAAAGCATACGGTTCTACTAACCCGATCAACATCGTTCGCGCAACTGTAGATGCGTTGGTGCACATGAAGTCACCATCACAAATTGCAGCTAAGCGTGGCCTGAATGTTGATGAAATTCGAGGTTAATGCACCATGGCTACTAAAACACTTAAAGTAACTCAGACCAAGAGTTCAATTGGACGTTTGCCTAAGCATCGTGCAACTTTGACTGGTCTAGGTCTACGCCGCATTAATCACACTGTTGAACTAGAAGATACTCCTTCTGTTCGCGGTATGATTAACAAGGTTTACTACATGGTTTCGGTGGAGGAAGTATAAGATGCGTCTAAATACTCTATCACCTGCTGCAGGTGCTAAATCAGCAGCTAAGCGTGTAGGTCGCGGTATCGGTTCAGGCCTAGGTAAAACTGCAGGTCGTGGTCACAAAGGTCAGAAGTCTCGTTCTGGCGGCGGTGTCCGCGTAGGTTTCGAGGGTGGTCAAATGCCACTTAAGATCCGTCTACCTAAATTCGGTTTTACCTCGCGTCGTGCGTTGGTATCAGCTGAAGTTCGCATTAGCGAACTAGCTAAAGTTAACGGTGATGTTATCGACCTAAATGCGCTGAAAGATGCGAATCTAGTTACTCGCAACATACAGTTTGCTAAAATCGTTCTTTCAGGTACCATTGAGCGCCCTGTGACCGTTAAAGGTCTGAAGGTAACCAAAGGTGCACGTGCAGCTATTGAAGCTGCCGGTGGCAAGATCGAGGAATAATACGTCGATGGCAAAACCAGGACTTGATTTAAAAAGCGCGAAAGGCGGTTTATCTGAATTGAAAACCCGTCTCCTGTTCGTGATTGGTGCAATTATCGTCTTTAGAGCCGGTTCGTTTGTACCAATTCCTGGTATTGACGCTGCTGTACTAGCAGAGCTGTTTAATCAGCAAAAGGGTACCATCTTAGGCATGTTTAACATGTTCTCTGGTGGCGCCCTTGAACGTGCCTCTATTTTTGCATTAGGTATCATGCCGTATATTTCGGCATCGATCATTATGCAGTTATTGACAGTCGTTCATCCTGCTCTCGCTGAATTGAAAAAGGAAGGCGAGTCGGGAAGAAAGAAGATTAGTCAATATACACGATACGGCACGTTGGTCCTGGGTACATTCCAGGCTATCGGTATCGCAACCGGTCTTCCGAACTTAGTCCCAGGTTTAGTAGTAAACCTAGGATTCGGATTTTACTTTGTTGCGGTTGTCAGCTTAGTCACAGGAACAATGTTCCTAATGTGGTTAGGTGAGCAAATTACCGAGAGAGGCATTGGTAACGGTATCTCGATATTAATTTTCGCAGGTATTGTTGCAGGTCTGCCATCTGCTATCGGTCAAACGGCCGAGCAGGCGCGTCAAGGCGACATAAGTGTACTAGTATTGTTGTTGCTGGCAGTAATCGTTTTTGCTGTCACATATTTTGTGGTATTTGTAGAGCGTGGACAACGTCGTATCGTTGTAAACTATGCTAAGCGTCAACAGGGCCGTAAGGTCTTCGCAGCGCAAAGCACACATCTACCGCTTAAGATAAATATGGCTGGTGTTATCCCGCCTATTTTTGCGTCCAGCATAATTTTGTTTCCAGGCACACTGGCTCAGTGGTTTGGTCAAAATGAGTCCATGTCATGGTTGAGTGATTTTTCACTTGCTGTGTCACCAGGACAACCGCTGTACTCATTGTTGTATGCAACAGCGATTATCTTTTTCTGTTTCTTCTATACTGCGTTGGTATTTAACCCTCGCGAAACAGCAGATAACTTGAAGAAGAGTGGTGCGTTTATTCCCGGGATTCGTCCTGGAGAACAGACTTCGCGTTACATTGATAAAGTAATGACCCGCCTAACATTAGCTGGCGCGTTATATATTACTTTTATCTGCTTAATTCCGGAGTTCATGTTAATTGCGTGGCAAGTACAGTTCTATTTTGGCGGTACTTCACTACTAATTATGGTAGTCGTAATCATGGACTTCATGGCTCAAGTTCAGACCCATATGATGTCTCATCAGTATGAGTCTGTAATGAAGAAAGCTAACTTGGTAAACAAAGCGAATTTAGATCGCTTTGGTCGCTAAGCTAGTAATCTCGGAGTGATGAAATGAAAGTTCGAGCTTCCGTGAAGAAGATCTGCCGTAACTGCAAGATCGTAAAGCGTAGTGGCGTTGTTCGCGTGATTTGTGTTGAACCTAAACACAAACAGCGTCAAGGCTAAAAGAAAGATTTGACCAGCCCAGTCGGGGCTGGTCAAAATATTATTTGCTAAATTGTCGTCTGTCGAGTATCCTACCGGGCTTTTCACAGATGACCTTTAACTTGAGGAGTGCATAGTGGCCCGTATCGCTGGCATTAACATTCCTGATCAAAAGCACACAGTCATTGCATTGACTGCTATCTACGGCATCGGTCGTACTCGCGCACAAGCTATTTGCGCGGCTACTTCAATTGCTGAAGACGCTAAGATCAAGGAATTGAGCGAAGCTCAAATAGATACTCTACGCGAAGAAGTTGCCAACTACATTGTAGAAGGTGATTTGCGTCGTGAAGTTTCCATGAACATCAAGCGTCTTATGGACCTTGGTTGTTACCGTGGCCTTCGCCATCGTCGTAGCCTTCCCCTTCGTGGGCAACGTACTAAGACCAATGCGCGTACGCGTAAAGGTCCACGTAAACCAATTAGAAAGTAACGGGGTAATCCACAATGGCTAAAGTTCCGTCACGTTCTCCGCGTAAGCGTGTACGTAAACAGGTTGCTGATGGTATGGCGCATATCCATGCGTCTTTCAACAACACTATTATTACCATTACAGATCGTCAAGGTAACGCACTATCTTGGGCAACTTCTGGTGGTTCAGGTTTCCGTGGTTCACGTAAATCTACCCCATTTGCTGCACAGGTTGCTGCTGAACGCGCAGGTACTGCCGCTCAGGACTACGGTGTTAAAAACCTAGAAGTGTTTGTGAAGGGTCCAGGTCCAGGACGCGAATCTGCGATTCGTGCACTAAACTCGGTTGGTTACAAAATAACCAATATTACCGATGTGACGCCTATCCCTCATAATGGTTGTCGTCCTCCTAAGAAACGTCGCGTTTAACACGTCGTTTTTAAATAGGATAGTTGGAGAAAGAACATGGCAAGATACTTGGGTCCAAAGCTCAAGCTCAGCCGCAGAGAAGGTACAGACCTTTTCCTAAAAAGCGGCGTGAGAGCAATCGATTCGAAGTGTAAGCTTGAAACTGCACCTGGACAACACGGCGCTCGTAAGACCCGTTTGTCTGAGTATGGCGTTCAGCTTCGCGAGAAACAAAAAGTTCGTCGTATTTACGGTGTGCTAGAAAAGCAATTCCGTAACTACTACAAAGATGCTGCACGTACAAAAGGTAACACTGGTGAAAACCTACTTACTCTTTTAGAAACCCGTCTTGATAACGTAGTTTATCGTATGGGCTTCGGTGCAACACGCGCTGAATCACGTCAGCTAGTTAGCCATAAGTCAATTATGGTTAATGGTAGCGTCGTTAACATTCCATCATTCAAAGTGTCTGCGAATGATGTAGTGAGCGTTCGCGAGAAGTCACGTACTCAAGCTCGTATTAAAGCGGCTTTAGAAGTGTCGGCTCAACGCGAAAAGCCAACATGGGTTGAAGTTGACAACACTAAGATGGAAGGTGCTTTCAAGCGCATTCCTGAGCGTAGTGATTTGTCTGCGGAAATTAACGAACAGCTGATCGTCGAACTTTACTCTAAGTAAAGTTAAAACAAAAGAGAGGACACAATGCAGGGTTCTGTTACAGAATTTCTTAAACCGCGTCTCGTTGATATCGAGCAGGTTAATCCAACACGTGCCAAGGTTACACTGGAGCCGCTAGAGCGTGGTTTTGGTCACACTTTAGGTAACGCGTTGCGTCGTATCCTATTGTCGTCTATGCCAGGCTGCGCGGTTACCGAAGTAGAGATCGATGGTGTACTGCATGAATACAGTAGCAAGGAAGGCGTGCAAGAAGATATCCTTGAGATATTGTTAAACCTTAAAGGTCTAGCAGTTGTTATCGAAGGGAAAGACGAAGCTATGCTTACGCTTAGTAAGTCAGGCGCAGGCCCTGTTACTGCAGCAGATATCACGCATGACGGTGATGTTACCGTTATGAATCCTGACCATGTTATCTGTCATTTGACAGGTAATAATGAAGTCAGCATGCGTATCCGCGTAGAGCGTGGTCGTGGTTATGTACCGGCTTCTGCCCGTGCACAAACTGAAGACGATGATCGCCCTATCGGCCGCTTGTTGGTTGATTCTTCGTTCTCACCAGTTGCTCGCATTGCATACAATGTAGAAGCTGCTCGTGTTGAACAGCGTACAGACTTAGATAAACTCGTTATTGATATGACCACAAACGGTACTATCGATCCTGAGGAAGCTATTCGTCGCTCTGCAACAATTCTTGCTGAACAGCTAGATGCGTTTGTTGAGTTACGTGATGTGACTGAGGCTGCACCAGTAGAAGAGAAGCCGGAGTTCGATCCGATATTGTTGCGTCCTGTCGACGATTTAGAGCTAACTGTACGTTCAGCCAACTGTTTGAAGGCTGAAGCGATTCATTACATCGGCGATCTGGTACAACGCACTGAAGTTGAGTTGTTGAAAACTCCTAACTTGGGTAAGAAATCTCTTACCGAAATTAAGGATGTTCTAGCATCTCGCGGACTGTCGTTAGGTATGCGTCTTGAAAACTGGCCTCCAGCTAGTTTAGCAGACGACCTTTAAGTCCAGATTAGTACAGATATAGGTAATAAGGATTAGGTCATGCGCCATCGTAAGAGTGGTCGTCAACTAAACCGTAACAGCAGTCATCGTCAAGCTATGTTTCGTAACATGGCATGCTCAATAGTTCGTCACGAAGTGATCAAAACTACTGTAGCTAAAGCGAAAGAACTGCGTCGCGTAGTTGAACCTCTGATAACACTTGCTAAGAGTGATAGTGTAGCAAACCGCCGTTTGGCATTTGCACGTACTCGCGACGCTGAAGTCGTTGGTAAGTTATTTACTGAATTGGGTCCACGCTTCCAGGAACGTCCTGGTGGTTACACTCGTATTCTTAAGTGCGGTTTACGTACTGGTGATAAAGCGCCTATGGCGTACATTGAACTAGTAGGTCGTCCTGAAGCAGCTGAAGCTGTTGAAGACACTGCAGAGTAAATAAGTCTTAGTTTAAAAGGCCGAACAAATTGTTCGGCCTTTTTTATGCCTATATTTTAATTGTATTAGTTTTAGTTTCTCGTCAATATTCTGCACAGCCACAGCCACAGCCACAGCCACAGCCACAGCCACAGCCACAGCCACAGCCACAGCCACAGCCACAGCCACAGCCACAGCCACAGCCACAGCCAC
>NZ_BPEW01000042.1 GCF_019654975.1 Shewanella sp. c952
GTATCGATATAAGGTAAATACTCTGTTTATGAATAGATAAATATGAACAGGTGTTCGACTCTAGGTTGACGTTAACGTCAACAGCACGTAAAGTGACTCTAAATTCTGTAATAGTGTCTGTGCTATATAAGTCGCTATTAACACAATCCCGTTCATTAAGAGACGTAAGAAGGAAGCCCTATGAAAGTATTGGTGCCAGTAAAACGTGTCGTCGATGCCAATGTTAAGGTCAGGGTTAATGCTGACAATACTTGTGTCGATACCGCAAACCTTAAAATGGCGATTAACCCGTTTTGTGAGATTGCAGTAGAAGAAGCTGTTCGTTTGAAAGAAGCGGGTAGCGCTTCTGAAGTGATTGTACTCAGTATTGGCCCTAAAGCGTCACAAGAGCAATTGAGAACGGCGCTTGCACTAGGCGCTGACCGAGCTATTCATATCGAAACCGACGAAGACCTCGTTCCTCTGTCTGTAGCCAAACTTATTCATGCTGTACAGCAAAAAGAGCAGGCTGATTTAGTGATCTTAGGCAAACAGTCGATTGACAGCGACAACAACCAAACCGGTCAAATGTTAGCTGCTATAGGCAAAATGCCTCAAGCAACATTTGCCTCTGAAGTAAAGGTTGACGCTAACCAGCTCACCGTGACCCGCGAAGTCGACGGTGGTTTGCAGACGCTAATGCTACCTTTACCTGCTGTTGTGACTGCTGACTTACGTCTAAACGAACCTCGTTATGCAAAGTTGCCTAACATTATGAAGGCAAAGCGCAAGCCGCTTGAGTCGCTAACTCCTGCTGATTTTGATGTGACATTAAAAGCGCATCAAAACGTTATTAAAGTTACCCCTCCTGCTCAGCGCAGTGCGGGTGTGATGGTGTCTTCTGTAGAAGAGTTGGTTGAAAAGTTAAAGAATGAAGCGAAGGTGATCTAATGGCAATTTTAGTATTAGCAGAACACGATAACGCCAGTCTTAAACTGGATACCGCTAAAGTTGTTGCCTGTGGTCAAGCCATTGGTGGTGACATTGATGTGCTGGTTATTGGTCATAACTGTGGCGATGCAGTTAAAAGCGCGCAACAGCTAAATGGTGTACGTAATGTTTTGGTTGCAGATGCGGCCGTTTATGCCAACGGTTTGGCAGAAAACATCGCTGATGTCATTACTGAAGTTGCAGTGGACTATGAGCATGTACTTGCCGCTGCATCAAGTCACGGTAAAGACATATTGCCACGCGTTGCAGCATTGCTTGACGTTAACCAGCTATCGGAAGTGATAGAAGTGGTCAGTAACGACACCTTCGTACGCCCAGTTTATGCAGGTAATGCATTAGCAACGGTGCAAAGCTTAGATGATAAGAAAGTGATGACAGTTCGCTCAAGTGCATTTGATGCAGTAGCAGCTGATGGCAGCGCAGATTTAGTGACGCTTTCACAAGAAGTTGCACCACAAGTTGAGTTTGTTTCTCAAAACCTTACTGAATCAGAGCGTCCAGAATTGGGTAGCGCTGGGGTGATTGTTTCTGGTGGTCGTGCCTTAGGTAACAGCGAGAACTTCGGTATGCTGGAGCAATTGGCTGATAAGCTTGGTGGCGCATTGGGCGCTTCACGCGCAGCAGTCGACGCGGGTTATGTGCCTAACGACCTGCAAGTGGGACAAACGGGTAAAATCGTAGCGCCTGACTTGTATATTGCAGTTGGTATCTCTGGTGCGATTCAGCATCTTGCAGGTATGAAAGATTCAAAAGTGATTGTAGCAATCAACAAAGACCCAGAGGCGCCGATTTTCCAAGTTGCTGACTATGGATTAGAAGCGGATCTGTTTGAAGCTGTACCTCAGCTTTTAGAGCAGCTTTAATTTATTAGCTAGCTTATTGATGGCAGTTAAAAAACAATCAGTTGTAAATTGATGGTTGTGGCGCTGTTATCGGTAATGAGTTTGGGTTGGTAATATTTGAGATCTGTGTCACGATAAGCGGCTTTAGGGTAGCATCCCTAAAGCCGCTTATGTTTTTATGTCATTCACGTTAATTAGCTCTGTCTATTTAGCGTCCTTAGAAGTAGAGGTGCATTTAATATTAGTACCGACAAGTAGGGTGATGCCTGTGACTTGTTGAGAAAGGATTTGATGCCGAAGTGACATAGCATATCGGGGCTTGTTGCTGGGGCTGTTACCAAATAGGAACAGCACTGCCATAGTATTTCTTATCTGGAAGATAAGAAGATTTATATCGATGTCGAACATTGATATTACTGTGGAGCGCTACTGATAGGACAGGTGTAATCAGCTCTCAATGCTAACTCCCACCAGTTCAGTCGGCCTCCATTCGTACTTAGCGAAGATAATAATTAAATGACAATTTTAAGCTATGCCGATTCGGCACTTTCGTTGCTGCCTCCGGTAGTTGCAATCGTACTGGCGATGTTAACTCGTCGTGTTTTACTTTCTCTTGGGGTAGGGATCCTGCTGGGTGCGCTATTGCTGACAGATTTTTCTGCAGCCAGTACTGCTCAATATGTGGGTGAAAAGGTGATGGGCCTCGTGTGGGATGACGGCGCACTTAATAGCTGGAACCTATACATCCTTGGCTTCTTAGTGCTACTGGGAATGATCACTGCACTTATCACCGTTAGCGGCGCCGCTCGTGCATTTGCAGATTGGGCTCGCAAACACATTCGCAATAAACGTGATGCAAAACTACTCACCATGTTCCTTGGCTGTGTGGTGTTTATTGATGATTACTTTAATAGTTTGGTTGTTGGCAGTGTCGCAAGACCACTTACCGATCGATACTATATTTCCCGTAGTAAACTAGCCTATTTACTTGATTCAACGGCAGCACCTATCTGTGTTATCTCGCCTGTATCAAGCTGGGGTGCTTATATTATCGCGCTGATCGGCGGTATTTTAACGGCTCATGGCTTTACTGACTCAGGGCATCTAAGCACATTTGTACAGATGATCCCGATGAACTTCTACGCTATTTTCGCACTGTTATTGCTACTTTGTGTTGCTTTGATGGGGCTGGATATTGGTCCGATGCGCCAGCATGAGCTTAATGCGCAAAAGGGTAACCTTTATGATGAAACTAAAGGATTACCTCCTGGGGCAAATTCAGATTTACCTGAAGCTGACACCGGTAAGATCATCGGTTTGTTCTTGCCTATCACTGTATTAGTTTTTGCTACTTTTTACTTTATGGTTAGCAGTGGCGGCGATGCGCTCGCAGCTAAGAACGAAGCGTTCAGCTTAATCGGTGCATTTGAAAATACTGATGTGGGTTCTTCACTGTTCTTTGGTGCCTTAATTGGTCTTGTGGTTACTCTCGCATTGGTTATCTACCAAGGCGTTGATAAGAAGATGATCGTTAAAGGTGTGGTTGAGGGCGCTAAATCTATGCTACCGGCCATCTACATCTTGTTGTTTGCTTGGACGATAGCGGGCGTGATTGGCCAACTTGAAACCGGTAAGTATATGGCGAGCTTAGCCACTGGTAATATTCCGTTTGCCATGCTTCCTGCTGTGCTATTTATATTGGCAGGCTTAACAGCGTTCTCTACCGGCACCAGCTGGGGTACCTTCGGTATAATGTTACCGATTGCAGCAGACATGGCGATGGGTAGCCATACAGGCATGATGTTACCAATGCTTGCCGCAGTGCTTGCTGGCGCGGTGTTTGGTGACCATTGTTCGCCAATATCAGATACCACTATTTTGTCGTCTACAGGCGCAAACTGCCACCATATAGACCATGTGATCACGCAGTTGCCTTATGCACTGATAGTCGCAGGTATTAGTTTGGCGGGTTACATCGTACTTGGTTTCACGGAGTCGGTGACTGCAGGTTTATTGACGTGTAGTGTACTGTTTGTGATTAGCGTGATTATACTGCGCATTAAGTCTTGTCAGCGAACCACCGCTTAAGCTGAGTATTCGATAGACAAAAGCAGTGGTTCAATTAGCTGCTTTATAGACATAAAAAATGCCGCTCTAATTAGAGCGGCATTTTTGTCGGTATCAGAACTAGTTTAAGCCACGGCGCTCTAGTAGGGCATCGGTTGTTGGTTCTTGCCCTCTAAAGGCTTTATAGGCGTCCATAGGCGCGACGGTGTTACCCACTTCACGAATAGTTTTTCTAAATTTCATGCCTATTTCTCGGTTCAATCCGCCTTGTGTTTGTACGTATGCAAAGGCGTCAGCAGCCAAAATTTCACTCCACATATAAGCGTAATAACTCGCTGAGTAGCCTCCAGGGAATGCATGCGCAAAGTAGGTTGACTTATATCTTGGCGGAACCGCTGGTAGATCAACGCCGTGCTTTTTAAGCGCTGCAGCTTCGAAACTGGCGACATCTTGCAGAGGCGCATCCGCTTTCAATGAGTGCCACTCTAAATCGAGTAGGGCGGCCGACATATATTCAAGCGTATCGAATCCTTGATTAAAGCTACGAGATTTTAGCAGTTTATTGAGTAGCTCTGCTGGGATTGGCTCACCAGTTTCATAGTGCTTAGCGTAGTTAGCTAATACTTCAGGATGTGCGGCCCAATCCTCTTCAAAGGTCGATGGGAACTCAACAAAATCGCGAGAAACCGAGGTACCTGAAAGAGTCGGATAAGTGACTTTGGAGAACATACCGTGAGTTCCGTGGCCCATTTCGTGGAACATGGTGGTCACTTCATCGTAGCTAACAAATGTAGGCTCGCCCTCAGGTGCTTTTTTAATGTTCATTACATTAACCACCACGGGCTTGCTGTTAAGCAGCTCGGACTGGGTCACAAATGAGCTCATCCAAGCGCCACCACGTTTGCCTTCTCGGGCAAAATAGTCTGCATAGAAAATAGCGATACTGCTGCCATCCTCATCAAACATTTCATAAGCTTTCACGTCTGGGTGATAGACGGGTAGGTCTGGGCGAGGGGTTAAGCTCACACCATAAAGCGCTTGTAAGGTAAAGAACACACCGTCTTCTAACACACGGTCAAATTCGAAGTACGGACGGATAGCATTTGCATCAAGATCGTATTTGTCTTTACGTACTAGCTCGGCGTAATAAGCCCAATCCCACGGAGCAAGTTCAAAATCGCCGCCCGTTTTAGTTATCATCGCTTGAATGTCGGCAGCTTCTTTATTGGTATTAGCCACAACTGCTGGCACCATAGAGCCAAACATCTTGTAAACCGCTTCTGGTGTTTTAGCCATTTGCGGCGCGAGGCGATAATCTGCCCAGGTGTCAAACCCTAGTAGCTCAGCGCGCTCCGCTCTAAGCTGTGCTAGTCGAGCAACAAAAGATGCGGTTTCATTTTCGCCCTCAAGACCACGGTTAGCAGAAGCCTGCCATACCTGTTGACGTAGCTGGCGATCTTGTAATTGAGTCAACACCGGCTGACGAGTGGTATTGGTTATATTGAGCTGATATTTGCCTTCATGGCCATTCGCGCTAGCGTCGGCTGCAGCGGCTCTGATTGCACTGTCTGATAAACCCGCTAATTGTGATTTATCATCGACAACGATAGCAATCTCTTTAGTTAGTCGCATTAAACGTTGGGCAAATTCATTGGTGAGGGTGGACTGCTCTTCGTTTAACGTTCTAATCTGCTGTTTCTGGCTATCACTAAGCTTAGCGCCTGCGCGTACAAAGCGCTGGTAGTAGACCTCAACCAAGCGGTTCGCTTCTGCGGATAAGTTAAGATCTGCACGGGTGTTATAGATGTTTTCTACACGAGCAAATAATGCTGGATTCAAATTAATGTTATCTGAATGAGCAGCCATTTTGGGCGCCATCTCACCTTGGACTTTACGCAAGGTCGGATTGCTGTTGGAACCGGTTAAATTGTAAAACACTTTAGAGGTGCGGTTTAACAGCTCACCACTTTTCTCCATTGCCACAATGGTATTGTCAAAAGTGGCTGCATCAGGGTTATTGGCAATTGTAAGGATCTCTTGGTAATGCTCTTTGATCCCTTGCTCGAGTGCTGGTGCAAAATGGTCATCTTTAATTAGGCTAAAATCGGGTGCTTGATATTGTAAGACACTTGCTTGTAAAAATGGATTTTGAGTTTGAACCATAGTGGCAGTTGATTGCTCTGTTTTAGAGGTTGAACAGGCGCTTAATGCGAGTGTAGCCGTGATAGCGGCTGCAATGAGTGTTTTATGCATTTGGAAAGAATTCCTTCATTATAGTTGTTTTAAATCTTACTGCTGACACTAGCAATGGTTCGTTAATTGATTCTTAAAATTTAAGTTAATAGTTCTTTTGAACGGTGTGATTGTCTGGTTCCAAGCTGTTTGCGCTATGTTGGTAGTGTTTTGCAATTGTAGAGCGGTGTTAACTAAGTTGTTGTGCGCCAAATCATGCCTAATTCGATGAGCTCAAAATAGGTGGTAACTCGCTGCTTAGTCGTATTTTTCTAGTAGTAAACGCTGCTAAAACTAACAAAATGCAGTGGCAAAATTTGCCATGACTCGGCTCACTATCTAGTGAAATTGAGATGATTTATGCGGGGCAACAATGCTAGACTAGCGTTGAATTCATCCTTCAAGGACTCTCAGTTTGGCGCAACTCTACTTTTATTATTCGGCAATGAATGCCGGTAAGTCGACTTCATTATTGCAGTCTTCATATAATTACCGTGAACGCGGTATGAATACTTTAGTCATGACTGCCTCAATCGATGATCGATACGGCGTGGGTAAAGTCGCCTCTCGTATCGGTATTGAGACCGAAGCACAGGTTTTTGGCTGCAGTGATAATTTAACTAAAATGGTCGCTACAGCTCACGAAGAGCAGACCTTACACTGCATCTTAATCGATGAATCTCAGTTTTTAAGCAAAGAGCAGGTTAAGCAGCTTACTTATGTGGTCGATATACTCGACATTCCAGTACTGTGTTACGGCCTTAAAACAGACTTCCAAGGCGAACTGTTTAGCGGTAGCCAATATCTACTCGCTTGGGCTGATAAGTTAGTGGAGCTTAAAACCATTTGTCATTGTGGCCGTAAAGCCAATATGGTGGTGCGTCTTGATGGCACAGGTAAGCCGATGAGAGAAGGTGAACAAGTCGCGATAGGCGGCAACGAAAGCTATGAGTCGGTTTGCCGTAAACATTTTAGAGAGTTCATCTGGGATTAATTGCTTATATAAAGTGCGTCAGTTTAATTCTTCTAAAGGCCAGTAGCTAATGCAACTGGCCTTTTTTATTATTTTTGCTTCTGAGATTCCAGTATTTTACATGCTTGAATATAAGCCCTTGGAAGGGAAGGTTACTCACATCAATTAGTATTTGAAGTTGATCTACTCAGGCTATTTCTGGCGAACTAAATCAAGGCGAGTGGCATGTAATAGTTGTTCGCTTATAACCCCGTAGTAGGAAGCCAAAACACTCCTAACATGCGAGTCTTTGCGGTTATGATGCTGCGTTAACAAGTTCAAGCGTAGAATAACTGCGCTCTTCACTCGCTGTGCCTTGCCTCTGAGTCGCTAAACTCTCGCTGAGCGATTAAATCATTATGCTGATTGTATTAACTTGATTCGGAAAAACGAATGACTTTTTGGTTTATGTGGTTTCAATTGCCTGAACTGCAGCCGGATAGAATGTGTAAATGCCGTGACCACATGAAGGTAAGCTTTTAAGTGCAATGTAACAGTCTGATGGATATTTTAATTGGGTATTTTGTAACGATAGTATTCGATAATGCCCATTTAGCTAATAGAGAGTGAGCAGTTTGCTAAATGAGTTAACGTTACTTTCTCCACTAAGCTGTAAATAGCTTGGGGCGGTTCAACTTGAGTTGAATATAGAATCATCTCCTTATTACCAAGTGTGATAAATATTGCTGCCTGGATGTGTGTATATTGAGGCTTGATGTTGCATTTGTTTTAAGGTTTTTAGTGATCAGCTATGCCTTAAGAAGTACCTTCTTTCCTTTAGCTGAAAGACGACAAAATAATTAGTGATCCATTTCAAATAGTTGGAGTTAATAAAATCAAGTTGTTTACAATTAATTGCTATATTAATAACTGCTAAAGATAATAACAATTATCATCTAAGCTTTAATTTATTGATTAATAAGGTTATTTTAAATTAACGTTATTTTAAGGTGTATTTAATCCGCCTCTTTGTATTGTGAGCTATTAGACTTTTATCTGAAAAATATGTCATATGTAACAGCATTGAACCGCGCTGGTGTTAGCTTGAAATCGCTGAGGTCGAACCACTAAAATACCTCCTTCGATATACAACCGGCTTGTAAGTTAATGTCCCTCAGAAATCCGATAAAGTCAGTGAATTTTATGGCCAAGTTAATGGCTACAATTTTACTCACATTACTCATTACCGCTTTACCTGCGCAAGCAACTCCTTGGAGTTCTCTTGATTCCCAGCAGTTAGAACAGAAATTAACCGAAAAATTCGCTGAGGGTAAATACTCTCCCAAAGGCGCTGATTCCTGTCTCATGTGTCATAAGAAAAGCCCTAAAGTGATGGCTATTTTTGATGGCGTTCATGGTGATATGAGTAGCAGTAAATCACCAATGGCTGGCATGCAGTGTGAAGCCTGTCATGGCCCCCAAGGCAAGCATAATCGAGGTGGTAAAGAGCCGATGATTAGCTTTGGTGCAGACAGCAAATTACCTGCTGAGAGCCAAAACAGCGTATGTCAGGGTTGTCATAACGATCCTAAGCAGATGGCTTGGCACAACAGTACTCATAACCTAGAAGAGGTTGCTTGCGCTGATTGCCACCAGATCCATGCGGCAAAAGATCCTGTACTAGACCGTTTGATGGTTAACGATACCTGTACCTCGTGTCATACCCATGCAAAAGCCGATATGAATAAGCGCTCATCTCACCCGATGAAATGGGACCAGATGACCTGCATTGATTGCCATAGTCCTCACGGCTCTATGACCGAAAGTGCGCTGATTAAACCTAGCCTTAATGAAACTTGTGCTGAGTGTCATGCCGACAAACGTGGCCCATTTCTTTGGGAGCACGCGCCAGTTATGGAAGATTGCTCAAACTGTCACACAGCGCACGGTAGTGTAAATGAAGCCCTACTTAAAACGCGAGTGCCGCAATTATGTCAGCAATGTCACGCAGACGATGGACATGCAAGCCGCGTTGCTACGCAAGCGGGTCAAGATGCCTTTAGTGCCGGTAAGAGCTGTCTTAACTGTCACAGCAAAGTTCACGGTTCAAACCATCCTGCTGGCAGTAACTTTGCCCGTTAAGATCTGGAGTGAGTAATATGCGTTCAACTAAATTGTTTTCTTTAAACTTGATCACTCTAGCACTGTTTGGCACCGCAACTGGAGCAATGGCTGCTGATTTTGGTGTTCAACGAGCAAACACTGAAAGCCTTAAAACAGCCAATTACCAGTGTAAGCGTTGTGTGATAACCGACGGTTATTCGGGCACAGTGGGTGCCAGTGTTGGTGTGATTGATGCTGACGATGACCATGCGATTAATCAGTTAGGTACCGGTACAGACGGTGCCATTGCGGGTGTTAACGCTGATATGGCTTATCAGCAAAGTGGTTACCGTGCCAAGGTTCAAGCTCATCAGCTCGGAATGGATAATGGTTTTATTAATATCGAAGCGGGTAAGAGTGAGCAGTACCAGCTTGATATGGATTTTCAAACCATTACCACCAATCAGTACAGTAATGCCCAAACTAATCTTTGGCATAACAACGGTATGCTAACGCCAAGTGAGCATACTCGTGAGCTTAACCTTGATCTACAAAGACAGCGCAGCGGTATCGGTTTTGAGTATGATTTCTCTGCACTCACCGAGCTAGGCCTGAGTAGTTATGCGCGTTTCGACCGTGAAGATAAAACTGGCCATCGTAGCGCGAGCTTAATGAGCCCAAGTCCGGTCAATTTTGCAGAACCAGTTGATGAAACGACTGATAAGTTTAGCGCAGGTATTGTGTTAGATGGTGATAATTGGTTGTCAGAGCTGAGCTACCATGGCTCTCGTTATGAGAACAATATTAGCGATTTAAGCTTGCCATATAGCTATGACGTATACAGTGCAACACCTGATAATCAAGCGCATCAAGTGTCGTTATCGGGTCAATACCGCTTAGCTTCTAGTGTGTTTAGTGGCCGCGTGGTTTCAGGTCGTATGATCCAAGATCAAGAGCTTGTGCAGATGAGCGGCAACCCGATTCAAAACTGGGATGGTCAAGTAGATACCTTTAGCAGTAACTTAGCGGCGAGTACCAGAGTAAGTAGTCGCTTACGTCTTGGCGCAAGTTACGACTACAACAAGCGTGACAACCGCTCTTCAGTATTTGACTTTGCACAATACGAATATGATTCAATGTCGGGTGCCTTTAAGCAAAATACCCCGATGGATATTGAGCGTCAAACCTTCAAAGCCAATGCGAGCTATCGTTTAGCCAGCGGTTACCGCCTCCAAGCTGGTTATGACTATAAGCAGGTTGAGCGCAGTTATGGTGAACGTGAAGAGACGCAAGATAGCGAAGTTTGGAGCAAACTGAACATTCGTGCTATCGACAAGTTAACCCTTGATTTTGGCTTGAGCTATGGCTCGCGAGGCGGCAGTGACTACCAGGCCAATGAGCTCACTTCTGACGAAACTGATTCTCTGATGCGCAAGTATCATTTAGCCGATCGCAATCGTACTGAAGTGAACGCTCGCGCCAGCTACACACCACTAGAGTGGTTAACGGTTGATGTTAGTACTTACTACGCCAACGACGACTATGACGCGACTGAAATTGGTTTAACCCAAGCCAAAGATTACGGCTATGACGCCAATGTCCATCTGCAGGTTTCTAAGCCGGTATCTGTCTACGCATTTGCAGGTCAGCAGTGGATTGACTCAGACCAAAGTGGCGATCAAAGCGCAATTTGGCATACAGAAATTCGCGACCAGTTTATCAACCTAGGCCTTGGGGCAACCTATTCCGGTCTTATGGAAGACAGACTGACCCTAGGCATGGATTACCTATTTGCCAACTCAGAAAGTAACACCGGTGTAAGCCCTTCAAACGAAGCTTCTTACGGGGCTTACTACTCATACAGCCATAGCATGAGCCTATATGGGCAATACATTATCTCGCCGCAAATGGCGTTAAAACTGGCTTATCAGTATGAACGTTACTTTGATACCGACAGTGCAATGGTCACCGCCGATAGCAATTCAGGATTAATCACTTTAGGTGAAATCAATCACAATTATAACGCCCATCAACTGATGTTGACCTTCAGCTACAAGCTGCTTTAGGTCGAGTCAGTCACAATTTAAGTTCGAGGAAAACGAGATTATGGAACGTAGAAGTTTCTTAAAAATGAGTACTGCACTGGGCTGTGCAGCAACAGTTACAGGCTGTAATTCCAGCTCTGATGATGCCAATGTTATTCCGCCTAAACCACCGGTTGGTGATGAGCAAATTACTTGGTCATCGTGCCTAGTAAACTGTGGTTCAAACTGTCCTGTTAAAGTGTTTAGTCGTGACGGTGTTATTACCCGTGTCGAAACTGACCATGACATCACTGATGGCGAAGATATTTACCAAGTACGTGCTTGTGCTCGAGGTCGTTCACTGCGCCAACGTACTTACGCGGTTGACCGTCTAAAGTCGCCAATGAAACGTGTTGGTAAGCGTGGCGAAGGTAAGTTCGTTCCAATCACTTGGGACGAAGCAGCTAAAACCATCGGTAACAAACTGACTTCAGTGATTGCTGAGCATGGTAACAAAGCTATTTTCCGTAGCTACGGCTCAGGTGCTTACTACGGTTTTGCATCCAATGCCTGTTTCAACCGTCTGTTGAACCTTAACGGTGGTTGCTTAAGTTATTACGGTAACTACTCATGGGCACAGCAGCAAGAAGCAGCGGCGCATACTTTTGGTACTGGTAGCACTAAAGGTTCATCAACGGTAACGCTATCAAACAGTGATTTCTTGTTGGGTATCGCTTACAACCCGAGTGAAATTCGTCAGTCGGGCAGTGGTGAAGGTTATGATTACCTAAAAGCATTGCAAAAATCTAATGGTCTTAAAGTGACCATGATTGACCCACGTTACACTGACTCTATGTTAGGTAAAGAGTCAACTTGGTTACCTATTCGTCCAGGTACCGATGCCGCGCTTGCAGAAGCGATTGCTTATCAAATGATTAGCTCAGGTTGGGTTGATGCTAACTCGCTTGATTTCATCAATAAGTATGCAGTGGGCTATGACGCCGCTTCTATCCAAACGCAAAAAGATATCTTTGCTGCCAGCGGTGATGCGACTAAGCAAGAATATGCTCAAGTAATGAAGCCAGAAGAGAACTACCGTGACTACATTCTAGGTCTTGGCATCTACACCGATGCGCCGAAGAAGACAGCTGAATGGGCTGAGAAAATCACCGGTATTCCGACAGCTGAAATTAAGCAAATTGCTATTGACCTACAAAACGCACAAGCGCCTTACATTGTTGTTGGTGCTGGTGTTAACCGCCAAGCCAATGGCGAGCAAAGCATGCGTGCACTTTACATGTTGTCGGTATTGACTGGTAAGCTTGGCACATTGGGCGCATCAAATGGTGAGCTACCTTCAATGAGCGGCATGTACCGTGCAGGTATTCCTGCTGGTAGTAACCCAGTTAAAGAAAAGATCTCTTTCTTTACTTGGTCAGAAGCGATTCATCATGGCGAAACCATGACTGCTCGTAGCCACGGCATAACAGGGACTGATGATTTAGATACGCCGCTTGGCACTAACATCAAGGTGATTATCTCTGCATCTGACAGCACGCTACTGAACCAGCATGCTCAAATCAACAATACTGCAGAAATCTACCAAGACGAATCAGGCGTTGAACTTATTGTTAGTTGTGACTGCTGGATGACACCGGGGGCTAAATTTGCCGACATCATCTTGCCAGACACTAGCTGGTTAGAGTCTAACGACTTAGTTAATGACTCATACGCATCTGGTGCATTGGGTTACATCACGGCGATGAAATCTGCCATTGAGCCAATGTGGGACTGTAAGTCTATGTATGAAGCATCAGCATTGATCGCTAAACACATGGGCTGTGAAGCCGAGTTTACTGAAGGTAAAACTGAAGCGCAGTGGCTTGATGAGCTTTACCAAAAGACTAAAGACAGCAGCACCAACTTAGGCGTAGTGCCAGCGTTCCCTGCCACTTACAAAGAAGCGCAAGAGATTGGTTTCTTCCGTAAGCATATGCAAGACGATCACGTTGCACTTTCAAGCTACATCAATGGTGGTGAGCCATTAGCAACACCAAGTGGCAAGATTGAGATCTACTCTGCAGAGCTTGCATGGCGCGCGGCTAACTGGGATCAAGAAAACAGCCCACTAAACCCAACAGGTGTTAAAGGTGACACCATCACAGCAATCCCACAGTACACAGTGACATGGGATGGTTATGAGGATGAAGACACTAGCACTGATTACCCAATTCAGTTAGCGGGTTACCACACTAAAGGTCGTACTCACTCAAGCTATCACAACGTACCTTGGTTACGTGAAGCGGTTGAAGACGCTGTTTGGGTTAACCCAATGGACGGTGCTAAGCACGGCTTAAGCTCTGGCGATAATGTTGAAATGTACAACGAACGTGGTTCGATTGCCGTTAAGGTGCGTATCACGCCACGTGTGGCGCCAGGTGTATTTGCACTGGGTCAAGGTGCTTGGTTTAACCCAGGTAAAACGGTTGGAAGTACAGGGCATATCATCGATGAAGGCGGCGCGATTAACTCGCTAACACGCTATCAGCCAAGCCCTGTTGCTAAAGGCAACCCACAGCACACCATCCGTGTAGCCATTAAAAAGATTTAAGAGAGTAGTTAATTATGACTGAACCAACTCAATATGGTTTTTATGTAGACAGCACTAAATGTACCGGTTGCAAAGCGTGTCACGTGTCTTGTAAAGATCGTCAAAGCAATGAGATCCGTAACAATACCAACCCGCAAGATAACACCTTGCCAGCGCTCAACGGTGTGACTTGGCGTCGTGTTTATGAATACGGTGGTGGCGAGTGGACTGTAGGTAACAACGGCTGTTTTGAGCAAAATGTATTTGCTTACTACATGTCTATTGGTTGTAACCATTGCTCTGAGCCTGTATGTGTTAAAGCCTGTCCAACAGGCGCAATGCACAAGCGCCGTGAAGATGGCCTAGTGCATGTAGCACAAGATATCTGTATCGGTTGTGAAAGTTGCTCACGCGCTTGTCCATACGATGCACCGCAAATAGACCGTGAACGCAAAGTGATGACTAAGTGTGATGGTTGCTATGAGCGCATTGCAGATGGTCGTAAGCCAGTATGTGTTGAGTCATGCCCACTGCGTGCACTTGACTTCGATACTATGGATAACTTACGTGAAAAGTACGGCGACGGCGATGGTCATATTGCACCACTGCCATCACCATCAATCACATCACCAAACCTAATTATCAAGGCTAATGTAAATGGTAGCCCTGCAGGTAGCGGTGAAGGCAGCATCTTAAACCCAACTGAAGTTTAAGTCAGAGTTTAAGCTTGCCTGCGAATAGCGTCAAAACTGGTGCTATTCGCTATGATTAATTTCTAGTGTAATAAAAGCTGTGGCGATAATGAGTCCAGCGTCGTGTTAAAGGTGAACCATGTCTTCAAATATAGCGTCGATAGATTTTGCTGAGTATCAAGGGTTAGCGCGTATTTTGCACCACTGCCTTATTCGTCATCCTGAAGCCGAGCTAGTGCAAGGGCTTAAGGATTGTGATGTTGCAGGTAGTTGGCCAACTTTTGCCAAACGAGAGCAAAATAGCAAAGGGCGTGAGGCACTGGCTGCATTTTTAGCGCAGTGGCCAACCGATACCCATGAGGCTGAACTTATCGAATTGAAGCTTGACTACGGTCAGCTATTTTTTGGCCCCGGTGAGCCAAATGCAGTTCCACAAGGTTCGGTGTATTTGAGTGAAGAGCAGTTACTTAATGATCGCTCCACCATGGCGTTGATGGATTTCTACCAAGCCAATGGCGTAAACGTTGATGTTGATTACCCGCAGCCACTTGATCATATCGGGCTTTTCTTTGCTGTATTAGATCAGACTTTTGGTCGTCTGCAGCTGGAAACTGATAATCAAGCGCTGATTCGGTTTACTCAGGTGTTATTGCAGCAGCATTTGTTGCCTTGGGCGCCGCGCTGTTTTGAGCTAGCGCAGAACCATGCAAACAGTGATTTTTACCGTGGTATCGCTTTACTAGGCTGTGATTTCTTACTGCAAATGCAGCAGGATTTTCAGTTACTGCCAAAAGAGACGCGTTTATACCGCTAGAGAATGAACATAATAATAAAAAGCCCGCAGCTTAATCAGCTGCGGGCTTTTTTATTCTTGGTTCAGCTTGATATTAACTGCCCATGTTACGGCTAGATTTACGTTTATCTAAACGCACATTTTCAAGCTGGCTGTTGATGGTTTGCAGTAGTTGGCACTGCTGCTTACTGTCAGCTGTTAGTGACTCGAACAACTCGCTTTTCATTAGCGTTTGGCTCCACTGAAAGCCAATGGTCAGCACTAAATGCTCTGACTGATTCAATGGGTTTTGCTCTATCTCTTTGACAAACAATAAGTGACTAGCTGCAAATAAACAGTGCAGGGTCAAAGGTGCTGATAGTGGTGTTTCATCTGTGCTTTCAAGAGGCGGCAACCAAATTGGGGTACCCTCTATAAAGGTTAATGCTGCAATGGTGTTAGTGACCGTTGTTAGCTGAGTTGCGCCACCAAATAATTGCTGCACCGCCTCACATTCTTTAAGTGTTAACGCTAAACGGTGGGCAAGAATTGACTTACTCCATTGCTGGCCTATTGAACGAGTTAAAGTCATTATTATCCTTTATCGATAATGCTTGCGTAGCACTTGATTAAATTTAGTGACTGCCACAATGATGAGGCTATTTCTTTAGTGATTATTGTAGCAACAGCGTGCTGATTTCGATGTGCTCCGCGCAACACATTTAGGATAGGGCAAACCGTTGAAGTCATAAATATGATGAAGCTAATTGAGAGAGACGAGTAACTGTCGCACTTTTAAGCGGGTATCATCAATTTTTCCCACTACTTGCATGGCACTGTTTTCATCGCTTGCCACATTCTCCCAATTGAGTTGCCAGTTAGTCTTTAACGCCTCAGCCGCAGCTTGAATGTCGGGTTCGGTAACCACACTCAAATCTGCGATAAGATTGACTTTAATCCAACCTTTACGAGGACTACCTTGGATTACGTCTTGATCATAATGTGCCGCGTAAATAATAGACTCTAGCTCTGAAAGTTGGAGCAACAGCTCGAAGCTTGCTGAGCGAACATTGTTGTTGTATTCGGTGATCTCCATGCGCCACACGTTATAGCTAAAGCCCACTAAGGCAAACAACATACTGAACACTGCAGTCAGTTGAAACACGTTTATGGTCTCTGTGCCCGAGATAGATATCTTCATTAATGGCGCCTCGCAGATTAGCTTAAGTTAACTTTAGACAAAGACACTGACAAACCACAATAAATTTCAACGGTTAAGCAGCAGAAGTCTATGTTCTAGTGGTTATTGCCCTGATGAAAAATCAAATAAGAACGTTTGAATGAATATCGGTCAAGGTGCGGTCTATGTATTTGTGGGGCTTAATATTGCGCAACAGTAAGCAGTCTTAAGTCTGGAGCGCAAGCTGCTATGTCATAGCTAAGATAACGATACCCGTTCAATGGATATTAAAGAGGTCATATGTATTCCAAAGCAAACAATATACTCCAGCGATGTAGACTTATTGAAGTTTCGCATCTGCTCTTCGCCGTGCTCGTATTCGCTATAGCAGTATTTTCGACCGCGCTGCAAGCCGCTGAAGAAAACCCGCTGGCTGCTGATTTTTCACTTAAGGATGCCAATGGACAAGTGCACTCTTTAGCGGACTACAAAGGCAAGCCATTAATCCTACATTTCTGGGCGACCTGGTGTCCCTATTGTAAAAAGCTACAACCGGGGCTAGAAAAAATCCGCAATGATAATCAAGCTAGCGATCTGCAAGTGTTAGCGATTAGCTTTAATGAAGATGAGGGCGCGAAACCTGCTGAAACCTTATTGGCTCGGGGAATTCATATACCAACCTTGATTGATGGCGATGGGGTTGCGGCTGATTATGGCGTGATAGGAACGCCTACGACTTTCTATATTAATAGACTGGGTGAAGTGGTGTGGAAAACCAATATCTCTGATCCTAATGACCGTAAACTTGTAGATGCTGCTGAGTATATTATGACGAAGTAGCAAACGGTTTGGCGGCTAATGACTTAGAGTCATCAAGCACCACAGTGACTGTGGTGCTTTAGTTATTGAAAGAGTAAAACTTAGAGGATTATTGCTTGCTGCTGACTAACAAGCAACTGGCTGTGGGTTGAACCGCTCTCGAACGTTTTGCAAGATAACAAAGAACACACAGGCAAAGATGCAACCAATAAAGGTGGCTGTGACGATACCGCCAAAGCTTGCATAACCTAGAGCTTGTTGCGCGCCATTGCCTATTGCATCAGCCATCATCAGTGGTACCAATCCGACACCAAAACTAAATGCTGTCATGAATACGGCTCGTGCTCTAAGTCGCATCGCTTCGACTGCCGCAGTCTTAATTGCCATGCCTTTTTCTCGTAAATCTTTGGCATATTCTATAATCAGAATGGCATTACGGACGCTCATTCCAACTAATAGCACTGCTGCAAGTTGAGTCAGAATATTAATGTCGCCCTGCAGGTATATCACGCCATATACAATGCCGATAACAGCGGTGGGAACGACTAACATGATTGCTGCAGGTATTAACCAGCTCTCATACTGAGCGACCAACACCATGTAGGTAACGAGTAATGCTAGTGCCAGTACGATAATGGCCTGATTGCCCGCTTTAATCTCCTCGGCTGAGGCGCCTGTAAATTCAACTGAGATCCCTTTCGGTAACTCAAGCTCGTTGATTAGATTGATGACGTCGCCTGTGGCACTGACAGGAATGACATCGAAAGCAACTGATTGCTGTGCATTGAAGCGGTTGAGAAAGTTAGGTGCTAGTTCTTCGCTAATTTCAAAAATTTTGTCCGCGCTAATGTGAGTTCCGTTAGGTTGGCTTAGTTTAATCGCTTTGAGGGATTCGGCTGAGGTGCGATATTCAGGTGAATTTTGCACCATGACTTTGTAATTGCGGCCATTCATGTTGAAAGTGTTGATGTAGCTACCACCAAAATGAGCCTGCATACCAGTGACGGTGTCAGCAAATGAGATCCCATATTTATTGAGCTCTTGTCGTTTTATCTCTAGCTTTATTGACGGTTTATCTACGGCGTACTGCGTCATTGCCAGTGCCACATCATCTTCAAAGCTGTTGAGTTGTGCGATGATAGAGTTTGAAATTTCAAACATCTCAGCAGGGCTATAGCCTTTTGCATCTTTAATAACAAAGCTGACACCATCAACTAAACCCAGTTCTGGAATGACTGGCGGTTTAAAAGCAAAAGCTTCTATGCCAGTTTCTGCAATGACAGCATTGGCCGCTTCTATCACTTGGTTATCGCTTAGCTCACGGCTATCCATCGGTTCTAGGTTTAGCAGTAAAAGAAAGCTGCCCATATCGGCGGTACTGGTGATTAAGTTAAAACCCGAGGCTGAAATTGAATTTGATACCCCTTGTATATCCTGTAGTTTTTCGACTAATTCTAACGTATACGCATCGGTGACCGGCAGGGCGGTACCTGCAGGAAATGAGCCTACAACAAATACTGCGCTTGCATCTTCATCTGGTAGCATACCCGTCGCAAGCTCTTTACCATCTTGCACTGTGAGGTAAAGTGCTCCGCCAAGTAACATGACAGATAATAGCGGAACCTTAACAAAGCATTGAGTTGCGAACTTGAAGATAGTGATCTTTGCGCCGATAACGCTTTCGAGTGAGCGCGCTATCAACCCTTTTTTGGGGTGCTTCATAAACAGTGCGCAAAGTGCCGGAGTTAACGTTAAAGCCACCACGGTTGAAACTAGCACCGCAACACTAAGTACAATGCCAAATTCACTATAGATTATTCCTGTCATGCCACTCATAAATATGGTGGGAGCAAAGACTGCTAGCAACACCAATGCTGATGCGATAATCGGGCTGACCACTTTATCTAGACTAGCTGATACCGCTTGCTTAGGTGTCAGTTGTGGTTGCTCTTGTAGTTCGTGTTCAGCGGCTTCAATAACAATAATGGCGGCATCAACCACAATACCGATTGCCATTACCAGTCCAAGCATTGAGATGATATTGATATCAATACCCAGTGCGGCCATGGCGGCAAACGTCCCAATCAGTGACACCGGAATTGCGGCGCACGTGATGAGGGTTAATCTAAAGGATTGCATGAATACCAGGGTGATAAGGGCAACGATGATAACGGCAAGTACAAGGGTTTCTAGCACGTTATCAATGGCACCAATGACAAACGCTGTTGCATCATAAACGGTCTGTATTTGGTAGTCTGTTTCTAAAGAGGTGGTTATTTCTTGCACCGCTTTGCCCACTTCAATAGCATTGGCGCTAGGGTCTTTATAGATGAAAAGAACAGAACCCGCACTGGTGCCAGCGTATGCGTTGGCGGTATAAACTTCGGCTCCAAGCTCTATTGTGGCAACATCTTTTAGTAATACTGGTTTCTTGAAATGTTCGCCGCGAACCACTATGTTGCCAAACTCTTCCGCTGAGGATAAGCCGCCGTCGACGCTGACAGAGTACTCAAGAGAATTGCTAACTACGGAACCCGCAGATGAAATCTTATTTTGAGCGTTAATTGCGGCTTGTATGTCACCGACATTTACATACAGGTTGTTCATCGCATCGGGGTTCAACCAAACTCGCATGGAGTACTTTTTCTCCCCTAATACATCGACTTTCGATACACCATTAATACGTTGAAGCGACTCTTTTAATATGCCGCCAGAAAAACCACTTATTTCAGTATCAGTCGCCTTGCCTGAAGGGTCATTGATTGCGAGGCCGATAAGTAAACCATTAGAAACTTTTTCAACCTTGACACCATTTTTAGATACATCAGCAGGTAACTCTGGCAGTGCCAAGTTAACTCTGTTCTGCACCAAGTTATTTGCGGTGTCGGGATCGGTTCCATTGGCAAAAGTGATGGTTAGCGTGTAAGTTCCATCGGCGCCTGATGTGCTTTGCATGTAATCCATGCCAGAGACACCATTGACCTGCTTTTCAATTTCAGGCGCAACGGATTTGGTGATCACTTCGGCTGAAGCGCCATCCATAAAAGTGCTGACCTCTATGGTTACCGGTGCGACATCCGGGTAGCGCCCAATAGGAGATTGCAGCGCTGCAATCACCCCGATAAGAGTGATAAACAGCGAGATGATAATCGCGAGTTTCGGCCTTTCGATAAATAGTTTGAACATACCCATCACCTTTATTTTTTCATCATCTCTTGGCTGGTATCGAATTAATACATTGCGCGAAATGACTTAGTTAAGCTTGTAATACTTAGTGCTGGGTTCTATTAGACTCAAGAGCTTTACTGCGAGCTTAAAACCACCGACTAAGTTGGCTTTTTTGTCGATGCTTGAATGGTATAGCAGTTAATCTAATCGTTTGAAGTAGGTACTATTAGCTTTTTGAATAGGTGAGGTTTGCTTTGTTTAAGTTACTGTTTTAAAAGTGAAGTTATCTAGCTAATTATCTGGGTGAGCTATGGAGTGTTACGGCATGTTGAAATATGTGATGTTAATCAACTTGGCGCTGTCATTTGTTTTTGTGGCGTATACTGACATAAAAAACGCAGCTCAAAGTGGCTGCGTTTTAGTTATTTGGCGAATCAACTAGAAGCTCATTTCAGGGACATGCTCTGGCACAATCAACTTGCCAGCTGTTTTAGAGACTATCTCCTCAACGGATACACCTGGTGCTCGTTCTAATAGATGGAAGGCACCATCTTTGATCTCCATAAAGGCCAAATCGGTTAATACACGTTTGATACAGCCAAAACCGGTCAATGGTAGTTCACACTTGGGCAGCAGCTTAGAGTTACCTTTTTTATCGGCGTGCATCATGGTGACGATAATATTGTCAGCACCGGCAACTAAATCCATTGCGCCGCCCATACCTTTGATTAATTTGCCTGGGATCATCCAAGAGGCGATAGAGCCTTGTTCATCGACTTCAAAGGCGCCGAGCACCGTTAAATCGACATGGCCGCCACGGATCATGGCAAAACTCTCTGATGATGAGAAAAACGATGCGCCATCTACAGCGGTTACTGTCTGTTTACCCGCATTGATTAAGTCAGCATCTATGGTCTCTTCTGTTGGGAACTCGCCCATACCCAGTAAACCATTTTCTGATTGCAACATTACCTCAATCCCCTCAGGGATATAGTTGGCAACTAATGTTGGAATACCAATGCCTAGGTTAACGTAAAAGCCATCTTGCAGTTCTTTTGCTACACGCTGTGCCAGTTGTTCTCTTGATAATGCCATTGTGTAGCCCCTTATTTGCTGACGTCAGCATTAGCTTTGACGGTGCGTTGCTCGATGCGTTTCTCGAACTTGCCTTGGATAATGCGGTTAACGTAGATCCCTGGTGTGTGGATATGATCAGGGTCGAGTTCACCCGGCTCTACAATGTGCTCAGCCTCGACAACGGTAATCTTACCTGCGGTGGCCATCATTGGATTAAAGTTGGCGGCCGTTTTACGAAAAACCAGATTACCCATGGTATCGGCTTTCCATGCACGAACTAAGGCAAAGTCAGCTTTTAGTGCTGGTTCTAATACATAATGGCGACCATCAATTTCACGGGTTTCTTTACCCTCGGCGACAGGTGTGCCATATCCGGTTGCAGTGAAGAATGCTGGAATACCGGCGCCGCCGGCTCGAATTTTTTCAGCCAATGTACCTTGAGGAGTCAAGATAACGTTTAGCTCACCAGATAACATCTGCTGCTCAAACGTGGCGTTCTCGCCAACATAAGAGGCGATCATGGTATCGATTTGACGACTTTTAAGTAACAGTCCTAGACCGAAGTCATCAACACCTGCATTGTTAGATATTGCGGTTAAGCCTGTTACACCGGTTTTTACCATCTCAGCAATTAAGCCTTCTGGAATACCGCATAAGCCAAATCCACCGACCATCACGGTCATGTCGTTGCTTAGACCTGCTAGGGCCTCTTGATAACTTCCGACGACTTTATTGAGCCCTTTATTTAGTCCTGCCATTATTTTTATCTCCTTATTAAGAGGTCTAGCGCGGTAACTTGTAGGGTTGGCTAGCTCTCTAAAAACTGTTTAAGCAACTCGTGACTAAACCGAGATGGCTTGTGCGACTTTTGCACCATTGGTGCGCCCAAGTGCTTGGCTAATTTTGTTACCTGCCTTTGCAAGCTTGTTTAAATCGATGCCGGTTTCAATGCCAAGTCCATGCAGCATATAAACCAGATCTTCAGTGGCTAAATTGCCCGATGCGCCTTTGGCATAAGGGCAGCCACCTAGGCCTGCAACCGATGAGTCAATAACACTCACTCCAGTTTCTAAGCAGGCCAAAATGTTTGCTAATGCTTGACCGTAGGTGTCATGAAAGTGCAGTGCTAGCTGTGAAACCGGTACGACATTGGCAACTGCTTCAACCATTCTACGGGCATTTAGTGCTGTGCCAACGCCAATGGTGTCACCCAATGAAATCTCGTAACAGCCCATTTTGTAAAGTAATTCAGACACTCGTGCGACTTCGCTAACCGCTATGTCACCTTCATAAGGACAGCCCAGCACACAAGAGACATAACCTCGAACACGGATATTATTGGCTTTAGCCAGCTGCATCACAGGTTCAAAGCGTGCGATAGACTCCTCTATTGAGCAGTTAATATTGCGCTGACTAAAGCTTTCAGATGCTGCGCCAAAGATGGCAACTTCGTCGCATCCTGCGTCAAGCGCAAGTTCCAAGCCCTTTAGATTTGGTGTTAGCGCACTGTAGGTAATACCGCTTTGACGCGTGACACCCTTAAGTACGTCCGCTGAATCTGCCATCTGCGGTACCCATTTCGGCGACACAAAGCTGGCGGCTTCGATACGTTTTACACCAGCGGCTGCTAAATCTTCAATCAAAGTGATTTTATCTGCAGTGGTGACCGGCTTTTCATTTTGCAGGCCGTCACGGGCGCCGACTTCAAATATACTAACTTTGCTAGGGAAAGAAGCTGACATTGATTACTCCTCTTTGTTGGCTGTAACTTCGGCCAGTAGCATGCCGTCACTTACGAGTTCACCGGCGTTAAAGAAGAATGCACTGACAACACCGTCAAATGGCGACTCTAAAGATGTAATGTACTCCATCTTGCTTTTACTCCTCTTCGCTGGCTGTAACTTCGGCCAGTAGCATGCCGTCGCTTACGAGCTCTCCGGCGTTAAAGAAGAATGCACTCACAACACCGTCAAATGGCGACTCGATGGTGTACTCCATCTTCATCGCTTCCATTACCATGATGCCTTGGCCTGCTGTGACTTCGTCGCCCACTGCGACCAGATGAGTCACAATAGTCCCGTTCATTGGCGCTTTAAGTTTATCTTCTAAGTTATCTTGCTCTTCAATCACTTCTGACTGAATAGCTTGGTAGTGATAACTGCTTGAGTTGATAAACAGGGTAAAGTCATCACCGACTTGGCTAACAGGTAGCTTTATTTTGTGAGCATGACTCTTTATTGACTGGCTGTTCACTGCACTGTTTACTTCACTTAGGCTATTTACTGCGATTTCGGCATGAAGCGTTTCGCCAATAAGATCGCCAGACAATGTGAGTTGAGTATCGTTAATGACGAGCTGATAAAAGGACTTACTGGCCACTTGTGTCTCAGTTAACTCAAGGTGGTAAACTTGTTGGTCATCATCGAGTAAGGCGACTTGATGCACACTGGCACTATTGAGTCTAAAACCACTGATGGCTCCCCATGGTGAGTAGGGATCATCGCTGTTAATCGCGCAGCGCTTGGCGTCCGCTTTACGGGCACAAAGTTGATAAAGTGCTGCGAGTGCTAATGCTGTTTGACGCTCATTAGATTGGCTCTTTGCAACATCAGCGCTTAGGCCGTGACCGATGAGAGCTTCGCCATAACGCTCAATAAAATTGGTGCTAAAGTCTGCGTTAGCGAAAGCTTCATGCTCAGCAATGTTAGCCAGAAACTCAATGTTGTGCTTTAAACCGCTAATTTGATATGAGGCGAGGGCATGGACTAGGCGCTGCAGAGCACGTGGCCGTGATTCATCCCAAGTAATGAGCTTAGAGATCATCGGGTCGTAAAAGTTACTAATGACATCATTTTCACGTACCCCAGAGTCGATACGTACATATTGACTCTGCTCAGGCTCTCGTAAAAAGTTAAGCTTACCACTGGCTGGCAGGAAGTCATTTTGAGGGTCTTCAGCGTATATACGCACTTCAAACGCATGGCCGTGAATACGCACTTCATCTTGTGTTAGCGGCAGTTTACTGCCGCTAGCCACCATTAACTGCCATTTAACCAAGTCTTGCCCAGTGACTAATTCAGTGACCGGATGCTCCACCTGTAGACGCGTATTCATCTCCATAAAGTAAAAGCTGCCATCGGTATCAAGCAAAAACTCAACAGTGCCAGCGCCTTCATAGTTAATGGCTTTGGCTGCTGCAACTGCTGCTTCGCCCATACTGATGCGCAGCGTGTCACTGAGTCCAGGCGCTGGCGCCTCTTCAACCACTTTTTGATGGCGACGCTGGATAGAGCAATCTCTATCGGACAGATAGATACAATTGCCAAAGCTGTCAGCAAACACTTGTACTTCTACATGGCGTGGTTGGCGTAAGTAGCGCTCCATCAGCAGTTTATCGTTACCAAATGAGCTTATTGCTTCTCGTCTGGCTGACTGAATCGCTTCAAGTACTTCAGCACTACTTTCAACGATACGCATGCCTTTGCCGCCGCCGCCATAGGCCGCTTTGATAAGCAAAGGAAAGCCCATCGCATTGGCTTCGCTGACCAATACGTCATCATCTTGAACATCACCATGGTAGCCCGGAACCAGCGGCACATTAGCGGCGCCCATGATCTCTTTGGCTGCACTTTTGCTACCCATAGAGTCAATCGCCGCCGCGCTAGGGCCAACAAAAGCGATACCGCTTTGTTCACACTTTAAAGCAAAGCCTGCATTTTCTGACAGAAAACCGTAACCGGGGTGAATCGCTTGCGCGCCAGACTTTTTAGCGATCTCAATAATCAAGTCGCCTTTGAGGTATGAGTCTGTAGGCGCGCTGCCACCTAAGTAGAATGACTCATCGGCCATCGCCACGTGGCGAGCGTCGATATCTGCATCGGAATAAAGCGCAACGGTGCGAACACCCATCAATTGAGCTGTTTTGATAATACGGCAGGCAATTTCACCACGGTTGGCAATTAGCAATTTAGTAAACATATTATTTGGCTCCTGGCGCGCTAGCAGTATTGTTTTTATCGACTGGACTTTGAGTCACTGAGCCATTGGCAGTTGAGCTATTAGCAATCGTCCAGTCAGGGCTGCGCTTGTCAAAGAATGCGTTCAGACCTTCTTGGCCCTCTTTTGATACTCGAATACTGGCGATGCGCTCGCTAGTGTAATCGAGTGTTGCTTGATCTATCACGCCGCTCTCAAGGGTTGAAAGCAGGCTTTTTGCCCATGCCATACCTTGTGGGCTATTAGCCAGAAGCGCCGCTATAATAGGCGCAGCAGCACTGTCAAGCTCGTCACTGACTTCGTGAATGATCTGCAGCTCAAGTGCTTTTTGTACATCAAACCGTTCTGCTGTCAGCATGTAACGACGGGCGGCACGTTGGCCCATAGCGCGAGTGACATAAGGGCTAATGACCGCTGGAATGAGTCCAAGTTTAACTTCACTTAGGCAAAAGCTTGCACGCTCATTGGCAAGGGCGATATCGCAGCAACAGATAAGCCCGAGTGCGCCTCCAAAAGCGGCGCCTTGTACTTGTGCAATCGTCGGTTTTGGAAACTTGTCCAGTACCGACATCAACTTTGCTAGCTCATTGGCATCGGTGAGGTTCTGTTCAAAGTCCATCTGCGCTTGTTTACGCATCCAATGAAGATCGGCGCCAGCGCTAAAGTTTTTACCGTTAGCTTTTAGCACCAATACTTGGCATTGCGAGTTATCAGCAAAGTGCGCTAGCACTTTAATCATCTCGCTTATCATCACCTCGTCAAAAGCGTTGTGCTTTTCTGGGCGGTTAAGAATAAGCTCTGCGACACCCTCTTTAAGGGTGCAACTAACAAAAGTTAACTGTTCGCTAAGCGCATTGGTTGTTATTTGTTGCGTTTGATTCGTCATTGTTAAGCTTCCAAAGTGAGTGAATGGCAATGGATAACCATTACATGCGGAACACACCAAATTTAGTCTCTTCTACAGGCGCATTAAGCGCAGCAGAAAGGGCTAAACCAACAACGTCTCGGGTTTGTGCTGGGTCAATAATGCCGTCATCCCATAGTCGTGCACTGGCATGGTACGGATGACCCTCTTTGTCGTATTGTTCAACAATAGGGTTACGGAAACTTTGTTCATCTTCATCTGACCAGTCAACGCCTTTGCGCTTTAATCCGTCGCGCTTAACTGTGGCTAAAACGCCAGCAGCCTGTTCGCCACCCATGACTGAAATACGAGCGTTTGGCCACATCCACATCATGGTTGGGTCAAAGGCTCGACCACACATGCCGTAGTTGCCTGCGCCGTAGCTGCCACCAATAATAACGGTGAACTTAGGCACATTGGCACATGAAACTGCGGTAACCATTTTAGCGCCATGCTTGGCGATGCCTTCATGTTCGTACTTTTTACCCACCATAAAGCCAGTAATGTTTTGTAAGAACAACAACGGAATTTTGCGCTGACAACACAGCTCAATAAAGTGCGCGCCTTTTTGCGCCGACTCAGAGAACAAGATGCCGTTATTGGCGACAATGCCGACCGGATAACCATGGATGCGGGCAAAGCCACACACTAAAGTATTACCGTAATTGGCTTTGAACTCGTCAAAATCAGAATCATCAACAACACGGGCAATCACTTCTTTTACATCGAAAGGTTTTTTAAGATCGGTACCGACGATGCCGTACAGTTCGCTTATATCGAACTTAGGCGGTTTAACCGGGCTTAGCTGTGCGGCTATCTGTTTCTGATGATTAAGACGGGTCACTGATTTACGCGCAAGTTCTAATGCGTGCTCATCGTTTTGCGCCATATGATCAGCCACACCTGAAATTTTAGTGTGTACTTCCGCGCCGCCGAGCTCTTCTGCGGTAACCTCTTCACCTGTGGCCGCTTTAACAAGAGGCGGCCCAGCAAGAAAGATAGTGCCTTGCTCTTTGACGATAATCGACTCATCTGCCATAGCGGGTACATAAGCACCACCAGCGGTACAAAGTCCCATCACTACCGCGATTTGTGGAATACCTTTGGCTGACATTTGTGCTTGGTTATAGAAGATCCGACCGAAGTGGTCTCTGTCTGGAAATACTTCATCTTGGCGCGGTAAGTTAGCGCCGCCTGAATCGACAAGGTAGATACAAGGCAGGTGACAACGGCTAGCAATTTCTTGGGCGCGTATGTGCTTCTTTACCGTGACAGGGTAGTAGGTGCCGCCTTTTACGGTGGCATCGTTGGCAATGATCATACACTCAACACCACTGACTCGGCCTATACCAGCGATAACACCTGCGGCGGGTACGACATCTTCATACAGTTCATAAGCGGCAAATTGCGAGATCTCTAAAAACGGCGAGCCTGGATCGAGCAGTTTTTCAACGCGCTGACGCGGTAGGAGTTTGCCTCGAGACAGATGGCGTTCTCGAGCAACGTCACCGCCACCGAGTTCAATCTGTTGCAGTTTAGATTTAAGATCATCAACGACTTCAGCCATATCATCGAACTTGGCTTTGAATTCATCGCTGCGGGCATTAATACGACTGCTTAGTTGAGTCACAATTTCAATCCTTTTGAAGCGGAATAGAGGCCGACGTTAAGGCTGTCTCCCCTGTCCAAATTTGGGCGCTAAAGGCTCGCTAATCGAGCCTTGTTATTGATGATTTACTTTGGCTTACTTTGGCTTACTTTGATTCGTTAAACAGCTCTCGACCAATCAACATACGGCGAATTTCTGAGGTGCCAGCACCAATTTCATACAGTTTTGCATCACGTAATAAGCGGCCTGCAGCATACTCATTGACATAACCATTACCACCGAGAAGTTGAATCGCATCCAGTGCCATCTTAGTCGCTAGTTCTGCTGAGTATAAAATGGCGCCTGCGGCATCTTTACGCGTGGTTTCACCACGGTCACAAGACTTGGCAACGTTGTAGATGTACGACTTAGCAGCGTTCATGCCTGTGTACATATCGGCAAGTTTGCCCTGTACTAGCTGGAATTGACCGATGGACTTACCAAATTGCTCACGTTCGTGAATATAAGGCACCACGATATCCATACACGCCGTCATGATCCCAAGCGGGCCACCAGACAGAACAACACGTTCGTAATCAAGGCCACTCATTAATACTTTCACGCCATTGTTTAGGCCGCCAAGAATGTTCTCTTCAGGCACTTCACACTCTTCAAAAACCAGCTCACAGGTGTTTGAACCGCGCATGCCGAGTTTGTCTAGCTTCTGCGCTTGAGTGAAACCTTTAAAACCACGCTCAACGATAAATGCGGTAATACCATGAGCGCCTTTATCAAGATCGGTTTTCGCGTAAATAACATAAGTATGGGCATCTGGACCATTGGTGATCCACATCTTATTGCCGTTAAGAATGTATCTATCGCCCTCTTTGCGGGCATGCAGTTTCATTGACACAACATCTGAACCAGCATTGGGCTCACTCATCGCTAACGCACCAATATGCTCACCGGTAATAAGCTTGGGTAGGTATTTGGCTTTTTGCTCACTATTACCATTGCGGTTAATCTGGTTAACACAAAGGTTTGAGTGAGCGCCGTAACTTAAACCGATAGAGGCGGATGCGCGTGAAATCTCTTCCATAGCAACAACGTGGGCAAGGTAACCCATGCCTGCACCGCCGTACTCTTCTGATACGGTGACACCCAATAAGCCCATGTCGCCCAAGACTGGCCAAAGCTCATTAGGAAAGGCGTTATCAAGATCAGTTTTTGCCGCGATAGGGGCAATTTCATTGGCAGCAAAACCTTGTATGGCATCGCGTAGCATGTCGACATCTTCGCCAAGGCCGAAGTTTAGAGATGAGTAGAGTTGAGTCATGTGCTTGTGTCCTGTCAATTTGTCTATCTATGCGAGTTCACTGATCTGTGTCGTGATACTCAACGGCTTATTATTTTGTTGGTGTTATCAATGACTGTTGCTGACTAGCTATTATTGGCCAGTGCATCGCGGCATTGCTGCTCCGCGGAATTTAGTTCCATGAGCACGACTTTGATGTCATCCATCTGCTGCTGCAGGGCGACTTTTTTGTCTTCCACCAAGTCGAGCATGGTGTGTAGTTGTGTGCTGCTGTTTTTATCTGCATCGTAAAGCTCGAATAAACGTCTGGTTTCAGCGAGTGAAAAGCCTAAACGCTTACCGCGTAAAATAAGTTTGAGTCTGACTCGATCTTTGAGATTGTAGATGCGAGTTTGGCCACGGCGCTTAGGTTTAAGCAGCCCTTGGTCTTCATAAAAACGAATACTACGAGTCGTGATATCAAACTCTTTTGATAGATCACTAATAGAGTATGTCGTTTGGGGTAACTGGTTGTCTGACATTAATAACACCATATTTATTAACTTTTCCTGCACGATATATGAAGTTTACGTAAAGGTAAAGTTTGAGGTGGGTCACAAACCATGATTTGATGTCAATTGTGCGTGCCAATCTAGCTTGAAAAGATAAACAAACGTTTGATTTCTCGATTGGTGTTTTAATGTTAAGCTGTTATATAACAACTATTTATGTTGACTTGTGTTTTTTGATTGGTGCTGAATAAAATAGTTTTCCTTACTCATTCTAAGGTCTAATGGGGATTTATTGTGCAGCGGAGCATAATGCTTCAAAGGACAATAATCATTGAGATGTAGTTGTGATTACGCTCAGATGACGTTAACTGGAGTATGCATAGTGAAACACAAAAACACGCAGTTACATGCAAGTTCAATCTCAGACCCGCAACATTTTTGGGCGCAAGCGGCACAAACTATAGATTGGGTGTCACCATGGGACAAAGTACTCGATGACAGTGAGGCACCTTTCTATCACTGGTTCAAAGGGGCAAAGCTCAATACCTGTTATAACGCAGTCGATAGGCATGTAGAGGCGGGGCGTGGAGCGCAGGTTGCGATTCAGTATGTTAGCCCAGTTACAGATACCGAATATGGAATTACCTATGCGGAGCTGCAAGCTCAAGTCAGCCGCTTAGCTGGCTATATGGACTCTATTGGGGTGAAAAAGGGCGACCGGGTGGTGATCTACATGCCAATGGTGCCTGAAACCGCTTATGCCATGTTGGCCTGTGCCCGCATTGGCGCGATTCACTCAGTGGTCTTTGGTGGCTTTGCTGCTAACGAGTTAGCCACCCGTATTAATGACGCTAAACCTAAACTTATCTTGTCAGCATCATGCGGTATTGAGCCCTCAGGTGTAGTGGCTTATAAGCCACTACTGGATAACGCATTAGAGCAAGCGACTCACAAGGTTGAGCATTGCCTCATCTTAAATCGCAGTCAACTTGAAGCAAGCTTACAAGTTGGCCGAGATGTTGACTGGCAAACTGGCGTGGCAACCGCACCAAATATTGATTGTGTGGCGTTAGATGCAACCGATCCGCTGTATATTCTTTATACCTCAGGCACCACGGGCCAACCAAAAGGGGTGGTACGTGATAATGGCGGCCATAGTGTGGCGCTCGCATGGTCAATGAAACACATTTATGACATTGAAGCGGGTGATAGCTTTTGGGCGGCATCAGATGTGGGCTGGGTAGTGGGCCACTCATATATAGTGTACGGTCCCTTACTGGTGGGCGCGACCACCTTAATGTATGAAGGAAAGCCGATTGGCACCCCTGATCCTGGCGCATTTTGGCGCACTATAGCCAAATACAATGTGAAGAGTTTTTTCACCGCCCCCACAGCAATTAGAGCAATTAAACGTGATGATCCTGACGGTGAATACCTCAAGGGTGTTGATCTTTCATGCTTAAAGAATGTGTTCTTAGCGGGTGAGCGCTGTGACCCTGATACCTTACATTGGGCCGAGGATAAGCTTAACAAGCCAGTTATCGATCATTGGTGGCAAACTGAAACGGGTTGGCCGGTCGCCGCTAATTTGATGGGTTACGCCCCTGTTGAAGTCAAAGCGGGTTCGCCAGCGCTGGCGGTGCCGGGTTATCAAATAGAGGTGGTTGATGTCATGGGCGAGCAAGTCGCGGCCAATGAGTCTGGTAATGTAGTGATTAAGCTACCACTGCCGCCAGGGACGTTAACGACACTTTGGCAAAATGAGCTGCGCTATGTGGATAGCTACTTGTCTATGTACCCAGGTTATTACTTAACGGGCGATGCAGGCTATAAAGATGATGATGGTTACCTTTATATTATGAGCCGCATCGATGACATCATTAATGTCGCCGGACATCGCTTATCGACAGGGCGCTTTGAAGAGGTATTGTGTCAGCACGATGCCGTTGCCGAGGCGGCAGTGATTGGCGTTGAAGATGAGCTAAAAGGACAAGTTCCTCTAGGGCTGGTGGTACTCAAAAAAGGAGTCACGCTGGATGAGCAAGAGTTGAACAAACAGTTAATGGCACTAGTGCGTAAAGAGATAGGGCCCGTGGCTGCATTTAGGTTAGTGAGCGCGGTACAAAAGCTGCCTAAAACCCGTTCGGGTAAAATCTTGCGCGGCACCATGCGTAACATCGCCGACAATAAAAAATACAATGTGCCAGCAACCATAGAAGATCCCGCAACCTTAGATATTGTCCGCAATACGCTAACTCGCATGGGATACGCTGACGCCCATGTATAGCGTTTAAGCCTAGTGGCTGGAAGTATGGCAGAGATGAACGGCTTCCAGCTATTAACACTGACTCTAAATGTAATTTATCTGTATTGAGCTTTTGCAAACCCATTGCGGTATCTAGCTTATTATTAGGCAAAAGTGAGTGAGCACTAAGCTATAACAAAAAATGTTTGATGAACAACAGTAAGGCAATCGGATAGACGATAGTGTCGCGTTAAACGGACTAAAATTGTTGGTGGGAATATGTCGCGAATCGAAGCCTAACTAAATGCTTTAGTTCGGTTTAAACGCCTTGTTAGTTTTGCGTTGATGCGATAGATCTCGTTTCACCTATTTTCATTATCCAAAGATCTTCGTCAGAAAATCCACCATCACGCCCAGCCTTCTTAAATCTTACCGGGGGTTCAAACATGGGCTCATCCGACAAGCTGCTAATTGTCCCCCAGTGAGAAGAAATAAGTGTCTTGGCGTGAACATCTGATCCTATCGAGACAGCTTCCTCCGGAGTGACATGAGACATCCACAATAACTCCCTTGGTTCATATGCACCTATAGGCAAAATAGCAAAGTCAAAGGAGTTATACTTATCACCAATATAGTTGAATATAGTGTCTGAATAACCTGTATCGCCAATATAAAGAATTCGTTTTTGGAAGCTTTCAATAACCCAAGAAGCCCATAGCGTTTCATTATGATCTGAGGTGCTTCGTGCAGAATCATGAACTGAAGGTTCCGCTGAAATCTTTACTCCTTCAACAGATATTGATTGCCCCCAATCTAACTCTGTCACCTTGTTATAGCCACGGTCGGTAAAAAAGGACTTGAGCCCTAAAGGAACAAGTACATGAATTTCATGTTTATTTTTTAATTCCCTAACGGTTTTATCATCTAAGTGGTCATAATGATTATGGGAAACAATTATTATATCAATGTCAGGTAATTTGTTGATAGCTATAGGTAAATTTACAAATCTTTTGGGGCCAGCCCATGAAACAGGGCTCGCGCGTTTTGATAAAAAGGGATCGGTCAGAATTGTCACTTTAGAGGTTGTAATCAAAAAGCTTGCATGCCCCAACCAAGTAACGCGATCGCTGGATATTGAGTTTAAAAGCTGAAGAGACTCTAACTCAGTTAATTCATGCCCATCAGGAATATCAGGACCAAACAACGACCCCCATGCTCTTCGCATATAGAAAAAAAAACCTTTAGGTGCGGCAGTTTCTACAAAAGGGTGGTTCTGATACCCCTTATTCGTATGATGTTGGGGCTTAGTATCCGATGACATTTTCATCGAGTAATCTGAAGAGTTTGATGAGCATGCTACTAATATAACGAATACAAGAGTTATACCAGCACGAAACTTTATGTTGCTCATCATCTCCCCTAAAAATAACGCCCACTTAAACGGACAAAAATAGTGGGTTAAAATGTGTAGCGAAGTGAGGTGTAACTTACAGTTTTGTTTGCTTTTAAGTGCCTTGCTAGGCTTTTATTAATTCACGCTCAACAAACACTTCTTTAGCTACGAACATACCATTTAAAGCAGCAGGAAAGCCAGCATATACAGCCATTTGTATGATGACTTCAATAATTTCTTCTGGCTTGCAACCTACATTTAAAGCCCCATTAATATGAACATTTAATTGAGGCAAGCAGCTTCCTAATGCGGTCAATGCAGCAACCGTTGCTAATTCGCGACTCTTTAAATCAAGTCCTGGTCGTTGATAGATGTCCCCAAAAGGAAATTCAATTGTATATTTTGCTAAATCAGGCGAAATTGCAGCCAAGCTATCAATAACTTTTTGTCCAGCTTGTCCATCAATTTCATTCAATTTATTAAGGCCAGATTCATAACGTTGATTATTCATTAACACTCCAATTGTTGTTTATTGTGCACATCCACAATAATGCAACTCTACAACTTAGAGTGAACTCTAAGTCAAGTGTTAAGTTCTAACTCAATGAGTTTACTGTAATGTTCAATTTTATCTTTAAGCTTTGTAAGGTGATATTTTTGTTGAGCTATTTTTTCTTCTAACTTAACGGCGTGGTCTTCTAAAATTTGCATTCTTAACTCAGATGTTGAGTCACCTTCATCTCTTAAATTTGCATACTGTAGAATATTATCAAGTGGCATTCCGGTATCTTTTAACCGCTTTATGAATTGAATCCATATGACCTCCTTTTCTGTAAACCAACGATGACCACTAGCGTTTCGAGAAATGTTTCTTAACAAGCCTATTTTCTCGTAGTATCTAATTGTGTGAGAAGATATATCTGTGATTTCGGAAAATTTTTGAATATTCATGTACAACTCACGAAGAAGCCTGACGCCCACTTAACGGGCTAAGTAATGGTTGGATAAAATAGTGAACGCAGTGAACAAAAGCCAACTGTTTTTTGTCCTGATTTAATGACTTGTTAGCTATCGCTTATTGAATTATCTGAATTTTTTTCAAGCTTAGGAACACCAACATAATATAATACTGCTAAATAATTAATCATTGGTATAAAGCCAACAAAAGACGCCAGTTTAAAGTTTCGGTTTTTACTTCTAGCCAAAAGAAAACACAAAATTCCAAGTGCAACGCCTTGAATAAAAATACCAAACCAAATTGGGTGAAGCTCTCCTGTTCGCATCATTTCGAAAATATTCATAAAACCTCCATTGTTTATTTAGATAGCTAACGCTAAGTTAAGCGGAAAAATGCGGTTGGCTAAAATGTACGAAGCACGAGCGCAGCCAACTGTAATTTTTCCGTTTGAGCGCCTAGTTGTGTGAATTAGCTACATGCTAATTTTGTTTGTTGTTTACAAGCTTTTTGAGCTTGCTCAGTTGATTCACCACCCATACAGAAATCTAACCTCAAAGTTCTTTTTTCTGTGGTAGTTTCTGCAATCGTTGATGCTGGAACCCATTTCCATTTTTTTAACATTTTTCGAGAATATTTACCAAGATGCTTTTTAGGCAAAGAGTTGATGACTTCAACATTTTCAGTTTTTCCTGAATCTGAAATATCGAAAGACAAAACAGCACAACCCATTATTCCAGAACGAGCAAGCTCTATTGGATATTTGGGTGTGTTTTGGTTTGCACGTTCCCAAATAAAGCCACTAGTAGGAGCTACGTCTGTAACCTGTACGTCAGCATAAAAAGTCTTGTTTTTAGCTAAAGCACTTGCCGAGGCGATGGCAAGAACAAGTGGGATTAATGTTAAAGCTTTCATATACACTCCATTGTTTGAATTATTCACATAACGCCCTGTTATTTGTCCCGCTTGAACAGCTTGTTATATTTCAGAATGCAACTCAGCAGTAAACTCAACGAAATTACCTTTTGAAATATTGTAATCAATTTCAGTTTCTAGACGAATAGGTACTCCATTGATTTCGATAATAAATATATCACTATGAAGTACATCTGTAACCCTTCCACAACCTATAGCACCATTTAACCCATTCGGTTGACGCATGTACGTGGTGTTAATTGATTCGCTAATGTTTTTGATATGACCAAGCCATAAAACACAATCCAATTCAAACGGTTCATTTACACATAAACCTCTTAATGGATCACTGCTGTTTGACTTAACGGTTATTGCGGAAATGTCATCAACATTTGAATCTAAAAATCGGATAAATGCCTCGTAAGGACTAAATTCAATCGATAAAATTTTCCCTGATATGAGCACAAAACTATCCCTGAAATATAACGCTTTGCTAAGGGGCCAACTGTTATTTGTCCGTTTGAGCAACTTGTTATACGTTTTTTCTTGCAGACCATTGAGTGTGTTCTCTTGAAAAAGCTGATTCACTACTAACAACAAAGTTAGACAATTCTATGTCAGATTTAACTGACTCTGCTTCGCTTTTTATTAATACTATTTCATGTGCAGCCAATGAATATGATGAATTTAATTCATTATGTTTTTTAGCTTGAAGCCAAGTTAAAACTGCACTTGCTCCTGTTGCGACGATTTCAATTGGTAGTACTAAAGTTGGATTTGTAATACGCCATAACAAAAGGCCTATCGCTATTGCATGCAAAATGACTGAAATGACAAACCACTGTTTTGCCCTACGCTTATTTAATAAAGACTTTTTTCCGTACCAGTTAGCTTGATTTCTTACTCTTTCGTTTTTATAAATCTCTAACCTTTCCTCGAAAGGCAAGTTTCGAACATCAGTCATTCTATGAGAAATAGCGTCTCCAGTAATTTGTTCTGACTGTAAATGAGCCGATAAAGACCTATTTTGGTCAAGAATTGACTTTAAATCTTGCAAAAACTCTTTTCTGCTTTGCTCCTCAGTGACGCCACCCTCATAAGGTTCTGCTTTCATAACCCATCGCCAAGTTCTTGTTTTAACCGATTCAGCAACAGCTCTGCCGTTGTACCAAATATCTTCCGGTTTTTGAACTTTCAGCCAAATTAAGATACACAAAGTTATCAAAAATAATGATGCAGATGATAAAGCTCCAATTAAATCAGCTGGAAAATAAAACGCAATCAAAGCTGCTACAACTAACAAAAAAAGATAGCTCTTAAGTGCTAAATAATAATTTGACTGAGCAATTAAAGAAGCATTATCAGCGGCTTGGAATAATGCAGGGAATTCTTTATCACTTAACTTTTCTTGAGGCATTATCTGTAACCTAAGTTTGTGTAAATA
>NZ_BPEW01000043.1 GCF_019654975.1 Shewanella sp. c952
AGCTATTTTCTCGATTATTAACTTATACTGATTTTCGATAGATGGGGCGTGAATATCTATCGTTAATATATCTAAAAATTCTTCTAGATCATTATCCGTAAGATTAAGCTCTTCATAAATACAATAAGTGACCTTTTGTTTTTTACCAGCATCATCTTTTTCAGTTTTACTATAAGTTAAGAAATTACTCTTGAGGCTTGCACATGACAACGACTGTAGTTTTTCATGCCCTGACTCATAATGACCATATAAATGATACTTAACATCGCTATTACGGTTTTCTGCAAAATGACGAAGCATGAGTGTTATCGGTTTTTTTATAACAGAATGATTATATTCAGTTTTTGCGTAATACTTACATTAAATAGCGCTAGTTTCATCAGCAGTAACAACATCAATGTCTTCAATTCCTTCAATACAAACTAACGTATTAGATTCTTCCTGTTGTAAAAGCTCAAGAATAGTTTTATCAAATTGATAAAAATACCCAGTGATTGTATCGATTGCTTCTCTAGTAGACATGAATGCTAATCCTTGCAAAGGGCTTCCAACAGCTTATTCATTAGTCGCTCGATAACGTTCTCGGCAACTAGTTATTTTTTGAACACGTTATCACTGCTAAGGTGTTGCTGTAAATAGATATTTTCTACATTTAGACTACTATAACTGCTTGGCTGGCAGCGGAGAAAGAGAGCCTAGGGTGTTCAATGGACCCGTGTATCGCTTTTTTGCATTTTCCATAAGGCTGATTTTTATAGGCTTTGTAAAATGTTAAAAAGTTATCGATGCCTAGCAGGACCGTTTTTGGCATCTTTATTTGCGCCACAATAGGTGTTTTTACTCACCTTTAGTTATACCGGTGTAAAGACACATCATGAAATCAACCTACATGAGAATACGTCATCCACGTTTAATCTTAAACTAACCAATTGGAGGGCATTACCGTGCTAAAAGCTTTACTACTACAGTACAAATTAAAACACCAATTATCCAAGTGCAGATACGGCCGTGACCGTCCATGACATGGACGTCATGGCCGAGCTTCCAAGGATGGACTTGCAGCGTGTCACGGCAGTGTCTGCACATGCGTCCGCTACAGGCAATTAGCAATGATGCAGCCACAATCAGGAACTTGCAGCTTAGGAACACAACTCAAAAATCTAATCAGTCTTCATTTAAGACCAACTAACTTGGGCGCAAAATGAGTCAAGCCCCCTCACCTATTTACACAAATTGATTATAAATATCTATGCTTTAAAAAACTGTTCGCTAAAGGACACTCAATGGATATTGGTACTCAGAAATGTTGCAGGTATTCAAAAGGGAAACAAACGCTTTGCCCTAAACAGCGCCCACAAAAAAGCCCGACATCATCGGGCTTTTAGTCAAAAGTAATGTTTAAAGGATTAACCTTCAACAACACCTTTGCTGACTAGGAACTCATCGTATGTGCCTTTGAAATCATTTACACCATTTGGTGTGATCTCAATAATACGGTTAGCCAGTGATGATACGAATGCACGGTCATGACTAACAAACAGCAATGTACCTTCATACATCTCAAGTGCGTTGTTGAGCGACTCAATTGATTCCATATCCATGTGGTTGGTTGGCTCATCAAGTAGCAAGATGTTTGGCTTTTGCATAATAAGCTTACCGAACAACATACGACCCTTTTCACCACCTGAAAGCACTTTGACTGACTTTTTAATATCGTCAGAGCCAAATAGCATACGGCCTAAGTAACCACGTACAGATTGGTCGTCATCTTCTGGCTTGCGCCACTGGCTCATCCACTCAAACAAAGTCATTTCGTTTTCGAAATCTGACTCATGATCCTGCGCGTAGTAACCAATCGATGAGTTTTCAGACCATTGAATAGTACCGCTATCTTGCGGGATATCGTGTACTAGTGTACGTAACAAAGTGGTTTTACCCACGCCGTTATCACCTAAGATTGCAATGCGTTCGCCCACTTCAGCAATAAGGTTAAGGTCTTTAAACAACGACTCATCAAAGCCTTTGCTTAGCTCTTCAACGATTAACGCGTTACGGAACAATTTCTTCTCTTGCTCGAAACGGATAAACGGGTTCACACGGCTAGAAGCTTTAACTTCATCAAGCTTAATCTTGTCGATTAGCTTAGCACGCGATGTGGCTTGCTTGGCCTTAGATGCGTTAGCAGAGAAACGTGCTACGAAGCCTTGAAGCTCAGCAATCTGTGCTTTCTTCTTAGCGTTGTCAGACATCAAGCGCTCACGCGACTGTTGTGCAGCCATCATGTACTCATCGTAATTACCCGGGAATACGCGGATATCACCGTAATCCAAGTCAGCCATGTGAGTACATACAGAGTTCAAGAAATATCTATCGTGCGAGATGATAATCATGGTGCTGTTACGTTGGTTCAGCATCTCTTGCAACCAACGAATAGTGTCGATGTCCAAGTTGTTGGTGGGTTCGTCAAGTAGCAGAACATCAGGATCTGAGAATAGCGCCTGTGCCAATAGCACTCGTAGCTTAAAGCCCGGTGCGATTTCGCTCATTAAGCCAAAGTGCTGGTCAACACCAATACCTACGCCCATTAGCAGTTCGCCAGCGCGAGATTCAGCGGTGTAACCGTCCATCTCAGCAAATTCCATCTCAAGATCGGCAACTTTAATGCCGTCTTCTTCAGTCATTTCAGGCAGAGAGTAAATACGATCTCGTTCTTTCTTCACTTCCCAAAGCTCAGCGTGTCCCATGATCACAGTATCAACCACGTTGAACTCTTCGTAACCAAACTGGTTCTGGCTCAACTTACCTAAACGCTCATTCACATCTAATGAAACGTTACCTGAAGTTGGCTCAAGATCACCGGCAAGGATCTTCATAAAGGTCGATTTACCACAACCGTTGGCGCCGATTAAACCGTAACGGTTGCCGCCGCCAAACTTAATTGAGATGTTTTCAAACAGTGGCTTAGAGCCAAACTGCATGGTGATGTTAGCTGTAGTAATCAAAGTGACATTCCGCTTTTGGTTATATGACTTAAAGAGATCATAGATAAAACAAAAACCAGTAAATCGAGTAGAGTGCTTCACTCCACCTCAACTTACTGGTCGAAGACTCACGCAAGTGGGCGTACAGCCTATAAAATTAAGCGCGATACTATAGCATTCTAGCCTAAATTATCAACTGCGATCGTCCTCAGCTGATGAGATCGCTATTAAAAAGTTGGCTATAGCTGAAATCAGCTTTTATCTCTGTCTATATCGTTAAACCAGCTTTACATTACGCAGTCTATTTGCATTGCTGACCACAGTGAGTGATGACAGCGCCATCGCGGCGCCAGCCACTACAGGGCTTAGCAATAAACCGGTAAATGGAAACAACACGCCAGCCGCAAGCGGGATCCCTAAACTGTTATAAATAAAGGCGCCAAATAAGTTTTGTTTAATGTTTCTCATGCTTGCTTTTGCAAGCATGAGGGTCTCTGCGACCACCATTAATCTTGCTGACAATAGGGTAAAATCTGCGCTTTCGATGGCGATATCCGTACCACTGCCCATGGCAAGGCCAATATCCGCACTCATTAATGCAGGCGCATCATTGATGCCATCACCCACCATGGCAACCACCTCACCCTTTTGTTGCAGCTCTAGCACCTTTTGCTGTTTCTGCTCAGGTAACACATTGGCAAATACTGTACTAATGCCAACTATATCTGCCACAGCATTGGCTGTTTGTTGATTATCGCCAGTTAATAGCACCACCTTGAGGCCACTGTTTTTCATTGCGCTTATGGCTGCAACAGCATCCTCTTTGATTGGGTCGCTTATTGCGATGATGGCGACTAAAAGCTTATTTCTAGCGACAAATACCGGGGTTTTACCTAAGCGAGTTAACCGAGATATATGCGGTTGGTGGGCAGAGACATCATCGGTACCGATATGCTGCATTAAGCTCAGATTACCAATCGCGTATTGTGCGCCCTTTACCTTGCCTGTAATACCTCGCCCTTGTAGGTTAGTAAATAGCTCAGGCTCTGCCAGTATCGCATTCGACTGTTTGGCTTTGGTTAAAATTGCACTCGCGAGCGGATGTTCAGAATGTTGTTCTAACGCGGCAACATCACTGAGAAGGCTTTGTTCATCCATTTGTGGCTGTAGCATAATAAATTCGGTCACCTGCGGCGCACCTTGAGTAACCGTGCCGGTTTTATCTAGCACTACGGTTGTGACTTTACTGGCGGTTTGCAACGCCTCGCCATTTCTAACCAGCACTCCCATTTTTGCAGCACGTCCCACAGACGCCATGATCGACATAGGAGTTGCTAGCCCAAGTGCACAGGGGCACGCAATAATAAGCACACTAGTGAGCACGACTAACGCATGTGACAATGCTGGTGCTGGGCCTGCTAGGTACCAAACAATGGCGCTTATCAGTGCGATAACGATCACTGCTGGTACAAAGTAGGCGGATATTTTGTCGGTTAAACGGCCAATCGGCATTTTAGATGTTTGCGCCTGCTGTACTAGCTCGATAATTTTGGCCAGTTTAGTGTCTTTCTCTCCAGCCATCACGCGGTAGATAAGACTGCCATTACCATTAACAGTACCCGCATTAACACTGTCACCCTCAGCTTTGTGCACTGGCACTGGCTCGCCGGTTAGCATCGATTCATTGATCAATGTTTGTCCGCTAACAATCTCGCCATCGAGTGCCACTTTGGCGCCGGGTCTTAAGCGTAACTTATCGCCTAGCTTAATTTGGTTTATCTCAACCTCCTCATCGCCTGCATCGGTTATCCGAATTACGGTGTTGGCTTGCATACCTAGTAAGCGCTGCACCGCTTCACTGGTTTTTCCTCGGGCTCTAAGCTCCAGAGCATGGCCGAGGTTGATCAAGCCCAAGATCATCACGCTCGCTTCAAAATAGACATGACGCGTATCTGCAGGAAACCATTGCGGCGCAGTGACCACCAGCATTGAATAAACCCATGCAGCGCTGGTACCGAGTGCAATTAAGGTGTCCATGTTCGCGCTGCGCGCTTTTATGGCGCGCCACATGCCTTGATAGAAATGCCGTCCAGTGGTTGCCATTACCAGTAACGTCACTAAGCCAACAATGGCCCAACTTAGTTGCTGGGTCGGGCTATTGACCATCATCTCGCCGCCAAGTAAGCCCCACAACATTAATGGCACGCCTAAGCCAAGGCCGATGGCAGCTTGAATAATGCGAACTTTATACTCTTTTGCTTCATCGCGCTGTTTCTGCTGTGCGCCTTTGCGTGGATCTATTAGCAGCTCTGCTTCATAGCCAACGGCTACAACCAAGGCAATCGCTTTGTCTGTCGTTATCTCACCGAAGACCTGCACTTGCTTGTCAGCTAAATTGACTCTAGCGCTAATATCAGCATTTAGTTTTGTTTGGTTATTAGCCTGCGTAAACGCTGATTCGATTTTGGCGACACAGCTTGCACAGCTCATACTGGGCACATAGAGAGTGATTGATTGCATAATTCTGCTCCAGATCTGGTTAATATTTGAACCTTTGATGTATTAAGCGTAATGTCTCCCATTAGGGGAGAGTCAAACATCAATGCAATTTATTTTTGAGTGAGGCAATAATGAAGATAGGCACTGTGGCAAAGCTGACTAATTTGTCAGTAAAAAGCATACGCTACTACCATGATATCGGCTTGGTAGAGGCGGTAAAAAATGATAACGGTTATCGAGAGTATGCCCAAGCACAAGTGGATGCTTTAGGTTTTATACAACATTGTCGCGCACTGGGTTTTACTCTAGAAGATTGTAAAGCGCTGCTCGATTTACAGCAAGATGGCCAGCGTAACGCTGCCGATGTGAAAGTGTTAGCGCAACATCACCTTGAGGATGTAGAGCAAAGGATTGCTCACCTGACTAATTTGAAAAACCAGCTGCAGCATTTAATACATGACTGTAAAGGCGGGCAACAACCCAACTGCGCTATTTTAAAGGGGCTGAACCCTGCCCCTTAACCATTTAGCGGGTATAGTTACCTGCGCTTTAAGTTAGCGATGTTCTCAATGATAAGCGTTGGTGTTTTTCCTGCGGGCTTAAAACCAAACACCTGGCCATAGAAAGATAACTCAGATTCGAGTGCTCGCTTTTTGCTTTCAGGAGAGACGCGATTAGCGGCATCGTCATTGAACTCTATGTAGGCGACCGGCGTTCCTTTGCGTTTGACCGCATTATAAAGCTGCAATGTTTGCTCGGCGGGGATCAATGAGTCATTCACCCCTTGAATTAGCAGCAAAGGCTCATTTATCCCAGCTAGATTATTCATTGCCGAACGCAGCTTATAGTTATCGATTGTTCCAATCAGCCTTTCTAAATAGTTACTTTCAAACTTATTGGAATCCCGTCTAAATGACTGGGCGTCACTAATGCCAGAGTAACTCACCGCCGCACCAAAAGTACTGTAATAAGCAACCGCTGACAGTGCGGTAAAGCCACCCGCCCGTGAACCTCTAATCGCCAGCTTACGGCCGTCTACATCACCTCTATTAACGAGGAAACCCGCAGCGCGCACAGCATCTTCTACATCCGAACGCCCCCACTTGCCATATAAACTATTGCGGTAATCTCTGCCAAAGCCAGTGCTGCCACGATAGTTAAGATCAAAAACGGCGAAGCCGCGGCTGGTCCAATACTGAATATCACGCCTAAATACTCGACTTGCTTGCGCGGTAGGGCCGCGGTGCAGAAACATCACTAGTGGCGGCTCTTGTCCTGCTGGCGCTTGAAAATTGGGGTTCTCTGGTTTGTAAAAATAGCCGTACGCGGTATCACGATCGCCAGTTTTAAAACTAACGCTTTCAGCTCTTGAGATAAAGTTGGGGTCCATAACCGCCAGGTTTGGCGCATACATCAGATGTGCAGCGCGACCTTGCACTTTATAAATCCCTTTTTCAGGCGTCGCTTTAGAACCTACAAAAATCACCCCGTCATCGCTTTTGGTGACATAAGCGATATCAGCAAAATCAACCGCGATAGGTTCTGTCACGCCACTTTCGGTATCGATTCGAACTAAGCCTGCTTCCCCTTCGTGGTTGTAACTTGCAACTATCGTCAAATCACTTTCAAAGGCATAGTTGTGATTACCTAGATGCCAATCAGCAACGGCAAACTCCCCTTCCTGTGCCAGTACGATTTCAGCTTGGCCAAACTCGTTTAATCGATAAATGTTCCACCAATTAGTGTAATCGGCAACGAAGTACAGCTGCCCATTAGGGCTAAAAAGTGGCTGAGTAATCGAGCCTGACTGCTCCGTCGCCACCTGCTTAACGTTAATGACAGCGCCTTTGTTATCGATATCGCCTAGCCATAATTGGGTGTTATCCCAAGGCATATTCGGATGCTGCCAGGTCACCCAGGCCAATTGAGTTTGATCAGGCGATAATACAGGGGTCGAGTAAAAATCAGCCCCAGTAGCCAGCACCTCGCCTTCATCGGCATAACTTAAATTAATGCCCACCAGCTGATTAGTCACTTCACCAGCGCCTCGATGGTCTTCGCGAACACAAATTAAGCGGGAGGCTCTTGAGTTTGATATACAGTCAGCATGACGCGTTCCAGGGGGCGTTAATGCAAATGGCGTTTGATTGGGCGCAATGCGGTATAACAGTTGGTCAGAGTATTTAGTGGCAAACAAACTATTGCCAATAGCAACAAAGGGAGCGCCGCCATATTCGTGTACGCGGCTGCCTATATCAAAATTCGATGGGATGGCTTCAGTAACCGTGCCATTTTCTTCGATGCGTTGTACACCACGTCGCCCTTCATTACTTTCATCACGTATGGTGAAATAAATACTGCCGGTGGTAACTTGCAGCTCACCAATGCTGTCTGAGAGGTCGTATACGTGCTCCGCATCAACCGGGGATGTCCAGCTACCATAATCAGCCACCTGAACCCCATCGGGCAGCGCTTCAGCAGCTGTGACTTTTGGCTGTTTTGTTGGCGAAACGTCACAACCGGTAACGACCAATAACAAGGTAGCAGTTAATATCGATGCAAATATAAATCTCATTGGCCGCCTAGAAATCATATGAGTGATGAAGTTGCTTTCAATCTTATAGTGATGATAAAGCTAATGTGGCGATTATATCAACTGCATTAATAAAACGGCAATTAAATGTATTTAATCCAAAGAGATCTGTTGCTTGGTATTCAATATAAGGACTGTAATAATCGCAAACCTTTAACTTAGGGTTGTTTGCGGCTGAACTTGCTCGTAAACCAGCGTATAACTTCAATTTGGGTGCGTTGTTTTAGGCCAAAGTAGATACATATCCACGGGGAGATTAAAATATACCAAGGAATAACGGCGGTGCTTCGTCCATTAAATATCAAATAAAAAAAGCCGAAATAGATCACCAGCAGGCCGCAAGTGCCAACAATAAGCATCATCCATTTGGTCGTTTTTTCTAACCAGTCCATCTAAACCCCACACTCCTTTAATAGCAACGTCTTGCTATATTATGGCCTATACCTTGGCTATAGTTCAATTGGCGTCCGTTCAGTCGCGCATATAGCCATAAAAAAACGGGCCTAAGCCCGTTATTATGTTGAAGCAAAGATTACAAACGGATACCGCCATCAATCTCAAATACACGACCATTGACATAGTCGTTTTCAATAATAAAGCGTATTGTTGATGCAATCTCTTCTGCTTGACCTAAACGGCCAACTGGCACCATTTTCTCTAAACGTTCTAATGCTTCTGGTTTCATTGCCGCTGTCATTTCAGTTTCAATCACCCCAGGCGCGACCGCTGCACTGCGGATATTATGACGAGCAAGCTCTTTAGCCCAACCTACACTCATCGCCGCTACGCCAGCTTTAGAGGCTGAGTAATTTGACTGCCCCATGTTACCCGCTTTAGCCAGACTAGAGATGTTTATGATGACGCCCTCTTGACCTGTTTCAATCATCGCCGCTGCCGCTTCACGGCCACATAGGAATGTGCCAGTTAAGTTTACATTGATCACCGATTGAAATTGGTCGTATGACATACGGTCAATCACCTGCCCCTCTTTTGCTTTGAGCATTAAGCCATCACGCAAAATACCGGCGTTGTTGATCAGTACATTAACTTGACCAAAATCTTCTTTAATAAACTGAAAACCAGAAAAAACATCTTCTTCGTCGGTAATGTCTAGTGCATAACCTTGAACTTCTGTGGTTGCACCAAGGTTGGCACAAGCCTTTTCCAGCTTCTCTTGGTCAACATCGATAAGTGCTAGCTTTGCACCTGCGGCCGCTAAATTTTCCGCCATTGCGTAACCTAGTCCACCAGCACCGCCAGTAATAACAACTACCTTATCTTTTAAATCCATTGAATTACCCTTTATTTTTTGTTTGTTGATTGCTCTGATGAGCTAGGAGCAAACTGCTCAAAAATACTCGAAAAATCTCTTCTACCGTTGCCTTGGCGTGCATGATTCACATAAAGGCTACGCGCTAATGCGCCCATTGGCGTGCTTGAATTAGATAACAATGCCGCTTCTTGGCTTAATCCTAAGTCTTTCACCATCAAGTCGACCATAAAGCCACCTTGATAATCGTTGGATGACGGTACCGAGTCCATCACTCCTGGACAAGGATTATATTTATCTAGCGTCCAATTACCACCACTACTGACCTTCATGATGTCAGAAAGCACTTTTGGGTCAAGCCCGTGATCGACGCCCATCTGTAAAGATTCTGACGTTGCTACCATTAATACCGACAACAGCATGTTATTACAGATTTTGGCAACTTGGCCAGCTCCAGCGCCGCCAGCATGGAAGATATTCGCCCCCATTGCGGTGAGTACGCCTTGTGCTTGCTCAAAGGCGTTATCTGTTCCGCCACAAATAAAGGTCAGTGTGCCAGCGGCAGCGCCTGCGGTGCCGCCAGAGACTGGCGCATCGATAAATTCGAGGCCTTTATCAGCAGCATGACTTGCCACAAAACGAGCACTGTCTGCATCAATAGTCGAGCAATCAATCAACAAGGTACCTGCACCCACCACATCAATAAGGCCTTTGTTATCAGCATCGCCAACATAAAGACTGCGAACGTGCTTGCCCGCTGGCAACATAGTCACCACAATATCGCTACCCGCAGCAGCACCACAGGCGCTTGTTGCAGTGAGTGCGCCTTGCTCGGCTAACGCTTGCATCGCCGCAGGAACCAAGTCAAACACTCTAACGGTAAAGCCAGCTTTAATTAGATTAACGGCCATTGGGCCGCCCATGTTTCCTAAACCAATAAATGCAACAGTACTCATCTTTTGCTCCTGGGCACTTTTACAAGTGCGTTAATCTTTCCTTTGTACAAATAGTTTAGCTTTGTAGCCTTAATGGATGATCATTTTCATCCCAAGGTGACTGCATCAATGACACCAACAGTTCATTGGGTACTGAAGCAACGTCTTTATATAGCCAATTTGGATTTCTATCTTTATCGATAAGCAGTGCGCGTACACCTTCGGCAAAGTCAGCTTTGGCGCAGCAATTAACACTTAAGCCTAACTCAAACTTAAACACTTCAGCCAAGGTCATTTCAGTGCCTAGCTGAGCCTGTTTGTGTACCAATGCCAAACTGATTGGGCTACCAGCAAGCATCACTTTGCAGGCTTTGGCTAGCCATGGTTGCGCCTCTTTAACGGTGCTATCTAATGAGCCTACTCGCTGCACAATTGCCGGTAAATCACCGCTCATAAGCTCATCTATCTGCGCTTGATGGACTTGCAGCTGACTCTGCGCTAACGGTGTTTTACAGTCTGCCTGCATAGCGTCGGTAAGCGCATGCAGTCTTTGATGGTTAATCGCTTTATCGTCTGACCAATCAATAGTTGCCATCGCATCAAATAACAGCGCTTTATCATCACGGTTGAGATAGTGGTTACCGATGCCGACATAATGGGCATCAGCGCCATTCATATTGTAGGCGGTCATTCCTAAGAATAAACCCGCTTTACCCGGCATACGGTTCAAAAAGTAGCTGCCACCAACATCGGGATATAAGCCGATAGTGACTTCGGGCATCGCAATACGTGAGTGCTCAGTGACGATTCTATGACTTGCGCCTGCCATCAAACCTAGCCCGCCGCCCATAACGATGCCATCGCCCCAAACCACGACTGGTTTGCCAAAGGTATGGAGTAGGTAATCGAGCTGATACTCTTGGCTAAAAAACTCGGTGGCTTGGGTGGTGACTTCACCTGGAGTGGCAACTGCAGCGTGATATATCGCTCTCACATCACCGCCAGCGCAAAAAGCCTTTTCTCCAGCGCCATCTAATACCACTGCGGCAATATTATTGTCACTGCGCCATTGGTTTAATTGATGAGTCAGTGCCTCTACCATCTCAATATTCAAAGCATTTAACGCTTTCTCAATATTAAGCGTGGCAACACCTATCAACTTACCTGACACAGTGCCCAAAGTTTGGAACACCACGCTGTTACTTTGCGTATTAGAATTTGTCGTCATTAGCCGTTCTTCCAAACTGCTTTGCGCTTATTTAAAAATGCGCTAACACCTTCGGTTTGATCTTCGGTATCAAACAGATCAGCAAACTCAGTACGTTCTAGTGGCAACGCCTCAGCGCGCGGCATTGTGCGGCCCGCCTGTACTAAACGTTTACATGCTGCCACGCTGCTCGGGCTTTGGTTTGCTACTTTTTCCGCAAGCGCCATGGCCGCGTTAAAGCTTTCCCCCGTAGCAACCACCTCTTCAACGAGCCCTATCGCTTCTGCTTTGGCAGCTTTGATTCGCTCACCGCAGAGGATCATACGTTTGGTCCAACCTTCACCAACCAGTGCCGTTAAGTTTTGTGTACCGCCCGCACAAGGAAGTAGACCAACGGTCGCTTCAGGCAATGCCATCTGTGCTTGCTGTTCACAAATACGCAGATCACAGGCTAGTGCGACCTCTAAACCACCGCCCATGGCGTAACCATTAATTGCGGCAATCGATACCCCGCGAAATGCACTCAAGGTCTCGAACGCTTCCCCAAAGTAACGCGCCATATCTGCAGCGTTACTCTTATCGCCATCGGCAAACAGTTTGAGATCGGCGCCAGCGGAGAAGAACTTTTCCCCTTCACCTGTAATCACTAACGCATACACGTCTTTGTTGTCGTTGAGTTTAAGTACTTTTGCTTTTAGCTCTTGTAAACTCTGTGCTGTCCATGTGTTTGCTGGCGGGTTATTCATACTGATAACCGCGGTATGGCCGACAATTTTTTCTAATAACAGTGACATGGAAACTCCTTTTAAATAATTTTATTCGACGATGAAAAGCCTAACGCTTACAAAATAGCGCCAGCATTTTCATCCAGTAAACGACGCGAGATAATCAAACGCATAATTTCGTTGGTTCCCTCTAGGATCTGATGCACTCGAACATCACGTACATGACGCTCTAATGGGTATTCACGAATATAACCGTAACCACCGTGGATCTGCAGCGCAGCGTCACACACTTGGAAACCAATATCAGTCGCGAAGCGTTTGGCCATCGCGCAATATGCGGTCGCTTCAGGATCTTGTTGATCCAGTTTAAAGGCAGCCAAACGTACCAGTTGTCTCGCTGCAACCAGTTCAGTTGCCATATCCGCTAATTTAAACTGCAACGCTTGAAAGGCAGCCAAAGGTTTACCAAACTGCTTACGCTCATTCATGTACTCAGTTGCACGCTCTAGTGCAGCTTGAGCGGTACCAATTGAACAGGTGGCAATATTGATCCGCCCGCCATCAAGCCCCTTCATTGCAAAGGTAAAACCTTGCCCTTCTTCGCCTAGAAGGTTGCTTACTGGTACGCGTACATTGTCAAAGGTGATTTGGCGAGTTGGCTGCGCATTCCAGCCCATCTTGTCTTCCGCTTTGCCATAACTAACACCATCAGCGTCAGCTGGAATAGCAATTGCCGAGATCCCCTTAGGACCCGCTTCGCCGGTACGACACATCACAACCAGCATTTCGGTTGCGCCAGCCCCCGAGATAAATACTTTAGAGCCTGAGATCAGGTAATCACCACCATCACGTACCGCTTTAGTTTGCAGTGATGCCGCGTCGCTACCTGCACCCGGCTCCGTTAAGCAATACGATGCCAATTTTTCGCCAGTAGTGAGTTGTTCAGACCATTCATCGCGTAATGTTTGCGAGCCAAAGCTAGTGACCATCCAAGTGGCCATGTTGTGAATGGTTAGCATCGCAGTCGTTGCGGTACAGCCCATCGCTAGTTGCTCAAAAATAATCGACGAGTCGAGACGTGACAGCCCCATACCGCCTTCTGATTCTGGCGAATATAGTGAGCAGAACCCTAGCTCACCGGCTTTTTGAATGACATCTTTAGGAAAATGATGCTCTTCATCCCACTTGGCTGCAAAAGGGGCTAACTCTTCGGTAGAAAACTGCTGTGCAAGATCTGCAAACTGGCGTTGGTCGTCATTCAGATTAAAGTCCATCTGGGTACTCCTGTTGTACTTGGTACAATACTGTCTATTGCCTTTATGATTGCTGCTGCAATATAGGCCAAGGGTCTTTAGCTAGCGGATGGTTGATCTCAGCCGCTGCTGACCTCTATTCATTATTAAAGGGTTCGTTTTGCTAGGCAGGAAAGCTGCTATCTAAACGAACATTGCCACCTCATTGAGGTGGCAATTAACTTGTGCTTTTACTTAAGGTCAATGGTCATGTTTGGCGCTGACGCCACAGCGATATCAGACTCAAACCAGCGCGCAGTAATCGTCTTAGTCTCAGTGTAGAAACGCACAGCTTGCTTTCCATAAGCGTGTTGGTCGCCGTAGAAGCTGCCCTTCCAGCCGGTAAATGAGAAAAACGGTAGTGGCACAGGAATAGGCACGTTAATCCCCACTTGGCCGACTTCAATTTCATGTTGATATTTACGCGCTGCGGCGCCACTGGCGGTAAAGATTGAAGTACCGTTACCGTATGGGCTGTCGTTAACTATCGCAATAGCATCTTCCAGAGTTTCAGCGTTCATACAACACAGTACTGGGCCAAAAATCTCCTCTTTGTAGATACTCATATCTGTAGTGACTTTATCGAACATGGTAGGACCTACCCAGTTACCTGACTCATGACCTTCAACGGTGAAGTTTGTGCCATCGAGTAAGCAATCTGCTCCCTCTTCAATACCTTGGGCGATAAGGCCAACCACACGTTGCTTAGCTGCAGGACTAATGACCGGACCGTAAGCGGCATCTTTGTCATCCCAAAGACCGGGCTTAACCTTAGCAATAGCTTCTTTAAGTTCTGGGATCCACTCTTTTGCTGCGCCAACAAAGACGGCAACCGAAAGCGCCATACAACGCTGACCTGCCGCACCAACTGATGCGCCAACCAGGTTATTAATCACTTGCTGCTTGTTAGCATCAGGCATGATCACGCAGTGGTTTTTTGCGCCAGCAAACGCTTGCACACGCTTAAGGTTGTCAGTACCTGTTTTATAGATGTACTGGCCAACATTCACTGAACCCACAAATGAGATGGCTTTGATGTCAGGGTGACGTAACACAATATCAACCGCTGTCTTATCACCGTGAATTAGCTGCACCACACCTTTTGGTGCGCCCGCTTGTTCAAACAGCTCAATGAGTCGTTGCGGCGTCATAGGATCTTGTTCAGACGGCTTAAGAATGAAAGTGTTACCACAAGCAATCGCCAGCGGGAACATCCATAGTGGGATCATCGCAGGGAAGTTAAATGGAGTGATACCAGCACACACGCCTAAAGGCTGGGTGTAGCTATAAGTGTCAATTGAACGAGCAACGTTTTCAACGGTTTCGCCCATCATCATAGAAGCGATGTTACATGCATGCTCGGCAACTTCGATACCACGCCAAACATCACCTTTTGCATCATCGAAGGTTTTACCCGTCTCTTGTGCAAGGATGGTTGCAATCTCGTCGTGATGCTCTTTTAGCAAATGTTGGTACCTAAGCATAACGCGAGCACGCTCAGAGACAGGTACCTCTTTCCAGCTGCTAAATGCTGTTTTTGCACTGGCAATCGCCGTTTCGACCTCACTTGGAAGTGCTGCATTTACTACTGCTATTGTTTCGTTATTAGCAGGGTTAGTGACGGCGATCTGCTGCTCGCCATTACCTAGAATCCATTCGCCATCGATGTAGTGCTTAACTTGAGTGGTCATATCGCTTCCTATTTTCATCATCTATCTGGGATAGTGATGAGCAAAATGATGATTTAACTACCGCCTTTATTATTTTGTTTTACAAGCTAGCGCTGGAGTACAAAGCTAGCTTGCAGGCTGTTAGTTAAATCGAGTCTTGTTGATTACTAATATTCAAACCTTACGTCCAATAGCGCTTAAAGCTCAATCGCCATTGCAGTTGCTTCGCCGCCACCAATACACAGTGACGCCACGCCTTTAGATAGGCCGCGAGCTTTTAGTGCATGGATAAGCGTAACGAGCAAACGTGCGCCAGAGCAGCCAATCGGATGACCGAGTGCACAAGCGCCGCCATTAACGTTTACTTTTTCGGCATCGAGTCCAAGCTCAGACATTGCCAACATGGTGACCATGGCAAAGGCTTCGTTGATCTCAAACAGATCAACCTCATCTTTGCTCCAACTTACTTTTTCTAGCAGTTTACTCATCGCACCAACTGGCGCAGTAGTAAACATTGAAGGTTCTTGTGCATGGGTTGTGTGACCTTTAATAGTGGCCATCACTTCCAATTTAAGCTCGCTCGCCTGTGCACGGGTCATTAGCATTAACGCTGCTGCGCCGTCAGAAATAGAGCTAGAGTTAGCCGCTGTAATCGTGCCGTCTTTGGCAAATGCTGCTCGTAGCGTTGGGATTTTATCTGGACGGGCGTTACCTGGCTGTTCATCGGTATCAACCACAACATCGCCGCGGCGATTAGCAACTGTTACTGGCGTAATTTCACGACTAAACGCGCCCGTAGCAATAGCTGCGTTAGCCTTTTCTAGCGAACTGAGCGCAAAGTCGTCCATTTGCTCACGTGTTAAGTTAAAATTATCGGCTGTGTTTTGTGCAAAAGTGCCCATCGCGCCGCCAGTGTAGGCATCTTCTAATCCATCGAGGAACATGTGATCAAGCACTTTGCCATGACCCATGCGCATACCGCCGCGGGCTTTATCTAGTAGGTAAGGCGCTTGGCTCATGTTTTCCATACCGCCTGCAATCACCACATTGGCACTGCCTGCTTTAATTAAATCGTGAGCTAGCATCACGGTTTTCATACCAGAACCACACACTTTATTGACAGTGGTTGCACCAACCGATAGCGGTAAATCAGCACCTAGAGTCGCTTGTCGCGCTGGCGCTTGACCAAGTCCTGCTGGCAGAACACAACCCATTAGCACTTCGTCAACCTGCTCACCCGCTAAGCCACTGTGCAGCATCAGACCTTTAATCGCAGTCGCCGCCAATTTTGGAGAAGCGACGGTTGCAAGTGCTCCTTGGAATCCACCCATTGGTGTGCGCTTAGCAGCAACAATAACGATATCTTGGTTTGACAGATCTGAACTCATAAATACTCCAGTAATACTATTAGGCTTATTCTCTGCGAGGTTTACGCTTAAACTCTATTTTCACACCTGTATTAATAAACATAAGAACAATGACTTAACTAAAGCTTTTCGACTTAAAGTGTATTTGTCATCGGCCTCACATTTTTCAGTGACTAAATGTGATCTCGCTCAACATTTCCACACTGTGACGTTTACGCGAACGTAAAGCAAGCGTTAGCTGGTCAAACATCTACCAAAGTATTAGCAGCAGATGTCACTTTGCATTTACAGCGTTAAAATTGAGTGCATCGATTTGGTAATCTTTGCCAAAAAATGCTGCTATCTCAGCCACGAATTCTGAAATCAGCAAATCATTTACCGCTATGTCGTCCTATCGAAACAGTTAATAGTTGAACCTTTAAATAGAGAAAATGACAGTGGCTAATTGCAAGCAAAAGCAGATAAAAGAAGCAATGAAAATGAGTACTAGAAGCGCATAATAAAACGCAAAATAGCTGATATATTTCATACTTTGAGCCAGCTAAATTTTTGCATAACTTTAAAAGTACAATTTTAAAGAAAATCATCAGCAAACCGCATTAAACCTTAACTATCGCTCACCAACAGCATTTCAAACACCGCGTTATGTACAACTGAGCGTGCGCTACGATTTTTAATGAGTTATTACATCTTCCCTTAATGTAGTACCAAGATTAAAAAAGCCAAAGCCCAATACAGACCTATAGCTGTATTGGGCTTTTTTAGTTATTCAATCGACTACGTTTCACCTTGAAACATCATCCAGCTAGCAAACTATCTCCAAATAGTTTTAACGCCAGCAAACATGAATAACAATCAAGTTATTGAGACTAACTACAACGAATGACCCAACTAAAGGCTAATTATGTAGATAAAAACATCAAAACCACTAATAAAGCGAATATGTACCAAGATATAAGGTCAGAAAATACAAATCCTACTCATATGACTATTCTTGGCTCTTAAGCACTATTGCATACAATATCCCTAATATGATATAACATCCTTCGAACGAGGCAGCAACAATCCTTTAACAATGGTTTTTGCCGTGTCGAATAACTAGAAATGGATTTATTAAGGGAAGAGTATGAACATGAATAAATTGGCCAAATTTGTTGGCCTAGCCTGCGGTAGCATCGTTGCGCTATCGTCTCCAGTATACGCTGCAGAACAAAATGAAGATGACGAAGTAGAACGCATTGCAGTAACAGGCTCACGCATTAAGCGTGTTGACATGGAGGGTGCGAGCCCAGTAACAACTATTACAGCTGATGACATGATTGCAGCTGGTTTTACTACCGTTGGCGATGCGCTTCGCGCTTCGAACCTGAACTCATTTGGCTCTTATGGCGGCACTGCAAACAACTCATGGTCATCACAAGCGACTATTCAACTTAAGGGGGCTGGAGCAGGACATACGCTTATCCTTCTTGATGGTAAACGTATGGCAAAATCGCCAGTATTGGGCGGAGATGCGGCTAACATTAACACCATCCCATCAGCTGCTGTCGAACGAGTAGAGATCCTTTCCGATGGCGCATCGGCAGTGTATGGCACAGATGCTGTCGCAGGTGTAGTCAATATCATTCTTAAGAAAGATTTTGAGGGCATTGAGTTTAAAGCACGTGTTGAACGTCCAGAAGCTGACGGCGGTAATAGCAAAAACTTTTCGTTTTCTGGTGGTTTGAACTCAGAGCAAGGTTCGCTAGTATTTACTATGGAGCATTACCAAAAGTCAAAAGTACTAATGGCTGACCGTGACTATACAGCTGCAATGCCAAGTCTTGGTGATGATCCTCAAGATTACAGAAGCTGGAGAGGTTTGAGTCAAACAGGTCGTACACTTGATATGGGAAGTAACGGCGGCTGGGCTTGGTTAGCCCCTTTCACAAATAACGACCTAACCTGTGCAGAAGTTTATGGTGAACGCTTCGTCGGTCCTTTAACAGACTCCAAGTACGGTGGCGATACAGCATGTGCATATGATTACACTCACGCTGCGGCTTTAGACGTTGACAGAGAGCGTACTAACACTCTGATCAATTACACTTACAACATAACTGACGATATTGAACTAACAGCGCGCGCTTATTGGGCTGCCAATAAGACGATTGACCAATCAGCTCCCGTTCCAGGTACTATTTATTTCAATGAAGCTATGCCTGCATATACGACTGCAGAAGGGTTAGATCTTCGGGAAACACCTGTAGGTGCATCGATGAAATATCGTTACGACACTTCAGGTAACCGCCACAAAGAAAATCATGACAACATGTACGATATCTTGATTGGCCTTACAGGTACGACCGGGGAAGTCGACTGGGATTTATCTGCAACATACAACCGTTATAACAACTTCGTTTGGGGTACAGGCTACGAATTAGCAAGAGCAGCAAGCGACCTACTTGGTTCTGTAGATCCTGATACTGGTGTATTTGAGGGCTGGGATCCTCGCGATCCAAAATCTGCAATGCCAGAAGGTGCTACGGCCAACTTCGATATGCGTCAAACGGCATCGTACAGCGAGATTTCTGGTGGAGCGTCATACGAAATCTTCGAATTACCCGCTGGTGGTGTTGGAATGTACCTAGGTGCATCTTATCGTGAGGAAAGCCTCGATTCTCAAGCTGATGCACTTTCTGCTGCAGGAAAGATCAAAGGCGCTAGTGGTGGCGGTGGTGGTATTGGCGAGCGTGACATTAAAGCAGTATTCACTGAATTATCATTACCTATTCTTGAAAATCTAGATCTTAACTTAGCTGCACGTTATGACGATTACTCAGATTTTGGTGATACATTTAACCCACAAGTTTCAATTCGTTACAATGTTATTGAACAGTTGCTATTGCGTGCATCTTGGGGCACAGGCTTTAAAGCACCGAGCTTGGCTCAGTTAAACCAAGATCCTTCTGAAGGTTGGGGAGACGTTACAAACTACCTATCATGTTATGAAGCTGGGGAGCTTGACTCATGTGGAATTGAGGACAACATTCCGACCTACATTGGTAAGAACACTGAGCTTAAACCTGAAGAGTCAGAAAGCTATAACGTTGGCGCGGTATGGGATATTACCGACAATATCAATATGACGGTGGATTACTGGAAATTGTCTACTGACAATCTTATCGATACAATGGGAGAAGATGCACTACTACTGTTTTTAGCAAAGCAATGGGAAGCTGCGGATGCTGCTGGTCAACCTAGAGCGGAACTTGGCGACCTATTCCCTGGTACTAGTGTTTCACGTAATAGCGCTGGTCGACTTGTTTCTATGCAAAACAGGAACATCAACTTAGGCGAAACAGAACGTGAAGGTATTGATGCAAATGTTGCTGCAACATTTGAAACTGGTATTGGTGAATTTAAGCTAGGTCTAGCTTGGTCTCACTACATCAAGTATACAGAGACTTCTCCTGAAGACGGTGCACTAGTCGTTTCACATAACAAAGCAGGTAAATGGGATAATCCTGATGACCGGATCAGTTTTACCACTAATTACTTCTTTGCAGAAGATCATAACCTTTACTACAAAGCTGACTATATTGACTCTCAAAGCACAAACTTTGTTGAAGATAATGGTTCAACATTTGAAATTGACTCTGTAATTTACCACACCCTGACATATACCTATGATATGCCATGGAATAATACTATTAGCCTTGGTGTGAATAACTTAACAGACGAAGAACCTGCATTTGACTATAACGGTGGTTATGAAGCAAGTCTTTATGACATCAACGGTAGAAGCTACTGGGCATCATTTACCCAACGCTTCTAACTTCAGATTTATTAAGGCTAGCTAAGTTTTTTAACTATGCCAAAGTAATCTGAGTTTAAATCAAAAAATGGCACTCCTTGAGTGCCGTTTTTTATGCTCTTTCAATATAGATCAAAGCTCAAACATAATCGCCTTATAATCTGTACCAACTTAGACAAAAAAACCAATATCGATGTGGATACCGGCTCATTAAAGCTTGATAAAACCTCAGCGGTTTACAGCACTTCAGATTCCCACGGAGTGCGGCCGCTCATATCATCAAGATTATAAGGTGTTAACTGGTACACGTAGTAATTAAGCCAGTTGCTAACCAGTAAACTACCATGGCTGTGCCAACGGGCAATAGGCTGCTTTGATGGATCATCGCCGGTAAAATAATTTTGCGGCACTTCAGGTGATAAGCCCTGCGCTAAATCTCTGTCATACTCATCTTTCAAAGTCGACTTTTGATACTCAGGATGTCCCATCACGAACAGGTTACGGTTACTGCGGCTCAATACCATATAGGCGCCCGCTTCATCTGACTCAGTCAAAACCTGCAGCTGAGGGTGGGCTTTAAGCTGCTCGACATTCATCTCGGCAAATCGCGAATGAGGGGCATAAAACTCATCATCGAACCCACGTAATAAAGGAAAATGTTCGCGAGTTCGCTGATGGCAAAAAACCCCAGAACGTTTGCTGGTTAAAAGTGTACGATTTAAACCATACAGATGATAGAGCGCGGCGTGCGCTGCCCAACATAGAAATAGTACCGAGGTAACGTGCTGCTGCGACCAGTCAATGATCTCTCTAATATGATCCCAATAAGAGACATCTTCAAACTCTATTTGCCCTAACGGTGCCCCTGTAATAATAAGGCCATCATAGTTTTTGTTTCTCACTTGCTCGAAATCACGATAGAAATTATTCATGTGATCAATTGATGTGTGTTTTGACTCTTTATCGTGAATACGCAGTAGATCAACGTCGACTTGCAGCGGCGTATTACCCAGTAAACGTAATAGCTGTGTTTCAGTTTCGATCTTATTAGGCATTAAATTGAGGATCAATACCTTCATCGGACGTATATCCTGATTCGCAGCGCGTGTTTCAGACATTACAAAGATGTTCTCCGACTCTAAGATCTCAGCGGCTGGCAAATTGTCAGGGATTTTAACGGGCATACAGCGCCTCTTATTCAATTAGAAAAATCAAACAGAAAAGGCGCCAATTAGAAGTCGTAATCTAGCTGATTATTACCGCGCCACTTTCTGCAGTAAAACTGACATTGGCTCTGAGGAGTCTAGGTCAACTTTATAAGCTTGTTCATTAATAAACATGAGTTTGTCATTAAGGCTAATGCGAGCCCCAATCGTATAAGTATGCCCAGCTTCAAATTGATCTCTGTTGATCAAAAACTGAAACGGTGTTGGCGTACTGACATCACTGCGTTCGAATTCCGCTATTACAACGGCTGGCGCATCCATCAAAGATACGTCCTGCACTTTTATTGAAATGACCGCTTCTGGAGGCAAGGCAATACGCTCTTTGTACCAAACCTCTCCTTGGATCTCGACCACGGCATTAGAGGTCGCACAACCCGACAACATACTCGCCGCAACAACAAAAGAGAATAAAAATTTAACGCAGTTTTTCATGTTAACACTCCTAATAATACATCAAGACTTCTAGAAGTCTATATGTCCGTACTTGAAATTTGTATGACTTCACATTGAATATCACTGCCACAGCCTACCATTACATCCTTTCACTGAAGAGAACTCGGCACCCTTGTCACAGCAACAAACAATTAATCTTGTTCTAATACACTTAACTTCCTATGATAAGTTACCGATTCGAAGTCGAATACCTTTATGACACAAGCAACTGCAATAATTGTCGGCGCTAGCTCATTACTCAGCCGTGAAATAGCAAAACAGCTTGCTGATGACGGCGTAGAGCTCGCCTTATTAGCCCAAGATCCACAATCTCTCATTGAGTTTAGCCAATCTCTGCCTACCAAGGCTGAGGTTTTTCCATTGCAAATCGATGACCCGCAAGCGGTGATTTCGACACTCAATGCAGTGTGGCACTCTCTTGGTGGTGCTCATCTAGTACTGGTTAATACTGGCTTAAACAGTTATGACCCAGAGCTGCCTTGGCAGCCAGAGCAAGATATCATCACGGTTAATGTGCAAGGCTTTTCAGCTATATGCAATACCGCCTTCAGGCTATTTCGCGATCAAGGTTATGGTCAATTAGCCGCGATCAATTCGATTGCTGGTTTAAGGGGTGGACCTAACGTTGCTTATCATGCGTCAAAAGCCTTTGCAGAAAACTACTTCGAAGGTTTAAGTATGCATGCTCAGCGCCTTAAGCTACCTATCACTATCACCGATATTCAACTTGGGCTGCTTGATAAAGCCGCCCTACAGCAAAGCCGTATTTGGCTATCTCCACCTGCTGAAGTTGCAAAACAAGTAATAAAAGCAATGAAAGCCGGTAAGCGTAAAGTGTATGTAACCAAGCGCTGGCGTCTTGTTGCTTGGCTAACAAAACTGCTGCCAGAATTTGTGTACAACACCCGCCACTGGAAAACTAAAGCGCAAAAACAAGCAGAAAAAGCCGCTAATAAAGACTAATCTCGTTCAGTGTTAACATAAAAAGGAGCCATAAGGCTCCTTTTTATTGGGTGGGGAAGTCCAAGTTAATCAATATGATTAAAAAGTGTAACCCACACTCACCATATAAACCCAAGGGTCGATATCTGTTTCAACTTTCTGTGGCGCATCACCCAAGTTAAAGGTAACGTCGGTACTAATCTGTGCATACCAGACTGAAGCGTTAATCAGCCAATTGTCGTTCATTTGGTAGTCTATGCCCACTTGCGCAGCTGCACCCCAAGAGTTTGACAGGCTCAATTCTGAAAGCCCTAAATCTTTAGCTTCTTGAGTAAATTCATTATCAAAAAAGTTGGTAAAGTTCACACCAACACCGACATATGGACGCAGCTTAGAGCTTGCATCACCAAAGTAGTATTGTGCCACTAAGGTGGGTGGTAAGTGCTTAGTTTCAGCAATCTTTCCAAGCGAACCCAATGAGATGTCGTGAGAAAAAGGCGTCGCTGCAAGTAACTCAATACCGATATTATCAGTAAGCATGTAACCAAAGTTAAGGCCAAGCTGGGTATTATTACTTACGCTAAACTCTGCAATGTCAGCAACGACAGGGCTAGACTCATTCGGTGTAACCGCTGCAACACCGGCACGTACTATAATATCACCTGCTTGATGTGCTAGCGCAGAAGAGGTAAAACCGGTAGTCAGTAGGGCGGTGGCGATCAAACCAGAAACGATATTTTTGTTCATCATATTACTCCATCAATACAACATGAGCTGCTGTTTTTGTTATCAATATCCTTACATTTGCGCGTAGCCTGCCAGAATATTAACAACGCTTTTTTGATCTAGATCAACGATAAAATCAAATACCTCTTTAGTGATACCAGCAAGTGATCTCGCTCACGCTTTTATAAGGTTCATTGAGGTTGCAGCTTTTAAAATTGTGACATACAACAAGCATGATCAAAATCCAACCAACCAGATTGAGTCGACAGCCCTACATTTAGTTAACACTGATTTAGCAAGCAACAATAGGAAGTGTTCGCGGTTTATTTGACCATTAATTGCGGGTAATGAGTTAGCCACTGCTTACTCATTATTCTTTGCTCAAACAGGTGCTTTGGTTTGATAGGATTGTGAGAAACTGTAAGTTTGAATAATCTGTCACAACCAAATGGGGAATATAGCTCTATCTGTGGCTGAGCTGCACGACTTATGCTCGCCGCAACCGCAGTTTCCTTTTCAGGCCAATAGCTCATCGCATCAACACAAGAATGGTAAGCGTTATCTTGGTTTTTCAGATGCATTCTCGCTTGATTCTTTACCGACCATGGGTAGTGTGGTGCTATAGCTTTGAGTCGATCTTGATAGAGCTTATCTTGCTCAGGGTTTAGGTCCTCTGCATCAAAGTAGATAAGGTCAATATCGTTTAACGGGCGAGAGTTAAGGGCATGTAGTTTATCCCAAACCAGATTACGTACAAAACCCGCAGCCAACATCCATTGAGGGAGATTGAGACTTTCAGCTATCAATAATGCTTGGTAGCGATATTCATCCTCTTCTAACCATCGAATTATCTGTTGGCGGGGCTCAATCATAACGACTAAAAACTCAATTGACGGCTAATAGCCTAGCGATTAAATGTAATCCAATAAAAAAGGAGCCGTAGCTCCTTGATTAAATTATCGAATTACCTCTGTGCAGGCACCGCTTTCATGAGCACTTCAGTCGTGAACTTGTCATTGTTGATGACAGGGAAGCGATCATAAGTTTGGAAAATAACCTGGCCTTTATACTTAATCATCGCCACGACACCGTAGTTAATAGCACTATCAATGGTATCTGCTGGCAACAGAAACTTAAAAGGCACAGGTGCTCTGACGATATCAAAACTTTTCTGCGCAATGATGGAGCCCGGAGTATCAAAATCTATGATTGCTATTGTAATAGAGCTCCCCTGCGGTAGCGCTATTTTCTCCAGGTAACCCGCTGCGCCATTGACCATCACAGGTGGCACATCTTTAACCGTTACACAGCCCGTCAATGCGATTAAACATAATAAAACAGTCCACTTTTTTAATGCAGTAATCATTGTCTCTTCCTGAATATCAAATTCAACACTTCTGTAGTTATCTATTTTTTACTGGTCATACGAATAAGACCTTCTTGGGTTGCTGACGCGACTAATTGCCCCTGCTGATTGAAAAACCTTCCAGTAACAAAGCCACGTCCGCCACTCGCATTAGGGCTTTCAATACTATAAAGCAGCCATTGACTTAAATCGAATGGTCGGTGAAACCACATCGCATGATCGATTGTCGCCATCCGCATCCCAGGCGTTAAAAAAGACACGCCATGAGGCTGAGCAGCGGTCACCAAAAAGTTAAAGTCTGACGCATAAGCAAGTAGATAATCATGCACACAGAAGTTCTCTGGTACCTTACCGTTTGCCCTGATCCAAACATGGCGTACAGGTTCTGTAGCTTTAGGTGCCATTGGATTACATGGGTCAACCAAACGCATTTCAATTGGGGTGTCTGCCATGAACTTTTCTAGCATTTTGGCTGGCACTTTATCTTGCAGTGTCATCGCCAACTCTTGCTGATTAAGCAACCCCTCAGGACCTTCAACCTCTGGCATTTTAGCTTGATGTTCATAACCTTCTTCAAATACTTGAAAAGAGCAGGTCATATAAAATATAGGTCGACCTTTCTGGATAGCTTTGACGCGGCGAGCACTAAAACTGCCACCATCACGCATAATTTCAACGTCATAGACAATCGGTAGCTTTTCATCACCAGCACGTAAGAAATAGGAGTGTAAAGAGTGCACTTTACGATCAGGAGAAACGGTCTGCTTGGCGGCGCTTAATGCTTGCCCCATAACCTGACCGCCAAACACATGACCAAAACCTAGATCTTGGCTTTGGCCTCTAAATAACCCTTCCTCTATTTGCTCTAAGGAAAGTAGCGCGAGAAGATCGTCTAATACTTGACTCATCGGAACCTAAAAGTTGTGACTATTAGCGCTAGCTTAACTCAAGTTCCCCTCGCCTCGCTAGTGTTACTCTAACTCAATATCTCGCTGTTCGGCTGAAGCTTTAGCCCAAGCAAGCACCTGCGCTTCGCCCGATGATCGACTGCGATAAGGCTTCGTCCGGTGAATATCCCCCCAACGGCTATGGATAATCTCAGGAGTGCACTCTTCAGCGGTAAAGCGGCTGGCTGAAAATTCAATAATTTCTGCCTCACTGATGCTACCAGCAGCTGCGAGTAAGTGTTTACCTGATGGGCATTTTTCACTGCATAAATAGAGCACTGCCGATAGCGCGGTTGTCTTTGAAAATAGAGGTCTTACGGTCGGTGCTAAATGTTCGGCAGTCATTTGAGTGACGGCGTGAGGCGTAATACTATTAACCGCTATATCGAACTCTTGCCCTTCTAGATGAAGACTATTGACTAGCCCTATTAAGGCCATCTTACTGGCGCTAAAACTCGTTTCATAGACATCACCAAAAATTGAACTGGCACAGGTCATAATAATGCGGCCATAGCCACTGCGCTTCATACTTGGCCACACTGCTTTAGTCATGTTAAAGCTACCATTTACATCAACATCAAATTGACGTTTCCAAGTCGACTCACTTAACTGTTCAAATGGGCATGAACGGTGAATCCCAGCATTGTTGATGAGTATGTCTACTTTTCCCCAGGTTGATATCACGTCATCGACCATAGCGTTAACAGCGGCGGAATCACTTATATCGAGGCAAAAAACTTGTACATCTCCACCTAGAGTAGTGATAGCTTTGGCACAACTTCGTAATCCCGAGTCTTTGCTTGAGAGTGGCTCATTATCTATAATGGCCACCTTCGCACCACGCTCTGCTAAAGCGATCGCATAAGCTCGTCCTAAACCCGCTGCGGCGCCAGTAACAATGGCAACTTGCTCTTCAAAACGCATGACCTTAGCCCTCAAACATCTAAAATTTTGGTTACACACTCAAGCGGCTTCAATACACTAGATTTGCAGTGCTGCGAAGATACGAGCTCTGTATGAGGCTCGCAATCACTTTCGATATCTTAAGATTTGTAGTTACAAGTGATTTGGATGTAGGTCACTTCCCTGTAACACAAACAACGGCTTAAAATATTTAGAAGCGAATACTAAATACGTACATTTAAGCTAGATACCCAATATTGCATACAATACTAGGGCACAAGTGTGCGCTAGCTCTAAAATTTCAAATGGCTAAGCAGACCAGAGCCTTAAGTTGACAATAATGTTAACTTCGACGTATTTGGCGACATAAAATCCACTTTTTAGATGCCGTCAATCTTGCTATCATATGTGACATACCTCCTTTTGTTACATTGCAATCAGTCGATGTATCTCTCTGTAAAGTAATAATAAATAATGAATCCTTGGATATTAGCAATACGCCCACGTACCCTACCTGCGGCGATTGGACCACTATTAGTGGGCAATGTTTTAGCGCTACACCTTGAACAGTTCAGTTGGTTTATCGCTGTTATATCAATGCTATGTGCAGTGCTGTTACAGATCGCAGTTAACTTAGCCAATGACTACTTTGATTATAAAAGTGGTGTTGATACAGATGAACGCGTAGGCCCAATTAGAGTCACCCAAAGCGGCATGTTAACGCCCAATGCGGTACGTAATGCGATGGCTCTATGCCTAATACTGGCATTAATTGTGGGATCGTTCTTAATCGCGCATGGCGGTTGGCCAATAGCATTTCTTGCGGTAGCAGCAATATTAGGCGCTTTAGGTTATAGCGGCGGCCCCTACCCACTTGCTTCTCATGGTTTAGGTGAAGTTGCTGCATTCGTCTTTTTCGGACTGGTTGCTGTAGTTGGCAGTTACTTTCTACAAGCTGCTGAAACCAGCAGCAGTGCTTGGTTACTCGGCTCTGCTATCGGATTTTTAAACGCAGCTATTATGCTGGTCAATAACACTCGAGATATGGACACTGATATCAAGGCGGGTAAAAAGACTTTGGCAGTGCGCCTTGGTTTAGCCCAAGCGCGTATTTTTTATCAAAGCTTTGTCTATATGCCTTTTGCAATCATAATCGCTGGCTTTTTAATGGGAGCACTTCCTGGCATGCCAGTGCTGCTAGCGGGGTTAGCATTTATCTTAGCCCGCACTTTGTGTAGAGACTTTAACGAGGTGACAGGCGCAGCACTTAACCCTTTACTTGGCCGCACTGCAAAACTCACAATGATCTTTAGTGCCTTATTTAGTATCGGACTAATCATTGATTTGCTTATACCAATCAGTATAAAGATTTGATCGCTCAGCGAGAGTTTAGCGGCTTTGAGGTAAGGCAATGAATGAAGGACATAGTTATTCTACGTTCAATTTCATTAACGCTGCATCAAAGCCGCTAAAACTCGCCTGCTAGGAGTGTTTTTGGCTTGCTACTTCTGTGTTGAATAAACTCATAAGGGAACAACCATTATGTCATTTATCCGCCTTGAATTAGCGTGCCAAAAACGCTCTGAGTAGATCAACTTCTTATACTGATTGGTATTACTTAGCATTTAGTTTTTATAGCCCACAAAAAAGCCAGCTAAATTAACCATTCAGCTGGCTTTTGTATCACTTAAGATGACTAAATTAGTTACTCGTATCCATATTTGGTTACTTCAGACCAATTCTTATCAACGTCCTCTTTGATAAACTTCTTCTTCGCTTCAGTTAGCTTTTCAAGCTCAATACCAACAGCTGCATGGGCTGAGGCTTTACTACTGATATCTGGGTAGTTAACACTCTTTACATCGAACTTCTTCAAAATTTCATCAAGGGATGTACGAGCATACTTTACTTGTCTTAGTGCCATATCAAGCAGCGCATTACCCTCTTCAGGGTTATGAGCATATAAACCATGTGACGCCATCGCAAAGTCCCAGCGCCATTGAGAGTGGCGAATAGCCATAATTGCATCATTCATTACAGTCCAGGTTGCTCCAGCATCCCAAGCCGCTCCAGCTTCATAGTGTGCCTTAACTAATAACCCTTCTACCTCGCGCGCTTTAGCATCGATCGTTGCCTTGTTTTTATCGAGTGCACTGATGATTTTCTTCTCACTCTTGTGGCAGCTCTGGCATACCTCATCAAAGTGATCCAGTGCTTTACTTACCTTGTGGCTTGTAAAGCTATTACCTTGCTCATCAGTTGTTTCTGGCATATGACAAGTAATACAGGTAACTCCCGCTTCAGCATGCTTACTGCGACTCCAGTGCTCAAACTCAGGATGACGCGCCTTTAAGATAGGCGTTTGAGAGATAGGATGGATCCATTCATAAAATCGACGGGTGTCATAGTACTTTTCAATATCATCGACGTTATTGCCAAAGATCCAAGGGATATTAACTTTATTGCTGCGCTCAGGCTGAAAGTAATAAGTGACATGACATTGACCACAAACCTGTGCGCCCTTCATGTTGTTATTCTGCTTATCAAAAGGAAGGTGTACTTTTGCCATCGCATCCTGGGCATGCGGTCTCGGCAGTGCAAGTTCTGCCTTTCCATCCACATGACAATCGGTGCAGTAAACAACGCTATTAACCTCTTTACCGACATCAGTAAAGTTTTTCGCTGAGAAACCTTCAATGCCCAGCTCATTCATTAACCGCGGAGCATCAGGCGTTTTACAAGTCCAGCAACTGGCAGACAAACCTTTATCTCCAGCTTTAGGCGGCACGCCAGTTCGCAGAGTATGAGTAACATCAGCAACCGCAAAGTGATGGCCTCTAGGGCTGTTGTACTCTTTCGCAAAAGAGGAGCCCGCCCACAAAATAATCGCAGCGGGATAACTTGCTAACATATCTTCACGCTCGGTCTGCTCAGAGGTTTCCAACCAACTCTCATATTGAACAGGGAACTTCTGTTTCAAGTTCGCATCACGGGCAGCTTGCTCTTTGGCTGCAGCACTTGGCTCTGACGCTTGGGTCAAACTGGTCATGCAAAGAAGCGACACTAATCCAGCAGTTTTAACGACATTTACTAGCATTTTTACACTCATCTAATTCTCAACTTTCTTGACTAATATTTTATATTCTTTATCTAAACAATATAGCTGAACTCAAATTAACAGCACTATCCAGGTCGGCCATCGATGCGCGGCTTGGACAATATTGAAGCATAGTTCACCACAAACATCGCAAAGGCTAGCGACCAAAATGCTCCAGCTAACCACAACCATAATTGATAATGATCGGGGGCAATAATCGGCATTAAGGACCGAAGCACTGCAGCGATAGGTATACATAGGAAGGCAACCGCCATCTTAGGACCTTGATAGATATTTCTACTTGTATGACCTAGGGATACTCTGGAAATCATCGATAAGCAAATTCCAGCCAAAGTGCCTATGGCAAACAGGTGGATTAAATGACGGTAAGCCATTGAATCATCAATATTGGCAGCAAGTGCGAACAAAGTGATAGGCAAGAAAAGATAAGCAATATGCAGTGACCAAAGCATAGGTTCTTTTAACGTTTTATGAGGGAACCAACGCAGCCAACGCCCAAGGTGCAGTGCACCAGCAAGCATTAATAACCCCTGCTCAATGCCCTGGGGCAGCACTTTAGTCATTGCCTGAATGACTAAAACTATCATCACCACAATTAAGCTTTTTTCCAGCAGAGCGATTGGAGTCGGCTTAGTTTGCTTGATCCTTATCGCGGTAAAAAATGGAATAACACGCCCACCAACAATTGTGATGAGTAGGCCCAACCACCAGATCATCGCTTGCCAAATTTGTAGGCTAAGGGAAAAATCTCGGGTACTTAACGCATAATAACTGAGTAAGTTTATCGATAAAGCCGCTAGTAACATGATTGGAAAACCAATATTGTGCCACTGCTTAACCTTGTAGATACAGCGCCACAACTTAATGGCTGTTAGTCCAATAAACAAAGAATCGAAGATTGCTGGCAACCATAACGGAATCGAAACCGGGAGCAATAACATTATTCTAGCAAGCAGCCAACAGCCAAATGTTATCGCCAATGCCCAACCTTTCATGCCTGGTTGGTTGGTCCATGTTTGTACTGATGTCAGCAAAAAACCACATACTATTGCTAATGCAAAACCAAAAAGCATCTCATGGGGGTGCCACCATAGCGGTACCACTTTTACCCAAAAGTCTGTTTGGAAAAGGCTGTAATCAGGATAAAACCAAGTCACTAACCAAAGCGGCACAAACAACATCGCAACAGTTGCTCCGCCAAGAAAAAACGGCCTAAAGCCTAATCGGAACAAAGCAGGTATTTTCTCTGTTGCCGCTGGATCATCAATATTTAGCATTGTTAAGCCTTAACCTTTAACAGGCATTTAAAATATACCTTTAAGTAATGACACTAGTGTATCGAGCAATATTTTCGATAACAAATGATATCTAAGTTGTTTCTGACTTCTGTGAACTATGTAGTTATCTGTCTGATTTAATTATTCCTTTAGAGGTATTAATTATTGGATTGCATATTTCTATCATCGTAGCAAACCGCCAAATTCACGAATTCAATTCCATCTCTCTATTAATCTCTAATCTGCAGTTTTTATTAATAAAATTGCTTATAACTGATAAATTATATAGAGAAAATAACCTAACAGAGCTTCAGATTTCACCTCGACGGTTCAGATATTAGTCTAGACTAGGGACAGCAGTTCATATACAAGGATGTATTATGTTAATTCTCACCCGCCCCGTAAACAGTGCGATAATTTTAAGTAATATCTACGATGAACATGGCAACTCGTTAGGCGAAATTGAAATCAACATTTTTAAGGATAACCGCGTCGGTGTTAAAGCCGATAAATCGATTGATATCGTGCGTGCAGAAGCGCTTGAAACTGAGCAAAACTGACAACTATCTAGAGGGCCGTGCTACTTGCTATTTTTACTGCGTTGTAGATTATTTGTGGAGAATGGCTAAACCGCATAGCCTCTGTCTTGTTAAAATAGCCCATAAACTGCGGTAAAAACAACCATGAAAGATCATCAACCCCTAGTTTATTTCTGAAGATTGTTATTGCTTTTAGCTCGATGTGCTAGATTAAATAACAAGTAGTTAGGATGACTCATACCAATCGGTATAAAGATTTGATCGCTCAGCGAGAGTTTAGCAGCTTTGAGGTAAGGCAATGAGTGAAGCACATAGTTATTCTACGTTCAAGTTCATTAACGCAGCATCAAAGCCGCTAAAGCTCGCCTGTATGGAGTGTTTTGGGCTTCATACTTCTGCGTTGAATAAACTCATAAGGGAGTAACCATTATATCATTTATCCGCCTTGAATTAGCTAGCCAAAAACACTCTGAGTAGATCAACTTCTTATACTGATTGGTATTAACTGGACAAACAATGGTCGATGCAACAAAAAAAATCCTGGTTCTCTATGCACACCCCTCTCAAGAACGATCAGAGATCAACAAGCCGCTCTTTAATGCGACCCAACATCATGACAATGTAACCGCCGTTGACCTTTATGCTGAATACCCAACATTTAGGATCAACATCGATAAAGAACAGCAACGTCTGATTGAACATGATGTCATTATATTTATGTTCCCGCTTTATTGGTACTCAACGCCCGCAATTCTAAAAGAGTGGCAAGATCTTGTGCTCGAATATAACTTTGCCTATGGCGCTGAAGGTAATGCCTTAAAAGGCAAAACCTTCTTATGCGCAATCAGCGCTGGCGGCAGTGAAACCGCTTACCAACACGACGGTTATAACAGTTTCACTTTAAGGGAGTTGTTATCTCCGCTAGAGCAAACAGCTTGCCTTACAGGTATGACCTATCTAGCGCCTTTTGCGCTATTTTGTGCCCGAAGTGCCTTTGAAGAGAATCGATTGCAATCTCACATCGAAGATTGGCAAAGAGTATTAACAGCGCTATCTAATGACACCTTAGATATTGCACACGCCAGTACATTGCCGAAACTCAACGAAAACCTACTCACGCTAATAAAGGATTGATAATGACTGCTTACTTTATCCAAGCTTTTATCTATCTATCAGCTGCCGTTATTGCCGTCCCTCTAGCTAAACGATTAGGTTTAGGCTCGGTATTAGGCTATCTCATCGCCGGTGTTGTCATCGGCCCTATAGCGGGCCTCGTCGGCAGTGAAACCAACACTTTGCAACACTTTGCAGAGTTTGGGGTGGTGATGATGCTATTCCTCGTGGGTCTAGAGCTTGAGCCACGTATGTTATGGGATATGCGCCATAAACTAATGGGGCTTGGTGGATTGCAAGTTGCCCTATCAACATTTGTGGTGATGGGAATCGCGCTAACATTTGGTTTAACTTGGACCGTAGCACTTACCGTGGGGATGATCTTTTCATTATCATCCACCGCTATCGTGCTGCAGACCTTTAACGAAAAAAATCTCACAAAAACTGAGGGCGGTAAAAACGCATTTTCAGTACTGTTATTTCAAGATATTGCCGTCATTCCTATGTTGGCGTTTATTCCATTACTTGCATTGCCAGAGTTAATAGAGAAGGCGCAATCAGCTGCGGCTACCGCTGCAGAGCATCATGATGAGATGTCTTTAGTTGCTGGCTTACCAGGTTGGGCGTACGGCATTGTGGTACTGCTAGCGATTGCTTCTGTTGTCGTAGGTGGTAACTATCTGAGTCGGCCATTATTTCGCTATGTTGCTAGTTCTAATTTGCGCGAGATTTTTACCGCTACCGCGCTAATGTTAGTAATAGGAATTGCCGCACTAATGAGTCTTGTGGGGCTGTCACCTGCTTTAGGCACTTTCTTAGCAGGCGTTGTGCTAGCTAACAGTGAATTTAGGCATGAACTTGAGTCGGTCATTGAACCCTTTAAAGGGCTACTGCTTGGTCTATTTTTCATTACCGTTGGCGCAGGGATAGATTTTACCGTGCTCGCCAGCAATATCGGCCCGGTAATGGCAATAACATTAGCAGTGATGTTAATTAAGGCACTGGTGCTGCTTTTGCTGGCGATGATTTTCAAAATCAAGAATAGCGACCGTTGGCTATTTGCATTGAGCCTTGCACAAGCCGGTGAATTTGGTTTTGTACTACTGAGCTACACCGTGCAAAACCATGTCATTCCCGTTGATTTGGCACAAATGTTATCGCTTGTCGTTGCGATATCCATGTTCCTCACTCCAGGGCTCTTCATTTTCTATGACAAAGTAATCTTGCCGCGCTATGAGCAGTCAGAAAACACCCGAGACCCTGATACTATCGACGAGAAGGGCACCGTTATCATCGCAGGCGTTGGTCGCTTCGGTCAGGTCGTCAATCGTCTGCTTGTGACCAATGGGTTTAAAACCGTGGTACTCGACCATGAGGCCCAGCAAGTTGAAAACCTCAGAAAAATTAAAACTAAAAGTTACTATGGCGATGCTACACAGCCGGATTTGCTGCATACAGCAGGGATTGCTGAAGCCAAAATGCTAGTCATTGCTATCGATAACCCAGATAGAGCTGTCGAACTAACTGAATATATCAAGCACACTTACCCTAATGTCATCGTGCTTGCTCGAGCCTTCGATAGGAGCAACCTATATCGACTGCGTAAAGCGGGGGCTGACTTTATGGTCAGTGAGACCTTCCATTCTGCATTGCAACTAGGTAAACATGCGTTAACCAAACTAGGGGTACACCCCTTTAAAGCGGAGCAACAACGAGCTATCTTTTTTGAAACTGAAATGACCCATAAAGATACTCTCTATGAATCTTGGAAGATGTTCGCAGAAGATGATAAACACTTGGTGCATTACCGCGATATGTTTATTCAATTGGAAGAAACACTCAGCGCAGCAATGAAAGATGAGCGTTATCGTAGCTTTTCAAAAATGGAGCGAGGCTGGACACCGCCACCTAAAGATAACCATACCGTGTTTTCTAAATCTGAGTCTGATGAAGTAGAAACCTAGCATAAAAAAGCCCCGTGCTAATTAATTAGCGCGGGGCGATCGTATTAAAAACTGCTCTTTTAGCTTAAGTTCATCTCTTGAACTTTTTCATGGGCAATTTCTGGAGTAGTAACCACTGGCTTTGAATGAAGATCAGCCTTTAGTTGGCCTTTACGATGCTTTAGTGCCGCATCGAGTTTTTTAGCTGCGCTGGTTATCGCTGGGTACATGACAGAATCGGTACCTGACGATGAAATTCGACTTCCCTCATAATTGGTTCTAATTTCAACCTGGAATTCGCCATGCTCTTTAGCAATGATAATATCAAGTGCGATCAGGGTTGGAAAATGACTCTCTATCTTCGAAAACTTCTCTTGGACATGCTGCTTAACAACATCAGTAACATCAACGTGGTGACCAGAAAGATTTATTTTCATAGGTTTTCCTTTTTACAATGACTTCTTCTAATACATTTGGGGTTAGCGCGCCAAATTACAAGC
>NZ_BPEW01000044.1 GCF_019654975.1 Shewanella sp. c952
TTACAAAATAAAGCTACTCTGCTAATGGCTCTGCTTTGTTCTCAAGTAAAACTGGGATGCCGTCATTGATCGGGTAAGCAATTTTATCGAACTTACAAATAAGTTGATTATCTTGTTTATTATACTCAAGCTTTCCTTTACATACTGGACACGCAACAATATCGAGTAGTTTTTTATCAAATGCCATGCTGTTACCTTTGTTTCTCTTCAGCCACTTGCTTAACACGGGCCAAAAGTTGTTGATCAAATGAAGGAGGTAGCTTCGCATCAACTGCGAGATACCACCAGTTATCTTTTGCAAATTCGCGACATTTCACCGCATCTTTCTCTGTCATTAGCAGTGGACGTTCAGCAGCAAGTGCTGTCAATGTTGCTTTGCTATAAGCACTATGATCATCAAATGCCTGCACCCTATCGAGACGATAGCCCATATCCGCTAACGTCTCAAAAAAACGACAAGGGTTACCAATTCCAGCCATAGCCACCACGTCCTGTTCAGGTTGTGGTGCGTTACTTGGGCTCTGTTTGCCATTTACAGAGTGCCATAACGTTGGCTGCAATAACATTTGTTGTTCACCACGTTGAGCTTCGCCACCATTAACAATGACATGATCGACGACAGCAGTTCGCCAATGTCCTTCTCTTAATGGTCCAGCAGGAAGCAACATTCCATTGCCTAATCGACGCTCGCCATCAAGAATTACAAGCTCTATATCGCGCCCAAGCGCATAATGTTGTAAACCGTCATCACTGATAATAATATCGACATCGAAATCATTCAGCAGCTGATGCGCGGCATCTATCCGCTTAGCCCCTACTACCATCGGCACATGTGTTCTCGCCACAATCATTGCAGGCTCATCGCCAACTAAGCTGGCACTATCACCAACAAAAACAGAGCGAGCACCATCAATATCAACGCCATAGCCGCGACTGATGACACCGGGCTTATAGCCTTGCTTACGAAGTAACTCTATGAGGTATATTACCGTGGGGGTTTTGCCACTACCACCAACAGTAATATTGCCGACAATAATCACAGGTACAGGCAAAATGGCTTGCGGTTTAACACCAACAGTATAAAGCAGCCGTCTAAACCAAGTTATAGCGGCAAATACCAGCGACAAAGGCCAAAGGACAAAACGTAAAATATGTCCGTCGTACCATAGTTTGTTAACCCAAGATTGCATTTAGCTTCCAAACTGCATTTGGTATAGGTTGTAATAGATGCCTTGCTTTTCAAGTAGCGATGTATGCGTGCCGCGCTCAACAATTTTCCCCTGATCAACAACAAGGATCTGATCAGCACTTTCAATTGTTGATAGGCGATGAGCAATAACAATTGATGTACGATTATGTCTCAGGTTATCGAGACCATCTTGAATCGCCTTTTCTGATTCGGTGTCTAACGCGGAGGTCGCTTCATCTAAAATCAATACTGGTGAATTACGTAATATCGCCCTTGCGATAGCAATACGCTGTCTTTGACCACCAGAAAGCATAACCCCATTTTCACCAATTTGGGTGTCTAGCCCTTCGGGCATAGGCTCGATAAATTCCATCGCGTGAGCAAGTGTTGCTGCGTTAATAATTTGCTCTCGGGTTGCTTCACCAGGATAGGCGTAGGCGATATTATTAGCGATTGAATCATTAAATAACGTGACTTGTTGCGATACAAGAGCAACTTGGCTACGCAGCGACGCCAACGTATAGTCATTAATGTTGCTGCCATCAAGGGTAATTTCGCCCGCTTTAAGACCGGTATAAAACCGAGTCACTAAGCTTGCGATAGTCGACTTACCAGAGCCTGAACGCCCAACTAGCGCCAATGTTTTGCCCTGCTCTACGGTAAAATCAATACCGTTTAATGCGAGCTTGTCGTGTCCTGGGTAGCTGAAGTCAACGTTGTTAAATGCCAATTCACCTTTAACTCTTTCAACGTCTAACGTGCCTGTATCGCTTTCAGGTTTGGTATCAAGTAATTCAAATACGGTGGTACATGCAGCGATACCGCGTTGGAACTCAGCATTGACACGGGTCAAATTTTTAATTGGTTGTAACATTGCCAACATCGCACCCAAAATCGTGGCAAATGTACCAGCGGTCAGCTCTGCTTTCATGCTATCGATACTGGCAGCATATAAGATAAAGGCGATAGCAAATGAACCAATAATCATCACTAAAGGTTGGCTAATGGCTTGTGCTGTGGCGAGTTTCATCGTCTGGTAGCGATTTTGATCGTTTACTTTAGCAAAGCGCTGCGCTTCAGTTTGTTGGCCACCAAAAGACAGTACATTCTTATGGCCTTTAATCATCTGCTCTGTTGCAGCGGTCACGCCGCCCATCGCCGCCTGAATATTTTTAGATACCTTTCTGAATCGACGACTCACAACGGTAATGACAACCCCTATGATTGGGCCAATGATAAATATCACCAGCGACAGTTTCCATGAGAAGTAAAACATGATGGCTATCATGCCGATAACAGTAATACTGTCGCGGACAATAGTAATAAGAGCACTACCCGAAGCACGGGCAATTTGTTCAGTATCGTAGGTGACACGAGAGATTAAATTACCCGTATTCTCACTATCAATGTAGCTAACGGGTAGTGTTAAATAGTGTTCAAACACCTCTTGGCGCAGATCCATAATTACCCGCGCACTCATGTAAGAGATACAGTAGGTCGATAGGAAGTTTGCCAGTCCCCTGAGGCTAAATAATACGATAACCACAAAAGGCGCCATCATCAGCACATCACTGCCTGAGTTAAAGCCACCACTGGTGCCAAGATCTAAATTAGTAAGCCCACCAGCTCCTGCAGGTATTTGACTCGCCTGCCCACCAAATCCTTCATCAATAAAAGGTTTTATAACTGCGATAAAGGTCGCATCGACTAATGCGTACATCGTTAAGCCAATTATGGCAAAAAATAAAACAGCTTTAAGAGGTTTTAAATAGCCCAGTAGGCGCTTAAAAACCGTCCAAACTTCACTTTTAGGAGATGTTGTCATTGGGAGACTTAACGTATTGGCAAAAAAACTATTCTACTCTGGATTTTCGTTCTCACCAAACCTAAACACTTGGTTATACCAAAATGGCGCAAAATCCGAACGATATGTATAATAATCAACACTTCCTTGCTTAAATATCACACTTAATTGTCCTTGTTCGCCAGTAGTAAGCGTCTCGATATCGAAGCGATGATAACGCGCAACCACGTCCTCTTTAGGAAAACCATAACGATTGTTAAACCCTGCTGGGAATAAAACCAGTTCGGGTGCAACTGCGTTTATAAAGCCAACACTAGAGGAAGTTCTGCTGCCATGATGCGGCGCACTCATCACCTGACTGACTATCGCTTTATCGGTTATCAATGCAAGCTCTGCTGATGCTTCAATATCACCGGTAAGCAATATGCTATTACCACCCTTGCTAAGCCTTATGACGCATGAGCCGTTATTGCCTGCAGCGGCAAATGTCGGCGCTACAATTTCAAGCTTTATAGCTTGCCACATAAACGCTTTAGGGCGGCAATCTATCGCGCCTTTAGCGCTGTCATCTGAAATAAGTTGAGCATTGGGAAATGCTGCCATGATGACATCAGTCCCACCAGCATGATCATTATCAGCATGGCTTATGACTAAGTAATCAACTTGATTAATTCCTTTCTCTCTTAAAAAAGGCAAAACTACCCGCTCAGCGTAACTAAAATTGGCGCCAAAGCTGGCACCGGTATCGTAAATAATAGCGCTGCCATTACTCTCTATGACAGCTGACATCCCCTGACCGACATCGAGCATATGTACTTTCCACTGTTGGTTTTGTTCGTTAGAGTACTTTTGGAAAATCAAAATGATCATTGGCAGTAACATTGCGCCAAAAATTATCCGCCAATGGATATTTCTAAATTGACGGAAAAGCCATAAGCCTGTCATAGCACTGAGTAATACAGCAATCCATAGATTGGAGAGATCCAGCCAAGCAAATGAAAGCTTGCTCGCGTAATCAAGTAGAAAGATAGCCGGCTCTAGCGTCTGATTAGCGAGCCAAAAAGTATTTGTAAATTCAAGTTCAACTCCGCTTAACAGCCCAATAATGAACAGCATCAAACAAAGCAAAGCCAAAGGGATCACCACAAAACTAAACCAAGGCACTAGCAGCAAATTAACCGCTACGCTGATGATTGAAGTCCCGGCAAAGAAGCTAGCCTGTAAAAGCCCTAATATTAGCGCGAGTCTCCATTGAATCGCCCAAAATGGCACGAACCACTGCTGCACTGCCCGCCGTAAAAAACGATATATAGAAATAAATGATGTTTGAGCGGCAATGTCCTCAATAACCTCATCATTCGGATGCTTGCTGAATTCTGTTGGCAAATAACTTGAGATAGTGACAAGAATAATGACCAGCGCCATAAAGGATAGCCAAAAACTTGCACTAAGTGGGCTTAATGGATCTATGAGTAACACAATAAATAATGCATAAAGCAGCCTTTCCCAACTACTTGAATATCGACTAAATAACCATGAACACAAATAGGCAAGCAGCATAATAAGTGCCCGTTGGGTAGAAACTGAAAAGCCCGCAAGATAAGCATAAGCAATCGCCGTCAAAGCGCACAGCAGCATTGCAATGACACTGTTACGTCGGCTTTGATTGGCTAGTAACTGAAACAGAATAGTTTTACTGAGTATATACCCCCAAAAACAAGCAACCGAAAGGTGTAACCCTGAGATAGCAAACAGATGACCAGTACCTGTGTTTTTCAACTGCTGCCAGCGTTCGGTTGTCATTAAGCTTTTGTCACCAACTAATAGCGCCAACATTAAATCTTGTGAAGGGTATGGTTTAAGAGCGGGTTTAAGTTGCTGAATCAGTTTGGCCCTAACATCACTATTTTCAGATATTAATTGACCATCAATTACTTTGCCTTTAGCAAAAATATGTTTACTGAGCAGATACTTCTGCTGATTAAAACCGCCTTGATTCAATAAGCTAGTGATTGGTTTTGGCCTGATTGTTAGCAACCATTGCTGACCGACTTCAACCTTTGGTGGTTTTGACCATGATAATCTAAGCTTTCTAGCTAACGAGTGGGGCAAATTTGAATCAATCAGCATAATATCCATACTAATCCAGTCGCCGTTTGAGCTAACTAGTGATATGATTTCGCCCTTAACATCTATAGTGTCAACGTATTCACTTGTATCCCAGCTCATTAATAACGTATTAAAAGTCGTTATCCAGCTAAGTGCAATTAGGCCACCTGCCAATACTGGGGTATGCCGAATAACAACCATTGCCAATATAATAAAATACGGCAAGGTAGCAAGTTGAGGGAGCGATGGCCAAAGCATTGCTGATATTATCGTGGCACAAAAGCCACACATGAATCCATTCATAGTGACGTAAGTTAAGACAGCAAATTCAAGTTATGCCAAAAAAATTATTAGAAAGATTTATGCCGAAGCCTGAAACATTGCGCAATCACAAGAATCTGCGCATGTTTGGTGATCTGTTACTGAAGCCCAATTTATGGGCATTGAACCGACGCTCAGCGCCTGGTGCATTCGCTGTGGGATTGTTTGTCGCTTGGATCCCGATGCCGTTTCAAATGGTATTAGCTGCCGCACTTGCAATACTTTTTAATGTCAACTTACCACTTGCTGTTGCACTCGTTTGGGTCACAAACCCTGTAACCATGCCCTTTATGTTTTACGTTGCTTATATCCTTGGCGCGAAGCTTCTTGGCAATCCTCCTCAAGAGTTTGCATTTGAAGCAAGCTGGCAGTGGGTTGAATCTTCAATTGAAACCATTGGACCGTCATTTTTGCTTGGTTGCCTAGTGTTAGGGGCGCTTTTTGCAATTACCTCATACTTCATCATAAAGACATTATGGAAATACTCAGTGTTGTTTAAGTGGAAAAGCCGCAACAAGTAATATTCCGAGGCAAATCATACAACCACAAAAAAAGCAGCTTATCGCTGCTTTTTTATTGGTTGTCATCTTTTTACTTCGTAGATTGCTTTTCAAGTACGCTTTTCATCGAAGGGACTATTGTTGTTGGATCGAGCCTCATTTGATACCAGTTAACTCGCCAATCTAAATGCGGTCCCGTTGCGCGGCCTGTCGCACCGACTTCTGCAAGTTTTTCTCCCTGCTTAACAGTCTGCCCCTGTTTGACGTACAATTTACTCAAATGTAGAAAACTAGAACTTACACCATAACCATGGTCAATAATCATGGTGCCGCCAGAGTAAAACATGTCTGCGACCGATAATGAGATAACTCCATCCGCAGGTGCCACCACCACAGTGCCAGTTTTAGCAGCCACATCCACACCGTAGTGTGGTGTGCCAGGCTTGCCGTTATAAACTCGCTGACTCCCATAGACACCAGAAATACGCCCTGTCAGCGGCCAAATAAACGTTTGGTTAAATGCGTTATTCGGGCTAAATTGCGCTCGGGCTGTTTTGACCTGTTTACTGTCTTTCGCTGCTCGACTTTGTGCTTTAGGATCAGGTTTCATAATTTTCTTACTGATCCCATTAACTTGCTGAATTTTATAGTCACGCTTCTCAATCGATAGCGGTTTCAGCTCAGTTAAGCCGTCGAGGTAAACGAGTTTAAGCATTTGCTTTAACTCCGCTTCCCTCGAAAATCCAAAAGCAAATTCTCCATTAGGGTTAACCTTAATGGGGTCATCGTTCAAATAGACTTGCGTACCAGGCTGTACTTTAGCCCGGATCAAGGCGCCTTGTATAAACTCTCCGTTTAATTCAACTTGAGCACAGGTTGCTGTCGAGACCAAAGCAGCTATACCAGCAATGGCTAATGAGGCAATTTTATTCAAAATATCTCCTGAGGTTTAACTTTTACATTGTCTACTTGCGATAGCACCCTTACCGATCCCTTCATAAGCAATGACTTTAAAGTTACTACTAGGCACTTTGTCAGATAAGGTTTGCGCCATATAATCTGCCAATAACTCTACGGTGGTGTCGTGTGGTAATACGTCACAGCAGGATTTTGGCATTGCCAGCTGAAAGTCCCCTTGCGGAGCTTGATAATGGAAGCCCAAATGCGTGTTGTCATTCACTTGTGTCTGTGGAGAAAGTGTTAGCGTTTGTACCGACACACAATCCTCGTCGCTTCCGAGGTAAATATCATGCCAGCGTTTAGCCCAGTACTCATCCCACTTTGGTGCAGCTACCCCATTTTCAAATACGGTTACCGGACTTCTGTGCCCATGAGCAATACGTTGGCAGTTACCATCATGTTTCTTAAGCCCATGAGTATAATGATAAAAAGGTGCATCATGAATTTCATTTCGTAGCGTTAAAGAGATCCCTTCTACGTTTGCAGGCAACACCTCTTTAAGCGCTTTTTGCAAGAACTTATTAACACTTTCAAAATCGATGATTTCGCTTGGGATCAGCGCAAATGCTTGCGAAGGACACGCTAAGTGCATGCTGCCTTGTTGGCTATCGAAGTCCATCCAGACTCTGTCACCTTGTTGTTGCCAGCGCACTTCACTGCAGGCTGTTGGGATCAATAAACGATGATCTGCAACGTCATCAATGGTGTTTTTAATGGTTCGTTTTACTTTTGCAAAATCGAGCACCATGTTTTGCTCGTCTAAGCCGCCATCTAACAAAACATCGACAATCCAACTTTCACCAACCATGCCACGAATAGGACACAGGTATGAAAAATCAATCACAGTTAAATCTTTAACAAATAGTTGCATTTAAGCTCCTAGGTAGAAAAACAGTCTACCTTGCACAATCCGGGCAGCAATGGCTGCAGGATGAAATGAAAGCAATCAATATCAGAATCAAATCTTGATAATGATTGGTATTACAATAATTGCTGTAGCTTACAATGATAAACAGCAATATTCGACAACTTTAAACTAAGAACGCTCAATAACTAAACCCTAGACACAAAAAAACCGAGCGTTAAAACACTCGGCTTCTCATCACGCTCAAAAGCCTGTCTATCTACTCACCTTTTAGACGACGATCGAGCTGATCTTTAAGATTTGCTGGGACACCTTTTATGATAATCGTATCTGACACGGGATCGTAAATCACACGCTCGCCAAGATGCTGACTATCAAAACTGAGTGTTACTCCACCACCAGTGCCAGAAAACTTCTTCAACTGTCGTAGCGTTGGTTTATCACCAGGGAACTCCTCTTCGAGTTCGTAATCGCCACCCTGAGCAAAATCATAGAATGAGTCCATACCTTGATCTGCTAGCTCATCCGCAAGATCTTTAATCTGAATATCTGCACCTTCGTCACAGCGTTCGGTACAGTAGTCAAATACCCGCTCACGTGCGGTTTGACGCTCATCTTTTGTCAGCTCACTGCCACCAACAAAATCCTCAACGGCATTCATCAACGATTTGTTCTGTGCTTTAGTATTAATGCCTTCCACACATCCCATGAAATCGAGGAAAAAGTCAGCGACTTTGCGCCCTGCTCGGCCGCGAACAAAAGAGATGTATTTTTTAGACTCAGGATCTGCTTGCCATTCAGTCAAGTCAATACGAGCAGCAAGTTGAACATTGTTGAGATCTAAGTGAGTATTTTGCGTCAACTCCATATCATCTAACACTGTCATTGATGACTTAGCGTTAAGTAGCGACACAAACAAAAAGTCGCTGGTCATATAGGTATAGCAAGAGAGCAGCAGAAAACCACCAGTGCTAAAGTCATACTTAGCGAGCTCTTCCTGTAGCAATTTTCCGGCGATACCTGAAAATTCGACAAAGCCTAAATCATTACTGCGGTACTGACTCAAAGCAGCTTCAAACTTGGTGTTTGCTTCACCGTCATCACCACTGATGCCAAAATGACCAAAACCCTTACCAGCCTTTGTGGTGTAGGTTTGATGGAGTTCATCTAACATCGTCTCTACGGCTTGGCTGTTTAATAACGGTTGAGGGCGTAAACGACAGCTGAGCTGACCGTCTCCATCTTGAGAAATGGCATGGATGATTGCTTGTTCGACGTTAATACTCATTGAGCCTCGATAAAAAGTTGCTTAGAGCTATAGCCAGTGAATCAGCTCTATAATGGTAAATAGATTAATTTGTTTACGCCTGCAGCCTTTCAGTCAATCGCGGCTACATGAATAACATGACGGCAGATATCATACCAGACAGAAACCAGAAATCCAGATGGTAAATAGGTCGCTACAGTAAAGGTTTTAGCAATGTGATTTACGAGGAGGGAATGGCAATGAAACAGCCACTAATCAATTTATATCATCTCGTTAGTTAACAGCCGAATATGAGGCTACCCCCCATACAGAGTTCATTGCAACGGTTTGAATTGACGCTGCGCAATCACGCCTTAAACAAGACTTTATCTCATTCCAATACACAATAAGTGATAAAAGCCTCAACAGGAGACCAAAAAGTGCAGAGCTTCTCGGAAAAATCCGTTATTATATGCCGTTAATCAAGATTTAAAGTGAACTTTTTCAATTATGGCTATCCAATCTAAATATTCAAACACGCAAGTTGAATCACTCATTACTGAGCTATTAGCGGTTTTAGAGAAGCATCAATCACCAACAGACTTGAGTCTGATGGCATTGGGGAACTGCGTAACTCATCTGTTGCAAAATAAAGTACCTGCTGAAGCTCGTGAAGTGGTTACAGAGCAGTTTGCAAAAGCTTTATCGCAATCGGTTAAAAATAGCTAGACTAAACAAAGAGCCACATTGAGTAAGGGTTTAACCATTTAAGCTTAAACCCATTAACTACAATATAAGAGAAAAATGAGTCAGCATGGTTGAGCGACAAAAACAGATAGGACGAGATCGAGTTTCACGTTTAGTGAGCTGGGGACATTGGTTTGCTTTCTATAATGGCTTACTGGCTATTATTGTCGGCTATCGATATCTCGGTACTGTTGGTTTTCCAGAGTCAATCGTAGGCTGGAGCTATCTAGCATTAAGCACCATTGGCCACTTTAGCTTTCTCGCTTTTATGGTCTATCTGGTACTCATTTTTCCTATTACTCTGTTGCTTCCTTATTCCAAAATACTAAGAGGCTATGCCGCTGTCGTCGCTACATTAAGTTTATGTATACTGCTTTATGACACCATTATTTATGATGACTATGGCCTACACCTAAGCCCCTTTGTGTTTGATTTAGCCTGGGCTGATTTGAATGGATTGTTGCAAGGCACCTCTTACATCATTACGCCAATAGGTATTCTTGCTTTAGAGCTAACGCTCGCTAATTACTTGTGGAAACGTATCGAAAAGATCCGTAAGCGTAATTATGGCAACAAAGTTGTTGGGGTCGTTGGCTTATGCTTTATTGCCAGTCACCTGATACATATTTGGGGTGATGCTGCTGACGTCACCGAAATAACACAGTTTGATGATGCTTATCCGCTGTCTTATCCAGCAACAGCAAGAAGCTTCATGGAAAGTTATGGCATTGATAACAGCCATGAAGACCAAGATCAAACGAGACCCAAAACCAGTCTCAAATATCCATTATCGCCTATGCAATGCATGGCTGACGATAAACCGAATATTCTATTCATTGCGATTGATAGCCTTCAGGCAAAATTAGTCGACAGCACAACGATGCCTTTCTTAACTGCATACGCTGAGAAGAACCAATCTTTTCAAAAGCATTTAAGTGGTGGCAACCAATTTAGTAGCGGTATGTTCAGCCTGCTTTACGGTTTACAAGGCAGTTATATGAATGCCATCGATCTGCATTATGAAAGTCCAGTGTTAACTCAAGAACTCTCGGTTAATGGCTATCAGTTAGGCCTGTTTACTAGTGTTGATACCCTCGCTCGCCCGCAAGCGATTTTTGATGACTTCGAACGAATTGACTCTCAATATGATGATAGTTATGCAAGTTCGGATATCAGTTCAGTTGAGAACTGGCAAGCATGGACTCAAGCTGCAACACAACCTTGGTTTACACTATTAAATTTAAAGTCGCCCGATAACTACGACACACCAATAGGCTTTCTTGGTGTTAAGACAGTAAAAGCGAATAAATCACTAAAGTCAGCTGAAAAAGTACTATTCAATCAATACCGCCAGTCCTTGAACTTTATTGATAGCCAGTTGAAAGAAGTACTGACTGATTTACCTGACAACACATTAGTTGTCATCACCGGTGTTAGCGGAAAAGTGTTTACCAGTAATCCGACAGAAGCGAGGGTAAACCTTTCGCCAGATAACGTTCAAGTTCCAATGGTTATCCATTGGCCTAAACAGAGTGCACATAAACGTATCAACTACAGAACAACTCACAGCGCACTTGTGCCAACATTGATGACTCAAGTGCTTGGTTGTACCAATCCAACCACTGATTTTAGTGCAGGTAGCAGCTTGATGCAGCCAAGTGACAGAACCTGGGTTTATACCGGTGACAATCGTATATTTGCCATTTATCAACAGTCTGAAATTACCACTATCGATCGACACGGTAAGTATAGAATTTATGATCGTGAATATAAAAAACGTCTTAGAAAGAAGATGAGTGCACCTGAGTTAATTGAAGTCATGCGTGAAGGAAGAAGGTTTTATATTCATTAGGATAGTTGAAAAAGTTTATAAACTAGCCAAACAAAACAATGATGTTAATGAAGCGCTTGCAGCGGCTCTGCTGACTTGTTAAAGTGCTGGCTCTTCAGAATTCCCTCAAGTTTATAATTTATTCTGCAGAAAATTTCGGGATATGGCCTAGTCCGGTAAGGCGCTTGTCTGGGGGACAAGAGATCACAGGTTCAAATCCTGTTATCCCGACCAATTAAAATTAAAAAAGCCAGCATTTAGCTGGCTTTTTTATTGGCTGAAGGCCACGAACCTATGAGTTAGTCGTGGCAGTCAGCACACTCTTTAATCGTTAGATCTACGGTGTGTAGTTCAGTATCTAACTCATGAGCACTTTCCATATCGTGGCAATCGTTACAAGTTGCGATTGTTGCTTCCATTTCAGTATGTGCTGCTACATCAATTTTTTCATGGCAATCAGTACAATCAACAGCCATTGCAGAAGCGGAGAAGGCTAGTACAGCAAACATAGATAAGTATTTCATAACAGTTCCTTAATCACGGAGTTGTTGCACTTAAACTCTGAAATGTTACAGACTATCTAAGTACAATTTTAAAAATTACACCGGTAAAAGCTTATTGGAAATTAATGGCTTACACGGTGGAAATCTATGCCTTATATGATAGCAACTAACATTAATTGAACCTTAAAACGCAGCTCTTTCATGAACAAAAGCTGAATAGACAACCGATAAGATATCAATGCTGTGAACTAGATCTTATCGGTAAGAACATTAAGTGGTTTTTAAATATTTACCTCACAGTAAGAATCGATAGCTTCATCAGCTAGTTTAGGCGGAACAAAAACAAAGAAGGCGGCATTATTCTGTAAAACAGCACGCTATCTGTTGCTATCCTAATCGAAAGTTAATAACTTGTAGTAAGTAAATAATAATAAAAAATGACTTTCTAGCATTTTGGATGAGTCACGATATAGGACCTGTTTTTGAATAAGAAAACACCACAAAAACTTCTGTTAGCTACCCTTTTCGGCATCATAGGTTTCATCATAAACCTTTATCCGATACCTTTATTTGCTAATATCCAGCTAATTATAGGTAATGCTAGCTTTGTCGTTAGTGCCGTTCTTTTTGGGCCTTGGTATGCCTTGTATACTGCTATTATTGCGGTTAGTGGGTTATTTATTGCTTGGGACAGCCCTCACGTATATCTACTCTTTTCACTAGAAGCGTTATGTTTAGGCCTTGCTCATCGAAAAGGGATCTACTCACTATATTCGAGTATCGTTTTTTGGTTAGTGATTGGTATGCCATTGTTTTATCTATATGCAGTTCTCAACACAAATATTCCTAGTAGCCACTTACCTTTTATTATCCTGAAACAAGGGATAAATGGTGTTTTTTACACTGCCATAGCCTCTACGCTGCTGCTTTTAACGCCAGTGTCTTTGCACCTTTTACTCAAAAGCAAAGATAAAAAACGACAGACTTTTAATGCCCAGTTAACCTATGCATTCACGCTAGTGATCTTTTTAGCACTACTCTTTTCAGCACTATTATTTAACAATCAGTTTATCAATCGTCATCAACAACTGTTGAGTGAGAACATTAATGAATCTGCTCATCACATTGGAAACTTAGCTCAGGCTCATATTGATACTCACGCACAAGTATTAAATAGTGCCGCAAATTGGTTAAGCTTAAGTGAAATGAGGGCAAAGCAACAACAGACAGCACTGTTAAAATTGCACCAACAGTATCCAGGGTTTATCACAATGTTAATTGCTGATGATTTGGGCAAGATCCAAAGCGCTAGTCCGGTGTCATTACTAAATGGTGCAAATAAGTCTACAGACATAGAGGTGTCAGATAGAGACTATTTTATTGAGGCATTCGTTAATCAAAACGCTTATATATCACCGGTTTTTCTAGGTAGAGGCTTTGGCAACGATCCCATTGTCGCCATCAGCGCGCCTCTCTATTCACCAGATAACTCTTACCAGCCTATTGGAATAATTGAAGGCTCGCTCGACTTAAATCGCTTTAAAGAAATTGATAGAACCAATAAGCTATTTAGAGATCAATATATTGTACTTGTCGATCAGGAAAACCGTGTTGTATTTTCTTCACCAGAACTGACAATTCAGCCGCTGAGTGATTTTAGCTACTCAAAAGATAATGCTCTTGATACTAGCCTATTACCAACGTTGAATATCCATGACAAAACCAATATGTCACCAGAATTTGTATATGCAGCTTATGATCTAAATATAGGTTGGACTCTTTATGTTCTCAACCCTTTTAGGCCTTTAGTCATGCTTGTTGAGCAAATGTATATTGCAACTTTTGCGATACTCGCCATTTCGCTGCTGGTCATTTTTCTCATTACTCGAATAATTAGTGGCAGACTAACTCGACCATTAGAGAGAATTGCCAAAAAGTTCAGCACTTCAAATAAGAATGACAACAGTGACTATGGCATTGATGAGGACTCACCAAAAGAGATCTACTCTCTCTATAAACGATTAAAACAGAGTAAAAGCCAGCTAATAGGCTATCAGTTAGCGCTAGAGGAAAAAGTAGCTCTCAGAACATTTGAGCTAGAACAAGCCAATCAGCAGTTAAAGTCTTTGGCAGAAAAAGATTCTCTCACTGGACTCTATAATCGTCGTTATGCTGAAGAACAATTTCCATTTTTACAAGAAAGCTGCCAAAGAAGCGATGAAGTTATTGCTATTGCCATCTTAGATTTAGACAAGTTTAAGAGCATTAATGACACCTATGGGCATTTAGGTGGTGATCTGACGCTTAAAAAAGTTGCTAAACTACTGGAGAACAACTTTAAGCGTGATGGAGACGTCATCGTACGCTACGGTGGAGAAGAGTTTTTGATTATCATGCCCCATTGCAACACGTTAAAAATTGAATCTCACCTTGAAAATTTTAAACAAAGGTTAGCCGAGATTGTCATTGAGAACCCTGACAACAATACTAGCTTTAATGTCACAACCAGTATTGGCGCCGTCATTGGCAACGGTACTTATAGTGATTCGCTCGAGGACTGGATAAAACAAGCGGATTTCAACTTGTATCAAGCAAAAAACAACGGCAGAAATAAACTGGTATTCACTACGTTGCAAGACACTCGAACATAGTTGCCGCTTACTCAATAATACGTTGATCCATTTTTTCAATCATGTAGTTAAAAAATGGATTCCATTTCTGCCTCAACATCTCACTTGAGGGAACACTTAGCACTCCTCGTTCCCCTTTTGAGGCCCCAGCACCGATTTGAATTCTATTATGAATTTGTTTTCGATGTGGGCCATAGAGTTCATCACTTTCAGGAAAAGGCAGAGCAACGTGAGACAGAGAATAGGTTTGTTTCGGCCATTGTTCAATAACGGCTTCACTGACACTTTCTGAGGTTAAATTTCTAGCCTGCACCGCCCCTCTTGCTTCGCCTGTATTCTCAATTATGGTGAAGTCGAAAGCAAGCTGGGTAGATTTAACTAATTGAGTATAAGGCGTTAGAGGATCCGCTGCGATTAAGCTTAAATTAACTTGAGTTCGGTTAATATCAAACATCACCAACTCATGTTGTTTATTCGGTAATTGCAGATACAAATCATTGATCACAGCCATGCTATCTACGGTATCATCAGTTAAAGATTGAAACGTTAACACCGGAGCAAGACGCTCTCGCGCTTGACTATCCAGCTGTTTGAATAGTTCAACATTACGGCTAGCGAGCTGATACACCACATCCCCAGCATTTACCGCAAATGAACTGTATTTAAATGGATCGTACTCAGTTTGAATGCTGTTCCAACTTAGCTTATCAAGTCCTAATAGATGACCTAACCTTGATTGCCATTTTGCACCAACAGCCACAGGTGGTAGGCCGATAGCTGGCGAGAGGAACACTAGCCCCGAAAAATCTCCACTTTCTCCTACAGCAATTTGTTCAAGCTCATGATTAAGCGCAAGCGCAGCGCCAGTTGAAAAACCAACCACATAAAGCGGTTTATCTTGCATCACTCGCTTCAAGTGAGCAGTCGCTATAGAAACTGCAGCCGCCATATCTTGCCAAGTCACATCGACGAGCCCAGACGGCAGTGTTCCATGGCCTGGCAGTCTTAGTCCTATGACATGCGCTGACTCTTTGTAGTGCTTAGCGAAGTGTTGCATCGCGTAGGGAGAGTCTGACATACCGTGCAACAACAAAATGCCGTAATCAGCTTGCTCGTTTTTCCATTCAAAACTTCTATTCCAATTTTGAGACCATTTTTGGGGGTCAGAGTAGCTCCCCGCGACATAACGATTAAGCACCAATAAGGATTCTGACTTAGTTTTAGCGGTAACCTTATCTTCAACTTCCGCAAATAATTTGTCCTCTAAACGCAAGTAGTCATTAAAACTAGCAATACTCGGCTGTTGACGATATTGCGCCTTAAGCTCAGTGGTATGCCATAAGTCCAGTTCTGGACGAGAATTGAGATACCAAACAGCAGCTGCAATTAAGGCAATACTGGTTCCAACAGAGGAGTAAAAGAGTGCAAATGCTAAGTGCTTAGCCGATCCAATTACAATGGACTTCATCATCATTAGAGCTCAATCTTAAGTTGTTGTTATACAGGGTTTAGGGAATAATATATAAGGTCACTAGCTGTAACTTACACTGTTTTCAATGGTAAACAAATAGACAATAATATGATTGGAACTCAACAAGCTAACACTTGCTTTTACCTACCGACTCCGCCTAAACGCGCAGAGAAATGGAGTCACCTTGATGTAGATGCGACTCAAGCATTAATTGAATTGAATGGTAACCACTGGCGAAAAATTTTAACTGTCATGGCTAAGATTGTAGTCAACGAACAAGATTGGCGACAATATCGCGATAGAGATCTATTAAAACGTGATGAGTCTATCGCTATCGGAGTTAACAGCCTGTGCTGCGATGCGCAGCTACACATAATTTGTGGAAAAGAAAGTGCAGAGACTTTAAAGCTCGATAGTGCTGAATTTTTACCGTTAGACTTCCAAGGGGCCACCTTGTTAAAGCATGCAAATAAAGACATTTATTTATGCCCTTATTTAGATTACCGGCAGTTTCCCAATATACAGATTAATTTTTTAAGACAAGCTCTGGGTCTTGCTCCACTAAACTAATAAACAGTACATCCTATTAAAAAGCGCCATTAGGCGCTTTTTAATAAAGCTGAATGTTAGTCGTAGATTGTCGGGATTGCATCACGTTTATGTTGCGTCGCACGGTAGATATTCACTAAGCGATCATTAACAACCTCACTGACCTCTTTTCCTTCAAGAAAGTCATCAATCTGGTCATAAGTTAAGCCTAATGCAATTTCATCTTCAAGCTGAGGCTGTCCCTCTTCAAGATCTGCCGTCGGTGCTTTATGGACTAAAATGTCTGGAGCACCTAAAAACTGTGCCAGAGTACGAACTTGACGTTTGTTCAAACCAAATAAAGGTGCTAAGTCGCAGGCACCATCACCCCATTTAGTATAAAAACCGGTTATATTTTCTGCACTATGGTCAGTACCAACAACTAACCCAGCAACAAGCCCTGCGATCTCATATTGAGCGACCATCCGCATTCTGGCTTTAACATTGCCTTTTACAAAATCAATATTAACGGCCTCTGGTAATACGATACCAGCCGATTCAATTGCACTTAGCGTTTCAGAATGGATACCGTTGACGCCCTCTTTTACATTCACAGTAACTTGTTTAGAAGGCTTGATAAATTGACAAGCTAATTGCGCTTCATCTTCATCTTTTTGGATGTCATAAGGTAGACGCACCGCAATAAATTGATAACCAGAGTCATCGGTATCAGCTTTAAGTTCTTCGACAGCCAATTGGCATAAACGCCCGGCTAGAGAGGAGTCGACGCCACCACTGATCCCTAATACCAATGACTGAGTATTAGATTGTTTAAGTTTGGTTTTAATAAATGCGACTCGTCTTTGTACTTCAAAAGCAGGGTCAATTGCTTTGAGTACTTTCATTTCCCTTAAAATCTGTCCTTTCACGTAATAAACTCCAATGACATCAGTTGTTAACTAAGAAACTCAACCATTATGATCGAAATAACATAACAATACACGGCTATATTGACTTGGATCTGAATGTTCTACCCTTTGGTTTGCAATTATTTACTATTCCTAAGGTTCACAGCTAAGATAGACTGAATGTACCTACCCCATCAGCAAACATTGGCATGCAAGACACTATACAATACTGGCACCCACAAATTGTTAAAGAGATGGAGCTAAGCAAAGCTTGCTTCAACAATTTTGTATTCGATCAGCACGTACACCTAGATTACCACCTTGGTGTCGTTGATTACGGTTGCCAAGAATATCGCCATAAGGGAGCAAGTTATCGTTTAAGCCCTCAACAAATATCCACCTTAAACCCTGATGAAAGCCACAATGGCTTTAGTTTTCTAGACAGTGGCTACAGAGCGCATGTCATGTCTTTGCCACTTCACTATGTAAAAAATCTTGAAGCAGAATTTAAGCAACCGTTATTCTTCAATCAACCACTTTATCCTGATAGCCAATTGTACCGCTATTTTCTCATGGTTCATAACCAGTTAACCCTTGCTAATGACAACGTCAGTTCCTTACAAGCAGAAACCATGTTGATGGCTTTTATGACTGAGTTATTTACCAGAAACAACGAAGCACCTTTAACGCAGCCTAACTATTACCGTTTATCTACAGCGCAATTAGAGACAGTAAAATCACTGTTTCACGATGATATAGGTGCTAATTTTGATCTGGCGTCTCTTGCTAATACTGTCGCGCTAAGTAAGTTTCAGTTTTTAAGGCAATTTAAAAGTGCTACCGGTATGACTCCCCATGCATACTTAAAACGGATGCGGTTAGAGTATGCTAAGAAGGCACTATTAAGTGGAAGCAGCGTCAGTGATACTGCTCATCAAGTTGGATTTTTTGACCAAAGTCATTTCAATAAAGCCTTTAAACATGCCTATTTAACAACCCCAGCGCTGTTTCAACGCCAGACATAACGCTATTCTAGTACGCCTCAATATATCCCCTTTATCTAAGCTAAACCCATCACTACTTCAGCAAGGCTTATCGGTTAATTAGCTGCTTTTACAGCCGCTGCAATTTTTTACAATCAATATTACCGATAGTGAGTAATAATCAGCGTTAACAATGATACCTCCCTTACTTACAATTGAGATTTAAACTCGCTTATGGATGTTCAACTACTGATTTCGCTGGCTGTGATCCATACGATCGCTTTAGCCAGTCCAGGCCCAGACTTTGCTTTGGTCGTCAAACTATCGACTCAAGAAAACAGAGCCGTTGCGATTGCATCTGCAGCAGGGATCTCTGTAGCTATCCTAGCTCACACCCTACTGAGTTTGACGGGGTTAAGTTTGATCATCCATAGCTCTGAGCAGTTATTTATATTAGTACAGCTTATTGGCGCCAGTTACCTCGCCTGGATGGGGATTGGCGCTGCGCGCGCAGCATTATCACATTGGCGCGATCCAGTTGCCTTAGAAAAGGCACAACAAAGCGAAGGCTTAAACGTTAAAAAAGGGTTTTTACAAGGGCTCTATACCAATCTTTTAAACCCTAAAGCACTAGTGTTTTTTATCACTCTATTTTCAACGCTCATCACACCGCAAGTGTCATTCTTGACTAAAAGTGTTGCCGCGATACTACTGTTCAGCCTCTCTATGATGTGGTTTAGTTTTATCGCTATGGTGCTAACCAAACCCAAAATACAGATTAAGCTCAAGCGAGCGACACCAGTAATAAACTTGTTGACAGGCTTAGTGTTCATCAGCGTCGCTTTGGTGATTATATCTGGTGTTATTTTATAAATATGTCAATAATTACTGTGTGCCATATTGAATTATGCACTCAGTAATTAGCGAGGACATCATTTTCTATCGTCAGTCCGTTAGCTGGTATTTTTCCAAACGATATAGAAATGCTTTATAAGACAAGCCTAACTGCTTTGCGGCGCGAGTACGATTACTGTCATGACGTTGCATCGCTTGCTGTAAACAATCTTTTTCAAATTCTTCCCATTCAAAGCCCTTTTCAGGCAGGGTAAACGCTTTAGCATCAATCACGCTCGGGGGCTGAGTCAGCTCAGCAACAAGTTCATCTTCATCTCCGAGCAATACAAAGCGCTCAATACGATTAGACAACTCTCGCACATTACCAGGCCATGGATAATCCAACAGCGTCTTTATGGTTGTTGTGCTTAAATTCACCGCTTCCAGTCCGTATTGTCCACCATGAATTTTGAGGAAATGCTCTATCAACCTACCAATATCTTCTTGCCTTTCACGTAACGGTGGCATTTCTATTGGTACCACATTTAAGCGGTAGAAGAGATCTTCTCGAAAACGCCCTTCTGCTACTTCAACTTTTAGATCTCGATGAGTTGCAGCAATAACTCTAACATCTAATTTAATTTCACTATTTTGCCCTAACCGTGAGATCACTCCCTCTTGTAAAAATCGCAATAATTTAGTCTGCTGCAATAATGGTAACTCTGCCACTTCATCTAAAAAGATAGTGCCTTCGTTTGCCGCTTCCAATTTACCGATCTTTTGACTTGTAGCACCAGTGAATGCCCCTTTTTCCGCACCAAACAACTCAGACTCAGCCAGACTTTCAGGAATAGCGCCGCAGTTTATGGCAATGAAAGGTTTATTTCGCCTTGGTGATAATTGATACAAAGCCCGGGCTGCAAGCTCTTTACCTGTACCACTTTCACCTCCAATGAGTACGGTGGCATCCGTCGCACTGACACGCTGCACTCGTGTATACACCTTTTGCATACAGGGGGCTTTACCGACTAATCCCACCAGCTCCTGCTGCTGTGATAACTCAGACGCTAAACGCTTATTATGCTGTTTAAGCTTTAGCGATTTGGCGACCTTTTCAATTGCCATAAACAATGATTGCCGCTGATAGGGCTTAGACAGATAGTCATCCGCCCCCGCCTGCATAGCATCTACCGCATGAGTGATAGTGCCGTATGCTGTCGCAATAATAAAACCTAAATCAGCATGCTCTCGTCTAACGTAAGTCAGCAAATCCATCCCCGATAGTTGCCCTAACTTCCAATCGGAAAAGACCAGATCAGGCACTGATTCTTTTAGCAACAAAATAGCTTGCTCCACGCTATCGGCTTCACTAACAAGGTAGTTATTTGCAGTTAGCATTTGGCTGATTAATGAGCGTTGATCAGGTTCATCTTCGACTACAAGAATGTGCAAAGGTCGTTGACTCATCGATTGTTCTCCACTGTATGCTGTGACGAATCGATCAATAGAATAGTTGCGATGGTGCCGCCCTCAGGGTTATCTTGATAAAGAATATCGCCACCATAGTGGCTTTCAATCAGGCGTTTAGCGATATAGATCCCCATCCCTGAACCTTCAGCCTTGGTGGATATATGTGGTTTAAACATCTGCTCTTTAATTGACGGTTCGATACCCTTACCCCAATCTGTAATCACGATCGTTCTGTTATTTTCAGTTTGACTCAATTCAATTTTAATCTGCGTGCCATTAACATCTGCTTCAACTGCATTGATCAACACCGCATGTACAATACTTCTAAGTTCTGATTCAGCGCCATGAAAGGCCACAACATTATCAGCATCAAAAATCACTTTAGGTTTTAGTCCCGAAATCGACAGTTCAAGCAGAATATCCTGCACGATAGCGTTTAGTGGTACTAAGTTGTCGCGTTGTACCTCATGGCTAGAGAGCGTCAATAATGACTGAATACTCTTATCCATTAAGCTGATTTTCTTTTGCATTTTTTGATTTACCGCTTCACGGTCATCTTGAGATTCGGTATAGATACTTTGCTCTGACAGCAGGCCTAGGGTGTGTAATGGGTTTCTCAAGCTATGGGCTATTCCCCTAGTGATTTGGCCCAGATCTGCCAGATGCTGTTGCTGTGACATCTGCTGCTCTTTTTTCTTCCAACTATCCAGTGCAAGACTCATACGGTTAAAGCCATTGATTATCATTTTGAGCTCTTTTACACCCTGCTCTTGCAATTGAATACCAAAGCGACCTTCTCCAAGTTTCTTATGGCCTTGAGCCAATTCGCTTAACGGCTCTGTCACGTGATGACTTAACCAATAGGCGAGTATAAGCGCCATAACACTCGTGAGTAAGATCACCAGCAGCACTGATTCACTAAAACGCTCTAGCTGATGATTGGCACCTTGACTCGGTAATTCAATACTACGTTGCTCACGGACAACCACACCGTCATCAGTATCACCTTCTACAATCATGACTCTACCAGCTTGAAGCCAATCATCGGTATCAACTTCGAAACTATTAAGACTTTCTTCAACTCGCTGTCGATACTCTTTCGCTGCCTCAATTTTTAGTTGCTGCAGATTTTCACGCTCCCCTTCAATATCACGGCGCTCTTTCTCTAGCAAAGCTTGCACTTTCTCTTGCAGTGCCAATTGATGTTTTTGGTAAGCATCTCCCTTAACTGAAGTGGCAGCGTTAGCAGTGATCTCCACCAGCGACTGAGCAAGCTGAGCGATCTCTTCGTCTAAATCAGCTATATCTTCGTCAAGTTCGATTACAAATTGCTCGCTATCTTCAGCTTCAATAAACTCACTGTGATCAGTTCGGGATAACTCCCAGCTATCGATATCGGACGCTTTTTGGATCACGACACTAACCAAACTCTTTGATAATGACCTTGAACTTTGCTCCAATTCTTGTTGAAGCTGTATTTTAAAATACTGAGCTACAAAAAGCTGACTAATCGCCAACATCAAAATAAGTGCTCCAAACAACAGAAAAACATAACGCTTAATAGACATAGTCAACTCTTTACCTAGTCTCAATATATTTTATATTGAGAAGTTCTCTTATCAGCTTTATAGCTATACAAGTTTGATACCAGCTTGAAAATAACAAAGAGCTCAGCGGAACCCCACATTACAGGCAGTCATTTGCTACCAACCTTATCACGTTTAATAACAAAATCCCCATATGGGGAAGTCATCAGCCCTTTTGGGGAAATCTCGATAACCTTTAGAGAGTTACTCCTCAATTAAATAGTAAAAATCCCATGAATAGTACGCTTCAAAGAGATGGCACGATCTTCGCTATATCTAGTTTGATATGAGCAATGCGCTCTATGGCGACTTTAGAGTCACAATCTTAAAATGGAATAAGGGAAAACGAGCATGAAAAAGAATTTACGAGTATGTGCACTATTAACCTGCGGTTTAGCTTTTCAAAGTAGCACTTTTGCAGCGCCAACAGATATCGATGTAACAGAAACAGATAAGAAAGTATTTAGCACTCAAATTGAAACTGATGAAAATGACATCACCCACGTCACGGTGAAATCCGATGGCAAGCAACATGAGCTAGCTTTTACTGCCCAAGAGCTAAAAGACAAAGCAGTACTCAAAGAAAAATTGAGTGTATTACCAAAAGAAGACCAAGCACTATTAACACGTACTTTGTCTCGTATGCAGCACCCCACTAAAGACAATGTTTTTATCATCGATGCCAAGCAAAATAAGGCAATAAAAATAAAGCTAGAAAAGCTATATCAACAACTTGATGGAAAAACAGCGGAAATTGAGGCTCATGTGGTAAAAATTGAAGCTAAATCCGGTGAGCTAGAGGCTAAAGCGCTCGAATTAGAGAGATTGTTTGAACAAAATGAAGGTGACTTTGAAATTCATATTGAATCTCTATCAGATGATATTGAGCTTATCACTGAGCAAATAACAGAGTTAGAAGTTATGCGTTTTGGCGACAGTAACAACCATGGCCAATTTATTATCATTAATGATGAAGATGAGCAAAACGCCGAACATATACTCAGCTTAATTAGTCACAGTAAACTCAGTAAAGAGGATAAAGAAAAGCTCATCGCGGCACTCAAAGATGCTAAGTAAGCCTTACTTTAAGCAATACGTGAACTCCCCAGTATGTTTTTGACGAACAGATTCAAGGTTGTGAGCTTGTCTCAAAGCGGCCAAACTCTCGGGGAGCGATCAAATCTTTATACTGATAACTATAATTGGCTTGCTATCGAAGGATTGCCTTAAGATAAATACGAGCATGTTCACTATTTCGACACATTAACAAGCGACCTTAACGAATATTAATTTGTTAATTGTGAAGCTGTCGATAGAATACTTGTTTAACTTTACCGTATCCTCTTGGGGGATATGAGTTCAACAAGGGTTAGATCTATGTGGTGGCGTATTATTTTTATCAGTCTTGCTTACTTATTGCTCGGCGCACATTTTCTTCGATTTGGGCAAACAGAGGCTTGTATAGCTTACGCTATCGCACCGATTCTGCTGTTCATTAGAGCAACATGGGTGACTCGTTTATTACAATTGACGCTAGTGGTTTCTGCCTTCCTAGTTTGGGGAACGAGTGCTTTCGAATATGTTCAAATGCGCATGCTTGCAGAAGCGCCGTGGTATCGCCTAAGTGTTATTATGACCAGTGTTGTCGTATTTACCTTATTTGCCGCTTGGTGTGGTAACGGCATTATCAATAAACGTAGCCAGCGCCGAATTTTCAATTAGCTTCACCCCATCCCACTTGAACATGTAGGGTTTAATGGGATAGAAAATTTACCATTATAGGTGCTTAGCCTATACGCAGGTTCAACAAGATTTATCAGATATTGAGTGAGTCGCGAGCAATCTTCTGCTCGCGATATCGATTAAAATATTCAGCAGTGCTGTTACACAGATCAATATTAATGCGCCATTAAAGCGAATTTCGGAAAAATTGCTATCGATATAAAAGCCCAATGTCGCCACGCCGAGCATCCCTAGAATCGCTGTTTCCCGCAGAATAACTTCAAATCTATAGAAGAGTAATGCCATCATATTAGGGTATATTCTTGGTAATACATCATAAGCATAACCATCAAATTTACCGTTAAAATGCTGACTATAAACAGTCGATGCACTTTGCCTCGCGACTAAATAAGCGATTAAAGCACCATTATGGATAGCTAATGCCAAAATAGCCGGCAGCATTGATGGTCCCAGTAACAGCATAAATATATAAGCAAATATGTACTCAGGAATTGACCTTAAAATAAGTAGGTTAACGTTATTTGTAGCCGCTATAAATGAGCCTGTTAATGGTTTAAAACTAACCGCTGTGAAGAAAAGAGTTAGCAAGTAACTACCACCTAGCGCAGCGACAGCAAGTATCAAGGTCGCCAACACACCAGGCAAGGCTTGTTCGGTGATAATCCGATGAAACCATTCACCAAACAAAACCCATCTATCAATAGATAACAGCTCTACACTATGGCTTTGAAACATCGGCGGTAAAATATCATCACTTAAAAAACGCCAAACCAGCGAACTATCTATAGTGGTTATTTCAGGTAACAGCACGATGGCAGCAACAAAATATACAGGTAATAGCTTGCGACGGCACCAATAAGGGATCGTACCGATTATAACGATAAACAGAATAAGGAGCGCAGCTCCTTGATGATAGTGCCCCTGCCTAAATGCAGACTCGAGATAAAAACCTAATGTCGGCATCCCAACAAAACCAAGTATCGCACTACTTCTAAGGGCGCACTCAAAGCGATAACGTACATACGCTTTTATTTCATTAAAGACATGAGCAAAACGACCATATAGATAGCGGCTGATTTTATCGGTATTGGCGGGTAAATTCTGCAATGTAGAAGCTGGCGCTTGCTGTAGAATATCACTGAAAACTCGGGCAAATGTTGCACCATAAGGTAAAGCGATTGCTAACACTCCCGTTAAAGGAGATAAACCAAAGATTTGTAAGAATAGTAATGCCCAAAACAACTCATGAATAGATCGGATAAAAGCACAAATTGCAGCAACAATCGGCTTGTTATAAATCAGCGCAACAGGGCTACCTAGCAGTAAACCGGCAGCAACACCAAGTAAGGCGAAACTGATTGTCTGCCATATTGCTTCTAATAGATATTCAGTTGCTAAAAAATCTGGTGAGAGAAACCCTAACCCAATGCGTTTAAGCTCACTCCATGGCTCTAACGCAATGATCTCTGTATCCGCCCAATAAAAGCATGCGAGCGTCACAACGAGTAAAACTAACGAGACTCGCTGCCAATAGCCAAAAAAAGCCCATCGTGGTTCATGTCTATTCACAAAAAGCTGGCTCAACAATTGCGGACTCACTGGCGACAAACTCTTGATTCATCGAATCTTGGTAAAAATCCTGCAAAATTTCAATGGTCAGTGAAGAAGCTTTGGAGTCAATATGCTTTTTACCGTTACGTAACCCAATCACCCGGTCAAAATACTCTAACGCCATATTCATATCATGCAGCACCATAATAACTGACTCATGTTGCTGCAATACATGTTTAATCAAACGCTTACTCATTAAAGGGTCGAGAGCGGAAAAAGGTTCATCACCTATAAAAACTGGCATTCGCTGGTAAATCGCTCGCCCGACTGCGGTTCGTTGTCGCTGGCCCCCAGAAAGCTTGGAAACCGCTTGCGACAATGGACAATCTAACTCCAAGTCTTGGGCAATAATGGCTATTTCTTCAAGTGGCTTTTTAAAAGGGAATGGCAAATTCAACAAGTTATAAAGTGCAGAATTTCTGCCAAGAGCCCCCATATAAATGTTATGAAATATGCTCAAGCTTTCTACTAGGCCCTGTTGCTGAGAGCAGTATGCTGCGCTCCCGTGCAACTGAGTATTAATATGACTAATAAGAGTTGATTTCCCAGAGCCTGAGCTACCAATAACAGCCACTTTTTCGCCTGCTGTTATTGAAAGCTCGATAGAATCGAGTGCTTTTTTATCGCCGAAGCTAAGGGAAAATTCACTAATGCTTAACATCAACTAGTCAATTAGACCGATGGTTTTTGCCACATTTTCAATAGGCTCATAATCTAAGTTGTCTGCAGCTACAAAGGACTTACGAGGAAAACTTTTCAGAAGTTCCGGATCGTTCATTTCCAATAATACGGCCGTCAGTTTAGTCTTAAAACCTTCACCAAAAGAGTCGTCAACTCCCGCTCTCACTGTCCATTGGTAGTCAGGGTACGTAGGGCTTTCCCAGATGACATCAACCTTTTTCAAATCAACCTTTCCGGCTGCAACAGCGGATTCCCACACTTTATAATTTACAGCACCAACTTGATAAACCCCAGCTTGGACTTGAGCTATGGTACGACTATGATCACCAGAGAAACCTATACGTTTAAAGATGTCTTCCGGTCTTTTTCCCAAATTTCGTTCAATAAAGAACTGCGGCATTAATCGGCCAGATGTAGAGTCTTTCGAGCCAAAGGTAAAGGTATAGCCGTTAAGGTTTGGAAAACTATTGTTAACTAGCATCTCGGTCGAGTGATGTGCGATAAAGTAGCTTTTAAAAAATTGGTCTTCGTAGCCTTGGGCTATCGCGTCAGAGCCAGGAACGAGTCGCCTAGCTTGAACGCCAGAAAGGCCACCAAACCAAGCCAGCTGCACTTGATTGTTTCTAAATGCTGTTACTGCTGCAGAGTATGACTTTACAGGGATATATTTAACTTCCACCCCAAGTTTCTCTTCCAAATATACGGCAACTTTATCAAAACGAGTTCGCAGTTGGCTCTCATCCTCGTCAGGAATAGCGGTAAATGTAAAGGTGGCCGCTAATGCACTTGGTGCAACAAGCAAGAGAATCACACTTATAAGGGGTTTAAACGCGAACATAATCAACCTGATTTGACAAAAATTTAACGGATCTTAACCAAATTGCGCAAACAAACCCAGAATTATGTCGTTAAAGTGTTAGATAATTACGGATTAAGACATAACCGTGCTCATATTTTTGCCTATCAAGTTATTTCTTAAGTCTAATGGCAGCATAATTCAGCAAAGGTTAAGTAATTGAAGCGTAAACTCCTACGTAAATTTAAACACTTAGTTGGCAGTTGGCATAATTCTGCGTAAACTAATCTTTATCGCATTCAAGGATATTTGACTATGAGAATATTGGTTGTTGAAGATGATCCGATTCTATCTCACCACCTAAAAGTGCAATTGAGTGAACTAGGAAATCAAGTTCAAGTTGCATTAACTGCAAAAGAGGGATTTTATCAAGCAACAAACTATCCAATAGATGTTGCGATTGTTGACCTTGGTCTCCCTGACCAAGATGGCATTAGTTTGATTCAAAGCCTACGCGATAACGGCCTTAAAGCGCCGGTGCTCATTTTGACAGCACGAGTTAACTGGCAAGATAAAGTCGAGGGGCTTAATGCTGGCGCAGACGACTACCTTGTCAAACCATTCCAAAAAGAAGAACTCGTTGCTCGGCTTGATGCGTTAGTTAGACGCAGCGCTGGTTTTGTAAAGCCCAAAATAACCAGTGGCGCATTGGAAATTGATTTAGCTGCAAAGCAAGTCACAATGAATGAAGAGCCAATGGAGGTCACAGCATTTGAGTACCTCATTCTCGAATATTTAATGCGTCATTGCCACGAAGTTGTCGCAAAACAGCGCTTACTTGATGTGATCTACGGCGACAAAGAAGGCGACCCAAACACCATTGAAGTCATGGTAAGCCGATTACGCAAAAAACTGACCAAAGATGGTTTGGAAAATCCTATCGCAACGATTCGCGGCCAAGGCTACAAATTTAACCTGCCATGCAGCTAAACTTTAAACCAAAGAAACGTCTGCTAACACGGATGTTTCTCACCTCATTATCAATCATAGCCCTCGTGGGCTTTGGCTTAGCGTGGATGGTCAATATCCTTCACGCACAGAATAGTTACAACGAAGAAACGTCTCAGCTTATTGCTGAGATCCCCAAAGTTGCTGCTGAACTAAGAGAACATGATCTCCTCCCCGATAATAGCGATGAATGGCTAACAGAAAACAATACCTCTCAACGCTATATTATTGCCAGTTGTGATAGCACCTTTAATCAGGTTTGGACATCTTCTATGGCCGTCGACCGCGGCCTATTTGATACTTGCGAGCGATTCAACGAGATCCGCAATAGCAATCCGCCCTATTACCTTTCTCTAGCGGATACTCGCGGCTATTTTGTTTATCTACTTTCATTAGATATCGCAGGCAGTGAATATAATTTACTGGTACTGAAAGACGCAGAAAAGCTAGAACAGGAATACAGTAAATTTAGTCGTCGTACTTATATACGGTTAGGTTTTGTACTCGCACTAGCACTCGTATTATTGATTAGTGCTGCCTATTGGGGAATGCGCCCCTTAGTGCAACTCAGAAATGAACTGCAATCTGTAAATAGTGGAAAATCTAAGACCCTATCAGAGGGGTATCCGGTTGAACTAGAAGGTGTTACGCAAGCGCTGAATCAACTATTAGTACAATCAAGTGCCCAGCAACAGCGTTACCAAAACGCAATGAATGATTTAGCCCATAGCCTAAAAACTCGCCTAGCTGCAGTGCATGCTATAACAGATGATGCCACATTAAATAAAGAGGCGACCAGCGAGAAAATAATGGAACAAGTCAGTCAAATGGATCAGTTGGTAAAATATCAATTGAAACGGGCAATGCTAGGTCGTAAGGGATTAAAGCAGGAACAAACTCTAATCGCTCCGCTTGTTGACCAGCTCTCGCAAATGCTGTTTAAAGTATATCGTGATAAACAGGTGCAGTTTGAAGCGCGTATTGAGCAAGAACATGTATTCCCTGGTGATAAAGGCGACTTAATGGAACTTTGCGGCAACTTAATGGAGAATGCATTTAAGCTGTGTATCACCACCGTTAGAGTTTCATCTTATTACAATGATGCCGGCGAGTTTGAGTTATTAGTTGAAGATGATGGACCTGGCGTTGACGAAAGTATCAGACAAAATATCATCCAACGCGGAGTAAGAGCAGATACTCAGAAAGCGGGTCAAGGTATTGGTCTTGCAGTCTGCAATGAGATAGTTATCAGTTATGGTGGACGCCTCAGTATTGAGACGTCGGAATTAGAAGGTGCTTGTTTTAGGATTTCGATCCCTATTTAGCCCCGTACAACTGCTCCGCTCTGTTAAACATAATCCAAGAGGTTGCGATATATTTATCGCCACTCTTGGGCTTATTGCCACGATGTGAGTGGGTAAAACCGGCAGGCGCGATCACCATAGTGCCCTTTTTAGGTTTTACTTTTCTATCTTGATAATAAAACTCCGTTTCTCCCCCCTCCTCTACATCATTTAAATAAAACATATATAACACGACTCGATGCAAGGCTTCATTATGATTTAATTGAGGAAACTGCTCTGAATGCCAATGAGGGTATCCCCCCTTGTTTTTGTCATATTTCTGGATATTAATACTGCCACTACGATATAGGTATTTAACAATCGCCTCGGCTCTTGGCTCGCCTAATGCCGCGTAATTATCAGGCATTAACGTGACCGCTTCACCCTTTTCATTCGATACGCCAACCGACACAGCGCCCATCAGTGCCATTGAATACTTATTGAAATATTTAGCGGCATGAGAGAGCGTATAACCTAGCAAGCTATTTTTAAGTGCTGATAGATCATCATGTGAATCAAGCATCAGATCGCGGCTTAGCTTTTTATCAATATCCACGCCGCCACCAGTGCTTCCAGCTAAGACCCCTGGGTGGTAATCAAAGGCGGTAATAAGCTGATCGCAGAGTTCATCGGGAAGCGCATTTGGGTATATTTCAATAAAATCCATTTGATACTCTTAAAACTGTTATTGTTTAAGTTCCCATATTTGTAAACATATGAGTTAAGCAATTGTAAATTATATAGGTTGCGTTAAAATAGCAAATTAAGGAAGACTCACACAAACACATATGACAAATAGTTGTAAAGTTGCAGTGAAGCAACTGCAGGTCGGTAACTTCATCAGACTACCTATCTCATGGAAAGATCATCCATTCTTATTCAGTAGCTTCAAAATTAGGCAACAAGCTCAAATAGAGCTCATTAAAAACCTTGGGATTGAACATGTATTCGTTATCGTTGAACGCAGTGATACGCCTGTCTTAAACGTTAAGGATGCTCAAGCTCAAGCTCAAGCCCAAAAACAAACCACTAATGAAAATGACTTAGATAAACTTTCAGATGAACTTAATAAGCAAAAAGCCGAAAGTATTGAAGCTCACAAGAGCTTAAGGCGCCATTTACAGAAAACTGAGCAACAGTTTGAACGGTCTGTGGCAATGATCCGAAGCTTAATGGGTAAGTTACGCAATCGCCCACTGAATGCGGTCAACGATGCTAAAGAGCTCATCCATAATATTTGCGAACAATTATTAACATCGGATAAGTTGGTCTTACATTTAATGGCCGACTCAAAAAATGACGACGGAATCTACTTCCACTCTCTGAATGTATCCGTCTTATCGATGTTAATCGCAAAAGAGTTAGGTTGGACACGCAATGAAATAGAACTCATTGGCTTAGGTGCATTATTTCATGATACCGGCAAGTTGAAGGTGCCAACTCAGTTGATGAGGAAAACTACACCACTCACACAAGCTGAGCAAAACTTTATTAATCAACATCCAGCTATGGGTGTTGATTTACTTAAGCTTGCTGATAACTTTCCAACAGAGGCATTACCAATAATATTAAACCATCATGAGTTTCTAGATGGTTCAGGAACACCGAAAGGGCTAAAAGAATCTGAAATCGATAAATTGAGTCAGCTTGTTACTGCTGTAAACACCTATGACAACCTGTGCCATTCAGATCGAAGCAGAACTCGCACGCCATTTTCAGCCCTTGGTTATTTGTACAAACATTATCAGGCACAACTAAATCCTGAGATTGTCAGTAGAATGGTAAAAATGCTCGGAATCTATCCACCAGGCAGTATTGTTGAGCTTTCTTCAGGCCAATACGGCATGGTGATGTCTGTGAATGTAAGCCAATTACTTTTGCCGAGGATCTTAGTTTACGATGCGTTAGTCCCTAAAGAACAAGCACCTATAGTGGAGCTAGCGCAAGAAGGTATAACAATTGTTAGATGTTTACCACCTGCAGCTCTTCCTGAAAAGGTATTCAAATACTTAAACCCTAGAGAGAGAGTTAGCTACTTTTTTGGTAGTGACAACTAGGAGAAGCGCTCCTCTATAACGAATCAATCTGTCTATTTCTTGCTCTATCACGTAGCTGTTACTAGATTTAATCTAATAACAAATGCATTGGAGCGAGTTTTTATGACTGAATTACCCAGTTTTGACAGGTTACTATGGCTTGCGGAAAACGATCCCAAGAAGTTAGATGCTTTGCAAAAAAAGTTAAACCAAGAAGTGATAGAAGAAAGTGCAGCAAGCAGTAAGCCCAAATTAATATCCTTACTGGATCATCTAGAAAAAAAGTTGTCTCTTTGCAAGACACCTTATCAACGCTACCACGTCGTTAGCAATATGATGTATCAAAAGCTATCGAGTCTTAATGAAGTGCTTAATCGTCCAGACGAATTTTATCAGCATAAAGCTAAGGTACTTTCATTTAATAGCACTGAGCAAAATGCTGAAACAAAAACAGCTCGCTAGATACGAGCTGTTTCAACTATAACCAACCTTTACGCTTAAAGAAAAAATAGGTTCCGGCGGCACTACCAAACATCATCAAAATAGCCATCGGATAACCAAATTGCCAATCGAGTTCAGGCATATTAGCGAAGTTCATACCATAACTACTTGCGATTACCGTTGGTGGTAAAAAAACTACCGCTGCGACTGAAAATATCTTAATAATTTTATTCTGCTGTAAGCCACTGAAACCCATTGCGGCATCAAGCAGGAAGTTCAATTTATCGAAAATGAACTGACTATGAGGCATCAACGACTCGATGTCTGACAACATCTCTCTAAGATCTTTAATTTCACTCTCAGAAAGTTGGTCACGATAATATTTTTGCATGAAACGTAATGAACGCTGCGTATCAAGCAAACTCAATCTGATCTTACCGTTAGAATCTTCTTGACGAGTAATCAGTTTGAAAACGTCATCAAGTTCTTCGTTTTTAAAAACCTCTTCACTAACACTATCAAGTACAGTGTAAACATCTTCGATCAAATCCGAGAGGTAATCGACCTTCAGATTGAAAAGTTCAAGAAGCAACGATTGGGGTGTAGAAGCTTCTATACGACCAAGCCTCAAGTAGTTTCTCAGCAATCTTATTAAACCGACGTCCTCCTCCCTAATCGTCAATAGGAAATTTTGTCGAATATTAAAAGAGACGTTAACACCTTTTACATCTTGACCCGCTCTTTGAGGAAACAGTGAATTAATGTGTAGACCATCTTTATTCTGATAAAAACGCGCAGATGCCTCAATTTCATTGATGTCTTCCTCTTCAGGAACATCTTCAACTGAAAACTGGCTCAACCATTCTCTTTCAATGTCGTCAGGTTTATAAAGATCCAGCCACATAGTACCGGGAGGGATATTATCCTTGATGCTCAATTCGCTAATCGTTAGATTACGATTCTCGTAGGCATAGGCTGTTATCATAGCTCCTCCTTCATATACTTAATCAACTAATGGGGTAAAAAACGAGGCTATTCTAACCTAAAAAGATATATCGCAAAGCGCTAACTAAAAGAAAATCCACAAATATTACTCTTGAACCGTATTTGCGACAATAATTCGCTCTTGATTAGACAACCTGACTCTTATTCCATCAACTGTTGTTATTTCGTTGTTGGTAATGTTCTTTTTTCTTACTTGATACACAACGCTATCATCACTCATAGGTGACACAATAGTTACACTTACAACCTTGTTCCCATCTTGCCAATCCCAGTACCAATAACCAGCGCTTGCTAATAATGAAAGGCTGACAATTGCATATAAAGCAAAACGAATTATTATCCCTCGCCCCATATCTTGAGTTCGCTCTTTAGCGGGACTCACTTTAGATTGGCGAATATAAAACATAGCACCTGCTATGACTAATATAGTCACTAGAATTTTTGTTAGCACGCGCAACCTCCAAACCCATAATGAAAAACCATTATAACCAAATTCATAGGTTGAAACTGTTAATAATATCTAAGCATTTAAACGCTGTAGCTCATTAATTGCCGACGAACCTGCAAAAAAAAAATCGTTCTGCTATAAAGTAAGTATCAATTCAAATAAAGGCTCTTTATGAGATTATCCCAATCAATCCTTACTGCTGTGTTAATTTGCGTAAACTCCACAGCTTTTGCCAACGTGGAAGTTACACTCCCCTCTAATTCCGAACTTGTATTGGTCAATGGTAAAGAGAGCGGTAGCACCGATAAGTTAACGCTAGACAATGGTGAAAACCAATTAGCACTGAGATATAGCGGCCGTTATCAACAGCAAGGATCTCAGACTCAATTTAGCTCTGACGTTATCATCATGACATTCTCAGCAGAAAATACATTACTGACTATAGCGTTGCCTAGAATACGCTCTAATAGCGCTGCGGATGCTTTTAATCGGAGCCCGAAGATAAGCCTGAAAGATTCATCAGGAGTCGATATTGCATTCCGCCAGGACAAACTCATCAAAGATGGCATGCAGCTTGGTCGTGATTATGAAAAAGAGATCTTTGATTACAATAGTAGTAGCCAAGTTGCTGCTTTCGGCGCTTTAGCTGCACCAATAGCAGCTCAAGTTCAGCCAAATCTAGTGCAGGTTGAAAACGTTGCTAACCAGGCTAATGACCCCAAGCAAACAGATCAAATAAATGTTGGTCAAATGCTAGACTTTTGGTACCAACAAGCCGATGAAGAAACTAGAAAAGCATTCAAATTGAAAATTAACAGTAAAGAATAAAACTAACATGACTCTGGCACTGAAACTTAATGATTAGGTTTCGGTGCCATTGTAACTTCGACTTATCACCGAGTAAAAATGTTAGCAAAATATTTGGCGCACTAATAAAATCGTCTAATCCTACCTCATTTTATCGAATTGAAAGCGGCGCACAGCGCCGACTCTACACAGCCTCAACCACCACTCATTAAATGCAAAAAGCTCGTTGTGTTAATAACTGTTTTTCGCTTCTGGTTTATAACAGACTAGTCAACATTAAACAGTAAGCACCTCGAAAATCGCTAGTCTTACCATATAGATAAACGACTGCAATGTAGCGCTAAAGGCTGGCTATAGCTAAATGATTAACTGACTCAAATTGCAGACGTAAAAAAGCCCGTTGCGTTAGCACGGGTTTTCTCGTATTGGGCGCCTGGAAATGACCTACTCTTTATTATCCTCGAAGTGGACACATGGGCATATCGGCCACACCGCTATCAGTGTCATGCAGAGCTCTACCTTCAAGTTATTAACCCGCTCAAATTACAGACGTAAAAAAGCCCGTTGCGTTAGCAACGGGCTTTCTCGTATTAGGCGCCTGGAAATGACCTACTCTCACATGGGGAAACCCCACACTACCATCGGCGATACTGTGTTTCACTTCTGAGTTCGGAATGGGATCAGGTGGGACCACAGCTCTATGGTTTCCAGACAA
>NZ_BPEW01000045.1 GCF_019654975.1 Shewanella sp. c952
TATTTAATAGCGACAATTAAAACTCAAAAGATCTAAATTAAAAAATACATCAAGCTTTATTTTTTAATTTGCAATTAAAGCGACCGTATTCATAAAAACTTTAATTTTATTTTCATTTTTTTCAAATCCTCCGCAAAAAAACCTGCGCCACGCAATAAAACACCATGAAAACAATGAAGAGCGCCATATACCGTCAATGGCACGCTAAAGGAAAAACCAACTTTGTTACACTTTGTATATAATTACACTGCATATTTCAATTATTAAAAAATAAAATATTGAATTACTCGCAAACATTAATATAAATTTCACAATAAATGGAACAAAATGTTTTACATGCTTGTTCATTGCGTGTTTAATTGGCAGCCTTAAGAATTAAAACAAAATAAAAAAAGAGTTGCCAAAGAGAATTAACTGAGGGTTATTAACAATTGAAACTACTAACTTATATATTAAACTGCTTATTAGTTATTTATATATCTCTCATAAATAGTGCAATGGCAGTGACAACAAACTACCAAACTCCTCTAGAGCAATCACAATGGTTATTTGCAGGAGACGTCTTTGGCTGCTCTATCACTCATAATGTCCAAAGCTTTGGTTCATTATCGCTGACGGTCATGCCTGGAGAGCCCTTGGCACTCACATTAGCCGCCGACTGGCTTAGCATGCACGACGTTTCGAGCCAAGCATCAGTCACTTATCCAGCCTGGAAAAGTCAACACACGGCCCCTGTAGCAGCAACATCGCTCCAGTGGCAGGGAAACCAGGCTCGCAGTCAGCAATCTATTGCACCATTTTTGGAAGCTCTAGAGCAGGGTTTAGCTTGGAAAGTGAAGGTATCAGTCAAAGATGGCAGCCAGTACAGCGTCGACTCAGCACCGGTTGCAACCAAAGCCGTCGCTAATCAATTTCGTTTATGTAGACAAAAACTGCTACCGAAGCCTTTTAGCTACGTACGTCGATTAGATCTCATGTTTGATACCAGCTCAAGCCGTCTCAATTCAGCCCAAAGCACAGACCTATTCGCGGTATATCGCTACATACAAGCTGACCACTCAATTGCAGAGGTGCTTATCGATGGTCATGCTGATGCTTCAGGTGATCGCATCGCCAACTTAGTTCTAAGTAAAGAGCGTGCCGATGAAGTCGCTTCAATGCTCATAGAGCTTGGTGTTCCGGCAAAGATGATCCAAGTCAGACACCATGGTACCCGCGCACCAATATCCAGTAACAATAGCCGTCAAGGGCGAGAGTTAAATCGCCGAGTATCGATTCGTTTAGTGAAATCTCAAACGGCCTCCACTACGGGAGCATCCCTATGAACCGTTCGAGTTTAAGATTTGTCGATTCAAAGTTACCAGAATCAAGCCAAACAAAGTTGGCACTGCAAGGGTTCAACTTTTGGCAGCAAGATAGTCAGAACCAGCCGTGGCTAAGTTTGGTTAACTTGTCTAACTGTGACAACAGTGAAGTCGCTCAACGCTTACGTCAGTATCCGGGTAAACATCAGGTTGCTTTGCTTAACCCAGAGCAAACTGAACTTGCCAGTATCGCCATGCAATCGGGTATACAAGATTACTTATTGTTACCCATCGATGATGAACAGCTCAGTTCTCTGCTGCACAGATTGCGTCGTATGGAGTTGCCAGAGAATGATCTTGTTAGCGTTGCTTCTGAAAGTCGTCAGTTGTTGATGCTAGCTCATCGCGCAGCAGTTACTGAAGCAACCGTGTTATTAACCGGCGAAAGTGGCACCGGAAAAGAACCGATAGCGCGCTACATCCACCGCCATTCCAATCGAGCCAAACAACCTTTTATTGCCATCAACTGCGCAGCAATACCAGAGAGCATCTTGGAGTCGCTACTATTTGGTCATGTTAAAGGTGCCTTCACTGGCGCAATGAGCGATCAGCCCGGTAAGTTCGAGATGGCTAATGGCGGTACGCTGCTGCTTGATGAAATTGGTGAAATGCCACTGCTACTGCAAGCCAAGTTACTGCGAGTATTGCAAGAAAGAGAGGTAGAACGTCTCGGTGGTCACAAATCCATTACATTGGATATTCGAGTCATTGCCGCCACCAACAAAGACCTGCGCAGCGCGGTTCAAAATGGTCAATTTAGAGAAGATCTCTTCTATCGTTTAGATGTACTACCACTAAAAATCTTACCTTTGCGTGAGCGCCGAGAAGATATCTTGCCGCTCGCTGAGCACTTTTTACAAAAATACAAAATGCTCGCCGGCGAGCAGACTTGCTACTTCAGCGAACAAGCTCGCAGCCTATTGCTCAGCCACAACTGGCCTGGCAATGTGCGTGAACTAGAGAACACTATTCAAAGAGCCTTGGTGATGCGTAGGGGTCAAGCACTACAGGCCGCCGAACTTGGTCTAGTTGATCAAGATTCCCAGCCTTATGCAGAGCAAAGTGAGCAAGGCCTTAAAGCATCGAAGCGCCGCGCTGAATTTCAATACATCATCGACACCCTGAGACAGCACAATGGTCATCGCAATCAAACTGCTGCCGCATTGGGAATGACGACAAGAGCCCTCCGCTACAAGCTAGTACAGATGCGCGAAGAAGGTATTGATATTGATCAGATCCTTGCAGAAATAGGCCAGGCGGCTTAACCACTTTTAAAAGAAGAGAACACTCATGTCCAATGCAATGTCAATAAGCGCCGATTCAATGATGCAACAACTTAGTGTCCACAGCGAGATGGCTAAGGGAGCAATCAAAATCAGCCCAAACCCAGCAGATTCAGGCTTCGAAGCGCCCTCTTTTACCGATCTAATGCAAAATAAAGTGTCGGCGATAAATGCCGATCAGAATGCCTCCTCAGCATTAATGCGCGCAGTAGACAGTGGTGCAAGTGATGACTTAGTGGGCGTAATGGTTGCTTCGCAAAAAGCCAGTCTCTCATTTTCAACCATGATTCAAATTAGAAACCGCTTAGTGCAAGCATTCGATGACGTCATGAAGATGCCAATCTAATGAAGCAAATACAACAAAATCAAAGCAGACATTACCACCTAAATACTCAAGTGATATTTTCGGGGAAGGATAACTAGACTATGTCGACAACTATAACAGCCGAGGCATCCACACCTGAACCGGCAAACAACAATGCAGCTCTCAATACGCTCAAAGATAAATGGCGAGATTTTAATCGTGGTGACCGACAAGCAGCCGTACTTGCGGTTTTTGCCATCGTAGCAGCTTGCGTCATTGTATTGATGTTGTGGAGTGCCAGCCAAGGTTATCGTCCTTTATACGGTAACCAAGAAAATGTTGATACCGCGCAAATCATTGAAGTATTAGAGGCTGAAGGGATCAGTTATCGCCTTGATGCCAGCAGTGGTTTAGTGCTGGTTGTTGAAGACAAGCTCGGCCAAGCACGCATGCTACTTGCCGCCCGTGGTGTTAAAGCTAAAGTTCCATCAGGCATGGACTCATTAGAAAACTCAGGTATTGGTACCAGCCAATTTATGGAGCAAGCCAAATACCGTTACAGTTTAGAAGGCGAGCTATCGCGCACCATCATGGCACTTAAAGCGGTAAGAAGTGCACGAGTCCATTTAGCCATACCAAAGAAAACCCTATTTATTCGTCAGCAGCCAGAACTGCCCTCAGCGTCTGTAATGCTAGACCTCTACTCAGGCAGCAACATTCAACCAGAAAACATCGAGTCTATCGTCAATTTGGTTGCAGGCAGTGTCACTGGGATGACACCAGAACGGGTACAAGTTGTTGACCAAAACGGCAACCATTTGAGTGCCGGTATCAGTGCCAATCAAGACATCACTCAAGCTAGAGACCGACAACTTAAATACACCCAAGAGTTAGAGCAAAGTTTGATCGGCCGTGCCTCAAGCATGTTGCAACCGATACTGGGTCAAGATAATTTCCAAGTACAGGTCTCTGCCAAGGTTAACTTTAACCAAGTTGAAGAGACCAAAGAGTCACTGGATCCGGTATCAGTGGTAACCCAAGAAAATCAAAGCAGCAATGAAACCAATGCCGACATGGCACTGGGTATTCCAGGCGCACTAAGCAATCAGCCACCCACTGCGACTCCGGAAGAGAGTAATAACCGTCGTAACATCAATCAAAAAGAGAGTCGACAGTTTGATGTCGGTCGCTCAGTAAGGCATACCCGTTTTCAACAGATGCAACTCGAAAATCTATCGGTTTCTGTACTACTCAATAGCCAAGCAGCAGGCACAACGGGCTGGACGCAACCACAACTCGATCAACTCAGTAGCATGGTGCAAGATGCCATTGGCTTCTCTCAAGCGAGAGGCGATCAGTTCAGTATCAATAGCTTTGAATTTGCACCTATTACCGTCGCGCAATTTGAGCCAATGCCTTGGTGGCAAGGTGAAAGCTACCAAGCTTATTTACGTTACTTCATCGGCGCTATCTTAGGGCTGGGAATGATCATCTTTGTTCTACGACCGCTGGTTTCACACCTTACGCGCACCGTTGAATATAACCTCAAAGATGATGGCACGGCTATAGAGCCCAAGCGCATTCCACCCGCAGAGCTTGCCACTACAGAGCTTGATCGTAAAGCCAGCACTCAAGACGACCCACAGGCTTTAGCCGACAAATTAATGGGGCTAGACAAAGACCCAAGCCACGGAGATTGGAACTCAGATATCGGCCTACCAGCAGCAGGCTCACCACTGGCAGTCAAGATGGAACATCTAAGCTTACTTGCAAATCAAGAGCCCGCAAGAGTGGCAGAAGTGATTGGCCATTGGATCAGTGATAAAGATGAGCATTAAACCTAAGCCCGATGCCATTTTATCTAATCGTATTTTAGCTTTGAATATAGGTAGCCCGAACTGTGAATAATAGCGACCCCGTAATCAAGATGGATAACCTAGATCAAGCTGCCATGTTACTGCTTAGCATGGGAGAAAAAGGTGCCGCCCATGTTATGGCGCACTTAGATCGCAATGACGTACAACACCTGAGCCACAAGATGGCTCGCCTCTCTAGCATCACTCAGCATGAGGCAGAAGCAGTGTTGGGGCGTTTTTTCAAACGATATCAGGAGCAGTCAGGCATCGCTCGCGCATCACGATCTTACTTACAGAAAACCCTCGACTTAGCATTAGGCGACCGGGTAGCAAAGAGTCTTATCGACAGTATTTATGGCGACGAAATTAAAACCTTAGTTAAACGGTTAGAGTGGGTAGATCCTCAACTACTCGCCCATGAGATCTCTAATGAGCACAGCCAATTGCAAGCAGTACTATTAGGGCTACTACCAGCAGAAAGCGCTGCGCAGGTGCTACAAGGTTTACCGGAAGCCGGTCAAGATGAAGTACTCGTGCGTATTGCTCAGCTAGGGGATCTCGATCGAGAGGTCGTTGATGAACTGCGCCAACTCGTCGAACGCTGCATGTTGATGGCAATGGAGAAGAGCCATACGCAAGTCAGCGGTATTCGCCAAGTGGCTGACATTCTCAACCGTTTCGATGGTGATAGAGAGCAGCTGATGGAGATGATAAAACTGCATGATAAACAGCTCGCTAATAACGTCGCCGATAATATGTTCGACTTCATTATTCTAGGTCGACAAAAAGCAGAGACACTACAAGAGATCATGGCTGCCGTGCCTGCTGATGTGCTGGCTCTAGCGCTTAAGGGAATTGATGCTGAACTTAAATCAGCACTACTGGAAGCCCTGCCTAAACGTATGTCTTCGGCAATCGAAACCCAGATAGAAGCTATTGGTACAATTCCATTAAGCCAAGCAATTGCTGCTCGCAAAGAGATAATGGAAATTGCCAAACAGATGATGGATGAAGGCGATATCGAGCTGCAATTATTTGAAGAACAGGTGGTTGACTAATGACTAGTGCTATCGGAAAACAGCTACCTCACTGGAGACTGACCGGCGATCATGCTCGCAAGCATCGTTTCTCGCCGCTAGTCACTCCTGAAAATAACCAAGAGCAAAGTGAAGGTAGCTGGCAGGACTTTCAGCAGGCCTTTGACAAAGGTTATGACGAAGGGGTGCAAAAAGGTCACCAAGCTGGCTTTGAGTCTGGCACCGAAGAGGGGCACCAATCAGGTTATGCCGCAGGCTTTAATCAAGGTCGAATTGAGGGTCAGCAAAAAGGCAAAGACAGCATAGACACCGACCTCAATAATATGATCGCCCCATTAGGCGCACTTAAGTCACTGCTTGAAGAGGGCCATGCCCAGCAAGTCAGCCAGCAACAGTCGTTGATTTTAGAACTGGTAAAACGCGTGTCACTGCAAGTCATCCGCTGTGAATTAACCTTACAACCGCAGCAGATCCTCGGGTTAGTCGAAGAGACATTAGCCGCCTTGCCAGATGATCCCACCGAAGTAAAAATCCATTTAGAACCGAGTGCCGTCAACAAACTCCGCGAATTAGCAGCCGATAAGATCCAAGATTGGAGCTTAGTGGCTGATGCTAGCATTAGTGCCGGTGGTTGCCGTATTGTGAGTGACACTTCAGATGCAGATGCCTCTGTTGAAACCCGACTCAACACCTGTATGGCGCAAGTAGAAGAACATCTGCAACAAACAGTCGCTGACAATGTCACCCCCGCTGAGGCTCAGGTTGAAACTGCATAGTAATATTCTTGACTGGCCTAGCGTTCCAGTCGCACAGGTTTATGGTCGCTTAACGCGAGTTAATGGCCTGCTGCTCGAAGCAGTAGGTTGCCAACTAGGTACCGGCGATCGCTGTTATATCGAATGTCGAGACAACCACAGAGTTGAAGCTGAAGTCGTCGGCTTTTACAAAGATACTCTGTGCTTAATGCCAATCGAACCGACACATAGCCTGATGCCAGGGGCGCGTGTGATGCCAATTGAAGGGCGCTACCAAATCCCCTCAGGCCAAGGTTTACTCGGTAGAGTGCTAAATGGCCTTGGCCAACCACTAGATGATCTCGGCTGTATCAAGCATATGCCCCATGTGCCGCTGCAATTTAAAACCACCAATCCCTTATTACGTAAACCAATCAAAGAACCACTCGATGTGGGCATTAGAGCCATCAATGCACTGCTCCCGGTTGGCCGCGGACAACGCCTAGGACTTTTTGCAGGTTCAGGAGTCGGTAAAAGTGTCCTGCTAGGCATGATGACCCGCTTCACCGAAGCAGATGTCGTGGTTGTAGGTTTGATTGGTGAACGTGGCAGAGAAGTTCGCGAGTTTATCGACGATTCTCTCGGAGAAGAGGGGCGTAAACGTGCGGTTGTGGTTGCCGCCCCTGCCGATACCACACCACTGATGCGTATGCGCGCGATGCGCTTATGTCATCAAATTGCTGCAGCCTATCGCGATCAAGGCAAACAGGTATTGCTACTAGTCGATTCATTGACTCGCTACGCCCAAGCTCAACGAGAAATAGCCTTAAGTTTAGGTGAGCCGCCCGCCACTAAAGGTTATCCGCCCTCGGCGTTCGCCCAGCTGCCAAGCTTGGTCGAGATGGCAGGCAACAGCCAACACCCTACAGGAACACTAACCGCGTTCTATACCGTACTCACCGAGGGTGATGATCAACAAGATCCTATTGCTGATTCAGCTAGAGCGATCTTAGATGGTCATATCGTTTTAAGCCGAAAACTGGCCGAACAAGGTCACTTCCCAGCGATAGATATTGCCGCTTCGGTAAGTCGACTAGCGACCCAAGTTGCAAGTGAAGAAACACTACATCAAGGACAGTGGTTTAGGCATATTAATAGCCGCTATAACGAGATCCGAGACCTTCTGCCGCTAGGTGGCTATCAAGCCGGCCATGATCCAGAAATGGATCTGTCGGTCAGTGCTTACCCACACATGGCCACCTTCTTAAAGCAATCAATTTCAGTTGCAGCCGACCATGCACACAGTATCGATGCACTCGCTCAGCTAGTGAATAGCATGGGATATACCCCAGCCAATACGGAGCCGTCATGAAACAGTTATTAAGGCTTTGCCAACAAGAGGAGAAAAAGCTGGGTCAGTTAGGTCAACAGCGCAGTGAAACCCAATGCCGAATCGACTCCGTGTCGCAACAAAAACAGCTATTAAGCCAGATGGTAAAAGAGTATACCGAGCTAAGTTGCAACGCACTGTCACCAATAACGCTGCAAAATAGCGCCCAGATGATAGAAACGATTGCACCAATGCAAAAGCAGCTGACTCGCAAGCAGTTATTACTGCAGCAGGAACATCAAAGAATGGATACTTTATGGCGCCAACAACTGGGGCGTCAGCAAGGGATAAAGTGGCTATATCAAGAACGAAAACAGCAACAGCAAGCCCACTTAGAGCGGCAAGAGCAAAAGCAACAAGATGACCTTGCCAGTCGTTACGCTCTATCGTGATTGATCTTTATGAGGTCTAACCGTTAACTCTAATTTGAGGTTGCTTTAAAACGTGTTTACCTTTGGATAAAGGTGTATTTAATCACCAGCAGTGGCTGCTGAACAGGGTATCCGAATGTCGTGAATACATGGTCGATGATATTCCCGACATCATTATGACATTTCCCATATCCCTATGGGTCAAATGTGTAGCAATGACCGCATGTGCAGACACTGCCGTGACACGCTATAAATACATCCCTGTAAGCTCGGCCATGACATCCCTGTCATAGACGGTCACGACCGTGCCTACACTGGGTAACTGGTGTTTCAATTTATACCTTTTCGGTTTGATGCTTAACGCGGAAATGCCCCTTTATGTGTTTCAGCAGCGCTTCACATGATTAAAGGTGAGCAAGTTTTACCCTAGCAGAGCTAATGATGAAAAATGCTCTAAAGGCGAGGGCAAATTAAATGATCAACTGCACCTGTTTTGCTAAAGCTGACTACTTATTGCTTCGGCCGGACTTTTTAGGGCTAGATTTAGTTTTCCTTCTCCTCATAACCCAAGCTGTTTTGGTTGCTCGCTGTTGGAGTGAAAACTCATAAACAATTTCTTCATATGTCAGGCCAGGCGATAGGACCGGAATACCTTTTTTTATGAACTTTGCTCTAAGACCTTCCTCCCCCCCCTTAGGCAAGACTACTGCAACTACATCAACGGGCTCAAATTCCAAGCCTCCAACTATTCGCCACTCCCGCTCCCAGCTGAAGTCGTAGGCCTCATGCATGGCATTTAAGAATGGTAATAACCTACAAACTTTCCCTTTATCGAATCCATTCTTTTTAACTATTTCAAACAGCTCATCTGCAGCATCCCGCACTTCTCTGTTGCCACCGTATGAGTTGATATTTATCACTGGTTGAGCACCGTTCTCTACTATGAACTCCCGGCGGAAAACAAAACCATAAGGCTGCAGCTGCACTTTTCTGCCACGGATATGTTTGGTAAGTTGATGCAGTTGAGTTAAAGGCACTTCTGTAAAGCAGGCAACGTTGTATCGAGCTTTGTACCTATCAGGAATCTCTTGTGAATGCAGGCAATGAGGGGCGTAAGCCTCAATGATCATATCGGCCAACATCGATTTAAAATTCTCTGGTGCAGTATATCCACCGTCAGAGGAGTCATTTCGAGTAAGGTGGATAACAAATTGCGAAAGGTCAGCTCTCCCCTGTATAGCCTTATCTTTTGACGCCAAATATAGCCCCTATCAATAAACAAATTCAGTTGTTACCAACCTACTCTAATGTCAATCTCATTGCATCCTCACCCCTACTATTCTTTTAAAAACAGAAAGTGAAAAAAGCCGGGAATAAAGGGCGGAGCTAATTATAGCTTCCAAGTAAATTAAGATACTTCTTCTAATTCAAGTTCGCATAACTAGAATCATTACTTTAAATGATTTTTGTCCAATAACGAGTTGGGATCTAATATTAGCTACTCACTTGCTTTGAGCTATGCAAGCTTCTAAATCATGGATAATTTAGTAGAGCCTATAGGGATATATTTACGGCGGCTTGCAAAAGCTCTAGGCAGGTGAAATGCATATGATTGCGATACATTCTCTTGACCTACCTTTAAACTTTTGATGATGACTCGCTTTTATCCAAAAAGTCAGCAGGTATGCTGACTCACGATAAACTATCGTGTATCACCGTAGTCTACCGAAGGCTGCTCATCGCGTTGCAATAGCTGATTAATCACCTCCTGCTGGCCTACCAATAGCTTGCCGTTGGATTCATTCATCTGCTTGCTCTCTTTGACCAATGAAATCAAATTATTCCACAACATCGACACTTGCTCTGACAAAGGTTCTGGTAATCGCTCAATCAAAGAGCGCATTCCACCGGCTGTCGCTTCAAAGCCTAAAGACTTGAGCATACTGCGGCGCTCACCAGCTTTTATCATTAGGTTATGGCACAAACGAGACTGGTGCTCATTGTGATGATGTAAGCCTTGATTATCTCGACTTTGCATCAGCTCTCGCTGACGTTTTAACAAACTTTTAAGTTGTTTATATCCATCAATATCTTGGCGGATCCCGCGTACGATACCTTGAATAGTTTCTCGCTTAGTACTCTTGCTGATTGGCTCAACCATGCTGCAATACCATTGCGTCTGCGACTTTATCAAGATTGAGATCAAAATTGCCGTCAATCAAACTTTGCCTCACTTCAGCGACCTTATTCATATCGACATCAGGTAGTTGCTCAAGCCGTGACTTAGCATGAGCAATAAGCTTGCAGTCATCGCTGACTACCGCTGCTGCCTTTGCAACATCAGAACTTGGCTTTAAAGGCTGGACAGTGCCTCTGTTGCTCTTGCTTGTGCCCATTTCAGTGCTCATTGCACTATTAATTTTGTTAATTTCCATTTGGCTCGCCTTCAAATACGCCCACTATAGGAAGTAAAGCGACTGAGCAAATGCAATTCTGAAGGGAAAACTGGAGTTTTTTTTAACCAAAGCGCAGATATCTTGCGCTAAGGGAAAATGCGAGCATAAATAGCCTTCAAAACAGGGTAGCGACCCGCCCTTTAGCGATAGGATAAGCGGAGATGACTTTGCCAGAACTCAAGTTACGCACTCGAATGGCTTCCCCCTCACCGCCCGCTTCTAGTGCCTCACCAGGCATATTGGCGTAGAAACCATTACTGCGCGCCTCGATAATAACCTTATCACCAATATTGACCCATTGAGGCTTGCCAAGTTGCTGGGCTTTTATAACACGATGACGGCGCAATTTACGCACCACTTGCTGACCCACAATCTGGTCAATATCGGTAACCAAATCTCGATCTGAAACCGACAGTTTGACCAGCTGCCACTCAATATCGGAGGCCAAAATATGTTCGCCACGCTTAATCGCTCGCTTGGCAACAGGTAAGCGGGCGCTTACGTTAACCCCTGCCCTAACATAGAGACTCCACCGAGGTTGTTGACAACTCACCTTGCGCTGCACATTGCCAAGCGGCACCGCACTCCCGCCTTCTATCACTAATGTTGTCTTACAGGATTTAAGCTTACTAGCGCCCGATGCCAACTTAACTTTAACCTTGCTATTAACCTGCAACAGGCCTGCCTGTAGTTGCCATTCTTCTAGCTCATTAGTGAGGCGTTGGCTGAGTTGCTGCTCGATCTGTATCGGCGCAGTTATCGCCTCTTGCGCTATAACATGCTGCGGAAGTAAACAGGAAAAGATGAGGAGGAAACAGGAAATGTAGGTTCCGTTCACTAACAATGAAAACAAGTAAGGCATTGATAATCCTAAGCTAATACTGTTGGCACACTATTTGGATAGATAGGGAATAACTGAATTGTATTAACCATACTAGGAGTCGCAATGGCTATCAACCTCGAAGCCGCATTAGGCATTCATCCGCAAACATTAGATTTCAGGGTCGAGCGTAGCAAAATGCTAGCGGGCAACTTAGCCAATGCCGAAACTCCTGGTTATAAAGCACGAGACCTCGACTTTAAAGCAATGATGAGCCAGCTCAACGCTGGAATGCCTGCCAGTCGAGAATATCAAGAAAGCTACCGTATCCCATACCAAACCTCAGCGGATCAAAACACGGTAGAACTGGGTAAAGAACAAGCACGGTATTCACAAAATGCCATGGATTATCAAACTAGCCTGACATTTCTCAATATGAAAATTTCAGGTCTACGCTCCGCTATCGAAGGTCAATAGGCAACATTATGTCATTTTCAGAGATTTATCAGATTGCCGGAGCCGGCATGAATGCACAAACCATTAGGCTCAACACCGTTGCCAGTAACTTGGCAAATGCTGGTGCGGCTGCAGAAAGCCCAGACCAAGCGTTTCGTGCACTTAAACCTGTGTTCTCAACTATCTACAAGCAAACACAAGAGGGGCAAGTGGCTGGGGCTCACGTTGAAGTATCCGCAGTGGTCGAAACCGATGCACCATTGGATTTACGTTATGAACCCGATCATCCCTATGCTGATGAGCAAGGTTACGTTGCCTATTCAAACGTTAATACCGTTGAAGAGATGGCTGACATGATGGCTGCTAGCCGTTCATTTGAAACCAGTGTCGAAGTGATGAACCGCGCTCGCTCTATGCAGCAAGGTTTACTGCAGCTAGGAGCCAAATAATGAATGTTACTTCAGCCAGTAATGGTAGTGATGTCGCTAACTCAGCAGATGTTATGAACTCTCCCGGCAATGATGCGGCGGCGATTAAAAATGAGTTCATGACCTTGATGATTGCGCAAATTAAAAACCAAGACCCAACCAATCCAATTGATGGCACTGAGTACGTGACACAACTCGCTCAATTCTCTCAAGTAGAGAGTTTAGAGCAGATGCGCGCAAATCAGTCTTCACAAATGGTGATGATGGAAAACCTTGGCATAGTGCAGTCAGCCAATCTTGTAGGCAAAAATGCCATGGTGCCAGCTTCTGAGTTCAGCATCGATGACACCCCGTTAGACGGCAAAGTGTACCTCGGCAGTGCGGTTGAAAACCTCAGCATTGACCTGGTCGATGAATTTGGCGATGTGGTGCACACCATTGAGCTGGGTTCACAAGAAGCTGGTGATACTGCATTCACTATTGACCCTGCAGCCCATGGCCTTGCACCCGGTGATTACAGCGTCGTCGCCAATACCACTAACGGTGAAGATACCGCTACCGCAGACACCTTCATTAAAGCCGAAATCGAAAAAATACATTTTGTCAGCGCCTCTGGAATGATGATGGCAGAGCTTGGCAATGGTCTAGGCACGCTGTCAGTGCTTGAAATCTCCGAAGTCTCATAACTTGTTAGCAAAGGATTAATCGATGTCTTTCAATATTGCGTTAAGTGGCCTACAAGCGACCACACAAGATCTAAATACTATCAGTAATAACATTGCTAACTCTTCAACTGTCGGCTTTCGCAGCGGGCGCAGTGAGTTTTCAGCTATCTATAATGGCGGACAAGCTGGCGGTGTCAATGTGATGTCCACCAGCCAAAACTTCTCTATGGGTGGCAGCTTAACTTATACCGGTCGTCAGCTTGATATGGGGATCCAAGGAGACGGCTTCTTTGTGCTTAGCAGCCAAGATGGTAATACCATGTATGCTCGTGCGGGGATGTTCAACCAAGATGCCAATGGTTTTGTGACCGACCCGGCGGGCAATCGTCTACAAGGCTATTCAGTCGGTTCAACAGGCAACTTGCAAACAGGTAATGTTACCGACTTACAAGTTGAAGCTGGTGCCCTTCCCGCTAAGGCAACGTCTACTATCGGGCTTATCTCAAATTTAGACGCGCGCGTTGATAGCATCGATACTGTCGCTAATCCATTCGATCCAGACAATGCCGCCACTTACCACTCATCAAGCACCGTTGCTGCCTATGACTCACTCGGTAATGAGCATGCGCTGACTCAGTACTATGTCAAAACAGCCGATAATACTTGGTCTGTTCACTACATGATGGACGACGTTGATGTGACTCCTGCTGGCGGACATCAGCTGACTTTTGACTCTGACGGTATGTTAACCGGTGGCGATTCACTGAATCTCAACATCGCCGACCCTGCCATTATTGGTGGTGCATCCACATTGAATTTAGCACTGGGTTACGACAAGAGCACTCAATATGCCTCTGACTACAATAACTCAAGCTTGAGCCAGAACGGTTATACCTCTGGTGAACTCAACGGTATTCGTTTAGATGAAAGCGGTATGCTTTTTGGCACTTACACCAATGGTCAAGAGCAGCTGCAAGGCCAAGTAGTATTAGCCGACTTTAACAACCCCAACGGGCTTATTCCTGTGAGCAATAATGCATGGACTGCGACCAATGCTGCAGGCCAGCCAATCGTTGGCACACCAACTACCGGCACATTGGGTTCAGTCGCTTCAGGTTACCTTGAAGGGTCAAATGTCGATACTACCGCAGAGATGGTGAGCTTGATGACTGCCCAGCGCAACTATCAGTCAAACGCCAAAGTGCTCGATGCAAACTCAACCATGCAACAAGCCTTGCTCAACGCAATCTAGGGATCATTCATGGACAGAATGCTATATACCGCAGCAACTGGCGCCGCCCGAGTGATGGAAGCACAAGCCATTCGCGCTAACAATTTAGCCAATGCTGACACCACTGGCTTTAAAGCGGATCTTGAACGTGTCAATGCCATGACCGTGGCAGCCACAGGCAACAGCCTGCAAACTCGCGTACTGGCTCAAACTCAAAGCAGTGGCTTTAGCCAGCAAAGCGGTGCACTCAATCCTACTGGCAGAACCTTAGATCTGGCGATTAATGACGCTGGCTTGTTTTCAGTCATGACCGATGATGGCGAAGGCTACACCCGCTCAGGTGCGATCGTGCCCGATGCTAATGGTCAATTAACCTTAGATGGCCGCCCTGTTGCAGGTGTCGATGGTCCTATCGTATTGCCAGAGTACCGCGAACTCTTCGTGGGTGACGATGGCAGGCTAAGTATCGTTGCCGATGAAAACGGCATCATCGAAGAGGTGGGCCAGTTAAAGCTGGTCAACCCTGACATGGACATCATGACTAAAGGTCTCGACGGCCTGCTATACACCCAAGATCGCCAACCATTGCCCGCCAACGATGAAGTGACCGTGAGTAGCGGATTTCTTGAAGCAAGCAACGTGCAAGCTGTAGGCGAACTCATCGCTGCGATGGATCTAAGTCGACAATTCGAAATCCAAGTCAAACTAATGAAAAGCGCCGAAAAACTTGCAGAAGCAGGCAATAGGCTACTTAGAGATGCCTAGCGCAAATATAAAGGATTAAACAGATGCAATCAGCACTATGGGTCAGCAAGACAGGTTTGACCGCCCAAGATACCAAAATGACCACCATAGCCAACAACTTGGCTAACGTTAACACCACAGGTTTTAAGCGCGACCGTGTCGCATTTAACGATCTGTTTTATCAGGTACAGCGCCAACCAGGTGGCCAAGTTGATGAGCAAAATGAACTACCTTCAGGCCTGCAGTTAGGTACTGGTACACGAGTTGTCGGTACCCAAAAGGTATTTACCTCTGGCGACATGCTGACCACTAATCAACAGTTAGATCTTGCGATTGAGGGTCAAGGCTTTTTCCAAATTGAAGAGTCAAATGGCGACATCAGTTTCTCGCGCGATGGGCAGTTTTACCGTAATAGCGACGGGCTAATGGTGACCTCCCAAGGCTTACCGCTAGTACCAAATATTGAGATCCCAGAAGAAGCGCTCACTATCACCATCGCAACCGACGGCATCGTTTCTGCGCAGATGGCTGGCCAAGCGGATTCACAAGAACTAGGGCAAATAACCTTAGTTAACTTTACTAACCCAGCAGGGTTAGAAGCTCGCGGTAACAACTTATACCGTGAAACAGGAGCTTCAGGTGCAGCCATTGAAGGCGTTGCAGGCGACCAAGCACTCGGTCAAATTCGTCAAGGTGCCTTAGAGGGCGCCAACGTCAACGTAGTGGAAGAGATGGTGGAGATGATTTCAACGCAACGAGCCTACGAGATGAACGCCAAGGTGGTTTCAGCATCTGATGACATGCTCAAATTCCTAAACCAAGCCTTGTAATACTTGCTTAGGCAGATGGCTCAGATAGCGCTTAGCTCAACTAATTGACTCGAAAAGGATCACCATGCAACAACTACGGATAGGGTTTGGAATCGCAATGCTTGTGCTACTTTCAGGCTGTGTCGCGCACTTTCCTGAGCCAGATACCCAGCCTGGGAAACCTGAGTGGGCACCACCAGAAATTGACTACAGCCTACCCGATGCTAAGGATGGCAGCGTTTATCGCCCGGGTTTTATGTTAACCCTGTTTAAAGATAAACGTGCTTTCCGTGAAGGCGATATCTTAACTGTTGCCTTGGATGAAAAAACCTATTCAAGCAAGCGCGCTGATACTAAAACCAATAAAGCCAGCGGTCTATCTATTGACGGCCAAGGTACCACAGGCAGTAATAATGTTAGTGGTAGTGGCGAAGCCAACATGGGACGCACCTTTAACGGTACAGGTTCGAGTACTCAGCAAAACCAGCTATCAGGCTCTATCACTGTTACCGTTGCTAAAGTTCTGCCCAATGGCGCACTACTAATCCGTGGTGAAAAGTGGCTGCGACTCAATCAAGGCGATGAGTACTTACGCCTACTCGGTTTGATCCGTACCGATGATATTGGCAATGACAATACAATTTCATCGCAACGTATTGCCGACGCTCGAATCATCTACGGCGGCCAAGGTGCGATCTCTGATAGCAATCGCATGGGTTGGGCGTCACGCTATTTCAATAGCCCTTGGTTCCCATTATGAAGCATGATCTTAATCGCCAAAACCAGGGGATATAACATGGGTAGAAGTAACCACTTTTTAAACGACAAATTACTCACAGCGATGCCACACTTTTCACTGCAGAGTTTTACCAACTCATTGTTTCGAAAAAAACGTGCTATTCACGTCGGTGATAGTTTGATTGTCGCGTTAGATGAGAGTGTTAAGTCAAATCAGAAAGCGGCTGCGATGACTAAAAAAAATAGTCCAGAAGATTCAGACTTAACTCGTCAGCAAAACCTACTCACAGGATCAATAACCGTTAGAGTCGAACAAATCCTGCCTAGAGGCATTCTGCTCATACGCGGCGAGAAGTGGCTACAGCCTGCTAAAGGTGACGAATATTTACGCCTGCTAGGAACCGTCACCCAAGATAATATCAGTTACGGCAATACCATCTCATCGCAATGCATTACTGATGCAAGAATTATTTATAGCCACTCAAGTGCAACGGCAGAAGACTGCCGTCAGTATTGGACATCACGCTATTTTAGCAGCCATTGGCAACCACTATGAGTCAGGATATGAACAACCAAAATTCAAGGTACGTGAAATGAACAAAACCCCCTTATTCCTCTTTGGTTGCTTATTAGCTATCACGCCGCTTTTTAATGCTCAAGCAGCGGTACAAAACCGTTACCTGATGGATATTGTCGATGTGCAAGGGATCCGTGAAAACCAACTAGTAGGTTACGGTTTGGTGGTGGGCTTAAATGGCACGGGTGATAGAACCCAAGTTAGGTTTACGAGTCAGTCGATCGTTAATATGTTGAAACAGTTTGGGGTGCAAATCGATGACAAAATCGACCCTAAACTGAAAAACGTGGCAGCCGTAGCAGTACACGCTACGGTGCCAGCTCTCGCCAGCCCAGGACAAACGCTCGATATCACCGTCTCTTCATTAGGTGATGCAAAGAGTCTGCGCGGCGGCACACTACTTATGACCCCGCTGCGCGCTGTTGACGGTGAGATCTATGCGGTGGCTCAAGGTAACTTAGTGGTCGGGGGCGTTTCAGCCCAAGGTCGCAACGGTACGTCGGTGACGATCAATGTCCCCACCGTCGGTAATATTCCTAATGGCGCACTATTGGAAGCATCAATGCACAGTAACTTTAACGAAACTGCGCAGATCGTCCTCAATCTTAGAGCGCCAAGCTTTAAAACGGCACGTAATATTGAGCGTGCCATCAACGACCTTTTTGGTCCTAGTGTTGCTGAAGCTGATAGCAGCGCCAAAGTCTTAGTGCGTGCGCCAAACTCAAATCGAGAGCGAGTAACGTTCATGTCGATGCTTGAGGAACTGCAGATTGAGCAAGGACGAAAAGCTCCTCGCGTTGTGTTCAATAGTCGCACAGGTACGGTGGTCATGGGTGGCGATGTGGTGGTACGAAAAGCCGCCGTTAGCCACGGTAATTTAACCGTCACCATTGTAGAGCAAGAGTTTGTTAGCCAGCCTAATGGCGCATTTTTGGGCCAAGCCCAAGGCGAAACCGTGGTGGTGTCAGATAGCCAAGTCGGCATCGATACCGGCAATGGCCATATGTTTGTTTGGCCTGAAGGCATTGCGCTCAACGATATCGTCCGCGCAGTAAATAGTCTTGGTGCCTCGCCAATGGATTTGATGGCCATTCTCCAGGCACTTAATGAAGCCGGCGCCCTTGAAGCTGAACTGGTGGTGATCTAATGAAACTAGACAATAACCATAGTTATCTCAATCAACTTAGCGCCTCCGAGCTAATTCAAGCCAATGGTGAACACGGCGCACTTAAGTTAGTCAGCCAACAGTTTGAAGCCCAGTTCCTGCAAACGGTACTGAAGCAGATGCGCTCAGCGTCAGATGTCATGGCAGATAAAGATAGTCCCCTCTCTTCCCAGAACAATGGCATGTACCGTGATTGGCATGATGCCGAGCTTGCTGGGCGACTCAGCCAGATGCAAAGCACCGGTCTTGCGAGCGTAATGAGTAAACAATTGGAGGGCGCACTTAAGTCTCAGCCAGAGATGGTCGCTTCTAATAATCATACAACTGCAAATGCCAATACCACCGCAATGCAACCAGCACTTATTGTGCCGTTCATTCCCAAGGTAAACGAGTAGTAACGCCAGCGGCAGCGATGCCGCTAATGACAAGATATAAGGACACAATATGAGCATGCTCAATATTGGTATGTCGGGACTCAACGCCAGTATGGCGGCCCTTAATGCCACCTCGAACAACGTTGCTAATGCCATGGTGCCTGGTTACTCGCGCCAGCAAGTCATGATGAGCTCTGTAGGTAACGGTGTTTACGGCAGTGGCTCCGGGGTGATGGTAGACGGCGTGCGTCGTATATCCGACCAATATGAAGTTGCCCAGTTGTGGAATACCACCAGCAACCTAGGATTTGCTAAAGTGCAATCCAGTTACTTTGGTCAAGTGGAACAAGTATTCGGCTCTGAAGGCAATAGTATCTCTGCCGGGTTAGACTTGTTATTTGCTTCGCTTAACTCTGCCATGGAGCAACCAAACGAAATTGCTTACCGTCAAGGTGTACTCAATGAAGCAAGAGCCATCGGCCAAAGGTTTAACTCTATCAGTGAAGGCGTTAGCTCTCAGATCACTCAGGTCGAAGGTCAGATTGGCGCTTCAGCCAAAGAGATTAATGCCCAACTAGAAAGCATCGCTAAATTCAATGCCGAAATCCAAGCGGCAAACGCCAATGGTAATGTGCCTTTGGCGCTTCTTGATGCACGTGATGCGGCTATCGACGACCTATCTGAGATAATCGATGTTAAAGTCGTTGAAGGGTCTAATGGACTGGTGAATATCTCGCTGGCACAGGGTCAACCTTTGCTTGCTGGAACAACAGCATCAAAAATTCAAGTATCACCCGATCCCGCTAATCCGCAATTTAGCCAGATTAGTATCCAGTTCGGTCAATCTAACTTTCCTCTCGATGAAAAAGCCGGTGGCAGCTTAGGAGCGTTAGTTGATTACCGCGATAACAGCCTAGTTGATTCAATGGCTTTTATCGACGAGCTTGCCAAAACCATCGCAGATGAATTCAATGCGGTACTTGCTGGCGGAACGGATCTGAATGGCAATCCACCCACTCAAGATCTATTCAGTTATGACCCAAATAACCCTGCGGGTAGCATAAAAATCACCAACGGCTTTAATGCTGATATGTTGGCATTTGGTCAAGATGGCACTCCCGGTGACAACAGTAACCTCAAAGAGCTAGTGGAATTAGCAAGTGCTAACTTTACCTTTAGCTCTCTTGGCGTTGATACCACCATGGGAGATGCCTTTGCCAGTAAAGTGGGTGAATTAGGTTCAGCTTCTCGCCAAGCGCAAATGGCAGAAGACACAGCCGTCAAACTGCAAATGGAAGCACAATCACAATGGGCAAGTACTAGTGGGGTAAACATGGATGAAGAGGGAACGAACCTCATTATCTATCAACAATCCTATCAGGCAAACGCTAAGGTCATTTCGACTGCAGATCAGCTTTTCCAGACCATTTTAAACAGTATCTAAGGATCTCTTATGCGCGTAAGTATGCTCAACCTTTACAGCAATAACTTGCAAAGCTTACAAAACTCAACGGCTGACATCTCTAAGCTAAACCAGATGATGGCGACGGGTAAGTCGATACTGCGTCCCTCCGATGATCCAATTGGATCGGTTAAGGTTATTGGCGGTCAGCGTGATTTAGCGGCAACTAATCAGTACATCAAAAATACTGAGTCACTGAGCACCAGTTTCAGCCGCGCCGAGACCTACATGTCGAGTATGGTTGAACTGCAATCTCGTATGCGAGAAATTACCGTGGCAGCAAATAATGGCAGCCTGTCGCCAGAAGATAGAGCAGCCTATGCCGCTGAGATGACCGAGTTGTTAGAAGCATTTACTGACACTGTGAATGCTAAAGATGAAGGTGGTAACTACCTTTTCTCAGGTAATCTCACCGACACAGCCCCTATTAGCCAAGATGCCAGTGGTAATTACGTTTATCAAGGTGATAATAATCATCGCGAAGTGCAAACTTCAGGCTCCTCTTGGATGACAGCTAATGTCACAGCATCGGAATTTATGTTTTCCAATGGTAGTGCCGATATCCTTAACCAAACCAAAGACTTTATCGCTGTATTAAACGATCCAAGTTTAGCACCAGGTGACCCCGCCTTTAGCCAAGGTGCAACCGACATGCTAACTAGTTTAGATGATACACTCACCAGTATTAGCTCTGCGATAACTGACATTGGTGGCAAACAAAATACCATTAGCCTGATTCAAACCTCCCACGAAGAGCGAGTACTGTTCAATGAAGAGGTTATCGGCGAAACGGAAGGGCTAGATTACGCCCAGGCCACTGCAGAGTTTAATCTAAAGCTAACTGCACTTAAGGTCACCCAGCAAACATTCGTGCAGGTGACGCAACTATCACTGTTTAACCATATGTAACAAGGTACCGCTAACTAATGCTCCATGGGATTACTGACACATTAAATATCCAGCAGCGCAGCCCAACGGTTGCGCCAGCCATGGGTGCCCAACAAGTACCTAATGAGCAACAGGTCGCAAATACCGCAGCAATTCCAACTCATCGACTTGAAAGTTATAGCAAGTGGGCAAAAGTGACTCAAGGGCAGCATAAAATCAGTGCCTCTCAGGTTGCAGAGCAAGGATTACAACAGGTAAAAGCGCTGCTTAAGCAACTGCATAACCAGGTAAAGCAGTCCCTTAGCAAGCAACAGAGTGTTCAGCAGCAAGCAAGAACAAAACAGTTGCAAAGCCAGCTTGCTCAGCTTGATATCAGCTACCAAAATAAGCCCTTGGTAGATCACCAACTCAACCTTATTTCCGCAGCAAGACCGGCAGCTAAACATAACTTCAGTTTAAAATCTGTCGACTTAAGTGTTGCCAAATTGCGTGATGAATACATTACCATTCAACTGGGCAGCGACAGTTCTAGGGTGTTGTTACCCGCCAATGAAAATGCCAACAATTTAGTGCAACACCTTAGCAGTGCGCTAAAACCTTTGGACATACAAGCTGCTGTAGATAGAAATGGCAAGTTCATCTTCCAAGGCAATAAGTCGCAATGGCAGCAGGTACAAGCTGGATTATTGATGACCGGGCAAGGGCAACGCTTACCCGCTGGTGAGGCGAGAAGCATTAAAGTAACTGAAGAACTCAATTGGCAAGATCCCAGAGAGTGGCGTTTTGGCAGCAACGAAGAGCTCAAACAAGCGATGGCAAAAATCGCTAAATCAATGCACAAAGTAGAATTGCAGTTACAGGAACTGGCTGAAAGTAAACAAAAGATCCAGCAACAACTGCAACGCATCAATAGCCAAAAACCAACGTCTGCCGATCTAGAGACCACCATGACTCAGTTGACGAACTTAATGCAACCCTTGCCTTTTAACTTACAAGTCACCTCTTTAATGGCGCAAGCTAATATGACCCGCACCCAAGTGTCCGCGCTACTAGCATAAAAAATAACGCCAGCAAGTCATCGCTGGCGGTCGTGATTAATTCATCAAAGTTAAGATTGCTGGCAGCTCATCAAAGCCGCATTTATCTAGCAGATCAACTACATACTTACTGAAGTTAGCTTTGTGTTGTCTACTTGTGTGATAAACCTGAAAACACATAATAATGTTATGCTCGGTCAGGCCTTGTTTATCAGCAGCAATAGCTGCGAGATAACTGCGCAACATAAAGTAATCAACCATCATCAACCTAAATGCTTCAGTCGGGCTTAACTTATCTACCTGCGGAAAGTTCATGTGGTAAAAATAATAAAATAAGTACCGATTGAAGAGATCTTGATGCTTCTCAAGCGCAGGCAGAGCATGTTGCTCCCAAGCATTATTAAGCTGCTTTACACTAAAGTTACCCTCTTCATCTACCACACGGCATACCGCTTGATTGATCACCTCAAACCTTGCTCGACCCCGAACAGGCTTATTGGTATTTAGCCACAAATGGATTGAGGTAAAAGCATGCATTTTCTGCAATTCTGTATCTTGATTAAAACTGGCAACATGGTGCTTTAATTCACCGTTATCGGCCAAAGTAAGCAACTGCTGAAACATCGTATCTATGCTGCTTGAATTTTGTACAAGCTGCTTTGCTGACTCAACTGTTTTCATTAGAATCCCAATTGCAGTCAAGCTATGGCTAATCTCTAACTTTTCATTGAGCAGCAGTTGAATAGAGTAATCATGTGCTTTTTGAGCCCATAAAGGGGTAACCTCAAACTGGTTTTTATGGGATACCGTCATACGTTCAAAATGAAATGCATTCGGCTTCAATAGAATCAACCGAGCAGCTTCAGGGCAAGATAGCGACAGGCTTTCATATCGATCACCATCCTTCATATGAGACATTCGTGGATAGGTCTTACAAGTGTGACTAAGCAGTGACTCACCTGCTTTGGCATGGATCTGACACAATTGCTTATCGTCTAAAAAGCCACAAGCTCCCTCTTGGTTTAGCACCGCTTTTGCCCATGCGTCTTCACTTTTCTTAACTTTTTTTAACGCCTTTTGCGCTAGTACTTTTAACTCAGAATTAGCGAGGGTCTTCTTGTAACTTTGCTTATCAATATAGATATTCCAACCATAACAGCAGCTGTCTTCACACTCACTACCGATACAATTAAATTGAGTAACAAAACTGGGTCTAACAAGTGACTTTTCCATGATCAGCCTCTTTTCATTTCAAGATGCTATAAAAAGGCGACTCTGTATGGGTTTTTCTAAAGTAATTTAAGCGCAAATTTCAGCTAAAACATAAAAAAGATCAAAAATAATTAACTCATATTTTCAATAGCTTAAATGAATACAGTTGAATAAATTTTATCTGGATTTTCAGTTTTGATTTTGGCTGTCGTTTTATCAATTGTGACACACAATAATTCTTCGAATGCCTAAAGGAATACACTATGTTATCAGTTCATACTAACTATGCTTCACTGGTTTCTCAAAACTCTGTAACTAAAAACAATGACTTACTAAGCAACGCTATGGAGCGTCTATCGACTGGTCTACGTATCAATAGTGCAGCTGATGATGCTGCTGGTCTTCAAATCGCAACTCGCCTAAATGCCAACGTAACAGGCATGGAAACGGCTAGCCGTAACGTCAACGATGCAACTTCAATGCTACAAACTGCTGATGGCGCACTCGATGAGTTATCAACAATCGCTAACCGTCAAAAAGAGCTTGCAACTCAAGCAGCTAACGGCGTGAACTCTGCTGAAGATTTGAAAGCAATTAACGCTGAATTCCAAGAGCTTACTAAAGAGATCACTCGTATTGTTGATAACACTGAATACTCAGGCAACAAACTGTTTGATACATTGAGTGCTGGTGTTGAATTCCAAATTGGTGCAGGCGCAACTGAACAACTTTCAGTTACTGTAGCTAAAGCAGACCTTGCTGGTGTAACTGATGATATTTCAGCTGCTGGTGCAGCTAAAGGTGCTATCGATAAGATTGATACCTTTATCGACAAAGTGGGCACACAGCGCTCTACACTAGGTGCAAACATCAACCGTCTAGGTCACACAGGTTCTAACCTTGCTAACGTGACTGAAAACACTAAAGCCGCTGCTGGCCGCATCATGGATGCTGATTTCGCTGTTGAATCTGCCAACATGACCAAAAACCAACTATTAGTACAAGCAGGTACAAACATCCTGTCTTCTGCCAACCAAAACACTGGTTTGGTTATGGGTCTATTGGGCTAAATCTTCCTCCCTCCCAATTTTCTTCAAAGGGCCTTTTGGCCCTTTTTTTATTTGAGCTCCCTCTTCAGAACCGCCCCACTAATGTCGCCTTATTAACACTATACGATTGGCTCTTTAAAGCGATTTTAAAAGCGGAAGTATAGCTTCCCTAGTGTCACGAACAACGGAAATACATTCGCTTTCAGCACATTGAACATATTTTAAAACCTTTTAAAAACATACGATTAACCTTTGGCACAAACATTGCCATACCAGTTAGATTGGAGGAGCGTAATGATTTCAGGAATGAGTGCAGCAACATTTGCAGAGCAGCTTATATCGGCTGAGCGCATGGGCAAAGATCAACTTTTTAAAACCAGTATGACCAAGCATCAAAATCAACTTGACGCATATGACATCTTAGAAAGTAGCCTTAAAAGAATGACCAGTAAACTTGAAGCGATTAATGGGGATGCTTTCGAAAGTAAAACCTCATCAATCAGTGATGAAAGTGCCTCAATTACAGTCGATAGCGATGCACCTGCAGGCACTTACGATCTTTATGTTAAGCAGCTGGCGCAATCTCACCAACTGTCCAAAAGTTTTGCCAGTGAAACCGAGGTGCTGCCCACTACAGGCGTACTAAGTATTCAAGTTGGGCCCAATGCGGCAGATAGCATCGATATTGATATGGCAGTACTTAATGCTGATGGTACTCGCACCGTCGCCGACCTTAGAGATGCAATCAACAACCATGCTGACAATCCAGGAGTACAAGCTTCATTAGTCAGAACCGGCGGCCAAGTAGAGCTGATGATGACATCCAAAGAGTCAGGAGCCGTCAATAGTGTCGATGTCAAAATGGATGGTGTCGACTGGGGCATGACCGAAAGAAAAGCAGCTCAAGATGCCGAAGTCACTCTAAACGGCATTGATATAACCAGCAGTAGTAATTATTTGGGTAATGTTATTGATGGTGTGTCTATTGAGTTAAATCAGGCCCACGCAATCGGTGATAGCAGCACCATTAAAATTGAATCCGACTCCAGCTCTAGTGAGCAAGCGGTCGAAGACTTTGTTGACTCTTTCAATGAGCTAATGGAGCAAATCAACCAACTCACACGCTCCATGGGAAGCTCAGTTGTTGATGAAAGCAACAAAGATAAAGAGGACGATGACAAGGATAAAGATGACGACGATGAAGATGCTCCCTCTTCAATCACAGAAGATCAACTTGGGGTATTAAAGGGCGACTCCAGCTTAAGAATGCTGCAAAACAGTATGCGCAATAGCGTATTTGAAGCCGCGCCTAATGGCATGCGTTTGTCTGACGTAGGTATCGAGATGACCCGCGACGGCAAGCTAAGTATTGATGAAGACAAACTTAGCCAAGCACTCAAAGATGATCCCGATGCGATAAAAGAGATGTTCACCGCCAGCGGCAGTTATGTCGATCGAATTGACACCATTATCGACCCATTCACTAAGTCTAGTGGTTACTTAGATCTAAAACAGAGCAACCTAGACAAACAGATCGATAGAGTCGAAGACAGCATGTCTAGACATGACTATCAAATGCAACAGCGCTATCAAATCTATCTATCTCAATTTACCGCAATGGAAAACACCATTAACCAACTTAATTCAGCCAGCGCGCTGTTTTATTAAGGAAGCCTAACAAATGTTGAATGAGCACGATCCGTTTAATGCTTACAAACAGACCTCACTCGATGCGAGAGCCGCTGCAGCAAACCCACATGAAATGGTGCGAATGCTGCTGGACGGACTCTTAGAAGAGATCGAAAGAGCCAGCGGATTTATGCAACGCCGCAGCTATGAGGACAAGGGGCAAAGTATCAATAAGTGCCTCAACATCGTTCACGGACTCGACTCAATGTTAGATCTTGAAAGTGGCGGCGAAGTCGCCGCTGGGCTCAACCGCCTGTATGACTACTGCAGCCGTCAACTCGTGACTGCCAGCGTAGAGAATAGTATCGAGGCGCTAGCGCCAATAACAAAGGTAATAACCAATGTCAGAGAAGGTTGGACCAACCTCAATTAAGCAATGGCTTTACTTTGAGAAGGCACTCCAATTTCACGCTAAAGCCGAAGACTGGCAAGCACTTGAAAAGGTGAATACCAAGATGATTTCAGCGTTAACAGCTGCGGGAAAGCCGAGTAATAGGCAGCAGCTCCTCGCCCGAAAATCACTGGCTGCAGTCCATCAAGCAGTGGTTAAGCAGTTAGAACAAGCTAAAGCGAAACTGGCGATTGAGATGAGTCAATTTCAGCAACAACAAGATGGGCTAGCCGCTTATCAACTGACTCAATTGAGCGGAGAAGATTATGATTAGCCCTTATACAGCATTAAATAGCCCGTTAACACAGGGCAGTGCCGCAGCTTCGCCTTTGGCCACAACAAACAAGATGCATAGTGTGGCAAACGATAACCCAGAGGGGAGCGAGCATAATGATGTTCTGTCTTTTGCTATGGTTGCGGCGCAAAGCCTCAATACAGCTCATCAAACCACAGCGATGGCAAGCACCGGCACCTCAATCAATAACAGCGAAACAACGATAGTTCGATCTTTTAGCGCGGACAGTGCCGTTGCAACTAACTCGGCGCTGCAACAGCAAAGCCCTGACATCAAAGCCGCTCTAAACCCTGTAGTGATGGGGCCTATTTCAAAGTCGAGTGATGCTCAGTCAGCAGCAACTAGCACGACCAGCGTTAATGTCGGTCAAACCGCATCTTCGTTACCGCAACTATCGCAACAGAGTTATTCACCTCAGCCAATGCAAAATGGCGGCTTAAAGTCGACCCCATCAATGATACAGAATGCATTTCAAGCCACCGCGACCACTCAGCCTGCCATCGCAGCCTTGACTCGCGATGCACTGGCCAGTGAAGCGCTAGAATCTAGCCAGCATGTCGTTGGCGGCGCCTCTAGAAATCAAGCAACCGTTGCCCAATGGGGGCCGGTTTCAGTCTCTCAAGCCGCTCCTATGATGCAGCAAGCCCAAGAGATGCTCTCTCCACTGCGTGAACAGTTACGCTTTCAAATTGATCAGCAGATTAAACAGGCTGAACTTAGATTAGATCCACCTGAGCTTGGCAAGGTAGAGCTCAATATACGCTTAGACGGTGACAGACTGCATATTCAAATGCATGCCGCTAACCCCGCTGTTCGTGATGCTCTGTTAATGGGATTAGACAGGTTACGCAATGAATTAGCCATGGATCATGGCGGCCAAATTGATGTCGATATCAATCAAGAAGGTGAGCAAAAGAAACACAACCAACAACCGCATACCACAACGATTGCAGCGGCACCCCTCTCAAATACCGATAGCTCAGTTGATAGCCTTTCACAGCAAGATGAAGTCGATCTATTGGCATAACTTAGGAAACACTCATGGCATTTAGTAATTCAAATACGAAAAAAATAACAATTCTACTATTCATCACCATCTGGAGTGGCGCTGTGTTTTGGGCTGGTTGGCAATCGCCAACAATCATAGGAGGGCCATTTTCAGCCGCCGAAGATGAAGTTATCTCAGCTAAGTTTTATCCATTAGACAAGTTTGTCATCTCAGTACCTGGAGATGATTATCCTCATTACTTGTTACTTGAAATGGCCTTCAAAAGCCGCTCTAAAAATGTCGAAACTACGATCAAGCAGGCAGATCCGGTGATCCGTAATTCGCTGATGAAAATGTTCTCCAAAAAACATTTCAACGAACTCAACGACGCTCAACAGTTTGAATCATTACAAAAAGAGGCGCACCTGTTGCTAACCAATGTGCTTGCAGAAAATGAATTCAGTATTGAGCTTGATGACGTGTTGTTCACTCGGATGGTCATTCAATAGGAGGGCTATGTTATGAACGCTGCACAAGTCGCTTACCAAACAACAGCAGAAGAACCCACGGTTAATCGCCTGTCCGAAAGCCAAGTGATGATGCAGTACCTTCCGCTAGTAAAACGCTCTGTTTCTCAACTTCGTAGCCATTGCGGATCAGTTTTGGCTATCGAAGATATGGAGCAAATAGGCATGATGGCGTTGTTAGAGTCCGCAAGGCGCTATCCAGGTGAATATGACAACGGTTTCATCTCATATGCTGGTCAGCGAATTAGAGGCGCCATACTCGACGAGTTGCGTCGCCAAGATTGGCGTCCTCGACCCGTGAGACAACAGGCCCACGAACTTAATGATACCGTTCGCAAACTCACCAAAATGCTTGAACGAGCGCCGAGCGACAATGAAGTCGCCCAAGCTATGGGACTCAATCAAGAAGACTACCGCAAGCGTCTGCATGCCTCTCAATCAGAGTCGATGCGAAGCCTAGATGAATTGATTAGTGATGGCGGACATTTTGAAGATAAACGAGATGTATTTGAACAAATATCCGCCAAAGAAACTTTATTCCAAGCAATTTCGAAATTAAACAAAAGAGAACAGGTAATTCTGTCGCTTTACTATCAACATGAACTCAATTTAAAAGAAATAGCCGCCACGTTGGGATTAACAGAAACTCGGATCTGTCAGTTGCATAAACAAGCAGTAAAGCAACTTCAGAAAATATACCAACAATGGGATCGGTAAGCAGGTGAGGTAGTATGAGCAAACTTTTAGGGCTAATGATCATTCTTTTTTCAGTTTTTGGTGGATATGTCTGGGCAGGAGGAACCTTAGCCTCCCTATGGCAACCAGCAGAGATACTGATCATATTTGGTGCAGGTATGGGTGCACTCATTATCGCTAACCCTAAACCCGTCCTAGTGGAGATGCTTGACCAAGTAAAAGAGTTAGTCAGAGTCGAAAAAGAGGACCCTGAGCTTTATCCCCAACTGTTTGGCTTGATGGGTATGTTAATGGCTCAAATCCAATCTCAAGGACTTAAAGTGCTTGATGACCATGTGGAAAAGCCGAGAGAAAGCTCGCTATTTCTCATGTACCCCACAGTGTTAGAACACCCAACGGTACTGCAATTTCTTATCGATAATTTACGTCTACAGTCTATCGGTAAACTCTCCGCCCATGACCTTGAACATATATTGGATGAAGAGATCCATCGTATGGAAGAGGATTGGATGCGTCCATCACTTGCGCTAAATAAAGTGGCAGAAGCCATGCCGGGCTTTGGTATTTTGGCTGCCGTAATGGGGATCATCATCACCATGTCCAATATTGACGGCCCAATAACCATGATAGGTGTCAAAGTAGCAGCAGCGCTTGTGGGCACATTTATCGGAATTTTTGCCTGTTATTGCCTGTTCGACCCGTTGTCTAAGGCACTAGAACATTTAGTTGAACGTAAGTCAGCACAGCTTAGGTGTGTTGCAGCTATGCTATCCTCCTTCGCCAAAGGCAAACCTCCAATGCTAGCAATAGATGCCGGTCGAAAACAGATTCAGAGTGAAAACCGTCCCACATTTATCGAGTTAGAACGCTGGATGGTGGAGCAACAAAGCTAATGGCTACTCGTCCTGAACCCATTGTTATTCGGCGTAAAAAGAGAACCAAAGCTAAGCCTGGTCACGGCGGCGCTTGGAAAGTCGCCTTTGCTGATTTCACACTGGCAATGATGGCACTATTCATGGTGTTGTGGATTATGCAAATAGCCGATCAGCAAGAAAGAACCATGATTGTTCAGTACTTAAAGGGCGATCTGTATTCAACTGGGTCTATTAACCCGTTTGATCTGACCCGCTCCCCTTCACTGATTGATTTTCAGGGGAATATAGCGCTTCAGCAAGCTGTTTTACCTGCAACCGCTACCGGTGTCGATCGCAGTGGTCCTGCAATGCACAATCATATTCCCTTGGGAAAAGATAACGTAAAAGCTGGTATCGGCCCCGAGCTCAACTCATTAGTGCCTGGAAAGTTTGAAACACAGGCCCAATTAGAGTTTTTAGCGAGAGAGATAGAGCAAGTCATTACCGATGTCAGCATGAATGCCAATGTAGAACTTCAAGTTGTGCCACAGGGCATTAGAATTTTAATGCATGATAACGTCAACCAATTCATGTTTACCCGTGGCAGTTCAAATATGAAGCCCTACTTTGAAGATCTGCTCATGGCCTTAGGACCAGTGCTTGGTAAAGTTGACAACAAAATGAGTATTTCAGGCCATACAGACTCAAGCCCTTATGCGGGAAAGACATTTACCAACTGGGAGCTTTCAAGTAAACGAGCATTACTTGCCCGTCGCGTATTGGAATATTCAGGTGTACAACGTGACCAAGTCATCCAAGTCACAGGGATGGCAGATCAAGCGCCTTATATCGTTGACGATCCAGCAGCTGCAGCCAATAGAAGAATTGAGATGCTAGTGATGACCTCAACAGCTGAAACTCAATTACGACAGATGATGGGGATCGCCAGTGAACAACCTAAATCAGACGCTGAAATAGACCATGCTAAGCAAGTTGCCGAGGCAAACAAACCCAGAATGAGATATCGCTAACTGTGGATGACCCTTTAATACAGCACGGTGAATTTATACCCGCAACTCAACAACCGACAAAACCAGAGTTGGGTATTGATAGTCGCCAGCATACAAGGCACTCATTGCGAGAAGACCATGACAAAAAGATCGAGCTAGCATGTGATGGCGTTACAGTATCGCTGTTCAAACAAACATGGCGCAGCACAAGACCTATCGGTATTGCCAATATAAAAGATATAGGCCTAGGCGGGGTTGGGATGATAAGTCGCAGCAAACTATCGCCTAATCAACAGGTATCAATCGCCGTCGATGATGAGTTGATACCCATCATAATAATGCGAGTGCATAGCATTAACGAAAAGCTCAATTTTATTGGCGCCAGATGGGCCATAGAAGATCAACAAAAGACCTTGAGCATTATTCGTAAAGTAAAATTTTTAAGTGAAAAATCAGTGTAATACAGAATGAGTATCGTCGACAGTAGGGAGATAGTAATGGCTTCATCATATGAGCGAAAAGGCCCGGATGGTCTACAAAAGCTCTTTCTGTATTTGATACTACTTGATTGGTTTATCCTATTGTATTTAACCACTGAACTTAAAGATATGCCCTTTAAGCAAGGCGTGGCCGCTTCTATCATGGTGACATTGTTTAATTTTCTTTTAGTCAATTTATGCTTTAAGCGAGCACGCAGATCGAGCGACAGCTACCTCATTTACCCTGTCATTGGAGGCGCTCTACTGTCTTTCTTACTGCTAGCCTACTTCTTTTTTTTCGATTGATAGCACTCATTAAATAGCTGCAGTTCCAAGGCCTTTGCACGTCTAGTAAAGCATTGAAGTAACAGCAACTACTGAGGTTGATTTCCCCTGTGAACCTCAATAACACCGTTCAATCAAAAAAGCTTGTGGCTCTCGTCATATCCCGCAAATATCTCCCAAACAGATGATGAATAATTAGCAGTTTCAAAGCATTGCTGCCAATAAAGAGGTTGAGTTAAGATTTCAAGCTGAGCCGCCAGCAGGCTGGCAACCCTAATTCGTATTATTAAAGAGGTCATTAATATGCCACATGAGCCGTTAACTCAGCTGCAGCGCGAGTTTATGTTAAGCGAGGTGACTGAACCGGTGATTGCCATTGCTAAACAGGTGAACTTTGCTGAACGCTATTATGCCCTGCTTGAGCAGTTTCCAAAGCTGCCCGGGGATTTTAACCCTAACGTGGCGTTAGACACCAAAATCGATTTAGTGACCGCTTTTTCCTACCCTATTCGCTATTACAAGGGGGAGGGAGGCTACTTTATGCTCAACAAAAAAAAATTCGCCTATCCGCATATGCGTCTAATGATTGAGATGCGCCAATGGGTGGTTTTTAATTTTGATTTATGGCGCGATGACACTCGCATTGGCGGCGGCAGTTATCAGCAGCTGGCGGTGGCTGAGCGTCTATCGAGAGGAGATGATATTTGTTGGGATGACTGGCGCGTGCAGCAACAGCCTTGGTGTTACAGCGAAGCGCAACTACAAACTGTGTTGACTGAACTGTTTTCACTGTTTGACGACCTGTGTCAAGCCATGCCCGAGCCGCCAGGTTTCCCGCAAAAATCATTTACTCAGTTGGATTGTAAGGTTTTATTAACACAAATCCCTGAACCTGTAAGCACCATTGCCAAGCAGGTGAACTTCTCTGAGCGCTATTCAGCGCTACTTAAGCAATTTCCTAAATTACCCGGTAAATCTAGCGCTAAAGTATCACTAGAAAAACAAATAGAGTTAGTCTCAGGCTTTCCGTATCCAATTGACTACGACCCCAACTTTGGAGGGAGTTTTACTCTGTATCGCGAGGATTTCGAATATTCACATATGCACATTAAATTTGAAATAAAGCAAAAGGTTACATTCTGGTTTAATTTATTTCGAGATAATAATGACCACTCCTGGGTTGGTGGCGGTAATTTTCATGAGCTTTCGGCCGCACAGCGATTATCTAGCGGGGGATCTATGAGCTGGGAAGAACGAAATGTTGTTCAGCAGCCATATTGTTATAACGAAACACAGCTGCAAATGGTACTAACTGAGCTTTTTTCACTTTTTGAAGATATGTGCCAAGCCATGCCAGAGCCACCAAAGCCTCAAATAACCCACTAATATGCCATTAGCGATAACGCCTCAATCACAAATCGTAGGCCCAGCTAATGACCTACTCTCTATTATCCCCGCAGGGGATACATGGGGGCGAAGAAGTCCAGATTTGAATCCAGCGCATTCATGGGCCTAGTAGCGCAAGTAACTTGTTACGAAGCCGGGGATAGCGCTCAGCGGCGGGTTGACGTCGAACTAGCCATTTATACCTAATTAAGTAAAGAAGCTACCTAAAAATAATCTTGTCGCATCACACCGTAATCACTGCAGCCCTAAGCGCTATAGCAAAATGATTAATTGACTCAATTTACAGACGTAAAAAAGCCCGCTATATAATAGCGGGCTTTGATACTAAATAGGCGCCTGGAAATGGCCAGCTTCGAGCGAGCTCTCCGCGCTACATAAGTGCATGAAGCTACGCTTCATAAACGCACTCACTTCGCCCTACTATCACATGTAATGATGCATGCTTCGCATGCGCTTTCAATTTCCCCATGTTCGAGTCAGTAATTCAAAAGCTGATAAACGAAAAAATCCCTAGTGCAGAGCACTAGGGATTTATCGTTATTAG
>NZ_BPEW01000046.1 GCF_019654975.1 Shewanella sp. c952
GTCACTAACAAATAGTTTAAATTTTAGCACTTGATTGGCGGAACGGACGAGACTCGAACTCGCGACCCCCGGCGTGACAGGCCGGTATTCTAACCAACTGAACTACCGCTCCACATCAAGTGCGATGAATAATACGTAGACTGTTAAACGCCGTCAATAAGTTTTTGCAGCAAACATTACTAACCAGCTAAAAAATACTCAATTTTGATATTTAACGTACAACAATCACGATTTGTGGGTTAGTTTCCCGCTTTCGGATCATCAAAATCTTCCGGCATCATCAGATCAATCTCATCAAGCTCCATGGTTATCTTCTGTTGACGGGCCTCTTTATCAATTCTTGCTTGAGTGGCTGCTAATGCCTTTTTCAAGTTGCTGCGTTTACGGACAAACAATAAAATCAACATACCCAAAATAAGTAGAACCGCATTGATAGTAATCAACCAAAACATAGCATCTTGTTTTGCTGAATCTTCAGCCTTCTTGGCTTGCAGTTCTGCCTTTTCTGCGAGTTCCTCTTTTGAGGGCGGCGGCTCTGGCGGTTTAACAAAGTTAAAAAACAGCTCCGGCAAGGTCAGATAAATTTCGCGTCCTGCTTTTGTGGTACTCACCGCCGTTAGCTTGATTCGATAACTACCAAAGTCATTCACAGGCTTTAATTGAAATCGACTATCTGCTTCAGTAATATTTGATATCGTTTCTAACAACCGCATTCCAGCAGGGCCCATTATTTCTGCTTCTATGTGGGTCTGCGATAACAACAACTCATTGTCATCGACGGTTAGGTGCAGATCCCATCGCCCAGATTTTGCACTTTCAGACGCGACAATTTCAACATCAATCGGTCGTGTCGATAAAGTAAATGCTTCAGAATATTGACGCTCAAGCACGGCGTTCTTAGCGTCTACCTGTAAGGTATAACCGCCCCAAGCTTGGGTTAGGTTTATTTTACTGGTAAAAACCCCGTCATCTGGCGTTTCATCAAGCTTTTCACCGTTGTCCCGATAGTTACCAACAACAAAACTGCCAGCCGCAAAGTTTTCATCACCGGGATTGTTATCGCTGATAAATTTCGCCGTCCAGCTCATCAGATAATCTAAACCTGGTAAGCGTACTTTTTCATCATCACCAATCAAACGAGTCGTTAACTTTAGACGTTCGCCTTGGTAGAGCGGTTGCGGGATAGGATCGACATCAATGGAAAGTTTGGAGATTTTATCAATAACTGACCCTTCTACCACCCTACCAATAAGCTGCCACGGCCCTGGCATTGGATTTTCAATGGTGATCATATCGCCCGTTAATCCATCCATCCACTTTACAGATTCAGGGTGACGACTGGCGTACCATTTACTGCCATCAGGCTGAACCACAATCACAGGTGCACTGCCGTACTCGCGTTGAATAAGCAAGGTGACACTATCGACCATATGGTCAATTCTAAAGCGATTTTTTAATTCAGAAGCTTGAGATGACAGCATGACCTCAGCACTGGCAATACGGCTTAGCAGGAGCCCAATAAGTATTGCCGCCACACATGTTGTTACGCGTTTAATCATAGATAAAAATCTATCCTCGCCAGATACACTGCCCAGATTTAGCAACTAAGTCGAGTCGCTCTTCATGTCTAGTTAGTTCATCGGCCGATGCGCTGATCACTTTAAGTTTTGCTCTATCTTTAGGGAGTCGATTTATACCACCGCCCTCTTGACCCGCTTTTTCACTTGATAGATTAAACTTAGTTTGCCCACCCGTCATGATGAGGTAAACGTCAGCTAAGATCTCGGCATCCAATAATGCGCCGTGAAGATCGCGGCGAGAGTTATCAATACCGTAACGCTTACACAAAGCATCTAGGTTATTTTTCTGTCCAGGATGAAGGTGCTTGGCGATGGCCAGAGAATCGAGTATTTGACATATTTCGGCAGTCTTCGGTCCTATGGGTTGCAACATCGAAAACTCATGATCCATAAAGCTAACGTCGAAGTTTGCGTTATGTGCCACTATTTCAGCGCCATCAATAAACTCAATAAAACTTTGCGCTATTTGATGAAACTTGGGTTTGTCTGCGACAAATTCATTGGTGATCCCGTGAACTTCAATCGCTTCTTCGTCAATAGGCTGTAGCGGATTGATATATTCGTGGTAATGGCGCCCGGTTAGCTTGCGGTTTACCACTTCAACACAACCAATCTCAATAATTCGATGGCCAAGATAGATAGGGCCACTAGATTGGTTCATACCTGTGGTTTCGGTATCGAGAATAATTTGGCGTTTAGCGCTTGAAATAATGTTCATGTGAATTAATGCATTTCTCAGTTAAATTTTTGGGTATACTCGCCCAGCACTTTAGCTATGGTACCAACTTGATGACTGGACTGAAACAGATCTCTATCTTTACCGACGGTTCTTGCTTAGGAAACCCAGGGCCTGGGGGCTACGGCATTGTAATGAAGTACAAAAAACATACTCATGAACTCGCCGATGGTTTTGCATTGACTACTAATAACCGCATGGAGATGCTCGCTCCCATTGTGGCATTAGAGGCGCTAAAAGTCCCCTGCCAAGTGATATTAACTAGCGATAGCCAATATATGCGCCAAGGGATCACACAATGGATCCACGGCTGGAAACGCAATGGCTGGGTAACATCCACCAAGCAAGCAGTAAAAAATGTCGATTTATGGCAGCGTCTTGATGCTGTTTCGCAGCGGCACCAAATTGATTGGCGCTGGGTTAAAGGTCATGCAGGGCATGTTGAGAATGAACGCTGTGATGATTTAGCGCGCCAAGCTGCAGAGAAAAAGCCAACTCAAGAAGACTGTGGCTACCTCGCGCAACAAGGCTAATTGACTATAAGGCTATTAGGGGCTGTTGACCTTTCACGGTTGTTTTTGCCGCAGTTTATTGGCTATTTTGACAAGGCGGAGGCTATGTCGTTTAGTCATTCTCCACAAATAACCTACAACACAGTCAAAATAGCCAAGAAGCGCGGCCCTTCGGGTTCGTTTCAATTCTTTTATTCTTTTATGACAAGAGTGCGTTACGAGCTTTTCGCTTAGCCAGCTAAGCATCATCGCTCAAGCCTTGTACTAAAATAATTGAATTCGAACAAAAACTAAGCTCGAAAGATCAACAGCCCCTAGCTATCGGTGTTTAAAAAATCTTGGCAAAAAGCGATGAACGCTGCGCCAATAGCGGTAAAATTTCGACTCTTATGGTGGATCTTGTAGAATTTTCGTTCAAGCAGTAATCCTTCTACATTGATGACTGCCAGCTCTTTACGACTGATCTCTTTCTCCAGCGTTAACTCTGACAACACGCCTAAGCCAGCTCCCTGTTTAACGGCCTGCTTAATGGCGTCAGGGGTTGAGAAGCGAAACTTTTCTTGCGGCTGCATATCAAGCATATTGGCAGCATTAACAAAGTAATCTCGGGTACCCGAGCCCTCTTCTCTCATGACCCAAGGTTGACCTGTCAACGCTTTAGGGCTCACGGTTTTGCCCGCTAATGGGTGTGCAGGATGACAGAAAATAAGTAAACAGTCTTTATGCCACGCTTCGACGGCAATGCGACTATCGAGACATTGTCCTTCAATAAAGCCCATTTCACTTCTAAATTCGAGCACAGCATTAATAACCGCTTGGCTGTTATCAATATCAACATTAACCAATGTATTGGTATGTTGCTGACAAAATGCCACTGCGCTTTTTGCCAATAAATAGTTACCTATAGTGGAGCTAGCACTCACATTAAGATCGCCACCAAGCTCACTGCCTGCTGGCGAAAATGCATGCTCTATTTGATCAATTTTTTGCAATGCGTCAGTCGCCAATGGTAACAACATACTGCCTTGGGAGTTCAATCGGAGTCGGTTGCCAATTCGCTCGAATAAGCGAGCATCAAGCTGTTTCTCTAGTTCAGATAGCGCCATCGAGGCAGCTGGAGATGACAGGTTAACCATTTCAGCAGCTTTTGCCACTTGGCCACTGCGAGCTACGGCTTCAAAGATGGCGAGTTGTTTTAAGGTAATACGCATTAATAGTTTAAGCCCATTATTTTGAAGATTGAGAAGTATGTCCGGTGCGCCCAGCTGTTGGGGCTGTTGACCAATTTGGCTGTTTAACTTTGCGCTTGGCTCGAACTGGGGTTAGCGGTGTTTCAAGCTTTCTTGCCACCAACACATAGACACTGCCACTACTGGGTAACCACGACTTTAACGCATGAGACCATATACTGTCTGTTTTAAGCTCTTTGAGCAGATGATGATGTAACAAACGCTCGTCCGCTACCACTTGGTAACCCAAAAGGCCTAACCAATCTTTAACTCGAGATGGCATAAAGAAGCGACCATTCCAAGGGATCTCTTGCTGGTATTTTGGCAGCACTTTTCCGATAAACATCGGACTTAACGGGTTAAATCCAGCAATAATAAGGTGGCCACCCGAGATCAACACCCGATCGACTTCGCGCAACAAACGATAGGGATCGGTTTCAAACTCCAGTAAAAAATTCATTACCACGGCATCGACACTGGCGTTTTGGATCGGCAGCTGACTGTAATCGGCCAGAATGTCTGCTTCAGGTTCATCGAACAAAGAGTAGTGACAACTCACTCCAACGCCTGTTTTATCAATCTTTGCACTCAATGGTCCAAGGCTTAGCATGTAATAGCCGAATACTCTCGGCCACCAGGAAAACATCGTTTCTTCAATACTTTCACGGATCACCGGACCATTTGGTAATTCTGACCAATGATAGGGTTTTAGCGGAACACCTGAATGAGTCAATGTTATCTCCTAAGTTGCTGATGCTCTACTTTAATAACGAAAGCCATGTACAAACAATAGCTATTCTAAGTAAACTTGTTTTAGCGCTCAAATTATTAGGACTGATTATGTTAACTGTCACACCATTACCTGCCTTTGATGATAACTATATATGGGCTATACAAGTCCCAAATATTGATGGTGCTTATGTTGTTGATCCAGGTGATGCCGATGTGGTGATTAAGTTCTTGAGCGATAAACAGATCCCGCTTCTTGGAGTGCTTATCACTCATCACCATCATGACCACACAGGTGGTATCGCCAAGCTCCTAAGCTATTATGGCAGTAATACCCCAGTTTATGGGCCTTCACTGGAAAATATTGAAGGGGTTAATAACCCGCTACAAGCTTGTGCAAGCATAACACTACAAGGTATTGACCTTAAAGCAGAAGTGATTGAAGTGCCAGGACACACATTGGGCCATATTGCCTATGTAATAGAAGATGCACTTTTTTGCGGCGATACGCTTTTCAGCGCGGGTTGTGGCCGTTTGTTTGAAGGAACGCCACAGCAAATGCTGACATCGCTAACACGACTGGCGCAAGTAGGAGACGATAAAAAAGTATATTGTACCCATGAATACACTTTGGCGAATCTTCGTTTTGCGAATCGAGTAGACCCTAACAACGTACAACTTCAACAGTACACTCACCATTCAGAGCAACTAAGAGCAAGTAATACACCGACTTTGCCATCGTCTATAGCCCAAGAAAGAGCGATAAACCCTTTTTTACGTGGCCATAGCACAGAAATTCAACAATCTTTAGCTGAGCAATTCCAACAACCTATAAACGATGCTGTGAAATGCTTTGCACTTCTGCGTCAATGGAAAGACAATTTCTAAAAAATACTCTACAATGTCTCGCTAATCCAGTGCCGCTAAGCCAGATACAGTCTGGTTTTTTTGGGCCTAAATAAAGGACACACATTTTAGATGCGCGTACCCATTTTATTTGTCGCAGGGGGGATTGCCCTGCTGACTGGTTGCCAAAACTTAAGCAACCAAACGACTTCAGAAGGACCTAAATCAACACCTGTTGTCGCAGAAAAAGTCACCAAAGAACCCGTTAAGCCCCAAGTCGCCGAAGTTGTCGAGGTGACTGATATCTGGGAGCGTATTCGTCTAGAACTTAAGATGGATATTCCAGATGAAAAATTGGTTAGACAGTACCGAGATTGGTATATCAAGCACCCGCAACATCTAATACGTGTTTCAGAGCGTGCTACGCCTTTCATGTACTTAATTGTCGAAGAGTTAGAGAAACGCAACCTGCCAATAGAATTGGCATTATTACCGATTGTAGAAAGCGCATTTGACCCATTTGCCTACTCACATGGCGCAGCATCTGGTTTATGGCAATTTACCTCACCAATGGCACGTCACTTTGGCCTGCAGATGAACTGGTGGTATGACGGCCGCAGAGATGTACCAGCTGCAACCGTTGCAGCACTCGATATGCTTGAATATTTGTACGACAAAACCGGCGACAACTGGTTATATGCCATTGCAGCTTACAATACCGGTGAAGGTCGAGTCATTAATGCTGCTAAGCGAAACAAGCGTAAAGGCATACCAACTGACTTTTGGCACCTAAACCTGCCACGTGAAACCGAGCGCTATGTACCACAGCTTTTGGCGCTTGCTGATGTGATCAAAAATGCCGATAAATACGGTATTACACTAACGCCTATCAGTAACGAACCACAAATTGAAGTGGTCGAAATTGGTAGTCAAATTGATCTAGCATTAGCCGCTGATATTGCCGGTATGACTACATCAGAGTTGCATAAACTTAACCCTGGCTTTAACCGCTGGGCGACTGCTCCTGATGGACCACATAATTTAGTGTTACCGGTTGAGAAAGCCGCAGCGTTTAAAATCGCTCTTAACGACACTCAAAAGAATGAAAGACTTAATTGGGAGCGTTATAAGATAAAATCCGGCGACAGCTTAGGCCTGATTGCTAAACGTTATCGTACAACCGTATCTGCGTTAAAGTCAGTCAATGATATTAATGGCAATACCATTGTAGCGGGTAAATTCCTGCTTATTCCCGTTGCGGCGAAGAATTTAGATCAGTACCTACTTTCAGCCGACCAACGTAAAAACCGTAAACAGAATAAGACTCGTGGTCAGCAAAAGCTGAACTACACGGTCAAGTCTGGTGATTCATTCTGGAAAATAGCTAAACAGCACAAAGTCAAAACCTCTCAGCTTGCAAGCTGGAATAGTATGGCACCTAAAGATCCATTGCAGATCGGACAAAAGTTAGTGATTTGGACTGGCAACAGTACTGCTAGCAATCAGGGATTAAAGGAAGTGATGCGTACCGTTAACTATAAGGTCCGCAGCGGTGACTCTCTCGCTAGAATAGCCAGTAAATTCAATGTTAAGGTCAGTGATCTTGTTCGTTGGAACTCGCTGGAAAAAAGTAAATATATTCAGCCTGGGCAAACACTTAAACTTTATGTTGATATGACTAAAGTAAGAGCTTAATACCCTCTTTAGTACTTTATAGTCACTGAAGTAAAATAAAAAATGCCGACAAGTTAATCTTGTCGGCATTTTTTATTCGCTTGCTATCACTCAACATCTTTCATTGGCCAGATTACGATATGATCTTCAATGTCGCGAATTTTTGTTTCGCAAGTGACTTTTCCCGCCACCGACATCCCAGCTTCGATCATCGCGTCTTTAGAGCCAGTCTTAAGAGGATGCCAACTAGGTAGCCCTCGTCCTTCATTTAACCTTCTGTATGAACAGCTATCCGGTAACCAAGTTAGCATCGCTAAATTATCCATGGTCACCTTAGTGCAGGTAGGCACAAAACTAAAGCGCTGTTCATAACTCTTGCAATGACCCTGCTTAGCATCTAATAACAAGCAGGCTGCGTTGGTGTAGTAAAGCTGTTCAGTTTCATCATCGATCAACTTGTTGAGACAACACTTACCACACCCATCACACAAGGACTCCCACTCAGTGGTGTTCATCTCTGCTAATGTTTTTTCATTCCAAAATGCCATGCTAAAACTTACAACTCGGTTCGATTCAAAAGAAGCGCTATTGTACACCAGCCACCACTCTCGTTGCACCTTTGTTCATTTGTATTAGCTGTGAGAGTCACAGTTGGTCATGACTGAAAGAAGAGAGAGGCTGAACTGCAATGCTGACTAAATAAAAAATAGCGGCTAATTAGCCGCTACTGATGACACTTAACACTGGAACATTAAGTTTAGCCGATCGGTGGGTATTTAATTCTTTCTGATAGATAAGTAACTGAAATAGCAAAGTAGTTCGACTTATTCCAACGCAGTAATCCGCGGTAGTTATCGTACACTAAGTACTTACGTCCTTTCTCACCATCAGGCATAACCATTGAGATCATCATATCATCTCGATTTGGCAGGTCGCTGCCGTCAAATCGCCTTACACCTAATGTTTGCCATTGTGCAAAGCTCTTTTTAACGTCTAAATCGGCGAGCTTAGCGTCAAAATCATTGGGCGTTTTAACTTGTCGTCCCCAAGTTTCAGATTCTTTCCAACCCGCTTGCTGTAGATAGTAAGCCGCAGACGCAAAAGCGTCGCTGCTGTTGTTCCAAATATCTTTTTTACCATCACCATCGCCATCTTGAGCATAAGCTAGAAATGAGGTTGGCATAAACTGAGTTTGCCCCATCGCCCCCGCCCATGAACCTTTCATCTCTTCAAAAGTGAATTGCTGCTCTTCAGCTATTTTTAGCGCTGCGAAAAACTCTTTCTTAAAGAAGGCTTCACGACGTCCTTCATAAGCTAATGAAGCCGTGACTGATAATACTGGGTAACTGCCCGTTAACTTGCCAAAATTGGACTCTACGCCCCATAAAGCAACAATAAAACGCGGCTGCACCCCGTATAATTTACCAATCCTCTCAAGTTCTACTTGATGAGTTTTGAATAGGTTGCGTGCTTTTTCAACTTTCCAATCGGGAACAACTCTTGGTAGATAAGTTTCAAGTGTCAGTTGAGTTTCAGGCTGTGCTTTGTCTGAAGCTACAGCCTTTTTGAACATTTTTATTTTGGGAAAGACATCATTAATAGTCTGCTCAGCCACACCTTGCTCTGCAGCTTCAATTTTCAGCTGGGAGACATACTCACTAAAACTTCCTTTGCTGGCACTAGCAGTATCACTTGCCATCGCGTTAAAAGAGAGCAGTAACCCGCAGGTCAAAGTCAAAGCTTGCTTACTCAGTAGCATAAATATTCCCTTACCCCAAATTAAATACTTTTATTCGGGATTAAAACCAATGTCTTTCTTATGTTGTTCTAACAAATTAACCACAGGTGGCGGTAACTGTAAATAAAATCCTTTATCATTCAATTCAGTTTTTACTTTTTTGATATCTGCAAAGCCAAGGTGATCACGTTTATCAATTGGTAGCATCATCACCAATTTTGGCTCACCAAACATTGCCATCAATGCCTCAGGAACTCGTTCAAATTCATTACGTTTTTCAACAAAAAGATAGCTATCCGCTTTTCTTAAACTTTTATACACAGCACAGATCATATACGACTCAATTTCCAGACTATTCAACTTGCCAGCTTATGCGGCACACTATAACATGGACTGTTAGGAATATACCCGTTCTGCCCGAAAATGCAGGGTTCGGTCGTTATTTAATGGATATCAGCATTACGCTGAATTTTTCTAGAGAGTCATACAGGAATGCAAACACCCAGCCTAGAATTAAAAGGCTCCTCTTTTACTCTTTCTGTTCTGCATATTAATAGCCAAGATATGGCTGTTATTGCGACGGAGTTAGACAGTAAACTTGCGATTGCACCTCAGTTTTTTCTTGGTGCGCCTTTAGTGGTTAATTTAAGTGCAATTAAAGCCAGTGACTTCGACCTTTTAGGTTTAAAAGAGATTTTAACCAGTCGCCAACTTATTATTGTCGGTATCACCAGTGCATTGCCTGTTATTAACGATATGGCCAAATCAATAGGTTTAGCCATTATTAAATCGGGAAAAGCGGCGACTAGCCAACCTCAAATGCCAAAGACCACTAAAATCGTTAAACAGAACGTACGTTCTGGTCAGCAGATTTATGCGAAAAATGGTGATCTTATCGTCATAGGCGCAGTAGGTAATGGCGCCGAAGTTATCGCCGATGGCAGTATCCATGTCTATGGTGCATTACGTGGTAAAGCAATGGCTGGCGCCGCAGGTGATAAAAATGCTGTGATTGTGGCACAAAAAATTGAAGCAGAGCTGGTATCGATTGCTGGTCAATACTGGTTAACTGAACACCTTCAGCAAAACGAAGCCGCGCAGAGTGGTTGTATTCGCCTAGAGGGCGACTCGCTTACGGTTGAATCATTGCCTCTGTAAGAGCGCAAATAAAAAGGAATAATAAATGGCGCAAATTATTGTTGTCACGTCTGGAAAAGGCGGTGTGGGGAAAACAACCTCAAGTGCAGCTATTGCAACAGGCCTCGCATTAAAAGGTCATAAAACCGTAGTGATTGATTTTGATATCGGCCTACGTAATCTCGATTTAATTATGGGTTGTGAACGACGTGTCGTTTATGACTTTGTGAATGTCATTAATGGTGAAGCAAACTTAAACCAAGCACTGATTAAAGACAAACGATGCCCTAAGTTATTTGTTCTACCGGCTTCGCAAACTCGTGATAAAGATGCCTTAACTAAAGAAGGGGTAGGAACGGTACTGGATAACTTGGCAAAGGATTTCGAATATATTATTTGTGATTCGCCTGCGGGTATAGAAACAGGCGCAATGATGGCGCTCTACTTTGCCGATGTGGCCATTGTGACGACTAACCCAGAAGTTAGCTCGGTTCGAGATTCAGATCGTATTTTAGGTATGCTGCAAAGTAAGTCGAAGCGAGCTGAAGAAGGACTTGAGCCTGTTCAAGAGTTTCTATTACTCACCCGTTACTCGCCTGCCCGCGTTACAACAGGCGAAATGCTTAGCGTAGAAGATGTAGAAGAGATTTTAGCTATACCGTTGTTAGGTGTGATTCCTGAGTCACAAGCGGTATTAAAAGCATCAAACTCTGGCGTACCTGTTATTATTGATAATGAGAGCGACGCGGGTATGGCTTATAGCGATGCTGTCGAGCGCCTACTGGGTGCAGAACTGCCTTTCCGATTTATTACGGAAGAGAAGAAAGGTTTCTTAAAACGAATTTTTGGTAGCTAATTATGTCATTACTTGATTATTTTAAAACGAAGAAGAAACCGAGTACTGCAGCAACAGCCAAAGAACGTTTGCAGATCATTGTCGCTCACCAACGTGGAGAGAGAGATGCACCTGATTATTTTCCGCAAATGAAGCAGGAGATCATTGAGGTCATCCGTAAGTATGTCAAAGTGGGTGCAGACCAAGTATCTGTGCAACTTGATCAGAATGACGACAACCTATCAGTACTTGAGCTTAATGTTACTTTGCCTGAGCAGAGCTAACTTTAAGTTACTGGTTAAGTCACTATTCAAGTAAAAAACACCCGCTTTTCGCGGGTGTTTTTAATTCAATCGACCACTAATAACCATTAGCCGTTATAGCTTAAGGTCATTAAGCGCATCACTGACAATGGCTTCACGCCAACCACTGAGTATTAACGGTTTCGCTGTCGTTTTACCATCCCATACCCATTGTAAATATTCATGGATCAGCTTCTTTGACCCAAGCAGTTCAATCGGTACGCTCTGTGCTTCGGCTTGCTCTGCAATGCACTGTTTGATGCTTTTGAAAGCCGCTTTGTAGCCTGTTTTCAGCGCTAACACATCCAATGCTTTTGGTAGTTCTTCAAAACTGACATTAGCGATGATTTTGACAAGCTCTCTGCCATGAATACGTTTCTCTTGCTCGGTAAGTTCCGTGAGTTTATACAGATCATTACTGTTTTTCGGCATCTTTTTCGCGAGTGCAATCAAGGCATGATCTTTGACGACAAATCCAAGCGCTAAATCTTTTACTAGCGCACGTTTAAGGCGCCAATCAGCTAACGCCTTTAACACTGCTAACTGCCGCGGCAATAACTGGAAAGCATTTTTAACCTTTAGATAAGCTGTTTCAGGAACGGGCGCATCAAGACGACCCAGAGTCATCCTCTCACCCTCTTCGTAGACCCAATCTAACCTTCCCTGCGATTGTAGTTTCTCAACCAGTTGTGGGTACAGCTCGTACAGGTAGTAGACATCGTTTGCCGCGTAATTTAACTGCGCTTCGCTCAATGGTCGTTTTAGCCAATCGGTACGAGACTCGCCCTTATCAAGCGTTATATCCAGAGTTTGCTCAACTAACTTTGCATAACCTAGCCCATATCCCATGCCACATAGTCCTGCAGCAATTTGGCTATCAAACAGTTTATTGGGTTGGCAAGCTCCATTTTTTGCAAAAACTTCTAAATCTTCACTGCAGGAATGGAGTAACTTAATGATACTGTCATCGGTCAATAAAGCCCAAAACAGGTCGAGATTGCTCACTGCTAACGGATCGATCAGAGCGAGGGTTTTGCCGTCATAAGCTTGAATAAGCCCTAAACGAGCGTAATAAGTACGAGTTCTGACAAATTCAGTATCAATCACCAGTAATTTGGCTTCACGGTATTGCGTTACGAGCGCCGCTAAACTGGCATCATCGTCAATATATTGAAACGCTAACAAAGTCTTCTCCAAAATCCTGAAATAAGCTTAACTCGACCAAATAATGCAAAAGCCGGCTTACGCCGGCTTTAGTCTATAAAAAGTGGCAACTACCACTCTTTCATGAAAGTACTAATCGCAGTTAATCGCTCTTAGCTTCATCTCTCAATTCACGACGTAGAATTTTACCTACGTTCGTTTTAGGCAGTTCATCTCTAAATTCTACCAGCTTAGGGATTTTATATCCCGTCAAATGTTCGCGGCAATGCTTGATAATATCCTCTTTGGTTAAAGATTTATCATTTGCGACCACAAATACTTTTACAAGCTCACCTGAAACCTCATGAGGCACACCAACCGCCGCTACTTCGATGACTTTAGGATGCAAGGCAACGACTTCTTCCACTTCGTTAGGGAAAACGTTAAAGCCAGAAACCAAAATCATGTCTTTCTTACGGTCAACAATAAAGAAGAAACCTTTCTCATCCATATAACCGATGTCACCCGTGGCTAAGTAGCCAGTTTCATCGATAACATTTGCCGTCTCTTCTGGTCGATTCCAGTAACCGACCATGACCTGTGGTCCTTTAGCAAACAGCTCTCCGGTCTCTCCTTGAGCAAGCACCTTACCCTCTTCATCTCTGACTTGAATATCAGTGTTAGAAACAGGGAAACCAATAGAGCCATTGTAACCCTCTAGGTTATAAGGACAGCACGTCACCAGTGGTGATGCTTCGGTGAGACCATACCCCTCTAACAAACGCGTTTTAGTGATCCCTTGCCATTTATCGGCAACTGCACGTTGCACTGCCATACCGCCACCAATAGACAATTTAAGATCGGTGAAATCGAGCTTAGTAAACTCTTCAGAGTTAACCAGTGCATTAAACAGAGTGTTGACACCCGTTAGTGCTGTGAAAGGATGTTTATCTAGCTCGCTAATAAAAGCAGGCAGATCTCTTGGGTTAGTAATTAACAGGTTATTCGCACCTTTGTGTATGAACAACAAGCAGTTAACTGTTAACGCGAAAATATGATAAAGCGGCAGTGCCGTCACAACGAACTCTTTACCGTTAACCAGTAACGAACCATATGCCGCGTCAGCTTGCAGCAAATTACTGACCACGTTGCCGTGACTCAGCATGGCACCTTTCGACACGCCTGTTGTACCGCCGGTATACTGTAAGAAAGCTAAATCATCTTTTTTGACGACGGGTTTAACATATTGCATACGTCGCCCTTTCGATAACGCTTTTCGCATCGAAATAGCTTGCGGAAGATGGTATTTAGGCACCATCTTCTTAATATACTTTACGACAAAATTAACCACGGTACGTTTAGGCGCGCTCAACAGATCGCCTAAGCCGGTTAAAATAACGCTTTCAACAGGGGTCTCTGCAACGACTTTATCTAATGTGTGAGCAAAATTAGACACTACCACAATTGCTTTGGCACCAGAGTCGGTCAATTGGTGCTTAAGCTCTCTGGGGGTGTATAGCGGATTAACGTTAACGACAACCATGCCTGCGCGTAATATGCCAAACAGAGCAATTGGATATTGCAATAAATTTGGCATCATAATGGCAACACGATCGCCTTTACTCAGCTTCAACTCATTTTGCAAGTATGCAGCAAATGCGCGGCTGCGCTCTTCTAGTTTGCGATAGGTTAACGTTGCACCCATATTCACAAATGCAGGCTGATCAGCATATTTAGAAACCGATGTTTCAAATAGATCCACTAACGAAGCATATTGCTCTACATTTATTTCAGAAGGCACATCGTCTGGCAGGTTATTAATCCAAAGTTGATCCACAAAAATCTCCTAATATTTCCACCTAAGGGAAACAATACCTCAACGGTCGTTTGCAGCTTGCCAATAAACAAGCTAAACACTGTCAAATCTTTATATTTATAAGAAACGCCAATAAATCATACAAGCGTTTAAATTTTGATTATCATCACATATATGTAACGAAAAACCTAGCCCCTTTTTCAGCCTTTGGCTTTAAGGAATCTATCAATGGCAAATGAAACCGCTTTCGCACTGCCCATGTGAAGATGATGATCTCCCTCAATTTCCTCGACTTCAAGCTGATTGAACCAACGTTTCGCAGTTGGAATGGCACTGCTTAGTTGAGAGAATCCTTGGTTACCCAGAATCAACAATGTGTCGACCTCATGTGCTTGCATTAACGCATCAACTTGGGAATAAGCGAGTCTCAATGGGGAATCTAATTTTAAGCGGGGATCACTGCGCCAGCTTACTCCAGAATCAAGCTTTTTCATATTGCGTTGAGTTAGAATTTCGCACCATGCCACATCTAACGCAGTAAGTTTATGACGAGCATTGACAGCGACGGAAATGTCCCGATAAACATTGCTGCTTTTAGCCTCAACTTGCAGATAACGTCGGTGCGATTTAAAGCTGTTGTTAAGACGCTGCCTTACTTTATTCTCTTTTTCATAGAGGGGCGACAACGCTTCGACTAACACTAAGTTTGCTACTTTTTCTGGGAATGCAGCCGTGTAAGCAGATGCAATAATGCCACCTAAAGAGTGTCCTAATATGGCTGTGGGTTGTTGATGCGCAGGCAGCGCTGTTAACAGCGCATCTAAATCATAGAGGTAATCAATCCAATGCAGCGGATATTTACCAGGGCGATGCTCTGATAGGCCATGACCAGGCCAGTCGATAGCCATGATTTGATAATCAGTTAAATAGTGACTCAAAGGGAGAAAACTATTGGCGTTGTCTAACCAACCATGCAACGCCAATATTAATGGTTTGCCCTGCGAACCCCATAACTTTGCAGCTAATTTGATATGAGGTAATTGAATGACTATTTCATTTTCTTGCTCGCAAGACTTATCCATATTGCTTATTATTTTTTGGTGAATTTCAACGTCATTCTATCGCTTTCACCAATTGCGAGATACTTTTCTTTGTCTTGATCATCAAGCGCTAAACGTGGTGGCAAGGTCCAAACACCCTTAGGGTAATCTTTAGTATCTTTGGCATTAGCATTAATCTCTGAGCTTTCAACAAAGGTAAAGCCCGCTTTTTCCGCTAGCTTTATCATCTGTGCTTGATCCATATAACCTGTCTTAGCGTCCATCCCCGGATTAGCTCGATGCTCAACGATACCAAATGTACCACCAGATTTAAGCACTTTATAAGCCGAATCAAATACAGGCTCTAAATAACCTTTCATTGCCCAGTTATGTAAGTTTCTAAAAGTCAGTACAACGTCAGCACTATTATCATCGCCCATGGCGTAAAAGCTAGGAGGGTCGAAAGTGACGGTGGAGGCATTACCCAATTTAGCTTGATTATCCGCGATCCACTTTTCAAACTTTTTGCCCGCCTTGGCTCGGTAGCCATTGCGCTGCTTTTCATCATCGGGGTTAGCATTAAAGTTACCACCAATATAGTGGCCCTTCTCTGCAAGGTACGGCGCTAGGATTTCAGCATACCAACCTCCACCAGGCCATAACTCGATAACGGTATCTGAAGGCGCTACACCGAAAAACTCGATGGTCTCTTTAGGGTGGCGGTAAGTATCACGGGCTGAATTTTTAGTTTGGCGAAAATCACTCGTTACAGCGGTATCTAACGCGGCATTTTCGTGAACATGTGCATCTGCAGTAACACTTAGTGTTGATAGGCCAAATGCACCAGTAAGAATAAGGCTGGCGGCTAGGGTATTCATTTTCATTAGATATCTCCATATAAAGGCTGGCATCAACCTAACAGTCAATAGGTTAAAATCCAAGCCTAAGAAACAGAGATTTACACTTTGTTATATTATTTAAGCTGGCGTTTTTCTGCTTGACGGTCAACTCTACGCCAACATAGAAATAGCATAAACGCACTCGTTGCAAGCCAAACGAGCACCCAGAACCAAGCAGGGATCCAACTCTGCTGTGCAAGCATATTGGCATCACCCTGCCCTTCAAGGCCAAATAATACGGTAGGACTTGCCAGTGCATTTAAAATAACCATTAAGCCCATAATGCGTAAACTGGTAGCTAAGTATCGATTAAGATTGAGCTTTAACGGCATTAAAAATAGCAGTGCGAGCGACACTAGAATCGAAATAGTCAGTAGATCTCTCGCCCATAGTAAAGTCGTTAAGATAACGCCCGCGCCTAACAGGCCGAAGCTAAAACGGATCCCCTTAGGCCAGGTGGCAAATGTAAAAATCAGATAGCCCCACAACGCTGCACCAAAATAACCCGCAAAGCCAATGGCTAACGACCAGCCACCTTGGCTAAAGCAAAGCCCTGCTCCATTAGGAAACAGCTGAATATGACTAACGGCTCCGCCGGTGAAAAGTGTCGCTAAACCATGTGATAACTCATGAAAATAGCTCTCGAGCCATTTAAACGGCACACTCACAAACGGTAGTTTTGTGACCAGAAAAGCCACTAATAATTCGAGAAAGAATCGGCCTCTACTAGGGGTACCAGATGAAGTTGGTGTTTTAGACTGATTGGCGCCGCTAGCGAGTGTGTGCTCCAAATGACTAGGCATAGGTATCAATGCCTACCATCTGTTGGATCTCTTCGCGCTTGGCCGCATGCTGATTAGTAAGATATTCAGCGACAGCACCGCGCTGGCCACGGGTATCATTCTCATATTCTATATGAGCACCTAGTCGAGATTTTAGCGCCGCTTCATCTTCGTTATACTCGTTAAATTGGTAGGATTGTTGCGCTTGGATCGGCAGCACTGGATCGGCAGCATCAACCAACACAGCATTAGGCTGATTAGTTCCTATCGACTTATTGACTTCAACTTTAGAAGCGGTAAGTTGACTTGAATTAATTTGCATCCAATCGTCCTTAACTTATTAAATCACTGCCTCATGCGTCATCAGCATGAATTCAGATCATTCTTTTCCTGGTAACTTTTTCCAGGTCACGGTATCACGCAAATAGACAGGCTTGAGCTCATCAACACTGGTGCTCAAGCCATTTAGATATCCTTGTTGCGCTAATATCGCCATATATTTAGCATCTGGGAATTTAGCAAGCTCACATACAGTAAGGCCACCAGCCATTTCCAGTATTTGTGGATAGGCATCAAAACCAGTACCGCAGGCAGTAATCGCTTGTGTTTCATCCAAGCTTAACACTATCGATTCTGGTGCGCTAACAACCTCTTCGTTCACTAAAGTGGCAATGCCATCAACAGCAACAAATTGCCCCCAATAAACCTCTCCCATACGTGCATCAATAGCAGCTAAAACCTGTTCGGCTCCAGTTTCAATGGCAGCTTGTGCCATGGTAGCAAGGGTTGAGATCCCAATGACAGGCAGTGATTGTCCCAGTGCTAAACCTTGGGTGATACTGGTACAGATCCTGATCCCGGTAAAACTGCCTGGGCCTCGACCATAAGCGATTAAGTCAACATCACTCAACTTGATATCAGCTTGAGATAACACTGACTTGACCATTGGCAATAACCTTTGGCTGTGCTCGCGCGGTGCATCTGCTTGCTCGCAATACACTTGTCGATCATGGGTTAACGCAGCAGAGCAAGACTCCGTACATGTATCTAGAGCAAGTATGCTCAGCGAAGTTGCTTCTATGGACTGTTTTGTCATCTATTACTTACCAAACTCAAATTCAGGCACAACACGAAAGCAGACACGAGCGCTCTCACGTATGTAGCGATTACCAGCTGTCGACATATTCAGTGTTAAACATATCAAATGCAGCTTAGTTAACGATAAAGAGCGGGGATTATACCTAACTCCCCCGCAGGCTTTAAGTAGAACTGCAAAATAGTTTTACTGCCGTTGACTGTAATCTATCTTTAGCGGCTAACCTAACAGCCCTTTTGCTTACTAGAACGTCTGTTACTTAGCTAATTCAACAAAAGCCGCACTGTACATTTTCAAGTTGAGCATAAACTGCTCATAGGTGATAAATTCATTTTCAGTGTGACCCGTATACTCAACACCTGGCATAGCGGGTCCAAAGCTCAATGCGTTAGGAAACAATTTACTGTTGGTTGAGCCGCCAATTGCAACCGGTTGCGGATCTTTAACCCCGGTAAAATGAGAGTAGACATCGAGCAGTGTATTAAGATGTGGCGCATCTTGCATTACCATAGGCTTTCCCCAATAGGTTTCCACCTTTGCTAACTTAACTTGATGTTTTTGCTGCCAACGCTCCAGTGCTTCATGAGTCTGGCGGTCGAGTCGTTCTGGCGTCTTGCCTATAGGCCGACGCAGGTTAATCATTACTTGTGTGCCCTGCTTACCTGCTTTAACGATGGTAGGCGCTAAACTCATCGGCCCCATAAAATCATCTTTATATGCAATATCACCAAACTGCTCTGCATAAATTCCCATGCCAACCATTTCATGGATAAATTGCTGTGTAAGTGATGCAGTGTTTTTGGGCCACTGATGGATAGCAAGCAGCTGCGCCAAATGAGTAACTGCATTGACACCATCTTCAGGTGTTGAAGAATGGGCTGCTTTACCATCAGCAAAAATAACAACTGTCGAACCATTTTGCTCAAAACGATATGTCATTGCTGATTGAGCTTTAGCTGCAACCTTTAACTGCTGGATTAAGCCCTCGGCTGCAAAACTAATCTCTGCCTGAGCTTGTTGAGGTACTTGGCTACCAAAGTAGCCACCAGAGAAGCGCTCAAGAGTGGCAGTCCCCTTATTTGCAGCTTCCACATCAACACTTGGGATCACAAATTCGATTTTGCTCCAGCCCTTTTCGGCGGTCACAACGGGGTATTCAGCATCGATCGTGATGTTAATATTAGCTGGAGTGAATGTCTTCAAAAACTCTTTAAGCGGTTCCCAATCAGACTCCTCTGCCATGTAAACCATTAGTTCTATCCGCTTATTGAGTTTTATCTGTTTATCTTTAATAGATTTCATCGCATACATGGCAGTCACGATTGGCCCTTTATCATCTTCGGTGCCACGGCCAATAAGTTTTCCTGGTTCGGATGTCATATCCAATAAATATGGGCTTTGTTGCCACAATGCTGGATTGGCAGGTTGCACATCACCATGGGTAATCACTCCAAGTTTGTCATCTTGTTGGCCAAGTCCAATCAAAATCACATAGCCGTGATCAACGTAATCTAAACCTAGTTCCTCACTTAAGCTTTTCAGTTCACGTTTAAATCCAACAAACTCTGGATTAGTGTCCGGTGTCAGTCCATCAACCGCTACCGTATTGAACTGTACTAAGGTTGCGAGGCTAGCAACCATATCGTCAGCATATTGGGCAACAGCATAATGAGCAACTTTGTCTGATTGAGACTCTATTGCAATGCAAGAGGGGGAGAGGAAAGCGATAAACAGCAAGGCTAAACGTTTCATGAACATCCATTTTATTATTTGTAAAAACGATTTAGTTTGCCATAAAATTTATCACTAAAGTTACAAAAAACAGCCATTCAAAACATTTGTTACAATCAATACCGTTTTTTAATAGATTTAACACTGCTAACCGTGATATTTAATGACGTTAACGTCAATGCAAAGATATTGGCGAAAATTAAAACAAGCAAAACTCGGGGATTTAAAATATGAAGGGATTAACCCTCAAACCTTTGGTTGCAGCTATTGCAATCACGCTTTCTCTTGGCGCATGCAGCAGCGCAAATAACACTACTGAGAACCAAACAGCGCCAAATGTTGTTGCTCAGCAAATCATTGAAAACAACGCGAGTAACCCATTCTTTAAGCCATACGATACCTATTTCGGCATCCCGGATTTTTCTAAAATTAAGCCTGAACACTACCTACCCGCTTTTAAAGCCGGTATTGCACAGCATGAAGCCGAAATTCAAGCAATAATTGATAACCCTGATGCTCCATCTTTTGCGAATACCATTGAAGCAATGGAGTTTTCAGGCGAATTAACCAGTAAAGTTGCCAGCGTTTTCTATAACTTAACAGGCGCAGACACCAACGAGCAGCTTCAAGCTATCTCGAAAGAAGTGTCACCTATGCTATCTGCCGCTGGCGATGACGTATTGCTAAACGACGCACTATTTCAAAAAGTTAAAGCCGTCTACGACCAACGTGATTCACTTAACTTAAATGTTGCTCAAGCAAAATTATTACAAGATACCTATAAATCTTTCACTCGTGGCGGCGCTAACTTAAGCGATGCCGACAAAACCAAACTGCGCGCACTCAACGAGCAAATCGGTAAACTAAGCTTAGAGTTTGGTGACAACCTGCTGGCTGAGACCAATGCATTCGAACTCGTTATCGACACTAAAGCCGATTTAGCAGGTTTACCAGAAGATGTTATTAGCGTTGCAGCGCAAACGGCTACAAAACGTGGCCATGAAGGTAAATGGGTGTTTACCACTTCACGCCCTTCAATCACGCCATTTTTAACTTATGCCGATAGCCGAGAACTGCGCGAAAAAATCTATAAAGGTTATGTAGAGCGCGGTAACAATAACAACGCACACGATAATAAAAAGATCCTTGCAAAAATGGCGGCATTGCGCGCAGAACGTGCACAGCTAATGGGTTACAAAACTCACGCCCATTTTGTACTAGAAGAGCGCACGGCACAAACGCCTGAAAACGTATACGGCTTGCTGAACAAAGTATGGCCTGCTGCGTTGGCACAAGCTGAAGCTGAAGTTGCCGACATGCAAGCGTTAATCGATTCTGAAGGCGGTGATTTTAAGCTTGCAGGCTGGGATTGGTGGTACTACTCGGACAAGATCCGTGTCGCTAAGTACAGCTTTAATGAGCAACAAACACGCCCTTACTTCTCACTAGAAAATACCCTTAAGGGCGTATTCTATACCGCCAATCGCTTATTCGGCATTACAGTGAAAGAGCGTACCGATCTACCCAAGTACAATGATGAAGTGCGTACATGGGAAGTCTACGACAAAGATGGCGAGTTAATGGCGATCTTTATGGGTGACTATTACGTACGCGACAGCAAACGTGGTGGTGCTTGGATGAACTCATATCGTCAGCAGTACAACATGAACGGCGTTGAGTCTAAGCCAATCATTGTGAACGTTCTGAACTACCCTCGCCCAGTAGGCAACGAGCCAGCACTATTAACATTCGATGAAGCTAGCACCCTATTCCATGAATTTGGTCATGCGCTACATGGTATGTTGTCTGATGTTGAGTACCGCTCTCAAGCAGGTACGTCAGTCCCACGCGACTACGTTGAGTTCCCATCACAAGTGATGGAAAACTGGATGACACAACCGGAAGTATTGGCTCAGTTTGCTAAGCATTACAAAACAGGCGAAGTGATCCCACAAGAGCTTGTAAAGAAAATCCAAGCTGCAAGTAAGTTTAACCAAGGTTTTGCAACTGTAGAGTACATGGCAGCCACTAAGCTTGATTTAGATTGGCATACAGTGACTGACTTCATGCCAAAAGATGCTGCTAAATTTGAAGCAGAATCGCTAAACAAAATGGGGTTGATCAGTGAGATTGCGCCACGTTACCGCAGTACTTACTTCTCGCACATCTTCTCTGGTGGCTACTCGGCAGGTTACTACAGCTACCTTTGGTCAGATATCTTAGGTGCTGATGCTTTTGAAGCGTTTAAAGAGAACGGTATTTTTGACAAAGCGACTGCTGATGCCTTTAGAGATAACGTCCTGTCGCAAGGCGGTAGCGAAGATCCGATGAAACTGTATAAGCAGTTCCGTGGTAAAGAAGCCGGCATTGATCCATTGCTTCGCAGTCGTGGTTTACTCGCTAAATAAAAAGCGAAGTTCAAGTTAATTGGTACACCTGCTGATTAGCGCAAACTGAACAAGCCCTCAAACCGAATACTCGCAATAGTATTCGGTTTTTTTATAGTTATACCAATCAATATAAGAATTTGATCAACTTAGAACTGCTTTTGGCGAACTAATTCAAGGCGATATAACTGAAAGAATGGTTGTTCCCTTGTAAAGTTGTTCAACATAGAAATAGCCAGCCAAAAACGCTCCAGAATGGCGAGTTTTAGCGATTCTGATGCTGTGTTAACGAGCTTAACCGTAGCACAACTATGCTCTTCACTCGTTGCAAACCACATGATGTGTTGAATGTCATTAATGCATTCTGCACTACAACTCTGTAACATCAGTCTTATTTGCTTAAATAAGTAAATTCAATCAATAAGGTCGATACTATGAACATATCATTTAAACGCGCAACAAAAATGCTAAGTTACAGCGCCCTAATTGCGGCAGCAGTTATCACCAATACTGTGATCGCCAATGATAGATTTAAAGATGTAGAGATTAAACCAATCAAGCTAAGCGACAGCGTTTACATGTTTGTTGGTGCAGGCGGCAATATTGGCGTATCGGTTGGTAATGATGGCCTGCTGATGATTGATGACCAATTTGCTCCACTTGCCGATAAAATATCAGCGGCGTTAAATGAGATCCAAGCAGGTAGTCCAAAGTTCATCATCAATACGCATTATCATGGCGATCATACCGGCGGTAATGCCCACTTTGGCAGCACCGGTACCATCATGGCCCACCATAATGTGCTTAAACGCCTTGCATCAGACGAACAAACTACGCCTGAAGCACTGCCGGTAATCACCTATGATCATGGCATAACCGTACACTTTAATGATGATGCTTTAAAAGTGCGTCATATGGGACCCGGTCATACAGACGGCGATAGTGTTGTTATATGGAGTAAAGCCAACATAGTGCATATGGGTGATCTGTTCTTTAAAGACAAATTTCCTTATATCGATCTAAAAGCCGGCGGTGACGTGGAAGGTTATCGAGATAATGTCGCTAAAGCGTTACGTGATATGACAGATAAGACAATCGTTATTCCTGGTCACGGTGATTTAGCCAATAAGAGTGATTTAGCGCGCTTTAAGCACATGTTAGATGCGTCAATTAACTGGATGAGAGATCAAAAGCAATCTGGTATTGCACTAGAAGATCTAAAGAAACAAGGCTTACCAGAAAAATGGAAAGGCTGGAGCTGGAATTTTATCTCAGAAGATAAATGGATAGAAACACTGCATAAAGGTTTATAAACCAAGAAGGTCTATGTCCTCTCACCCATAATGCAGCGGGATTAACTGCATATTAAGGCTGACATAGACTTGCTAATACCCATATCCAGCCTAAAATTTAGAAGTATTGGTTCAATGTCTATTTCGTACCACAGACAGAACTTTCCTTAGTAGAAGATGGTGGGTTATTTGAAGCACTGCCAATCACTAGACAGGGATCTGTTGGTGCTCAACGTTTCAAAGAAGGTGTTTCAAGGAGAAATAGAACTAAAATCATTTAATTGGCAATGCCATACTGCCAATAGGATAACTCGCGCCCTGCAGATCCTAAAAAATTATGACATCAAAGTAGCCATAGCAATACTCACCTTAGATGACATAGAAAACTGCTTAAAGGCGGTGAATCAACTCAACAACCAAGTAAGCCATTTAATTTGGATCGCAATTTTAGTCGATACCAATGTCACTCAATGCAATTTAAACAGCAACCTTACCCGTTATTTCTCTGATTACCATCATATCCCAATAGAATGGGAACGACTGCATCATACCTTAGGGCATGCCTATGGCATGGCAAAACTTGCATCACTCCATTCAATGTCTTCTGCCCCAGACTTTGCAGCCGAGACGATCCTTGGTGATTCATCTGCAATCAAACAGCTAAAACAGAAAATTGTAAAAATGGCACAAGTTGATGAAACCGTGCTTATCAGCGGTGAAACAGGAACAGGCAAAGGCCTTTGTGCTCATTTAATACACCGTCAATCACAACGTCAAGCGGGTCCCTTTGTCACTGTCAATTGCGGTGCATTACCTGCAGGCCTGATTCACTCTGAACTATTTGGTCATGAAAAAGGCGCATTCACAGGTGCAGACAAACAGTATATTGGTCATATCGAAAGAGCCCATCAAGGCACTCTGTTCCTTGATGAAATCGGTGACCTTTCATTAGAGTTACAAGTGAACTTGCTGCAATTTCTAGAAGATCACATTATCGAGCGTGTAGGTGGCAGTAAAAATATAACGATTGATTGCCGGATCATATTTGCTTCACACATTAATTTAGAAATTGCAGTTGAAGAGGGGCGATTTCGAGAAGATCTCTATTACCGGATCAATCTACTGCACCTTTACGCCCCTAGCCTTAGAGAGCATAAAGAGGATATCCCACTACTTGCAGACGAATACCTCAAGCAATACAGCCCCAGCGACCAATTAAACACAATAACGCCTAATACGTTGAAATTAATGAATGAATATCAATGGCCAGGTAATATTCGGGAGTTTAAAAATCGTATTCACCGCGCAATTATCATGGCAAATAACCACCGACTCACAGAAAAAGACTTAGGCATAAACATCCTAAAAGTACTGCCAGAGACAAATGATGTCATCAATCTAGCCCAACACCGAGTGGAAATAGACACTGAGCTATTACTTGATGCAATTAAACGTAATAACCACAACATATCTGCAGCGGCGAGAGAGCTTAAGATCTCTCGCACCACTTTCTATCGACTCATTAAGAAATGTAAAATAAAGCTGTGAACGAAACGCGAAGTAAGCCCACTCTTTGCGCCTAGCCATCACTTAAGCACTGAGGATAGCAGTCATGTTAAATTTGAAACAGCAGTCTATGGTGCTAATCGCATCAGTCACTTTTGCAGCTTGCCAGCCACAAAGCAGTGAAAGCTTGCAAGAGGATATCGCCTCGCTCAAGCAGGAGCTCAGCCAATTAAAAAAAGAACTCTCTCGAATAGGCAGTCAGGTCACAGATATTCATACCATCGCAATGAGTTCTCAAAAGCCACAGTTTAAAACCTTGCCGACTCAAGCTAACTACAACTCAAATAATAACCTTCCATTTCTGGGAGCCAATGATGCACCCATCGCGATGATAGAGTTTTCTGATTATCAATGCCCTTATTGTAAACGATTTATAGATAAGACATTTTCTCAGATAAAGAGTCGTTATATTGATACTGATAAAGTTCACTATGTAACTCGAGATTTCCCATTAGGTTTTCATCCTAAGGCTAAAGGTGCTGCTATCGCAGCTAATTGCAGTTTGCAACAAGATGCCTACTGGCAGATGCGTACCTCTTTATTTGCGAATATGAAGCTGCTTAGTAGTGAGCTATATCTGAAAAGTGCACAAGAGTTGTCATTAGATATGAACAAGTTTAACGATTGCTTAAACGACCAAGCGATCGCGGTAAAAATACAGCAAGATATCGCTTACGGTTCCTCCTTAGGTATAAGAGGCACACCGAGTTTTGTAATCGGTCGAGTAGAAAATGGGCAGCTGATAAACCCAAAACTCGTCGTAGGTGCACAAAGCTATGAAACATTCGCGCTGTTAATCGATTCATTGCTCAATCAAACATCTACCGAAGATTAACTAGCGCCTACAGTGTATGAAATGAGCCTCCTTTCTTGTTAAGGGGCTTATAAACTATTACTTCCTCGACAAAAATATGCTTAAAGATCTGTTTGTTCGAACTAAACGAAAGTTGCCTAGAAGTGAATCTTTTAAGCAAGACCTAATGGTGTTCACTGCAAGTGTATCAACTATGATACATAAACTGCCCCAACTCCGCGCCACATCACCCCACTATAACTAAATACTCTTAAGTATTAGCGCCTTAAAGTATCGGCCTACTACTTGCTATCTATTAGTCAATTAAGTTTGAACTTTACTGCCATCTCTCAGTAACAGCGAGCGAACCTGCTCGGTTAACCGCCCTATCAGCAAACGCAGGTCAACGCACCACTAGCGGGTTATGGAAAGTAATTAAAACCCCAAATAGCAAGTAATTAGCACGTTTTATCCATATTCACTTATAGGATGGTAAATATTATGAAACGATTCAAATGCAACCCGCTTATCAGCGCATTTAGTGCAGCGCTAATAAGCACTGTAGCCCTTTATGGTGTGACGAGCCTAAACGCTGCAAATGCCGGAGCTTATGATTGGCTAGGCATGAACGAAGACCCAACCAAGTATTGTATGGCTGATGCCTACTTAATGAAAGGCGGTAATAAGCTCGCCCAGAACGCACTGAACTGTACCGCAAACGACGTCGAAATTACCAAAGTCACTCCTGTAAATCCAAATGCAGAGTGTAACTTAGGACAAATTTTTACATTCGATGCTGATGTAACAGTACGTACCAATGCTAATGCGCGTTGGGACACTACTTTCTACTTACCTTTGACTGAAGAAAGCCCTCAGGTTGTACAAGGTGCCGGTCTTCGAAACTGTAGTATGCTCCTACCTATACCGGCAGATAGCGGCGAGCTCGCTGATGTGCAGTTAGATGGCGATCAATGTGGTGACATTACCAAGGCGTTAGGACCTGATGAATATGTTCTCAACAATCAACCTATCACTATGTTATGTGCCGATGCCGATGGTAACAATCAAGCCGACTTCACTTACTGTGCCGCATGGGACAATATCGAAAGAGATAATTGTACTTATGGTGAAGACCCTTATGCAGGTCAGATCCCTAACAACAAATCAAAATGTAATTGTGACACATTTAATATCGATGTCTTTATCAAGCCAGCGCCACCAGTGGTAATTAAAGCACTGACTAATTCCAGCCCATCATCACGCAGTGAACCCGGTGGAACATTTAGCTACTCGATGAGCTTTACCAATCCCAATACGCAGACTTCGCTATTTATCAAATCACTCACCGACGAGATTGATATTGGCGGTGAAGGCACATTTGACACCTCTATCAACCTCTGGGGAAGCCCTGTTGCGGTCAATCCAAACGTAGACGGTGTCTATCTCACTGCAACAAACTGTTCTTTACCTGCAAATGGTGGAGAAATATTGCCAAGTGGTTCATACAGTTGTGAATTTACTGTACATATCGTTGATAGAGACTTACCCAACGATCAAAGTGCCGAGTATTATGACGACTTAGTCAAGCTTTCGTTAGAAGATAAGAATGGCGATGTTGTCACTGACGGTAATTCCTGTGCCGCAATTCCAAGTAGTGTTGCAGGCGATCACTGTAGTGACGAAGTCACAGTACAAATCACTAATCTTGCACCTGCGATTACGGTAAACAAAACAGCAGATCCTACTGAGGTTATGGAACCTGGTGCAAGTGTCGAATTTACAGTGACGGTCGACAATGATGCTGCCTTCTGGGATTCTCCACTCACACTTACCGTGTTAAGTGACACCGATTTTGGTGATCTGCTTAGCGATGAGTGTATAGGAGTGTCTACCAGTATTGCCTTAGGGGGGACTTATACTTGTACCTTCACTAAGTTTATTGGCGGTGATGCTGGCGATCAACATTCCAATACTGTGAATGCGACCGCAGTCGATGACGAGCTTGATGATGCTACCGGTAGTGACTCCGCTATGGTTGATATACGAGATGTTCCATCATCCATAACCTTGGTTAAAACTGCAACTCCAACTTCTGTACTTGAAACGGGTGATGATCCGAACAATTACAGTAACGTAAGTTACAACTTTACCTTTAGCGTTAACGCAGCGGGTGTTGATGATGTCACCTTCACCACTCTAACCGATAATAAATTCGGTAGCCTAACAGCAGGCTGTATGGTCGACAGCAAGAACGGTAATGCTATTGCGCCGACAGCCCTTAACGGATTTGTTTTAGAACCTGGCGACTATGCAAGTTGTGATATAAGCAAAGGACTACAGGGACAATTCGGCGATCCAGCCCACGTCAATATCGCAACCATTAGAGGGGTCGATGAAGATGGACAGGATGTAGATGCTTCAAATGACGCTACCGTTGAATTTACACCACTAGCCCCAGATACGGATATGGCATTTGCCGCCAGCATGTTAGTTGTTGTTGAACTAACCAATGCCGGTGTCGAAGATGTCACTTTAACCGAGCTGACTGTACTTGGTGTCACTGTCGCAGACGGTAATGAACATCCTGCCTTTACTATATTGAATTCGGTAGGTGGTGAACATGCAGGTGTCGCATATTCTCCTTGTTCTATCGGCTCAGTATTAGGCTACAACGGTTCAGGTTCTGAGGTGTATAACTGTGCTTTCACCGTAGAGCTGAAGCCCGGTCTTGAAGATACTCAACCTGTTGCGTTTATTACACAAGGAGCATTAAACGGCATAGTGGTAACAGTTGAAGACGACGATGGTGCAGAAGTTGTTAATTTCATTTCTGCAGAAGTTAACATTGTCGAGTAACGACGAGGAGACAACAAAAAGTACTTTGTCTTGATAACCACTGGGCGACAGAAACCTTCGCCGCCCAGTTTATTCTTTCCAGACTACCAGCCTTTAACTAGAGATAGCTATTTTGAGCTTTGAGTTTTGAGTTTTGAACTTAGCCCTTACCATTGCCCTTTCCTTTATGGCCACCGCCGCTTGAACTGCTCAAACTTAAACTCACTGATGCAGTTGTCTCCATGTCGCCATCGCTAATGGTGTAGTAAAAACTGTCACGACTCTTAAAGCTTTTTGCTGGAGTATATAGCAGTTTACCAGCCGAGGTAATTTGCACGCTTCCCTTGCTCGCTTGGCTCACAGACACAATCGCCAGTTCATCATTATCAGCATCATAATCATTCAACAGCACATCAATCAAGACCGAGGTTTTAGATGACATATTGACACTATCATTAACCGCAATAGGCGCAGTATTCGGCGCAGCTTTAACGATATAACTGACACTATCAATACCTAGGTAACCTATTTCGGTAGTATTTTGCGCGTTAACAGTCAGGTTAAATAGACCTGCAGGACTCGCAGGGGCAGAGGCTATATTAATATTGACTACAACACTGCCTCCGGGGGCGAGTTTAACCTGAGTCTGACTAGTGCTCCAGCCAGAAGGGATATCTGCAAACACATTAAAACTGGCCTCAAAGCAACTCTCACTATCTCGACTCGTTACCGTTGCACTGTAGCTAACCTGAGTTCCGGCGATAACGTCTACCGTTAGAGGGTCCGCAATCACTATCGAAGGCGCAGCAAGCACACACGAAATTTGCGGACTGATTACCATATAGCTCACAGTATCTTTGCCAATATAACGGCTGTCTAAGCGGTTTATTGCGCTTAGCTCAAAATTGTAGGTCCCCTCTTGAGCGGCAGTTGAGGACTCGACAATGAAGCTGATATTGCGACTCTCACCTGCTGCCAAACTGACCACAAGGTTATCAGCACGCCAACCAGCGGGTACATTGGCTGTCACATCGAAATCAGTGTTATCACAACTGTCACTGTCGTGATTGGTTATAGTGCCACTATAGGTAGCCATCGCTCCAGCAGCTAGCTCGCCACTATCATCAATTGACAAAATAAAACTTGGATTTGCCATAACACAGGATGTTGGAGGTGTTTCTACAACATAACTTACGATGCCTTTGGTCGAATATGCGTGGTTACTGCTATCAACGGCACTTATTTCAATATCGTAAAAACCCTGCTCAGCAGTCTCTAACGAGACCACATCCAGCGAGACAGTCCCACTCATTCCTGACGACAGACTGACAGACTTTGTTGCCACACTCCAACCACTCGGTACTAATGCTGAGATGTTATAGCTAGAGATTTCACAGCCTGCACTATCGTTATTACTCACTGATGCGCTATAGCTCACCGTGGTGCCAGGTGCGACCCAGGCTGTTTCATTAGCTAATAATGTTAGGCTTGGGCTCGCTTTGATACAGCTAGAACCTGTATAGCTAACACTCACGCTCGCTCCCGTTGCATCGGCCCACTCTGTTGTAATTGTCACTCCCGCATCGGGATCTGTATAGCTCGCTCCCACCAGCAGAGCAGCGTCATCTAAATCACGCAGTCCACTATCCGGTTGCATATCCAGTAATAGATTACTGTTGATATTGTTTTGCGTCGCCAGATGCAGTACGACTCCATCAGTGACGCCATTTTTTTGCTCTAGAAATTTATCAAAGCCTAAAGCTTGTCGGTACTCAAGGACATACCACTGTGGCTCGCCGTTAGTGATATCAACACCACGTTGGACTTTAATACTCTTTGCGATTCCTGCTGGCGCGATTTCAAAGGGCTCTAACTGATAACTACCATCAGTGTCAGCAGTAACCACTTCACCTGCAGAGGCTGTGATCCAACCAAGCTGCTGCTTACTAAAGGCATTAAAATGACCTGTAATACCTGAACTTCCCATCATATCCATGCTGTCGCCATATTCAGCTGAAGCGCAGTTATCACCAATAATGTCGGCACCGCAATCAAGATCTTTTGCATGATAGAGACCGAAGTTATGACCGAGTTCATGGCCAACGGTACGCAGTGTCATAGACCCATTAATGAATGCACGAGATGGACTACCACCTATGGTTCCCTGCCCCGTCCAACCACAACCGCTGTTTTGAGGATAGATATAGATCCAGCGATCATAGTTATCAACATGTATACCGCTATCAATGACGGCCTGCCGACCATGATTATCTATCAAATTAGTGCTACATGTCGCATCTATTGGCAACGTAAAGTAGCCGTGGACATCCCCTGTTAACCATGTCTGACCATATGATGCTTCTTGGTAATAAGCATTTACATTACCGAAAACTAATTGCTGCGCTTCTTCTACGGTCCATGGTTGCTCAGCATTATTTTGAAAGTTAACTAATAAAACCAGCGTACGTTGCTCACCATGACTGCTTATTCCTGCTGCATTGCCAGACGTTTCCACGCTAGTGGCCACTGCAGGAGCTGAATCGCCCAATAACACCAAACTGTTGAGTTCATCATTAACAACCAATGCACTTAAGTTTATTTCAGCCGCATTAATGGCCTTAAACATCCACCCAGTAACGCTAACTTGAGCACCTGTTTTTAGTAAACTTCTGTTGATATTGCTAGGTAAATGCAACTCAACCGTTTGATCCCCATTGACCAACATGTAGCTAATATTTTTATGTTGATGGCTTTGATAATCCACATAGCTAACTTCCAACCTTCCCTCGAGCACACGCTGATGTGCCAACAATGGAAGAACCTCATCCGGCATATCTTTTATAAGGCCTCGTGGCAGAATTGTGCGTACTGCCGCTTCAGGGTCTGACTTAACCAGTTCAAATTGCAAATGCTGACGTAATAACGCATTTTCTATCAACGCTTGCTTTAACAGTTCTTTGTTTGAAAGGGTTGCATGTCGATACTGACTCAACCTGTTAACGAGTGCTATCGTAGAGCTTTCTGTTTGTTGTTTACGAAACTTAACGTGATTACTTAGCGCTTTATCTGCGAGTTGGGAGTTATCATTCACTGGACTAGCAAATGAGTTAGCTGAAAAAATAACGACCGACAGCGCTAATAATCCGATGGCTGTGATGCTGATAGAAATAGCAGCCGAATTCGATGCCGATATGACATTTTTTTTGTTCAAAACCTTCTCCCCTCAAAGCAAACGTACTCAAATAAACTGCTCTTTTTGCAAATTATTCTTTTTAGCTCTTTTTCTTAATAAAAATAGCTACAGAATTTACTTAAAAGACAGAACCCCTGATATTTACTGGGTTTGAGCAATAACAAAGCGGGCATACTAACAAATGACAAGTCCAAATAACAACCAAGTATTGATCATTTTTTGATCGATTATGCATTTTCCAAACACATGTAACGCTAACTGATTGAAACAGTTCCAGCAGCATTTTATGGAATATGTGCAGAGGAGACTCTAGGACTTAGGTTTTGAAAAATGCTTATACGAGTAAGCGAAATGAGGGGGATTAGCTGCTAAATACTTAGATTTACGTTTAATAATGCACAACAT
>NZ_BPEW01000047.1 GCF_019654975.1 Shewanella sp. c952
CCTGAATACGCTAAAAAAGATTTAGATGTTGAAGCTAAAAAGTTTATAGCACTTCATGAAGAGTATGTTGATTACAAAATTATTTCATCTAAATTTCAGTTAATACCTTCAGGTGTTGTTTTCGTAGTTGAGTTTATAAAAGAAAGCTAACAAGCTGTTAAACAAGGACAAAAAACAGTTGATTTTGCTCCTTCGTCGCTAATTTTAACCAACTGTTTTTTGCCTGTTAACAGGGCGTTATATGCAAAGGAGAGTGCGGTGAATAAAGTCGTATCAATATTAAGTTTGTCATTAATCCTAGGTGCTTGTGCATCTACGAGCCCTAAAACAGAAGTCACAGGAATTTCAGTAGAGTTACCCCAAGAAAATTGGGAACAAGTGACAAAAAGAGAGTCAACTGAACAATATATTAAAGAATGGGTACCAAATGGAAAAACACCATTTGATACAAACTGGATAATTACAGAACAAAAGTTACCTATACAATCGAAAATATCAGCAGATAAATTTCAAAAAAGCATGTTTAGCTTGGCTAGACAATCATGCTCTGATGTATTGTACAATGGCCCTCAAGAAATTAATGTTAGCGACCATATGACTTCTGTAGGCCGTATTATGTGTGCAAAACAAAATGGTAAACCTTACGGCACTTTCACTGATCAGCGTGTAGTTATTCAAGGTTTAACTGCATATGTTGTAACAAGCGAACTTAGAATACCAGCAGCTTCAAAAGCTGGTGTTTTGGCTTTCGGTAAAGATCAACTAAACGAAATGAAGGAGTTTATGCAAATGCAAAAAAAATCTTCTACCTTCGTTCGTAAGTCAGTAAATATTTGTCTTAACGATAGTGTTAATTGCATATAACAAGCTAATTAATAAGGACAAAAAACAGTTTACTGTTTTCGTTCCTCAACATTTTAGCAAACAATTTTTTGCCCATTATTAGGGCGTTATAACTCACTATGAAATTACACATAACTTTATTTATTTTAGCAACATTGGGATGTTCTTTTGGTTCATACTTTTTTGGATATAAAGTGGGTGCCGAAGATGGGGCTAAGTATACAGTTCAGACGTTTGCCAGTGACTCAATATCTCAAATGAATAAACACACACTAATTTTGGAAGCTTTTAAGCAGGATCGGTTGGACTTAGCTAGGGAAGGTGTTGAGTTACTCGTCAAAAATGATAATGAACACAGGAAAAACATTGAGTCAATCGTAGCTAACGAGTCATTTGACTTTTGCAAGTTATAACAAGCTGCTAAATCAAGATTCACCTAGGCTGTCATGTCATTTGCCGTGCAAATCGTCTCAGTACCAGGTTCACTTATTAATATGGCGTTAAGGGAGTACATGTCTAGGCTCATATTATTAATCATCATTTGTATGTCATTCTCTGTTAAAGCAGATAAATAAGCACCTTCTAAACCATTTATTGCAACACAGGATACTGCGTTTGAATCATACTATTTCAAGATGATTCCAGAATATACCTATTATGAAAATGGAGCGTTAATAGTTGAAAAAGAGGCATGGGGGAAAGCTTACAGGTTAAATTATGATGGTTCAAATACTGAACTTTGGTCTGTATCTGGCTGGTATGCTCGTGAGGTTTATCTTGCAGGGAAAGATGCCCAAAACTTAGTTAGGTTGGGAGACTGGCCTAGAGGTCATGAGCTTAAGGAAACAGATTTGGCTGTTGCTTTTTATGATGGCGGCCGCCTAATTAAATCATATTCAACAAAAGATTTAATTAAGAACAAAAACAGTATCGACCTCACTGTTTCGCACTATCGTTGGTTAGAGTCTCACGAATTTAACCTGTCAAGATCACGCTTCACTCTAACAACACTGGGGGGGACTACTTATAGGTTTAGTGTTTCAACTGGTGACATTGTTGAGTGAAGCTCCCCTAACAAGGCCAAACTCCACGCTTATTGATGCATTACCGTAAACCCGTTTACCATACTTTCACTAATGAAACTCAACACCCCAAGCGCTTTAACTCTAACAAGCTCTTGTCCAAAAGCGGGTTAACGAAAGACTAAAATGAGTTTGCTAGTTATTCATCTGCTTTGAGCTGTGCAAGCTTCTAAATCATGGATGATTTAGTAGAGCCTATAGGGATATATTTACGGCGGCTTGCAAAAGCTCAAGGCAGGTGAACTGCATATGAATGCGATACATTATCTTGACCGACCTTTAAACTCTTGCTGATTACTCGTTCATGTCCAATAACAAGCTAGGCGCTTGGTCATGGATATTAGCCCAACAAAAAAGGAACCCGTAGGTTCCTTTAAATCACTAATTTGGTCATCAAACTCGATCACCAAATGATGAACAAAGCATTAATCTTTATTCTTATCACGAATATGACCAACCATACGCTTACGACGACGTTCCTGGCTCACCGTTAGCTTCTTGGTGTTCATCCCTTCAAATGGGTTGCCACCGTCTTGGAAGCGGATCTGGATCGGCGTACCAATAACTTTTAATGAACGACGGTAGTAGTTCATCATAAAGCGCTTGTACGAGTCCGGTAGCTTCTTAACCTGATTACCGTGTACAACGACGATAGGTGGGTTGTAACCACCTGCGTGAGCGTATTTAAGCTTAACACGGCGACCATTAACCAATGGTGGCTGGTGATCGTCTTGTGCCATCTGCATGATACGGGTCAACATAGAGGTACTTACGCGGCGCGTAGCACTGTCGTATGCTTCTTCGATAGACTCATATAAATGGCCAACACCTGTTCCGTGCAATGCAGAGATAAAGTGAATACGAGCGAAGTCAATAAAACCTAAGCGACGGTCAAGCTCGCTCTTAACACGGTCTTTAACTTCTTGGTCAATACCATCCCACTTGTTGACGGCAATCACTAAAGCACGACCTGCGTTCAATGCAAAACCTAAAAGACCTAAATCTTGCTCGGCAATACCTTCACGGGCATCGATAATCAGTAGCACAACGTTACAGTCTTCAACCGCTTTAAGGGTTTTAATAACTGAGAACTTCTCTACCGTTTCATGTACCTTGCTACGACGGCGTACACCGGCAGTATCAATCAATACATACTCACGGCCTTCACGTTCCATTGGAATGTAGATACTGTCTCGAGTCGTGCCCGGCTCATCATAAACAACTACCCGCTCTTCACCCAAGATCCGGTTGGTTAGTGTTGACTTACCCACGTTAGGCTTACCAATGATGGCAAGTTTAATCGGTAAGTCTTGCAGACGTTTCTGCTCAGCTTCCGCTTCTTCTTCGGTGTATTCGCGCTCTTCTTCGTTCTCTTCACCTTCACCATCTTTGGTGATCCCCATCGCTTCTGCGTAAGGTGCTAAAGAGTACTCAATCATGTTAGTCACGCCGCGGCCCTGAGCCGCTGCCATTTGGTAAACTTCACCAAGACCTAGTGACCAAAACTCAGCACATGCTGAGTCTGCATCGATGCCATCAACTTTGTTAGCAACAACAAAAGTTGTTTTTTCACGGCTACGAAGATGCTGTGCAATCGCCAAATCAGCTGCGGTTAGACCTGCACGAGCGTCGGTCATAAATAGCACCACATCAGCCTCTTCGATCGCCGCTAGCGATTGTTCAGCCATGCGGGTTTCAATCCCCTCTTCAGTGCCATCGATACCGCCGGTATCAACCACAATGAACTCATAGCCAGCCAGATGCGCTCGGCCGTACTTACGATCCCGAGTTAGCCCAGGAAAATCTGCCACTAGAGCATCTCTGGTACGGGTAAGTCGGTTAAAAAGGGTCGACTTACCAACGTTTGGTCGCCCAACAAGGGCCACAACAGGAATCATTTAATTGCCTCTATTACTCATTTTCTATTAACTAAAAAGCCCCCGGAATACACATCCAGGGGCCTTATCATCTTTCACAACTAGGCTTACGGAAGTGTAACTCGAACCACTTTTCCACCACGAGTCTGCACATACAAGTTGTCTTTAACAACTAATGGCTGACTGTATAAACCAGAGCTATCTACTTCAATACGACCCACTATTTTACCGTCAGACTTGTTCAAAAAGTGTAGGTAACCTTCAAAATCACCCACTACAATATAGTCTTTAAACGAAACGGCTGCGGTTAAACCTCGGTTAGCAAGCTCTGAATTATTCCATAACTCTAGACCATTTCGTCTATCAACAGAATAAATACGGCTATGGTCATCAACAACAAACAGACTTGCACCTGAATAGGCTAACTCATGGAAGCTTGAATACTTACGTGTCCAAACAACACGGCCAGTGCGCATCTCCATTGATACCAAGTTACCGTTATAGCTTACTGCATATAGGTTTTCACCGACTAGCAATGGCTTCATGTCAACATCAGCCATGCGTGAGAACTCATTACCACCCGCGGGTGTGTAAATCGCTTGCTCCCAAGCTGCCTGACCGTTGTTTTTAATCACAACCGCAATTTTACCATCGGCAGTGCCAACGAAAAAGCCGCCGGCATCATAAGCTGCAGAACCCGTACCACGCAATGTTAATGTTGGCAGTTGGTTTTCATAAGTCCAGCGCTTTTCACCATCATCAACGTTAAAGGCTTCAAGCGTGCCCGCACCAGTATTAACCACAACTATATCTTCGCCAACTGTTGGTGCAGATAGCACTTCACCGCCAGCAATCACATGCCAAAGATTATCACCGGTTTCAGCATCAAATGCTGCCACTAGACCGCTTTCGCCGCCCACAAAGACCTTGTTACGTGCAGCGGTTACGCCGCCCGCCAAACGTGCACCTTTGTTTTTAGCTAAAATATTATCTCTAAAGATTGAGCTAAAATCTTTTTCCCACGCTTTTTCGCCAGTCGCTTCATCAAAAGCTAAGACTTTACCGTAACGGTCAGCAACAAAAAGCTTATCGTAACGAGCTGCTGGTCGCAGGCGAGAATAGTAGTCACCTACACCATCACCGACATTGGCGCTCCAGTTCATTTCTGGAAATACGCTTGCTTCTATCTCTGCAAGTGGCGTAATAGGCTCTTCTTCTACATCGTTCGATGAACACGCAGACAGCAAACCTATGCTTAATCCACATGCGAGCAGTGTTTTGCACCAAGACTTCATGGGCAGATTCCTTATGCCTTGTTCAAATTATCAAGCTTCATTTGTAATGTTGGACTACTCATAGTGCCACCATTTTCTACTGCAGCTTGATAAGCAAGCCTTGCCTTGTCGGTTTCACCTTGGCGCACCAAGAAGTCACCTTTTAATTCATCTCTTTGCGCTGCTGAAGCAACATCTTTGATCTGCTCTAGCGTAGTAATAGCAGTAGCAAATTGACCTTGCTCTGCTTGCACGCGAGCTAAACGCATTGTGGCAACTAGCACAATACTGCTATCGGCATTAACCGCAATCACGTTTTTAAGCGTTGCTTCCGCTTTCTCTAAATCGCCAGTTTCAACGGCTGACTTAGCTACCATTAGCTCAAGCAATGACTGATAGCCTTGCTGGCCATGTTCTTTGGCAAAAGTTTCTGCAGCACTTAGCATTGCAGCGTCAGCTGTATTTTGGCTGCTGAGCGCTTGAAAAGACTCAGAAGCCGCTTCGGCTTGAGCCAACTGATGGTCAGAATAATAGTTCCAACCGAATAATCCACCCAAACCGACAACAGCACCTACGACAACTGAGGAACCGTAATCTTTCCAGAACTGTTTGATAGCATCTACTTGTTGCTCTTCTGTGCTATAGACTTCCACGTATACTTCCCCTTTTAAACCAGTTCTGCAATATAAGTCGCCAACGCATCTCGGGCAACTAATTCTTGTGCTTTATCTTCACGAAGGTACTTAACTGCAACTTGATTATTGGCAAGTTCATCTTCACCAATAACAAGCGCCACAGCAGCACCGCTTTTGTCTGCTCGCTTCATCTGCTTCTTAAAGTTACCGCCACCGCAATGGCTCATCACTTTTAGATTCGGCAAGCTTGCTCTTAAATCTTGTGCAACCTTTATCGCTTCAACACGGCAGCTATCACCCATTGCAGTAACATATACATCTACCGCTGGTTTGATATCTTTATCAAGTTCAAGCGTTTGTAGCAATAACACGATACGCTCAAGCCCCATAGCGAAGCCTACAGCGGGTGTTGATTTACCACCAAGTTGACCAACTAGACCGTCATAACGACCGCCAGCTAATACCGTGCCTTGTGAACCAAGGCTTGATGTCACCCACTCGAATACCGTGCGGTTATAATAATCTAAGCCGCGCACTAGACGAGGATTGATTGTGTATTGGATGCCAACAGCCTCTAAGAGTTCACATAAATGTGAAAAATGTGAACGAGTCTCTTCGCCTAAGTAATCCATCAAGGCTGGCGCATCAGCTAGCAATGCCTGCACAGCAGCATTCTTAGAGTCTAAAACTCTAAGCGGATTGCTGTACATGCGGCGCTGACTGTCTTCATCTAATACATCTTTATGCTGCTCTAAAAAAGCAATTAGGGCATCTCGGTACGCTGCACGCTCTTCGTTATCACCTAAGGTGTTTAGCTCTAAGGTAACGTGCTCACTGATCCCTAATTTTTCCCAAAGCATGGCAGATAGCATTAATACTTCTGCATCGATATCGGCACTTGGGATCCCGTAAACTTCAACACCAAACTGATGGAATTGACGGTAACGACCTTTCTGTGGACGCTCATGTCGGAACATAGGGCCCATATACCAGAGACGTTGCTCTTGGTTATACAGTAAACCGTGTTCGTTACCAGCGCGCACAGTCGATGCTGTACCTTCAGGGCGAAGCGTTAAGCTATCACCATTTCGGTCATCGAATGTGTACATTTCTTTTTCAACGATATCGGTAACTTCACCAATTGAACGTTTGAAAAGGTCGGTACTTTCTACGATAGGTGTACGAATTTCGCTATAACCGTATGCACTAACAGTATCTCTAAGAACGGTTTCTAGTTTTTGCCATATAGGACTTTGGGTCGGCAGAATGTCATTCATTCCGCGGATCGCTTGGATCTGTTTTGCCACTATTCGACTCGCCAAATTTGCTATTTAAAAATAAAAAACGCCCTGCATTATAGGCGTTTCAATACTAAACGTAAAACGGGTTACTTACTTACATCTTGCGCCGGAATTCTGCTCTCGCTCATCGCCACTTTGGCGCGAATCTTAGCTTCTAGCTGGTCAACAATGTTGTTATTGTCAAAACGCTCTTTCTGTCGCACGCCATCTTTATAATAACCACTCATGCGATTACCACCTGTAAGGCCAATATCTGAGATAAGCGCCTCTCCAGGTCCATTTACCACACAACCAATGATTGACACATCCATTGGTGTTACCACGTCTTCAAGACGCTGCTCTAACTCATTAACGGTAGAGATTACATCGAACTCTTGACGTGAGCATGATGGACAGGCAATAAAGTTAATGCCGCGAGAACGGATCCGTAATGACTTAAGAATATCAAAACCAACTTTAATCTCTTCAATAGGATCGGCTGCCAATGAAATACGCAGCGTGTCACCAATACCATCAGCCAGTAACATACCTAAGCCAACTGCAGACTTAACTGAACCAGCACGCGCACCACCTGCTTCAGTAATACCTAAATGAAGCGGCTGTACGATCTGCTTAGCCAGCAATCGGTAAGACTCTACGGCTAAAAACACATCAGAGGCCTTAACGCTGACCTTAAACTGATCAAAATTAAGACGGTCAAGAATATCCACATGACGCATTGCAGACTCAAGCAATGCTTCTGGAGTCGGCTCTTTATACTTGTCCATTAGCTCTTTCTCTAATGAACCGCCGTTAACACCAATACGGATAGGAATATTTTTATCGCGTGCACACTCAACAACACTGCGAATACGCTCTTCGTTACCGATGTTACCTGGGTTGATCCGCAAGCAATCAACCCCGTACTCAGCCACTTTTAGGGCGATACGGTAATCAAAATGAATATCGGCCACTAACGGCACATTAGTCTGTTGCTTAATCAGTTTAAACGCTTCTGCGGCATCCATGGTCGGCACGGATACGCGGACGATATCGGCGCCGACATTTTCTAATGCGTTAATTTGTGCAACGGTGGCAGCAACATCAGTTGTGCGCGTGTTGGTCATAGACTGCACTGCAATTGGCGCGCCGTCACCGATTGGAACATCGCCGACATAAATACGGCTGGATTTGCGTCTAATAATTGGAGATTCGTTATACATCGTCTTTGTGCTCTATCATTCGTTATTGTCCCGCAAGTGGTAAGCTAAAACGTGCCACTTTACCACTGGGATACTGATCCAAACTGACTTGAGTTCCATTCAGCTGAATATTCACAACTTGTGGTGCGCCCAATATCACGGCAAAAGGCTCTGCGCCTGTGACATTAATATCGCGACCCGATTTTTTTAAACCATCAATAAGCGTATTACCGTTGGCATCAGTGACCTTAATCCAGCAATCACCCTTAAGCGTTAGCACTAACGCTGAAGTCACTGCATCGCTGGTATCATTGTCTTGACTATCGACCATTGAAGCGAGCAATTGCGCTGCAGATACTTGCGAGCTAGCTTCGGCAACTAGCGGCCTAGTGACTGGCTGTTCCGCGGCAGAGTCTTCAGAGGTGACATCTTGGTTTGATGCAATGTACTGCTCAGCGACATTGTTGTCAGCTACATTGTCGCCAATAGTCTCGACAATGCGCTCGTCAAGCGGGATGTCATTTGATTGCGCTGCAAGAGCGGCTTCACCATTTACCAGCGACTCGTCATACATCGCCTCTTCTGCAGATGCTGCAACTTCTTCAACTGTCGGCTGAGAGTAATCAACTGTCGTTTCCATTGAAGATTTTTGGAACCACCACAGTACCATTAACGCCAATAGAATAAATACGATGACGTAGGTTAACGCCATTAACCGACCGTCACGTGCCTGATGGGTCGTCTTACGCGAAAAACTTTGCATCGACGGCTGCGCATCATTCTGCAGCTGTTTATCCAAGCAAGCTTGCACCTCAAATGGGTCCGCTTGCACCGCTCGCGCATAATTTTTTACATAGCCTCTGACATAAGTTGCTGCACCGACAGCTAACAAATTATCGGCTTCTATCTCTTTTACGATAGCCGGGCGTAAATGCAATTGCGCCGCAATATCCTCTACCGAAGCCCCTTTTTTTTCACGGGCTTTTTTTAGCAAAACGCCCAGTGTGAGTGTTGACTCATCCACTAGGCTCTCAGTGTCTATGTTGGGCAGATCATTCTGTTCATTTTTCATTAATGCATATTAGCCCGATATTGCTTGGCTTGAGCCGAAGAAGGAAATTTCGCTAATAGTAAAATACCATATTTCCGAACTGCTTCTTGGTCATTCAAGCCTTGTTCAATTTCAATTCCTAGCGCTAGACTAATTGGAGATTCAACCGCTACCTTGTGGTAGTTCGATAAGCGACTTTTTGCTTCTCCGAATCGCCCAGCTTCGAGTTCCATTTCGGTTAACTCGATAAGCGACGTGCGCCTTCTAGGATCGTACTTAAGCGCCATAGTAAAATACTGCTGCGCTTTTTTTATTTGACCTGCTTTTCTGCTACAAATTCCCAAGTTTTCATAAGTAGAGGCTGCTTGAGTGTAAAGGGGATGTTCAACTGCTTTAAGAAACATCTCCTCAGACTCAGCATACTTACCTTGCTGACACAGGAAAGTACCGAAATTATTAAAGGCATCACCGCTAGCATCTCGAAGGCGAGTGGCATTGCGATAAGCCTGCTCAGTCTTTTCTAACTCGCCGACTGAACTGTAATAATAGGCAAATGCTAAATGCACATCTTCAAGTTCTGGTGCAAATGCTAAGGCTCTATCTAAGTTTGACTTAGCTTGCTCACTGTTGCCTTTTTGTAGATAGGTTAAGCCTAACTGCACTCGCTGGCGAGCGGCTGCGACTTTATCGACTTTTCGCTCAGAGACAGGAGTATCTGTACCCGTATAAGTATTTTGTGTCACGCAGCCCGAAAGCGCTGTCGCAGACAACAAAATAAGCAAGGGCAAGCTCACCTTTCTATGATTCATCGTTAAGCCTATCTACCAATAGATACAAAGAGTTAATCCATTGTGACCGAAATTTGGTTCTGTTGCATTTGTTTTTTCGCCAAACGCTTGGTTCTGTCGCGAATATCGCCAGCAAGTTGACCACAAGCAGCATCGATATCATCACCACGCGTCTTGCGCACAATAACTGTTAAGCCGTATTCCATCAGTACTTTAGAAAAACGATCGATTCGAGAATTAGACGAGCGACCGTATGGTGAGCCAGGATACGGATTAAACGGAATTAAATTCACTTTGCACGGCGTGTCTTTCATCAACTTGGCCAATTCATGGGCTTGGTCGGTGCTGTCGTTGATATGATCTAGCATCACATACTCAACAGTTACACGGCCACGGTTAGCATTAGATTTGGCAATATAGCGACGTATTCCGGCAAGGAAATCTTCTAGTGGATACTTTTTATTAACTGGTACTAGTACATCGCGCAGTTCATCATTTGGTGCATGTATGCTTACCGCTAATGCGACATCCAGCGCATCACCTAAAATATCTAACGCCGGCACAACGCCCGAGGTTGATACGGTAACGCGGCGCTTTGATAGACTAAAACCGAAATCATCCAGCATGATATCCATCGCTGGAATGACATTCTTAAGGTTTAACAGTGGCTCGCCCATACCCATCATCACAACGTTAGTGATTGGACGCTCACCGGTATCTTTTACAAAGCCAATAAAGTCAGCCACACGCCAAATTTGACCTACGATTTCAGATACAGTTAGGTTACGGTTAAAGCCTTGTGCCCCCGTTGAGCAGAAGGTGCATTCAAGCGCACAACCTACTTGAGACGATACACACAAAGTGGCGCGATCATCTTCAGGAATATATACAGTTTCAACTTCTTGGCCGTTACCCACATCAATAGCAAACTTAATGGTGCCATCAGTAGACTTTTGATAACTTGCAATTTCTGGTGCAACAATTTCACATTTACGCGCTAGTTTCGCTCGCAATGCCTTGTTGATGTTGGTCATCTGTTCGAAGTCACTCACCCCAAAGTGATAAAGCCATTTCATCAATTGATCGGCACGGAACGGCTTTTCACCCATATCGGCAAATAACGCTCTCATCGCTTTACGATCAAGATCCAATAAATTGATCTTCTTTTCACTCATTGTGTGTAACCTCAAAAACCTAAAACCTGCATGTGGGCGGCGAATTATACAGATCCTTGTAAAATAAGGCTAGCAACCTTACTCGGCTTATTCGATGATGCTGATATTTATTACATTAATTGTAACGCTGCATTAGTAAATACTGCTGAGAACCGCCCAATCATCTGTAAATTGCCTTAAGACACTATCAAAAAAGCAAGAATAGCCACTAAACAGCCATTGCTGTGAATTAAACCTGTGCTAGAATCCGCTCAGACTAATGTTGGTCTGTAATATGGAGGTGTAATTTCACCTTTATGATAACTCTTGTCATTATAGTATTTGTCGCCATTGCTATCTCTTTTCTTTGTAGTGTGTTTGAAGCTGTTTTACTGTCAGTCACACCCAGTTATATCGCCACGCTTGCCGCAACCAATCCCGCAGCAGCCGCTAGGTTGAATAAACAAAAAGAAAATGTTGAATCTCCACTCGTTTCTATCCTTACTTTAAATACCATTGCCCACACTGTTGGTGCGGCGGTTGCTGGTGCACAGGCAGCTAAAGTATTTGGTGATGAGATGCTAGGCGTATTTTCAGGTGTCCTTACTTTCCTTATTCTGTTTTTCTCAGAGATTATCCCTAAAACACTGGGTGCAAACTACTGGCGTTCACTCGCGCCAACAGTTTCTATCGCACTCGTGTGGATGGAGCGCGCGACTAGGCCGCTGATCTGGATGTCTAAGCAGGTTACACAGTTGATGGGTAAAGGCGATGAAGGTCAGTATATTCGTCAAGAGATGAGTGCGATGGCTAAGATTGGTCGTGAATCTGGCGAGCTTGATGAGCAGGAATCAAAAATTCTGACTCAAATGCTGTCAGTTAAAGAGATGCCAGTTACTGCCATTATGACCCCAAGAACGGTGATGTTTAAGCTACAGACCACCTTAACTCAAGGTGATTTCGCCGCTCAATTTATGGCCAAACCATTTACCCGTATCCCTGTATACCAAGGTGAGCCTGATAATATCATTGGCTACGTGAACCGTAACGATGTGCTATTGGCTGAGCGTAAAACACCCAAAGAGTCCATCGCAGTCCTTAAGAAGAACCTACTGGTTATTCCTGAGACCGCGAAGATACTCCCCCTGTTTGAATTGATGATTAAGCGTAATACCAAAATTGCGATGGTTGTTGATGAGTATGGCTCTGGTGAAGGTATTGTCACCTTAGAAGATATTGTCGAGTCACTATTGGGACTGGAAATTGTCGATTCAAATGACCCTGTCACAGATATGCAGCAATTAGCGCGTAAATTGTGGAGTCGCAGAATGCAGCACAAGGGTATTGTGCTTTCTGATGATGGCGAGTTTGATAATAAGCCCGAAAAGAGCTAGTTATCGCTCAATATACATTAAGGGAGCTTGGCTCCCTTTTTTTAGCTGCGAAAATCAGTATTTCACCCGGCAACGTAAAAATGCTATAATTCTTGTTTGGTTCTGAGGATTGAAATGACGTCTACTTATACATTAAAGCTTGCCCACATCAACGACACACATTCTCATTTCGACGCTAATCGACTGCAGTTTACGATCACCGAGCAACAACAAGAACTCACGCTATATACCCATAGTGGTGGTTACGCGCGTATCGGTTATCAACTCTCTCAGGCAAAGCTGTCGGCCAAAGCCAATCAACAATCTTTTCTATTCTTACATGGCGGTGATAGCTTCCAAGGCACCCTTTATTTCAATGAATTTAAAGGCAAGGCTAATTCAGACCTACTCAATCTATTAAAGCCAGACGCGATGGTACTGGGTAATCATGAGATTGATGCCGGCAATGGTCCTGTTTTAGATTTTCTGAATGACATTCAATTTCCTCTGCTTGCTGGCAATATGGATTTGAGCCAAGAAGATCAGCAAAAAGCCGCCAAGCTCAGTGGTCATCACAACCTTTACGACTACGACACGAGCAGTCAAACCGCTAAGTACATATTAAAGCCACTGCATGATAAGCAAGTTGCGATTATCGGTATCACGCTTGATCAGATGAAAGAAATTGCCCGCCCAGATGAAGATACGCATTTTATCAATGCTATCGAAACCACACGGCGCACAATTGCAAAGCTGCACGCAAAAGGCATATACCACATCATAGTGTTAAGCCACCTAGGGCTAGATCAAGACCGCGTGCTTGCCGAAGAAGTCGATGGCATAAGCCTAATTGTTGGCGGTCACTCCCATACCCTACAAGGCGATTTTCGTGAACTTGGTTTAAGCAATATTCCCTATGCTGAACAGGTAGCGCACACACCTATTCTGCACGCAGGGAAATACGCTGAGACCATAGGGATATGTGATGTTAGTTTTGATGAAGCAGGTAGGGTTACCGATATCAACGGTGGCAACTTCTTCATGCTTGATCAGCAATTCATTTTGCAAGCAGGTGATGGCGAAGTCTGCGCTGAAAACTACCTAGCGATCCGCGCTAAGCTCGATGCTAATCCCGCCATCTTTTGGGACGGTGAAGACAGCCTTGTACAGCAAACTATTTTACAAAAATACCGCCCAAGTTTAGACGCCTTAGATAACCAAATACTCAGTTTTGTGCCTAAAAACTTTGAACATACTCGCCTGCCAAGTAAAGCACTGCCACATGGTAGTGAAATCGCGCCATGGGTCAGTCGCAGTATGTTTCATGAGACAAAGGCGATTGGTATGCAGGTTGACTTTGCGTTGCACAATGCAGGCGGCGTCAGACAATCACTCAATAAAGGACAATTGAGTCTAGCAGAAGTAATAGGCCGCATATTACCGTTTGAGCTGCCATTAGTGACCTACCAAATTCAAGGACAATATCTGTTCCAGATGCTTGAATCGGCCATCAATGCTGCAACCAATAACAGTGTGATTGGCACCGGTGCGGGCAGTTTCCCATATACCTATGGGCTTAAGTATTTCTATGACGGTCGACAAGCTTTGGGGCAACGGATCGTCAAGCTTGAGATCATGCGCCCAGCCAATGGCCAACCGCTGTGGTTTGATATTGACCCTATGCAGCATTATATCGGCGTGTCTTCAGCTTATACGGCATCAGGTAAAGAGGGTTATAGCCCGATATTGCAATCCAATTGGCAGCACAGTGTCGATGAACTAACACTGCCAGAAGCCTTCATTCGCTTTATGAGTCGCACAAATACACTTGACGACATACTAGAGCCTGAAGTGCATTATACCAGCCACAGAAGCTAAGCAAGCGTCTCTTGCCACGACTGTATGACTATTGATTCAATGACAAAAGCCTCCTATTTATTTGGAGGCTTTTTAGTATTAGTCATAACTCTAGCTTTTTACGCATACTAAAGTTAACCAGCACTTGGTCTGCGCGCGAGTGTTCATTTTTAGATAGCAGCCGATAACCCTGTTTCTCGAAAAAAGGCTTAGCCAAATAAGACGCCTCTACCGTTAACTCTGAAATTTGCTGCGATATAGCGTGCTGTTCTAAACATTGATAAAGCTGTGAAGCAACGCCTTTACCGACAAAACTTGGGTGAGTAAATAAACAATCAACTTCTGCTGATAATATAAACTTCCCTTCACTATCGAGAGTTTCTATTGTGGGTTTTAGGTTGATAAACCCACTAATAATCCCCTCTTCTTCAGCAACCCAAGTGACGGTTTGCGCTAATCGTAATAGCCAATCATCATCAGAGCGAAGTGCTGGAGACCAAACCGCTCTCTCCTCTTCACTATAATGACTTGCAGCAGCTTGAGTAATACTTAAGTGAAACACATTTGCCAATTGTCCTACGTCGGCTTTAGTAAATAATCGAACTCGACACTCTTTGCTCACGTTAGTTATCCCCAGATACGATTAATGGCTTGCACATGAGAAAACCCATTATAATTTGGCCCCGCTTCTCTTGGTAACTGCGATGCCGTTGTTTAAAGCCATGCGCCAGAAAAAGTGGCTTAGATAACTTTGACGCATCAACAGATAAACTGCCGATGTTTGCCGCTATAGCCCATGCTTCAAGTTCGGTCAGTAGCGCAGCCGCAATCCCTTGATGTTGAAAGTCAGGGTGAACATAGAGGCTGTCGATATAACCGCGACTATGGAAATGCGTCTCAAGGTTTATCACCCCACAGCATAAAGGAACGCCGTCCTGATGTTGGGCACTGTCGATCATCAACCATGTTTTAGACCGAGTAAGCCTTTTATGCCAGTGATAGCGAGAACGGGGTGAGCATGACCAAGCTTGTTGCTCTATTTTTGAGTAAACATCGACATCAATAGCATTGATCGCCAGATGGAAAAGCTGACTCACTTGAGTTGCATACTGTTTTTGGTAGGGAATTAATTTGAGCATGATGGCTAATAAAGCAAAACAATAGCGTTATTCTGCGCTAAATGATGACAAAAGAAAACGGCGTAGACTCAGTCTACGCCGTTTTCTTTAGAGCATGATAATAGTTGCGCTGTTGGCAACCTAGATCAGCCTTATTTTTTGTCGATACGACCAACAAACAATAATTCGTCAAAAGTGCGATTTAATGTTTTGCTGGCAAAATCATTCATCCACATCTGCTCTTGAACGACTACGGTGTCGCCTTTTTTAACTTCTACCTGTGGACCAGCTGCCCAGAATGTTTTGTCAGCTTCTTTAATTTGTACGTAGGTATAACCGCCGCCATTCATAGTGTCCATGACAGTACCTTCATGCATAACACCTTGAGCCCAAGCGCTAGACATACCAAGAGCAAGTGTTGCTGCAGCAGCCAATTTAACTAGTTTAGCTATCATCGGAAATTTCCTTTAAAAGTTATCAATCAAATATTTCAATTCAGATATATTAAAGCACGCAATAAAGCATAAATCTCTAATACTCGTCACTAATCATAATCAAATCATCAACTATTAGATCCAACTCTCATTCCAAAGGTAATTTTGCCCTAGCAAGGAACTTTCTAATAAGCCATGACTAATTATCGAGATCTAGCCTGTTTTACTTTATCAAGGAGTGGTTGCAACATCCCTTCAAGCCCATTGAGCTTCACTTCATACATTAAAGCAAGTTGTTGCCCAAGCTTACCTTCAGGGAATCCTTTTGAATGAAACCACACTAAATAGGGTTCAGGTAGTTCGAGTAGATAGCGACCTGCATACTTCCCAAATGGCATTTTCTGACTTATCGCTTCTTGTAATAACTTCTCGTCCACTGTGCTATTTCCACACTTATCAAAAGTAACTGCTATATCGGCAAAGCCTAACATGGGCGAGGCTGTATTGGCGTAAATAATTTCCCCCAATAAAGTCATCAACCCCGTAGCAGACTCAAAAACACAAGCGCTTTTAACACTGGGCACAAATAGTGATTATGTTGCAAAGCAAGCGATAGCTGAAGTGAAGTGCCCGAGCGCTACCTTGTTAGCGAGCTAATGCATAAAGTAACGACTAAGCATAAAATGAACCAGAGCATTTATCACAAATTACGTAGTTTCAAATGCTTAAGGCCTAACAATGCATATACCCAATTGGAATTAACAAATTATTTTTATTCCATTTATAAATATCAAACTAAAGGGTGAGAAAACTTTGACCATACAAGCCCCCGTTCAAACGCTATTTAGCGACGCTAATAAGACATATTAAAAACCTAAGTACCTAATAAATTTAACAAACAAATCCCAGCGACGCTTTAAAGGCTTAAAGTGTCAAAAAACCATCGAACACAGGGTTTGCGTCAAAAATAGTTCGCCAGTCAATTGAAACAAAAACGTCAAAAATCATACAGTTGACCTTTAGACAATCCCTGCCTAAATTACTAACACAGCTGTTGTATTGGGCACATGAAGTCAAAAGAAACTTCCCTAATAAAACCAGTACGCATCCAACAGCTTACGTAATCAGAAAGACACAACCAGATTAACAAACGCGTACTCGAGGACAAAGCATGATTATATTAGTAGGTGGTGAGAAAGGCGGCAGTGGTAAAAGCTGTTTAGCACAAAACATAGCCGTATTTTTAACGGCAGAATGCCAAGCTTCTGTAATTATGGTTGACTGTGATCCTCAACGCACCACGTCAGACTGGATCCATGCCAGAAATAACAATGCTGACTTACCCAGTATTAACTGTGTGCAGTTATACGGAAAAATACGCAACGACCTGTTAAGCCTTGAACAGCATTACGACTATGTCATTGTTGATTGTGGTGGCCAAGATAACCTGGCACTTCGTGCAACCATGTCTGTGGCCTCCCATGTATTAATGCCACTTAGACCTAAGCGACGCGATCTCAAAACGGTTAGCCACATGGATGATATCGTTGCAACGTGCATGATGATAAACCCAAAAATGCGCGCCACCTTCGTTATCACCCAGTGTCCAAGCTTACCGAATCAGTCAAATCGTATTTTTGAAGCGAAAGAAGTTTGTAAAACCTATGACATCAATGTACTCGACGCCATTACCTACAGCCGTAACATTTATGATGATAGCGAAGAGTCTGGCTTATCAGTACTAGAGATTGAGCCAAAAGGTAAAGCTGCCAACGAGATCCGAGGTATCGCCACAGAAATGCTGCAAGTTGCTAACTCGACTGAGATCCGCAACCGCATTGCAGAAAAAAAGATGAAGAAGATGAGAGGTGAATATGGGTCTGACAGATCTCAAGAAAAACTCTACGCCGTCTAAATCTACTCATCAACAGATTCAGACAACCCAGCTGGCATTAGACGATTTAATTGATGATTTCATTAATGATGCCAGTCGCTATGCTATCGGAGAGGAGCAACGTTCACCGATAACAAACAAGATTATTGAGTTAAATGCTAATAAAAACCTATTAGCTACTGGTTCATTGAACCAAAGCGTACCGACTTCACATTCGAGATCTGAAGACGTTTTACTTCAGCAGGATATTAAGAAAGTCATAAAAGGAGACGCGCCGTTTAGAAAAGCCACTTTCACTCTGAGTGAATCGGCGATAGCACACTTAGCAGCCTTGGCTGATGATGGTGATGTTGCCAAGTCAAAGTTGATACGCTTTTTAATTGAGCACTTTTTTAGTATGACACCACAAGAAAGAAGAGAGATAGAGAAACGAATTATTGTTGAGTAGCCCTCCCAACTTAGCTGGCAGAATATGGAAAAGTCTTATCAAACGTTTTAACCATAGTTCTCGATTTAATCTGCCAGCCCTTTTTTTATTGTAATAAGCCCTTCAGCAAGAATCCAAACCTCCGAGTATCAATGCCGCTATTGAATTTCAGTGAACCAGTCCACATATCATTAACATCGCCCATTTAAAATACAAACAGAGCGATTGCTTTGATTGATAAGAGGAACCTGATGCTCGCGATCATATTGATAATACTCATTAGTGGCAGTGCCATTTTCTGGATAGCTAGCCGTAATTGGCGTGCAAGCCTGCGCAGAAAAAAGTTCACTCAACAACCTTTTCCTAACGCCTGGCGAACGATTTTAAAGAAACGGATCCCTTTTTTCCGCTCCTTACCGGCCGACTTACAACTGCAACTGAAGAAGCATATACAAGTGTTTATTGCTGAAAAGCAGTTTGTTGGTTGCGATGGCCTCGTGATTGATGATGAAATTCGTGTCACCGTTGCCGCCCAAGCGTGTCTCTTACTGCTAAATCGAAAAACCGATTACTACCCTCATTTAAAAGAGATCCTAGTCTATCCATCAGTATTTATTGTTAGCAATGAACAACGAGACAGTAACGGCTTGGTCTCTGAGCGACGCCGAGTGTTATCTGGCGAGTCTTGGCAGCATGGCAAAGTCATCTTATCGTGGCAAACGACTAAGGAGGGAGCGGCAATTCCCGATGACGGCAGTAACGTTGTGATCCACGAATTTGCTCATCAACTTGATCAAGAAGACGGCAATGCTAATGGCGCGCCTATTCTAGGTCACACTAAAGACTATGCATCTTGGTCAAACGTGATGATGCAGGAGTACCAACAACTGGTAGAGGCCAGCCAACATCAGCAGTATTCACTGTTTAGTTATTATGGCGCGACGAACCCTGCTGAATTCTTTGCAGTGATAAGTGAAGTGTTTTTTGAGCAACCGCATGAATTCATTGCCCAGCACCCTGCCCTGTACCATGAAGTCAGTTCATTCTACCAACTCGATCCCGTTAACTGGCATTGAAAGCAGAAACAATGCTAGCCTTGCTCATTAAATGATTAAGCTAATAAATAATAAAAAGAGAGCCTTATGCAAAGAGTAAGTTCACTAAAATCCATTACATTCGCGCTGTTCTCGACTCTGTTGCTATTTTGGAGTGTCGGGGTTAGCGCCCATGCTACTGAGCCAAGTAGCGCTAAGCAGCAGGCTGCGACCTTACTCGATAATCTTAATATCTATTCGGCAAATGCTGATTGGGATAACTATTTTTCGCTGTATGCTGATAACGGCATATTTATCGGCACTGACGTCAATGAGCATTGGGATAAAGCCCAGTTTGAACAATACGCTCGCCCTACAAAGGGCTGGCGCTATGATCTCACCAGCAGAAAAATGACCCAGCATGGTGATGTCATTTGGTTCGATGAGATTTTACATAGCGAGTCTTACGGCGTGAGTCGAGGCACTGGAACCTTGATCAACACCGCTCAAGGATGGAAGATTGCTCAGTATCATTTGAGCTTTCCTATTCCCAATCTGATAGCTAAAGAGATCACCAAGCAGATAACCGCCGCCCAGCCTCAGTAAGGCTAAACAGCGTTTTATACCCGTTCTACCTGAAAATGCAGAGCTCTGTGGGAGTTTAATGGGCTTTAATAACGGCATTGATTGTCACTAATGGTCATTCCCTTGGTATAATCAATAACACTGAGTAAAGTCCATTAAAGCTCACCATAGAAGGCTTTGTACCAGCCCACTTCGTTGTGCACTCACTTAAAAGGGAGTCACCATTTCTACGTTTATGCGCCTAGAATTGAACTGGCACAATACCTCTGAAACGAGCATATTCAAGTGGAACGGGTATATACCAAGATAAGGCGCGCAACGGACTCCCAAAGTTATTTCATACTGGTCGAAAAGCAGACATTTGAAAGTTCTGCAAAATGACTAAAACTTAAAAAATCCTCTTCATTTAAGCGCCGCCCTGAGCTGTCTCTATCGGCATAAAGCACTCCGATAACGGTATGGTCCATTATCAAAGGAGCCACCATAAACCCTGTTGGCGAGACTAAGCTTCGCAGCGCATCATCCATGTAAAGTCGCCACTTAGCTGAGTGAGGGTTATCGACAAACAGTGCGCTTTTGATTTGAATAGACTCTTGGAACAAGTTTTTTGACCCGCCAAGTTCAATGGCAAAGTTTTTTTTCATATCAATCGCACCATCGCCTAACACGATACGGGGCTGTAGGACTTTCCTATTAGGCGTTAACAACAAAACTGCACAACGATCGACTCCAACCCCTTGCAATACACCTTGAAGTGCTAGAGACAAAACCTGATTAAAATCAGACTTATTTAACGCGCACTGGGTCAGTGCTCGAAGACATCTCAATTGCTCAAGAGGATCTGAACCTCTAATGACAGATTGCGGAGCGGGTTCATCATGCTCCAGCAGCAAGTGTTTGGCATCAGGTAGATAATCAATTAACACTTTCGCGCCGTATGCATCAGCCATCAACTCCGTCGCCTTTTGACAACGGATCATACGCCCTTTAAGTTCATCCACTTCAATATCAAGAATATTTGCCGCTTGCTTTAGTCTTTTTGAAAGCTCAAGAACCGATGGCGGTGTTTGCGACAATAGATCGCTAAGCTTATTGGCCAGAAAAATACTACGAATTTCAGGCGTCCTTTCATCAGGCTGGCTAAGAGACTTTATTAATATACTGCCCAGCCCCCAGTTACGTGCTATTCCGGCTGACAGTTGCTTAAAACTCGTGCCCAGCACCTCTCTTACTGCTTGATCGCATTCAACTGATGATTGACACCGATTAAGTTTACTATCCAAAACTAAGGTTTCAGCGCAGCCCGTGCTCCAAAATGCACTCTCACCTAAGTGATACAACAAAGAGGCAATAAAGACCTCTTCCTGTAGCTCTTCATCGTGCCCTTGCATCAGCATTCGAGTGAACATTGCTGCTTGAAAAGACTTTGCCATCAAACTCAGTAAACGCTTATAAACATCTTCAGAAAGACCTTCAGACTCTAACAAGCTGCTGAGTAACTTGGCGGTAATGCAGATATTTTTAATGGCATCAAACCCTAAGACCACGGCAGCTTTGCTCACCGTTGTGACCTGAGTGATCCCTTTACTGTATGTCACACTGTTAGCGACCCGTAAAATACGCGAGGTCAGTGCATTATCATGCATTACACTCTGGCCTAATATTGCTAGGGAGGAGACATCATCTTTGGCCAGTTTCTCTAATGTACTTACCGTAGAGCATAATGCTGGCATCTCCTGATCACTGATCCTGTGAGTCCAATAATCAGCCCCTCTCAATTTGCTTTCTTGCATGCTGTTCGCTTTCAATTAATGCTCTGCTTATGACAGGATAATCCATCAAATGTGATTTTAAGATATCGCGCTTTATTATGGTTGTGATGCGCGTTTATTTTTAAATAATAATAAACTTAATTGTATACGCAATCACCCCAAAGTGCAGGTTACTGAGCCTTTACTCGCCTATTTGACTGGTATTTTTTGAGTGCAGTCAGTTAACCATCGGTGGTTCATTGCTGGAACAGCTGAACAGTGGAATAGTCAGATAGATCTACAGCAGCACAAGAGAAGGCACTTTGCTTGGTTTAAGCGCTCATATATTGCAATATGGATGAAAGCGTAATCATTTTTTTAATTAGTAATCTTTCTAATTGGTAATTTTAGCGCTGTAAAATTTAGGCAAAAAAATGCGACTCCGAAGAGCCGCCAATCACAAGCGTAGTAGCAATCGCCTTACTGGGAAGTTAGGCAGCGCTATTTAATTAAAAACCCGCGTAGCACGTAGGAATACTCCGCGGGGGACACAAGCTGCAAAAGGCAGCCAAAACTAAAACTCTAATACAAACACAAATTCATTCAGATTGAACATCTATAGCCCAAATACAGGGCTAGCTAACAAGCAGCTCGTAACCTGGCTGAGTAATAAAATCTACCAATTCATCTGCTGTAGTAATTTGCTCAAGAATCACCGCAGCTTCGGTGAAACGGCCATGGGTAAACCTTTCAGCGCCCACCTCCTCTTTAACCTTTGCAAGCTCTTGTACTAACATCTCTTTAAACAGTGCTTTAGTCACTAACACACCATTTGATAAGTGTTGCGAATGCTTAATCCATTGCCAAATAGAGGTTCTAGCAATTTCGGCAGTTGCTGCATCTTCCATCAGCCCATAGATTGGTACACAACCATTTCCGCTGATCCAAGCCTCTGTGTATTGCAGGGCAATACGAATATTTCGGCGCATACCTATTTCGGTGCGCTCACCATCGCAAGCAGCCAACAGTTCATGGGCTAAAATGGGTGCGTCCACGTCACGAGTAATATGCAGCTGATTAACATGGTCTTCGCCAATATACTCATTGAAGATCTCCATGGCGGTATCAGCCAATCCCGGATGGGCAACCCAAGTACCATCATGGCCATTACGCGCTTCAAGCTGTTTGTCTTGACGCACTTTATCTAAAATCTGTTGGTTCTCAGTTGCATCTTTAGCAGGTATAAATGCCGCCATTCCTCCCATGGCTAACGCGCCACGTTTATGACAAGTTTTAACCAACAAGCGCGAATAAGCGCTAAGGAAAGGTGTATCCATAGTGACTGACTGTCTGTCAGGCAATATGCGATCACTATGGTTATTCAAGGTTTTAATATAGCTAAAGATATAATCCCAACGTCCACAGTTCAGCGCGACGATGTTTGAGCGCAGTTCAAATAGGATCTCATCCATTTCAAAAACAGCAGGTAAGGTCTCAATAAGGCAAGTACATTTGATGGTGCCAGCTTGCAGACAAAAGCGCTCCTCAACAAAAGCAAATACCTTAGCCCACCATCGTGCTTCAAGATGACTTTCTAACTTAGGAATATAGAAGTAAGGACCGCTGCTCTTATTCAATAGTTGGCGATAGTTATTATAAAAATAGATACAAAAATCAAATAAGCTGGCTGGTATCGCTTGCTCTGCAAAACTGACATGCTTTTCTAGCATGTGCAGCCCTCGAACTCGGCAAATAAGCACTGCGGGATCATCATCTAATGTGTATGACTTACCAGTTGCTGCAGCGGTATAACTGATATCACCAGCAACAGCGTCACGTAGGTTGATTTGCCCAGCTACAATCTTCTCCCAACTCGGCGCTAAAGAATCTTCAAAGTCAGCCATAAATACTTTTGCATTGGCATTAAGTGCATTGATCACCATTTTGCGATCAACAGGACCGGTGATCTCGACACGCCTATCTTGAAGGTCGTTGGGGATCCCTCTAATTTTCCAATCTTTCTCGCGCAACGATTTAGTTTGCGGTAGAAAGTCAGGTAACTGTCCGTTATCGATTAAAGCTTGTTTAACCTTTCTATTTTCCAGCAAGGTTGGCACATCAGCAGCAAAATGCTTACATAAGGTTTTTAATAAACTCAGTGCCCCTTCTGTTAATACTGTTTCTTGTCCTTTGACAGAGTCAGCATTGATAACAATCTCTTCTGCTGTAATACCGTTATCCATTGTTATTTGATCTGTCATAAACCTATTCTCCAAACCGTATTGCCAGTCGCTGCTATTAGCCAAAATATTGAAACCAACTCTCTTTGCCCTATGCGCTTTAATGCTGTCTTAGGTATAGAAGCTAAGACTCACTGTTAATCAGTGTCTCAAGCAAGATGTGGTTATTTGCAACAAAAAACTAACGATAAAATGGGCATGATGCAAGTCTAGCAACCTCGTTCAGCAATCCATTACTAACGAGTTCAAATCCATAAACAACAAATAAATGCTGGTAAACCCAAGTTAAAAAGCAACAAAAACAAGATGATAACAGAAATTAATTTTCAGATGAAATGTAAGTGCAAGGCCTTGTAAGACAACTTTACCAAGGCTCTTGAGTTGAACTTCCATACGTAATTTAATTACTTACTGTAATCATATAAATACAGCTGTAACCAACAAGAAAAATAAACCCATCAGTACTTATCGTTTACAGGTAACTTGAGCGTTAATTAAATAAACCATTAATTACCAACCAGTTAAGTAATACGTAAACCAAACAAAAATCAAACAAACGTTTTAATCTTACGTTTACGTAAAAGTAATAGACAATAACTCAAACCCACTAACCTAAACTCAAGGTGTATTGTGACTAACATCACAATAAATATTGGTTTTTCATGAATTTTTTTTGAAAAAATACCCATAAACAGGAAAACAACTCAGCAATGAGTAGCGAAATGTTATTAAGTAAAATAACGCCGACAGGCTTTAGTCATGCTTCCCATATCAGCTACAGCGCAAAAGCAGTAGCTAAACACTTCAAGCCTTGAACGCACAGTAAAGGTTACAGATATTAGTTTTAAATGACGCTGCCACGTACATAAGTCACTAAAAATGCGCTGTTAATTGGCTTTACAGGTATCCTCTATATGTCACGACAAACAGCTAACACCGAGAAAAAGCCTCATCGCAATGAACTAATTATCAGTTTATGACTCAATATAAACAGCTTATGTAGCCTCTGTGTTAAAACAGAGGAACAGTATAAATCAACAACCTGAGCATACTCTGCGACAATAGCCCTTGTCAGATAGGGGATTGCTTGGGTATTATGACCGACAGATTTTTATGAAGTAGCGCACTCAATGACAATTAAAAAAAGAAGTATTACCCTTTTGGGCGCTGCTGCGCTCACACTTTCACTTAGTGGTTGTGGTGTTTTTGACTGGTTAATCTATAAGCCAGACATCCCACAAGGTAACTATATGGAAAAGCAGCAGGTAGAAAAGCTGCGAATCGATATGACTAAAGAACAGGTAGAATACGTATTAGGTCGACCTGTACTGCGTGATAGCTTTTCAGACGATACTTGGTATTTTGTCTATCACTACAAGAGTGGTCGTGATGCTAGCATCATCCACAAAGAACTCATTATTAACTTCGATGGCGACAAACTCGTTGCAGTAACAGGTGATTATGATTTAAGTGAAGAGTTTAATACTCCGCTTGAAGAAAGTAAGTTACCGGAGTTGAATACGCCTGAAGATGCTCCTTTGGTCCCAGAACAGCGTCCTCAAGCAAATCCTTTAGTTGAAGAGGAACAAACTCAGCCTGAATCACTATCGGAAAGAGACGAAGACAAAAACTAGTCCCGTCGCGACCAATAGTCAAAGTGCAGAAACAATAATGCGAGCTCCTATAAATAGAGGCTCGCATTTTTTTGTAGCAAAAGAACCGGTTAACAATTTGCTCTAACACCACCGAAATAAGCGCGGGTTAAGCCATTTCATCCACAAGCACAAATATGAATCGCTATGTTCAACAGGCTTTAAAGCTTAGCGCCAGTAATTTTATTCACACGACCTTCATCTTTAGCTTTTTCTGCACGCTTACGGCGCACATCTTTAGGGTCGGCAATCAATGGCCGGTAGATCTCAACCCGTTGACCCGGCTTTAGTACTTCAGAATGCTTTACCGAGCGACTAAAAATACCTAATTTAACCGTCTCAAGATCAATCTCAGGGAAATAACGCTGCATATCGCTTTGCTTAACGGCGTCGATACAGCTAGTGCCAGGCTCGATGTTAATTTTAATCAACTTTTGTTGATGTGGCAGCGCATAGATAATTTCGACAGTGAACTGCCCTTGCTCAGTATTCATTTATAAACAACCTTTGCCCGACTGGTGAACGCCGTCACCATAGAAGCCATTAACTCTTTAAAAACCTTACCAAATGCCAAGTCTGCTATCGGACTAGAGAACTCAAAGTTAAGCTCAAAATCGACTTTACATGCATCATCCGTTAATTCAGTAAAGGTCCATTCACCAACCAACTCTTTAAACGGACCATTTTCTAACTGCAGCTTGATACTCTTACCGGCAACCACTTTATTACGGGTGGTAAATGTCTTACGGATCCCCGCTTTGGCAACATCAACAGAGGCAACCATGGTCTCGCCATCAAACTCCAACACTTTTCCGCCCACACAACCAGGCAAGAACTCTTTATAAGATTCGACATCATTGACTAGGTCATACATCTGCATCGCACTAAATCGAACTAATACATTGCGGGAAATTTGCGGCATTTAAGATTGATACTCAAAAATATAAACACGATTGATGGATTTTAACATGACCACAAAAAAACGCATCCTTGCTGCACATCAGCGTCATTGAGTGCTCAAAAAGCAGACAAACGCTTCAACGAAGTCATAAATAAGCGAATATTTCGGCTTGGCTAATTCCAAATCCGCCATGCCTGCGTATAATAGCTTGCCTATGGCTAAGAAAAACGCAAAAAATTCAAAGAACAGTTCCGCTTCTATCGCACGTAATAAACGCGCGACATTCGACTATAAGTTTGAAGAGAAGATGGAAGCTGGCCTATCCCTAATGGGATGGGAAGTTAAGTCTATTCGTATGGGCAAGGTCAACTTGTCTGAAAGCTATGTATTCCTCAGAGATGGCGAAGCCTTTCTTTTTGGTTGTACTATTGCCCCACTGAATACCGCCTCGACACACGTCGTATGCGATCCTCTACGCTCACGTAAGTTACTGCTCAAACGAAAAGAGTTAGATAAATTACAAGGTTTAGTTGACCGTAAAGGTTACTCAATCGTACCAATATCAATGTACTGGCAAAAAGGTGCATGGGTAAAGATCGAGATTGGTCTAGGTAAAGGTAAGAAAGAACACGATAAGCGTGACGATACTAAAGATCGTGAATGGCAGATTGAAAAAGCTCGAACCATAAAGAAAGCGGTTCAGCAGTAAAATTTACATCAACCTGGTTTCAGCCAACAATGTTTGGCCTGTTAATCAGTGTTAATACTCATTAACAGCTTCAATGTTAAGCTAGAACGGGTATATAACGAACAATCGGTTGTGAATGCGGTTTTTATGCTTGGTAAAACAAGAAAGGTCGCGTTACAATCACATTGTACTTGGGGGCGATTCTGGATTCGACAAGATTCTCGAAACCCTGGGAGCATGCCGAGGGGCGGTTGGCCTCGTAAAAAGCCGCACTGTTATAGTTGCAAACGACTCTAACTACTCTCTAGCAGCTTAGGCTAGCTAGCCATCTTGCCGAAACTTCTCAAATGGGTTTGGTTTATAGATGGTCATCTCACATTTGATAGCGAGGGAACCACGTTCAGGGGTGAACCGCGAAACAGTACTGAACTCGCCAAATGCAATCCTGTCTTTCGGAGTGTACTTGGTTAACCAAAAGAGAGACTAAGCATGTAGCGCCTTGGATGTAGGCTTTTTGGACGCGGGTTCGAGCCCCGCCGCCTCCACCAAATATAGGAACGAAGACACCCCAGGGTGTCTTTTTTTCTGCCTGTAATTTATAAAATCAATAACTTAGCATCCATTAAGGACCGAAGGCTCACAACAAAGTCTTGAGGTAATGGGAACACTAATAGTAACATCAGGCCACATTACAGATTACTGGTGTTCCTATTATGGCTAAAACAACAACTCCTCTTACAGCAACTCAGGTCTCTAATGCAAAAACTAAAGAGAAAGAGTACAACCTCTGCGATGGCCGAGGATTGAGACTAAGGATAAAACCCAACGGTTCAAAGATTTGGCTAATTAACTTTAAAAGGCCTAGTACAGACAAAAGAACAAATTTTAGCTTAGGCTCCTTTCCCGATGTTTCATTGGCCAATGCTAGAAGAAAGTGTGATGAAGCCAGAACCCTTCTATCTCAAGGAATCGATCCACAAGACCACCAGCTGCAACAAAAAAATGCAGAGAAAATCGCTGCAGAAAACACTCTCAAGTCAGTAACTGATGCTTGGTTTGAAATTAAAAAGCAGAAGGTTTCTGAAAATCATGGTCAAAAACTGTATCGTCGCCTTGAGCTTTATCTCTTCCCAGCCCTAGGCGATAAACCAATCAGCGCCTTAACTGCCCCACAAGTTATTCAAGTACTCAAGCCTGCAGAAGCTAAAGGCAATATTGAAACCTGCAAGCGGGTGATCAGCTGGCTAAACGAAGTGATGACCTTTGCGGTGAACACAGGCCTAATACATTCAAACCCGCTTATAGGGATAGCGGCTGCTTTTGGCGTGCCAGAGAAACGACAAATGCCCACCATTAAACCAGCTGAGCTGCCAGAGTTTATGGAAGCACTCACCTACTCAAGTATCAAGATAACTACTCGCTGTCTAATACAAATTCAGTTGCACACCATGACACGCCCAGCAGAAGCAGCAAAAGCGAAATGGATTGAAATTGATTTTGATAAGCAGCAGTGGACCATTCCAGCTGAAAGAATGAAGATGAAGCGCGAACACGTCATCCCCCTAACTCCACAAGTCATATCACTGCTAAAACGTATGCAAGACATCAGTGGTGACTTGGAATACATATTCCCAGCAGATAGAAACCCAAACAATCACACCAATACCGAAACAGCCAATATGGCCATTAAACGTATGGGCTACAAAGGTCGCTTAGTGGCGCATGGCCTACGTGCATTAGCCAGTACCACATTAAACGAACAAGGCTTTGATGCTGAGCTTATTGAAGTATCACTTGCCCATGTAGATAAGAACACCGTTCGTGCCGCTTACAACCGAGCAGAATATATCGAACGCAGAAGAGAAATTATGTGCTGGTGGAGCGACCGTATTTGCCAGCCAGGGCAAGCACTATAGGTAGGAGCCTGCCTTAATAATATTTTTATAGCCCCACTAGCTAGGATTACAAATGACTAAAAGCCCGTTGATAAAATACTTTAACCACGTGCCTGATAAATGCTCCATTACCCGAGCTGCGAAAGCATTTGGCCTTGATAAAGAAGACTTCCTGAATTGGGCTCACGACCATGCTATCAAGCTCTATGTCAGTTTAGATATTGGCTTAGGTATCACTGGTAATGGTGAAGAAATCAATGATTACATGCGCCTTTATTCGATCACCGAGAATAGGATTAGCGAGCAATTAAAAACGTTAAAGCAAGATCAGGCAGAGCTTAAAAGAGCATTAGAATTAGAGCAAGAGAAGATACAGCATGAACAATTATGTTTACATCCAATCCTCTCTGCCATATCACTAGCCCCCACCGAAAGCAGAAACCATAACGGTTACGAAGCGTTGGGGCGCTGGGTTATCCCACCATGCTATGCACTAGAGTTTATCAATAATGAAACGGTAAAAATTGATGAACTGTTCACTGATTTCTCAATGATGTGTGGTGTTGAATTAGACAAGCCATACACGGCTAATATTAATAAGCTCAGTATTGCCAAAGAAGACTTACAAAAAATTGCTCAGAGTCTTAAATCAGGAAACCCGCTACCTATTATCAACTGCGACGAGCCCCCCTTTCACCCAGAAGCCAAAAAGCCCAGAAAACAACGAGAAGACCTAGGCTCTATCAAGCTAATTGAAATGCTATTAGACCGAGACAAAGACTTAACGGCTGTAAAAACCATCAGCAAAAAATACGATATCTTAGAAGGAAGTTTAGCTAAAGAAGGGAAAGTAATGCCCATATCAAAAAGAACATTACAA
>NZ_BPEW01000048.1 GCF_019654975.1 Shewanella sp. c952
GCACAGGAAGTCGTAATAAAATATATATATTTATAGCGTAAAAAACGCCGACAAAGGATGGTGGGTCTGGCTTTCCCTTATCGAGTGGCACATATCGCTTTCTTTGTGGTGAATGCTAGTTATAACGCTAGTCGGGTAGGTAGAGTTTTCTTAGTAATTAGAATAAATATTTCAAAAAATCAATGTAAGCGCTTTCATTTGTTTATTTTTGTGCTTACACTGTTGTTGTCAAGATGTTAATTAAGGTCGCATTTCGACATTTAGGAGCAGCTAAATCAATCTTCCCAAGATTTTGATGATTTTGCTCCAGCTGGGAACTTACTTAAGTCTGTTTGGCATGGAGGCTAGGCAGCATCTTTTCCTATATGAATTAATTAAATATCTACGCTACATAATCTCGCCACTATGCCCCGTTCATTTAGATTTATAAGGTACTTTAATACCAATTTTATTAAGTATTTTCTCATTTGAGAAGGGTCCCCATTTTGCAATTCAGCACATTGATGAAAGCATGATTATTCCCTTGTGAGCCAATCTAAAGAGAAAGTGGAATGCTTGAGCGTTTCCCTTGGGCGGGTTTCAAAGCATTGCATGCTGCGGCTGAAACTCTTGATATAGAATAACGAGTAACATTGAGTTTCCGATTTGCCTTCAGCGCTTTTAATTCTTACTGAGTGAACAGATACTTAATACAATTGGTACATACAGTTATTTCTAATATTTGAAAGTTAAATCAAGCTGCTAAAGTTGAGTGTGGAGCTGGAAATACTCGACCTCATGATCCCTTTTTTACATAAAGATCAGAGTGATGTTGTAGAGAGTGTATGGCAGCTAAACCTTTTTGTAGCGAAGAAGGGCGGTTATTCTATTATGGGATAAATTGTCTAGATGTAATAAGAAAACTAGAGCAGTTGGTTTAGCATTTGCATTTAATAGAGGTCATAAGCACTGAGGAAACAGCTTATGACCTACAGAGTTAGTCATTAGCGAGCGAGAATGGAATCTCTTGTTATTAGCTTAGGTTCAAACACATTTTTAACTTCAAGATCGGCTTGCTTAAAAGTATTTTTGAGGATCCATCTTGCAGCCATTTGTCCCATTTGCTTGATAGGATAATCAATTGTGGTCAGTTTAGGGTAGATATACTGCGCCAAAATGATGTTATCAAAACCTATGATCGATAGCTCTTGTGGTATGGATATTTGATGCTCTCGGGCAAAAGTCATGGCACCTGAAGCCATTTCATCATTTGCACAAACAACGGCAGTGAATGGCTGCTTGCTGTTAAGTAGCTGCTCTAAACCATCGCTGCCACCCACCTCTTGATAATCCCCCTCATAGGTTAACTTCGGGTTGTATCTGACATTGAACTCCTGCAAGGCTTTTTTATGACCTTTTAGGCGGTCGCTAGCATCCATTTTCCAGTAAGGGCCTGAAATGTAAGCCACCTCTTTGTGCCCTTGTTCAAGTATTGCTTTTGCTGCAAGATATCCGCCGAGCTCATTATTGAGACTAATGCAGTTATCAGCGATTGCCGGAATAAACCGGTTAATCAGTACAATGGGCACCTCATTCTTAACCAGTTCCACTAGGTATTCATCTGATACAGCTTCAACATGTAAGATGAGTGCGTCACATCGTCGGCTGATAAGAAACTCAATCCCCTCTTTTTCAGTCCCCTCTTCGCTATGCCCTGCGGCAATGATGGCATGCTTTTGTGAACCTCTAAGCTCTGCTTCAATACCGCTAAGCATGGAACCATAGAAAGGACCGTGTAACTCTGAGACCAAAATACCGACACTATTTGAGCGATTAGAGGCAAGAGACTGTGCAATCGCATTAGGTCTATAGCCTAATTGGTCCATTGCATCTTGTACTTTCTTTAGTGTCTTTTCACTGACCTTAGCGTTTTTATTCATCACTCTTGATACTGTTGCGAGTGACACTCCGGCTAGTACTGACACATCGTAAATCGTTGCCATATATTCCCTATTAAACGCCTATCGACATCATTTATTTACTTTACGTGTTTGCGGCATTAAGTTCACTTTGAATTTGCTCAACTTTCTTGTCATCCAAGATATACCACTTCATCACGACTGCAACAATTAAACTGCCGATCGCCGGATAAAGGGTGAATGATAGCAAGATCCCCGATTTTGTTGCTTCTGTCTGCTCTACATCTGCTTGATAACCATAATAAGCTAGTGCCCAGCCAGCCAGTGCGCCGCCAAGTGCTACGCCGAGCTTAATGAAAAATATGATGGTTGAATAAACCATGCCGGTAATGCGTATTCCTGTTTTCCATTGTCCGTAGTCGATGGCATCAGCCATTTTTGCCCACAGTAAAGGGGTGGCCATATCAAGGAAAAACTTCCACAAGAAGAATGCGATAAAGGCCATTATTACCTGATCAGCGGCAATAAAATAGCTCAGAATACAAATAATAGCTGCAATAATTTGTAATCCGATATAAGCCTTTATCTTACACATTTTTTTTGCAAGTACTTGCGCCAATGCACAACCGAGCATACTGCCGACCATCCCCGTGGTCATAAAGGCGGTAATGAGATCTTCTCTTAACAGGAAGTATTTAACGTAATAAACGGCGAGGGTGAATTTAAGAACCTGACCGGTCAGCAGAAATATCCCTGTAATACATAAAATTCTGGCTTGGTCATTTTGCCAAAGATGTTTAATCTCCACCCAAAAGTTAGCTTTTTGCGTCTTAGGTGCACTGATCCGCTCTTTAGTCCCTAAAAAACACAGTAGAAACAGCACAACGCCAAAAAGACTCATGGCGGTCATGGTTAGTTGATAGCCTTTAGCTGAGTCACCGCTACCGAACCACTCGACTAATGGCAGGGTACAAGAAGCGACAATTACGCCACCGAGCATGGCGAATACAAATCGATAAGACTGGACGGATACTCGCTCTGAAGGCTTTGCAGTAAGCACTCCACCTAACGCGCAGTAAGGAATATTGATGGCGGTATAAACCATCATCAGTAGCGTATAGGTTACAAAAGCATAGATGAGCTTATTGCTGTCACTGAGATCCGGGGTAGTAAATGCTAATACACTAATAAGCCCGAATGGAATGGCAAGCCAAAGTAGGTAGGGGCGAAACTGGCCCCAGCGAGTGCGGGTTCTATCGGCGAGAGAGCCCATAAGCGGATCTGTAATCGCATCAAAAACACGTACTACTAAAAATAGTGTACCCACTGCTGCGGGTGATAAGCCGACGACATCAGTATAGAAAATGAGTAGAAACATCATCACGGTTTGAAAAATGATGTTACTTGCTGTATCGCCTAAACCATAGGCAATTTTCTCTTTTACTTTAAGCATTGTAGCCTCATTATTTTTATTCTTTTTGGGTGCTTGCTTAACTAACCTCTCTACTGGTTAATAAATTGCAGCAGAGAAGTTAGAGAATGTAAGCTTTTTGAGTCTGATTTTAAAGCTTGTTATGTTCGGAGACTGATAAATTCTCGATAAGCTTTAGCGCTGTTTTTCAGTGTGCGTTGTTGAGTTTGATAATCAACGTAAACGATACCAAAGCGTTTTAAGTAGCCTTCAGCCCACTCAAAGTTGTCCATTAAGCTCCAAGCAAAATAACCTCTGATATCGACGCCAGCTTCAATGGCATCGTTTACCGCATTTAAGTGTTGATGGTAATACTGAGTGCGATCTTCATCTGCAACACTGCCATCTTGGAGTTTGTCATCCATAGCGGCACCATTTTCGGTGATGTAAAGTGGCGGCAGGGGATACAGACTGTTTAATGACAAGAGAAGCTCTGATAGGGCTTTAGGGTAGATCTCCCAGCCAATATCGGTATGGGGCACATCGGGCACAGTGACTTGCTCAAACTGGTTTTCAGCACAAGCTTTATACACGGCTCGGGTATAGAAGTTAACGCCCATAAAGTCTAATGGCTGGGCAATTATCTCCATATCACCTGACTCTATTTGCGGTAACTCTTCAGCAGGTAAGTTCTCAATGATGCTTGGGTAGCACTTGTCAAAAAGTGGCTTTATATACCATTGATTAAAATGGGCGTCAGCAATGTTGCTGGCATTAAGATCTTGCAGCGAATTTGACTGTGGATAGCATGGCGTGAAGTTAAGCACTATACCATTAAGTGCGTTAGGGCTATTTTTTTGCAGCACTTGCATCGCTAAACCATGAGCAAGCAGTAAGTGATGCGCCGCTTTTTTTCCGAATGAGCGACTCTTTAAACCTGGTGCATGAATGCCTGCTTCATAACCTAAATAGGCGCTGCAAAAAGGTTCGTTAAGTGTGGCGTATGAATGAACTCGGTCGCCAAATGCCGTTGATATTAGATCGGCGTAATCTCGAAATTTATAGGCCGTATCTCGGTTCAGCCAACCACCATTATCTTCAAGGTGTTGCGGTAAGTCCCAATGATAAAGCGTCACAAAAGGTTTAATACCTTTCTCAATTAGTCTATCTAACACACCGATGTAGAAATCAACGCCCTGTTGGTTAAGTGTACCTTCTGCAGTGATAACGCGTGGCCAAGAGATAGATAGACGGTAAGCATCAACGTCCAAAGACTCTATTAGATCAACATCTTGTTGCCACAAATTGTAATGGTCACAGGCTATTGCACCGTCGGAGTTATCTCGGATCTTATTGGGCGTGTTGCAAAAAGTATCCCAAATACAGGGAAGACGTGAATCAATACCGCCTTCAATTTGAAATGAGGCGGTGGCGACTCCAAACAAAAAGTCACGCTTTTGCATTTTTGAATTGAAAGGCAGAGAAATCTTCATGGCGATATTAGTCATTTCCTAATAGTGACAAAAAATACAGCGCAATCATTAAGGTCATTAGCCTGAAGCATTATGCAGTCAAATAACATGATTGAACCTAATAAATCATTACTGTCATTCACTATTGGCCGATAAGCAGCAAGATTTCAGGCGAAGAAAATTGCAATATCAACAAACACCGAAGCAATGAAAGCGCTTACATTAAATGTTAACAGAACAGTTGATCTTCGTTGTGTTTGTGTTATAAATGAAAGCGCTTACATTGAGATTAGAGCGTAACAGAAAAAAGGTCAACACATTTATTTAACATGTTTACCGCCATGTTACGGCTAGATAGTAGAGAGGCAGATTAGCTTGTGTAAACGGCGAACCTGCTTAAATAACCAATATAGTAGCGACACTGGCTACACGCATAATAAGACTAATAAGGAGTGTATATGGCTAGCTCGCCAATAATGTCAGATAACAATAGCTTGAATGAATCGAGAGGTACTGAAAAGCAAACATTTGCGCTGGTATCGCTAACATCGTTGTTTTTCATGTGGGGATTTATTACTTGTTTAAATGACATTCTAATTCCTCATTTAAAAGCTGTTTTTTCACTGACTTACACTGAAGCAATGTTGATCCAGTTTTGCTTTTTTGGTGCCTACTTCTTGGTCTCTATGCCTGCTGGCCACTTAGTGAAAAAAATAGGTTACCAGCGAGGTATTGTCACCGGTCTGGTGATTGCAAGTTTTGGTTGTGCATTGTTTTACCCTGCAGCAGATCAAGCCGTTTACGGACTGTTTCTCGGTGCGCTATTTGTTTTAGCTTCGGGAATTACTATTTTACAAGTTGCGGCGAATCCTTATGTCAATGCATTAGGTACTGCTGAAACCGCATCGAGTCGCCTTAACTTAACTCAAGCATTTAACGCTCTAGGCACCACAGTTGCGCCTTATTTTGGCGCAGTGCTTATTCTATCTGTAGCGTCAGGAGCAGGCAGTGAACTGAGCCATGCTCAAGCTGAGGCGGAGCAGGTTAAGCTGCCATATCTTTTGTTATCGGGGATGCTAGCCACGCTTGCGGTGATATTCTCAAAACTCAAATTACCGGTTATTGAAGGACATGGTGAGGTGCGTTCAGATGGTAAGGCTGTTGAGTATTTAGGAAAAACCAATGCCATTGGCCATCGCCATCTTGCACTAGGTGCATTAGCTATTTTTGTTTATGTTGGCGCTGAAGTCTCAATTGGTAGTTTCTTGGTTAGCTTTTTAGGCGAATCAAATATAGCGGGTCTTGAGGAGGCTGAAGCGGCGAAATACATTACCTATTATTGGGGCGGCGCGATGATAGGCCGTTTTGTCGGTTCTGCGGTTATGCAGAAAATCCCTGCAGGAAAAGTGCTGGGCTTTAACGCAACCATGGCGGCAGTGTTAGTGTGTGTGGCCATTGTTAGCTCTGGTGCAACTGCTATGTACGCCATACTGGCCGTTGGTCTGTTTAACTCTATTATGTTCCCAACAATTTTTAGTTTAGCGCTGCAAAATTTAGGACCGCACACTTCACAGGGATCTGGCTGGTTGTGTCTGGCCATTGTCGGTGGCGCTATTGTGCCGTTGCTACAAGGTGTATTAGCTGACGCACTTGGCGTTCAGTTGGCTTTTTTCCTACCTGTACTGTGCTATGGCTATATTTTGTTCTATGGTCTTAAAGGAAGCCAAGTAGAGCAGGCTTCAAGCAAGGAGCACGCGTAATGGCAAGTTTATTCTTAAGCGGGTTAACCCTCGATGCATGCCACTTAAAGGGAATTAAATAATGACTAATAATAAATTTAATCTGCGTTTAGATGCCGCGATGCTAAAAAAATCGCAATGTAGTTTATTCATATCGGCGTTGATTTTATCAAGCGTAACAGCTTGTTCGTTAAAAGAGGCTGAGCCCGTTGAAAAACGTGATGCCTCCGTGGTTTGGCCTACATTACAGTTAGAAGTACAGCCAAATGCGGAGATGGAGCAAAAGATTGCGACAATGGTCAGTGAGATGACCTTGAAGCAAAAAGTGGCACAGATGATCCAGCCTGAGATCCGCGATATTACCGTTGAGGATATGCGCACTTATGGTTTTGGTTCTTATCTTAATGGCGGCGGCGCTTTTCCTAACGATGATAAGCATGCCACGCCAAGTGATTGGATAGCATTGGCTGAGGCAATGTATCAAGCATCGGTCGATGACTCTATTGATGGTTCGACGATTCCGACAATGTGGGGCACCGACGCCGTTCATGGGCATAACAATGTGATAGGGGCGACGCTATTCCCGCACAATATCGGTCTTGGAGCGACTAACAACCCTGAACTCATTGAACAGATCGCAGCTATCACAGCCATAGAGGTGATGGTGACGGGCATCGATTGGGTGTTTGCACCAACGGTTGCAGTCGTTCGTGATGACAGATGGGGGCGCACTTACGAGGGCTACTCTGAAGATCCTGAAATTGTTGGTGCTTATGCTGCCTCTATTGTAAGAGGGCTGCAAGGCGCGGCAGATGAAGACTTTCTTGGCGATGAAAGGGTGATATCAACGGTAAAGCATTTCGTAGGCGATGGCGGCACGGTTGATGGGATCGATCAAGGCGATAATATCGCAACGGAGCAAGCGCTATTTGATCTGCATGCCCAAGGCTACGTCAGCGGGCTGTCTGCTGGTGCACAAACTGTAATGGCATCTTTTAATAGTTGGAATGGGGTTAAAAATCACGGTAACAAATACCTTCTAACTGAAGTGCTCAAAGATCAGATGGGCTTTGACGGTTTTGTGGTAGGTGATTGGAATGGTCATGGCCAAATCCCCGGTTGCAGTAATGATAATTGTCCACAAACCATTAATGCAGGACTTGATGTTTATATGGTGCCAACGGCAGCATGGAAACCGCTTTTTGAAAATACCGTTGCCCAAGTCGAAAGCGGCGAGATCCCAATGGCGAGAGTGGATGATGCGGTAACGCGCATACTTAGAGTCAAAATGCGTGCGGGTCTGTTTGGTAAACCAAGTCCTGCAAAGCGAACACTATCAGGTAAAACAGAACTTATTGGTGCTAAAGAGCACCGAGAAGTGGCAAAGCAAGCAGTTCGAGAGTCTTTGGTTCTACTGAAAAATAACGACAACATCTTACCGTTATCACCTAAGCAAACAGTACTTGTTGCTGGCGATGCTGCCGATAATATCGGTAAGCAATCTGGTGGTTGGTCGATTACTTGGCAAGGCACTAATAACACCAATGCTGACTTTCCTGGTGGCAGCTCAATCTATGATGGGATTAAAGCTCAAGTAGAAAGCGCTGGCGGAAAAACCATTCTTAATGTTTCAGGCGATTATGCGGTTAAACCAGATGTGGCAATCGTCGTTTTTGGTGAAGAACCCTATGCTGAAGGCAATGGCGATATTGATAACTTGGAGTATCAACGTGGTAATAAACGTGATTTAGCCTTATTGCAAAAGTTGAAAGCGCAAGGTGTTCCGGTTGTCGCGGTGTTTATTAGTGGTAGACCGATGTGGGTTAACGCTGAGTTAAATGCGTCAAATGCTTTTGTCGCGGCCTGGTTACCTGGTAGTGAGGGTAAGGCTGTTGCTGATGTGATATTTACTGACGTTGATAATCAACTGCAATTTGATATGACAGGCAAGCTGTCTTTTTCATGGCCAAACAGTCCAGCACAAACGGTAGTTAATCGTTTTGATGGTGACTATCAGCCGCTATTTCCTTACGGCTTTGGCCTGAGCTACGGCGATGAAACTGAACTGGAATTGCTGGGGGAAGTCGCAGAGCTGAGTAATGATGAGTCACAAAGCGTTGCTATTTTCACTCGCTCAGTACAAGCACCTTGGGTGATGTCGATTGGCAGTGATAATGAGCAGATAGCAGTGACGAGTAGTGTGCTGCAGGGCGAAACGGTTTATTTGCGTACTGTTGATAAAGTGGTGCAGGAAGATGCAAGGCGGATAGAGTTTAATGGTAAAGGCGCAGGTTTTGTTCGGTTTGCGAGTAATTTCCCAAGAGATTTAAGAGCTGCAGTTGAATCTAACTCAGCGCTGTCTTTTGCGGTAAAACTCGATAGTGAGTTAAGTGGTGAAGTCTATGTCTCAATGGGCTGTGATATCCAATGTGGTAAGCCGCTGAATATCAGCTCTTTACTAGCTGAACTGCCAAAAAACAGTTGGCAAACCGTCAGTATTAATCTGAAGTGCTTTAGCGACACCGGGGTCGACTTTTCGAGGGTGAACGCACCATTTTCACTGTCAACGCAGGGGAAGCTAACGCTGAGTATTGCTGATATCGCCTTGCTGCCGCAAGCGGACAATCAACAAGCGAGTATAGACTGTCAGTGATTTGAGGCCGTTAAGCCATCTTCTTGCAAGAGGGTGGCTACTCTCTAAACTTTTAATTATTGAGATGATTAACTTTGCAATTATTGCTAACTAACAAAGGTTGTTCACCGCTGAGTCATTTGCCGACCAGTTTGTGTGTAATGGCAGTTTCTGTACTGATATTAGCAGGGTGTCATTCGCAGCCTAAGCTTGATGAAAAAGGGTGGCAGCTTATATGGAATGATGAGTTTGATGGGACCTCCATTGATTTAAGTAAATGGAGCCATGAAGTTAATTGCTATGGTGGTGGAAACTCTGAAGCGCAGTGCTATACCGCGAATGCCAGTAATAGTTATGTGGCAGATGGTTCGTTGCACATTGTTGCGATAAAAGAGCCGTACAGTGGACCGGCTGATAAAGATGATCATCCCAATTATCACGCTGACGATAAATCAGTGACTAAAGATTACACCTCTGCCAGATTACGTACGCTCGGTAAAGGAGATTGGCGCTATGGTCGCTTTGAAGTTCGAGCCAAGTTTCCAAAAGGCCAGGGAACGTGGGGAGCTGCTTGGATGCTGCCAACCGACTGGGTTTATGGCGAGTGGGCCAGTTCTGGTGAGATTGATATCGTTGAAGCAGTAAACCTTGGCACTGTTTCTGATGAATATCCCGTTAGTCAAAAACAGGCTAAAGAAACGCAGCTTGAAACCCGAATTCACGGTACGTTGCATTACGGGAAAGAGTGGCCTGAGAATGTTTATTCTGGTCAGTCTTACCGCTTAGATGGTAATGAAAATCCAGCCGATGGATTTCATGTTTATGCTGTTGAATGGGAACAAGGTGAGATCCGCTGGTATATGGATGGTAATCACTACGCAACACAAACAGCGAAGGGTTGGTATAGCAAATCGGTTACTGGAGTGCTGGCTGAAAGTGATGCACCGTTTAATCAGAGTTTTCACTTTATTGTTAATTTAGCTATCGGCGGTGACTGGGCGGGCAAGGTCAATGAGAAGGGGATCGACGCGTCTGTTTTCCCACAAACTCTCGAAATTGATTATGTGCGTGTATACCGCTGTGCTAAAGCCATTGAAACGGGTAAAGGTTGCGCCAGTGTTCAAGCAGATGCCGTGATGGTCAAGGGTAAGCTTGATGAGCGTTAATTTAGAACGAGTGTGAAGATACGCTATAAGCACTGTTTGGATTGAATACGATTGCAACATAGCACTAACACTATTTTTGTGTCAGCGAGTGGCTTAGTATCTTTTAGACCTAAAGTGCGTAATTGGTTATTAATTTTTGCTTAAAGTCAGTGGCATAATAGTTAGCTAGCCATTTTTGTATATAGAGAGAGTACTTTGAGCCAGATTAAGACACAAACATCTGTAAACACGGAAAACGTTATTGACTTTGAGCCTGATTGGTTAGTCGCAATCGTTGATATTGCCGTTGCTGCAGGTGATGCGATTATGACGGTTTATGCGACAGATGACTTTGAGGTTGATGTTAAAACTGACGATAGCCCGGTTACAGCGGCAGATCTTGCCAGCCATAACGTGATCGTGGCGGCGCTTGATAAGTTAACGCCTACTATTCCAGTGATGTCTGAAGAGTCGACGACATTAGCATGGGAAGAGAGAAAACTTTGGCAGTCGTATTGGTTAATCGATCCACTTGATGGCACTAAAGAGTTTATTAAGCGAAATGGCGAGTTCACCGTCAATATTGCTTTCGTTCATCAAGGTCGTGCAGTTGCTGGCGTGGTTTACGCACCTGTTTTAGACAAATGTTATTTTGGCAGCCTTACTGGTGGCGCTTGGTTGAAGCATGCCGGTGTAGCGCAAGCTTTAGTTAAAAAATCATTTGAAAATACAGCAGTACCTAGGGTTGTCGGCAGCCGTTCTCATATCAGCCCCGGTTTACAGAGCTACCTAGAGGCGCTTGGTGAACATGAAATGAAGAGTGTCGGAAGTTCACTTAAGTTTTGTCTGCTAGCCGAAGGTGAGGCGGATATATACCCAAGACTTGGGCTCACCAGTGAATGGGATACAGCTGCTGCGCAGGCAGTGTTAGAAAGCGCAGGTGGCAAAGTGCTGCAATATGGCAGTGAAGCTGCACTTGATTACAATCAAAAGTCAGATATTTTGAATCCATATTTCATTGCTTACGCGCCTCATTGGGAGTGAGCAAGAAGGTTTAATTGGTATCTTGTATAAGCTTGGTGCCTCAATAATATAACTAGAGAAATGATCAGTATGATTATGGGAGAGGCTTAAATGTTGCGGATTGGCATCGATCTTGGTGGAACAAAAATAGAGTTAGTTGCATTAAGTAGCGAAGGTGAAGAGCTTTTTCGTAAACGTGTACCGACTCCTCGAGAATATGTGGCGACGTTAGACGCAATAGAATCGTTAGTCAATGAAGCAGAGTCTTTACTTGATGATAAAGGCACTGTTGGCGTTGGGATCCCTGGCGTTGTCTCGCCGTACTCTGGTCTAGTTAAGAATGCCAATTCAACCTGGATCAACGGTCATCCTCTGGATATTGATTTAGGTAAAAGGCTTAACCGAGAAGTTAGAGTCGCCAATGACGCTAACTGTTTTGCTGTTTCTGAAGCGGTAGATGGCGCAGCAGCAGGCAAAGGGGTGGTTTTTGGTGTGATTATCGGCACTGGTTGCGGTGCCGGCGTTGCTATCAACGGCAAAGTGCATGGCGGCGGAAACGGCATTGGTGGAGAGTGGGGGCATAACCCTTTGCCGTGGATGACCGCAGACGAGTTCAATTCAACTGAATGTTTTTGTGGTAATCAAGACTGTATTGAGACCTTTATCTCAGGTACAGGCTTTGTGCGCGACTACAAGCAAGCAGGCGGTGATGCGCCTAGTGGTATTGAGATTGCTCAGCGAATGGAGAAGGGTGAACAGCTCGCTACAGAAGCGTTTGAGCGATATATCGACAGACTCGCTCGTTCACTTGCTCATGTGATCAATACTCTTGATCCTGATGTCATTGTCTTGGGTGGTGGAGTGTCAAATATTGAAGCTATCTATCCGCTACTTCCAAACATCTTGCCAAAGTATGTGCTTGGTGGTGAATGCCGCACACCTGTGGTGCAAAATATCTATGGTGGCTCCTCGGGAGTGCGCGGCGCCGCTTGGTTGTGGAGTAAAGACGAAGCTTAACCACTGCAATAGCTAAAAGTAGCTGAATAATCCTCGAGCCATATGATGACTCTCATTGTATGGCTTTTTGTTTGTCTGTTTATCCAAGCGAACGTTCTGCCATATTACTATCTGAAATCCGTGCTAGACTTGCATTTCTTGCATCCTTTTTTGAGTTTTATTACATGTTTTGGCTAAAGAAGATCGTTTCTCAACTGTTTATGCCGGTTCCTTTGTTGATCATTCTTATCGTAGTGACTTATCTTGTTATTCGCAATCGAAAGCTGGCTAAAAGCTTTTTGTTGATTGCTGCAGGCATGCTCCTTGTACTAAGCAGCAGCATGGGCAGTAATGCACTGTTAGCGCCATTAGAGAACCAGTACTCTGTTAACAATGAGCCTATGGGAAGCGGTTGTTTAGTGATGGTATTAGGCAGTGACCATGATGAAGTTGAAAACCAACCCGCAGTGCAACAGTTATCGAATACGGCATTAGCCAGATTGAGTGAAGGAATAAGACAGCTGTCCTTAGGTCAAGACTGTCAGTTAGTCGTTAGTGGTTGGAGTGGCGGAATAAATACTCGTGCTCATGCGGATGTGATGTTTGATGCAGCCGTAGAGCTAGGCGTTAATCCAAACGTTATTATTAAATTCCCACTTGCAAAAGATACCATTGAAGAAGCGCAGTATATGCAATGGGAAGTTGCAGATGCGCCCTTTAGATTAGTAACATCGGCGAGTCATATGGTGCGTTCGATGGCAATTTTTGAAAATGCAGGTTTAAATGTCACTGCCGCGCCGACAGATTTTGCCCAAAGAAAAACCTATTGGTGGTATTTTGATGCGCAAAGTTTATTATCGTCACAACGTGCAATCCATGAATATTTAGGCCTAGTCTGGTTTAAATTTAAGCATGCAAATTAACCAACTCTGACCGTGATAGAAACGGGTTGTTTTTGTCACCAAAACAGCTAGTAAGTCGTCTTTGAATCAACCAATAGTAGAACGTATTTTGGAACAATCGAATTCACAAACATTGCTCATCAAATCCCCTAACAAACGTAATGGATTTACCCTAACTTTCATCGGTATCATTGGCGTAGTTATTGGAATTGGGCTTTTCCTCGCCGGCAGCCATCTATTTGCCCCTGGCATCGTATGTTTCGCTTTTGGTGCAATTGCCGCTGTACTGGGTATTTCAAAATTATTAGAGCCAGAGGTTACATTGAGTATTGATCCTCTCGGAATACGCTATTTTCATCGACGCGGCGAGGTGCAAATAGGTTGGCAAAATATTCAGCGCCTTGATCAACCGCGAGTCACTCAAGGGTTTGAAACCATCACTTTGCCTTATATTGGTATTAAGTTAAAAGCAGTGGGACCAGTATTAGATTGCATTTCATTAAGATTAGCCTCCGGCTTGCTGACTGAGCAAAGGCCGCTGCTGATGACCATCTCTGCTCAAGATGAAGACCTATCCACGTTAGAGAATCAAATGAGCACAGAGTTTACCCCATTTATCGAAGATGACAGCCGTTATAAGGGGGTGCTAGCGATGTTTGGCCATCGATGCCGAATATTGGGCAACCATTTAGGTTTTCACCTTTATATTGCCACTGATGCGTTAGATAGACCTGCTGAAGAGTTTATTAGATTACTTAGAAGTTATCAGCATCAAGCTATGCTGAAGAACGATGAGTAAGGTATGAAGAGCTAAGTTTATTCAGTGATAAACTTAGCCGAGGTTATTACTGGTCTAGACCAAGCGTTAGCCGTTAGCCGTTAGCTGTGCATCTTCAATCTGCTCTGTGTTAGCGGCTTCGAGTTTTTCTTTCGACGATGCAGGTAGAAAGGCGATGTCATCACGGACACGCATTCCTATAAATTGACCGCCTTCAAAAATTTCCATTGATTGACAGGTGACTTCGCCGTCAACAATACCGGTACTGGTTATATTGAGTTTATTACAATGTAGTTTACCGCGGAAAGTGCCTGACACCCTTAGCTCTTGGCAATTCAAAACGCCGTCAATAAGTCCATCTTGCTCAATAGTAATGTTGTTTGTTGATTGGATGTCGCCATAAAGCTCACCGGAGACTAATGCCTCTGCAGTGAATTCGCTTTCACCTGTTAGCTTGGTTCCTTGGGCAATAAAAGTGAGCCCACCGCTTTTCTTTCTTTTAAACATAAATGCGTCGCTATTAGTCAAGGTTGCTTGATGTTACCTTGAAAAAAAGCAATTAAAAACCACTTATATTTGGCGCTTGATGTCATTATTTTGGCTATGAAGCGATTAAGCAGAGGCTGGCTTTAGGCTTAAATAAAGTAGCTTATTGATAGTAAAAAATTTTAACACGAAAAATACGATGATTAATCACTGCTTTATCAGTATTGCGTCGGACGGGCAGGGAGCAACGCAAGCGCCACAACCTGTGCACGCTTCTGTATCAATGACAGGTTGAGGCGCTTTGCCAACCGCCATGGTAAAGCTAATTGCCATTGCATCGCAGGCATCCTTGCAGCTTTGGCACCATATACCTTGATACGCCATGCAGGTATTTTGAATTGAGGCGGCAATAGCCCAAGGAGCCTCATCGGTTTGGATAAACAAAGGCTCAGGACAAGCCTCTACGCATTTTTTACAAAAGGTGCATTCATCAATCTTAAAGTCGACTTCAGGAAAGCCGCCATCGCCTTTAATGATAATGTGAGTTTCACATGCTGAAATACACTTATCACAACGGGTGCATTCATCGGTAAACGCGATATCACTTTTTACCCAAGGCAGATGAACAGCATCACTTTTTTTACGGCTAAATAGACGACGTCGACTTTGATTGATGCTGCTCATGACTTTTACTCTTGGTTAAAACGATATTGAACAAATGCTTACAAATAGTTTTGGCTTTTAATTACTGTAGCCATTGGGGTTACTGGACTGCCAGTGCCAGCTACTTTGTGCCATATCATCGATTGTGTGAATCGCCTGCCAGTTAAGCTCAGTTTGCGCCTTGTTAGGGTTTGCGTAACACGCTGCAATATCACCGGCTCGTCTTGCCACTAGTTGATATTTAATCTCAGTACCACTGGCTTTCTCAAACGCTGCGACCATTTCTAGCACGCTGTAACCTTGGCCGGTACCTAGGTTGTAAGTCACCAATCCAGGTTTTGTGCGCAATTTATCAAGTGCTCGAAGGTGCCCAACAGCTAGGTCAACAACGTGAATATAATCACGTACACCGGTTCCATCGACAGTATCGTAATCATTACCAAATACACTTAACTGCTCACGTTTACCCACTGCTACTTGGGTAATAAATGGCATTAAGTTGTTAGGAATATCGTTAGGATCTTCACCAATCAAACCGCTGTGGTGCGCGCCAACGGGGTTGAAGTATCTTAGACGGGCAATGTTCCAGCTCGGATCTGAATGGTGCAGATCAGCAAGAACATGTTCAACCATCAGCTTTGATTGGCCGTAGGGGTTGGTTGCACCCGTGGGAAAATCTTCAGTAATTGGCAGAGATGCCGGATCACCATAAACGGTTGCCGAAGAGCTAAAGACAATGTTCTTCACATTAAACTCTGCCATTACCTGACACAGCACAATGGTACCAGTGACGTTATTTTCATAATAGCGCAGTGGTTGCTCAACAGATTCACCAACCGCTTTAAGCCCTGCGAAATGGATAACAGATTCAATATCGTGGTCTGTAAATAGCTTTTGCAAAAATGGTTTGTTGAGAATATCACCTTGATAGAAAGTGACTGACTTTCCAGTGATCTGCTCCACGCGCTCAAGCGCTGTCACGCTAGAATTACTGAGGTTGTCGAGAATAACCACATCGCTGCCGTTATTAAGCAGTTCGACTACAGTGTGAGTGCCAATATAACCTGCGCCGCCAGTTACCAAAATTGTCATCTGTAAATCCTTCCTTGCAATCTAATATTCTTTATCTGTTTAAGTACTATCTGTTTAAGAGCCGCCTGTTTAAGAGCTAGAGGCTTTTAGCGATAGACTTAATATATTCAGCAAACTCTGGGCCTATATCTTTGTGGCGCAAAGCGTGCTCTACATTAGCTCGCATATAGCCGAGTTTATTACCGCAATCATGACTCTTACCTTGCATGTAATAAGCGTTAACGGTTTGATTTTCCATCAGCATCGCTATTGCATCGGTTAACTGGATCTCATCGCCCGCGCCTGCTGGGGTCTTAGCTAGATAAGACCAGATATCAGCGGGAAGTACATATCGACCTACAACACCTAGGTTTGATGGTGCTTCATCAACCGCTGGTTTTTCAACTAGCTGACTTAATGGTAATGATTCCCCTGGCTGTAACTTTTTGCCATTGATGTCTGCAATACCGTATTGATCAACTTGATCGTGAGGCACACCCTCTACCATGATTTGGCCTACTTGGGTTTCATCAAACAGCTTTACCATCTGTGCCAAGTTATCTTTGGCTAAGTTACTGCTGGCATCATCGACAATCACATCAGGTAACAGCACTGCAAATGGTGCGTCACCAACAATAGTCTTGGCACATAAAATCGCATGACCTAAGCCTTTTGCCTGGGCTTGACGTACACTAATGATGGTAACGTCAGCAGGGCAAATACTTTGCACTTCTGCAAGGAGTTGACGTTTTACTCGGCGCTCTAAATGGGCTTCTAACTCAAAGCTGGTGTCGAAGTGGTTCTCGACAGAGTTTTTACTGGCGTGAGTAACTAAAACAATCTCTTTAATACCCGCTGCAATTGCTTCTTTAACAACATACTGGATAAGAGGAACATCCATCACTGGCAGCATCTCTTTAGGCATTGCTTTTGTCGCTGGTAGCATCCGTGTACCTAGACCTGCTACAGGGATAACAGCCTTTTTTATCTTACGTCGTTTTAACGAAGTCATACTGTTCCTATCAATGGATTAGCGCCGTAGCACTATTCTATACTGAATTTTTATCAGGTGTGCTTTGAATTTGGTAAAGCGGCTTGATAATTACTAATTTTGTCGGGTATTCGCTCGGTTTTTATTCGGAATTGTCTCTACCAACTCTGTCGTTGTGCTTCTGTCTGGATGAAAACGTACTGCGTTGTTTAGCTCGAATGATGAGTGTCATAGCTTTTCTAGGCTAATACGGGCTCAATTCATCAGTGTGATTAGTTCCTGTAAATTATGGCTTACAACAAATATACTGTTAATAAAAGCTTTTTTAGCACTAAGTTGTATATGTGTAAACTTTGGATTACATAAGACTGTGCTAAGGCATCAAAGTTTAAACTGTGATCTAGTTAACAAAATATCAACTTTGGTTAACTATGTAGGCAGGAATCGTTACCAGTGTTTTTACTAATATGAGCAAAGCGACTAACTATACTGCTCGTTTGCCTGATGCAAACGGCTTTATACAATACCCACAAAATGATCATGATATTTGGCAGGAACTCTATTCGAGGCAACTTGTCAATTTACCTGGCCGAGCGAGCCAAGCTTATATGGATGGATTAGACCGCCTAGCGTTACCAAGCGACAGGATCCCGCAACTCAATGAGATTGATGCTGTGCTTCAACAGACGACCGGCTGGAGAACAGCGGCTGTGCCAGCGCTGATCTCATTTGGAAAGTTTTTTGAGTTGTTAGCAAATAAGTCATTTCCGGTCGCGACATTTATCCGTAGCCGTGAAGAGCTCGATTATTTACAAGAGCCAGATATATTCCACGAAGTCTTTGGTCATTGCCCACTACTGACCAATCCATCGTTTGCGCACTTTTCCCATTTGTATGGCAAGTTGGGGCTCGCTGCTAGTAAACAAGACCGTGTGTTTTTAGCGCGGTTGTATTGGTTTACGGTCGAGTTTGGCGTTATTCGTGGTAATAATAATGATTTGAGTATCTATGGTGGCGGTATTTTAAGTTCACCAGGAGAAACTGCATTTGTGATGGGCGACGAGCCTGAAATCAGACCTTTTGATCTGGTAGATGTGATGCGCACGCCTTATCGAATTGATATTATGCAGCCCATCTACTACGCAATAAATGATATCTGCGAACTCGATAAAATAGCTGAGATGGATATTATGGGCGCGGTTAACAAAGCAAAGCAGCTTGGCTTATTCGAGGCAACATACCCAGTTAAAGCGGGTTAATAACAATACAGTGAGATGGATCATTAATATTGATTAGTGTTAAATCATCCGTTGAGTTTGATAAAAGTAACAGAATTAAAGGAAAGAAAATGACTGAATTAGCGCAAATGAAGTGTGAAGCTTGCCAGGCTGATGCGCCTAAAGTAAGTGATGCCGAACTGGGTGAACTTGTGCGTATGATCCCTGATTGGACGGTAGAAGTGCGTGACGGCATTATGCAGCTAGAGCGTGTGTACAAATTTAAGAATTTTAAATTGGCTATGGCATTTACTAATAAGTTGGCCGATCTTGCTGAAGCTGATTTCCACCACCCTGGTATTTTGACTGAATGGGGTAAAGTCACAGTGACTTGGTGGTCTCATTCAATAAAGGGCTTGCATAAGAATGATTTTATTATGGCCGCTAAAACAGATACCTTGCTAGATTAATTGATTGGCGTGCTGGGTTACTAGGGGCTGTTGATCTTTCGAGCTTAGTTTTTGTTCGGTTCTTTACCGTGAGGAATAATGCTTCTAGTACAAGGCTTGAGCGATAAAGCTTAGCTGGCTAAGTGAAAAGCTCATAACACCGTAATAGAAGCATTGAATCGAACCCAAAGGGCCGCGTTTCTTGGCTATTTTTACTGTGTTGTAGACTATTTGTGGAGAATAACTAAACGGCATAGCCTCCGCCTTGTCAAAATAGCCAATAAGCTGCGGCAAAAACAACAGTGAAAGATCAACAGCCCCTAGCACGCGTTTATTTTCTTTATGTTACAAATCTGCTGTAAACAAGTCTTGCCACAACTGCCATAACCTTCTAACGTATAGGCGAATTATGCTTATCGACTTCTCGGTCTATTGAATAGAATTGATTTTTTGTAAAAATTTCAGACTCTAACTTATAGATTTATAGCCATTTGCCTAATTTCAGTTTTATTAACTATTTGATGATTTAAGGTAACTTTTCGACTATGCGCGGTAGGTATTTTCTATCCATCACGTCTCTGAATTGATGGGAAAATAATCGAATAATTAATGCAATTGGTTTTATCCCAATAACGACTATCTACAAAAGGGAACTGCAATAGTATGCGCTTGGAAGTCAGCTGTTTGGACCGAGTCGGTCTAGCTAAAGATATATTATTGATAATGGAAGATTATGGGATCAACTTGTTCGCTATCGATGCGAGCAACCAAGGTTTTCTGTATCTGCAATTTGCTGAAGTTAGCTTTGATACTCTCAGTGAATTACTGCCACTTATTCGCAAAGTTGAGGGCGTTCATGATGTACGCACAGTGTCATTTATGCCCTCTGAGCAGGAACATTATGCGCTCAAAACTCTGCTGAAGACTCTGCCAGATTCAGTATTTTCACTCGATATTAAAGGACGTGTTCGTATCGTTAATGAATCTGCCATGCATATTATAGGGATGGCAGAGCATGAAATTTTGGATGAATCAATTGGCCACTGGGTACAAGGTTTCAACTTCAGTCGCTGGCTTGGTGAAGCCACAGTGCTTGCCCAAGCTACACGAGTCAATATCGGCGAGAATGAATATCTGGCTGAAATGCTACCTATTTATTTACCAGACGGCAGTCAGAATCCGATCCTTGCAGGTGCCGTAGTATCTCTGAAATCTCCAGCACGTTTAGGTAAACAATTTAATGCGCTGCAAAACCAAACGACAGGTTTTGAGAATGTATTAGCCACCAGTGACAAGATGAAAGAGGTGTTAGTACAAGCGCGCAGAATGGCTCAGCTTGACGCACCGTTATTGATCACTGGTGAAACGGGTACCGGTAAAGAGTTAATGTCACGTGCTTGTCATGATGCCAGTATGCGTCGCGATCAGCCGTTTATTGCAATCAACTGCGCGGCGATGCCTGATAGCGCCGCAGAAGAAGAGCTATTTGGTTTCGTCAGTAATGGTAGCGTGGTTAAGCGTGGCTTCTTTGAAGAAGCGAAGGGCGGCACCGTCTTTTTAGATGAAATTGCTGAGATGTCCAGATCCGCTCAAGTTAAACTATTACGCTTTTTACAAGATGGCACGTTCAGACGCGTGGGTGGCGATGAAGAGGTACGTAGCGATGTCCGTATTATCTGCTCAACACAGAAGAATCTCGCTGAACTTTGTCAAAGTGGCGAGTTTAGGGAAGATCTTTACTATCGAATTCATGTATTGAGCTTCCATGTTCCTTCACTCCGTGAACGAAAAGTGGATGTGATCCCGCTAACCGAAATGTTCTTAGAACATTACAGTCAGCAATTATCGATTCCAATTCGCCGCATCTCAGGCGAGTGCCGTGAACATTTGCTCGGTTACGCATGGCCTGGAAATGTTCGTCAGCTAAAGAATGCCATATTTAGAGCGGTTTCGATGTGGGATGGTAGTGCAGAATTAACTGTAGAGCAGCTTAAGTTACCATCTTACGCAGAAGGTTTTGGCTATTTTGATCATCAGTTCGAAGGTAGTCTTGAACAGGCAATGAAGCAATTTGAGGCCAGTTTATTGCGTCGCTTGTATCCAGCTTATCCAAGTACACGACAATTGGCTAAAAAGTTAGGTGTGTCTCATACCGCAATCGCAAATAAGCTGCGTGAATACAAAATTAGTAAGCATAAAGCCTTGTAACTACTGATTGCCAGCGATTGCTTGCTTTAGCGGCAATAACAGCCCAATAAGCCCAATTACAGCCTATCTAAGATAGGCTGTAATCATATGTTTACAATATAAAGCGCGTAACGATTAAATGTGATTTAGCTCACGCTATTCCCCTGTTGCGCTAGTTAAGTCATTCTATGAGCAGATTAAGGCGAGAGCATGATTGCAACAGCTCAGAAACTGAGCAGAGTTAGTCAGCTAGCCACATTTTATTAGGAGTCAGTATGAAGTTAGCAAGTTATGATAATGGACGCCGTGATGGCCAGTTAATGTTAGTTAGTCGTGATCTAACTAAAGCGGTTGCGGTGCCAGCTATTGCTCATACTATGCAGCAATTGTTAGATGCATGGGAGCTACTGAACCCGCAGTTGGTTGAGCTATATGATGCATTAAACCAAGGCTTAATGGATAATGCTATCGCATTTGATGAAGCCAAATGTCTATCACCACTGCCTCGTGCTTATCAGTGGGCTGACGGTAGTGCTTATGTCAATCACGTTGAATTGGTTCGCAAAGCGCGCGGCGCTGAGATGCCTGCAACATTCTGGACAGACCCTTTAGTGTATCAAGGCGGTTCTGATTGCTTTATTGCGCCGAAAGCGGATATTCCCTTAGCAAGTGAAGAGTGGGGTATCGATTTCGAATCAGAAATCGCAGTTATCACTGATGATGTGCCAATGGGAGTTACCACTGAAAATGCCGATAAACACATCAAACTACTTATGCTAGTTAATGACGTGTCATTGAGAAACTTAATTCCTGGTGAACTGGCTAAAGGTTTCGGATTTTTCCAAGCTAAACCATCAAGTAGTTTTTCTCCTGTCGCAGTAACGCCTGATGAGCTGAATGAAAAGTGGCAAGATAGCAAAGTACATCTACCTCTGATCACTCATCTAAATAACGAGCTTTTTGGCCGACCAAACGCTGGTGTGGACATGACGTTTAACTTTAGCCAACTGGTTTCTCATGTTGCTAAGACTCGTCCATTGGGCGCTGGTGCGATTATTGGTTCAGGCACTATCTCAAACTACGACCGCAGTGCAGGCTCAAGCTGCTTAGCTGAAACTCGAATGCTTGAAACCATTGCCGATGGTAAGCCAGCGACACCATTTATGGGCTTTGGTGACCGCGTTCGTATCGAGATGCTGGATGAGAATAACCAGTCAATATTTGGCACGATTGATCAGCAGGTTGTTGAATATAAAGCTTAAGTTGCAGTAGGGCTTTAAATTAAATAGAAAAGAGAGTTAATTCGTAGCGGATTAACTCTTTTTTGTTTAAGCATTATGGAGAGAGCAAATATGATGAAACTGTATGGATACTGGCGCTCAAGCGCAGCTTATCGTGTACGAATAGCGCTTAATCATAAAGGATTAACCGCGGAGCAGATCTCGGTGCATTTAGTTAAAAATGGCGGAGAGCAGCATCAATCGTCATACACTGCGCTAAATGCACAGGAATTGGTACCGACCTTAGTTATTAGCGATGTTAACGGCCAAGAGCGTGCATTAAGCCAGTCTGTAGCGATCATTGAATATCTTGATGAGGTTTATAGGGAGAGTCCATTACTGCCCGTCGATGTTTTTGATAAAGCCATCGTACGTGCTATGTCGCTAACTGTAGCATGTGAAGTTCACCCGCTAAACAATCTTAAGGTACTGCAGTACTTGGCATCGGAACTAGACATAACTGATAGCGCTAAAACACAGTGGTATCACAACTGGGTGAATCAAGGTTTTGCAGCATTGGAGCAGCAATTAGTGCAATACAGCGGTGATTTTTGTTTTGGTGATAGCATTACCTTGGCCGATCTATGTTTGGTGCCACAAGTATACAATGCTGAGCGGTTTAAAGTGGATATGACGCCATTCCCAAATATCGTGCGGATTAATGCGCATTGTTTAACGCAGCAAGTATTTATCGATGCTATGCCTGAGAATCAACACGACGCAAGCTAAACTTGTGCTAACTGTTGCTGGTAGGCGCATGGTTTACCTCAGCGATTATCCATTAGAAAATCGACAAACGCTCGATCGGCTTTGCTGATAGGGCGTTGTTTTTTCCACGCGATATGTAAGTCTAAATAAACGGGAGGATTGAAAGGTTTCGATAGGATATCGTCATCTTGCTCAATCACCATCTTTAACACACTCGTGATCCCGTACTCTTGCGCTACAACCTGTTTGATAAGATTAATCAGATTGGTTTCAAATGCGATGCTGGCGTTAAGACCCAATAATTTGGCTTGTTCAAGCATCCATTCTCGATGAAAGTAACCTTGCTTAAACAGCACGAGATCATGCTGGAAAAACTGTTCCAGTGGCACTGAAGCTTGCGCTGCTAAAGGGTGATGTTTACCGACAGCAACCACCATCTGCTCCTTTAATAGCAGGTGGCTCTCAAAGTTATCATCTAAATCATTGGCTGTGATAATGGCGATATCCACATCTTCTCGCTGAAGCATCTTTAGCGTATCGCGGGTGCCCCCTTCAAACAGGGATAATTTAAGGTCTGGGTGTTGATGCCTAAATGCCATTAAACGACTCGGTAGGTAGAACGAGCCAAGCATTCCTGGTACCGCCACTCTGATTTCCCCTTTAGTTAAGTTCGCCATCGATTTAATGTGGGCTTCGGCTTGCGCCATATTTTTGATGATAAGCTTTGCGTGTTGATGCAGTGCTCGTCCCTCAGCAGTGAGTGAGAGTGCCTTACTACGCTTATGAGCACCTCTATCGACTAAAGTAACACCTAAGGAGTCTTCTAGTCTTTTAATGCTCTGGCTGAGTGCTGGTTGCGCTATATTCAATTGCTGCGCAGCTTTTGTAAAACCTCCAAAAGTAATTAACGCATCTAAGTGCTTTAACTGTTTTATATCCATTGCGAACCCACTTTTAAATTTAACGACTATCACCATCCTTTGAACAGTTCAATATTAGCGGATCTGATTCAGAACTTTCCATAACAAAAATCAATAAATATGGTTGTTTTTAATTATTATCGTTATAGAAGTTCAATTGCTATGCTATTTGCATTAAGACGGTTTTATAACGAGTTACCATTATGAACGGCACAGTAGAGCAGATAAATAGCAATAGAGAGTTGAAGCTGATTGGCGGGTTATCGATTGCTTCTATTGTTATTTTTATCAATCTTTATCTAGTGCAGGGCATGTTGCCTTTGATTGCTGCCACATTCTCAGTTTCTAAATCTCACGCAACGTTGCTGCTGTCAGTGACAAGTTTCACCATGGCGTTTTCACTATTACTGTTTGCGGTAATGTCAGATCGAATAGGTCGTAAACGGCCCATTCTGATCAGCCTTTATTTTCTGGTGATAGTAGACATCGTTGCCATATTTATTGCTGACTTTAGTCAGTTAGTCGCTTTGAGAATGGTTCAAGGGGCACTGTTGGCTTCAGTTCCTGCTATGGCGATGGCTTATTTCAAAGATGAATTAGGTGGCCATGTATTGTTAAAGGCAGGGGCTATCTATATTGCGGCTAACAGCATTGGAGGCATTGCTGGTCGGTTACTCGGTGGGGTGATGTCAGAGTATCTGCAATGGCAGGAAGCGATGATGTTGTTAGCTTTCATATCATTAATGGGAACTTTACTCGCGACTCGCTTATTGCCAGATAGTCAGTTTACCAAGACGAAGTTGATACTGAACAAAGAGGCAATACACTCAGATTTACAGGGGTTCTACAGCCATTTAGCGAACCCTAAGCTGAGATTGATTTACTTGATTGGCGGCAGTGCATTTATGGTGATGGTCAATCAATTTAGCTATATTCAACTGCATTTAATGGATACGCCGTTTATGCAGGGGCCTTTTGAGGTAACTTTAATTTTCCTCTCCTATTTAAGTGGTACTTATGCATCATATCGCAGCGCAAAATGGATAAAGAATAACGGCGTTAAGCGGGTTTATAGTACGTCTGTATGCGCTTTAATGCTAGGCACTATGTTTACACTGTTTGATACTGTAGCCACCATCTATATTGGATTTTTAATCTCTTCGTTTGGTTTTTTTCTTATCCACAGCAGCTGCAATGCTTGGGTCGCATTTATTGCTAAGCAACATCGTGCCAAAGCTACAGCCCTTTATTTGTGTAGTTATTACCTTGGTGCCGCTATTGGCGGGCCATATCTGTTACCGTTTTGGCAGCAATGGGGCTGGCAAGGAGTGGTGCTGGGATCGATGTTATGTTTGTCTATACTCGCTGTACTGGTGGCTAAATTGCTGTCGCCAGCAGAGACAAAAACTCCCCTGTCATTCATCGTTTAGTGTATGTATTAGATTAGTATTCGTGTATTAAGTTTCAGCTGTCGCTTTCGTTGGTTGCGGCCATATCTGCGCTTTATAATGGCCGTGAAAAAATACCGCTGCGGCAAAAAAGGTCACTAAAGCGCCGCCAAGCAAACTCCATTTAACATCTATCATGCTTAATACGCTACCAAGCCCCGCAGCAAAAAGATTACCTAAACAGAAAACGGTGACCAACATGCCCATTAGCTGACCTTGGGCATTATTTTGATATGAATTGGACAAATAGACGGGTAAAAAACCGTTGTAAATGGCGATACCTGCGCCCATTAGCGCAAAAGAAATTAAGTAAAATTGGTTGTCAATAAAAGGCAGGGCTACCAGGGCTGAGCCAAATAACATCACTCCGACTAAACCTGCTCTTGCGTGTGACATCCTTTGTTGAATTATTGGGTTTACCCATATACTAGTAAAGATCATACAAGCCGTTAAAAATACTGTTGCCCAACTGATATCAACCGGTGTGTAGTTAAACTGTCTCACTAAATGCAAAGGATAATATTCGTAATAGAGATTGACTCCAGTCGTTAGCAGTAAGTACAACATAAAGAATCGTCGTAGATCCGTTTGCCGCAACAGAACAAGACTAGATGAATGACTGGGAGCTTTTATCGTTTTGTTTAAAGTGGCTGGCATCATAAAATGACTGAGTCCAGCACATATAAAACAAGCCAAAGCAGCCACAACAAATACAGTTTCAATTCCCGAGTAAATTAAATATCCACCTAAAAGAGGGCCGAGAAGATAACCACCATAGCCCATGGCGCTGATGAGCGAGAAACTACGTGCTTTGTCGATAATAGGGTGAAGATCTGCTGCTATTGCGCGGGCAATTGAAATGTTTCCTTCACACACTCCTGTGAGCAACCTCGCTATACAGAACAGGGCAAAGTTACCAGATAACGCAGCGAATGCCGTCGCGCTATAACCGAAACCACTTCCTACTAAAGTGAGTGTTAATAGTCTGCGTCTTCCGTAACTATCTGACAAAGAACCAATAAAAGAGCTGCCAATAATAATACCTAACGGGTAAACGCCTAAAACGATGCCAAGCAATAACTCTTTAGGTAGCCCCATGAACTGGCTTAATGCGCTGTCACCTTGTTCAAAAAGCGGTGCTAAAATCGGGTAGGGCAGAGCAATACCAGCAACACTGATTAGAGTCACAATCAGAGTGATCATCAGTATTCTTTTAGCTTCGGTTTGTGGCTCGGCGATAGGCATCTATTTCATCTACAGCTGGTTAAGAGAGCAATGAATATCGCATGTTTAGTTAATTATGTAAATTAAAATGTTTACTTAATAATTGAGGTGAGCTAGGCGAGTGACTCGATTCTGATTGAAGCAGAACGTTTGAACTGATTACTTATGAAGATTCAGCTTATTTTGTTGCAGGCTGTATTTTTAAGCTATCCAAAATAACAATTGCTTAGTGGGTCGGGACGTTTAGTTGGTTCGGAGGAGTGAGTGCTTAATGTCGGTGTACAGTTTTAAGCCTCTGCATCCTACAAAGGGAAAGATAATACCAATTCCAATAAAGAATTGCTCATTCAGCGGGAGTTTAAATCACTTTAGACAAGTCAGTGGCTTATCGCTAATGGTTATTCTCGTCTCTGGCATCCTGCTCCGCTCTCGATAATTGCTCCTGCATTATTCTACCTTCGACCATCTTTGGCCCCGTACCTCCTACATCTGACTGCCAAGGAGGGCCGGAATGTCTTATTTTGTATGGAACAAAATAGACCATTTAGTCGTATATCGAGTGGCACATGCGCTGTATTAAGTGATTTCCCCATGCCTTAAATATCAGCCGCACGTTGTGAGCGTCTCAGGAGTTTCACTGCTACGTTGCATTGTCTCAAAAGGAAATAACCATTTTTCCCCAATGCGCCTTGAATTGAAAGTCCTGAGAAAGCTCTGAACAGAGCATATCCTCAATGGAATTGGTATAACTTTGGTGTGACTGCTCGCAGAACGCGGATTATTTATTAGGGTTTATTTGTTGCATCACGGTATCGCTCGGGAGTAGCTCTAGATGACCATGCTCGTCGAAGTACCATCCGGTAATAAAGCCCTTTTGACGCATCCGGACAAGGTTATTCATTACCTCTTTCGCCTCCACGAGCGCGGTTTGTTGATCATATTGATACGTAAGTTTTAAGTAGGCAGCAATACTCGCAAGAGAAGCCGATTGACTAACGTCAGCCATGGGATTCATCCAAAAATAGAAGATACTAAAGGATAGTAGAATCTGCTTAATACTGATGGATTAAAATGAACTAGATTGGTGATATTTTTTTACGAAGAGGTATAAAAGAATGGTGGTCGATACTGGGCTCGAACCAGTGACCCCCTCCTTGTAAGGGAGGTGCTCTCCCAGCTGAGCTAATCGACCTGGGGTTTCACAATGTTTTAATTCTTTGTAAAAAGAATGGTGGTCGATACTGGGCTCGAACCAGTGACCCCCTCCTTGTAAGGGAGGTGCTCTCCCAGCTGAGCTAATCGACCTGGGATTTCATAATGTTTTAATTCTTTACGAAAAGAATGGTGGTCGATACTGGGCTCGAACCAGTGACCCCCTCCTTGTAAGGGAGGTGCTCTCCCAGCTGAGCTAATCGACCTGGGATTTCACAATGTTTTAATTCTTTGTAAAAAGAATGGTGGT
>NZ_BPEW01000049.1 GCF_019654975.1 Shewanella sp. c952
CCATTATTCACTTTACCTGCCCATTTTTAACTCTCCAATTCATGATGTCACTTCAGTGAACCAATTGTAAATTTTGTTGAGATTGATTATCGTTTTCATTAAGATCTCGGCCTTTTTAGCGTATTTAGATTTCTGCTTGTATTAACAATGAGGCTGAAGATAAACAAAATGTTTAAATTAAAATACCCAGGATTGCTGCTCGCGATGTCCCTTACAGCTCTACCTAGTTGGGCTGAAGAGCAAGTACAGAAAAAAGCCGTTGATGACAGTGAAATGGAAGTGATTACTATCAGTGGTAAAGGGCTGATCTCATATGTCAGTGCTTCTGCAGCCAAAACGGATATGCCGATTATTGAGACGCCATCTTCAATTTCAGTATTAACCGAAAAGCGTATTACTGACCTAGGCGCAGAAAATGTTCAAGACGCCATAGGATACGTGGCTGGGGTTTATAATGGCCCTTATGGTGTTGATACTCGCGGCGATTGGGCGCAAATACGAGGTGTGTCACCACTGCAATACCAAGATGGATTGCAGATGATGTTTGGCAATTACAATAATGTGCGTACCAACCCCTATATGCTGCAGCAGATAGAGATCTTAAAAGGTCCATCATCGGTACTCTATGGCCAAGGTTCTACGGGCGGTATTATTAACTTAGTGACCAAACGTCCGGAAGCTGAGCAAAAAGGGGAGATTTGGGCACAGGCGGGTAGTTACGATCGTAAGCAGCTTGCAGCAGACGTGACGGGGTCTTTCGATGATGATGAAACCCTTTTGTATCGCTTAACCGGCCTATATCGTGACAGCGACACGCAAACTGATCACGTAGAAGATAATAGTTACTTTATTGCACCTGCTCTGAGCTGGTTTGCGACTGACAGTACCAAAATCACTGTATTAGCCAATCTACAAAAAAATGAGTCTGGTTCAAGTACCCAATTCTTCCCCCATGTCGGGACGATATTGCCTGCTCCTAATGGCCAGATCCCAAGTGAACGTTTTGTTAGTGAGCCTGGCTTTGACCAATATGACACTGAACAACGTGCAGTGACGTTAATGGTTGACCAAGACCTGAATGACTATATGTCTATTCACTGGGCAACTCGTTATGTTGATAGTGAATCAACCTACCGGACTATGTATGCTTGGCCGTTTGCATTACAGGCGGATGATCGCTCATTGCTACGCTCTATTTCTATGAGTGATGCAACTGCAGAGGCGTACACCTCAGATCTGCGCCTACAAGCACAGTTTGATACTGGTGATGTTGAGCATAACCTGACGTTTGGAATCGACTATCAAGATGTTGAAATTGATACTGATCGACTGTTTGTCTGGAACGGCGGCGGTTTGATTGATATCTATAACCCCAAATATGGCGTCAACCCTGAGAGTTATCCAACAAGTGCAGATATTCCGGATACCCCTGCTGAAACCAGCAAGCAACTTGGGGTTTACCTGCAAGACTCTATTAAATTTGGTGGCTGGGTGATTAGTGGTGCACTGCGCCATGATAAAATTGAATCTGAAACGGCTGTAGTTGGCACACAAGACCAAAGTGCCACTACCGGTCGACTCGGAATACTGTATAGCTTTGATTCTGGCATCGCACCTTATGTGAGTTATTCACAGTCTTTCTTGCCTATTTATGGTTCTAATGAAGTGGGTACGCCATTTAAACCACAAGAAGGTGAGCAATATGAGGTGGGTGTTAAGTACCAACCGAGTGGCACTGAGCATCTGTTTACCGCATCTATTTACGATATTACCGATAAAAACCGTAAACAATCAGCAGGTCCAGATTTAACCTTGCAGCTTGGGGAAGTCGAGATTCAAGGCTTGGAGCTAGAAGCGCAGTTAGAGTGGGATGAGATTGACGTTTATGCCAGCTACGCCTATACCGACTCTACTAAGCACTCATCGACCACCGGTGAAGATGGTGCCAAACTTGCTGCTATGCCAGACAATATGCTGTCGACTTGGGTGACTTACCGCCCACAGTCATTCTGGCAAGGTTTCAAGGCGGGTGTTGGTTACCGCTTTGTAGGTGAAACCTCTGATGGCAGCATTGATGTGGTATTGCCAGACGGTACCGTTGCACATAAAGCACTTACAACTGACAGTTATCACCTGTTTGATATGATGATTGGTTATGAATTTGACCAGTTCGATATCAGCGTCAATGTTGACAATCTTACTGATGATACTGTGATTACCAGTTGTTTAGCTCGAGGTGATTGTTTCTATGGGCAGCGCCGTACTATTAACGCGAATGTGAAATATCGCTTTTAAGTGTGATTTAGTGTGATTGAGTCATTCAGATAAAAGCCATAGCAACCGCTATGGCTTTTTTGTCGTGTAGATTAACCCATCATTAATTAAGAGAGTAAGAATCGCTGGCTTGGCTATAGCATTCGTTAGTATTGCTTCTTTAATATAATATTGCTCGTTTGTGCTTGAACTACATACTAATTTTCAGTTATTTCAAATATAATTTCTACTTTTTGCGAGTCTATGATGAAGCCATTAAATATTACTTGGAAAGCGGGTTCTGAATTGCATGAGGGCATGACAGAGCTGAGTGCTTGGTATGATTTTAAAGCGTACGGTAGCGTTGGGTTTCTCACCCAAGAAGACCTTTCCATTACAGATAGCATGCAGCAATGGTTTATCGATAATGAGCAGCGTATTTATGCACTTGTCTGTAATTACATGAATGAAAACTATCAAGAACTGCTTGAAGAATCTGAATTTCTAGATGTGTTTGATGAAGATTCAGAGCTTTATGAGACTCGTTGTGGCGCGGTGAACAAAGAAGATATGCATGCGGGAGACATCTTTAAATTAATGCAAGTCTCTGCATTTGTTTTACATCACCCTGACAAAAGTGCAGTCGGGATTATTTTTGAATGTGCTTGGGATGCAGAACATGGCTTTGGGCTGGTGATCCAAGCTGATGAGGTTATTTCGCAAGGCGGCGAACAGGTTGTGTATAGCGAGCTATAGTCCACTTCAATTAAGCGGGAGGCGTCAGACTCTCCCCATATTTTGCACAAAAAAAGCGGCGCACATCCCCTAATGCAAACCGCCTCAATTATCTGCTCTTCTTTTTACTTCTAAATAAAAGCTATTAACTTAAACTCTCTAGCTAAGCCGTCAACTTACTCACAAAGCCGATAAACAGATAAGCCGCCAGTAGCACGCCTACCCAGAGCACCATATTGCCAGCTGGGTATGAGCCTGAAAGCAGGCCGCCTAAACCTTTATGCTTGCTAGCAATAAAGCGTTGGCATTGGCTTAGTCTACTCGTCACCGCGTTGCGCAGTGCTCCATCGGCTTGCCAAATAACCGCAAATACTTTGGCAAGCACATTGGGAATGGCGCGCCTGTAGATCCAATCCACATCTAAGTTGGTCGAGCGCAACTCTGGCGGATACATGTTTCTCAAGTTTAACCAAACAAAGGCTAAGGCAGAGAACAGTAGTAGTTGAGTTTGCGCTAACACATGGGTCGCATCATACGGGTTGTAACCTGTATCATATGGCAGCAGCGAGTATAGCGCTTGCGGATAGATGCCGATGGCAATACACAAACTCGCAGCGATAAACATAGCGAATAACATATTGCGCGGTGGATCATTAGCGCGTAGACCTGAGTCGTGGGCGAAGAAGGCAAAGTAGGGGATCTTGATCCCAGCATGATGGAACACGCCTGCAGAGGCGAACAGTAGCATCAACCAGATCCAGTCATAACCGTTTTCAAGTGCTGCTGACATCACCATAGATTTACTGACAAAACCACTAAACAGCGGGAAGGCTGAGATAGAGGCCGCACCGACAATACAGAGTATAGTGGTCTTGGGCATAGTCTTATACAGGCCGCCGAGATCTGAACCGTTGATTCTGCCGGTCATATGCAGCACCGCGCCCATGCTCATAAACAGCAGACCTTTGAAGATCACATCGTTAAAAGCATGTGCAATAGCACCGTTGATTGCCAGTGCAGTACCGATCCCGATACCGACCACCATAAAGCCTACTTGGTTTATCAAGCTATAGGCCAGTACGCGGCGAAGATCATTCTCAATGACGGCAAAGAAGATAGGGAAGCAGGTCATGGCTGCGCCAATGTAAACTAAAAGCTCAGTACCTGGGTAGGCACGCGCTAGGGCATAAACGGCGACCTTAGTGGTAAATGCACTGAGGATAACCGTACCCGTTGGCGTGGCTTCCGGGTAGGCATCTGTGAGCCAGTTATGGAAAAACGGGAAAGCACATTTGATACCAAAGGCGATAAATATCAGCCAGCCAGCGATACTATCTAGGCCAATATAGTCAAAGGCCAGTGAGCCTGTTTCAGAGGCATAAAATAGCGCCCCGACGAGCAAGATGACGCCCGATAGCACCTGAATGATAAGGTAGCGCATACCAGCATGATAAGCGCGGGAGGTTCTACGTGCCCAGATCAGAAATACTGAGGTAAATGCCAGTAGCTCCCAAAACACAAATAGCGTTAGCAGATCACCAGCAAATACTGCGCCTAGCGCACTACCTGCATAGAGCATAGCTGCAACTTGCTGTACGGTATCTTTAACATGCAGCGAGTAGATAATGGAGATGAATGCGGCGATATGAAATACATAGCCAAACATCAAGCTCAGTTTATCAGCGCGATAGGGCACTAATTCATAATCTAAAAATGTCATCTGCAGGTGAATGCCCTCTGGCACTGTCCACAGGTGCATTGCGCTAATGACTGGAATCGCCACCATTATCGCCCCGCGTAGCTTGCCCTGAGTCAGTGCAGCAATAAGCCCGCCTAGAAAGAACAGGGTAAAGGGCGGTATCTCAAGCATCCACATTGTGATCACCTACTTTTTTGTTTTCAGTCTGATTGTTGGCAGCCAATTGGGTATTTTCATCATTGTTTTCTATATTGTTATTATCAAGATCGTCATCATCGTAGTAATCCTCTGAGCGCATCAAAAAGGTGCGCATCCAGCGAGCGATGACGACCAAGACGACACAGCCCACAAAGCCATAGAGGGGGTAGAAGAGTGGCAGGTTTTCCCAGCTATGGTAAACATGGCGATTGATAACAAAATCAAGCACGACAACAAGTACACAGCAGGCATAGAAGATATTCATAACCCACTTAGTATTTTTGGGGTTATCAAAGAAGTACTGCTTGTTCTCTTTGTTGTTCTCTTTGTTAGTACTTTCCTTGTTATCGGGCATGGCTGACTCCAGGTACCGTTAAGATGGTTTTGGCCAATTCATAGAGAGGTTGCGGATAGATAAATAAGATTAGGCAACCCAAAGTTGTGATAGATAGCGCGACTAATGACACCATTGGCGCCTCTTTGATGCCTGTCTTTGCTGCAGGGTGGTCCTTACCTGGGAAGAACGCATGGTAGGGAATAGGCAATAGGTAAGCGATATTAAGTAATGAACTCACCATCAATACCATCATAATGACCCAATAACCTGTTTCCATGGTGCCCATCAACAGGAACCACTTACTCCATGTACCGCCAGCAGGTGGCACGCCAATAATACTTAGGCTAGCGATAAAAAATGCGAACATGGTGACTGGCATAGTAAAGCCAAGGCCACGCATCTCACTGATTTTAGATTTATGGGTTGCAACCAAGATTGCACCTGCACAAAAGAACAGGGTGATCTTACCAAATGCGTGGGTGGCAATGTGCATCGAGCTGCCGATAACCCCAGATGAGGTGGCCAGCAACGCGCCTATGGTGATATAGCCGAGCTGGCTTACTGTTGAGTAGGCTAATCTTGCTTTCAAGTTGTCCTGACGCATCGCTACAATCGAGGCGAGCAGCACAGATGCGCCTGCTAAATACAGCAGGAACTCGGTTGTCGGCAGGGTTGGCAATAGCTCGATACCAAAGATAAACACGCAGACCTTTAATATGGTGAACACTCCAGCCTTAACAACTGCGACGGCATGCAGTAGCGCGCTCACAGGAGTTGGCGCCACCATAGCGGCAGGTAGCCAGCGATGAAACGGCATGATGGCCGCTTTACCAATACCAAATACAAACAGCACCAGTATTACGCCCGCTAAGCTAGTATCGACATTATCGCCAAATACGCCGCCTGCGGTGAAGTCCAAAGTGCCAGCCACAAACCACGTTAAGATAATCGCTAGCAGGAAGAAGGCAATAGAGGTGCCAAGCAAGATACCAAGATATACACGTCCCCCCTGTTTGGCCTTTTCAGTGCCAGCGTGAGTCACTAATGGGTAAGTGGAGAGGGTTAATACTTCGTAGAAGATGAATAGTGTGAATAGGTTGGCAGAAAATGCCAGTCCCATCACTGCGCTTATCGCTAAGGCGAAGCAGAGGTAGAAGCGAGTTTGGTTATCCTCACCGTGGCCGCGCATATAGCCGATGGCATACAGGGTGGTGATTAGCCAAAGAAAGCTAGCAATGAGGGCGAATAACATGCCGAGTGGCTCAACCACAAAGCTGACTTCTAAGCCTGGCAGCAATTGCCACCAAAATACCTCGATAGATGCGCCAGCACTAAGCCCTTGATAGAGGTTTACCACACAAAAGAGCACCGCAAGGCTGAAACTGATGGTGACAGCCTCACGAAGGTTGGGATGTTTTCCCGTTGCCACAATCGCCAGAGTAGCGAGTAAAGGCAAGATAATGGTTAGCTGCAGTAACAGCTCCAACGATAGATTCATGGGTTAATTCCAAACAAACTTTGAGAGGCCGCCTGTGCCACCTGCACACTAAGGCGGGTATCGATGCCAAAATAGATGTTGGCCAGTACCAGTGCCCAGATTGGGGCAAGGAAGGTCCAAGGGGCTTCCTGAACCGGTTCACGGCCCGGTAGAGGGGGCTTAAAGTAGGCAATCTCAACGATGCGCCAGATATAAATCACAGCCAGTAGTGAGCCCAGTAATACGAGTACTGCTACCGGCCACATTCCCACCTCTACGGCGGCAACAAGCAGATACCATTTGCTGACAAAACCAACGGTTAATGGCACGCCAATCAAACTTAAACCAGCGACAACAATAGCTGCCATGGTGAGCGGCATCTGCCTACCTAGCCCTTGGAACTGACTTAGTTGTACACTGCCGATGCGGTACATCACTGCGCCTAATGCTAAAAATAGTGCGCTCTTCATCAAAGCGTGGTTGAACAGGTGCAGCAGGGTAGCCATTAGGCCGGTAGGGGTTTGGATGGCATAGCCAACGATCATATAGCCAACCTGAGCGATGCTCGAGTAGGCGAAGATATGTTTGACATTGGTTTTATATATTGCCGCAGTAGATGCTGCGAATATACCGACCAAGCCGAGCACCAAAAATATGTTTTGTAGCGGTAGGCTAGAGAATGAGAACTCGATACCAAATATGGTAAAGCTTAATCGGATCAGTAGGTAAACCGCCACTTTGGTTGCCGTAGCAGCAAGGAAAGCGGTGACGATTGAGGGAGCGTAAGCGTAAGCATTAGGCAACCATAGATGCAGTGGGAACAGTGCTAGCTTCAGACAGACGCCGACAATCAAAAAGACAAAGGCGGCAAATACAGTGCGGGTTTGGTTAACCTCGGCAAGCCGGCTGGCGATATCTGCCATATTTAGCGTACCTGTCATCTGGTACAGCAAGCCGATGCCGATCAAAATGAATGTTGCGCCGATAGTGCCCATGATCAGATATTGATAGGCGGCCCAAAGGGCGCGTCTATCTTTGCCAAGCCCAATCAATGCATAGGCCGATAGCGACGATATCTCCAAAAATACGAATACGTTAAACAGATCACCAGTGGAGACGATGCCAAACATACCCGTTATAGACAGCAGGTACAGGCTATAAAAGAGCGTGTGGCGATCTTCTGCTAGCTCTTTTTGAATGCTGGTATGTGCTGCAAATAGCACTACCGTGCCGATGGTTGATATGATCAGCAGTAAGAGTGCATTGAGTTCATCGATGCGATATTCGATCCCCCAAGGGGCATCCCATCCACCAAGCTGATAGGTGATGGTGCCTGAGCTCATCACCTGTTGCAGTAGAAATATACTATTGGCGCAGGTAAAAGCGCTCACGAGTAGGGCAAACAGCCATACCAGCTTAGAGCGATTTAGGAACAAGCATAAAGGCGCAGCCATCAGTGGCACAATAACTTGTAAAATAGGCAGATGGGCTAGCACGATGTTTTATCCTCAGTGAGCTGATCTTGAATTTGAATCTCATCTTCCTCGATAGAGCCATAGGACTCTTTGATTCTTACTACTAGTGCAAGGCCGAGCGCCGTCGTTGCAATACCAACAACAATTGCAGTGAGAATAAGCACATGGGGGAGAGGGTTAGAGTAGCGAGCTACACCTTCAGCCAAGATGGGGGCACTACCGCTATCGACATTGCCCATACTGATGTAAAAGATAAAAACCGATGTTTGGAAAATGGTTAAGCCAACCAATTTCTTGATCAGGTTGCCATGGGCGATAACGATATAGAAACCGATCATCATCAGCAGTACCACGATCCAGTAGTTATAGAGTCCTAGTAACATCACTCTCCCCCTTTTTGTTCAGTACTGTTTGCTTGAGTAACGTTTAGCTCAGGGCTGTCCTGCTCAGTGGCTTGCTGCTGAGCTTCTCTGCGACCTGCAAAGTTAAAAAAGATAATGATCATTACTGCGGTAACAGTGAAGCCAACCCCCAACTCGATAAGTAAAATACCTATGTGCTGACCAGCAATGGGATCGGCTGCAAGTACGTTGTAATCTAAGAAGTTACCACCGTTAAATAGCGAGACGACACCGACACTGGCATAGAGCAGCAAGCCGATAGCTGCGATAAGTCGGATTATCGATTGATTGAAGACGCGCCTTGCGGTGTCTAACCCAAATAACATGGCATAGAGGATGATTGCAGCTGCAAAGATCACACCCGCCTGGAACCCGCCACCAGGACCAAAGTCACCGTGGAACTGCACATAGAGCGCAAACAGTAAGATAAAGGGGATCAATACTTTGCTAACAATGCGCAGCACCATATGCTGCTCATGCATCTGGTCTTTTTGGCTGTTGTTACTGCTATTTTCAGAACTGCTCTCATCTAATTTACTTGACCTGCGACGTAGAGGTAGTGATAGCAGTGACAGCACGCCAATACCTGCAGTAAAGATAACGGCGACCTCACCTAAGGTATCAAATGCACGGTAGCTACCAAGTACTGAGGTGACAATGTTGGGAACACCGACCTCCTGCATCGAGTCATTAATATAGCGAGGGGCAACATGTTGATGAACCGGTGCGTCAAAACTGCCAAAGTAGGGCATATCTAAGGTGCCGTAGATCAGCATGCCACCTGTAATAAATACCACTAGCAAAGCCAGCAAAGGTTTATGACGTTTAGGCGCTTCACTGCGACCAGTCATGGTGATAGCTGCCAGCATCAGCAAACCAGAAATTCCAGCACCTACAGCTGCCTCAGTAAAGGCCACATCGACAGCATCGAGTACAACAAAGAAGCTCGCGGAGAGTAAGCCGTAGATCCCAGTTAACATCACTACGGCCAACAGATCTTTGGTCCGTACAATGGCTATTGCAATAATGACGAGAAAGCTTAATAGAACGACATCAACTATAGTTTCGATGGCTTGTCCCCTCCTTTGTCGCTTGAGTCGTCGAGCACGGGCTTTAAGTTGTTGCGCAGCGCAGCCTTGGCCAATGCATGACTTGCTGTAGGGTTAATAAATAGGGTGAACAGTAAAATCATGATCAACTTAAGTAGTACTAGCCCGTCAGGGGATATTAGCATCAGGCCAGTGAGTATCAGCCCTGCTCCTAAGGTGTCAGTGACCCCTACTGCATGTATGCGAGTATAGAAATCTGGGAAGCGCAAGATTCCAACACCACCTGATAGACAAATAAAGCTACCTAGCAGTAGACATAAGCCACTGCCGATCTCGAGTATGAGACTCATTATTTATCCTCTTTAGTCGGTGCTTGCTGTTGAGGCGAATGCTTAAACTCAACTGAATCAGAGAAGCGAAGTACGCCGATAACACTGATAAAGTTGATCAGGGCGTATACCAGAGCGATATCGAGAAACTCTGGACGGCCCATTAAAAAGCCCAGTATCGAGATCAGTAGCACTGTTTTAGTGCCAAACATATTAAATGCCAAGATCCGATCGTAGAGCGTAGGCCCCACGACACAGCGAATGATCGCTAGGAGCATGACAACAAGAATTGCGATTGTGGCTGCAGTTAACATCGGCTTTCCATTTCAGTGACTCGGCGATCCATTTCGCCAGTTTTTAAGGTATCAATATTGTCCTTGATCAATGCGTGTATGGTCATACGATCACCGACGATGTCGACTGTGACTGTACCCGGCGTCAAGGTGATGGAGTTGGCGTAGATAACCTTGCCGAGATCTGTGCGCTGACTGACATCTATCGTGGCAAGTGTTGGGGAGATGCTGCTATTGCCAAGCCAGACATGTTTGACCACCGAAATGTTAGAAATAATGACCTCTTTGGTTAGCCATATCACGTAGTTAGGCATGTTTACTGAAAGGTGAATAGGCTGAGATTCATGGTCAATCACATCCATCCGGTGTGCGATGTAGAGCACTAGCAGGATTGAAGCCGCTCCCAGTGATAACAGCAGTACGTTGCTGTAATTTGAGTTAATCCACCAAAAGAGGGACAAGCTTAAAAAGAGACTCAGAGTGTGGCTCGGCAGGTTTCTCGTTGTTTTATCTGAAGTATTTTTGTCTAAGAATATGTTATTTTTCATGTTCACTTTCTACCTTTACCAATAAGTTCATTGGGGTGAGGGTCAATACATGGCAGTGCAACCAAGCTTTATCTGTAACTCACAGTAAGTTACAGACATGAATATTCAGCTTCAAGTGCATTGAAAATTTGCGTGTGTAGCAACTGCATCGATTCGAGCGGATATGACAAATGTCCAACAAGGCGCTTTGCTATGTGCTCAACACTTTCATTTTTAGGCAGGCATAATTGGACTGGTTGCTCCTTCGATGTGCGTTTGCCTACCCGAGTTTGATAGGCCCTATCGATAAATTCTCCCGATGTTTCACGCAAAACGTAATCAGATTTTGGAGCTAATGAACCTGCTAGAAACCCCTGAACGTAGTGAATACAAGAGCTAGCTGGGATATTTTCAAGTGACATGCAAGAGTTAAGTACCACTTGCTCCTCTTCTGCTGGAGTTTTTGAAGTTGCAAATACAGAAAAGGATAAGGTCATTGTCAATGCTAAAAGCGTTAATAACAGGCTGTTCTTCATTTTAACTCCTTGTTTATACATTTACTTATTAGCGTGCCAGTAATATAAAGTGTCATTTATTTATAGTGGTTAGCACTTGTAATATATTATTAAAACTATTCCATAATGTTATAATGTCAGCTCTAGACATTCTCTACAATGACTAAATATTTATTTTTCCTAATATTGAGCTATTTATATTGGAGTGAACACTAGCTTGTAGAGTCTTGCTCTATAAATCTCATTAGCTACTTTTACTCACTATTTATTCTGTTGTTGTACATCGTCACTTGTTGACCCTGATAGTTAAGAGCAAATCGCTATTTTGTGTAAACTCGGTAATTGTTGGCTTACTCATCGGGAATTGCGAAGTGTTTTTCTAGGTGTTTGTATTTTAAATGTTTATGCTTTTGTTTTTACATTTGTTTGATGCTGCTTCTGAAATGTTTAAGTTTCGGTTTATGTTAAGTTAAGCTCGTTTATGGTTATATTTAAGGTTATCTTAAGCTTCGGCGTCGGCTAAAATTACAAACCGGTTGGTAATTTATTTCACTAAGAGGAAGTTACTCAAGAGTGTTTAGGTATTACAAGAAGCGTTTTTGATTAATTATATTTAGCTTGCTGTTGTTATATTATTGCTTTCAAGCTAAGTGGAACAGAATAAGTTTTGTTTTTGTTGATAGTGCGGGAGACTGGTTTCTCTAGTCTTATTTCTTTAGGTGTTAGCATTCTATCTAATTACCAAATTTATTATTTCAGGTAGCACGATTGTCGGATTTTTTAGGGTTAATTGAAAGATAAGCGAGGTGAGGCGTACTTAGTACGTTGGCTTAGCCTAAAAAATTAGTTACTCAGTTCCACGTGTTAATTCGGCGAGAGCACCTGTTTAATCTGGGCTTCTTTTTCACCGGAAAGTAACCGTGTCAGTTATAAAGGTTCAAAAGTTGAAGTTATCAAGGCGACCAATATAGATATTACTGATATAGGGCATAAGCAGTTCGACTCTATAGACTTTGTTGATTGGACACATCAAATCTCAAAAACACCGATGCTAAAAGCACAGCATCCAGATTACGAAACATGGAGTTCTGGCGTACACGGCCAAAACGATATCACTTGTATCGATTGTCATATGCCTAAAATTACCAATGATTAATGAGCTTAAAGATAGGGGATAAACTCAGTTGGTTCACGCCCATTACGAAGCGGGTGCCGCTATTAAAGCTGGAGCATCTGAAGCTGACCTTAAGCCTATTCAAGATGATATTAGGCACGCCTAATGGCGCTGGGATCACGCGACTGCTTCACATGGTATAGCAACGCATAATCCTGAAGAAGCGTTAAGAGTATTAGGAACAGTGATTGATTTGTCTGCTGATGCTAGGGTGAAGCTCGCTCGATTACTTAGCAATATAGGCTTAGATATGGATAAGCAGGAAGCAGAAAAAGCCAACTTTTTAAAAACTGTTCTGCGCAACTGGGACAATGAAGCTAAAGAAAGAGAGTCAAAGCTTAATAAGTAAAAGATAAGCCCTATACAATGGTGCCTTATCTTCATTACCCCATCGACAATAGTTGTTATCGTATAGTGCTTTAAATAAGTGGACCCCGTCTGGTACAGAGTAAACCTTAACCCTGTCCCTATTTAGTCTATAGGTGCGACTACAGTGTTCGCAGGTTTCGTCCATCCTTTCTCTTCAATTAACCTCTATTCAGTATTAATGTTGTGGCAAGTACGTTAATCATTTGCATCTTATGGGTGGCAGTAATGCTTTGCGTCACACTCCTCTGTTTCGGTATTTAATCGGCAATTTCCAGACCTTTACTGACCTACTTTGCTATGGGTTTTAGCATTAATTTAACAAACGAACGTGTTAATGCGCTCCGGTTAAATCCCATAGCTAGGGCCAATTGTGTCAACTAATAAAGGGAAATGATGATGATGAATTTTAACGGGCCAAGTGCCCCACGCAAGACACTTATAGCAGCTCTGCTTCTCAGCACTCTGAGTGCATGTGGCAGCGATGATGATAATGGCGATCCAGTAGTCCCAGTTAACAACCCACCGATCGCTAATCCGGTAGATGCGCAAGCTACCATAGGCAGTAACAGTATTATCGATGCCTTGGCCAATGATACCGATCCAGATGGTGATGCATTGACGATCGAAACCGTAACTGTGTCAGAAGGGACAGGAGCTGCATCGATTGAGGATAATATGATCTTGTTCGAACCTCTTGAGGCCGGTACTAGCATACTCAATTACGTTATCTCAGATGGTAACGGTGGCAATGCAGAGTCAATTGTCACTGTTGTAGTGACATCTTCAGGGCTGGCTTATGTTGGTTCCAATACCTGTGTTTCTTGCCATACGGACAAGGAGTCTTATTTCGAGACGGGTCATAATTTTAAGCTGACTAAGGTTGAGGGGGAGGAGCCTATTTATCCTTTCACTTCTCTTGCTGGTGCGCCAGAACTGTTGGATATAGACAATACTCTGGGTAACCCAGCGGGCTGGCAAGACATCAGTTACGTGATTGGTGGCTACAAGAAAAGTGCGATGTTCATCGACCAGAATGGCTATATCATGTCCGGTGATAAGGCTGGTGTTGGTGTCGCTCCTAAAGGGGGGCAGATCCCCTATGCATATGCTTACCAACCTAATACTGCACCTGATTCACATCCTTATGGTTACTGCGGTAGATGCCATACAACAGGTTGGCAGGATTACACTGAAAATGATAATCGCAATCCGAATCGACAAGATGATATGCCAGGAATGGACGGCACATTTGCTATGACTGGAGTTCAATGTGAAAGTTGTCATGGTGCGGGTAGTGAACATGTTAAGACGCCGTCAAAACAAAATATTGTTAAGATTGCAGATGCTCGCGTCACTGACGATTTCCTTGCAGAAGATATGAGTTATGGTAAGGCCGCTACCTGTACTGAGTGCCACACCACTGATGATGCTGTTAGACGTTACCCTGATTATTTGTCTCCCTTTGACCAAGTCTTTGGTGGCGTTACCCAAGGTGCACGCTTGAGCTTGAACACTGGTTTTGGCCCCGAAGGACGCCGAGGTGGTCGTGGTGGCCGTCATGCGGGTACAACCATGATTGGTACAGATCCAGACACTGGTGAGGCTATGGGTAAGAAGAAGGACTTCACTTGTTCAACTTGTCATAACCCCCATCAGTCTGAAAAATATCAAGATCAACCTGGTCATGGTAATGCCATGGTGCGCGAGTGTACTGATTGTCATAATAAGGAGTTTGCCATTGAAGCTTCCGTTCATGAATTCGTCGCTAAGTGTACCGATTGTCACATGCCTAGTGAGTCTCATCTGTTCAAGATCGATCTAGATGGCGCTAAGGATGATTCAAGACACTTCTCGGCAGATGGTGACTATATGAAACCTTGGCTTCGTGCTTTTGATAGCTGTTCAGGCTGTCATGAGGATGACTATGATGAGCGAGCTAATCGGATAGGGAAAATACACTTATAGTACTTTCTTAATAGTACTCTTTGGCCAGCGGCGACTTGTCGCTGGCTAACCCGTCGCGTCACAGAAACTCTTTTATGGAGGTGTTAAAATGGTATGCATGAACAATTGCGATTCGATTCCCAACATTCACTACCGAGCTCCCTCTAAATTGAATTCTGGTATAGAAGTCATGGATCTGGAGTGCTTTCGAGCACGGCTCAATCGCTACGACTTCGATCCCTGCCAACCCCACCGGGTGAATTATTTCTGCTTCCTATTCATTACCAAAGGGCAAGGGGAGCATCTTATTGACTTCAAACATTATCCCTATCAGTCGGGCAGTGTTATTTTTGTCAATCGCAATCAAGTACACGCCTTCGAACCGGAGGATTTGCCTCAAGGTACTATGGTTAACATCAGTACGGACTTCTTCTCCGATAGCGCTGCCAATATTCGCACCTCCTACTTTGCACCATTTCACCAAAGTATGGCGTCATCACCGGTGCTAACAACACTCCCTGAAGATTTAAACGAAAGCTGCAACGTGCTGTTAAGCGAGGTGAAAAAGGCCATTTATGAGCGTGCCGACGATGATGTGGTGGTGCAGTTACTACTCTCTAGCTTACTGATAAAATTAGGTCGGCAGAGAAAGAGTCACCTTAGCCACTTAAGCGAGCATCAAAAAGAGCGCTTCGACCTGTTTATTAGTCTAGTGGAACAGCACTACTTTGAGGCTAGGGAAGCCCTTCAATATGCGGAGTTGATGCACACTAGCTACAAAAACTTAAACCAGCTGTGCAAATCATGTTGTGGCCGCACAACCAAGCAATTGATCGATTTTAGAATCACGCTTGAGATCAAACGCAAGCTCGTTATGGACGGTCTATCAGTACAACAAACTGCTGATGATCTCGGTTTTGAAGACATTACTCACTTTAATAAGTATTTTAAGCGGTTAACGGGGTTTACTCCGGCAGCCTTTAAGCGAAGAAAGAGCGCTAAAGATCCACTGGCCTAGATAATAAGGGGGCAGACTATGACCCCACTTTTTCTATTTTTTAGTGACAGGAATAATCCACATATTGTTTTCAATGGAGCCATCCATCAATTCAATGACAACATTGTCGATCACTTTTAGGCCTGTTTCAGCCATGTTCTCAAAGGTATCAATGCCGTCATTCGGAAAGTTTTGGCGAGTGCGGTGGATGTTAAACTGGTTTGCAAATTTTCTATCAAATGCCTTTTCTATTCCTTGCTTGCCAATCATAAAGCCGATTAGCCCGCCCCATGTTGCGGTTGGATTATCTGAATCCCAACCTGCCAATGAGCCAATCTTAATGGTCTGCTTTATATCGCCTTCACCATAATGCAAGCTGATGATACTGGCTGCAAAGTTAATGCCTGCTGCAAAACAACCATTACAGTAAAGCTGTTTGGACGTTATATCATAGCCATCTTGCTGGTTAACTTGGTATCGCTGGTATATTTGATCCCTTGCTTGCTCCCACGGTATACCTGAGTCATGCAATTGTGTGACGTAATCATACATGGCTGCTGCGTAGGAAGTATCAGGTAATACTTGGCGAGCCTCTGTTGCCATCCATGACAATTGCTCTTTAATAGGCATATCTTTATCTACAGCTGACGCAAGTGAGTGCATAACCACATAAAATTTGGCTATGTATTCGGCATCCTTTCTCGCTGTTGTTTGTATTGGCAGTTCTGCCATTTTAATTGCTATGTCGGGCCTGCTTGGTGCGAATAGCCCAAATATCTCAGTGGTTAGCTGCGCGTCTATCATGTCAAAATGTTCATTGTTATTAGGTGCTCCCGTTTCTGGTGGCAACATGCCTTGAGCCATTAAGTCAAAAGCGCGCTGATTTGAAACCCAGAGGTAATTTTCTTCATCCTTTTTAATATGTTTTAACCAACCATCACGGATCTGTTCCGCAGTTAACATACTGGTGTTGTAGGTGGCTAATAGGTGCTGATACATATACTCAATATCAGTATCATCATCAGATCCCCATACTTCTCCAGGATCTCGGAACACAAAGTCGATAGTGTCTGACAAGTCGCTAGGAACCCCTTGCCCCCAAATACTTGGTTGATCTGCTTTTCCCCAATCCTCTGTGATGTAAAAGTTACCCGTTTTGAGTTCACCAATATCACCAATTTTGTCCATTTCTGTCACCAGACCTGTCCAGTTAGCAATAGATTGCCCTAGCCAAAAACCATAAAGCTTATTTCTGTAGTCCTTTCTGGAGATTTTTATCACTTGAGCAGTAACGGGGACATGCTCCAAAGCTTGCTTATTAACAGCTAACTGAGCGTTTTCATGGGGAGTCGGTCGGTTTGATACTTGGCAAGCACTTACAGCAAGTAGGGCTAAAAACAAAACAAGTAGTATTTTCATGTTCTCTATTCTTCAGTGAGTGAAAGCGGTTACATTTTTATTACTATAGTGATGGAATGACTGAAAAATCAACAGAAAATAAATGAAAGTAAACTCTGCCTTTATTTGCTTTTGCATCATGATGAATCATTGATAATGGCTTGAGACACTAAAGCTAATGTAGTAAGTGTTTAATTATATTATTTTTAATGCAAGGGTAAACGCTTTCAAATATTTTTAACTTTAACGCTGTTTTACACTTAGCCACATAAAATAAATAGGTGGTGAAATGTTAAATATAAATTTAAAAATTACAGCGCTAGCAATAGTTATTGCTAGCTTGTCTACCTCAACTTTGGCTGGTGATGAAATAGATCCTAGAAGTGAGCAATACGCGAAAAAATTTCCAAAGCAGTATAAAACATGGAAAAAGACCATTGTTCAAGATAAGAAGATTGATGAAGTAAAAGCAAACCCAAATCTTGCCGTATTGTGGGCTGGTTATGCATTTTCTAGGGATTATGACACTCCGAGAGGGCATCAATATGCGGTCACAGATCTACGTGGTACGTTAAGAGTTGGTAGTCCAGATGCAGACCATAAAGATCTGCAACCTATGGCGTGTTGGTCATGTAAAGGTCCAGACGTTCCCAGGTTAATTACCGAGCAAGGGGAGGATGGGTTCTTTAATAATACTTGGAGTTCAGCAGGTCCAGAAATAGTGAATACTATTGGTTGTCAGGATTGTCATGAACCGGGTTCGTCTAAGCTTCGTGTATCCAGACCTTTTGCACAACGTGCAATGGATAAGATAGGTAAAGAGTGGGACAGTGCATCGAAAACTGACAGAAAAGCTATGGTATGTGGCCAGTGTCACGTTGAATACTACTTTGAGAAGGACAGTAAAAAAGCTGCCTTCCCTTGGGATAATGGTGTCGAAGCCGACAAGGTGGAAGAGTTCTTCGACTCTATAGATTTTGTTGATTGGACACATCAAATCTCAAAAACACCAATGCTTAAAGCACAGCATCCAGATTACGAGACATGGAGTTCTGGCGTGCACGGCCAAAACGATGTCACTTGTATCGATTGTCATATGCCTAAAATTACCAATGATAAGGGACGAAAGTTTACTGACCATCAAGTCGGCAACCCGTTTGATCGCTTTGAGCAGGTTTGTGCTAATTGTCATGAACAGAGCAAAGAACAGATGTTAGACATTGTACAGAAGCGTCAAACAATGATTAATGAGCTTAAAGATCGGGTAGAAACTCAGTTAGTTCATGCCCATTTCGAAGCCGGTGCAGCTATTGAAGCCGGAGCGACAGACGCTGAATTGAAACCAATTCAAGATGATATTAGGAACGCCCAATGGCGCTGGGATCATGCTACAGCTTCGCATGGTATAGCAATGCATAATCCAGAAGAAGCGTTAAGGGTTCTAGGTACCGCGATTGATTTATCAGCTGATGCAAGGGTGAAGCTGGCTCGATTACTCGGCACTATGGGGGTCAAACAGCCTGTAGTTATTCCTGATATATCAACTAAAGAAAAAGCACAAAAAGCTATAGGCTTAGATATGGATAAGTTAGAAGCCGAAAAAGCTAACTTTTCGAAAACTATTCTGCCCAAGTGGGATAAAGAAGCTAAAGAAAGAGAGGCAAAGCTTAATAAGTAAAAGATAAGTCCTATACGATAATGTCTTATCTTCATTACCCCACCGACAATAGTTGTTATCGTATAGGCATTAACAACATGCAAGCCCCGCAAGGGGCTTTAAAATAAGTGGACCCCGACTGGCACAGGGTAAAGCTTATTCCAGTCCCTATTTATTCCATGGTTGCAGTTACAGTATTAAATCCATCATAGACTAGTTGCCGCAAGCATAGGCATCTATCATTTGTTGCTCTAAATTCAGCTATATTTTTCTTTCTAATTAACTTTCCCTTTTACTCGTTCAAATAATACTTATTGACGAACTACTGGCTTGCGAATAGCTACTGGCTTTATGCAATGAATGTGGAACTTTATACTGCTGATTTATAATCGGTTGTTTCGGTTTTTACACCTCAAAAGTGACACTGTTTTTTGTGATATGCGCTACTGTAAACGGGTAACTCAAGGCTTTTAGGCGCTAGCTTTTATTAAGTGCAGATCCATTATCTCTAGTTAATATCAAAGTGCTAGTTCAACAGGCAATAAAAAAGACAGCTTATGCTGTCTTTTTTATTTTTATCATTGTTGATAAATATCTTATATAAAACTAATCTTCAAGAAAAACGGTTAGCTCCATATAGTTGGTTTGGTAATCCAGCACACTAATTTGATACTCTGTCATGCGATTTCTTTCGGCTATTAACTTACGCCATTCACTCAGAGTTTTAACTGAGTCGTATCCTCTAACACCAATTCGTAAATTAGGTAAGTTAAGTGAGTCAAACTTTGCATCTAAAGCTGATGGCAGCTTTAAATCTGGCATGCTACCCGATGCCCCGCCCCAAATAGCCCACTCGGCATGACCATCATCGGTATCCCCTGATAGAGTCAAATGAGTCATTGCTACATCGCCAACACTTGTAAAATCATATTGATAAGGAGCTTGCCCAGTAGATATTTCCGCTAATAATGCGTTAACTGAATCAACGAAGCCGTTTGTTGGATCCCAGAGTAAAATCGGAGAGGTGGTACCTTCGGATGTAACAAGATGTCGTGCTGAATTATAAGTTTTAGCGAGCTTATTACCCACGTACTCTTGACCATATATCGCCGGCCAAACATAACTTTTATTTGTTAATGTCGGATAAACAAATACCAAATCATTCTGGCTATAATTACGCCAACCTTCAAACGATAAAGCATATAAGTACCTTGCGTTATCAGGGTTAACGTAATCAACCGCTACACCTTCGTGATTAAAGTCGCTTAAGCCCAGTGTATATTGGGTTTGATTGCTCAAATCAATACTGCCAGCGAGACTGCTCTGACCATCAGCTGCAACCAATTGCACATCGATTGGCCCTGCACCATCACACCATTCTATTGCAGGAATGCTAGTCAATGGCATTAATTCGTAGCTATTCCCGCCCAGGTACAAAATACTGTCTGGTGCATCTGCTATAAGCGACTGTACTGGAAACTCGACTTGTTTACAGTTACAACCTTCTTCGTTGCTATCATCTCTAAAATAGGTAACACCTAAATCTCCAGCTTCAACGTCAACAGTAGAGTGCACTATGCGTTCAGGCTGGTCTTTATAATAGATATTATTTTCTGCGGTTAAGGTGATATGCCTAGCATTGCTTGGCCAGTCAACAGTAAGTGCGCCAGCACTATTTGTTACGTACTCAGCAATAATGTCCCCGGCATTATTGTGCACAAATACGTCAACACCTGACTTAGGTATTTCGATTCCACATTTATTACTAAGCACTGTATTTAAAGTGACTTGTGGCACATTTTCGCCCGATGCCTCACCATTCCCAGAGGAGTCACTTCCACCGCCACAAGCAGTTAAAATCAATGCGGAGACAGCTGTTAATGTCCATTTTTTTGTTGTCATATTTTCTTCCTGAATATGCTGAAATACACTAAATAATCAATTTTTTAGCTTGCTAAAATACGTTCCTTTAACGACTTTTTTTGGGCAAACTCTAATCAAGATGGTAGAGGTAAAGCTCAGATATAAGACTACTTATAAATGATTGAAGTTATATCGAACCTCTACGGTAATATCATTGACTTAGTCTCAAGTGAGCAATAATTAAATTGAGATCTTTGTTAGTGATATGTAAAATAACGCGTTCGCAACCCTACAGTTTTATCGCAAAAAAGTCTATGAGTAAGTGGGGGCGTTAGTCAACTTTGCTCTAGAGTTCGATGATTAATAGCTGGTATATAAGTTAAATTAAATCAATTGATTGATGATTTTTTATATGGAACTATAAGTGGTTAGTACACTGGCTAAACTGTAGCTCAGCAAGCAATAATAAGAAGGGATAAATGAAACGACTTATCAGCGCAATGCTTATGTGCTCTCTCGTCTCTTGTGCAAGCATTCCGGATATGCCGAATACTCTAGAAGAGCTGAAACTAACTGGTGTTTACTCAAACATCGCTTCAACAAGAGAATATAATGCTCTTGTATCTGATATTAATGACTACATGGGAATGTGTTTTAATTCATCAAATGGGGTTGTTATGAACGGTGTAAAACTGGGAGGGTCTTCATATTTTTATACCCAAATGGGTCTAGAAAATTCTACAGAATTTACAGGTTGGTTGCCTTCATCTGAAAAAGAGGCTAAATACGGCAGAATACCTAGAGTGTATGTGGAGGTAATGAATCAAGCTGATGGTGCTGAACTAGATATATTTACAGTCGGTCATATCATTGATGCACATGGAGATAATATTGTTGATATTGCGAAAGGAGATATCCCTACTAATTGTACTATGTGGAATTAATAGTAAGCTTTTCTTCATTCATCATAGACCCATCATTAATGTTAGTCGTCATTAATTAGAGTAAATAGCGTACTCGCCTAAGTATTTGAATTAATAGGGAATAGCGCTTTTACTTTAACCGCTTAGCGAAACTAATTGCTTTACTCTAACGCCCCGCATAAACACCCATTATTAATCGTATTAGCTACTTGCTATAGGATTGACAATGGGTGGTTATAGGTTGTGTTCTTTAGTTAGAGTCTGAATCGTTTTACTAGACCATCTAAATCATTTGCCATTGATTTAAGTGCTTCGCTAGAGTTTTCGATACTGGCTGAAGCCTGGGCGCTACTGTCGCTACTGTCACTAATATTCACCACATGCTGATTGATCTCATTGATCACCGCAGATTGCTCTTCCGTAGCGGCTGCGACTTGAATATTCAGTTCTGAAATATGCATAACATTAACGGCGATTTCCTCAAGGGCTTGATGGGTTCTTTGTGACGCCTCAACTCCCAGTTTTGCCTGCTCACGCCCTTCATGAACCGATGACACTGCTGCTTTAGCTCCATTTTGTAATTCAGTTATCATCTGATGAATTTCATCAGTAGAATCGCTAGTTCGCTTGGCAAGATTACGCACTTCATCGGCAACCACGGCAAAGCCTCGGCCTTGCTCACCCGCTCGTGCAGCTTCAATAGCCGCATTTAATGCCAGTAAGTTTGTTTGTTCTGAGATAGCCCTAATAACATCCAATACACTTGAAATAGCATCACTTTTTTCGGCTAAGGTTACAATATTAGTCGATACACTCTCCATGTTGGTGGCCATGTCATTAATGGTTGAGTTTGACTGTTCTACGACCGTTTGTGCCCGCTGTGCTTTTTGAGTGGCTTCGGTGGTTGATTGGGCGGCAACTGACGCATTACTGGCTATTTCAGCAATGGTGCTGCCCATTTCGTTAATCGCAACCGAGACTTGGTGGGCGCCGTCACGCTGAACCTCTGTGAGTTTTTTGGAGTGCTGCGCATCAGCATAGACTTGCTGCGACGCGCCATTAACATCTAGGGTGGTTGTCGCAAGCTCTTGGATGACATTTTTTAACTTGCCGATAAACGCATTAAAACCTTGTGCTAAGCGGCGCATCTCCTCGTTGCCATTTTCACTGAGACGTTGGGTTAAATCACCTTCGCCTTCACCCAACTCCTTAAAGGTATCGGCCAGTTGATTTATTGGGCGCACTAAGGTGTTAGCTAAATAAATACTGATAAGGGTAAATAATGCAGCAATTGCCATAAAGGTGATGATGATGTTATTGCGAGAGGTGTCTAGGCCCGCGTATAGCTCTTCCATAGGGACTTGTGCAATGATGTACCAGTCTAAACTTTCAATGTAACTTGATGCAATTAACTGTTTACCTAACATAACATGAGCGTAATTTTTTTCGCTAATCAGCTGGTTACTATTAATTGAAGGGTATATGTCGGCAATGGTCTTTTTAGACTTGTAATCAATACTCGGATGCACCTTGATGACACCGTTGCTATCGACGAGATAAACAAAGCCAGTTTGTTCTATTTTAAAGCTGTTGAGATAATCGACCATTTCATCGAATGACTTAGATACTCCAGCAACGCCGTAACCATTGGGTTGTTGGTAGTTAAAGTAAATATCAGTGGAGCCTTTGCTATCTTTATAGATGCTGCTGGATTCGGTTTTGCCACTGTTCTTGAAGTTAAAAAACCACTTCTCACGATCCGGATTGAATACCCGTAAAAACCCATTTATGTTCCAGTGCCTTTGCTGGTCGTAATCGGTAAATGAAACGTTGCTAAAGCCGTTATCACTGGCCGTTTGTGCCAAGTATTGGATGATATATGGTTCGCTTTCTGCACTAGCACCTTCATCAAGCCACATTTTGATCATGCTGTTTGACGCAATTGATTGAGCCATGACCTTCATTTGGTTGATTTCACCATCAATGGCGTTGCGAATACGCTGCAATAGGTTAGGCATGTCTGATTGCTCTAATCGAGTCGACAGTACATTCTTTGCACTCGTTTGGCCGACATAAGCCACTATGCTAGTTGATGCTACTACCGCCAGTAGCATGACGGTGATTAATTTATTTCGAATGGATAATGTCGACAGAAAACTCATGAATATTGACTCCTACACACTGGCAAACTAAAAGTGTGACTATGGGTTAGGTTACCCCTAATTTTAATTGTTAATTATATCGGCTCGAACGTTGAGATTGTGAGGTGTTAATGTGCGAATTTGTGAATTAAGTAGTCAAGTGTCCTGTGTTAAAGGTTTGTTTGCTTGTATTTTGAGCGAGTGCTTTATGAATGTTGCGCTATTGTTCTGTCGTTGCTTGTGTAGGCGTAGATTTTATAGCCAAGCAAGCCAATTATAGGCCGCCATTATTAATTGCCTATTTATCCGTTTGCTACTTTTGCTTTAGCTATTGCTGTAAATATTGCCGAGATAATAGCCAATGAATTGCTTGCTAATATTGCCGGTATTAAGTTACTGCGGCACTTGTCATGGGAACGTATGTCTTGACGGAATTCACAATTATTATTCACTTTGCCACAGCGAGTCATGCGATACGCGAAAAGTGCGAATAAATAGAAGCACTCATCATAGATATTCATCATTAACTGCTTTAATCGAATCATACATCTGTATCAATCTGCTGTATTCCACTCAAAAATAGTAGCCATTATTAAGTGTCAGTAAATGTTAATTTTGTGTGTGCAAAAGTTTGAATGATTGTTTGAATGGCGCTTGTGTCTTTGCAGTCTTTGGTAAAAAATATTTGGGCGACTTTATCGTTAAGTTGTTATTTTAAAATCAAAATTAAGACATCCGAAATAATAAAAGTATCCAGCAGCTATGACTGAGGGATTAACACAATAAAAAGGATATTTTAATGCGTCTAAATAAGTTAGTGCTAGCATTGGGAATGGCATCAACCGTTGCTCTAAGCGGTTGTGGCTATGACGAAACAGATAAAAGTGACTCGCTGTTTGTCCCCGAACCCACTCCAGAAGTGGTCCCACCGTTACAAGCTTTTGCCCCTGAAGGTCAGCTTAAAGCGCAAATTCGCCGCACTACTTATGGCGTGCCACACATTAAAGCTGATAACCTTGAAAGCTTAGGTTTTGGCAGTGGCTATGCCCAAGCGCAAGACAACTTATGCGTGCTTGCCGATGGCTTTATTAAAGCCAATTCAGAGCGCTCAATGTATTTTGGTCCTCATGCCTCACTTGATTTCACTACCGGTTTACCGACGGCTGAAGACAACGGCAACTTAATCTCTGACTTTGCCTATAAAGCACTAAAGATTCGTCAGAAAGCCGAAACCGAATACCCCAATTTTAGCTATAACTCACGCGCATTAATGGAAGGTTTTAGTGCTGGCTATAATCAGTTCCTAGCCGATGTTGAGGCTGGTAGCCAAACTGCAGAACCTTTTTGTGCTGGTCAGCCTTGGGTTAAACCTATTGATGGCGTAGACGTTGCAAACTATTTATTTTCGATTGCATTACTTCCCGGTGCGGCTAACTTCCTTGATTTAATTTTTTACGCAAACCCAGGAGATGGGCAAGAATACTTACCGCGTATAGTCGGTCCTGCGCCAACGCAAGCACAAACCGCCTTTATTCAAGATGTGAATAGTAAATTTGTCGCTTACCAAAACAGAATAACCACACCAGAAACTAACCCGAGAGATTTGGGGTCAAATGGCTGGGGCTTGGGTAAAGACAAAACGGCAAATGGTAAAGGTATGCTGCTGGGCAATCCACATTTTCCACATACGGGTAACTTGCGATTCTGGCAGTCGCACTTAACGATCCCGGGACATATCGACGTTATGGGGGGCTCGTTAGTGGGCATGCCCGCTGCAATCAATATTGGTTTTAACAAAGATGTCGCTTGGACGCATACCTTCTCTACCGCTGAGCATTTTGTGCTTTACAATCTAGAGCTCGTGAGTGGCGATCGTATGCAGTATCTGTTTGACGGCGAAACCATGCCTATCACCAAAGAGACGGTGCAAATTCTAGTCAACGGTGGCCCAGCAGGTATGTTGGTGGCAGAAAAAGATATCTACACTACGCCAAAAGGCCCAATTGCTGAAGCACCCGCCACGCAAGCACCATTTGGTTGGGATGATGGCCAAGCCTTTATGTTGCAAGATGCCAAGATGCCAAGATGCCAATATGGCTAACAAAGATCCTGTCGATCATTGGCTAGCCATGAACCGTGCCAGTAACAAAGCGGAGTTCCAACAAGCTTTTAAAGACTTCGATGGCGTAATTTTTAATAACACCATGTATGCCGATAAAGAGGGCAATACCTTCTACATTGATGACTCAACAGTACCGGGTTTATCTGGCATCGCTATTAGTCTACTAAAATCGAATCCAGACATCATTGCTGCGCGTCAGCAAGCGGGCTTTACCATCTTGCCGGGTAATACCACCATGTTTGCCTTTGATGAACCGATGGCCTACGAGTATGCGCCTAAGCTTGAACGTAGTGACTTTGTGCAAAACTCTAATAATTCATTTTGGTCAACCAATCTCGAAGCACCGCTTGAAGGTTACTCCGACATGTACGGCCCTGAGCGAGGCCAGCAATCACTGCGCACACGTATGGCACTTAAGCTCATGAGCGAAGCGGCAGGCGAAGATGGCAAGTTTACGATTGATGAATTAGAAGCTGCAGTTTTGGGTAATGATGTTTACCTAAACAGCTTGGTGCTGAGCGATCTAATTGGCCAGTGTGAAGCGCAAGGTGATAGCCCTGTTATGGTCAGTGCAACGCAATCAAAGGATATCTCGGCTGCTTGCGCTGCCCTTCAGCAGTGGAATGGTAAACAAGATAACGACAGTATTGGCGGGGCACTGGTGCGTGAATTTGCCCATCTATTTGACCAAGCAACTATGTTGACTGTGGCATTTGATTATGAAAATGCAGCAACAACGCCAAATACCTTAACCGCAGATGGCAGTGCGCTGGTGGTATTAGCCAAAGCAGCGTTGAATGTTGAAGCCGCTGGCTTTGATGTAGCAGCTGCAATGGGCACGGTGCAGTTTGTTGAAAAGTCTCTGCCAGATGGAACACCATCGGGGACTCAGTTACCTTGGCCTGGAACGCATAACGCTGAAGGTGGCTTTAACGTATTCTCAACCCGCTTATCAGGCGATGATACCCTAGTGCCACAACACAGCTATGCTGCAGTAATGGACGCAGTAACCGGTAAACCATTAGTATCTGGTTTGTCTGAGCAAGGTTATGGGATCCGTTATGGTTCAAGCTGGATTATGGCGGTGAGCTATACTGATGAAGGGCCTGTGGCTAAAGGTATACTGACTTACTCGCAATCGAGCAATATTATGAGTCCACAGTTTAATGACCAAAGTACGCTATATTCAACCAGTAAGCAGTTCCGTCCTTTGTTGTTTACTGAAACTGATATTGCCGCTGCAGTTGAATCAACCCTTGAGCTCAGTGCACAACAGCAATAAGCGCTTAAGTCATCTACTTAGGTTTTTGTTTTAGGGTTATGTTGTCTTTATTTGAATAAGCTTATATACATAAATCTAGAT
>NZ_BPEW01000050.1 GCF_019654975.1 Shewanella sp. c952
AGAAAAGTTAAAAATAATTATGTTAAAAGTCAGAGTGGAAATGATAATACATCCTCCCATTCACATGATAAAAATTTGAAGTATTGAGTTTATAACTATTGGTGAAACCACTAGTGCCAGCCAGTAGTATCTAAACCTCAAGCCATTGATAACTAACTAACACTTGAACTCATGCTTATTGAGATTTCAATTAAAAATCAATAAGGTACCCCCTCAGTTTTTAGTGAATCAACAATGAAGTTAACCATTTTTTTGTGAGCTAATGGCTGTTTCCTATTATGATAGACTAAATAAACATCTAGCGTCTTGCATACCGAATCGGGAAATAGTAACTCTAGTTTATTATCCAATAAATATTCCTGGACAGAATATAGTGGCACATATGAAAATCCAGTGTCATCTAAAACAGTCGTAATAACAGAACTCATATCTGAAAGTAACATCTTGGGTTTAACTTTATACTGTTTGTTATTAATATCCAAACTAGTATATGGAGTTGCTGCGATATAATCCCATTGCTTTAGTTGTTCGGGTGACGAAAGCGGTCTTTGTGAGTTAATGTAACTTGGGGTACTTACAAGCACCATTTTTACTTCTGATATCTTTCGTGCAATTATATCCTTATCTTGGATTTCGCCAATAATTATTGCAATATCAATATTATCAGGAATGATGAGATCCTTTATAAATTCCAATTGCACTGACATATTTACATTTCTATATTTACGCAAAAAGTTGTTGATTGGATTATGAAAATAGCTTGAATATAAACTTGCAGGAACGGCTAATGATATATGGCCAAAAACCAATTCATTTTCTTCCTCTAACGAATTTTTCTTAAATATTATTTGCTCAAAAACTGGTTGTAACGAATCATAGTATCTTTGACCAATATTGGTTGGCTTGAGTGTGTGATTTCCTCGTATCATGAGGTTCAGAGACAAACTCTCTTCTAATAGGCCTAAGCGTCTGCTAATGGTCGATATAGGAAGCCCGGTAATTTCGTGAGTTTTTTTTACGCTACCATGTTCAACTATCAAGCAGAATAGGTACAAATCATCTAAATGAGTTTTCACTAAACCTTCCTTAACTTAGCATAACTACGTTAATTTTCAGTTTAGAACAGATCCTGTAAGCCATCAATATTTAAAGATATTTCATAGCATTATAACCACTAAACTGTCCGTTTTTAGCGATACTTCACAGCAGCCAAAGTTGTGGCTAATCCGTCAAAATTTTCCCCAAAAGTACCATGAGCCGATGAAGGCTCCATGATGAGGTGGAAAAATGTCAACAATAACGCCACAACAAAGAAGACGAAGAAAGTAATTTCAAACTGATTGCTTTTGTAGCTAAGCCGTCAAGCTTTCTCAGAAACAACACCATGAGCATACGGCTCTTTATTACAAGCCGCTGAAGGCTCAATGATTAAGTGACACACCAACATTTAGCGATATTTCACAGCATTCGAAGTTGTGGCTAAGCCGTCAAAATTTTCCAGCCCTTGAGCATATGCTTTATATGGGATGGGGTGGAAAAGTGCCGACAATAACGCCATAACAAAGAAGGCTAAGAAAGTAATTTCAAACTGATTGCTGCTGTAGCTAAGCCGTCAAGCTTTCTCAGCCCATGAGCATACGAGTAGTATGTGATTGGGTGAGAAAGCGCAGACAATAACGCTACAGAAGCTAGCAGGCAGAAATTTAGTAATCGAAACCGGGCTGAGCTTTAACCCCTGCCTCAAACGCATGCTTTATCGGCTGCACTTCACTCACAGTATCAGCTATCTCGATAATCGCTCGATGACACGCTCGCCCAGTTACAATCACATGCTGCATCTTAGGGCGGTTTTCTAGCGCCTTAATCACACGTTCTACATCTAGATAGTGGTAGCTCACCATGTAAGTTAGCTCGTCTAACATCACCAAATCTAAGCTCTCATCTTGCAGTAGCTTCTCGGCAGCATCCCAAGCTTTTACTGCCGCTGCAGTATCTTTTTCGCGGTCTTGGGTTTCCCAAGTAAAGCCTGTACCCATGACATGGAAATCGACTCCGGCACCTTCTAATAGAGTGCGCTCACCGCACTCCCAGTTGCCTTTAATAAACTGCACTACAGCCGCTTTTTTACCATGGCCAACGGCGCGCGCGACGGTACCAAAACCCGATGTAGACTTACCTTTACCGTTACCAGTTAACACCAGAAGAATACCTTTCTCTTCTGTTGCTCTAGCAATCTTGGCATCTACGCCCTCTTTGACTCGTTGTTGGCGCGCTTTATGTCGCTCAGCTTTTACTGCTTCTGCTGATTTGCTCTCGCCATTATCAGCTTGCTTTGAATCACTCATTACATATCCTTGTGCGTAGGGTTATTTGCGCATTTATATTGGCACATCATTTAAGTCGATTTTTTCCATATATCAGTCAAGGCTTCAACATCTAAGTGTTGCTCAAGCACGTCAGCTAAACGGTCCAGCTGTTGCTCTCTTATTTGGTCGACATCAATACTATTAGCATCTTGCATTCCCGCCCACTGCAGTAACAATTGGCAAGCTTGCGGTGAGTCAAACAGGCCATGCATGTAAGTACCAAAAATTTGATTATCAGCAGATAGCATGCCTTCAGTCTGCCAGCGTTTTACTGCTGTAGACTCGTTTTGCTGATTATCTTTGGTTCGTCGTGTTAGCGTTAATGGTTGTTCCAATTTCATCAGCGAGTTAGAGCGACCACAATGAATTTCATAACCTTTAACCTCTGCTTGCTTCCCTAACAGCGACAGTACGCCCTCTACTTGCAACAACACCTTGTCGCTTGTTAGTTCCGTGACCACAGGCAGTAAACCTAGTCCTTCACTGCTTCCAGCGTTATCTTCAATACCCTCTGGATCGTCAATCAGATGTCCAAGCATTTGATAGCCGCCGCAGATCCCAAGCACCTTACCGCCATAGCGAAGGTGCTTTTCTATCTCTTTATCCCAGCCTTGCTCGCGAATAAAATCCAGATCGGCGCGAACATTTTTGCTACCAGGGACAATAATCAAATCCGCTGGCGGTAAACTAGAATGGCTCTGTTGGCCTTTGTCTTGCGCATGCTTCTGAGATTGAGTTTGCAATGATACATAATCAAATTCGATTTGAGGATTGAGCCTTAGTGGATCAAAATCGGTATGGTTACTAATACGAGGTAATACCAACACCAGCACCTTAAGTTTGGTGTCTGTACTTTTATCTGGCGCGGCGATCAGTGCGTCTTCAGCATCCAAATGCAGATCGTGCAGGTAGGGTAATACAGCTAATACCGGTTTTTGAGTATAGCTTTCTAACCAGTCCAAACCCGACTGCAATAGGCCGATATCGCCGCGAAAACGGTTAATCACAAAGCCCTTTACTCGTGTTTGTTCCGACTCACTTAATAGTGCCAACGTACCAACTAAATGCGCGAATACACCGCCTTTGTCGATGTCTGCAATAATGATAACAGGGCAGTCGACCTCTTCGGCAAAGCCCATATTGGCAATATCACCCTCGCGCAGGTTTACCTCTGCGGGGCTACCTGCGCCTTCAACAAACAACATTTGATAGTCATCGCTTAAGCGCTTGAAAGACTCCTTAACCGCTGCCATCGCTTTAACGCGGTAACCTTGAGCATTTTTACCAAAGTAATCTTCAGCCTCCATTTTCATCAACGCTTTACCGTGGACGATAACTTGCGAGCCAGTATCTGAACTAGGCTTTAATAAAATGGGGTTGAAGTCGATTTGGGGTTCTAGATAACAAGCCACGGCTTGCAAAGCTTGGGCTCGACCAATTTCGCCACCATCAATAGTGACCGCGCTATTGAGCGCCATATTTTGTGGTTTAAAGGGAGCCACTTTATAACCTTGGCGAACAAACAAGCGGCACAAACCTGCCACCAAGGTACTCTTACCTGCATCCGAGGTTGTACCTTGTACCATCAACACCTTAGCTTGCTTATTATGATTTTTGTTTTTGCTTTCTAAAGTCGACAAAACGATTCTCCTAACCTTTAAGTCGCAAAGGTAAGCCCGCTGTAACCAAAGTCACTCTGTCAGCAATTGCAGCTATATCTTGATGTAGCCAACCTGCTTCATCCACAAAGCGGCGGCTGATCTCTCCCATTGGTACAACACCACAGCCGACTTCATTACTGACCAAAATTATTTCACCAGGTAACTCGGCGATGGTCTGTAAAAACTCGGCTTTTGTAACTTGCCAATTATCTGTTGCTTGCAGCAAATGGTTGGTTAACCACAAGGTTAAGCAATCAACCAGTACTAGGCTGCTTTGCTGCACATTACGCTTTAATGCAGCGGACAGAGCGAGTGGAGACTCAATTGTGCACCAATCAAGGGCTTCTTTTTGCCGTTTAGATTGATGCTGTACGATACGTGCTGCCATCTCAGTGTCTAATGCCTCTGCAGTCGCAAAGTAAAGACACTCTAACTGACGGCTTCCTTTTTTGTTTTTATTATCAGACACACGTTGCATCACTTGTGATTCAGCAAAACTACTCTTACCACTGCGCGCGCCACCGAGTACTAAATGGATCACCAAGACGCTCCTACAATGAGTAGTAACAAGTAACAAACGACTTCGGCAATTTGCTGAGTCGCCCCAAGCGTATCACCGGTGTAGCCGCCAATTTGTTTGTTAAACCACCGCGCTAATGCAATCCGTACAATCAATAGACCCGAGATAAGCACTAAAGCTTGCACAAATGATATTAGCAATAACGAAATTACCGCTGTAGCCAGTAAAATCGACAGTTCGTTGATACTTTGCTGCATCGCCAGCGGCTTACTTTTACTGCTGGCATCATCGGAAACATACTGCTCAGAAAAGATAAGGCTCGATGCAACTACACGGCTTAAGGTATGACCAAGAATTAGCGCAAGACTGACGCTACTAGGGTCAAATAGCGCCAGCTCACTGAGCAGTTGCCATTTGAGCAACAAACATAATAGCAGTGCCAATGCACCATAACTGCCAAGTCGAGAGTCTTTCATGATGCTAAGTTTAGCTTCAACCGTCCAGCCACCACCTAAACCGTCGGCAGTATCAGCCAAACCATCTTCATGAAATCCGCCAGTTAATAACACGCTAGCAATCATGGCGAAGATAATCGCAATACTTGGCGACACCCACGGCAACATCAAGCTATAAACTAAAGCGCTGAGCACACCAATAAGCGTGCCCACCAAACCAAAATAGCGGCTGGCCTGATTCAGCTTCTCAGCATCGACTTCAATCCATCTGGGCATTGGGATCCGTGTAAAGAACCCCATTGCGATAAAAAACAGATTGAGCTGTTGCCGCCAAGGTGCCATTAGATCTCTATCCCTGCGTCTTCAAAACTTGCCATCTCGTTGTAAAAATTAACCGCAGCTTGAATTAACGGAAATGCTAACGCTGCGCCCGTGCCTTCACCGAGTTTTAAGCCAAGATTCAGTAAAGGTTTGGCCTGCATAAATTCGAGCATCAAGTAATGGCCCTTCTCATCAGACTGATGAGAGAAGATCATATAGTCACGGCAATCGACATTAATACTTATCGCCACAAGCGCTGCAGCCGATGCAATAAAACCATCAATGACCACTAACATGCCGCGCTCAGCGGCAGCGAGAATAGCCCCTGTCATCTGCACAATTTCAAAGCCACCAATGCAAGCTAAAATCTGCATAGGATCATCAAGCTCACTGTGGTGCAACAATATAGCTTGCTCTACCAACATCTGTTTACGCTTAAATGTGGCAGCATCGATTCCCGTGCCGCGGCCAACACAATCGGTTGCAGGGATCCCAGTTAACACCGACATAATCGCTGCAGCAGCAGAGGTATTGCCAATCCCCATTTCGCCAAGCGCTATCAGGTTACAGCCATTTTGGTGATGCTGTTGAATGCGAGCTGTGGCCATATCAAAACCCTGTTTTACCGCTCCAAGTGTCATCGCTGCACGCTTATGAATGGGGCCAGTCCCAGCACCTAAACGCTGATCAATAACACCACTCTCACTTTCGAAGGGCTGCAAAACACCACAATCTATCACTTCAAGCTCTAAGCCAACTTGGCGGGTAAACACGTTAATTGCCGCCCCACCCGCCATGAAATTTCTGACCATTTGCGCTGTAACTTCACTTGGTGCTATTGATACACCAGAATCCGCAATGCCATGATCAGCGGCAAAGACCATCATTTTGGGGTTATTGATCTGTGGGCTGTCTTTACCTAAGACTTTTGCAACTTGTACTGCGAGTCCTTCTAGATCGCCAAGCGCGCCTAATGGTTTAGTTTTTGTGTCAATTTTCTGTTGAATTGCTTCATCAAACTCTGAACCCAATGGCTTTATATTAAACATCTAACCTTTTGCTCCCAACATCCCAAAAGGGATAAATTAAACTGCAACCTCATTAAGTGCGTTTTGCACTTCGGCTGCCTAAAATAAACAGGAAAAATATACTTCCCATCACCGCGGTGATAATCCCAACGGGTAATTCTTGATAGCTCAATAATGTACGTGCCAGTACATCCACCCAAACCATAAATAGCCCGCCTATCGCTGCTGTTAACAGCAACGGGTAGCGACCAGGGAAAAGTAAACGCACCGTATGAGGCACCATTAAACCGATAAAACCTATGCCACCACAATTTGCGACTAATATCGCCGTGATGAGCGAGCACAGTAACAACATAGATAAACGTAAGCGTCCAACGTTTATCCCTAAAGTGTGCGCGGTCTCATCTCCAGCTCGCATCGCTATGATCTGCCTCTTAAATAACAGAATAACTAGCGTACAAATCGACACTATAATCGCGGGTAGAATTAACCCTGTCCAACTGGCTTTAGCAAAGCTACCTAAGCTCCAAAAAAGCACTGAAGCAGCAGCCTGAGGACTCGAAAAATACAGCAGTAAACTTGCCATAGCGCCGAACATAAATGAAATAGCGACACCAGATAACAGCATCCGCTCGACCTGGGTTGATAAATTACGACCACACAAACTCAGTACCATTAATACCGACAAACTGGCACCAATAAATGCACCAAGAGGTAAGCTTAGCCACAATATACTTTGGCTAAATAGGGTTAAAACCACCACCGCACCAAAGGACGCACCGGAGGATATGCCAAATAGATAAGGGTCTGCCAATGGATTACGAGTCACGGTTTGCAACACGCTGCCCGCAATCGACAGACCAGCTCCGGCAATAAACGCTAATATCACACGCGGTAACCTTAGCTCCCAAATAATGCGTTCAGTAACACCTTGGTTCTCACCTAGTCCGAGAATTTTGTGAGCAAAGACCTGTAACACATCGTTCGCAGAGATATTTGCTGCACCGAAACTGGTTGCAGCAAATGGCGTGACAATCCCTATCAACAAGAGCGCTATTAGCAGTAGCCATTGATAAGACTGCTGCCATTTTGTCTGTGCTGTAACGGCTAAAGAGTTAGGCATTAGTCGCTCCGTCACCTTCATCCTGGTGCGTTTTACTGCGCGGGTCATAGCCGTAGAAATAGCTGATAAGCGGGTTACCATGTTGCGGGTGCGGCCTTACCTCACAGCAGACATCGAACACTTCAGCAATACGTTGCTCCGTTAACACTGCTTTGGGCGAGCCTTTTGCCAAACAGTGTCCGTTATCAAGCAGCAATAGCTCATCGCACAAGGCGCTGGCGAGATTGAGATCATGAATAGAGGTGATAACCGTAATATTAAGCGTGTGCAGTAACTCTAACGTTTGGATTTGATAGCGTATATCAAGATGGTTTGTTGGCTCATCCAAAATCAACAACTGTGGCCGCTGAACAATCGCACGAGCGATGAGCGCTCGCTGTTTCTCGCCACCTGATAAGCTTTCATAAGCTTGGTTAGCTTTATCTGCCAAGCCCACTTTAATTAAAGCCTGAGCGACAACGTCTCGATCATCAGCATTGGTGAATTCAAACGCACTTTTATGCGGCGTCAAACCAAGATTAACAAGCTGAGAAGTGGTCATCTCAAAATGATGCGGTGTATCTTGTAGCACCACAGCAATCTGCTGAGCAAACGCCTTTGCAGATAGCACAGAGATCGGTTGACCAAATAAATGAATTTCACCGCTTGTAGGTTTGATAAAGCGATAGAGACAGCGCAGTAAGCTCGATTTACCCGCGCCATTGGGACCAATAATCCCCAGCATCTGGCCTTTAGCTAAACTAAATTCAATATCTGATAATATGGACTGGCCATTTAATTTCCAGCCTAAGCCGCGAACAGTAAGTACTGTTTCTGATGCCTGACTAGACATTCAATAAACTGCAAAGCATGTGCTAATAAACTCCCTTGAGACGCCCGCTCAAGTTATTCAGTATGGTTCAGTTAGGCTGGTATCTGACTTGGGAGGAAAAATATTTCACTCCCATACAGTTGCGGGTACAGTCCGGACTTATTAGCCATATTCGGCCACCGGTTCCCAATTTGTGCGATTAGGCACCTAACTCAAATAAAAATCGTGTTGTTTACCTCATTTTTGAGGTAATAATTTGGCAGTTTATCATGCAAAGCCAATAAGGCATTGCACTTGATCAATTACTCGCTATTCAAGTCCCCAATTAAGGGTTAAATAACGCTGGTTGCCATCGTCTAACACATCGATAACCACAGTAGCGGCATAGGGCAGTTTTAGTGCACTGTAGATCCCTGCACACTGTATTAGCCCGAGTGATTTTGCCATTAAGTGCCTAATCACTCCGCCATGGGTCAGCAGCACAATGACTTTGCCTTTATGTTGCTCAAGTAACGCGTCCCAAGCATTATCGATTCTAGATTCAAAAGCTTGCATTGTTTCGCCATTTGGCGGCGTATGTTGCCATGGGTTTGCCCAATAGCTATCTAGCTGTTCAGCAAATTGCTGATAAAGCTCGCTGAAAAGCTGCCCATCCCAATCGCCAAAATTAAGCTCCATAAAGCCAGGCTGTTCAACAAAATCTATATTGTGCTGCATGGCAAAAGCTTGAGCAGGCTCTGAGCAGCGCAATAATGGTGAACTCACCACCAGATCCGCCGTGCTGTTTTTAGCCAAATTACAGGTTTTACTATTTTCAAGTGTCGAAAACGCCACATTTAGCTGCTCTTTTCCAGCTAAACTCAGCACAACATCCGTATGGCCACGTAAAACATTGCCGCCTTCGCAGGCACCATGACGCAGTAAAACAACCTTAGTGTTCAGCACTTATTAACCCAACCAATTATATTTATCAACTACTTACAAGTAAACCATCACCTATTCCAAGTGAAAAAGTATCAGGTTTTAGGGGTTGCACTTTCGCTAACGACTCACGTATTATGGACGTCTATACGTATGAATGTCCAAACATAAAATAACTTAGCCTAGTAATGCTAGCTTTTAGTTGATAAGAATGGACAAGGTAACTGAATTTATATTTTGCGACTCTGTATTTGGTAGGAATTTTTTATGGCAACACATACCCTGAGCCCAATCCCGCACACCCAAGATACTGCCGACAAGGTTTTAGCAGTACTGACTAAAAAGTTAGAGGAAGGGATCCTACTGCTTGATGGTGCAATGGGCACCATGATCCAAGATCGCAAATTTGAAGAGGATCAGTTTCGCGGTGAACAGTTCAAAGACTGGCATTGTGATGTAAAGGGCAACAACGACATGTTGGTGCTCACTCAGCCAGAAGCTATTAAGCAGATCCATAAAGATTACTTTTTGGCTGGCTCCGACATTATCGAAACCAACACCTTTAATGCTACCCGCATCGCCATGGCTGATTACGATATGCAGGCACATTCGGCGGAGATAAATTTACAGGGCGCTCGCCTTGCACGTGAAGCTGCCAATGAAGTTGAAGCAGAAACTGGCCGGCAATGTTATGTTGCAGGTGTGCTTGGCCCGACCAACCGTACTTGTTCAATCAGCCCTGATGTTAACGATCCAGGTTACCGTAACGTTAGTTTTGACGAGCTAGTTGAAGCCTATATTGAGTCAATCAATGCATTGGTTGCCGGTGGCAGCGACATCATTATGGTTGAGACCATCTTTGATACCCTCAACGCAAAAGCCGCGCTATTTGCCATAGAAACCGTATATGACACCCAAGGTTTCCGCCTACCCATTATGATCTCAGGCACCATTACCGATGCCTCAGGTCGCACACTTACCGGACAAACGACTGAAGCTTTCTACAACTCACTACGTCACGTAAAGCCGCTAACTATTGGACTTAACTGTGCATTAGGGCCAAAAGAGCTACGCCCATATGTAGAAGAGTTATCAAAAATATCAGAGTGTTTTGTCTCAGCACATCCTAATGCTGGTCTGCCCAATGAGTTTGGTGGTTATGACGAAACACCTAAGCAAATGAGCGAAGTGATCGAAGAGTGGGCTCAGGAGGGGTTCTTAAATGTTATCGGCGGTTGTTGTGGTACAACGCCTGCTCACATCCGTGCCATCCGCGAAGCCGTTATTGAACATCCAGCTCGAAAGCTGCCTGATATACCTGTGGCTTGCCGCCTATCAGGGCTTGAGCCACTGACTATTGATGAAAACTCACTATTTCTAAACGTCGGTGAGCGCACTAACGTTACAGGCTCGGCTAAGTTTTTACGCCTGATTAAAACCGGCGAATATGAAGAAGCGCTCAGTGTTGCCCGTGATCAAGTTGAAAACGGCGCGCAGATCATCGATATCAACATGGATGAAGGCATGCTCGATGGCGCCGAAACCATGCACAAGTTTCTTAACCTTATAGCCTCTGAGCCAGATATTTCTCGTGTGCCTATTATGATTGACTCCTCGAAGTGGGAGGTGATTGAAGCTGGCCTTAAATGTATTCAAGGTAAAGGCATCGTTAACTCTATTTCGCTTAAAGAGGGCGAAGAGAAGTTTATTGAACAAGCCACATTGGTGAAACGCTACGGCGCAGCTGCCATTGTGATGGCATTTGATGAAGTAGGCCAAGCGGACACTAAAGCGCGCAAAATCGAAATATGCACCCGCGCTTATAATGTGTTGGTCGATAAAGTGGGCTTCCCGCCAGAAGACATTATCTTTGACCCGAATATCTTTGCCATTGCTACCGGTATTGAAGAGCACGACAACTACGCCGTCGACTTTATAGAAGCCACCGCAGAGATAAAACGCACCCTGCCCCACGCAATGATCTCCGGCGGTGTCTCCAACGTGTCATTCTCGTTCCGTGGTAATAACCCGGTACGTGAAGCGATTCATGCGGTATTCCTGTACCACGCCATTCAAGCTGGTATGGACATGGGGATTGTTAACGCTGGGCAACTGGCGATATACGATGATATAGATCCAGAGCTTAAAGCGCGGGTCGAAGCCATTGTGCAGAACTTGCCATGCACCGTTAACGACTCAAGTAATACTGAATTGCTACTCGAAGTGGCTGAAAAGTTCCGTGGTGACGGTAGCCAAGTCGCCAAGAAAGAAGATTTAGAGTGGCGCACAAAACCGGTTAATGAGCGGTTAGCTCATGCATTAGTAAAAGGCATTACAGATTTTATTGATGAAGACACTGAAGAGGCTCGCGCACAGGCCAGTCGGCCACTGGATGTAATTGAAGGGCCGTTAATGGATGGCATGAATATCGTCGGTGACCTATTTGGCTCAGGCAAAATGTTCCTGCCACAAGTGGTTAAATCTGCTCGAGTGATGAAAAAAGCCGTTGCTTACCTCAACCCTTATATTGAACTTGAAAAAGTTCCCGGCCAGTCCAACGGCAAGATTTTAATGGTGACGGTTAAGGGCGACGTCCATGATATTGGCAAAAATATCGTTGGCGTTGTACTGGCTTGTAACGGCTATGAAGTGATTGATTTAGGTGTCATGGTGCCGGTTGAAAAGATTATCGAAGTGGCCAAGGCTGAGAACGTCGACATTATTGGCATGTCAGGGCTAATCACCCCGAGTCTAGACGAGATGGTACATAACGTTAAGAGCTTCCATAAAGCGGGCTTAACCATTCCATCGATTATAGGCGGTGCTACCTGTTCTAAAATCCATACTGCTGTAAAGATTGCACCGCACTCACCTGAAGGTGCTATCTATATCGCCGATGCTTCACGCGCCGTACCTATGGTGTCGAAGTTAATTAACAACCAAACACGCCAGGCAACGATTGATGAAGCTTATCAAGAGTATGATGTGATGCGCGAAAAGCGTTTGTCGCAAACCAAGCGTAAAATCATCACCTCTATCGACGCAGCCCGTGAAAACCGTTGTCAGCATGACTGGGAAAACTACACACCATTCGTGCCGAATCAACTTGGACGCCAAATCTTTGATGACTACCCACTCGAAGATTTAGTTGAACGTATCGATTGGACCCCCTTCTTTAGAAGCTGGGAATTACATGGTCATTTCCCACGCATTTTAGATGATGAAGTTGTCGGTATTGAGGCGCGTAAACTGTTTAGTGATGGTAGAGCGATGCTGGAAAAGATCATCAGTGAAAAGTGGCTCACTGCCAAAGCCGTTATCGGGCTGTTCCCAGCCAATACTGTTAACCATGATGATATCGAGCTATACACCGATGAAACTCGCAGCGAGCTTGAGATGACCACTCATCACCTACGAATGCAGATTGAGCGTGTGGGTAACGATAACTTCTGTTTAGCTGATTTTGTTGCGCCAAAAGACTCAGGCGTTGCCGATTACATGGGCGGTTTTGCGGTCACTGCAGGTCATGGTATTGATGAACACGTGGCACGTTTTGAAGCGGATCACGATGATTACAGCGCCATTATGCTCAAATGTTTGGCCGACCGTTTAGCTGAAGCTTTTGCCGAGCGTATGCATGAGCGCGTACGTAAAGAGTTCTGGGGTTATGCTAGCGATGAAACTCTTGATAACGAAGCGCTTATTCGTGAAAAGTACAAAGGTATTCGTCCTGCACCGGGTTACCCTGCTTGCCCGGATCACACCGAAAAAGGCCTGCTGTGGGATTTATTAAAGCCAGATGAAACTATCGGTCTTAATATCACCGAAAGCTATGCTATGTTTCCAACCGCAGCGGTTTCAGGTTGGTATTTTGCCCACCCTAAATCACGTTACTTTGGCGTGACCAATATTGGTCGCGATCAGGTAGAAGATTACGCCGAGCGTAAAGGGATGAGCATCGAAGAGACTGAGCGTTGGTTAATGCCAGTTTTGGATTATGATCCTGAGTAAGGGTTAACAACATTAATCTAAAAGCCGTCAGATTTTGGCTAATGCTACATTGACGGTTTTTAACGAAAAACTTATTCCTTAAGTTACCTATGCAGAATAAGAAGCAGGCAATATAAGTAAATATTGATACCTTTAAGTATCAACTACACTTCATACCACTGAACGGAAGCAGTTTCACTATAATACGGATATACTAATGAAGAACATTATCTCAAAAATAGCTATAAACCCTGTTTTTTACTTTGCTTTAGCTACAATCTTCTTTTATACATTATCCTTAAATAGCTTTACAGGCTTAAATCGTGAAGCGAGATTTGGCGGCTATTGTTATACATTTTTGGTAGTAGCAACCTACCCCATCTTTTCACTCAAATATTAGGTTTTTATTTTCTCTATTTTTTGCTGAAGACAGGGAAAGAGCAGAAGTATATTTTGCTCACTACAGTCACTTTTACTGTCATAATTGGAGCAGCTATTACAGCAACACTACCAGACGGTCAGCTGTATATAGGCTTTACCGGAACTGGCTTCATGCTCTTTTGCGTAGCACTAAGAAAGGACTACCTTAGTTATAAGGTAACCTTTATAGCAATTCCCCCGGCTTTTATCCTGCTATACCTAGTAACAACCAAGATGGACATGTCTATGCTATTTTCAGCAAATGATAACTCTCCTACCCTTGTCCTTATAATGGGTGTAACACTTTTTATCTATTTTTTAATTGAAAGGTACTTTTTCAACAGCCGCGCAGGCATAACTGATATTAGGTAAGGCGCAGAATATTCAAGAAAGACCATGAACGAATTTCAACGAATTAATCTCTAATTTGACGTTGTTCTAACTTTATGACCATATACTCTCTTTTGTAAAAAAGATAAAGCAAAGCCAGCCATGTTAAATCAAAATCATACCTCTCTGGATTGACCTTTTAGCGATACATTCATTTTCAATATCCTAAAGCGATAGATTATCGAGTGATGGAGGGTAAATTTGATTTATTGAAGCAAACTAACTGTTTTAAAGCTAAAAGGAGTGTTTACCGGCAATATCAAGCTAATTAAATAAAGCACCGCAACGTGCTCTCCACCTATTTATAGGTTTGAGAGCATACAAAGATAGGTATTATAAACTGTTGAAATCGCATCGGCAGTCGACAAATGCGTCTCAACAATATTTAGTCAACGCGCCACAAACATCCTACTAAATTAGTGGAGAGCCCTCAGGCTCTGACGCCTTTATCTTTATACTCGAGCTAGAAAAAGTTGACATATTCCACAGAAACTTCATATCTGTTGCAGAGTAGGCTGTTAGCTTGTCATCTACACATGATCCAGTAAGTAAAATCTTATCGTTATCAATATCGGGGCTTGCTACACGTAAACTGCAAATGGGCGCTGGTAACATTAGCTTTTCAATCGGAGTGTCTATACCGTATTTGATGATTTTAATATTATTATCGACATACTGATCTTTAGGTTCAAATAGAATTATCTCATCAGTATTATCGCTATCAATGTCTGCCAATATAAACAACTCACCAAGGGACTTGCTATGAAAATCTAGGCTGTAATGCCACTCAAGCATATTTAAACCTACATCAAACACAACACCACTATTTAAAACGATTTGCTTTGTACCATCTCCTGTTACGCTGCCAATTTTTATACGACTGGATTGGGATAGCAAATTGTGCTGATAACTAATCGATTGAGAACCTGTATCCCATACCAAAATAACGCCTTTAAAATCAAAATGACAGTTACCGCAGGAAAGAAGCAATACGATATCAGCATCACCATCGTTATCTAAGTCATCGATTACAAAATCAACGAATTGTGTCCCATATACCTGCTCAAATAACTCGATAGGTAAAACAAACTCAGATTCATTGGTTAACGAGTCAATTGATATAACTTTATCTGTCGTCATAGCAATAATATTATGCAACCCATTTTGATTAAAATCATAACAGGTTACTTTATTAGGAACCATATAAGAAGGATTATCCCATTGCTGAATATACTCTTCCCTTGGCATATTTAAGAGTGTTATGACTTGCCCTTTAGCTATTAGTCGCTGATTTTTTACTTGCTTTGATATAAAGTTAGCCACAGCAATACCATCATGGCCCTGTCTCGTAGTCGCCGCGGTATGAGTTCTCTTAGAAAGAAGTAAATCAACTTCACCCCTTGCCTGCTTAGCCACCCAACTCATTTCTCCTTCCGACGAATTAGAAATACTGCCAGGCCTATTTAGCAACTCTGTAAAAGAACCAGCCTCTAATTCGGTTTGAGCTTGAAAAGAGACTAAATCGCCACGATTAAAAGCTTTAGGCGATGAGCTCGAAGCACTAACCTCCATGACAAAATCACCAACAGACTCAACTCCCTCAGCAGCTCTAAACCAGCTCATTTCATTTTTTTCAGGAAAGCTAACAAAATAAAATGGAGGCAAACCTACCGAATCAATGATTGCAGAACCACGGCCACAAGGATTTGGGGCATGGCTCGTAATGTTGAATGTTAAAGAATGCATATCTCCTTCATTGACTTGTTCTTGAAACTGGTAGGTTCCTCTTGAAACTTGGTCGTTGAAGGTCATTTCCCAAGTAAGGTCGCTGTTAAATTGATAAGTCTCTGTACATCTACCATCAAGAGGAGCTAATACCCATCGGCCTTCTATAGTATTGCTGACTGTTGTTTCCGGTGGAATACCGGTTTTTTCAGGAACGCTAACAGAATCCCCTCCTCCACACCCTAGCAAAAAAACAACTAATAAAAACCACAGTACCAGCCTAAACATACAAAATCCCTTTATATAAAAAATCAAGAACCAAAGAACCGTCGGCTAGTATTATAACACAATAAGGCAATAAACTTACTACGCAAAAAAAATTAAAATTAAGTGAAATTCAAATAAATCAACTAGATAAGTGGGCACCCAGAAGTTATTTAGGAAGAATTGAAAGAATTGAGTTTGAATAATTAGGCAAATGGAGTTATAGCCTTAATATCACCGAAAGCTATGCTATGTTCCCAACCGCTGCGGTATCAGGTTCGTATTTTGCTCACCCTAAATCACGCTACTTTGGCGTGACCAATATTGGTCGCGATCAGGTAGAAGATTACGCCAAGCGTAAAGGGATGAGCATCGAAGAGACTGAGCGTTGGTTAATGCCAGTTTTGGATTATGATCCTGAGTAAAGTACCACGTTAAGTGGGAGAGCAAACTTATTTGCTCTCCCACAGAGTGCAAGCTCTCATCTTGCACTCGCTAAAAAGGGAAAGCATTTTCCTCTTTTATCAATGCCACGCAGCCTCGCTAAACCCTTTAAAACGAAGCAATCTCGCTGAGTAGGCTCATGTATCCAGCGGCAAGATATAAATCTGACTTATAGAAAAAGAACTCCTTGCCTGTAGCGAATACGAGTAAATGGGCAATACGGTGCTGATATATCCCTCTATTTTTACATTTAACTCCGTTTACTCCTCTTTCAATAATCTCTCAACAAGAAACTCTCGAAGTGCAACCAAATTACTGTCGTAACTTTTTCGATGTGCGACCACCATATTCAATGGCGAGTTTTCTTTCTTATATTTAGGAAGTAGAGAAATTAACCGTCCTTCTGCAATATCTTGCTGCACGTCTAAACCGGTTTTGTAGGTGATACCCACCCCTTTTAGGGCTAACAGACGTAGGTAATCGCCATTATCTGACACGTGACTGCCACTTACTTTCACTGAAATCGTGCTTAAATCTTTGTAAAATCGCCAATGGCTGGACAAAGTGTCATCACCAGAAAAATGTAAACAATTATGATTTATCAGCTCTTCTGGCTTGGTTGGGGTACCAAACTGCTGTAAATATTCAGGAGAAGCACACAATTCTCGCTTAGCGTTACGTATAATGGGCAGGCAAACCAGTGCAGAATCTTCCGGCTCTCCATACCGTATCGAAGCGTCTAAATTCTGCGAGTAAAAATCAGCATACTTATCACTCACTTTGACTGTTAGTTTTATCTCTGGAAACTTTTCTTGGAATGCTATTAAATGAGTTAACAGCGTATTACGACCTAAGTCAGAAGGCACAGATAGCGTAATATTCCCTCTTAACTCCTCCCCAGAAATGGCTTGGCGCCCCACATCCAAATTTTCCAAAGATTTGCGTGCATAAGGCAGAAAATCAGCCCCACTTTGAGTCAATGTTAAGCTTCGAGTTGAACGTTGTAATAACCGAGTGTTCAACTCTGATTCAAGCCGTTTTAAAGCTGCACTTGTTGCAGCTGGAGTTATAGAAAGCTCTCTGGCGACAGCTGAAAGATTCTTAAGTTCACAAGCAAGGACAAATACCTTCACGTCAAAAAATTTCATCGTTATTTTCAATTCTTTTTTGAAAGAACTTCTAATTTAAATACTATTAAATGAAAAAGCGAACTCATTTATGCTTTCCTAAACTAACCACGGAGAGCATCACATGCCATCATTGAAATTATTAAAAACCGCAGTCATTGCGATAGCAGCATCCCTATTTCTTAGCCTATCCGCTCATGCAAATAGCTTTGAAAAAATCCCTTTTGACAAAACTACGTTTGATCAACTTCAAGCAAAAGATGAGACCTTTCTAGTTGATATATATGCCACTTGGTGTCCAACCTGTAAAAAGCAACAACAGGTACTGAATGATTACTTCAATGCCCACCCGAACAGTAAGATAAAAGTACTAGTAGTTGATTTTGATGAGCAAAAAGAATGGGTTAAATACTTTAAAGCTCCACGTCAATCAAGCTTGTATCTCTATAAAGGCAAAGAGCAAGTTTGGTTCAGTGTCGCTGAAACCCGTGAGCAGAAAATATTCTCAGCCCTAAACTCAGTGAGTATGTGATATGGATACATTCGCCATACCATTGGCTTTTTTAGCAGGCATACTTAGCCTGCTATCTCCTTGTGTATTACCGATGATCCCGGTTGTTGCCAGCTCTGCCGTACAAAGCTCTCGAAAAGGCATTGTCACACTAGCCTTGGGCTTAAGCCTATCATTTGCATTCGCAGGTACGGTGTTAACTTTTGCACTGATAAGCTTAGGTTTGTCTCCGGAGGTGCTGCGCTATTTTTCAGCGACTTTGCTGTTAGCCATAGCGATAACCATTCTAGTTCCTAAGGCGGGCGAGTGGTTAACATTAAAGCTATCTCTGCTGACAAGTAAACTCCCTAGCCACAACGTTAATGGCAGTGGAGTCATGACACAGTTTGCTGTTGGGGCCTCTTTAGGGCTTGTATGGCTACCATGTGTCGGACCCACTTTAGGAGCCGCTATCGCATTAGCCTCAACAGGGCAAAGCATGCTAAGTGCCTTTATGGTGATGCTAGCTTTTGGCGTTGGTACCGCGATTCCATTAGTTGGATTCAGCCTATTGATGAAGAACTCTATCGGGAAATGGTTAAACGGTGGATTAATTGCGAAAAAGATTATGGGGTTATCTCTCATCATTCTGTCGCTCACAATATTTACTGGTTTTGACCGAACACTCGAGGCTCTCGCCTTAGAGATCATGCCGGAATGGCTCTACAACATTTAATAGGGAACAGCATGAAACTTAACCTTTCTGCCATTGTATTGATTGGAGTTACACTTATGTCATCGACCACCATTGCCGCAGAGTCAGTCAAACAGCCGCCACGCGAGCTCCCCAAAGTCATTTTCTTCGATGTAAACGAAACCCTGTTAGATCTCGGTAACGTCGCACTGTCTGTCACTAAAGCTTTAGATGGTCGCGATGACTTAGTCGCAAGTTGGTTCACAACGATGCTGCATTACTCATTAGTAAGTAATGCTATCGATGATTATCATCACTTTAGTGATATCGGCGTTGCTGCACTGCAACTTGTTGCCCAACAGCACCATATTGCACTAACACAAGCCGAGGCCAAACAAGCTATTCAGGTTCCTTTTGGAGATTTACAACCTCATCAAGATGTCATCCAGGGACTTAAGCGCTTAAAAGCTATGGGAGTTAAACTCGTCACACTGACAAACTCATCTGATGCCGGAATTAAAAGCCAACTGCAAAATGCCAAGTTAACGCAATACTTCGATAAATCCCTCACAGTACAAAGCGTACAAATTTTTAAGCCAGACTTAAGAGTCTACCAGTGGGCGTTAGAGCAAATGGATGTCGATGCTAAGCAATCTATGTTAGTTGCAGCGCATGCATGGGATATAGCGGGTGCTTCCAAAGCGGGCATGCAAACTGCGTTTATCCAGCGACCAGGCAAATACCAATTCGAATTGTTTGAAAAAGCGGATTATGTGGCTAGCGATATACTCAGCCTAGCAGAGCAATTATCAGCAAGGAAGAAGCCATAGTTTACAACGGTCATACCAACGGCTAACCCCCTTGAAAGCAACATAGCTGCAGAGCATGTTGCTTTCAGTTTCTTATCAGAAGCTATTTTTAGGGCGATAACTGCGGTAACCCGCCACCTTGAGGTAACGCAGGAACTTTGGGCACGCTAAATGATTACTCGCCTTACATGCTGCGGCATGCCTTAAGCCATTACGTCCAATAGCACGAATGAGCCCTTTTTCCTCGTAATAGCGAATCGTTGAAACAGGCAATTTAGATATTTTTGAAACTTTCCCTATATCCATTATTTGTCCTTGACCTCAAGCTGACTTGAGCTTGTAGCATGTAATGAATACCAATCAATATCAAGTTTTGTTGACTGGGTAAATGTTGTCAGCGACCTGTAGGTTCAATACCAAGTCAGGCCTAGAAACATGTTTTCAGTAACCTTGAAGGAGTTTACCAACTACATGATTTATCGCTTAATTTACTAGCTAACGGCTATAAAACGTCACTTTTTAACAAAAGAAAATGGAGATAAAATGATGTGGGATCAACGCTATCGCGACTCAGAATATGCATATGGCACACAAGTGAACGATTTTTTAAAAGACAATTACTCAGTGATCCCCAAAGGTAGAGTCTTGAGCTTAGGAGAGGGAGAGGAGAGGGGCGCAATGCCGTTTTTCTAGCGAAGGTCGGATACAGTGTAACCGCCATAGACTCTTCATTAGTTGGCCTTAACAAAGCCAAGAAACTGGCAAAGCTAAATAATGTTTCCATCGACACCATCCATGCAGACTTAGCAAACTATGATTTAGGTGAAAACCAATGGGACGGCATAATTTCTATTTTTTGTCCGCTCCCCTCCTCCATTCGGCAAAGTGTTTATTCAAAGCTAAATAGAGCACTTAAAAAGGAGGGCTGTTTTCTTGTTGAAGCCTACACACCAAGGCAGGTTCAGCTAAATACTGGTGGAGGAAAATGCATAGATGTCTTACAGACAAAGCAGTCTCTTATGCGCGAGATAACTCAGCCACCGCTCGTGTACTTACAAGAGTTACAACGAGAAGTTCATGAGGGTAAGTACCACACAGGACTAGGCTACGTGGTACAAGCAGTCGCAACCAAGGTTTGCTAACGGTGTGATGGTTAACATCATGTAGCCCCACGAAGTCACTTTATTGGCAAGTGCAATTGAACACTCAAAGCTCTTGCCATTCACAAGCTGAATCTGTCGATATATCGCCAAATATCCCCACCTTCAATACAACAAAAACACTTCATTGGCACTCACTTTCAATTTCATCTAATGAAGCAGATGATTTAATAACAATTTCATTGTCGAGCCTATAAACGGTAATCGTCTGTATGTATGTTTGTTACAACGTAGAAAGGCTGTTATTTTACCCACCTTAAATCACGAAAAATTAATACGGATATTGATACGGTGGAAAACTTACAAAAAGAGATCCAGTTGAATGGCTATAGAACTGAATTAAAAAATGACCAGCTTAAGGTTAAGCTTGGTGGACTCACTAACTCCGCACATATCAAATGGGACATAGCCTTAAACCGATTTCGGCTATCAGATAAAGATACTTACCTAAGTATTACAATCGCTTATTTATGTGGCTATGGAATATATTTATTACAAACACAAAGCCTTTTTATGGGGTCACTGTTTATCTCAGTAGCGGTGATTCAACTTATCAGCTTACTCATTTCGCAAATAAAATCTTTACCGCTACGCGCCATCGTAGAGTCGTATAATGCCAAACTAAAAGACCAAGAAAGTCAGCCCAGCTAAAGTCATGCTTTTAGGCTATTGCGATGGACATAATTTAGCAATAGCTTAACCAGTGCCAATATAGGCTATTCACATTCAAAGGATTTGATATGAAATTTAAAAATATAGCAAAAGTGGGTTTAATTGGATTGGGGCTATCTATCGCCGCATCAGCTTATGCAATGAGCTGTCAGCAATGTGCGAATCAGTTTGACGACTGCTTAATGCAGGAAAATGGTGCTAGACAATGCCTAGTCCAATTTAGACAATGTGTGAGTGCTTCAGGTACTAACTGCCAGATGAACTAGCATTGCCCCGTTAATATGTCTCATGAGCTGATGGAATGAAAAATCAGCTCATGATTATCTATCTACCTGCTTATTGACACCTCAGAAAACACCATAAACAACTGCAGCCCTTCTAACGCTAAGCGCTTTAGCGCTGCTCCAAAATATGGCTCATCAAGTATTTGGCATCTTTCCAAACACCGCCTAAGGTTGCAGAGCCGCGGGTATATAACCAAGGCAAGCCAATGAAATAGAGGCCATCGACGTCATTACTCACGCCGCGATAGTTACTCGGGTAGTTCATTTCATCAAAAGAGATATCTTCAATCCAAAAGAAATTAGGTTTAAATCCTGTCGCCCAAATGACATTCTTAATGCTACTCACGCTGCCTTTTTGAAACTTGATGCTGCTTTCATCTGCGGACAAAGTCCTCCCCATATGAATAACATTGTCTTTTGCTAGCAAGGACTTCACATCAGTACCAATAACGGGCTGTACGCCCTTGCTAAGCCATTGGCCTATTTTGCTAAAGCGGGAAACCGATAAAAAGCCGATTTTAGTGAACCACCACCAAAGTGTTTTACCTAGGAATGATTGCGGAATAGCAGCAATTTTATCAGTGCCAGAAAAGTGCACTTTGCGCCCAGTTTCGGCAATCTCCGATAAAATTTGCACCCCAGAATCACCCGCTCCAACCACCAAGCAATCACCATCTTGCAACTGCTCTGGGCTCTTATAATTTTCGCTATGCAATTGCGTGATATTCGTAGCAATATCCACATGGCACGCTGGCGTATAGGGTGTATGAAACGGGCCGGTCGCAATAATCAGCTGCTTAGCTTTATAACTTGCGCTATCACTGGTGATTTCAAAAATGCCATCCACTTTCTTTACAGAACTAATTTTTTGATTGAACTCAATTGGCATCGAAAATTTATCGACATAGCTTTTTAAGTAATCAGCAACTTCATATTTATTGGGGTAATAGCCTTTAGGGAATGGAAATGGCATTCCAGGAAGGTGATTGTATTCAGCTGGGGTGAAAAGCTTTAGTGAATCCCAACGTTTTAGCCAAGGTGCACCAATATGTTCGTTGGCGTCTAAAACTAGGTAATCTTTGTTATTTTTTGATAAGTTGTAAGCCATAGATAGCCCAGACTGACCTGCGCCGATAATGATAAATTCTTTCATGGTTCCCAAATGCGTGCATATTGTTTTTATTATGTGCGCTATTCTAACAGAATATTAACTCTGAACCTGACCGTTGCGGTAAATGAAGTATAGGCACGAGTGTAAACATTGGCTTATTTAACCTGTTATTCAAGACGTTATGAATCGCAAATAGCTAGCCATTATTACTTTTGCTGTTATTGCTGTGTTTTAGCCGCAGCTTTACGCTCATGTGTTTGCTGCTGAATTGCATCGCCAATATATTGGTGAATATCGAGTAAAATAGAAAAGTGATTTTCATCAGCTAATTTTTCTAAAGAACTTCCAGCAAGCCTTGGCCGATTAGCCTCAGCAAATGCAATAACCTTGCTCGCATCAAACGCTTCATCCTTATCACCAATCCATAAGTCGTAACTTTGCAGTTGTTGCAGCTGTTCATCTGGCGCTTCAGGAGTCAGTGCGTTAGACATATTAACCGTATTGAAAGATACAATTTTGGGATTATTATCCAGCACTTGCTGCGGAAAATGATATTGAACAGCCTTTGAATGCCCCATAAATAAGCCACCACTCATAGCATTGATCACAAACGGGTAAACACTGACAGAGCTAAAGGAATACAGCTTGGGTTCATCATGTTCAGTCTCTGAGCGAAAGCCTAAATAAGGGGCCACAAAGAAGTAACCAGCAGTACTCTTTTGTTGCTCCCAGCTTGAGTAGTTAAGGATTAGCCCTGCACCTGAAGAGTGTCCAGCCAAGTAAAGCGGTAAATGAGGGTAGCGTTTACGCACATGTTCGATGATGCTGTTGATATCTTGCCAAACCTGCGCGGGTTCAGGAGCGTCACCTCTAGGGCCAGATGATGAACCGTGGCCACGAATATCTGGAGTCAATACGGCAATGTTATAACCATCACGCAGCCCCACGCCAACATGTGGATAGATTAGGCCACTATGAGCGCCCGCCCCATGATAAAAAACCACCATCGCTTTGGGATTTTTAGGAATATAACTGCGAAACGCCAGTGTCTCTCCATCACTGGCTGCGATAAACTCCAGTGGAGGAACTGTGGCAGCGGGGACTTTTTTTATTTCATTAAGGGAAAAAAAATCGCTGGGCTTATTATCATCCACGATAGCCCCATTAGCTTTTATGCTAAAAGTAAACAGCAAAAAACTGCTTAAGATTGCAGTCAGTAATATATTCGATAATTTGTTCACTTTACTCTCCCTATAAAGTTTAACGAAAACAGTCAAGACATAATAATACTCATATTCACAAATACAATTGACTCAATCCATCTGTTTACACCATAGCATGTATACACTGAGCTATAGGCTATCTAGAGAACTATTTATTAGCGGGCGCAAGTATTGGAAATATTATAAAAACATCGACATTCTAAACTTTGTGTTAAGCATTACTACATCAGCAGTAAGTATATTAGCTGATAATTTCATTTAAAAATCCATTATAAATAATGATAAACGGTCAACGAATTACAGTAAAAACAGATAACATCTAATCTCACCGCTCATTAATTCCATTACCCATTGTAAACACTAAGATTTTGTCACTGCATCTCGAAAGTGTTCTTTTGCAACCAATACGTATCCATTTGTAACGCGTTATGTGTGAAGCTGATCACGACCATTAATATTGAAGCCGATACAATTCAACACAGTTAATTAAAAGTTACTATAAAGTATCTAATTAACTATTTCGTAATTTACTTAACGGCTAAGGCATCTTATTAAAGAAAAAGCAGAGCGAAACATTCTACTTCTTATCTATTTACAGAGAGATTATATAGTTTCAATAACACGACTCTGATTTAGCTTTAATAAAGCATTAGGATTACCC
>NZ_BPEW01000051.1 GCF_019654975.1 Shewanella sp. c952
ACAATATGGCTAAACAATTATCTCTGCAACTTCAAGCATCAATGAAAGTTATGAATGATCCAAAGTTAATAAAATCTTCTGCAAAATATGCTAAAAATTTATACGATGCATTTTTAGCGGAAGGTTTTACTAAAGAACAATCTATGCAATTAGTAATCGCCTCGATGGTTAGTAAAAAGTAAAACTAACAAGGCGCTTAAACGGAAAAATGATAGTAACTTCAAGGATGAGGAGTCCGAAATGAAATTCACAAACGAACTCAACCGAGGACAGTTAAGTGCTATAACTTTATGTTTAGGTGCTTCATTAGGCATGTCTATATTTGTAGTTAGTTCATCGCCTTTCATCGGGTTAATGCTTGCTACAATTACCGTCGGTGTTTATGCAATGATTCTCTCCGGCAAGTGGAACACAAAAAATGCATAACAAGCCGATCAAATAGGTGGGGTCAAAGTTTGACTAATCCCTAAAAAAAGACAAATAGAAATAATGAGATAGGAAAATAGTAAGGAACATTCATGGCATTTGGTGATCAAATTTATCGCCAAACAAAAATTACCACGAGTAAATGGCATGAATGCAAAGCAAGTTTTGTCAAAATGCCTCTCTATTGTCACTCCATTGATGCATAAAACTCGTCGACAGAGTTTGTTTTCTGCCGTTGAAATTATTTATATTCACTTTATATCCAAAATAAGTCATCAAAACTAGGGGATCTTTTTGTCAGCCAGAGTGATGCCTTACCTGTATCGCGGTTAACTGTCGCATGTCAGTCGTTATTGTGAATAACAAGCTAAATGTTCATTGTAATATCAAGTCTCACAGAAACTAACAGGCTCGTCTCTTTAAGGAAATAAGGATCGTTAATGGTGCTATCAAGTCGTTCTCCAGTAACACAATTGCGCAACTGTTACCTTGTAGCAGGAGTGATCTTTCTGCTTAGCTGGGTTTACTGGCCTGCCGCTAGCCTGTGGCTGGTATTCATTGCTTGGGTTTGGTTTTGCAGGCATAAGGCATCGACTGCGCTATGGCAGCGTGTGTATTGGAATATATTGCAGTCTATAGGGTTATATATTGGCCTACATTTAGCGGCTCTTGGCGCAATTCTGAACGCTAATAGATTTAATTATGGCGGCCTATTTTCAGCAACGGGCGCTGAAAATTTTATTTATTTACTTAGCTTCGGCTTACTTGGGGCGCTATTGTTGATTACTGGCAATATATGGCCAATCATCCGTCTCGTTAAAGGTCACCGCCGCTTTACATCCGCCCTGCAGCAAGAAAAGGTTAAAAATGTCGGAGTTAATTAAGGAATTTGAGATACTTTTTCTCATCTGAGTTGGGCTGCGCGAGCGTCTAAATCATGGATAAATTAGCAGAGTCTATAGGGATATATTTACGGTTTTTTTTGCAAAATCTCAACACCGCTTAATTACATTGGGTTTAACTTAAGGCTTAAATGCTAAACAGTTGCGCTTTTTTAATCCCGTGTAAATGTGGCAGAGGCCGTCGAAAATAGGGTGAAAGATAACGAAGTTATCAAGCTCTTGAACGAGAGGAATGGAAACGAGCTGGCCTTTTAACAGGGATGTTTTTGTTGATCCCACAAGGTCAATTCTGTTCCATACAGAATTTGGCATTTCCTCCATCCTTGGAGGTCAGATGTACTCACGGCGAGCCTCAGCAGTCTCTGCACATACGCCGACCGCAGGTCATTGGAACCACTGATGGCAGATATTAACTTATTTTTGTCCAATAATGAGCCAACGACAACATACATTTAAGCCCTGGAGCTACAAAGCTCTCGTTAACGGGTCATCTTTTTTACAAAAACTACCACAAATAACGCAATGGTGAAGCTACCGGTGAATGCTTCGAATGCGGCGATTGCGCGGGAGATCCCTATTGGGGTGAAGTCGCCGTAACCGAGTGTGGTAAAGGTGACGACTGAGTAATAGATGCAGTTGAGAAAGATAAATAGATTATCGACCAAGCTATTGTTTAAGCTAAATTGGTGAATTTCACCATTGAAGTTAAGCCCAGTGAAAAAATACAAAATAGCACTAAACAGGATTAATACTAGCGAGAACCCTATCACCCTTAACGGCGCTTCGCCGTAGCCGCAAAACAGGTCAATCGCTTTAGAGATAAATCGTTTTACGCAACGTTTTGGCATTTGATGGCGGCGCATGGTCAGCTCTTTACGAATATACTCACCTGACATGGCAAATAAACCTTCGCGCTCAGCTGCTTTGCGTAGATCGCGATAGATCTCTTCTGCCTGTTCAAAATAGTCCATGGCTTGCTCGGTGTTACCTTGCTTTTCTGCTGCTAGTGCGAGTTTCTCTTGGCGTAGTACTTTACCTGCATGCATGTTCTCTATTTTAGAGCCAATCCATTTAACTCCCAGTAAGTTGCAGCCATTAAGGTTGGCGCAGTGCAGGTTAGCTTCTCGTAGATCTGCCTTCATTAAACTGGCATCGGTAAGGTTAATATTAAACAGGTGACCGCCACTTAAATCGGCGCGATAGAGCTCGGCGTTACTGAGATCGTAGCCAACTTTTTGCTGGTGGCGCACCAGATCGACTCCACTAAGCTTGGCATGGTTGAGGCTGATGCCCCTAAGTTGACCACCGCGCCTGGCGTATTGTTCAAGTTGTTGAATGTCTTCGGGTCTGTCTTTAATAAATTTTGGGTCGTGCCAATAGCACAAGCCTGAGTCACCTGCGGGTTCTCGGCAAGTGTGGTCATTCTCCTCATGATAACGGCATGTCAACGCTTGGTCGTGTGTTGGCGGCATTCGCTGATTGTGGCCTCTGTATTCACTGGTCTTTTCAGTATAGAAGTTGTCGCTATTTTCAGCGTATTTTTATTTGTTAGCTAGGATCTGTTGGTTGCTGCATCAAGCTTTACTCGGTTTATTGGGGGAGATATTTTTCCGCCTAAGCATCACAGATGATGCGTGGTCATTGGCTAAATGTCAGTTTTTAGCGCTTTAGCTAATATTGTTGAACAAAATTGCTGTTTTGATCGGTTTTGCGGCTAGGTTTCAACCCATGCATAGGTTAAAATAGCGGGTTTTCTATCTGTATATAATTGAGACGCTTGCAAGTCATTGCTTGTTGTCGGCAAAACTAATTAAAAAGTTGGCTAAATCATGTTTGAAGTAAATCCAGTTAAGTTCAAAATCAAGGAGCTCGCTGACCGTACCGACCTTCTTCGGGGGTATCTTTGACTACGATGCTAAAAGTGAGCGTCTAGAAGAAGTTAGCAGAGAACTTGAAAGTGCTGAGGTTTGGAATAATCCTGACAACGCACAAGCGCTAGGTAAAGAGCGTTCCGCACTTGAAGCGGTAGTGAAAACTATCGACTATATGGATAGCGGCTTAGAAGATATTGAAGGATTACTTGAACTTGCTGTTGAAGAAGATGACGAAGAAACCTTCAACGATGCAAGCGCTGAATTGAATGACCTTGAGAAACGGTTAGAGGAACTCGAGTTCCGCCGTATGTTCTCTGGTCCACATGATGCAGCCGATTGTTATTTAGATATTCAGTCTGGTTCTGGCGGAACAGAAGCGCAAGATTGGGCCAATATGGTGCTGCGTATGTTCTTGCGTTGGGGCGAAGCCCACGACTATAAGCCGGAACTGATTGAAGTGACTGATGGTGATGTTGCTGGTATTAAAGGCGCTACCATTAAGTTTACTGGCGAATACGCCTTTGGCTCACTGCGTACAGAAACTGGTGTACACCGTTTAGTGCGTAAGTCACCGTTTGATTCATCGGGCAAACGTCACACCTCTTTTTGTTCGGTGTTCGTTTATCCAGAGATTGACGATTCGATTGAGATTGATATCAACCCGTCTGATCTTAGAATTGATACCTACCGCGCCTCTGGTGCGGGTGGTCAGCACGTGAACAAAACTGAATCAGCGATTCGTATTACTCACGTGCCAACAAATACTGTCGTACAGTGTCAGAATGACCGTTCGCAACATAAGAACCGTGACGCTGCGATGAAACAGTTAAAAGCGAAGCTGTATGAGCTAGAAATGCTTAGACAGAACGCTGATAAGCAAGCCGCCGAAGATGCCAAATCAGATATTGGTTGGGGCAGCCAGATCCGTTCTTATGTGCTCGATGATGCACGTATTAAAGATCTACGTACCGGCGTTGAAAACCGAAATACCCAGAGCGTTTTAGATGGCGACCTGGACAAGTTTATTGAAGCTAGCCTTAAATCTGGCCTTTAACGAGAGAAGAAGATGACTGAACAAACACAAGATGAGAACAAGTTAATTGCAGAACGCCGTGCCAAGTTAGAGCACATTCGCGCGAACTGCCCTGCAAACGGTCACCCGAACAACTTCGATCGAAAACACAAAGCGGCAGATATCCAAGCTGAATATGGTCACCACACCAAAGAAGAGCTTGAAGGCATGGACGTTCAGCGTTCAATTGCTGGCCGTGTTATGGCTAAGCGTGGCCCATTCTTAGTGATCCAAGATGTGAGTGGACGTATCCAAGCTTACGCGGGTAAAGATGTTCAAAAAGATCTTAAGGCGACTTTCCAAGGTCTAGATATCGGTGACATCATCGGTGTCACGGGTAAGCTGCACCTTTCAGGTAAGGGCGACCTTTACGTGAACATGGAGCAGTACCAGTTGCTGACTAAAGCACTGCGTCCACTACCTGAAAAATTCCACGGTTTATCAGATCAAGAAACACGTTACCGCCAGCGTTACGTTGACTTAATCGTTAACGAAGAGTCTCGTGAAGCCTTTATCATGCGTTCAAAGGTTGTTTCTGCAATCCGTAACTTCATGATCAAAAAAGAGTTCATGGAAGTTGAAACCCCTATGATGCACAGCATTCCTGGGGGCGCTTCAGCACGTCCGTTTGAGACTCACCACAATGCACTCGATATGGCGATGTATTTACGTATCGCACCAGAGCTATACCTTAAGCGTCTAGTGGTTGGTGGTTTTGAGCGCGTATTTGAAGTTAACCGTAACTTCCGTAACGAAGGTCTATCACCACGTCATAACCCTGAATTCACTATGATGGAATTCTACATGGCGTACGCTGACTATAAAGATCTGATGGATCTAACCGAAGAGATGCTAAGTTCGATTGCGACTGAACTTTGTGGTTCTCCACAGCTACCATATGGTGAGCATACTGTTGATTTCGGTGGCCCATACGCGCGTTTAAGCATGTTAGATGCGATCAAGAAGTACAACCCAGACAATGAAACGATTCAGTCAATGACTTATGAAGAAGTTAAAGACGTTGAGTTTATGCGTAACTTGGCTAAGAGCCTAGGCATGACTATCGAGAAGTTCTGGACTTGTGGTCAACTGCTTGAAGAGATCTTTGGCGAAACTGCTGAAACTCAGTTAATGCAACCTACGTTCATTACAGGTTACCCAGCTGATATTTCACCACTTGCACGTCGTAACGATGACAACCATTTCATCACCGACCGTTTCGAGTTCTTTATCGGTGGCCGTGAAGTGGCTAACGGTTTCTCTGAGCTTAACGATGCAGAAGATCAAGACAACCGCTTTAAAGCACAGGTTGATGCGAAAGATGCAGGCGATGACGAAGCGATGTTCTACGACGCTGATTACATCCGCGCCCTAGAGCACGGCCTACCGCCAACAGCGGGTCAAGGTATTGGTATCGACCGTTTGGTGATGCTATTTACTAACACGCACACTATTCGTGACGTGATCTTGTTCCCAGCAATGCGCCCACAAGGCTAGTTGTTAGCAGTATTGCCTCACTCAATATGAGTAGAGACAGATTAAGAAGCAGTTAGGTTTTCCTAGCTGCTTTTTTTATATCCATTTTTTGTATTCATTTTTTTTATATCCATTTCTTTATATCCATAGTTTTATCGCAATTCTTGGGTCATCAATCCCGTTGATTTAGTTGCTCTACATTACTCTACGCAGAGCAAGCTCTTCTAATAACGAGTATTACTGGTTTAATTACTGGTTTTATTAGTTGCTAAACACTCGTCAAGTTTTTAGTGGTATAGCACACAGTTTTCACTCGAAAATAGTTAACTTGGCTCGGCATCACATACAGGTAAATAGACAGCGTGTTAACCTCTGGCATTAGAGAATGATGGCTCTAGATACAAGAGATAACACTGAATATCGTACAGATATCAGGAAGATGATGACTTTATTAAAGGGTTTATCATAATGAAAAAAGTTTTATTGGCGGGTCTTTTAAGCTGCTTGATTGCAGGACAAGCAAGCGCAGAGCAGTTGGACCAAGATGTGGCATTAGGCATGGCAAGCCTAATGATTTGTACCACATTTTACGCAGAACATGACATGCAGATTGAAGGTAGTATTGTCGGACAGTCTGCCATGGCGCATAGAGGTGCTGGTATTGAAGATATGGTGATGTCAAAGGAAACAAGTGACGCGCTGGATCTCTATATGAAGAACTTCCAAGCGGCCAACAAACAACAGCAGGTAAACATCTGTGATGGTGCCATAAAATTTGCTAGAGAAAGTGAATTTGTTAAAGCGAGTTAGTCTTTATTGAGACTTACATACTTTAGTTACTCACAGAATTAAAGCAGCTAAGCCTGAGCTTAACTGCTTTTTTTATTGGTGATTTAGCGCTAAGCGCAAGCGTTGAACATCACTTTTCTGCAACAAGCGGACGATTGAATGGCTAAGTCGCTACTTTAATATCGGCACAGACTCAAACGTAGTCAGGTGCATCGAGTGTTTTACCGCTCATGTCGCCAGTTACAGCTGCAACGTAAGCTTTTGCTGTATCTGCTGCAGACAAACCTGACGCTGTATCCATGCCCATCATAGCCATGGTCTCTTTTACAAAGATAGGCGCGACGACGTTAACACGTAGTGTATCGAGTTCCATTGCAGCCGCTTTTACAAAGCTCTCTAAGGCACCGTTGGCCATACTGATAACACTGCTACCATGCATAGGCTCTCGTGATAATACTCCAGAGGTGAGGGTAACCGAACCGCCCGTATTGATATATTGCTGACCAATTCGAATCAGGTTGATTTGCCCCATGAGCTTGTTCTGTAGCGCTAGTTGATAGTCTGCTTCGGTAAGCTCATTCAATGCCGCAAACGATGCTAATCCAGCGGTAGAGATAACGGCGTCTACCTTGCCTACAGAGTTAAACATCGCGTTAATAGATTCAGTACTGCCAAGGTCAACCTGCACATCGCCGCCACTAAAGTTTGCAGAGATGACTGTATGCTCAGGCTTAAGAGCTGTTTCTACTGCTGCGCCGATAGTTCCAGATGCACCGATAAGTAATATTTTCATGTGTTGCTCCAAGTTGATTCGTTGTAGATGATGGAGTCACTATAATTGTTCATGTATATTTGATAAATAACCTCAAAATGAAATCAATATTCTTCAAATGAGAAAAATAGATCTATTAAAAGCGATGCGAAGTTTTGTTATCGTGGCAGAACGAGAGAGTTTTACTGAGGCGTCGCGGGAGCTCAATATTGTGGCGTCAGCGGTGAGTAAACATGTATCTGATTTAGAGTGTCATTTTTCATCTCAACTACTGTATCGCACCACCAGAGCGATGCATTTAACCAGTGAGGGGGAATATTATCTCGAGCAGTTTAAAGAGATTATTGCGCGGATAGATAGTCTCGAAAATATCGCCAGTGAAAGGCAGCAGCAAGTTGCGGGGCATCTGACTATATCTGCACCTCAAGGGAGTGCGGCATTAGGATACCTGCACAGCACTAGCGAGTTTATTAAGCGGCATACAGATGTACGGATCTCATGGCTATTCTTAAATCGTTTCGTCAACATGGTTGAGGAGGGGGTGGATTTAAGTATCAGAATTGGCGAGCTTGCGGACTCTAATTTGATTGCCCGGCAATACACTTCGATTAAGGTGCATTTTGTTGCGAGCCCTAACTACATTATGCAGCATGGCTTGCCTAAACATCCGAAAGAGTTGAGCCAGCATCAATGTGTGCTTGATAGCTCGAACCGTCAGCCAGGTCGTTGGCGCTATAATGAAGCGGGCAAGGAGTCGACGATTACTGTAAAAGGCTATGTGCAGGCCAATGACGGTGAAGTTGCAGCGAGATTCGCCGCTGATGGCCATGGAGTCGCCTATCTGCCTTCATTTTTGATGCAGCAATATTTAGATTCTGGTGAACTTAGCCCCATTTTGGAGGATTATGAGTTTGATGAAACACCTGTTTCACTGGTATTCCCAGCCAACAGATTGATGAATCCTGCCCTTAGAGCGTTAATCGAGTTTCTTATTGAAAAAAAACCAGCCTAACGACTGGTTTTTTAGCTGATAGATAATCAAGGCTATGAGTGACTATTGGCCTTTTTTGAACGGCTGATAAAAATTAGTACGGTGGTGCACTGGAATATCTTCTAGGGCTAATGCACCGTCTTGCCAAGGATTACCATTGTCATAGAGTGACTCAAGTACATAATAACGATTACCATGTTGGCCTAATAACTGCCAACTTCTGTACTGACGATAGAAGCAGTTACTATCGCTTCGTGGGTCGCAATTACTACTGGTTGGGTTGCCATTTAACCATTCAAGCGAACGGTATAGAACTACTTGGTTGTTCTCCATATACCACTGCAGCGGCGTTGTTTTGTACAAAATGCTGCCATCTGCAGAGGTTGCTTTTAGGTTAGCACTACCGTCAGCTAACAGCTCCCATTTGATCCCATAACCCATGACATCATATTTGGGCTGACTGCTGCTAAAACCATGATCCCAGTTGCCCACCAAATCACTGGTTTGCCAGCTCGATGCTGATAGCGTCGTTGCCATATTGGTGTACTGTACATTGATGTCGCCTTTTTCATACAGGGCAAATACCGATGCACCACCTTTACGGTCAGAGCGATCATCAAACAGTTTTAACCAACGGATGGAGTAGTCGGCAAAGTTCATTGTTAACACGCCATCAGCATCGATGTTCCAACTGAAATCGGCGCTGTCCTCAAGTACCGTTCCTCTGCCATTATCATCGAATTGATAGGTCATTGCAGGTAAGCTATCTTGCAGGCGGTTTAACTCAAGTACTGTTTCAGAATAGTGTTCAAAAACAATGGATTGTCCTTTTAAGTCTTTCTCTTGCCAGACTTCAATATCATCGATATTAAAGGCCGTGAAATACATCTCTTCATCGATGATTTCGTTGGCAACCTCAACGCCATTATCTCTATCTACGCACACTCGATGGTGCTTAAAGATTTCGACAGCTTGTTGTACACCTTTAAAGCGACCTTTGATCATCTCAAAACGCTTATTTATTGGTGTATAAGTACAATTGGCTGGATCTTGGAGCCCTTCTATCCAATCAGACCGAACTTGGGTTGACCAAGATGAGGTATCAACGACAATGCCACTCCCATCAACTGACCAACTCGCAGTGGTGATTTCGTCAAGACTCTGTTGGGTGAAGAGGCCATTTTCAGCAAAGGTATAAGATAAGTTAAATGGCAGACCTAATCTAACAGTGCCAGGTGCACTAGCTAAGGTTGCATAGTAGGTTTTACCGTTGGCTAAGAATTCACTCGCCTTGTTGCCAGTGTTCTGCTTTTGTTGAGCTAGCAATGTGTCAAACAGCGCTTTGCCAGCGTCATCTGCATAAATATCACTTAAATACTGCTGCATGCCGACCATGCCATTGTTGGTTGGCAATGTTTGATTTGTATCCGCCGCATAACTCAGTGCTGTTGCTATTTCTAGCAGTAACTCAGTATCGATATTTTTATAATGCGCAGCGAGTGCTTTGGCATCAACGCCTGCATCAGTAATAAAGTTACTATCGCCAAAAAGAGTGAACAAATATAAGTAATCAGCTGTGGTTAAACTGTTGAGATCGGCTTTTATATTGCCATTCGCTGTTGAAGTCTGTTGTAGCGCAGCAGCTTTGTTTACTAACGCTTTTGATGCGGGCTGAGCTTGGGTGACATTTTGCAGCAACTCAGCAATTAGGCCTGTTCGAACAAGTGGATTATGAGCCACGTCTGCGCTTAGCTTGTATGAACCTTGTTGTTGCAACATATCGATATCTACAGGCAGAGTATAATTACCATTGGCATCAGTTGTGGTGACAAAGTTTTGCTCATTTAGCGTTAATGTAATATCGGTATCACTAATGAGATTACCATTGTTATTGGCATTACCTGAGAGTTCGATATTGTGATGGGTGTTGTTGAGAGTGAAATCGAGTAACAGCTCCGTTGATTCGCCGTTGTCATCGGTGGCGGTAAATTTAAGCTGTCCTGATTCAGCCTGAGCAACCTTGGGCATTGTTATCGTGAGTGTGTCGCTCATTTCACCTGAAAGTGCTGCGGTACTGCCCGACACCTGTTGCCACTGGGTTGCAGTTATATCACCATCTTCATCTGCGACTGTAGCGGTGATAGTGTAAGTTTTGTCTTCATCGAGTTGAGTGAGAGGTTCAATGCTTACGGTTGGCGCCAAATTGTTGAGCAGTACGACATCAACTGAGGTTGAGGCTGTAGCGCCTTCATTGTCTGTAACGGTGAGCTTAAGTGTTATGCTTTGGTCCGCGTCTACAGAGGGAATGGTTAAGTTGACATTAGCGCTATCAGTATTGCTCAGCTGTACCTCAATACCTGCGGTTTGCTGCCATTGATAGCTAGAGATGCTGCCATCGCTATCAGAAGCACTAGCATTGATTGTTAGCGATAATCCTTCCTTAATTGTCAGCCCTGCAATGGGGGCTATTTGTGGTATCTGGTTCTGTGGAGTGGGCGTTGATTCATCACTACCGCCACCACACGCTGTTAACGCCAACGTAAGAGGCAATACAGCTAATGAAGTGAGTGTTCTTTGAGACATACGTTACCTTTATAATAATTGTTATTGGTAAACCTATTGCCTACATAAAGATTGGATCCTGCTCTAATTCCTTTTTAAGCACTTACAATAAATATGCAGTGTTTAAGGTTGTGACTATTCCAAATAGTTGCCATGAATTTACATTGTCATAACTAAAAGGCAACTAAAATCATTTGCCAATTATTATGCATAGGTTTATTGACTTAAATTCTATCTTTGTTGAGGGGGAATTATCTAAATAGACCGATTAAATTGAATTTTATGGCTGTAATTTGGAGTGAAAAAGTAGTTTTCTGTTTATATCGAAAAGAATAAGGTGTGATTCTTGACCAGAATGTTTATTTATTTGTATAAAATCAGCTTATTACTTGTTTAGGCTTTTGGATTTAATGACGGTTAATTCTGCACATTAAAGTAATACGACTTGGGATATTAACTATTAACCTTAGTTAAATATTGAGCGGCTGTGAGCTAAATAGTCTATTAGACAAAATGAGTTGCGGTGAATATTGCAACATTACTGCTTAGCAAACCCTGTCGATTATTCTGCGAGTATCGTGGTGGTAATAAGATGTTTTTATTAAGTCATTTGTCGAATATTATCGATAATAAAAAACCAGCTTTAAGCTGGTTTTTTTATTGAATTTTCATAGCCCTATAAACTTGTTTTTTCCTTTGCACCTTCAGCCGTTTTGGTGTTTATTGCTGGGGTATAATGCTCTGCACTAATCGGTAATTTTTTAGCGGAATTGGCTGCATAACGAGTTATTTTCTTATGGATTGGCTTTTGAGCAATAGTGGCTAATATCTCTTTATAACGGCCATTCTCGCTGTTGCTTAATACTTTGCATAGCCAAGCAAGTGAGTCTGCAAATTGGTCATTTTGGGTGTCTTGGTTGTCCCAAATATACTGCGCAATATGATCGAGTGCTGCTTGATCGGTTAGTGGTAGTTTTATAGCCTCTCTTGCGGCGCTGCGAATTTGAGTCACATCGTTGCTGACAAGGCGAGAAAGTAGATCGCGAACATCAGCAGAAACTGCAGAAATATCAGCATCAGTTTGTTTGGATTTTAGGTCAACCAGCCAATGTGTCTGCTCATACCTCAACTCCATAGAGCCAAAGTTAATGTACGATAAGCGCAAATTTTGAAACGTCTGACGGCCAATAAAAGGACGTCTATAACTACGAATATATTGCCCGACTCCGTCTGGTTGGCCAAGCAATGAAAGTACCACTTCTAAGGTGTCGCCAACTTTTACTCGTTGGAAGTTTTCAGCGGTTGCACGAATATGCTTAGGGTCACTCAACGCTACTTGCACAGTGTAGTTTGTAGCATCAAATTGTAGCTCTTCAGTGGTGTCGAGCGCTTTGATTGCCCCTTTAAAGTAGCGCTTAATTTTATTCGATTGTGCCAGTTTTAACTGTGCGTTGAGCAAGGTGTGGTATCGCCCTCGCTTACTCTCACCGATGGCTTTCGCCAGCCAAGAGATAGTGTCGTCAAACTCTGGATTACTCTTGTCACCATTGTTATTCATCGACCAAATAGTAAAGGCGGCTAAATCCCACAATTCGACATTATCAGGTAGATCATGGTGCAGCGCTTTGGCACCCAATTTTACATTCTGCAAATTATTACTGTTGAGTAGGTCCGCGTAGACAGACTCTTTACTGTCAAAAGCTGCATGAGCACTGAAAGTAAATAGCATTAAAAGGGTAACGATGAGCTGTTTCATTTTGAGGTGTGTCCATTATTAGTAGTCAAACGTAAATGTCTGAAAACCTTCCTTAGTTCGCACTATGATGACTGAAATTCGCCAGAGCTTCAATTAATTGAAGTCGCTCTTATTTAGCTGGAGCTGATGTTATTCAGTTTACGCATATGAGAGTGGGCTAATTTTTCACTGGTGATGCCATGGGCGTATTCAATAGAAGGCGTTTGTCTAAAGCTGCTATGGATAGATTGAGTATTGGCATTAACGAATTATTTTCGTATGAAAAACCAGCTATCAATCTAAAAGCTATCATGCTAGGTTAAAATGTAAGCGGTTACATTTTTGCGTTTCAGTGAAATATAACCATATTTACGATCTACAGAGTGACACCATTATACTGTGGTGTAGTGCTAAGGTGCTTCAAGGATGCAACAACAAATCATAAAGGGACGCTCGGGTTTAGTGCAGCAAGCCTCTAGTCAAACCATCTCCTTAAAAGAAAAACTGGGTTATGCCTGTGGTGATGTCGCCTCAAACTTTTACTGGCGAGTGTTTGATGTTTTTCTATTTATTTTCTATACCGATGTGTTTGGCTTATCGCCTGCCGTAGTCGGTACCATGATGTTGGTCACGCGGATTATTGATGCCTTTTCAGATCCTCTCATGGGCGCATTAGCGGATAGAACTAATACCCGTTTTGGAAAATTCAGACCCTATCTGATATGGGGCATATTGCCTATTGCCGCCGCGGGCATACTGACATTTACAGTCCCTGACTTAGATGAGCCAGGTAAAATTGCTTGGGCTTATGCGACTTACATTTTGATGATGCTGGCCTATACCTTTATCAACGTACCTTATGGTGCATTGCTTGGGGTTATCACCGCCGATACTCAGTCTAGAACAGCGTTGACTAGCTTTCGTTTTATTGGCGCTTTCTCTGGCGGAACCTTGGTGGCTTATCTCACCCCTGAATTGGTCGCTTGGTTAGGTAATGGCGATGAGGCATTGGGCTGGCAATTAACCATGATGGTCTATGGGGTTGCGGCAGCTGTGTTATTTACCATTAGTTTTACTGCCACCACTGAGCGCATTAAGCCACCGGCGCATCAACAAACACCTATCAGGCAAGATATCAAAGACCTCTTTAGTAACCGCCCTTGGATCATCCTATTTTGCTTAGCGCTCATTATCATGATGACAATCTCGCTCAGGGGCAGTACCGGCACCTTTTATTTTAAGTATTACGCCGAGCGTGAAGATCTCATTGGCAGTTTTGCCATGGTGTATATGCTGGCCTTGGCAACGGGGGCTGCACTCACCCCTTTATTGACTAAATTGTTCGATAAACGCCGTTTACTGCTGATTTTGATGACGGCTGTGACGCTGTTATCGGCGCTATTTTACTTTGTGCCTAAGGACAATATTAGCTTGATGTTCAGCTTACAAATATTGATAGGTTTGTGCTTGGGGCCAAAGTCACCGCTGGTGTTTTCAATGTATGCCGACACCGCTGATTATTCTGAATGGAAAAATAAACGCCGTGCCACGGCAATGATTTTTTCTGCCGCCTCTTTTGCGCAAAAACTTGGCGGCGCGTTAGCGGGGGGAATGATAGGTTGGTTGCTTGCTTCAATGGGTTATGTTGCCAATCAAGTGCAAAGCGGAGAATCTCAGCATGGCATTGTATTATTGATGACGTTGCTACCGGCACTGTTCTCTTTGTTGTCATTGGTGGTGATTCGCATGTATCCATTAGATGATTCGTCGCTGCAACAGTTACAACAGGAGCTAGTTGAGCGCCAGCAGGGGGGATTTAAAGATGCCCGTGGTTAATGCTAACAAACCTCTGTTCACTATGAGTCAGCACAGTGTGCAGTTAAATAGCGCCACCGCGATGCCTAAAGCATCGGGCTTTTTGTGGAATAGGCAGATGATGTTACATATGAATTGTCGCGGTTACGCAACCGCACAGTTCATGCAGCCAGAACCGGCAAAATACAGCCATGGGCCAATGCTAGAAGCTAAAACGTTTATGCAGCCTGAGCATAGTTATTTTGCGCATCATCCTGGACGATTTTTTTATATCAAAAATGAAGATACTAACGAGTTGTTTTCCGTGCCTTATGAGCCTGTTCGATGTCGTTCACAATCTTTTAGTTTTGTGCAAACTAGCGCAGCAATAGCTTGGCAGGTGGAATGTTTTGGCTTATCGGTTTCAGTTGAAGTTAATTTGTCCGCTGGCGATGCGCTTGAAATGTGGCAAGTCGAAGTAAAAAACAGCAGCAATAGCGCAGTTAATATTAGTATCTACCCGTACTTTTCGATTGGATACATGTCGTGGATGAATCAGAGCGCCAGTTTTGATTGTGATGTTAATGGCATTGTGGCGACAAGCGTTACTCCCTATCAAAAGGTGGAGGATTATCCAAAGCAGAAGGATTTTAAAGATCTAACTTTTTTAATCGCTGAAGACAAACCCGATAGCTGGACGGCAAATCAATATGGCTTTGAGGGAGAGGGAGGCTTGGCCAATCCTGACGCCATCCATGATTCGGTATTAGCGACCCTAGTTAGCGCTTATGAGCCGCCTGTGGCGGTAATGCAATATCGCCATTGTTTGCTGCCAGATGAAACTAAACGGCATCGATTTGTGTTTGGCCCTGCGGCTAATAAAGCCGAAGTTAAGCAGATCCGTCAGAGCTATTTTGGCGAAGCCAAAGCATTTTCTGCGCAGCAGCAGCGCTACACAGATTATGTTGAGTCAGGTAAAGGTTGTTTGAATATTAATAGTGGTGATCCGCTGTTCGATCCATTTTTTAATCAATGGTTGCCACGGCAAATGTTTTATCATGGCGATGTCAATCGTTTGAGCACCGATCCACAAACACGTAATTTTCTGCAAGACAATATGGGTATGAGCTACATCAACCCTGCTATTGCTCGGCAGTCCTTTTTATTGGCTATGTCGCAGCAATTTTCCTCCGGTGCTATGCCTGATGGTGTGTTACTTAGCGAAATCGCAGAACTTAAATACATCAATCAAATTCCCCATACCGACCACTGTGTATGGCTGCCCATTTGCGTGATTGCCTATCTCAATGAGACGGGGGATATCTCGCTGCTAGATGAGCCAGTTAAGTTTGCTGACAGTGAGCAAGCCTTAAGTGTGCATCGCCATATTGAGCTGGCCTTAGACTGGTTAATACAACGTAGAGATGACCGCGGCCTAAGCTATATTGAGCAGGGAGATTGGTGCGATCCAATGAATATGGTGGGTCACAAAGGTCGCGGGGTTTCCAGTTGGTTATCTTTGGCGACTGCGTTTGCACTGCAACAATGGGCTCAGATAAACCAAAGGTTAAATAAAGATAGCCAGCGCTTGCTAACAACTGCCGCTGACATTAATGCGGCAGTCAATCAACATTGCTGGGATCAAGACTGGTTTGCCAGAGGGATAACCGATGACAATGTTGCCTTTGGTGTTAAGGCGGATGCAGAAGGTTCTATCTACCTGAATCCTCAAAGCTGGGCGCTGATGAGCAAGGCGACGAATACTGAGCAGACAGCAAAAATACTCACGGCCATCGAACAGCAACTTATGACTCCCTATGGCCCGATGATGTTGGCGCCAGCCTACACTGCTATGCGTGAAGATGTGGGGCGGCTTACGCAAAAGTATCCTGGTTCGGCTGAGAACGGCAGTGTTTATAACCATGCGGCAGTGTTTTACGCCTATAGCTTATGTTTGATTGGCGAGCATCAAAAGGCATTTGAGATATTGATGAAGATGCTGCCTAGTCAGCAAGATGCGCTTATTCGAGGCCAGTTGCCCACCTTTATCCCAAACTATTATCGCGGCGCATTTTTTCAATATCCTCAACAGGCAGGGCGCAGCAGTCAGCTGTTTAATACCGGCACGCTGGCTTGGTATTACCGTTGTATTGTGGAAGAAATTGTGGGCATAAAAGGTGAATTAGGCTGTTTGATTATTGAGCCGCACCTTCCTAAAGAGTGGCCTAAAGTGGAACTACGACGGCTGTTTAATGGAGTAGAGTTGCAGATCAAGATTGAGCAAGCAGCCGTTGAGAAAATGAGTATTCACGTAAATGGTGAATATGTCACTGGTAACCGTCTACAAGGGTTAGTCGCAAATAAAAGCTACCAAGTAGAAGTGCTTGTGCCAAGGGCTTTAGCGCAGCAGAGTGCTGTAGTGGAGGTTGTATGAGTATCAGCTCCGCATTACCGCAATTGATTATTGTCATGGGTGTCAGTGGCTGTGGTAAATCAACACTAGCGCGGCAACTTGCAAACGTATTAGCTGCACAGTTTATTGAGGCTGATGATTTTCATAGCGCAGCCGCCAAAGCCTGCATGGCACAAGGTATTGCGCTAACGGATGAGCAGAGACAGCCATGGATTGACAAGCTGCTGCATCAGGTTAGTCACCTGACAGGGCAGCCAATAAATATTTTGGCATTTTCTGGACTCAAGAGAGCACATCGAGATTGCTTTAGGACCTTGGGTTATCGGACGTTGTTTATCTGGTTAGCGGTCGATGAAGTTGAGGTTTTACAGCGGATCAGTAATCGTAAAGATCACTTCTTTCCGGCTTCATTATTGAAAAGTCAGTTTAGCGCACTGGAACAGCCGACAGATGAATCCGACGTTTTGGTACTGTGTCAGAATGAGAATGTTGACGATCAAGTGATACGGATCTTAAAGGCACTTTCAGTAAATGTTATCGATAACAAGCTTGGAGTATAGGCAATGATGCGGTTAGAAAAACACTTAAAGCCATGGTTGCCATTAGTGCTATTGCTGCCAATATCGATGACTAGTTCGGCTTATGAGGCGCCTTTTGCAGTAAAGGAGCCGATAATTGATGCGGTTGCCGATGAAGCTGTTTGGCAGCAGGCTGTATGGCACGACATTGACCAGCTTATTTTAGGACAGCAGCCCAGCGCTGAAGATTTTAGCGGTCGTTTCAAAGTGGTATGGACTAAAGAGCACTTGTATTTATTGGCGGAGATCACTGACGATATTTTGTTTGATCAACACGCTGATCCTTTGAAGAGTTACTGGGACGATGATTGCCTAGAAATTTTTATTGATGAAGACCATTCTGGTGGAGAGCATCAGTTTAACTTTAACGCCTTCGCTTACCATATCGCACTGGATAACCAGGCTGTTGATATCGGTCCTAATTATCAAGATGGCCAAACGCAATTTTTGTTGTTAAACCAACATGTAGAAAGTCGCTGGCAACGGCAAAGTGAAGGCGATAATCAGATTGTTTGGGAGGTGAGGTTAGAGGTGCATGATGCTAGCTTTTCAGTGAGTGAAGCAAGTAACTCCAGAGTTAGCTTAACTGATGGGAAAACGATGGGCTTTATGCTGGCATATTGTGACAATGATGGTTCAAAAGAGCGAGAGCATTTTGTTGGCTCTGAGGCGATAAAAGCGGTCAATGGTGATAAGAACCTTGGCTATAAAACTGCTGATGTATTTGGCGAGTTACGCTTACAAGCTAAACCTTAAAAAGGTGCATTGCTTGGGTAAAAGCACTGCACCTACACCTGAAAAGTAGTTTTAGCGACAGGGGTTATTTAGTGTTATAACTAATGCGGTATATAGCGTTAGCTGCGTCATCTGAGATCAACAATGAACCATCTTTTAAAGTGAGTACAGCTGCAGGTCTGCCCCAGCTTTGTTCTCCTTGTAACCAACCTGAAGCGAATATCTCAGCGCTGGCCACTTGGTTACCATCAAGCTTCACATTGACGATACGGTAGCCAACTTTACTGCTGCGATTCCAAGAGCCATGCTCTGCAATAAAGATATTATTTTGGTAGCTGTTGGGGAATTGCTTACCTTGATAGAACTCCATACCAAGCGCTGCCACATGAGCACCCAACTTGAGTGCTGGTGGCTGGTTGTTAATACTACTGGCTTTATTACCAAATTCAGGGTCGAGAATATCGGCGTTATGTATATAGGGGAAACCAAAATGCTGACCCTCTTTGGCTACGTGGTTAAGCTCGTCATCGGGTAGGTCATCGCCCATCATGTCACGGCCATTATCGGTAAACCATAAATCGCCAGTGTGTGGATGAAAATCAAACCCGACGCTGTTGCGAACTCCTTTAGCCACTGTAGTGACTTGCTTAGTGTCAACATTGAGTTTAATGATACTGGCAAAAGGAGCGTCGCTTTCACATACGTTGCAGGGTGCGCCAACGGGGATATAAAGTAGACCGTCCGGACCAAAGCGGATGAACTTCCAACCATGATGTGACTTGTTAGGCAGCTTGTCATACATCAATTCAGGCTCTGGTATCTTAGGCAGGCTTGCTTCTATATTGCGGTAACGCCAAATCTTATCCACCTCTGCGACATACAAATCGCCTTGGTGAAAAGTAATCCCTGATGGCAGAAAAAGATCGCTGGCCACTTCAAACATGACATCTGCTTGGTAGTCATTATTACTGTCTACTAGCGCATGCACTTTGCCCGCTTTACGGCTGCCGACAAACAGTGTGCCTTTATCTCCAAGCGCCATCTGCCGTGCGTTTGGAACATTGCTTGCGTAGGTGGATATTTCAAACCCGTCTGGAAGGGTTATTTTGTCAATCGGTAGGGCCGCATTGGCGATTGAGGGCAGTAGTAAACTCATTGAAACGGTCAGTTGTTTTAGCACAAGCTTCATCCTTGTTATTGTTATGCTCCCATAATAGGGCTAACTGGCTGCAGATGAAAAGTACCTGCTCGATCACAAGCATTATTTTATCTCGTTACAGTGCTTTAGTTACTGCTAAGTGGGTCGCTAATTAGTATAAAGGCAATATACTTAACCGATTTGCAATATAATTACTCGCTAATGCTAATAACGGTTAGTAGATTTGTCTTTTTGAGATAAAATATCTGATTAATTACCTGTAAATGTTGGCCTTTCGAGAATAATCTGGCAGGTTATATCTTACAGTCTAATTTTCGAGCTGATATTTGGTTTGTTAGTCACTAGGTGGAGTGTTGAATGATAGAGATTGATGTTTCAGCTACTCAACAAGCTCAATGGGGAACCTCCATTGACATGCTTGCGCGTATTTCTGGTTGCTCCGTTGCACTATTAAAGATGGGCCATGATGGCTGCTTTGATGTGCTTTCAGCTACCAGGATGAGTGATGCTAGTTTAAAACGTCTCTGCCAAAATTGTACTCAACAAGCTTTTCCACATTCACAACTACCAAGCTCACCCGCTCCCTCAAATCAGCAAGACGTTATTAGACCTATAGCGGCTAATGACCATTATTTTGAAGTTGATTTAAGCTGCTCAATGCCTATCTATTGGCCTTCTCAGGCGCTATTTGGCTACTTATGTATTACGTTAGAAAGCCCTCAAACCGCCGCCACTTTAAATAAGGCTGATTTAAGGTTATTGCTCAAACAGTCTGCCGATAGTATGGAGTTGGATCTAAGTAAACTTTACCGTGATTACCGTAAGAGCTTTAAGCGTAATACCACTGACCCGCTGAACGTGAGCTTGCAGCAATTTATCGATGCAATGAAAGAACATGTTTGGATGAAAGATGCTGATGGCCGCTACATTTTTGTTAATCAAAGCGTGGAAATGGCCTGGGAGCTATCGCAACAGCAAATCCTTGGTCATACCGACGAAGAGTTATTTCCTCCATACTTGGCGCAGCAATTCATTGAAGGCGATAAAGCGTCTATTACCAAAGGCGTACAAGTCACAGCCGGCGAGTGTAAAGGGCTGGATATTGGTAATGTTGAATCTTGGTTAGAGACCACTAAAGTACCTGTTGTCAGCGATGCTGGAGAGCTTGCCGGTATTATTGGTATCTCTCGTAATATCTCGACCCATAAAGCGGCGCAAGATCAGCTCGAACTTGCATCTCGTGTATTTGAAAACTCGGTTGAAGGGGTGCTGATCACCGACGTCGATGGCATAATTATTGATGCTCATGGCGCTTATACTGAGATCACCGGCTTTGAAAAAAATGAGCTAATTGGCCAAACTCCGAGAGTGTTTAGCTCGGGGCGACATGATAAGACCTTTTTTGAGTCCTTTTGGCAATCATTACTTACAAGCGGTAAATGGCACGGTGAGATCTGGAATCGACGCAAGAACGGTGCAGTTTTCCCGCAACTGCTAACCATTAGTGCGGTTTACGGTGATGAACACCAAATCCGCTATTTTGTCGCTGTGTTTGCTGACTTATCAACCCAGAAAAAAAACGAGGCTGAACTCGCCCATTTAGCCTTCCACGATCCGTTAACTAAGTTGCCTAATCGAATGGGAGTGACCTCTCGCTTAGAGCAAGAGATCAGATTGGCAAACCGCAGCGAATATCAGTTAGGTGTTATTTACGTTGACGTCGATCTCTTCAAACAAGTTAACGAGAGCTTTGGCCATGTTATTGGCGACGAAGTGCTGATTGAACTAAGTCAGCGATTAACGTTAGCGCTAGGCAGCTTAGCGACGATAGCTCGCCTGGGAGGCGATGAGTTTGCAGTAATATTACCTAATATTGAAAGCAGCGACATGCTATTGCTGCGACTGAGTAAATTGCAGCAGATTTTTGAGCGCCCCTTTATGTTGGGTGAGCATGCGCCAGTGAGACTTACCGCAAGCATGGGGGTTGCCATCTATCCACAAGATGGTCGTGACTCCAGTACATTATTGGTTAATGCAGATGCGGCCATGCACCGAGCCAAACAAGATGGCCGTAATAACTATGCTTTTTACACTCAGTCTTTGACGTACGAATCGGTCGCCCACCTTAAGCTACAAAGTGCGCTGCATGATGCGCTCGCTCAAAAGGCTTTTTTCTTGGTTTATCAACCCAAAGTTGATTGTCAGACGAAGGCGTTAAGCGGTTTTGAAGCGCTGCTTCGCTGGAATGATCCGTTATTAGGCAGTATTTCTCCGGCTATTTTTATACCTGTTGCTGAGAAGATTGGTCTTATTCAGGAGATTGGACGTTGGGTATTACAACAAGCTTGTGAACAGGGCGTTAGTTGGCTGGCAGAGGGCAAAGATTTTGGTCGTATCGCGGTCAATGTTGCCGGGCCGCAACTGCAACGACGCACCTTTGTCAATGAAGTCGCCGATGTGCTTAAGGCGACAGGCTTGCCTGCAAACCGTCTTGAATTAGAGGTGACAGAAAGCTGTATGATGTCAGATCCTGAATCGGTTGGGCGTGATCTTGTTCTGCTGGCGGATATGGGCATTATGCTTTCAATTGACGATTTTGGTACCGGCTACTCTTCGCTCAACTATCTTAAAAAATTACCCATTAACAAGCTGAAAATCGATCAGGGCTTTGTCAGAGATATCCCTGAAGATGCCAATAATACCGCTATTGCTAAAGCGGTTATTGCATTGGGTCGCTCTCTTAACTTAAAGGTGATCGCTGAAGGCGTTGAAACGCCGGAGCAGGCACAATTCCTTGCAGACAATGGCTGCGATGAAGCTCAAGGTTATTTGTTCAGTAAACCTAAAGTTGCATCTGAACTGGAACACTTTTTTGAAACGCCATATTGCGTCTAAGGCTTTTGCTCTAGCGCCGCATTAAAATCAGACAAAGGTGTGACATCGCCAGCTTGCATGTCATCAATATAGATATTGCCAATTCTGACTCTGACCAACCTGAGTGTGGCAAAACCCACCGCCGCAGTCATTTTTCTTATCTGACGGTTTTTACCTTCACATAGCGTTATTGAAACCCAACTTGTAGGACCATGTCTTGGGTCGCGGATCTTACGGCCTCTTACTGGCAGCCTTGGCTCCTCAGCCAACCTAAAAGCATTGCAGGGCAGTGTTTGGTACTTCTCGCCGTTAATACCGATCTCTACACCGAGTTGTAGCGCAGTTATTGCGCTGGCGGTGATATCACCATCGACTTGTACGTAATACTCTTTTTCGATGCCTTTACTGCGGATTTGATGACTCATCATGCCGTCTGTTGTGAGTAACAATAGCCCCTCAGAGTCGTGATCTAGCCGACCTATGGCCATGGTTTTCTCTGGAAAGTTAAACAGTTCACCGAGTCGCTTTTTGCGTTTACGGGTTTCAGGTAGAAACTGGCTTAAAAAGCCATAAGGTTTATAGATTTTAAAGTGTTGATGACTCGCGGTATCTTCAGTCGCGCAGGCTTGTTCTTGATCGTTTAACGACATGCAGGTGCTCTTAATTAACGGAGTTAATCTCTTAAGGAGACTTCATTATAAATAGCATCGACGCTTCAAGCCAATTTAGTCTATGTTGTGTTTGTGCAATACAAATTTTTATATTAAGCATGAACACTAATGACAGCGTTGTCATTTGAGGTTATAGTTATGTTACATAACGCGTTGGCAATAGCGTCTTTTGCTACTATTTTCTCTGTTTCTGTTGTCGCCATATTGCTATGGCATCGCAGTGACTGTTAGGTAATCACTTTTATTGGATCAATTTATGCAAATCGTAATATTAAAAGACAGCGCTGCAGTCGCGGCCTATGGCGCAAATATTTTTATAAAACAGCTGCAGAAGAGATCAAACTCAGTGCTGGGCTTAGCAACAGGGTCAACGCCAGTTTCGCTGTATCAACAGCTGATTGAAGCGACCAAGGCTGGCAATATTTCATTTTCTAATGCCACGACGTTTAATCTTGATGAGTATCTAGGTCTTACTGGCACGCATCCGCAAAGTTACCGTTACTTTATGAAGCAGCAGTTGTTTGACCATATCGATATTGATCAAGCAAACACCCATGTACCACCAGGTGACGCTGCTAATCCTATTACGGCCTGCCAAGGCTACGAGCAACAGATTGAGGCTGCGGGTGGTATCGACATCCAGCTATTAGGGATAGGCCGCAATGGCCATATTGGTTTTAATGAACCGTCATCGGGTTTAATGTCGCGCACTCGAGTTAAGACGTTAACTAAAGCGACAATTGACGATAATGCCCGTTTCTTTGCAGCCGATGAGTATCAACCGCACCTGTCGATTACCATGGGTATTGGCACCATCATGGATGCCAAGAAAGTCGTGCTATTAGCGACAGGCGCAAATAAAGCGCAAGCGATTAAGGCGACAGTTGAAGGCCCGTTAACTGCAGCATGCCCTGCGTCGGCGCTACAGATGCATAAAGATGTGGCACTGGTGATAGATGAAGCGGCGGCTGCTAGTCTGTCTGATTGTGACTTTTACAAGCATATCGAAGCTGAGAACCAGAAACTAATGGCTAGGCTCGGGCTGTAACGGTAGTCAAAAATTGTAAGACAAATCTAATTAGTAAAAAGGGACGAGCTAAGGCTTGTCCTTTTTTTGGTTTTGAGCTTGAACAAATTATCTAGCATTAACCGCCTTGAGTTGCGACTGACTTAGGCATCATCAATCTATGCTCGTGAGTTAACCCAAATACCACCACTGTTC
>NZ_BPEW01000052.1 GCF_019654975.1 Shewanella sp. c952
GCTTTATCTTTTAGGATTAGCGGTGAAAGCTGCTGGTAAACACTGGCAATATCAAGCTAACTCAATAAAGCACCGCAACGTACTCTCAAACCAATTCATAGGCTTGAGAGCATACAAAGATAGGAACATGAAGCTGTTGAAATTGCATTGGCAGGTAGCAATCAAAACACTACAAGGCTTAGTTCGGGAGCCATAAGCATGCTATTAATTTCGTGGGGATCCCTCAGAGTCAGAGTAAACTTTTACTCCGACCTTTTTTAATCTTAATTACACCACTGTCTTTCACATGGTACACCGTCGCGGTCACCGTCCATTTTGGTGCCTGGGCAGTTTTTGATATAAAAAGTTGCTTCGGCACAGGAACGCATTTGGCTGCAGTGGGTTTTGCCTGTTTCACAGCGGAATTTTTGCTTGCTTACGAATGGCGTGCTCTTTTGTGCATGCGGTTGCCATTCCATCTGCTCAATATCGTGGTTGGTCAGCACGGGTGTTGCGGTCATCTCTTGATACCTTTTAAAGCCGAAAATCCCTAAACCGAGCAGTATTAACAGTGGAATAATTAAGCTGCTTGATGACTTGGGCTTTTGCTGACGTTGCCTGTTTTGGCGATTGCTTGGGTTCGCTGCGTTTATTGCCACGCCTTCAATATTAGCTTTTATCGCTTTGATCTTACCGTCGCTTTGCCACTCGGAGAAATAGTTGATCTGGTCGCCCACGACTGGCTTTCTTGCCATTTGCTTCAATATCGATATGTGGATAAACACATCTTTGCTGTTAGCCGTTTCCGGTTTAATAAAGCCAAAACCTTTTTCGGCGTTCCAACGAACCAGTGTGCCTTTTTCCATGCTATTCAAATCTGATCCCTTAAACGATTTGTTGGCTAAAACTGCACTCTTGGCAATTTAGTGTGTAGGTATCTTGGCTTTTTTGAACCCGTGTTTGTTTACTTTTGCATTGTGGGCAGGCCTGTTTCATCGGTGTATTTTTAGTGCACTGATTACACTTTATGTAATAGCCAAATTTGCCATACATTGGGGTGTAGTTATTTGATTCTCCGCAATGTTTGCACTGCAAAGCCACTCGAATCATTGTCGTCGCTTCAACTACATAGGGTTGCTCGATTGACTGAGGTGTTGTAACTACAGGTTTTGCTATCGGTTGGGTCAACCTCGAACTAGCTTGTGGGGTGAGTGAAGCTTCTACTGTTGTATCTAAGTGTTGGTTAATTAAGAATGAGCCTATAGAGTCGAGCTCTTCTTTATTAAAGTAGGGACGAGAATCGGCTATGTTGACTACCCGCATAAACTTGTTTCTTATATTCATTACCTCCTTAGTCTTATCGACTAAGAATTCTGACTTCACTAATTTCTCTGAAACGGCTTTAGGCATGGATTTTCGATCAATGATCGCATCACTTGATACCACACAGAGGTGATCCCAGCAGCGTCCACTAAAGCCTTGTTTAATACCAAACATCTTCCCTAGTACTTCAAGCCTATTATGATTGAGTAATTGCTTCAGCAGTGCTTGCTGTAACTCGACTTGTTTGATGGGCGAGGGCATGCCTGACCACTGCTTGTTATAGCTGCGAGTCCATTCTTGCTGTTTGTTGACCTTTACATGGCCTTTAATACTCTTTGATTCGAGCAGTACAAAGCCATAAGGATAAACAATTAGGTGATCGATCTGCGCCGTTTCATCATTAAAGCTGAACTTGAAATCATTTATGACCAGCACTTCAGGGTTATCTTTGTAGGCGCGGCGGAGAAAGAAAGCGACGTTCTGTTCTTGCTTTAATCCAGCTGCTGCTTGTGGTGATTGTGCGCTTTGAGGAGATTTTGTTTTTAGAATCATTTATCAACTGCATCCATACATAACTTGATAATAATTCAGACAATAATACTCGTATTAGCACCTATAGATCTACTAATAAAAGTAAGTAAGCGTAAAGCTTAACTCTTATTTTAGTGCTCAAAGAGCAATAGTGAGGAAGTAAGATTTTTTGGGTTGCAGTTCAATAGATATTTAGGAAAGTAGGGGCCATAGTAGAGTGTCCCCCGACCTAAATTACTACAATTTTTCATGGCTTTATGACTTTTAAACTTCGCGAATTGAAACGTCTGAAAACCCATCCATAAAAGCCATATTTATAGCTGAAGGTATATTAGTTGCCTGATAGTGCTTTGAATTCGGTTGACCATTTATCATACCGTTTACTGCGTAGGTTTTGTATGTCATTTCTCTTACTCATTTAGTTAGTGATTACTTAACTAACGGATGTAGCATTTTGCTTAATCATTAGTCTGCGTATGAGATTATATTTCGTTGGCTTTTAACTCAAGGTAGGACCCATCACAGAAACGAATACATCGGTGTGTACTGTAAGATAAAAAATCAGTTGAAATGAAAATTAGGGTGTAACAAATTTTACTCTGCCCTAACTTAATTCTCATATAAATTTTTTGATTTAGGGTGGCATATTAAACGAAGATTGAAGTCAGTTAGGTTTAGGCTGTTTGGCATTCATTGGTGTATTTTCGACATAATATGTCGTAAGGTGTTGTTTTAGGTGTATGCGTTATTAGCTTTAATATAGGGTTAAGGAGAACCAATGAGATTAGTGAGTTTATTTGTCTATTCGTTGCAATGGTTGGCGATAGCGGCTTCGCCTACGCTTTTAGGGCTTTTTGTTGGAGTTGTATTGAGTTTACAATCAGGTCAGCTTAATTCGCTCACCGTCATCGCTTGGGGCGCTGTAGGTTTTATTATTGGTGGCTTTTGGGCGGAACGTATTAGAAAACAGACGGGTCTTAGTGAGTTTTTTGGTCGGCTTGCAGGTGCAAGGGATAAACCTAAGCGTCGCTAAGCTGTATTGTGAGTCGAGCATTAAAGACTCGACTCTATTGCTGAAGGTTTAAGGTGTATTGGAGTAAGTTAGATACCAACCTGCAGATAAAGCAATGCTAAAGTCGATTTGTGTCGAGCGATCTCTATGCGATTCTCGATGAATACTTGGGTCATATGGGTACACAGTTTGTGGATTAAATACATAGTTCATGAATTGACCCTCACCATTCATTCCCCAGCCCCAAAGGTAGTTAAAAATCCTGCACTCACCGGCTATCTCTGTAGCCGTCAGATCTTCAAGGTCTAAGTCAACAAGCAATCGATCAATCTGTAGCAGTGTTTTTTCAACTCCAGACGCATATTCGTTTAAACGTTGCCACTTAAACTCATATTCATCGTCTGGATAGGTGCTGGGAATACTGAAAAATGGTTCTCTATTGTAGTATTCACCGACTTGGTACTCTAGCCTAGAAAAATCACTATCGAATAATGAACAAGTTAATTCGGATAGTTGCTCAAACTTTTTTTGATTGTCGAAAAAGTATTGCGAGTACTTGGTTTCTTGTTCCTGCTTTAGCACGCTGTAAATAATGAATACCATTAACAGGAATGCGATACCTCTCAAAGCTGATTTGATCTCTTTGGCATAGTTCAATGCTAGATTATTGTAAAAATCCATTTTTAGCCTGCGTAGTACTTATTATCAGTAGTCAAAATCGGTTGGTTGTTAGCTGTTTAATTCATTGTGCCTTAATTTTAGCATTTGAATTAAAAAGAAAAAATTAATATTTGTTTAAAAAATGCTATTAATGACTGTGGTTATTACGCTTATTCTTAATCTATCTGGAGACTGTTTTCTTTAGGTATGATTTGCCTAGGCGTCACTCTCAGCTTCATCTTTTTGGGCTTTTAGCAAAGTAGTTAGCTGTACATTCAGCATCATCATTTGTGTATCAATCTCTTTGCGTTTCTGTTCAGCGGCCTCTGAATGATCATTGGCCAGTGCTTGGCGTTGTTCTTTTAGCTCTTTGAGTTCCTCTTTGAGCTTATCAATCTTCTTTTCTGTCTCAGTTCGGGTATCAACTTGTTCACTCTGCTGGGCTTTGGTGTTGGCACTATTTTTATGCATTGCAGTGCCTAGTTCAGTAGATAACTTCTTTTGTGCTGCATCCGATATCGACACGGTATCTGGCTCAATAGTCTGCGACACAGATGTTTGGGTTGGCGTAGCATCCGATCTGACTTTGATCTCTGCTTGCTGCATATTTTGAGTAATAGAGGACGCTGAGTTGATACCTGAAATGTTCATTGCTATTCCATGCAGATGAAGATGATAGCTGGTTATCGGCCAATTCAATCAGGGCTTTAGTGTCAGTGACTGAGTTAAGTTAAAAATTATAATCTGCTTTTTCGGTAGCGCTCATTGAGCGGAGTTGAAATTCTCATAATCATTCAGGTTGCAATAACCATTGCTTAAGGTCAACGCTATAAACTGACGAGTGACACTCGGTTCAGTGTTTACACTTAGCTGGATTGGGTTGTTAGTGATTGGGTGGGAAATATTAAACCGTGATACTTGAACCTTACTAAGATTTTTTACCTTGCACTTCTTGCCTGTGCTTATTGTTTGTATGGCGGTTATGGCGCAGCTTGAGCATATCAATCATGCTTTTGCTTACTTCGGGATGTTGATGATAGCGATAGCTTATTCATTCTTTAATTCGTAGCCGTTTTCGCAAGCTAGAATTTGAATATTAGCGGAGGAGTTTATGTCTGTTATAAGTTTCATTGTGCTGAGTATTAAATGGTTTGCAGTGATTAGCCTATATTTGGCTCTTATCTGGCTGATGATAAAAAGCGGTCAGCATTCAGAGGGGGGGTGAGGCCAGAATGACGCATTATCCTAGCCCTTTTATCTCGCTGCTATTTTAAAGTTGTCATATTACGGCGGGCATTATTTCGATTGAATAGGTAACTGACGTACAAGCAAAATGCGCCAATTACCAAGTAAAGTTGCTGCAATTTTTCGACGATAGGCATTTGAGGGAATTCAATTTTACTCATAGTGCTTAAGGTGCCAAGTAGCAATAGTAGTGCTGTTAAAATAAGATATTGGTAACGTGCTGATAGCAGTCTCTCTTTACTGATAAGTGACGCCACATAAATACTGCTCCAACCAATAATTGCTCCTAAGGCTATATCAATCGGCCAGTGGGCACCGACAGAGATTCGCGATACAGCAACTATGATTGCCAAAGAGACAAAGAATATTCTGCTGAGCAATCGTCGAGACGATAGATAGGCTGTGCCAGCGAGTAAGAAAATGGTAGCAGTATGACCTGAAGGAAAGCTTTTACTGTGGCGAGCTTCGCCGATAATATTTATTTGCTCTAACAGTGCCGCTGGACGCGGCGCATCAAAATAGCTTTTTAATAGATGTGTCACCACTAGGCAGATCAATGCTGCTAGAAGCACTCGTAAAATCCAAGCAGGTTTGAAGCAGAGGATCATGACTAGAATGCTACCGGTCACAACTCCGTTACCCATGTCGGTTATGCTTGCCAAAAGCTCGGGACTAAAATGTTGACTCGCTTGGTTGATTTTAAAGAAATAAGCGTAGTTAACACTCTCTTTCATGAGTAAAACAAATGCTGCCACTAGCAAGAAGAATCCCCACAAAAAACCAGTATCATTTTGAGGTGATACTGAGCCTGCTAGAGCCGGTTTGTTGATATTTTGCTGGGTAATGGCCAGGTCGAATTTAGTCATACCTTTCTCTTATTAGATGAAGTCGACGCTATTGTATTGTTTGCAAAGTGAAGAAAATGTCATTGTGGAATGATTGCGGCAAGTAAATGGAATCGACTCACTATCAATCAATTTGAGTGGTGCTTTAGAATGGCTAAACTCTCGCTGAGCGAGCAGTGTTTAATACTGATTAGTATTAGTCACTCTTTAAGGCTATAAGGTGGATAGTCTGTCGGGGGCTTAGTGAAATGTTTAAACTGACTGAGAAAATATCTATGGCACAATGATGTGGCTTTTTGATGCTGTGATGGCATTACCAGAGTATTAAACTATTTATTATTGCTCTGGTAATACTTAGCCGTTGAGATATTGGCGCACAGTTTTGGAAATTACATCTCTTCGCTGACGGTACAAAGTCCTTTAAAAGCTTCTTGACCATCAACTTGAACTGTTGCTAGCAGTTGGTGATCGGCTAATGGATAGTGGTTGTAATATAAGTAGGTAGGCGTAGCGCTAATATCTTTGCCATCTACCGCATCGATGCGATAGATGTTGCTCATCACTGGTGATTTATAGCTGCCATCAATTTTTACGATTGATTCGTTAGAGCGCAAAATCGTAATGTTATTCATAACGACATCATCAGCACCTTTTACTTTGCAGGTAAGATCGCTGGCCTGTACACCTGTGCTTAATGCCGCGATGCTAATCGTTGAACCTATCAATATTTTGCTAAGTGTATTCATTAAATCTTGCCTCATTATTTTGAACGTCTCATGCTTTCGCCGAGAAAAATTTAGTACTCTATTAGTTGAGCCTATTACAGCAATATTAGTTCCTAGCTAATAACTGTCAATTTAATCTAATTAAGAAAAGTGTGATGTTAAGTCACTTATATGCCATAAAAAGTGGCGGTAACAGCCAAATTTTAGCTGAGCAATCGCAAGTAACGCTAAATTATTAATACTCGTTTCAGTTAAGTTTATTAGACTGGAATGCTAATTATTTCATTTTTTAAAAAGGCTTATCATCATGGACAGTCGTAATTCAGACAGTAGCTCGAACACCAGTAGCCGTAAACCTTGGGTCGTACTTGGGGTTATAGCATCGATTGTTGTGGCTGTTTGGTTGTTGCTGATGGTCATGCCTAAAGGCTTTAAGGCGACTCATGAAGAGATAGGTTCTGGCAAACCAGCAGTAGTGTTTGTCTATGATCCAGGGCTTGCGATAAGTAACAGCCAAACTGAGCAGATGAATGAAGCCCGTGCACACCTTGGTGATAATGCACTGTTTTTGTTAGCTAGAGCTGGTACCCCTGATGGCGATAAGATGATTGCGACTTATCGAGCTGAATCTGCAGAAGTACTGCTGTTTGATCCTGCAGGAAAGCTAATAAAAAGACAGTATGGCGTTATTGGTGCCAATGAGTTAATGCAGTGGCTACGATTGTAGGGTTGCTTGCACCATTCTAATACGCGGTTTTGCTAAGCCCACAGCCAGTGGGCTTTAGCCATATTGATTTATGCTTTATCGATTCATTTCTTTGTTCAAGTTCTCGCTTTACTCCCTGTATTCGGTTCAATCATTAGCCCTTTAAACGCCTATTTTATTACTTATTAGTAACTCATTTCTCTGCCATCGCTTCTAAAATATGTGCTTTTCTCATCATCGACTATATTTAATCAAATAAAAGACTTATGTCCCGTTATCTGCAGTAGGTCTGTAGATATAAATAAAAAAATGAGCCTCGATTTAAAAAGGATTTTATGAAAAAGCTAATTCTATTATGTCTTTTTCCAACGATTATCTGCGCCGAAGTTGCTGAACTGAATCCAGTTCAGCAGCTTCCTGTCGGTGATGCTTTGCCATTTTTTAACACCTTGGAGCAAGCAGAGCAGAGATCGCAAGCCTATAAAACTGCTATTGATTCAATTGACGAAAAGCTTGATGACTGCAATAGCGAGTGCGACAAACTTGAGCAGCAATTAGATAGTTATAAAAAAGCATTGAAAGATCACTCTACCAAAAATGGACTGCCACTTTTTTCCATACTGGGTGGGCCGGGGTATATGCCAGAAACTGGTGTGATGTTGGCCTTAGGGGCTCTCTATTCCTTTTCGACTAATAGGCAGGAGCAAGAGCTTCAGCGTTCGAGTCTGACCTTAGTCGCCATCGGCAATAAAGTTGAAAGTGGCGTTGGATTAGGTTTGCGCTCTAAACAGAATCTATTTTTTGATAATAACGCTATGCGCCTAATTGGCAAATTTACCATGGGTAACCAAAGTGAGTATTACTGGGGAGTGGGCTACGAAGCGGGAGATGCCGTTGAAGCATCAGATGATCTTCTGTATGAATATAAGCTGTTAGATTACGAAGGTAATCTAACCTTTCTAACTTTTAATGGTTTTTATCTAGGCCCCGCTCTGCGGGTTAAAAGCTTTCAGCCAGACGAAGACACCTTGCCACAAACCGCAATTGACGACCCCAATTTTCAAGAGTTCAAAGATAAGCCATTCGCCTTAGGACTGGGGGTGGCACTTGAGCATGATAGCCGAGATTTCTCTGTTAATGCTTGGAGTGGCCAGTTCTTCAATTTTGAGTACATCGTTTATTCACAGACAATAGGTAGCGATAGCGACTATCAAAAATTACTACTCGATTACCGATATTACTACTCCTTTAGCAAGGGAAGGGTGTTGGCTTTTTATAACGCATTTCAATGGAGTGACGGAGATGTCCCTTATTTTGATATGCCGACTGTGGGTGGCCAAGACTCTTTAAGAGGTGTCTATCGAGGACATTATCGCGATAAGAACTCTATTGAAAATACCGCGGAATATCGTCACACCTTTAAATACAGTAATGGCCAACTATCACGGCATGGAATGACGGTTTTTGCCGGTCTAGGCTCTATTGCAGATGAACCGCAGCAGCTATATGACGACCTCATTTATAGCTATGGCGTCGGTTATCGATTTGAGCTGCAGCCGAGAATGAATGTGCGAGTTGATTATGGGCGTAATGCGACTGAAAGCGGCTTCTATTTAACTTTTAACGAAGCATTTTAAAAGGGAATTAAATATGTATAAATTTTTGAGCGTATTGCTATCTTGTGCCACTTTTTCTGTTTTTGCTACGGATGATCCAGTACTAAAAAAAACAGAGACAGTTGAATCAACAGCGGAAATTGAAGTGCCGGAAACACAAACGGCTAGAGAGAAGCGTCAACAAACGCGTAATGAAACGGTTCGCTCAGATATTATTCCCAGTAAAAGTACCGACCCCAATCGAAAGTGGGAACGCTACTTGCCATTCTTTGGTCAGCAAGTCATTGAAAAAGGTTATGACCTACCTCTACCACTTTCAATCTCTATTATTCCTAACTATTCCAAGCAAGACTTGTCGCTATCTAACTTAAAATTAAATTACAAAGGTGTCGATATCGGTGAGGTTATTGACTTAGATAGCATTGATTTTGGCCAGCCAGATGTTGAAACTGCCAGCATACAATTGCGCGCTGCAGCTTGGATATTCCCATTCATGCAGGTTGGTATCCATGGTGGTCGGTTTGAAGGTTCAACCGATCTTTATATTAAAATCCCGACTGCTATTTTTAAGAAAATTGAAGAGGTGTGTGGCGGCCGAGTAACGCCAGCATTTTGTGACGATGTTCCTGAAAATATTGAGTTGCCTGAAATATCTCCCGATTATTCTGGCTGGAACTATGGTTTTACCACCAACTTTGTTTACGGATTTAATCACTTCTTTGTGCTGGTTCCGTTCAGTTATACTTGGACCAAAACTGATGATGATCGAACTGAATCAGAGACATTGCTTGTAAGTGCAAGAGTCGGCACATCATTTAATGTCCCTAATTGGGGGTTTGTGAACCCATATATCGGTGTTTCATATATGGACACCGAAGGAACAACTGGCCAGTCGGATGCGGAGATCAAAGATGGACCAACTTTGGAAGGGCTAAGCTATACCATTACACAACAGAATGTCGCTCACTATGCTGGATTAATTGGTTTTGACTGGAGTTTAACTAAACATCACTCGTTTGATTTAGAAGCTAATATCGGTGACGGTAGGCAGAATTATATCGCTATGTATACCTACAAGTTTTAACTTTTTGGCAGAAATTTGAATCTCTACTATTAAATAGTTGGGCTGATTTAGTGCGCCAGTAGCGATTACTAGCAAGGCTAATGAACTTACTTAATGGCTTTGTGTCCATAGTTTCGACACTCATTAATTAGGTTTTAAAATGTTGAAACAGACACTGGTGATATTACCGCTGCTAAGTGTAACTTCCTTTGCTGCTAGTGCGGTAACCTCTGTTGAAACCACGATAGAGTATGAGGCTAAATCTATCTGTTATAACGTGGCGAAGGCGCTAAATGAGGACTGGCATAACTGTGATAGTAAAGGTCCGATGCTAGATAAGCAGGGCACCACTGAATATGTTTTTATGACCAAAAATGGCGAACGAGCTTGCCGAGTATGGACGACCAGTAAAGGCCAGCAGAAAGGCTTTTTATCACCAGCGCCCATAGATGCTGATGAATGTCCGCTCGGTACATTCTTTAATGTTGCACCTGTCAGTAAAGATGAGCACCAAATAGAGATTACCTTTGGTGGAAATTAGTTCAAATAAAGTTTAGAAACGGTGCCTCAACGACCGTATTTAAATACTATTTTCTTAAGTGGTTATAATCGTCAGATACTCGCTTATACCTTTGAGTAGACATAAGCGAGTATCATTATTGTTAGTGAAGCCTGAGACTTTAGTGAAAGTTTTAGTGCTGTAGTAATTGACTAAAACGTAGGTTGAAAGTGGCCGAGTCATTTGGATCTAACATCACTCGAACAATGTTGACGCCTTTTGGCTCTTTCAGCGCGTTGAAAATAGCATCCATCTCTTTCTCGGTATTTACCACATAGCTATGTACGTCCACACCTTCTGTTCCGCCAAGTGCTTCACCTAGCTTTTCATATTTCCACACCGCAATGTCATTATATGAGCGCTCTTTACCTGGGTGAATCGCTCGCTCAGCACCGTAACCTGAGTTATCTAAGATGAATAATGCTAAGTCTTTCTTGTGCTCAATCAAGGTCGCTAAATCTTGGGCGCTCATGGTGAAGGCACCTTCGCCTTGAATGCTTACTGAGCGGCGGTTGTGCTGTTCGTTGGCAAAGTTTGCGCCAACAAACATACCGAATCCGGCACCTAATGAGCCCCAGTTACCACAGCCATGCATGACGACATCTGCTGGAAATTCAGCTTGAGACGCATTAATAAAGCCACCAGTATCGCCATACAACATGTCGCCAGCTTCTAAGTAGTTAGAGAACTGCACAAATAATCGGTCAATGGTCAGATTATTATCTGTGGGAGTAAATCTGTCTTTTTGTTCAAAGGCGAACTTACGACGTGCTTGTTGTTGCAGCTCGCCCGCATCGATATGTCTGATAGCACCTAAAAGCGCAGGCACAAAATCACGCAGGTATACCATGTCATAGCGTTCACCATTGATCTCAACGTAATCTTTACGGATCCAAATGACATCTTGTTGCTGGCCCAGTCGAGTGGTGAATACACCAGTATCAAACTCGTTGAAGGTTACTCCAAGTGCAATCGCTACATCTGCGCCGTCCATCATCTCCTTGGTGTAATCTTCGCTGACCTCACCCATATATATTCCTATGTTATTTGGGTGCGCTTCAAAGTCGCCCATTTTACAGCTGAAGGTCGTTGCAACCGCCGCATTGAGTTGGTCAACCAACTGCACACCTAGGGGGATCATATTTTCGCGTTGCAGTAGGTGACCCGTTAACACACTGCGGGTTTTTGACTTCTCAAGCAGTGTCACACTAGCTTCTAGAGCCGCATTTAGATTGCTAGATGAAGACTGTTCAAGCATCAGGTCTAGCGGCCGAGTTGGTGCATCAACCATTGCTGTTTGCAGGTCATAAGGTACTTCTAAGTAAACAGGCTTCTTAGACTGCATTGCTTTACGTAGCATTTGGTCAACGTCGAAAGTCGCAGTGCTTAAATCGACCAGGCGTTGACTGGCGCAGGTAATATGCTTAAACATCTCGATATTGGTATCGAAGTTGTTTTCGATAACATGGTGGTAGCGTCGCTCTGTTGGTGTCGTTAGCACCTCTACCGTTGCGGTACCTGCAATCACCATAATGGGCGTGTCATCGGCATAAGCACCGGCAATAGCATTAGTGCAACTTAAAGAACCAACACCGAATGTCACTACCATGGCGCCAAAACCGTTCATTTTTGAGTAACCGTCAGCGGCATAAGTGCCGTTCAGTTCATTTCTCGGCATGATATGTTGAACGCCGTGGTTGCCATCTAAAATCTCATCGAAGAATGGCAGTACGTAGTCGCCAGGGATACCAAAAACGTGGTTAGTGTTTAGTTCTTTTAGGCGGGTTAGGATATAAGTTGCTAATGTAATCTGTTGCATGGTGTTACCTCATTAATTGAATTAAAAGTGGTTAGCTGTTTGCTTGAGGTAATATTAAGGAAAGCTGATAATCTTCTATATAGCGTATTTTGAGCTTGCCAATCCCAAAAATGAGATTGGCATTTTTTACTGAAAGGCGTTATTTAAAAGCGCTGACGATGGCATCGACTACCGCGCGCTGGGCGGCGGACTGTAAGTTACGGCTGCGGTATAAAAGTGAAAAAGGCACAGGCGCTAATGCATAGTCTTCAAATATCGGTACCAGCTTGAACTGTTCATTTTGTGATTCGGTAGCATAGAGTGGAACGATAGCGTATCCAAGCCCGTCGTTAATCGCGCTGAGTAACATCTCGGCGTCGATAACGCTGAACTTTTGGCTTGGTTGGATCTTTATTACTTCATCAGTGCTTTTATTGGTAATAGGGAGTGAAGGGTGGGAGAGGGTCGCAACATAAGGCAAAGCATTAAACTCACCGTTTGCTATTTCATCTTTATATTGCTGAGCAAACTCCTCATTTGCCATAAAGGCTAACTCTAGCTCAATCAATTTTCTGGCGATTAAATTGCTTTCTGGTAGTTCGCCATTCACCACTGCGATATCAACATCATCGGTTAATGTGGTTGAATTTACCGAGTGCTTCAACTCGACACTTAATTTAGGGTTATCCTTTAACAGGCTGAGAATGGCCGGATGAATAAATCGAGTGTAGAACAGCTTGGTGGTAGATATGACTATATGGCCGCTAAGCAGGCCAGAATCATCATTGAGTTCATCGATAGTATTAGCTAATACCTCAACCATGCCGCTAAGCTTTTGATAATACCGGCCCCCTTCATTGGAGAGCATTAGCTTATTTTTGTTACGAATAAATAGCTGTAAGCCAAGATTCTCTTCTAATGCAACAACACGTCGACTAACGGTTGATAATGGTAAGCGTGTTTTTTCACTGGCTTGCTTCATGCTGCCATATTTGGCTACCTGACAAAAAACATAGTAATCATCTAATTGGATTTTCATAAGACTGTCCTATCCCTGTTTGATATCAAGATGCGTTATTTCAGTGGCAATTAAAAGTGGTTTATACATAAGGCTCACAGCATTGAGGCTGTAACACTAAGAATCTCGCAATACATGGTGCCAGCGCTGTACTCATGAAAACTGCTGTTGTCAGTTTATTTGGTGGTTATACCTCCAAAATTGAACCGCTCAATGTAGGCATTAGTCATCACGTCTGGAGCTAAATTGAAAAAGTAATTGTTGAAAACTGTCGTAATGGTAGAATGCGCTCGCAAGTTTATTATTGACCTGTTTGGCGACTTTGCTTGAGACTTCTAATGCAACATACGTCGCTACAATCCTACTATTTCCTTTATCGATTCGAGTATTTATGAAACGGATTTTATTACTGAGCCTGTTTGCTTTTTCCAATGTCGCCATTGCGGTTGAACCGCTATTTGAGACCCCTAAAGATATGGAACCAACTTGGGTTGATGACATTCTGTCGGTATTTGGTGCTGATGGTGAGTTTGATGAGAGCAAGCCGATTGATATGAGCTATTTGCCAACAGCTTATTACACACCAGAGAAGAAGTTTGGTGTGGGGTTGTTGATGGTCGGTTTGTACAAAACCGATGGCGCGAAAGCTGACGAACAACCGTCATCATTGGTACTAAACTCGTTTGTGTCGATGAACAACTCTTATGGCGTTGAAGTTGAAAATATGACTTTTTTCAACGGTGGCAAGCAGCGCTTATTACTCGGGTTAGAGCTACACAATGAAGCGTCTGTTTATTATGGCCAAGGTATTGAAGATGGCAATATCGACGCTAATCATCATGAATTTGAAGAGCAGGTTTATAGCTTTAAACCACGCTGGATGAGCGAAGTAGCTGATAATTACTTTCTAGGTGTTGGGGCTGACTTAACTTATGCCAGTGCTGACAAACTAGAGTTAGTTGAAACTGGCGTATCTGTTGATGCGGAAACGATTTTACCGAGCAATTTTAGTTCGGGTGTGGTGGTGACTAGTATTTATGATTCACGAGATTACCGCTTAAATGCCACTAAAGGCTGGTTATTCCAGATAGATGCAGGTCTGTATCAAAACAGTGAGTATTCGACGTTCTCAACCTATAACCTAGAGCTTGCTAACTACATCGATTTAAGTTCTACATCCTTGCTAAGCTCTGCACCGGGTCTGATTGCATGGCAAGTACAAGGTAAATTCACTGATGGCGATGTACCTTGGAACATGCTGCCAGATTTGGGTGGCTCAAGTGCAATGCGTGGTTATATTAAAGGTCGCTACCGTGACAAGCAGATGATGATGGGGCAAGTTGAATATCGTTTACCTATCTTTCAGCGTTATGGCATGGTTTTCTGGGGCGGAGTGGGCAGCGTAGCCTCTAAGGTGAGCGACCTGAATGAAGAGCTTATGACCTCATACGGCACAGGTTTTCGCTTTAAAATAAAAGACAATATCAACTTACGCCTCGATATTGGCGTGGGTGAAAATGAAACTAACTTTTACCTTAACGTGAACGAAGTATTCTAAGTATGAATAGACCCGCTGCTTGCCTGCAATATTGGCTCTTAGTATTAGCGCTAATGCTAGTTTCACCTGTATTTGCGCAGCAACCACAGAGTGAAAAAACGGCCGTTACGCAGGTTGCAGCACAAGCGATGAAGCAAGAAGACGTTATTAAGCAGTGCAGCCGTAGTGCAAATTACGACATTTACTTAAGTGGTATTCACACCGGTACTATGGAGCGAACCGAACACTGGCAGGGCAAAACCGCAGTGGTAAGTTCAAGCAGTAAAGCCAGTATTTTGGGGATTGGTACTCGCTATGATCAGCGTGCAGAGCTGTCTTGGTCCACGAAAACAGATGAATGGCTTACCGATAAATTCCATCAAAAAGTGACCGGCTTTCGGGCAAGGGATATGCAAGTCTCTTTTAGTAATAATGGCCGAGATACAGAGGTCGATATCGATGGTGACGTTGAGCACTACCACTCAAAAGGAGTTGCACTTAGGGATGTTGATACGCTTGCCATTCAAATGCGGCACTTTTTGCTGCAGGGACGGACACAGTTCGCCTTAATCAGGCAAGCTTCTGATGCTATAGAACCCTATCAACTCTATGTACAACAGCAACAAACTGCCAATATTGAACCTTGGGGCGAGCTGACTTTAATTCCAATTAAACAGACGGGTGAAGAGGAAGTAACCTACTACTTTGCCCCAGAGCTAGACTACCAGTTAGTTAAGGCTCGTTATCACGGCATTATTTTACAAGGGCTGATTGAACTGAATGCTTACAGTTCAACGTGTGAGTAACCCCATCGCTGCAATAGAGCCAATACTGAGCAAACTACAGCCATAAAAATCGATTATCTATGGCTGTTTAATATCACTCTTGAGTAAACTCTGCTTGTGCTTTCTCTAACTCTTGTTGCTCTTTAAGCTCAAGCTGTTGTTGTGCTTTAAGGTTTGCTTCTTCTTGCTGTGTAGCTTGTCTCTCTTTGAAGCTATGCTTCTCTGATTTAGTTAGAAACTTGAAAGCTTTATTATTGGCAAGCGCATAAGCCACCACATCTTCGCCTTTTACCCTGCGCTCATCTACTCGCTGTGAAAAGCGCTCGTTATCTCTTGCTTTACGTTGTTCGGCATTTAATTTTTTCATTTTGAATATCCTCATTAAACCAATTGCATTAAGTACTTGCCTATTCAGTGGGGATTCAAAGCGCTGAAGGCGAATGTAGTCGATATCAAGAGTGTCCATCGTAGCATGCAGTATTGTGCCATTTCCCTTAAATATCTACGGCTCTAAGGGAAGCGAACAATCAATCTAATTCTGCTTTATATTGGCTCACAAGAGAGTGAACGTTCTTTCTTCAAAGCGTTTTGAATTGAAGTGTCTAGCGTTTCTGAATGGATTAAATACGTAATGCAATTGGTATTAGTTATGTCAGGCTCAGTTAAACAAATGAGAAGGTTTGCCCATTCATAAAGCTGATAGAGAATTTTAGCACAACAACGGCTGTAAGCCTTATGGATTCTAACGTCAGTGCAGTATTAATGACTCAAAAAACCTATCAATTTATCTAAGTGACTGCATGTTATACCGTCCTCTTATGAGATCCTGAATCGATATCACAGAGTATAGGTTAATAGTTGACTATTTTACTCAAGAATTATAACATGCGTAAAAAATGCAGCTTAACGAATTTTGGAGTTTATATGTCAGTATCATTTAAGAAAATATTTGGTTTAAACAAATCTGAGGAGCAAGCTGCAGTGCTAACGACTAAGGCTGCCGAGAAAGCTGAAAAAACGGAAGCGACTAATGCTGCAGTCAAAGCTGAAAATGCCAAACCTAAACATGGCGACAGTGGCGTATGTTGTGGATCATGCTCTAACTAAGATTGGGTCGTTACAGTTTCTTATCTAAAAAGGCTCGCTAAGCGAGCCTTTTTAATAGCCGAAAACTCATTGTGTAAGTTGTTAGCTTTGCTTTTTAGTTGGCGCAGCAACCACAAACAGATTTTGCTAATTGTGCACCAGTGCTAGCATTTTGATTGGTCCATTGACCACTCCACTCTAGTTTACTTGAGGACTTGCGGCATGTAGCTGGGCAATCTGCATTCGCTTGGGTGTTACTGTTGATGATATTAGCTGCTTGTACATCTAAGCATTGCATAGAACCGACAGCAATATCATCAAAAATATGACTCAGACTATTTGACGTTGTGTTGCTTATATTACTGCTCGATCCTTCATAGTTATGACAACCAAAGCAGTTAGAGACAAAGCCTGCTGAAGGCGATGATTTACCATTAAGGTTAATCGCTGCTGTGTTGACCTCTTGGTATTCAGTTTCAGCAACAGTGTTAGCAAGCCTAAGTGAGCCACGTTGATTACTCGTCTGGGTGACTGCTTGGCCGTTTGTTGGTTTGGTATAAGAACCTTTTTTAGTATCGCTTACCCACAAAGCACCGACATTAAAGTAGTTTTTCAATACTGCAAAATTACCGCTTAAGTGCGGCTGAACACTGGCATTAAGAGATTTGATAGAGTCTACGTTGTCGTTAAACTTATGATCATCTTCTGAAGAGCCATACGGGTACATACGGCAAATTTGCGATGGTGTTCCTGTGACGTTAGATTGCTTGGTTGGATTATTGAATTCACATGTCGCTTGATTGTTTTTTAGTCCAGACGCACAGGCTTGGCTGGCAAAAGACCATCCCGTGGTTGTCTGTGGCAAAGTACAGTCTGGTGCATTCACTTTGTGCTCAAATGTGGCCCAGACAAATTCTGGATGCGCCTCTGTGGCAACGGCTACATGAAAACCAATCATGCCAAGTTTAGTCTTTTTGGTATCACTCTGATCTGATACTACCGGAGTAATATTAGCATCCATGGTGATGAAATCATTAGGATCATCATTTTCTCCTAGAACCTTCCATGCGGTTTTCATTTCGGTGGTGCCAGCGGGGAAATTCTGTTGCTGCTGGATCGCTTTTACATTACACATATTCTTACTAAAACGAACATCGTAATAGACCACATTACCATTTTGGTCATAGATGGTGGCGCTGCCACCAGCCTGTCCAATTATCTCAGGTATGACGATATCGGTGTCATTCTCTTCATGTTTAGCGGTACGAATAAACAGCACTTGAGAGTCATGTTTATCATCACAAGAATTGGCTGGGCTGCCATCTAAATTCAGTTCTAATTGGTTGAATTGAGTATTGTCTTGAAAGTTGATAACTGATGGGTCGTTTTTTGATTCAGCCATCAAGTAGGCAAATGTTTGCCAAGAGAACTGGTAAAAGTCACAGAACGAACTGTCACCTGACTTATTGGTTTTGACTTCGCTGGGCATAGAGGGTGAGGTAAACCATTTCGGATCTGCGATACAACTCTTTAGCTCTGCAGTGCCTCCACTCGCACCCAATTTTGCTATGGTCATTATTCTTGATTCTGCAACCTGTGCTGATTGGGCAAAACTGCTACTGGCACTCGCCAAAACGAGAGCACTGAATAACATGCTGACTTTCCTTAGTGATGCGTTCATTGGATATTCCTTTATTTTAGATACACAAAATAGTCACGATAACTTTCTGACTTGAAGTGAGTCAGAGTGATGACTTGGACTATAGCTAAAGTGAAAACGTGTAACCTTCTGGAATTATGCTGAATGCCTATCTGCTTATAGCTTATTGTTTTACAGATTTTTTAATTGATTTCTGTGGGTAATATTCTGTTGGAGTTTGGGTTGAAAGTGAGTGCTTTGGGCTACTATTTATTGCTCTTAGTATTTTGGAATGCTTGGTCAGGTTCGAAATTGTACGATTTACTGGCAATAGCTCTCGTTGATTTGTTGCCTGTATAGTGAGTGATGCCGAAGAAAGGGAAGTCGTTAACAAGTAAAAAGCCCAGCGTGTGCTGGGCCTTTTTGTTTGCAGAGTTAACTACTTACTTTGATGTACAATATTACCATCTAAGAACGTATAGTTGACTTGAGTTTCATGCAGCTTGTGCGGGTTAACTTCCGACTGTTTTTTGATATCACGGTCTAAAACAATAATATCTGCTTTTTTCCCCTCTTCTAAAGAACCAAGCATGTGCTGTTTGTTTAGAATTTTAACGCTACCTAGAGTGTAACCGTAAAGCGCTTGCTCTAGTGTCATTCCCTTACCTATCAATCGTTCACCATCTGGCTGACCAAGCGGTTGGCGCGTCATTGCAATCTCGATACCATCAAACGGTTTGTAGACTGGGCTAGTTGGTGCGTCTGGGCCAGCGCCATATTCAATGCCAGAATCTACAACCATACCGTGCATATTGAATGCGTTCTCTAAGATGTAGCCTGCTACATTTTTCTTCACTACCGTTTGGAAGTATTCATCAGTAGCGTCGCCCCAGTGGTACTGTAATTGGGCTGTAACGCCACGCTGTTTCATACGGCTAATTAAGCTAGGTGTAGCATGATCAATATGGGTGAATACATGATTAATCCCTTTGTCTAATGGAGCACCTGTTTCATCTGCATAGTCCAATGCATCAAGTGACTTACGCATTGCTGCATCACCTTCTACATGTAGCATTAAGCGAAACCCTTTTTCAGTTAGCTGATCGAAAATCCAATTTAGGTTTTCTGAGCTGTAGTTCATTCCTGGATGTGAGCCGTCGATATAGGGCTCTTCCATATGAGCATATGCACCGGGAGTTCCATCTATTGCGAATTTAATAGTATTCATGGTTAGGTAGTCATGTGAATCTGTCCCCATTGCTTGTTGAACAGCTGCGCGACGTTCTACTAGCTCATTGATCATTGCTAAATCTTGTTCGCGATCGCCATGCCCACCCCAGAATACACCCGTTACTTCGTGACGGAGGTTAAGCTCTCCTTTTTTGGCTAGACGCACGTAAACATCGTCTGAACCCTCTTTGGAACCACCTGCAGCCTCTAGTGCTGAGGTGACGCCCGCAGCATTCATTAGCTTCGCGGCAATCTTTACTGACTCTTCTTGCTTCTCAAAGGAGTACAATTTGTGTTGCTCAACGAACCCTGTCGATAAATGTGCTTTTTCACGCAGATGCCCAGTAGGCTTACCATCTTTTCCTAATGGCATATAGCCACCTTTTGGAATAGTCCAGTTTTCATCAATGCCTAAGTATTCAAGCGCTTTAGTTGAGTACCAGCCATTATGTTGGGTATTGTCAGAGATTAATGCTGGGCGCCCACCAACGAGTTCATCTAAGCGCTCTTTAACTGGATCAGGAAAGTTGTTGTAAGAAAATCCGCCGCCAATGACCCATTCGTTAGGCCCAAGCGTGTTGGCGTAATCGGAAATCGCTTTTTCTATCTCTTCAGTACTTTTGCCATTTAGCTCAAATAGATTGAGCATGACACCATGAGTTTGACCAAATAAGCGGGTGTGCATATGAGTATCTGAGAAGCTAGCCATAATAGTATTTTCACCATTATCGATAATACGGGTGTTTGTTCCCGCCATCTCTTTACAAGATAAAGTATCGCTTACACAGCTGATTGTATCTCCAGTAACAGCCATAGACCGAGCAATAGGCATTTCTGGGTTACCAGTGAAGATGTTTTTGCTGACAAAAACGGTATCGGCTGTTGGAGCTGCGAATGCAGTTGTTGCCATTGTGGTAGCAAGTAATGCAGTCGCAATTGTTGATAGTTTCATGGTCATCCCTCAAATTAGTTTGTTAATTTTATTAGCTAGAATTTATTTGATGAAGCCACTATAGCGCTTAAATCGAATAGTCTGGAGACAGTTACTAATTTGACGTATATGATTTTTTGTGATGGTCAAATTAACATCTGCGAGCTAAAGTGTTACTTAAGTTAACACCTATGAACTGAACATGCTTACTTTTGGGTTTCACTCAGATTATTGTCTTACGGCGAGTGCAAGCAAAGCCTTGTGAATGAAACTGATTGTGGGGGAAGGCCTAAATTATGTGTTTAGTTGGTGTTGTGGTGTAGCAGCAGTAACAAATGACTGAGCTAACAAAAAACGCCAGTCGGTGAGGTGACTGGCGTTTGGGGTTGGAGATGTATTTTGCCTAACTAGGTTCGCAATTAACGTAGTTCAACAGGCCACTCTTTTTCAACGCGCTGCTCAATGAACTCTTCTTTAGCGCTTTGCATAGCCTCTAAATTAAGTCCGGCAAGCGGTTGTACTTTTGTTTTAGTATCGTACTTAGTTGCATCGTACTTATACTTTGGTGCGTACTTTGTTAACAGTGCATTTGCTTCGTTAAGTGCTTCATCTAATATCGCATTAGATTTCTCAAGTAAACGAATCGCTTCTGCTGGGTTGTGGGCATGGATACCGTGAGAGGCTGTTGCGCTGTCCCAGAACCACTGTGCATGTCTAACTTTAGTTAAAAGACTATTCATCTCTTTGGCGAGTGGCGTATTGGCTTTTAATGCTGCTTCGTAGTTACCTTTGGCTTGAGCAATACTTTGATCCGCTTCTAGTCCTTTGATACCGTTAGCAGCCCAAATAGCCTGAGCTTTAAAGTGTGCTTCGGTTAAGCGTGGGTCAGTACCGTCAGCCTCAAAGCGCAGCTTATTGATCTCAGCTTTACGTTCATCGAAGATCTCTTTGAAATCACTGCCTTCATGACAACCTACGCAGCTTTCTGGTAGCTTATTAGCGTCAAAAGTGACTTTATGGTTAGAGTATTCCACGCCTTTGCTATTTTCCGCTTTAGGCATATGACAGGTGGTACAACCAAACTCCATATGGCTAGACATCGCATGGTCAGTTCTATCCATCATGTTTTCAAATTCAGGATGTTGTGCTTTTATTGATGGCACGCCTGAGATTGCATTGGTCCAGTCTTTGAAGCCTATTTGATCAAAGTAGGCAAGTTGTGCTTCTGCGGCAAAACCTTCATATAGGCCGTCTGACCCTTTATAGTTAACCACTTCTTTGTAGTCGGTTTTAACACCTGGTACCCAATGATCCCACGGGTAACGGACTTTTTTATCATCTTTGCCGTCAAAGTAATACTCTACATGGCACTGAGCACAAGTTTGGCTAGCCTGCATCGTTGCTGATTGCTCTGAGAAATCTTTGCCTATGGCTTGCATAGCACGCTCTGCATATGGGCGGCTCATTCGAATTTCTGCACTGCCCAACTGATGGCAATCTGCACAACCAATAGTGTTAGACATCTCATGGCCCCATGTCGACCAGTTGTTATTTGAGAAGTTATCTTCTCCAACTTTGTCGTACATGCGAGCGACATCGGGGGTTTTGCAAGACCAGCAACTGGCAGCCATGGCTTCGCCAACAACGTTGCCGTCATGGCCGACGACAGGATGGCCTGTACGAAGTGTTTTGACGATGTCTGTCATTGCATAGTGGTGACCACGTGCTCGGTTATAGTCTTTAGCGAAACCGTAACCAGCCCATGCAGAGATTAAGTTTGGGTTTGCGGCCAATAGATCAACTAAGTTACCTGACTCTGGGGTTGTTTGCTCAGTTTGAGCCCAAGTCTTGTATTGTTCTGGAAATGCCTTTTGCCAGTTATCGCTGTTGTATAGATCTACGTCTTTATCATTGGCGGCAGCTGAGCCGACGAACAAGGTAGAGACCATTATTGCCATGGACAGTTTTTTAATTTTCATCATCACTCCTAATTGGAATCAATAAACTATTACTAATAATTGTTTTTAAATTAATTATCGATAGTAGGATTCGTATTAATTATTACCATTTAAATTAAAGTAGTGAATGTGTTTAGGTGGGGAGTGTGATGTTGTTCTTATTAATTTATTTATTTAGTTGTCTGTCTATATTTATATTTATATTTGCTGAATAATACC
>NZ_BPEW01000053.1 GCF_019654975.1 Shewanella sp. c952
ATATATAAAGAGAGCGCTAGTAAAATTAAAGGACGTTGTAATGGAAAAATATATCATTAATAACTATAAACAGGGCGAAATTGAACATTCAAAAACCACAGAAGAGGACTCGACACTGCATGAAAGCCTGCTATACACCTACGAGCAGGAAGATGAAACACCGAGTTATATTCTTGGTTATAACTGAGTAAAAGCCGCTTCAAGCATTAATAATTGGAGCGGTTTTAAAACAAGTGTTCATGTTTAATTCCTCATTTCCAGCATACTCTTTATAGATTAAGCCACTGTTAAAATATTATCGATACTACCTCAGAAAACCTCTTGCTTTAACTTCACCCAATAACTAAATATATATTCACTAAAAGTGAATCATCTGAAAGTTATTTTAAAGCATCAGAGATACAACAATAAACCTCATGACAGTCGATATTGTTAACCGGTAAACATCATAAGTAATATCCCAATATCCACATCCGTTAAGATCTCCCGACTGTTCAGGCGAACAAAATTCGCTATAAGAAATTTTTCGGCAATACACAGCGCAAAAATAGGCCTTCTCATAGGGGAGCATAAAACTTAACAGTAAAACTGGGAGCAGCAGAAAAAGTGGTCATCGGCATCGAATGAAGTTGGCTTTTAGCAAAAAATTGAAATCACCATACCCAAAGCCAAGTTTACCAAAATAGACAAAACACCTCCTAAGTAGTTGATTCAAAATTGCAGCAACGGCTGTAAATATGAAAGTTACTGAAATGTCTTGAATTTGGTGATGACATAAATTTTTCGAGAAATTTATGTGTTAAACCTAAAGTGAACTCAATTATGTTGTCGCTTCGGAGATGGATATTCTAAGCATGAAGCACAGCAGCAAATCGACTTACTAGATCTGTAAAGGAGCTTGATATGTTTAAGTCTAGTCTTGCCTGTAATTCCAATTTTAATTACTCAATCACTACCGCTTTATTAATTTCATTAACTCTCGTAGCCTGTGGAAGCAGTGATGATGATCCTGAGCCAGAAACGTTACCACAACCAGTACCCGTAACAGTTACACCCGACACAGGTGTGTTTCTAGATAGCGCTGTTATCGGCATTGGCTATCGAACCGAAACACTTAGCGGTACCACCGATGTAGAAGGAAAATATCAATACCTAGCAGGTGAAACGGTTACTTTCTTCATTGGAGGCTTAGAGTTTCCAGCAACAGCTGCTACTGGCATCGTTACTCCTCTAAATATTGCCGCAACCGATGATGTCACCAATACCGCTGTAATCAATATGGCCAGACTACTGCAAACCCTAGATCAAGATGGTGATCCAAGTAATGGCATTAGCATCACCCAAACGGCGATTGATAGCGCAGAACCAGTTGACTTCAGCATGTCGACAACTGAATTTGCGGCCTCAGCAGCAGTACAAGCAACCATTGAAAATGGGGGGCAAGATACCGCGGTGTCAGAGCTAATCGATACTGAGACTGCGCTGGAACATTTATCTGAAGAATTAGAGAAACAAGATATTCAGATGGGGATCATCGGGAGCTGGAATGCGACAGATGACGATAATGACTTGCTCAGCATCATATTCATTGATAGCAGCACTTACGTTATTTTTGAAGTCGACTCAGATGACGACTATGAAGATTCAGGCATGGAATGGGGCACCTACCAACGGGACAGTGAGACTCATAGAGTTACCGCAGTCCAAGAGTTTGATGATAATGAGAACGTAGGCCTCAATGACTTGACCACCGATACTGGCGCGCCAGAATTATTCGCCACTGTCACCAATGAAGAGCTACGTATTACTGTTGATGATGACGCCGACGGTACTATTGATGAAACCCTTAATTTTGCAGCGCTTAATAGCAGCAACGAATTGGGTGCATGGATAATCCATGATATCGATGGAGAAGCTTATGAAAACGGTTTGTTGATGTTTATCTTCTATGCTGACGGCACTTATGTTCAAGCAGGAGTTGATGCCAATGAGGCTGAAGAAGAGTCAGGCATGGAATGGGGAACCTACAGCATAAACACAGATACCAATCGTGTTACCGTAAGCCAAACCTTTGATGGAAATGCAGAAGCTGGGCTCAATGACTTTGCCACCGATAGCAGTCTAGGACTTTATTTAACCGTGGTTGATGATGTATTAACCCTAAGTGTTGACGAAAACGGTGACGGTGAAATAGAAGAAAACTTAAACTTCATAAGGCCATAAAGCCTAATTAAAGAATGCCACTAACAAGACACGAGCTTGTTAGTGGCCAAGTACATGAACACTAATCTTTACGTTCTAGCTGCAACGTTTGGCTTATCTCACTCCAAGGCACCCATTTAAAGTTTTGGTTTTGATCCGGCATTCGATTACGACCATCTTGAACCACCATCATACCTTGCGACCAAACTCCACGACCCACCGAGTGCGCGGTTACATCGAGTCCGTCAGTTTCTGCGCTCCCATCCATCCCCTGCTTGCCGTTAATCCCTATTCGGAAACGGTCAATGTAGCTATACGGCGCAGTACTCTTGTACAGCAAATAACTATCGTTTCCCTGACTAGATACCACCAGATAACCTGTTTCATTATTGGTTTGATACAGCGATATTCCCTCTATATCAGCCACCAGCGGCCCGCCTGCTTTAATAATCATTTCGCCAGTTAATTTAGTAGAGCGACTATCAAGGTTAAATGCCCAGATGCCAACATTCTCCTCGCCAAGAAATAGCTGCTTGTTGAGGTCATCAGCAACGCAGCCTTCAGGCTGACTTGGTACACTAAACTCTCGTACCTCTGTCGCTTTAAGATGGTTACCTTGCCACGTTAATGCTATCTGCTTGACCAGGCCTGATTTTTCATTCGCAAACACATACAACTCATCCTCACTAGGTTGATACATACAAAGGCCATAAATATCAGTCAACGTTGTTGCTTGTTCAGCCAATTGCGTTAGCTTTCCATGCTCATTGATATTGAATATGCTTAAGCTATTGCGGTCACGATTACTGGCCACAGCTATATCACGATACTTGTCGCCCAATAATACTCGCTGTCTAATATCGACATTATTTACCCGACCTGCAGCAATGGTTTGCAACTGTTCACCTTGCATTGAAAAGCTTAATAATCCCCAGCGTTTATTGGTGCCTAGTACACGGCTTTTTTCTGGCATGGTTGGATGAACCCATATTGCAGGATCATCCATGGTATCGCCCGCTCTATCAGAGATATCACTTTCGACTGCAGTGGGGATCTCTTTTATTCGCTCACTCATGGTCGATGTTGGTTTGGTTTTTAGCTGCCAATTTGCCTGATAGAATTGATCGTCATCATCTGAATAAGCCCAAAGCTGTTTCTCCGCTACATATAAGCTTTCGAGCGCTTCGCGGCCTTTGAAAGGCGTCGCCATTTGACTGCCGTCAATATCAAAAATTCGCCCGCTTTGATCCATCAGCACAATGTTGCCATTATCGAAAGCCAATCCTGATAACTGGTTATCAGGCATATAACTCACCAACTTTGACTCTTCTGCCATATGCGGCGCCGCGGGATAACGCCAAACACCCTGATGATTGTCGAGAACATACAACTGTTCATTATCATCGACAGCGCATTTTAAGGCGCCCATCGATACTGCCAAACTGCGCACCAACTGTGGTTGCCACTCTCCACCTGACGATAATAACCATTGCTCAGAATGACCAGCATCGTCACCGATCCAAGCATAGAGGTTGTCATCCACTCGCCGAGGCTGTAAGCAGAGCCACTCCACTTGAAATGCTCGTTTAGGTAGCAATGATAAACGCTGAGTATTGCTGAGACTTAACCGGATCCCCTGCACTTGATCGATTTGCGTGTCGTAAGTCAGTGCGGTATCGCCATGCACAGCTAAATACTCAAACTGCCCAGGGACCATGACATTTAACTGCTGTTTATCTGCCAACACTAATCCATGCTGTTCACTGGCAAACAGTGCTCTTTGCTGCCAAATTGCCATTTCACTGGCGGCGGTTGCTCCCTGCAAAATAGTTCTGTTTTGTTGTACATCGTTATGATTTTGGGCAGCTAACGGGCTACTAACAAGAGCTGCTATGGCCAAGGCCACTATATTTTTATGATTAATCATGTGAGTTCCTAGGCTTAATAATTGATGAACTGAATACCGAGTTGGAAAGTACGCCCATATTCTTCGTATTGGGCGTTATAACGGCTTTGTCCGGTATAAGCGTAGAAAGGCTCATCAGTAATGTTTATTGCTTTGAAGTAGATGGTAATGTCCTCAGTGATGAAGCTTTTAGCAACAAAATCCCACTGGGTATGCGCATCTTGGTAGATATCAAAAGCGGCATCATCAAGTTCTGTAACCTCAACCAGATATTCAGACTTATAGGCAGCAGAGAGGCGAACACTGACGTAAGGGTTCTCATAACCAAAAGAGGCGTTAGCGGTTAATTCCGACTGGCTAGGCAGTGGAATGTCACGACCTTGCACACCGTCATCTTGCCAACTGATATGCGCTGTGGAATCACTCAGAGTTAGGTTACTGGTAAAGATCAGACCCTTCCAGCCCTCAGGCATAAAGCCAAACTCCTGTACATAAGCGAGCTCAAGCCCAAGAATGTCGGCATCATCACCATTTACAAAAGTCTCTGCGCTATCAAAATCTTGATATTTACCGTAGCCACCCAGATCAGCCTCATAGATGAAATTAGTAATATCTTTATAGAAACCACTGGCAGAGATAACGCCAAGCCCGCCCATATAGTGCTCGATACTGATATCCCAGTTCATAGCCTCTAACGCTGCTAACTCTGGGTTACCAAAGCTGGCCTCTAGCTCATCGTCATCTTGCTCAATAAGAAACCCTGGCGCTAGCTGACCAAAAGTAGGTCGCACAATGGTGTTACTCCAAGATGCTCGCAGCACCGTTTTATCGCTCCACTTATAGTTAAGGTGAATGCCTGGTAACCAGTGCTGATAATCGCGGTCAGTGTTATTAGCAATGAACTCATCTTTACTTTCATCAAAGCCAGAGCCTTGCGACTGCATCGCGGTATGCTCATAACGCACCCCAGCGAGCAGGCGCAGGTTATCGATATCAATGTGCCCCATCACGTAAGCAGCGCTAATATCTTCATCAATATCAAAGTCATTGATCCGTGATTCAATCTCATCCTTTGCAACCGTGCTATCCATGCCATTAACCAGGTTCCACACAGGGTCGGCTTCAATAGAGGGACCAAATCGCCCTAGATTGTAATCAGGCTGCGCGCCTGCAAACTGACTCATGGATAGTTGTTGCTCAGTAATACCTTGCTCATCAAAATCCTCGAAGATCCAAATATCTTCTCGATTTTCTTTGGTACGGGCACTGTATTTTGCGCCAAATTTAACTGCTACAGGCCTATCTGCTAGCAGCCAAGTCTTGCTTAAATCAAACTTGGCTGATGCCATCGTATCGACAGTATTAGATTCCGCTATTTCAACTTTATCTAGCAGGTAGTTGTCTGCATTGTAGAAACCTTCCTCCGCTGTGATGATTGGCACTGCACTATTTTGATAGGCAACTTCATCAAACTCACCCTCAAAGTCCGCACCGCCGATATAACGGGGCTTATCCGCCTCTGCGCGACTCCAACTGGCTAAATAATTAAACGTCCAAGTGTCGAACCGAGATTCACCACCTAATACGATAGAGTATATCGCTTGGTCTTCCTCGCGAGATTTTAGTGATCGAGTTGCTTCTGCCGCTGCAGGTGTATCAGCAAGCGCACTATCTTCCCATTTTATTTCATTACCGTTGCGCGTTTCAGTATCGACAAAGCTGCTATAAAGTGTGCGCAGAAACAGATCGGTATCGTCATTAGGCCTAAAATCTAGGTTTGCTCCTAGTCCGACACGCTCTCGGTTAATCTGATAATCGCGCTGCTCTACCTCTTCTAACGTAGCCGGTTCATCAAAGCTCCATTTGCCACCGGTTTCTACATTGTCAGAACCAAAATCGCGGTTATACCAACTGGCAGCAATCGCTACGCCGATGTTGTCTTGAAAAATATCGCTATAGCTACCCGCAAGTTTAGGGTTGATACTGCCTGTCATTTCGTCATAGCTGCCCTCGGTGCTGACATTGACATAAGTATCATCACGGTCAAAGGCAGATAAACTCTTAACCTCAATAGCGCCACCCAATGAGTCTGCATCCATATCTGGCGTTAAGGTTTTAGTCACCTCAACAGACTGCAGTAAATCTGCAGGAACAACATCGAGTGCCACTGCACGGCGATCACTATCGGGTGACGGCAGTCGGGTACCGTTCATCGATACCGCATTGTAATCTGGCGCCATGCCCCTAATACGCACAAAACGACCTTCACCCTGATCTCGCTCAATTGAGATCCCCGGTACTCTTTGCAGAGCCTCACTGATATTAGTATCCGGAAAATTACCCAACGCATCGGCAGACAATACACTCACCAAGTTATCTGCAGCCCGCTGACGGTTTAAAGATTTACTCAATGAGCCGCGTTGACCAACAACCTGTATATGCTCAACGCCCTGCCCTTTCAATTCAATTTGAGCATTGATAAGACTCACTTCTCCAACGATAAGAGACTGAGTGTATGTCGAGCCTCCAAGATATTGGGCCACCAACGTGTATTTCCCTTTTGGGACTTCCTGAAAGAAAAAGCGACCATCTCTACCAGACTCTTGCTTAAGATTTAGCTCCTTAATACTGATCAGTGCCCCCTGTAATGGCATTTTTGTTGCTTCATCAGTAATTGCACCTTCAACTTTTCCAGCCCATGATGTGGATGGAAAAGCCAAACTGGTAGCAAATAGCGCGAGGTAAAGTGGTGAAAGCAAACCGAGCGGCTTCATGTTGTTAGATCCCTATTTTTGTTTGCGTTATATGGCTGATTTGCAGGCAAATCTAAAATAGAGAGATGACAGTAAGGTGACGTCCAGATCTGAACAGCGAGAAAAAGGCTGTTTTTCAACGACTTTGGCCGTAAATGAGCTATTTTGACTACCCGTTACGGCTGCTAGCTTTAATCCTGAATCAATTAAAAGGCCAAACCAATCCTAGTTAAGCTGCTGTATAAAAAGAATTAAACTCAAGAAAGCACACTTTGCCTTGCCTAAAAGTGGCCTTAATATTAAAAAAATCTCTCCCACGTTGACTATCCATTGAGCTAATTTGACTACTTACAGGTTCATAAAGTCGTCATGAAATAGCAGTAGGTTAAATGCAATTCTCGGCTTACGAACAAATACAGCATGCTCAGGTTTGTGACCTCAAAATTTACCCTAGGTATCATCTTACTTAGCAGCATAATACTCAGTCTTTGTCTGTTGCAGGGCGAGACCAAAATTGGCGCGAACATCGATTGGTTCGATGTGGCTACCGAGGGCGCTTTATTGCTGCTTGGATTAAGTTGGCTAGCATTGGTACTGCAGGCACGACCAGGTGGTAAAGTCACGCAACTGTTAATCTTCGGCTTACTGGGTTATAGCCTGGGCTGCTATATGGATCTGCTCGATGAGTTTTTTATTAACCACAGCCTTCCCGCTTGGTTCGCATTGATTGAAAAGCTGCCCACACCTATCGGCTTACTGACATTAACAGCTGGCATATGGCTGTGGCGCGAAGAACAGATCACCATTAATGAACAGCTACGCACTCGAGAACAGTTTTTCCGCCAGCACAAACTCGTTGATCGAGTGACTAAAATTTATGATGCCCGGGCGATTCGCCACCAAATAGCCCTCAACAGCAGTAAGCCATTAAGTTTAATCATGTTAGACATCGATAATTTTTCTGAAATAAATCAGCGCGACGGCTTTAATCAAGGGGATAAGCTACTTACTAATATTGCGCAGATGCTCACCTGCCAACTACGCTCCCAAGACTTGGTATGCCGTTTTGCTGGTGACCGTTTCATTATATTGCTGCCTAACTGCTCTGCACCATTCTCGCAAGCGATGGCAACAGAGCTACAACGCGTTATCGCACATTTTGGTTGCCATGCCAGCAGTGCTTATATTCATTTCGACCCAGATACAGAGCAGCACCCGCTGGATACTGACGGCTTGATCAATCAGATTAATCAACAGATGGAGCGTGTCAAACAAGCAAGAACTTGGCCTCAGGCTATTTAGATGCAACCCATCGCCTATGCCCAAGACAAGTGTATTGATAGCCAATTACTTGCAGCCAGTATTGTGGCGATGTTCGAATATAGACGGCTCAATGTAGACCGTTTACTGAAAGGAACTGGAATTTTCAAGCAGGATTTGCAACTGATAGAGCACATGATCAGCCCTCTTCAACTCATGAGTTTAATCGACAATGCAATAGCGCTTTGGCCGGGAGATGATTTAGCATTTTTACTTGGCCAGCAATGGTTACCTGTCCAAAGCGGCCCACTCACTAATGGCCTTTTTTGCTGTAATAGCCTTACGCAAATGCAGCACTTTTGGCATAGGTATCACTGGTCCAGCCAACCTTGGCTTCAAGGCTGGCATTGGCGTACAAAGCAGATGCAACACTTATTGCTGCAACTAGATATCGGTGCCCAGCGCCAGCGGCGATTCTTTACTGAATTAACACTTTCAAGCCTAGTATCAACCTATAAGAGGTTGACTCATCAAGCGTGGCAAGGTCATTTTGCCCTACCTTACACCGAGCCTAAATTATTAGACCAATACTACAAATACTTAGGTCATGACTTGTCATTTAATCAACCTATCTGCGTCATTAGTTACAATGCGACCACAAGACAAGATCCGTTCGAGCTAGCAAACTCACAGGGACTAAAGCTCGCTAGGCAACAAGTTAATCAACAAAGGCAAGCGGCCAAGTATCAAATAGGGCTTCCCGCCTATATCCGTTTATTACTGACTCGGCCTAAAACACGTTGCTATACACTCCCACAAGTTGCGGAATCCTTAGGCCTAAGCCCAGCAACCTTAAAACGCCGCCTGAAAGCGTATGACATCAGTTTTCAGCAGTTACAAGATGAAGCCAATATGCAACAAGCTATCTTCCTGCTAGCTGTATCAGGCGAAAGTAATTTAACCATCGCCAAGCAATTGCACTTTGCTGACAGTAATAACTTTAGACGCTCGTTTAAGCGCTGGACCGGACAACTCCCCAGCCAATTTAAGTATTGGTTGAGCAACGTTTATTAGACGACTATACCACTGCAGAGGTAACGGGGATTAGAGCATCACAGACACTTAATTCGAACATGCTCTAATTCGAAAATGCTAAGCGCTGTCGGAATATCGATTTACATAGTTCTTTAATCTAGACAAACACCCTAACGCGATCAACTGTAAAACATTGATAGATAGACGTATAACCCTAAAAAACATACAACTAAACCTTTACATGTAAATAGCTTGATCTCGCCCAACCAAACGATAATAATTATCACCCGCATTTAAGCGGTGATTTACCTGCGATTATCCGCAAGTTAATTGCTTGTACAACTCAATACTGAACCTGCTCTCATTTCAATTAAGGAGCTGACTCATAAAATTTCTAGTCATAGAAATCTTAGAAAAGTCTGCTGGATATTTAAGTCATTCAAAGCACTCAAAAATACCAAGTAAAACGTAGGGAAACATATGTTAAACCGCAAAAAATTATTCAACTTGAGCACGATTGCAGTCGCTATCTCAAGCAGCTTGTACTGCTCGACTGTCTTTGCTGAGGCAAGTGAAAAAAAGCAAGCAACAGAAGTCATTGTCGTCACAGGTAGTTTACTGGGTGACTCAGAAGTTGCCGATCTAAAGACCTACACTGGTAACCGCTCTATCATCACTCAAGAGCAATTAGAGCGCACAGCAGTGCGCTCCATTGATACCGCACTGCAACAAGTTCCCGGGCTAAAAATTAAAGATGAAACTGGTACAGGTGTATTACCCAATATCTCGGTACGCGGCTTAGATAGCAGTCGTAGTGGTTATGCACAGATCCTGCTAGATGGTATCCCGATGACTCTTGCTCCGTACGGTCATACCGGTCAATCATTATTCCCAGCAACACTGTTTATGATTGATAGGATTGATGTTGCTCGTGGCGGCGCTTCAATTCAATATGGCCCCAACAACGTTGGTGGTGTCATTAACTTAGTATCAAAGCCTATCTCAGAAGATTGGCAAACTAACCTTAATGAGCGCATCACCTTCTTTGGTGATAGTCGCAACCTGTATGACACTAATATCAGCACTGGTGGCGCTGTTAACCAAGATTTCTCTATGCGTTTAGACGCCAACCTTATCAAAGGCGAATCTTTTAGAGACCACTCCGATACTGACGTTACCAACATCATGTTAAAAACAGTCTGGAACATCGATGAACAAAATAGCCTCGATGCAACACTGCAATATTACGATGCTTTTTCCGAACTTCCCGGCGCGCTGAACTCAGTGGCATACGATGAAGACCGCAATCAGTCATTACGCCCTAATGATGAGTTTAAAGCCGATACCAAACGCATTTCGGTCAACTACAACCACGTACTTGATGACTCAAAAACCATTGACTACGGTGAACTTGACATAACCGTATTTGGCAATAAAAGTAAGCGTAATTTTCAATGGGACTTCTATAACAAAAATAGCGACACTGACGGTGACTTAGGCTCACATTGGGCAGACACTACTCAAGACGCAACACACTTACGTAATTCCCCGCGTGAATTCGCTGTTTTCGGCATTGAACCCAAAGCCAGTTTGCTGCTCGATGGCGATATTTCCCAACACATCATCGCAGGGGTACGTTATGTTAACGAAGACATTAGCTACCAACTAAACCAAATCGACAACACAACCCAAGTCGCTGTCCGTCCTCGTGACTGGCAGATGGATACCAATGCGATAGCATATTACATCAGCGATAAGATTGGCTTCCTTGATGATAGGCTGTCAGTTACGCCGGGGATCCGCTACGAAGATGTACGCATGACGTTCACCAACGTCGGACAAGATTATAGCCAAGATAACCATGTGCAGGAGTGGCTACCGGGTATTACTGTCGGCTATGAGTTCACCGACACTTGGTTTGGTTATGCCAATGCACAGCGCTCACTACGTACCCCACAAATTTCACAACTGTGGCCTAAAGGGCAAACATTAGAATCAGAGTTATCGTGGAACTATGAAGCCGGTGTACGCTTTACCCCAACAGCGCGCAGCAACTTAAACTTGGCTGCTTACCGAATCGACTTTGAGAATAAAGCAGAGTACAGCCGAGATATCAGCATGTTCGTTAATATCGGTAAGACTAAAAACCAAGGTATTGAGTTAGAGGGGACTTACTCGCCGATGTCATTGCCAGAACTCACACTAACAGGCGCCTATAACTACCTAGATACCGAACAACTCGAAGGACAATATGCAGGTAATCAATTACCTTTCGCCTCAAAGCATCAACTATCAGCAAGTGCCTTATACAGCATTAAAGATATTGACCTAGGGCTAATGGCTTTCTACTACAGTGAGTCATTTGCCGATTTAGCTAATACGGTTGAAGAAAACGTATCGGGAACAGCGGGTGAAATACCCAAATACACTGTGGTTAACTTCAACATTGCTACAGAATTATTTAAACAGAATGATAGTGGCCTAAAGCTAGGTTTATCAGTCAACAACCTGTTTGATAATGAGTACTTCTTTAGAGGATTAGATGTATCACCAGCAGGAAAAGTCCCTGCCCCAGGTCGCTCATTCAGCTTAGATATAGGCTATACTTTCTAGGTTAGTTTTTTAACATAACAGCAAAAAATAAGGCTTCGTCATGCGAAGCCTTATCTATATTGATTGTCTCTACGCTGGAGCTATACCGCTTGCCCAGCCGCAACACCTGAGCTCCAAGCCCATTGGAAGTTAAAACCTCCCAACCAGCCGCTTACATCCATCACCTCGCCGATAAAAAATAGACCAGAAACATTTTTGGCTTCCATGGTTTTAGACGATAGCTCGTCAGTATCAACGCCGCCTAAAGTGACCTCTGCGGTGCGGTAACCTTCGGTGCCATTCATTACGATAGACCAAGCTTCAAGATCCAACGCAAGTTGTTCGAGTTCGGCATGAACTAATTGATTGAGTGCTTTATTGAGCAGAGCTTCATCAAATAATGCTTCAACTAAACGCTTTGGTAACCATAAAGCCAGCGCATTACGCAGACTTTGCTTGGGGCTATTATCGAGCAGTTGCTTTATCTCTGCTCGGGCATCTTTACCGGGCAACAAGTTAATGCTGATGGCTTCTCCTGGGTTCCAATAATTGGAGATCTGGAGAATCGCTGGGCCAGAAAGGCCACGATGGGTGAAAAGCAGTGCTTCACTAAACTGAGTACCATCTTTAGCAGTAATAGTACTCGGTACAGCAATACCCGACAGTGGCTCAAAACGCTGTTTCTGATCACTATGCCAAGTAAAAGGCACCAAGCCCGCATGAGTTGGCAACACTTTAAGACCAAATTGCTCAGCGATATGGTAACCAAAGGGTGACGCGCCCAGTTTGGGCATCGACAACCCGCCAGTCGCAATGACTAGTGACTCACAAGTGTACTGTGCTTTATCGGTATGAACTTCAAACTGACTATCGGCATTTTTACTGATAGATTTAATCTCACTGCGCAGTTTGACTTGTGCACCTGCCCACTCGCACTCAGTAAGCAACATAGCAACAATCTCTTTGGCTGAGTCGTTACAGAATAGCTGACCATGATCGCGTTCGTGGTATTCAATACCATGACGCTCAACTAATTCGATAAAATCGCTTGAGCGGTAACGCGCTAATGCTGACTTTACAAAATGGCTATTACTACAGAGAAAGTTCGCAGGCTCTACTTTTTGATTGGTGAAGTTACAACGACCGCCACCACTGATAAGAATTTTCTTACCGGCTTGTTTAGCATTGTCGAGTACCAATACATCACGACCACGGTAGCCCGCTGTTGCAGCGCACATAAGTCCTGCAGCACCCGCTCCGATAATAATAACGTCATGATGTTCCACTCGCTTACTCCTAAACCATCTTAGCTTGCTGTACAGCGCCTAGCTTTCACAAGGCACAAAAAAGGGCGCTATTTTAGCACCCTTATTTATGTTTGTACCATCACCACATTCATAGCAATGGTTAACAGAGTTTACTCTGCCGATGTTTCAGATTTTTTCTCGCGACTTAACAACTCTTTAGCTGCATCCACTGGTGATTTACCTTGATAAAGCACTTGGTAAACCTGCTCAGTGATTGGCATTTCAACGCCTAAGCGTTTTGCTAATGTATAGACTTCTTTAGTATTACGATAGCCTTCGACAACTTGGCCAATCTCTTTTTGCGCGGCTTCAACATCACTGCCTTTACCGAGCGCTAAACCGAAACGACGGTTACGAGATTGATTATCGGTGCACGTTAATACTAAATCACCTAATCCTGCCATCCCCATAAAGGTCGATGCTTGCGCACCAATCGCTTCACCGAGACGAGTTAGTTCGACTAAACCACGAGTGATCAATGCTGTTCGAGCATTGGCACCAAAACCGATACCGTCAGATAATCCCGCACCAATAGCGATAACATTTTTCACCGCACCACCCAATTGGAGGCCGATAAAGTCATCGTTGGCGTAAACGCGTAAACGCTTAGGGCTATGCAACAATTCAACTAAATCATTAGTGAATTGCGGATCTGTACCTGCGATAGATATTGCTGTTGGCATGCCAGCAGCGAGCTCTTTTGCAAACGTAGGTCCTGATAAAACGGCAAGTGGAAAGGCTTCACCTAATACTTCTCGCGCCACATCTTGTATCAAACGACCCGTTTCAGGCTCTAAACCTTTGGTCGCCCATACAATACGTGCATCTTTACGTAACAGCTGTTTAGCTTGCGCTAACACCAACCCAAATACATGACTAGGCACAACCACTAACACATTGTTAGATGCAGCAAGTGCTGTTGCTAGATCGGATTCAGGGATAAGTAAATCAGGAAGCGGAATACCAGGTAAGAACTCTTGATTACACTTGTCGTTCTTTAGGTTTTCAATGTGCTCGGGTTCATGCCCCCAAAGCAAGGTTCTGTGGCCATTACTCGCGAGAGAAATAGCAAGGGCGGTGCCATAAGAGCCCGCCCCCAGTACCGTAATATCGGCAGTGTTTTCCATGCTATTAAGCGTTAGCTTCTTCTGCAGGCGCTTCAGCGGCAGCAGCTTGACGCTGTTGAACATACTGAGCGAATAGCGCGTCAAAGTTAACTGGTGCAAGGTTTAGTTGTGGGAAAGTACCACGGCTAACTAGGCTACCAACTGCTTCACGAGCATATGGGAAAAGAACGTTAGGGCAGTAAGCACCTAGAGAATGTGCAAGTTGCTGCTCAGTAAGACCAGTAATTGCGAAGATACCTGCTTGCTGTACTTCACAAAGGAATGCTGTTTCTTCGCCATTTTTAGCGGTAACAGTAAGAGAAAGAACAACTTCGTATACGTCGTCAGAAAGCTTGTTGCTGCGAGTATCAAGGTCTAGCTTAACTTCTGGAGTCCATTCTTTTTGGAAAACAGCTGGGCTGTTTGGTGTTTCAAAAGAGATATCTTTTGTGTAAACACGTTGAATGTTGAATTGTGGTGCTTGTTCTTCGTTGTTAGCTACTTCAGCCATAATTTCCTACCTTAAAAAGTTTGTGAGGCTACTTCAAAAGAGCCAGTCTCAGGGTTTACTTATTTGGGTAACAACCCAAATAGCTGTCCCAGTTTTTGATTTATTTAGTCAACAGACGCTTTTTTGGAGGGTAATCCCTCAATTCATTGCCGGTAACCATTAATGCTAAGCGTGACACTTTAATCAATTACTTAACAATAATGCAATGGCTACACCGACACTTCTATCTTTTGCTCTTAGAAACAGGCAAGTTATTTGACTGCCATTCACCCATACCACCTTTCAAGTTATTCACGTTTTCAAAACCGTGCTTAACCATCAGTTGAGCCGCTTGAGACGAAGTCATGCCAGCGTTGCATACCATTATAATGGGACTGCCTTTTGCGTTTTCAAGGGTACCGAGCTGATTATTTTTTATATCCGCTAAAGGAAGGTTTACGGCATCAACAATATGACCCTTCTTAAACTCTTCTTTTCCGCGTACATCAACAACCTTTGCACTTTGCTTGTTCATCAGCAATGTGGCTTCTTGATGATTAACGTTTTTAACTTTTGATACGCTAGATTTGAACACCATAACGATCAGTCCAACGAATAAACCAACCCAAGCTAAACTTAACATCGGGTTTGCTTTAAAAAATTCCATATATTCTTGCATGCTTTAACTGCCTACTTTTAATTGGCCCAAATATAATGAGGCACAGAGTATACCATTGCTATGGCAGAATACAGAATGTTAGTCACGTAACGTGCATGACAACAGGCTTTGAATCTGCGGTATAACTAAAACGATAACCACAATCTAGGTAAATTTCTTTATGCCGAACCCCAATTGGTAGTAATATTTAACCAATTCAAATTTTAATCTTATTCTTTCAAACTTAAAGGTACTACCATGACGACACGCAAACGCCCGTTGGCATTGCTGATCCTCGATGGCTGGGGTTACCGTGAAAATACGCAAGAAAATGCTGTTTTTCATGCAAAAACTCCTGTTCTCGACAAGCTAAATGCACAATATCCAAATAGCTTAATCTCTGGTTCTGGTATTGATGTTGGCTTACCAGATGGCCAAATGGGCAACTCTGAAGTTGGCCACATCAATATAGGTTCTGGCCGTATTGTTTATCAAGAACTCACCCGTATAGGTAAAGCTATCGATGATGGTGAATTCGATACCAACCCAACACTGACTAAAGCTATTGATGATGCTATCAAGATAAATGGTGCTGTGCATATTATGGGACTATTGTCGCCAGGTGGTGTTCATAGCCATCAAGACCATATTGAAGCGATGTGCCGCCTCGCCGTTAAACGCGGTGCAACTAAGGTCTATCTTCATGCCTTTTTAGATGGTCGCGATACCCCTCCTCGCAGTGCAAAAGCAGGTTTAGCGCACTTTGAAGAGATGTTCAAAACATTAGGTACAGGCCAAGTCGCTTCGCTTATTGGCCGCTACTATGCAATGGACCGAGATAACCGCTGGGATCGTGTCTCACAAGCTTATGAGCTTATTACCGAAGGTAAGGGACTACATACAGTAGCAACTGCTATAGAGGGTATTGAAGCGGCATACACTCGTGATGAAAATGACGAGTTTGTTGGTAGCACGGTCATCCCTGATGCTGATGGCAATATTGCCAAATTAGCAGACAATGATGCGTTAATTTTTATGAACTTCCGTGCCGATCGTGCGCGTCAAATTACTCGCAGCTTTGTGAATGCAGATTTTGATGGCTTTGAACGCGCAGTGACTCCGAAAGTAAACTTTGTGATGTTAACCGAATACGCAGCAGATATTGATGCCGCTATCGCTTATCCATCGACGGATTTGGTCAACACCTTAGGCGAAACCTTACAAGATCAGAATATGACTCAGCTGCGTATTTCGGAAACGGAAAAGTATGCTCATGTCACGTTCTTCTTCAACGGTGGCAAGGAAGAACCTTTCGAAGGCGAAGACCGCATCTTAGTCCAATCTCCAAAAGTAGCGACTTATGACCTACAGCCAGAGATGAGTTCGGCAGAACTAACGGACAAATTAGTGGCTGCAATTGAGTCTACCGACTACGACGTGATTATTTGTAACTACCCCAATGGCGATATGGTTGGTCATACCGGTAACTTTGATGCTGCAGTTAAAGCCTGTGAAGCGGTTGATAGCTGCTTAGGTCGAGTTGTCGAAGCACTCGATAAAGTGGGCGGTGAGTGTTTAATTACCGCCGATCACGGCAATGCTGAGCAGATGACCGATGAAACAACTGGCCAAGCGCATACCGCGCACACCAGTGAATTGGTACCGCTTATCTATGTAGGTCGTGATGCAGATATAGAAAAAGGCGGTCGTTTGAGTGATTTAGCGCCGACTATGTTAACCTTGATGGGACGAGAAGTGCCTGAAGAGATGACAGGCCGAGCGATAATTAAACTCAAAGAGTAATATGACCATTCGACTTTTTATCAAAGCCAGCATTATTGCTGGCTTTATATCACTGCCTTTATCAGCCCAGGCGACCGATCTTGATCGTCGTCAATCTGAACTTAAGTCGATTCAGACGCAGATTAATAAACAACAATCTGCGGTGAAGGATACCAATAAGCAGCGGGAGCGCTTAATCTCTTTGCTTAAGAAAGATGAGCAAGCGATTGCTACTGCGGCTAAAAAAGTTAATAAAACCAAACAAGATTTAGCCGGTATAGATAAAGCATTAGCAGAGCTTGGTGTTAAATATACTCAGCTAGACAAACTTAAAATCATTCAACAAAAAACATTATCAAATCAACTTGCTAGTGCATACCTCGCAGGTAACCATGACTACAGCAAAATGCTGCTTAACCAACAATCTCCTGCCAGCATAGAGCGTTTGTTAGCCTACTATCAGTATTTAAATAACGCCCGTATCGCCTCAATTAAACAGCTACAAACCACCATTATTGAACTGGATGAGGTCAAACTCAAACAGCAACAGAACCAAACTAGACTCAACAAGTTAGCGATTGAGCAACAACAGCAAGCAAAGCGCTTAGACCAAGAGCAATCACAGCGACAGCAAACATTGACCCAGCTGCAGCGAACCCTAACAAGCAGCGGTGCCAAACTGGAGCAACTTCAGATTGAAGAAGCCAGCTTAAAGCGAGTTGTAGAGCAAGCTCTGCTAGCGATGAAAAATAACCCATCACTAGACGGCTTATCCAGCAAACGTAAACTCAAATGGCCCACAAAAGGGCGCATTAAGTCTGGTTTTGGCAGTAGACGTTCAGGCCAAGTAAAGTGGAAAGGCGTCACTATTTCTGCTTCCGAAGGGCAAAACATTGCAGCGATTGCAGGCGGCAAGGTTATCTATGCCGATTGGCTACGTGGTTTTGGTATGGTGCTGGTTGTTGATCATGGCAAAGGTTATATGAGCCTTTATGGCCATGCACAAACGCTTTTAAAGTCTGCAGGGGACTCGGTTAGTAAGGGAGAATCCATCGCATTAGTCGGTCGTTCAGGTGGACAGACCGAGTCTGGCCTATACTTTGAAGTAAGACATAAGGGGCAAGCGGTCGATCCTGCTAGGTATTGTAAGCGGTAGGCACAGAAACCCCATTTTATACAAGGGGTTAATATGTCAGGCATTATTCGTAATCTTAGTTTCGCAACCGCTGGTTTAGCATTGGGTCTATCGCTCACTTTGTTCGGCCAAGAACATACTCAGCAATACAAAACTCGAGTAGACTATCCTGTATTGCTCGACGTCATCGATACCATAGAAACCTACTACGTCAAAAAACTCACCGAAGAAGAGCTCATCGAAGCCGCAATAGAGGGCATTTTTGCCAAGCTAGATCCCTATTCTAGCTTTCTAGATAAACAAGCTTTCTCGAACATCCAAGAAAGTAATGACGGCGAGTATTATGGTTTCGGAGTTGAGATTGCAACAGATAACGACCAAATAACCATAGTGACCCCCTTCCCACAATCACCCGCAGAACAGGCAGGTATCATGCCCGGTGATAGGGTGGTTAAGCTTAATCAGCAGCTCGTTACAGCAGATAAACTAGAAACCCTACTTAATGAAATTAAGCAGCACAGCTACGATAAACAAGCGATTGACTTAGAGCTTGTACGGGCGAACTCAGAGGTTACCTATAAGGTGACTATTAGCCCAAGCCTCATCTTAATCAACTCTGTAGAAGCACAACTCCTAGATAATCAAATTGGTTATATAAGACTGTCTAGTTTCCAAGAAAACTCAACTCAAGACTTAGTCAAACAACTCGCCCTGTGGCAGGCAAAACCTCTAAACGGGCTAATACTCGATCTCAGAAACAATCCAGGCGGGTTGCTGGATCAAGCGATACAGATAGCGGATATATTTTTAGACAGAGGAAGAATTGTTGCCACAGAGGGGCGTTTTTTTGATGCAAACTCTGACTACTATGCCTCACCACAAACAATGGTTAAAAGTGTGCCTATGTTAGTGCTGATCAATAAAGGTTCTGCCTCAGCATCTGAAGTACTTGCTGCTGCACTACAAGAAAATGGTAGAGCAAAACTTATCGGCCAAACCAGCTTTGGTAAAGGTACAGTGCAGAGCCTTATACCCACGTTGACAGAAGGCAACGCCATTAAACTCACAATCGCTAAGTACACCACTCCAAATGGCAAAGATATACACTCAAAAGGGATCGAGCCGGATATAAAAGTGGCACTAGAGACTATAACAAGTGATGAAAGTATGCCTATAATCGATGCAAATTCACTCCATGGTGATATTGCTGAAGATAAGCTTGTTAACTCAGCAATAGCCTGGATTAAAACAGAAAAATAACCAATACAGTGCGCTATCTATTACTTTGTTTTCTACTATTTAGTTCAAGTTCATTTGCAGCAAGGATTGCTATCATTATTGACGATATAGGTTATCGTCAATCTGACAAAGCAGTGCTAGCACTGCCGCCTAGCGTGACCCTTTCGGTGTTACCACTCACGCCTTTGGGTAAAGCTGTCGCCACTAAAGCACACCAACAAGGTAGCGAGATACTAGTGCACCTACCTATGCAGGCGCTTAACGGCAAAACGATTGGTCCAGGTGCCTTAACCAATACGATGTCAGAGCAAGACTTTAAAAAGCAACTGCAGCAAGCTATCGATAGCGTGCCTTTTGCGTCTGGCGCCAATAACCATATGGGAAGTTTACTTACCCAGCTAGATAAACCTATGCATTGGGTAATGGATGCACTTCTTCAACGAGACATATACTTTATAGACAGTGTGACAACCAAATACACTCAGGCGGGTGCAGTTGCAGAAAAAGTTGGCGTACCTTTATTAAAAAGGACTATTTTTCTTGATAATGACAAAACGGATGCGGGTTTAGAGTTTCAATTTCAAAAAGCGATAAAGCTTACGCAAACACAAACAGATGTCGTTGTTATTGCTCACCCTTACCCAGAAACGCTTAGGTTCTTAAATAATAATCTACACCGGCTAGCACAAGCTGACATTGCCCTCGTACCACCGTCAAAGCTTTTGCCTATTAGCATTACAAGTAAAAGTGATACTGCTTTACTGCAGGATTGAGATAGAAAGGTCGGGCAATAGCGACTTTAGCTCTTTATTGTTAGTAACGATCATCTCTAGCGTATAGCCATCAAGCACAGCCAAATAAGCGTTAACCGCTTCTGCCAATACGCCTTTAAGCTTACATGCAGGAGTAAACAAACAATATGGCTTGCTGCAGTCAATTGGAGATAGTGAGTTTTCTAGCGCTCTGACCACATCACCAACATTGATCTCACTGGCGGGTATTGCCAGTTTAAAGCCGCCACTTTTACCTCTAACTGTCTTTAAATAGCCCAGCTTACCAAGGTGATGCACGACTTTAGAGATATGGTTTGCCGACAAATCAAAAACATCGGTAATTTCAGAAATGCGGAAAAGCGACTCACGCTCTGGATGTAAAGCCAGGTACATAAGTGTTCTCAATCCAAAATCAGTGTAACGAGTTAATTGCATTGCTTACCAATCCATAAAAACGATCAAAATAACGCCTAATTAGCAATTTGTTGCCTGTTCTAATGAAGATATTAGCCATAAAGCTTCTTCAGTATTACTACCACAAACATCTTCAGTTGCCGCAAATTGGCCACATACAGCAGGCCTTTCTGGTTTGCCAAAAAGTTTACACAAATTCCGGTCATTTAACTGAATACATCTTACTCCAGCAGGTTTGCCCTCAGGCATTCCAGGAATAGGAGTAGTGATAGAAGGCGCTATGCAACACGCACCACAACCTAAACGACAGTTCATTTACATACCTTAAATTAGCAATGTTCATTATACATTTATCAAATGATAATAGGTTGGTATGACATCACATACTGTTTAGCAATAAGTTAATATCTTACCAAATTCGTGATCAGTGCATACAACTTTACTTTTCCCATATTGAAAAAGTCCTCTACATGCTTTCAACTAAAAGCAGAGAGGCTTTCATGTTTGTGCTTTCTTATCCTAGCAGAGTCCGCCTAATACACTTAGCGACTGACAATCAAAGCTATTGAGCGCTTAGCTTTTTGTTTCTCACAACGAAAAAAGCCTCTACACGCTTTCAACTAAAAGCAGAGAGGCTTTCATGTTTGTGCTTCCGGCTCCTAGTAGATTCAGCCTAATACACTTAGCGACTGACAATCAAAGCGATTGAGCACTTAGCTTTTCATTTCTCACAACGCAAAAAGCCTCTACGCGCTTTCAACTAAAAGCAGAGAGGCCTTCATGTTTGTGCTTTCTAATCCTAGTAGAGTCAGTTTAATAACCCACAGCGGCTAACAATCAAAGCAATTGAGCATTTAGCTTTTTATTTCTCACAACGAAAAAAGCCTCTACATTACTGTAGAGGCTTTCGTCTTTATGTTGGCGGAACGGACGAGACTCGAACTCGCGACCCCCGGCGTGACAGGCCGGTATTCTAACCAACTGAACTACCGCTCC
>NZ_BPEW01000054.1 GCF_019654975.1 Shewanella sp. c952
AGATAATGGTAATTTTCTTTATCATTATGCATGCTGTAATTTTGAATCGCATGCGCAACAATTTTTGGTGAAAAAGGAACAAAGATAGCGCCAATATCTCGTACGATTGGAGGACAAGTTTCCTTCACCATATACCGAGAGCCATCTAAATTTACCCCTATTATTGTGCAACCTTTTTCAATAGCAACTTCAGCTTCCCATCGAACATATTTATGTCTGCTCTTCGTGTCATTACCTATTAGCATCACATACTTTCCCGCCATATTTATACGTTCACGACATTTTCTCTTAATGTATGCTTCATTTTGTGAATTCAATGCTGTATTTAATTGGCAATCTACAAAGTTAAAGTCAATATTACTATTCGCTTTCCATGCTTGCATTAATCTGTAATTATGAATGTCGGTACTACTAAATCCAACAAATGTCCTTGATAAACCCACTTTATTCTCCGTAAATAAATTTTAGACTTCTTTTCGCTGCATTAAAGAGTTAAGCCTTCTCATATGAGCAATATAATCGTCTTCTTCTTTAAACACACTACATAGCCTGCTATCAGCTCCACGTGATTTGACTTTCTCCCATAGAAGATCTCTTTCTTCAATTGTTCCTACTATTTCTTCTATAATAGGTCTTTGGTCATAGGAGCTATAACAGTTTGATACTAATATACTTCCTTCAGGAAACTGAAATATTGATTTCTTCGACAATTTTCCTGAATATATTGCTTTTGCAATAGACTCTTTCCTGCCTACTTTAGTGATTGCCGATAATATTTGTTCCTTAACTTCTTTTAAACCAGTTTTGGTATTTGCGGCTATACGCCCAGCAATTAAAGGAGAGTATTCACGTATTTCTTCTAGATCAATGTTGTGCCATACAGGTAGTATTACTTTCTCGCCACCAATCTCTCGCGAAAATAAACCATCAAGTTCAGATTTAGGCCACCCTTTAGAAAAAAAGTCGTGAGTAAGAATGACGATTCCAAATTGTGATCGAGTTAAGCCCTCATCAATTTTTTCCCTAAGACTATCACCTACAAATAATTCAGTTTTATCTAACCAAACTTTGAAACCTTCAGCCATTAATAACTGAGCTAGGGGGATAGCAACTTCTTCTTTATCTTCAGAAGCATGAGAAATAAATACATCCCATGTAATTTGGCTCATTGTGATTCGTTCTCCATAATTGATGATACGTATAACGCCTTGCTAAGCGGATAAAAATGGTTGGTTAAAATCGCGAAGCGATAACCAACTGTTTTTATTCCGTTTAAGCAACTTGTTATGCATCTATTATTCCGTGACTAACTAGATAATCATATCCATCACTAGTGACCGAATAATTATTATTTACATCAGACGTAACAAGTCCCTCTGATTCAGCTTGACTCAAATAGCGTTCTAACTTTAACCGATGCACGTCACTATAACCGTTAATTTGCCCAATGCTTAATTTATCATATGGACTCTTTTCAAACGCTTTAGCTAAAACAGCCATTGATGCTTTAACACCATCTGCGGTTCGATCTGGCTTAGCCCCCTGCAATGGCTTAAATGGGTTTGTTCCTATTTCAGGTTTTTCGTACAAGGGGGCATCAAGAAGAGCTCTCAACAACTCATCAAGTGAATATTCAACCTCTGAGTCATTAGAAAAATTTATATAAAGCTTTGATCGTAAGAAAGTAGGAAGAATTGGTGAAGCTGACTGTCGAACTACAGGAATAATTATATTGCTATCAATTCTTTGTAGCAATGAGGCTGTTACTATCATTTTCTCGTAACCAACACCTCCTTTACCTGCATTCGCTTTCGAGACATAAGTTTCTGAACACACAATAATCACGTAATCACATTTATCTAATTCAGTTTCCATGAAGTGTGGTAAATCATCCCCAGGTCTTAAATCCCACTGATCGAGAACAGCATCAATTCCACGATTTCGTAGAGTGGTAGCAAAGTCTAAAACCCAACTTTTGTGTTCGGCAGAGTCATGTGAATAAGAAATAAATACTCTAGGTGGTGTCATTTAATTAAATACTCCTCAGAAATTTGGATTTGATGCATAACATTTGTATACACGCCTTGCGCGTTTATCAGGTTAGACCAGTCAAGGCGTATGCACTTAATCGTCTGACTTATCACCATTTAAAACGATTAGTCCAAACACACCTTCTGGAAAAACGAGAATGCACACTTTGTTTGCCTCGTATCTCCTGCAAACCGAGCAAGCGCGTTTTTAGTTACTTGAATTTACTCTTCTTTTTATTTTCGCTCAATAGTAAACCGCGAACTGATTGCGCATAATTTGGTGATTAACCACACAAAACCAATAATACTGTATAAAAACACATACACTGCTCTTTCCGACTGATGAGAAAAAGTATTACAAATAGGTTATTGCTGTATTGGACTAATTGCTGGTGTAAACTCATTTTGGGGCAAAAGTTAGTTTCAAAAACTTACAGAACACACAACTCCCCATCGGAGTTGCCGAAGTACGTTGAAGACTCTTTATAAGCCAAAGCCCGTAATGCCGACACGGTCTTTCTCGTGCATCCATGCACTTCAAGACATTCAGGCATCCAGCCTATCAGACGTGGGTATAGCTTTCGCGGGACAGGCCGTTTTTGGGCATCTGACCCATATGGATATGGGAAATGTCTATATGATGTCGGGAACATTATTGACCATGTCATCACGGCATTCGTAAATCCATTTACATCAGATGTCCCATCGGAAGCGTTAGGCTATTTTGAATAAGTGCGAGGGAGACAACTTCGTCGGGGCGGCAGGGGTGCTCCAAGAGGTTATTGCTGTTGATCCCCTTTTGGCCGAGTGTGGGCGAAGCGCCACGACTTAGGTCAAGCGAAGCTTGATAAATAATAGAGGGCTAAGCAACTTTGGCGCATTTCCGAATTAGCAGCCGAACAGTTACGGTCTGATATAGACATCAAATACCTAGTATAGGTAAGGTAAAGACCGTCGAAATCAAAGATGCTTTCGCTGGCCTACATGGACGAACTAGAGGTTAGCCTAAGCAGTATCTGCATATTCATGGAATGACGACATCTCAACATCCTGCCTAGCACTTACAGCAGTAACAGATGATTCGATTCAGCTATATACAAGGCTCAATACCGCTGGCTATTTCTTGGTGAGGATTCACTGTTCTTTATATAGAACAAGCTAGTAAAAGTTAAGTGGCAACTCGTGACAAAGCTAGTAATTTAGTTACCAAAGTCTGTATAATCCGCAACAAAATAAAACCTATCCTGTCAGCAAAGTCTTTTGAATTTACGACTAAAATAGATAGGAAATTCTCTGTGACCTGCGGAATAACACTTAAATGAATAATCAAACCGAGCTTTATGATATTGGCGTTGTAGGCCTTGGCGTAATGGGTAAGAACCTTGCGCTTAATATAGCTGATAACCAATATAGAGTTGCTGCATTCGACCTCGATGCTGACAAGGTACAAGGGGTTGTTCGCCAAGAAGAATTAGAACGTATTAAGTATCTAAATAATACAGCTGATGCGCGTATCAATGGCTGTAATAATATTTCTGAAATGTTATCTAAATTAGAGAAACCGCGTGTAGTGCTATTGTCCGTGCCAGCAGGCGCGCCCGTTGATGGTGTGTGCAAGTCGCTTATCGAAGCGGGTATCGAAGCTGATGATATTGTTATCGATACGGGTAATAGTCTTTGGACTGATACGGTTGAGCGAGAAAAGCGTTACACCAATGATTTCTTGTTTTTTAGCTGCGCCGTTTCTGGCGGTGAAGTGGGAGCCCGTTTTGGCCCCTCTTTGATGCCGAGTGGCAGCTTAACAGCTTGGAATCGCATCGAACCCATCTGGCAAGCGATTGCCGCTAAGGTTGACGCCAAAACAGGTTTGCCTATTGAGCGCTTTGAGCCCGGTAACCCAGTCAAAGAGGGTGAACCTTGCACCACTTACATTGGCCCATCAGGTTCAGGTCATTACGTAAAAATGGTACATAACGGTATCGAATACGCCGATATGCAGCTTATTTGTGAAGCCTACCAACTGCTACGCGATGGACTGGGTTACACACCAGCTCAAGTAGGCAAAGTGTTTGAGCGTTGGAACGCAGGCTCGCTTAATAGCTATTTAATGGAGATTAGTGCTGATGTATTACAGCAAGCCGACCCATTAACTGGTGCGCCGCTTGTGGATATGATCCTCGATAAAGCCGGGCAAAAGGGCACTGGACTGTGGACTGCAGTGAGCAGTTTACAAATTGGTTGCCCAGCTCCTACTATTGCTGAAGCCGTTTATGCCCGAGCTGTCAGTACCCAAAAATCTCAGCGACAAACGCTGAGTCAACAACTTGCTGGCCCAACAGGCATTTCAATTGCGAGCCTTAATAATGGCGATGAACAGGCATTTATTGCTCAGTTAGAAAACGCTTTATACTGCGCTAAAGTGTCCTGTTATGCCCAAGGCTTCCAGTTGATGGCGATGCAAGCCAAAGAGCAAAACTGGCAGTTAGATTTTGCTGAAATAGCTAAAATATGGCGTGCCGGATGTATTATTCGTGCCACTTTCCTACAGTCGATTACTCAGGCTTACCAGCAAGATGCAGCGCTTGAGAATCTGTTGATGGCGGAAACATTTGCCGAGGCATTATCTGAAAAACAAACCGATTGGCGTTATGCGGTATCTGCCGCGGTGATGAGCGGTATTCCTGCGCCATGTATCAGTTCGGCACTGGCTTATTACGATAGTTACCGCTGCGAACGGTTGCCTGCGAGCTTGTTACAGGGTCAACGTGACTTCTTTGGTGCGCATACCTTCGAGCGCACCGATAAGCCTGCTGGTGAGAAATATCACCTGAACTGGAGTAGTGAGTCGCGGACTTTAGATAAGGTGTAGGATTCATTGATGCATTGATGCATTGATGCATTGATGCATTGATGCATTGATACATAGATAAAAATGGCCGTTTTGTGTAAACAAAACGGCCATTTTCTATTTAAAGCTCCTTAAAAAGGCATATACCAATCGGCATAAGTAGTTGGTCTACTCAGAGTGTTTTTGGCGAACTAATTCAAGGCGGATAATTGCCATAATTGTTCCCTTTTGCCTTTATCCAACACTGAAGTAGGAAGCCCAAAACACTCCTTTCAGGCGAGTTTTAGCGGCTGTGATGCTGCGTTAATGAGCTTGAACGTAGAGCAACTATGTACTTCACTCACTGCCTTGCCTCAAAACCGCTAAACTCTCGTTGAGCGACCAAACCTTTATACCGATTGGTATTAGTTAGCAATTTTTAGGTCAGCTTTTTCTGTGATGAGATTCATATCAAAATCGAACTCGTCGACACGGATAGCACGCTCACGCTTCAGATTATAATCTTGCAGCAATTGATGTTCGCTATCGTTGATCACTTTAGCTTCAAGTGCAGCATCTAAGGTCAGCGAGAATCTAACACCTGGCTTAAAGGTGCGGGCTCTTATAGCTTTCTTCACCTTAGCAAGCAGTGGTAAACATTCCATCTTAGCTAGGTATGCTTGCTCGTTGATGTAGTTACCGTCGCCAGCCACTGGCTTAACAAGGTGGGTTAGGTGCTTTTTAAACTCAGTGTTTAGCTGGGCTTGTTCGGCTAACTCACGGACTAAGTCATCGTTGATCTTTGTCATCTTAGGTGAGTAAGTGACGGTGATTAAACGCATGAATTTGCGAGTTGCTGATGACGGGAAGTTATCTAAGAAGTCCAATAATGCTTTTTCTGCTTGGCAAAGTGACCAGCGAGTCGCGTAATGGAAGTAAGGCGCTGCTTCTGCTCTTTCGCTAGCGGATAGCTTTTGCTCATAGTAACGAATTGATGCCATTGCTGCGTATAGGTAGCTCATTACATCACCAAGACGTGCTGATAGCATCTCAGCTTGCTTCAACTTGCCGCCTAGCACGAGTAGTGAAAAATCGGCATAGACTGCTAACTTCGAGGCTAACTTATGAACCGATTGCTCATAAGGTTTCACTTCTGAAAGTGTTGAGCTTGCTGCTGAGGTGAATGGCAGTAACCCAAGCTTAAAGGCGCGTAAGCTGTTACCTACACTGTAACTTATGGTTTTGCGTAAAATGCCGTTGAACACTCTATCTGCTTGCTTTTCGTTAGAGTGAATAGACTCAACCATGTTTTGCAAGTACGGATGACAACGCATCACGCCTTGACCAAAAATCATCAGGTTACGGGTCAGAATATTCGCGCCTTCAACTGTGATAGCAATTGGCTGGGCAACATAGCCAGAGGCTAACGTGTTTTGAGGGCCATTTTGAATCGCTTTACCGGCTTGAATGTCCATTGCAGAGTCAAGAATGTCACGACCCAGTTCTGTCATATGGTATTTGGCAATTGCGGTCACAACCGAGGGCTTTAAGCCAAGGCCCAAGCCTTCAGTGGTAAGTACTCGCATTGCTTCTTGCAAATAAGTTTTACCTGCAATGTCAGCAAGCTTTTCTTGAATACCTTCAAACTTACCAATTGATAGACCAAACTGTTCACGCACTGCAGCATATTCAGCAGAAGACTTAAATGAACATTGGCTAACTGACACACCTAAAGCTGGCAGTGAAATACCGCGACCTGCACCTAGACATGCTACAAGCATTGCCCAGCCGCGACCGATATTTTTCTGGCCGCCAATAATAAAGTCCATCGGTATAAATACATTCTCGCCGCGAGTGGTACCGTTATAAAAACGAATGCCCATTGGATCATGACGATTACCTAACTCGACACCAGGATGTGCTCTTGGGATTAAGGCACAAGTGATGCCTAAGTTCTCTTTACCGCCAAGTAGGCCATTTGGATCTTCAACCTTAAAGGCCAGACCAAGTACACTCGCAATAGGAGCAAGAGTGATATAACGCTTATCCCAAGTCACGCTTAAACCTAAGACCTGCTCACCTTGATATTCGCCCATTGTCACGGTGCCAATATCAGGAATTCCGCCTGCATCTGAACCCGCTTCAGGGCTAGTTAAAGCAAAACAAGGGATCTCTTGACCGTTTGCTAAGCGCGGTAACCAGTAATCTTGTTGGGCTGAAGTACCATAATGCATTAACAGCTCGCCCGGACCGAGTGAATTAGGCACCATAACGGTAACAGCGACTGCTGAGCTTTTTGCTGCGATAGTCGCAACAATAGTGGAGTTGGCATAAGGGCTAAACTCTAGGCCGCCAAATGACTTTGGAATGATAAGAGAGAAGAATTTGTTTTCTTTAAGGAAGTTAAGAATGTTCTCTGGTAGATGTTTACTGCGCTGAATTTCAAAATCATCAACCATCTCTATCAATGTCTGTACTGGACCGTCGAGGAACGCTTGTTCGTCCGCAGACAAGGTTGCTACAGGAATATCGCGCAGAGCGGCAAAGTCAGGCACGCCTTGGTAAATTGAACCTTCTAACCACACATCGCCAGCGTCGAGTGCTTCTTGTTCAGTAGTAGAAATGCTCGGTAATACTTTTTTTAGTTTAGTTCTAATGCTCATTTTCGATGCTCGTCCGACCAGAAGTATGGTTCACATTACGTCACAAAATGAGCGATAGATCAAATTTTCAAACGATAAATTTAAACGCTTGTTTAGTTTTTTGAATGGCGATGAATATTAACTATAAAAATTTCATAAGCTTACGCGTGTACTCTGAAATTAATTTATTTTTTAGGCTTTTGAATTAACTAGCGAAAAGTCGCGTTTTTTTATGCGAATAGAATCGAACTAATGATGATAATTGCTAAATTAGGCTTTCTGACTGCAGGTGTTTTTCGCTTGAATAGGAGAGGTTGAATAATTGCAATACAAGCTAATTTTCTACTGGGAAAGTTAGCTTGTAGCGGGGTTATTCAGCTAACTATTTAGTCAGGATCTCAACAACGGTATCTGGATTAAGGCTATTGGCAATAAAGCAGTTTGCGTGAGATTTTTGATGAATTTTAGCGATAACATCTTCAGTCACTTCAACCCCTTCGGCAAAGGTTATTTGCGGCTTTAAAGTGATTCTATTGACGAACAGTTTACCCTGCTCATTTTTACCAAGTTCGGCTTCTGCATGGTCATGGTAGCTGACAACGGGCAGGCGCTTCAGGTGAGCGATGGTTAAAAATGTCAGCATATGACAGGAAGATAACGCAGCTAATAAGCTCTCTTCTGGATTAACAAAGGCACTGTTGCCACTATACTCAGGCGCAGATGACGCACTAACTTGTTGGCCGCTGCCAAATACAATGCTGTGATCGCGACAAAAACTAGCAGGCTCTGTAGCCGGTGTGTCTGCTGCTATCCAGCTAATATCTATATTAAAACTCATATTGTTTACTCGCAGCCAAAAGAGTGAAAGTAACCTCTTGTTTATTATGGGTCAACTTAACGACGGCTAAGCTGAATGAAATTAGTAGCGCTAAGCTAATGTATTGCTTTTACGACTGCTGCCAGGCCCATAGCCAAAGTAGCGTTTAAAGGCTTTCGCAAAAGAGACGTCGGTTTGATAGCCAACATCGAGCGCTGTTTTATAAACACTGTCGCCTGCGCGTAGTTGTTTCTGTGCTTGTGATAAGCGTAGTCTAGTTAAATACTCAAGCGGGGTCAGTTCAAGATAGGCTTTAAAGTAACTAGCAAAACTTGCCCGTGAATAGCCACCTATTTCGGCCATAGTGTTTACGGTCCAAGGCTGAGCTAAGTCGGTATTGATTGCATGCAGTACCTTATTCATTTTTGGATCTTGTAACGCTTTGAATAGACCAATACTGGTCTGCTCATCTAAGGATAGTTTTCTTATTAGATTTAAGAAAAAGACTTCACTTAACCGCGATAAAATCACCTCGTTGGCCAGTATTCCCAGTTTTGCTTCTTCAATAAGGCTTTGGACTATGCCAGCAAGTGCGCCTTGTTGCTGATGTTTATGGATCACCATACAGGCTGGCAGTTGATTGATCAGAGGGTGGCTTTTGTCTTCACAAAAATCAAAGTAACCGCATATTAAGCCTGTTTGATCGCTTGATCCGTGAGCCATTGGGTAGGCGATAAAGCTATCGATGCTAGCAGCTGTTTTTTCGTTATCACTGCTGCTGATAATATGGGGCGCATCATGGGGGAAAACCACTAAGTCACCAGCGGTTAATTCAAGGGCATTAATATCATCACAATATAAATACGCCTGACCTTGGCTAACTAAGTGAAAGCTCGCCAGTCCACTGCCGGAGGTGTCTGTACTCCAAGTGTTACAAAGTAAGGAGCGATGAAAAATCGTCGCGTTAAGGTGAAAACCTGCAAGTAAACTGTTGATATCAATCATTGATAACCATTTTATGTTGTAAGTTAAATTCTAGAAACTATGTATTAAGACGGCTTATTTAATAAGATTAGACGATCAGGCATAAAGCGCAGACCCTCAGGCATACTCTCTTTTTCTCTAGCTCGCTATTCTGGTGTTGTTAGTTCAAACACATCATTAAGGAATAGAAAATGAAAAAGTTCATCACTCAAATAATGCTAATGACAGCACTGGTGTTTAGCTTTGCAACGTCAGCAGCAACCCCGACTCAAAATGCCGACGGTGTGGTAGAAATTTACTTAGACCAACACGGTGGTTACTTCAGTGCCCAAGATACATTAGCGTCATTAAAACCGGGTAAGTACCAATTTATTATTACCAATAAGGCTGGTAAATTAGTTGGTTTTCAGCTGCAAAACTTCACTACTCATGAAGCGTTAGATATGTTCCCAATTGAACCCGGTAAAACACTTCGCAGTGATATCGTTGAAGTGACAGCAGAAGGCGTTCGCTTTAGATGCCCGATCAACCCAACTCCATGGTATGACATGGATGTGATTAAAGCTGGGTAAATCAGCATCACCCAATTAGCGGGTTGCTTCAGCTCTCAACAGACCGAGTGTTGAAGGGATTAATTTCTAATTGGATTGTATTGGGATAAAAAAAGCCGCTAATGCGGCTTTTTTGATGGGGTATGACCTAGCTATAGATATTGATAGTTTGAGTCGTTTCAACGTAGGTTTGCATGACCGCCTGCTGTTGTTGCTGAGCTTTGTTGTTAACGACGGCTTCACGTGCGTCATCATTATTAGATAAGTAATAAGCTGACGCTGGCGTTAGACTGCTGTTTCCAGTGGCTACGCCGACGATATCAGCATAAAGCTGGTACTGTGCCTTAGCTTTTTTGTAGTCAACATAATCCTCTACCTTTTCGCCTTCATTAGGCAGCTTGGGCTCTACAGGTAAAATGTCTGCTTCATTAGTTGCAGCAACTGTTTTTGCAGATGAGTTGTCTTTTGCTGCCAAGGCCATTGCGTTGGCTGAAAGGTTGACGGTATCGGGTTGTGCTGCGTGGCTAAGGGCGTTGCCTGAGCTTGGTTGTGTGTTCTGTTGCGCGTTATTTTGCGGACTTTTTTCCGAGTTTTGAACCGGGGACTGAGTAACAGTTTGGGTAAGGGGCTGTGATACTTGCATATAACCTCAGTCATCAAAAATATTTTAATATGCTGTATTCTAAGTGATTGAAACTGAATGTGAACTGAATCAATGGCGAACAGGTATTTTTACTAGGTTTAGCCGAGGGCGCTGTTAACAAAGCACTCTCTCAGTCAAGGCGTGTTTGCGGTGTAATATTTAGTTTAAAAATATGCCCAGCGACTCGTCATCGAAGGGCATATACCCGTTCTACTCGAATATGCTTGTTTCAGAGGCATTGTGCCTGTTCAATTCTAGGCGTACTAATGTGGAAATGGTTATTCCCTTTTAAGTGAGTGCAACAACGAAGTGGGCAGGCACAAAGCCTTCTGCGATGGGCGCTTCTTATATAAAAAGCATGGGCTTTACTCCGTGTTATTGATTTTACCAAGGGAACGACCATTAATGGCAATCAATGCCTCGCCTACATGGATGTAGGTGCTTAGGTTCAGCATGGAGCAAAGAACCTGTGATTAAAGCCCATTAAATTCCCACTGAATCCAGCATCTTCAGGTAGAACGGGTATATAATATTTTAAGCTAGCATTCGAGCTTAAGGCTATTGTGGCAACTTAAAGTGCAGATGGGATGAGCAAAAGTATCGTACTGACAATTGCACTTAATCCCATAGCATAAGGCATAAACTGAGCGCGGTAGCTTAAAGTTATCACTACCAACAACCCCGCAACTGCCAATAGGCCAAAATAGATAATACTGCCGTACGCAAAACCTTGTAGCAACGTGCAACCCCAATAGGTTAACGCTAGGCCAAACCAACCTGTTATTGATAAAACTCTACTGCGCTTATCACTCGGGGCAAAGCCTAAGGCTTCTCTATGATGAGAGAACATAGCCAGAGCTAATAGACTAAATGCGATGTAACTGAATCCTAGTAAACTCAACATAGCCGTTATGCCTCTTTATTCATTGCAGATCTGCCTAGAGGTAAATGAGACATTGAATCATTATGTTGCGGCTTTACAGGCTGTTTTTGTTGCTGAGCAAGCCTGCTACGGGCAAACAGTATGCACAGTCCAATTATGCTGCAAATGATGTCAAATCCTGCTAGTGACCATTGTCCTTGGCTCATATTATTGAGCAGATTGCTATCTGAGGTTAAGGCATTGAGCAGCGGAATGGCGATTAAGCTCAGCCCCGATAGCGCTAATACTGCGCGCCAAACTGACAATGTACGCTTGAAGCAAGCGATAACACCAAGAATCGCCAGCACCAAGAAAAAGCTGTTGGCTTCCCATTGCGCGCGATTAACCATATCAAGGGGGAGTAATCGATTAGCATAGAAAAACGCACTCGCCGCCAGTGGTAAACCGGCGATAAAGGTGAGGTTTAATCCTTCAACTAACCGCAGCCCAAATGTGGCTTTATTGCCTTGCTTTAACTGTTTTTGTTGCTTTTGGCGAATTTTATTGGCCCACAATAGCGTGCCGGTGGCAATCATGGCGCAGCCCATGATCCCGGAGATAAAGAAAAGTAACCGTAAAGCTGGGCCAGAAAAGCGGCCGGTGTGCAGGGCGATTAAGGTGTCGTGGGTGTTTTGTGCACCAGAATCAGGCTCTACGCCGCTGTTGAGCAATTTGCCATCTACCGCATCAAACACAATGGCGGTTCTTCTGTCAGTTACCATTTCGCCGGTATCTTTGTAAATATTAACTCTGCTGTTTCGGTCTCCAGGGTTATTAATAACCACTTGCCTAATGGGCATGTCACCAAGAATTTGCTGGATTTGGGGCAGTAAAGAGCTTAGTTGCACCATGTCTGCAGTTTCGCCAATCGGTTTAACTTGTACGCGACTTGGTCTTAACTCTTTACGAAAGGCTTGTGAGTCACCATCGTATGCTGTAATTACAGCCCAAGGCATGTACATCGCCATTAAGGTGACCAGACCTGTGTAGGTGATCATCAAATGGTAGGGTAGGGCAAGTACCGAGCTTACGTTGTGAGCATCAAGCCACGAGCGACTGCCTTTGTTGCGCCTAAAGCTGAAGAAATCTTTAAAAATGCGCTTGTGAATCACAATGCCACTGATTAAAGCAATCAACATAAACATGGTACAAAAACCGACAATCCAACGGGCAATTTTGGCTGGCATATAGTGCAGATCAAAATGCAATCGATAGAAAAAGTTACCGCCCTTTGTTTGGCGAACATCGGTGATAAGTTGCTCTTGACCCTTTTGCACCAAATGCTCGATAAATTGGCCACGTCGTTGACCCGCTTCTGGCTGCGTTTGCCAGCTATAGCTTAGATAAGGTTTGCGGTCAGTAGGAAAGTTAATCCGCCAATCTCGAGCGCCATCCGCATGCTGAGCTAGGTAATGTTGAGCCTTGTTTAATTCAGGCTCTATGAGGCTCGCATCATAACTTTGAATAACATTTTTATGCAGTTCTGGTTTAGTCCAAAGGCTAATATCGTGCCGATAGTAGCTCAATGTCCCGGCAAAGAAAATTAACAGCAATACCCAACAGACAAGTAAACCAACCCAGGTGTGCAGCCAAGTCATGCTGCGAAAAAAGTTCTCTTTCATGGTTAGTTTATCAACCTAATCAACAGATAAAAAATACAGCTCAAACTGAGCAGATCTCGCCAAGCAACAAAATGATTCCTTACGCTGAACACCCAGATAATGGCTGTGGCATAAATTGAAAATGACAGCATCATTGCGGTCAAGGTGCTTTGAGCGGGCGCGAGAGGAATCACAATGGCTAGCAGACCCGACCCTGTCGCGGCCACTAGATAACCAGCAAATATAGCGGCAAGTAATCGAGAAACAATATTAAACGCTTGAGAGTCAATCAAAGGCTTAACATTAGAGTTTAGTGAGAACAAAGTGAATGCATCCGTATATTAGACGTAAGTTTAGAGGGTCTAAATTTATAAACTGGAGCAACATTCTACATTAATAAAGCTTATTGATAACTGTTTTTATTCGCGTTTGCATGTAAAGATTTAGAGCTTGCGATGCATGTCGCAAAAAATGGTTCCTCGTTAAAATCTACCCATGAAAATACATACTGTGATTGATAGTTTAATTGCATTTATTCAAATGCTTAAACGATTTTGCTTTTCTCTGGTTGTTATCTAAATGTTATGAATACGTATGCAGTGTGTTGTGGTTAAAATTCAACCTTGGCTAGTATGGCTGTTAAAAATAAGCCTAATGTCAGCTTAGTCTGAGTCGTATATGTAGACATTGGGTCACTAAAAAAGTCGCAAGACGAAGGGGAAAACCAATGTCACACTTTAAACCCAGTGTTCTTACATTAGCGCTAGCTGCTGCAGGGTTGGGAGGCGCTTTTTTTGTTCAGCCTCTGCAAGCAGCAGAAGATAAAAAAACACAAACCACAGTCGTGGCTGCTGAAGCCAGTAAAGCAGAAGCTGAAACTGATGAACCAGAGATTGAGCGCATTGAGGTGACGGGGTATAGCCGTAGTCTTATCGACTCGCTTAACCAAAAGCGTTATGGCGATACGGTATCTGAGCAGTTAAGTAGTGATGATTTAGGTTCGCTCCCTGATGTTTCTATGGCGGACGCATTGACGCGCCTACCTGGAATATCCGCGGTACGTACTGGCGGACAAGCTGCAGAAATTAATATTCGTGGTATGTCGGGCGGGTTTGTATTTTCAACACTGAACGGCCGTGAGCAGGTCTCAACCAGTGGCAGTCGCAGCATTGAGTTTGACCAATACCCTTCAGAGCTCATTACATCAGCCGCCGTTTACAAATCACCTAAAGCTTCGTTAATTGAAGGTGGTGTCGCCGGAACGGTCGAGCTTGCCACCGCTAGCCCATTGGCTATTGATAAGCAGCATAGCTTTGTTGCTAACGTGCGCGGCATGTACAACGATCGCGCCAGTGAGGTTTACGGCGCCGAGGACTATGGTCACCGCCTGAGCTTTTCTTATCAAGGTAAGTATTTTGACGACACCTTAGGTGTCGCATTGGGCTATGCCCGATTAGAGCAGCCCAGTGTAGCGACACAATTTATAGGTTTGGCTTATAACGATCTTAAAGATGTTGATGGGCTGGCAGATGATAGCAATGGACCACAAGGTACAGATGCTGCTAAAGAGTACATCAGTGAAGGCTTTGAAGTGCAGCACTTAGGTGGTGTTGAGACTCGAAATGGCTATATGGGCGCAATAGAATGGGCACCTAATGATACGTTTACCCTGAAGGCTGACGCTTTTGTGTCGCGTTTTGATAGCGAAGCATTTGCTCGAGGTTATCGAGTCAAGTTAGGCGGGCCTAACGCGGCGGTTGCTAACCCAGTGCTTGACGGTAATGCTGTTACCGGTGGTAACTTTAACCGCACCTCACAAAGCTATACTCGCGTTGAAATCGTCAACGATGATAACCAAGATTATGATGAAGTCGACAGCTTTGGCATTAACGGCACTTGGCAGGCTACCGACAGTTTGAGTGTTTCCGCCGATGTGTCTTACTCTGCGGCTAAAAGTGATTTCAGAAATGGTTTACTGTGGGCCAATGTCGCTGAAGATGCCACTTTAGACGCGCCAATTTTCGATGAAAATGTAGCGATTAATTACCAGTTAAACGGTTTAGACCTGCCTAACGTTGGCTTTAATCAAGCTGGAGCTTTTTCCGATATTGATAAGGTGATGGTCAGTAAGTATGGGATCTATCCTTTTGTCAATGAGGATGAAGTTAAAGCCTATCGGTTAGATTTTAAATATGAGCTAGATAACGACTACATTGCCTCGATTGAGTTTGGCGCACGCTACTCAGACAGAACCTACTCCAACGACCGTTCTGTATTTGAATATGGTAATGATGGCGCGTTTTCAGCGACTGAGCCGCCATTACGGTTAACTGATGACATGACCACAGTGGTAGATTGGGAGGGGGACTTCAACTACTTCCCGTCGTATTTAGCGATTGACTTAGATAAAGCGCTTGCTGCTTGGTTCCCTGATAGTACGCCACAACCGGTGCAAACTTGGGGCAATGCCGATGGGGTTGATGATGCAAAAGGCTATACCAGCAACTACTCGTGGTCGGTACTGCAAAGTGGCGAAGTTTACGAAAAAATCTTAGCTGCTTATGTGATGGTTAATTTTGACATGGAGCTTGGCGATCTACCGATTACCGGTAACTTAGGTTTGCGTCGTGTTGACACTGACCAGTCAGCGACCCTACTAGAGAACGTGAAAGGCGACCCTAGCTTAGGTGCTCAATATATTGTTGACGGTGTTGGTATTGTAAACAACTACTATGCGCCGACCATTAAAGGCATTGAATACACCGATTATCTACCATCACTGAACCTTAATTTTAAGGTGACGGATGACTCTCAAATCCGCTTTGCTGCGGCTAAAGTGATGTCTCGTCCACCGATTAACCGCTTAGCCGGTGATGCTAGTGCCAATGTTAGCGATGATGGGGTGATCAATGGTTCGAGCGAGAATAATCCTTTCTTAAAGCCGTTCTATGCCGATCAATATGATATCTCTTATGAGTATTACCTACCTGACGGCGCCATTGTCGCCGCACTGTTCTATAAAAATATCGACTCATTCATTGAAAAGTTAGCCATCGACGATTTTGACTTTGCTGGTAACGGTTTTAACGTGCCCGACAGCATCGAAGATCCTGTCAGTGGTGAGCAGATTGAAACCACTAATGGTGTTTACACGACAGCGGTAAACAACAATAAAGGCGGTTATATACGTGGTCTAGAGCTGGCATATACCCAAGTCTTTACTGCATTACCTGATGGCCTTAATGGTCTTGGGTTGAACTTAAGTTACTCCTACACTGAGAGTGAAGTCGAAACGACCACAACGCTTGGTGGTGATGAGCAAACGCAATCGCTGCCGGGTCTATCAAACAATGTAGCCAGTGCAACGCTGTTCTACTCCTATGAAGGCTTTGAAACACGTGTTAGTGCGCGCTATCGAGATGAGTTCGTTTCTGAACAAGTTGCGATTAATAATCAGGTCGTCAATTTCGCGGCAGAAACCGTGGTTGATTACCAAGCCTCATATCAAGTCAATGACGCAATAGGCGTGCTATTTCAAGTGAATAACCTCACCGATGAACCCACCAAAAGTTACTTTGGCAATGAAAGCCAAACCGGCACATTGCAGTACTTTGGCCGGGAGTTTTATCTGGGGATGACCTTCACGCTGTAGTGACAGTTGTAAAAAATTCAATCCAGGCAAGTCGTTGCATCAATCAGAAATAAAAAGACGCGGCTTGCTTAAATCAACGATTAAATAATTTAGGAGAAATCACTCATGTCGAGGATCTCTAATAATATCTCTCTTTTAGCACTGACTATCAGTGCGTTGAGTTTAGCGGGTTGTGGCGGAGATTCGTCAGAACCAGGTAGCGTATTACTTACTTGTAATGTGCCAATGGTGCCGGATGCCGCTGGCACCAGTTGTGTTGCTCCTGAACCCATTAGTTGCCCAGCTCCAACGGTTCCCGATGAAAACAATGAGCAGTGTATTGTTGGCGCAGACCCAACTTTACCCGCGCCGGTATTCACCCCTGCCGCCAATCAAGCCGTAGTGTATTACAACAATGTACAGGACGCTGACAACAGTCCAAGTGACCCCACTTATGATGGTTATCGGTTGCACACTTGGAACAACGATACTTGTGATGCCTATGCTGCACCGTTCGATAGCTCCGATTGGGCCGACGGACACCAGTTTGATGGTATCGATCCTAACTACGGTGCCTACTGGATTGTGAATTTGAAAGAGGGCTACAGCGACTGCGGTAACTTCATTATTCACATTGGCACAGAAGGCTCGGGCAAGGCGCTTGGTGATGGCGATTTAAGTATGCCGTTGATGCAAGATGATGAAACATTTGTGCGAATGAACTTTACCCTGCACGGCGAACCGTCGGTTTTTGAATATCCGATATTAAGCTTAGGCGTGCAGCCGTTATCGATAACTGGCATGAGTGCACACTGGCTTGATGCTGACACACTCATTTGGAATCAAGATGATGCCGATATCAGTAACTTTAAGCTGCATTACTCTCTGAATGCAGATATTAGCGTTGAAGCGGAACCTGACCGAATACTTAATAGTGAAACTGTTGCCTTAACCGCTGTTGAACTTAGCGATGCACAAAAAGCACTGATCCCGCATATGGCTGACTGGAAAGCTTACAGCACCAATCTAACCGCTGATGAAGCTAAAGCTATTGTCAAAGCACAATTGGTTGTCGCTGCCCATAACGGCGATGACGTGCCAGTGGCTGCGACCTTTGTGCAGGCCGCTAAGGTGCTAGATGCTCTTTACACGGCAGGAGAAACCGATGCCGATGAAGCTAAACTTGGGCTCGACTATAGTGATGGTAGTGTAACCGCTTCAGTGTGGGCGCCAACGGCTCAAGCGCTAAAACTTAATATCTACAACGCTGATAAGAGCTTAAATCGTAGCGAAGAGATGAGCTTTGATGCGATGACCGGGGTCTGGTCATTCAAAGGCGATATGAGCCTTGATAGGCTGTTTTACCGCTTTGAAGTGACGGTTTACCACCCTTTGACTAAACAGTTAGAGACCGTTGAAGCAACTGACCCATACTCGCTTAATGTGTCAACCAATGGGCGTTACAGCCAATTTGTTAATCTAAGCGATGATGATTTAAAGCCTGAAGGTTGGGACGACCATAGCGTCGCCACTATTAGTAACCCTGAAGATGCGGTGATCTATGAAGGCCATGTACGCGATTTTAGTATTCGTGATGAAAGTACCTCTAAAGCTAACCGCGGTAAGTATTTAGCTTTTACAGAACAGGGCACAGCGCCGGTTGAGCACCTTAAAAAGCTGGTGGCGAATGGTTTAACTCACTTCCACATGCTACCTGTTACTGATATCGCCAGTATCAACGAAGACAGTGCAGAGCGCATTGAGTTAACTGATACCTTAGGTATGTTGTGCGACAAAATTGATGATGCAGCAGATGCCTGTAGCACTCAAAATAAAGCCGCAACCATTGAGACAGTATTAGCAGGCAGCCTACCAGGCTCAGCTGACGCGCAGGCGATTGTTGAAGCCATGCGCGGCCTCGATGGCTTTAACTGGGGTTACGATCCACATCACTTTATCGCGCCAGAAGGCAGCTATGCCAGCTCAAGCGAAGGCACTGCACGAGTATTAGAGCTGCGAGCGATGAACAAAGCGCTGCATGATATGGGGTTAAGAGTGGTGCTTGATGTGGTTTATAACCATACCAGCTCATCGGGACTTTGGGACAACTCAGTGCTCGACAAGCTCGTACCGGGTTATTACCACCGTTATAACGAAGAGTCTGGCGTCATTGAGCGTTCAACTTGCTGTGAAAATACCGCGACCGAACATCGTATGATGGATAAATTTGTCAGTGACTCTATGGTGATTTTAGCTAAAGAGTACGGCTTTGACAGCTTTAGATTTGACGTGATGGGGCACATGCCTAAGCAGAGTATTCTCAATGCTCGCACTGCTGTACAAGCGGTCGATGCCGATAATTACTTCTATGGCGAAGGCTGGAACTTTGGCGAAGTCGCCGATAACCGATTATTTGAGCAAGCCACACAGGCCAATATGGCAGGCAGTGAAGTGGGTACCTTTAATGACCGTATTAGAGAAAGTGTCCGCGGCGGTAACCTGTTTAAAGTCGAAGCATCGGATGACGCGCTGCGTGACCAAGATACTTTACGTCTATCGATGGCCGGTAATCTTAAAAACTACATCCTTAAAGATTTCAATGGCAATTCGGCAAAGGGCAGCAGCTTTAGCTGGAATAGCCAGCCAACGGCTTACACTTTAGATCCTGCCGACAGTATTAACTATGTCTCTAAACATGATAACGAAACACTGTGGGATAATCTGCAATATAAAAATCCAATTGGAATGAGCTTAGATGAGCGTGTGCGGGTGCAGAATATCGCCGCGACATTGCCGTTACTCAGTCAAGGGATCCCATTCTTACAAATGGGCGGAGACCTACTAAGATCAAAATCAATGGACAGAAACAGTTATGACTCCGGAGACTGGTTTAACTGGGTTGATTTCACTAAAAATAGCCATAACTGGAACGTTGGTTTACCTCGAAAACAGGATAATGAAGCTAAGTGGCAGCAGATTGCTGGGATCTCGGCCAACCCTAATGCGGCTGCATCAATGTCTGAAATTGAGATGGCTTCTAATGTCTTTAACGAGTTCCTAAATATTCGTAGTCAGAGCCCATTATTTAGACTGACAACCGAAGCAGAGATCATAGAGCGTGTCGGTTTCCATAACGTTGGTAAGCGTCAAACTCAAGGTGTGATTGTGATGAGTATTGATGATGGCACAGACTTGGTTGACTTAGACCCTGCTATCGATGCGTTGGTCGTGATGGTCAATGCTAGTGCCAATGAGGTCAGCCACACTATACCGACAGCAACAGGCTTTGAGCTCCACCCAACATTAATGTCGTCGGTTGACTCTACTGTAACCGGGGCAAGCTTTAGCGCCGGAGAGGGGGAAGGTAGTTTTACCGTACCTGCTTATACCAGTGCCGTCTTTGTTAAAGCCCAGAGAGATGCACAAGGTGCTGGCCTGGCTGCTAACGCTACTGTTGGTGCACCAGATGTGGTGCCGTTTGGCAGCACCGAAGTCTTTGTGCGTGGTGGCATGAACGATTGGGGCGAAACTGACCAGTTAACTTACGTTGGAGATGGCGAGTACCGCATTGCGATTACTTTAGCGGCTGGCGACTATGAGTTTAAAGTTGCCTCGGCTGATTGGAGCAGCGTTGATTTTGGTGGGTTATCTGCTGAAGAGGCACAAGTTGAAGAGGGTGTCGATGAGCCATTAACTCGCTCTGGTGCAAACTTACATTTTACTGCGGCTATCGATGCGACCTATGTGTTCTCGTTTAATGCAGCTGATAAAGAGGCACCGATCCTTAAGGTCTACAACGAAGAGCCTTTTGTTGGTACAGAAGTGTTTGTTCGAGGAGCCATGAATGGTTGGGGCACCGACGATACGTTAACTTACATGGGCGCCGGTGTTTATCGCGCTGATATTTCATTAGCTGCCGGTAACCATGAGTTTAAGGTGGCATCAGATGATTGGTCGACAGTGGACTATGGTTCTGGAGAATCAGACGCTGCAGTTAGCATTGATGTGGCTGAGTTGTTAGCTGTTAGTGGCGCCAACATGACCTTTGAAGCAGGTGAAGCAACGACTTATGCGTTTATATTTGATGCATCAAATCGAGACGAGATCACCTTAACGGTGTTTAAAGCTGAGATGTTTGCTGGTAATACCGTTTACATTCGTGGTGGCATGAATGGCTGGGGTGAGGTTGATGCCTTTAGCTATCAAGGCATGTCTACCTACACTGTCGATATCGCGCTGGAGGTAGGTGATAATGAATTTAAGATTGCTACCGGCGATTGGTCTACAGTTGATTTAGGAGCTGCGGCTGAGCAGGAGAATGTATCGCTTGATATCGGACAAATTTTAGCTTCAAAAGGCGCGAATATGCATCTGAATATTACAGAAGCTGGGACTTATAAATTTACCGTAACAGGACCCGATCCAAAGTCACCACTATTCAGTGTCAGTAAAGTAAATTAACGCTAAGTGTTTGATGTGAAATAAGGCACTCGTTTATTTTAAATTTATTTGTCAAAAGCGTGATAAAAACCCAGCTAAAACTGGGTTTTTTGTCTAAATTAGTAGGAGGCAATTTTGATAACGAGCATGTGTTTTTTTTAGCGTTAGTCAGTAATTGCTCAATTCGCATATGTTT
>NZ_BPEW01000055.1 GCF_019654975.1 Shewanella sp. c952
TTTTACATCAGTCTGATTTTTATAGGTTTTGTGAAATGTTAAAAAATTATCGATGCCTAGCAGGACAGTTTTTGGCATCTTTATTTGCGCGATAATGGGTCTTTTTAGTCACTTTTAGTTATACCTGTATAAATATCCAGCTTCATTTCAACCTACATGAGAATACGTAATCCACGTTTAACCTAAAGTTAGCTAACTTTGGGGCATTTCCGCGTTAAGCATCAGTCGCAAGGGGATAAATTGAAACACCAGTTAACCAATGTAGATGCGGCTGAAGCCGTCGAAAACATGGATTTTTTCGCTGAGCTTACACGGACGTACTTGAAGCGTGCTTCAGCAGTGTCTGCGCATCCCCCGCTGGAGGCGAGTGATAGCTATTAAGCTAGCAAGCAAAAATAGCTTCATCGAAGGCTAACTAACTTTGGATGGGCTATTTGTTAGGCCTCAATCAACGCCAATCTATATAGTTATCGTCAATTGTTGAAGCACTGAAAGAACGAAATTTTTATGCAAAAAAACTGAAGTTAATAAACTCAACTCAACCACCTATTGTCGACATTATAGTGAGAATTCATAGTGTTTATGTGACAAAAAAGACTACCCCAACGTAAGGTTGTCGACAAAATAACAAAGGGGAACTTTATGAATTTATACAACACGCTTGGTTTTTTGAACACAATCTTTATACTCATTAGCTTAATCGGTGTATTTTCTCAACTACAAAAAATATGGAAGAGAAAGAAGGATCTAGAAACAAAAGATAATAGTTCTGAACTACTATCTTTAAATCAATTCTCGGTAAGTTTTTTGGCCTATTTTTCGTTTTTCATCTACGGGTATAGTATCGAACCATTTAACCATTATATCGTTTGGCCTCGGCTGATAGCATCATTACTATTGGGTCTTATATTATTTGAAATTTGGCAAGACCGAAAAAATAAGTCATCTACAGCTTGTTTATCAGTTGCTATAGCGATCTTCATTCTAGGTTGTTTAGGGCTTAGCTTTGGTAACATTTATACCGACGAAAGCAAATTAATTTCAAGTAGCCTAATTGTTGTTGTCACCTTGTTAATTGCTCAAGGCTATTATCACCAGATTATGTTGATTGCTCGCTCAGGACAAACAGGAGCTGTCGATCTAAGAATGAGTCAATTCATTCTAATGATGGATATCTCAACTATAGCTTTTGCTCTCAGCATGGGATTGAGCGATGGTTGGCCGTTATTCGTTCTTGCAACAGTCAGTGGAATTACTAAACTGATCATCATGTTCTTATTTCGCTGGGTTAGGCTAAGTAAAACCGCTCAGCAACGTAGAAATGCATATTTAGCATTAACTTAACAACAGCATATTGCGGCTTTGTTTCCTAAATTTAATTAACGAACAAAGCCCTCAAATATTCGTTATCTTAACAGCTAAGTAAGTTTCAGACGAGTGTGAAAAGGTGAAAGCGGGTATTTATGCCTAACCAAAAATAATCAGCAATTGTCATTTATCGATTAGTAAAAGTAGGTCAACTGTCTTTTTACTTATCAGTAGTACTTATCGCCAGTAACACGTTTTGGGGCATTTCCGTGCTAGAAGCTTTACCACTACAGTACAAATTAAAACACCAATGTTCCAAGTACAGATACGGCCGTGACCGTCCATGACATGGACGTCATGGCCGAATCCAAGGATGGACTTGCAGCGTGTCACGGCAGTGTCTGCACATGCGGTCGTTCCTACACATCCATGTGTTCATGACATTCGGACATCCTGTCCAGTCCCCCGCTGGAGGCGATTAATAACCATGAAATCACAAGTTCAAACAGGCTGCTTAGTCATACCTGTCAAAAATGTAATCAGTCTTCATTCGAAGGCCAACCAATTTGGGTGCAAAAGTGAGTTATCGCCAGCCTAAAGTGATTCTAATGACCAACTCTCAGTACTGCTGCAAATACACTCGCGACGTGCCTTTATATTAAAAAAAAGCACAAATGCTTAGCGTTTGAGCGTCAAAAAGCATCATTGATTGGCTAATTTTCGGGTTTTTATTGAAACCATTTGTTAGAATCGCCTGTTATTTTATGGCTGCGCTATTCGTTGCCATACTTTGTTTACCATTAAGCATCACGCAAAGTATTCAAGTTTTACTATTTAAAGGCAGGCTATGACCGTTCTTCTAATGACCCCTCCCATGACTCAGCTTAATACGCCTTATCCAGCAACGGCGTACTTAACGGGTTTTTTACGCTCCCAAGGCTATGAGGCGGTGCAGCGAGATCCTGCTATTGAACTTTTCTTAGAGATGATGACAGCCCCCGCGCTGGAGATTATTCGCCAACACGTAGAAGAGAACTTTGAGCACTTTGAAGATGACGAACTGCCTGATGCGATATTTAATTTTTTAGCCGAGTTTGACCGCTACCATCTTACTGTTGAGAGCGCCATTCGGTTTTTGCAAGGAAAAGATCCAAGCCTTGCGATGCGAATTAACTCGCGCCGTTTTCTACCCGAAGGCCCAGCATTCGATGCTATTACACAAATGGAAGCGGTATCTGGCGATGTATTGCAAGCAGCCTTTGGTAACCTAGGGGTACAAGATAAAGCTAAATATCTAGCCACCTTATTTATTAACGATCTGTCCAGTGTTATCACTCAAGGCGTTGATCCCTATTTTGAAGTGAGCCGCTATGGCGAACAGTTAGCGGCGGCAAACCCAAGTTTCGATAATCTCTACGAGACCTTAATGGGTGAACCGAGCTTTAGCTCTGAAATATTGGAACAATTAGTTGAGCATTATCTTGAGGAAACTCAACCTAGCGTAGTGGCGCTTACAGTGCCCTTCCCCGGCAATATGTTGGGTGCGCTGCGTATTGCGCAAACCTGTAAAGCCATCAATCCCGATATTCCTATTGTGGTCGGCGGCGGTTTTATTAATACCGAGCTACGCGCCCTTAAAGATCCTCGCGTGTTCGAGTTTATTGATTTTATCTGTCTCGATGACGGTGAACGCCCTTTCATAACCTTGCTGGAGTATTTTCAAGGCCAGCGTGAAGTGGACGATCTTGTACGCACCTATTTCCTCGCCGAAGATGAAAACGGTGAGGCTTATGTCCATTTTAATGAGAATGACCAGCTGCAAGATATCCCACAAACAGAGGTTGGCGCACCGATATATGATGGCTTGCCATTAGACGATTACCTGTCTTTATGTGAAATGCTTAACCCTATGCACCGTATATGGAGTGACGGTCGTTGGAACAAGCTCACCATTGCCCATGGTTGTTACTGGCGTAAATGTAGCTTCTGCGATGTTAGCCTCGATTATATCGACCGTTTTGACTCAGCGAGTGCGGATGTTCTAGTCGATAGAATTGAGCAGCTTATTGAAGAGACTGGCGAGACAGGTTTCCACTTTGTTGATGAGGCGCTGCCACCGAAACTATTATTCACTTTCGCTAAACGACTCATCGAACGTGGCGTAGTGATAAGTTGGTGGGGCAATATCCGCTTTGAACGCACCTTTAGCGAAGCGCGTTGCCAATTGTTAGCTGATTCAGGCTGTATTGCAGTCAGTGGTGGCCTAGAAGTGGCATCAGATAGACTATTAAAGCTAATGAAAAAAGGCGTTAGCGTTGAACGTGTCGCTCAGGTGACCAAAGCCTTCAGCGACGCTGGTATTTTAGTGCACGCCTACCTGATGTATGGCTTCCCAACACAAACCGAGCAAGAAACCGTTGATTCGCTAGAAATGGTTAGACAGATGATGCAGCAAGGCTGCTTTCAATCCGCCTACTGGCACCGCTTTGTCGCGACCATACATAGCCCAATAGGTTTAAACCCAGAAAACTTTGGTATTACCCTTGCTGAGAGACCAGAGGTTTTATTTGCTGAAAATGATGTCGATTTTACCGACCCAACCGGAACCAATCACGACATGCTTGGCGAAGGTCTAAGAAAAGCTATTTATAATTATATGCACGGTATTGGTTTTGATCAGCCGATGAGCTTCTGGTTCAATCAAGATGTTAAACCGACCAGCATGAGAAAAGACTTTGTTTCAAGAGCGGTAAGCAACCTCATCACCAGCAATGATAGCTGAGCATTAGTTAAATAACCCAAAACACTAACCGTCATCAGGGCCACCTTCTTTATATGCATCAGAACGTGGCCTAATTTAATTTCCCCAAAAGCACTTTTTGGTATGACTGATTACTAATATAGCGGCTTATTTTTGTTTTTCACGCCAACTTAATCTTAGCTACTTTTTATCACGCGCTTATCAACAAGCCCTATTCTTATAACTTGACAATAACAGTATCTTTTAGTGAATTCTGAGTGCTAGCTTGTTGTTATGAAATGAAATATTAGAAATAATATCAACTCTATGTTTAAGGGAAACCAAATACCTTGGTATCTGTTGGACACAATGACACTTTTTCTAAACGGAATTTCTACAATGAAAAAAGCACTACTGCTCTTAGTCGCAATATCTTCACTAACAGCTTGTACAGACGGTACAACTGGCAAAGCTTGCCTAGGAAAAAACAATGATTCGTTAGTTGAAGGCATGCAAGATCAATGTAAAGCAGGTGATGCGGTTGCAACAAAACACCCAGCCTATTTCTGTGACTTTAATTATGCCATTGCATATAACGACTATAACTCAGCAATGTGTATCTACAACGGCGAGCAAAAAGCAGAACGAACAGCTGATTAACTATATTAGGTGTTTAGTCATTAGATTAAGCACCTCTAATTTCAATCCGTATAAGACTTAACTTCTTCACTTATCTAAGCTTTCACATCCACCATCAACTCGAAAAATAACGGTTATACAATAACATAACTAGTTCATCACTTTTATCGAGCATGCTTTTTTTGCTAAGTGTTGCTGCCACTGCTACCCACTTTAAAATCATATTGGTGGCATTCTTCACAAGTTTCCTTGAGCTCCTGTATCGATTGTTAAAAACCGCAACAAATAAACTTTTTCGCTACATTAGTTACAAAAGCAACCAACCCAACCTTCACAAACAAATATAACCCATTGTATTCAAAGCAATATACACATTGGCACATATAATGCTTTGTTAGGGGTAATGAAACAACTTAAATGGGTTTAAAGACATGGAAGCACTTAATAACAACAAAATTATCCTACCAATTATGCTTGCTGCGCTACTTTCTGCATGTGGTGCAGAAGAAGAGGTAAAGGAAGAAGAAAAATATGCAGTTCCAGTAGAAACCGCAACCGTTATTCAAGGCGATGTATCCTCTTTTTATAGCACCACGGCAACACTTGAAGCACCAGAAGAAGCCAAAGTGGTTACCCGCGTTGCCGGTCTTATCCAATCAATTAGTGTGGAAGAAGGCGATCGTGTCACTAAAGGACAGTTGCTTGCAGTAATCGATTCAAAAAGACAGAAATTTGATTTAGACCGTTCACAGGCTGAAGTCGAAATTATTGAGCAAGAACTTAACCGCCTCAAAAAAATCAGTAATAAAGAGTTTTTCAGTGCTGACTCCATGGCGAAGCTCGAATATAACTTACAAGCAGCAATGGCTAAACGCGACTTGGCAGCTTTGTACGTACAAGAAAGCATGATCCGCTCACCGATTGATGGCGTCATCGCGACCCGCTTTGTAAAGTCGGGCAACATGGCTAAAGAGTTCGACGAACTGTTCTATATTGTTAATCAAGATGAGTTATACGGCATTGTGCACCTACCTGAGCAGCAATTGCAGCACCTTCGCTTAGGCCAAGATGCACAGATATTTGCCAACAAGCACACTAAAGACACCACTCACGCTACCGTTCTTCGCATTAGCCCTATTGTTGATGCTCAAAGCGGCACCTTTAAAGTGACGCTTTCAGTACCCAATCAAAAAGCCACGCTTAAAGCCGGCATGTTCACTCGTGTAGAGCTGCGTTATGACACTCACAATGACGTCATTACCGTGCCATATAACGCGCTAGTTAACCAAGACAATGAGTTTGCGTTATATGTCATCGATGGTAGTAACGCCAACCGTCGTACTGTGACTTTGGGCTACCGTGAGGCTGATACTGTTGAAGTGGTTGCAGGTATAGAGCCAGGTGAACAAATCGTTATCCGTGGTCATCAAAATCTTAAAGATCAGTCACTGGTTGAAGTGATTGGTTCTTTAGATATTGCATCAGCTAAATAGACTCGGAGCGCGCTATGTCGATAATAAAAACCTCGGTAAACCGTCCTGTCACAGTGTGGATGTTTATGTTTGCCGTCATTCTCTTTGGTATGGTTGGTTTCTCACGTCTCGCGGTAAAACTACTGCCTGATTTAAGTTATCCAACCATTACTATTCGGACTCAATATGTGGGTGCCGCGCCAGTTGAAGTGGAGCAGTTAGTCTCAAAACCCATCGAAGAAGCGGCGGGGATTGTCAAAGGCTTACGTAAAATAAACTCTATCTCTCGTTCAGGGATGTCTGATGTGGTACTCGAATTTGAGTGGGGCACAGATATGGATATGGCAAGCCTCGATGTCAGAGAAAAACTCGATACCATCGAACTGCCACTGGATGTAAAAAAACCGCTATTACTGCGCTTTAATCCAAACCTTGACCCAATAGTTCGCCTCGCCCTTTCAGTTCCAAGCGTTGATGGTGATGTGGCTAAATCTGCGAGCGATAGCGAACTCAAGCAGATGCGCACCTATGCGGAAGAGGAGCTTAAAAGACAGCTTGAATCATTATCAGGTGTCGCCGCAGTACGTTTATCTGGCGGGTTACAGCAAGAGGTACATATTCAACTTAATCAGCAAAAGCTAACACAACTTAACTTAAGTGCTGATCTCATTCGTAGCCGTATTGCAGAAGAGAACATTAACCTCTCCGCCGGTAAAGTTATCCAAGGCGATAAAGAGTATTTGGTTAGAACCCTAAACCAATTCAACTCGCTTGAAGAACTGGGGCAAATTGTTATTTATCGTGATGCGCAGACCTTAGTTAGACTCTTTGAAGTTGCTGAGATTGTCGATGCTCATAAAGAGCGCAACGATATTACTCGTATTGGTGACAGAGAATCAATTGAGCTTGCCATTTACAAAGAGGGTGACGCGAATACTGTCGCTGTGGCACGCAAAGTCACCGATGAGATAAATAAACTAAACAAAAATAGCCCTAAAGCTGAGCTACAGGTCATTTACGACCAATCAGAGTTTATTGAAAGCGCAGTGAATGAAGTCACCTCGGCAGCGCTTATCGGTAGCTTGCTGTCTATGTTAGTTATCTACCTATTTTTACGAGATATTATACCGACACTGATTATCTCAATTTCTATTCCTTTCTCCGTCATTGCCACCTTTAACATGATGTATTTTGCCGATATCAGCTTAAATATCATGTCGCTTGGAGGAATTGCACTCGCCGTCGGCTTGCTGGTTGATAATGCCATTGTGGTACTGGAAAATATCGACCGCTGTAAGTCACTGGGCATGAATAAACTCGATGCGGCTGTAACGGGGACGAAAGAGGTATCAGGTGCAATCTTTGCATCGACACTCACTACCCTTGCGGTATTTGTGCCTTTAGTATTTGTTGATGGCGTTGCAGGTGCGCTTTTCTCTGACCAAGCTCTGACCGTAACCTTTGCCTTACTTGCATCACTGTTTGTAGCACTGACCACCATTCCAATGCTTGCATCACGTGAAGGCTTTAAAGCGCTACCGCCGCTAATGGCTAAAACAGAGAAACAGAAGCCACAAACCAAACTTGGCAAGCTTAAGCATTACAGCGCTACCGTGTTCTCGTTCCCATTCGTATTGCTATTTAACTATCTGCCAAGCGCACTATTAACACTGGCGCTGATTATTGGCCGCAGCCTTTCTTGGCTTGTAGGGCTGGTTATGCGTCCATTAAGTAGTGCCTTTAATTGGATCTATTGTGTGCTTGAAAGTGGTTATCATCGCTTATTGGCTGGCGCGCTAAAATTCAGAGTGTTGACCTTATCCATTGCTATTGCCATTACTGCTGGCGCGGCCCTATTGGTACCAAGACTTGGTATGGAGCTTATACCGCCGATGAATCAGGGCGAGTTCTATGTCGAAGTGTTGCTGCCACCAGGGACTGAAGTGTCAGAAACCGATAAAGTACTGCGCACGCTAGCACTGTCGATTAAAGACCGAGCTGATGTTAAGCATGCTTATAGTCAAGCGGGAAGCGGCGGATTGATGACATCTGATACCTCTCGTGGCGGTGAAAACTGGGGACGTCTACAAGTCGTACTGGCAGATCACGACGCGTTTGCAGCTGTCACTCAGAAACTTCGCACCACAGCAATGCGGATCCCAGAGCTTGAAGCTAAAATCCAACACCCAGAGTTGTTTAGCTTTAAAACACCATTGGAGATTGAGCTTGTTGGTTACGACTTGGCGCAGCTTAAATCTACTGCTGATAGCTTAGTGGATGCTTTGTCTGACTCTGACCGCTTTGCAGATATCAATACAAGCCTTAGAGATGGACAGCCCGAACTTAGCATTCGCTTTGACCATCAACGCCTTGCCGCTTTAGGCATGGATGCACCATCTGTGGCAAACCGTATTGCACAGCGTATTGGCGGCACGATTGCCAGTCAATATACGGTTCGTGACCGTAAGATTGATATTCTAGTGCGCAGCGAACTTGATGAGCGTAACCAAATTAGTGATATCGATTCGATGATCATTAATCCAAACAGTAGTCACCCTATTTCACTCAGTGCTGTCGCAGATGTCAGCCTTAAACTTGGCCCATCGGCGATTAATAGAATTAGTCAGCAACGAGTCGCGATTGTCTCTGCTAACTTAGCCTATGGCGACTTAAATGACGCGGTATTGACCGCCCGTGAAATTCTCGCTAACCAAACGCTGCCGACTTCGATTCAGGCCCGTTTTGGTGGCCAAAATGAAGAGATGGAGCATTCATTCCAGTCATTACAGATTGCATTAGTATTGGCGGTATTTTTAGTTTACTTAGTGATGGCCAGTCAGTTTGAATCTTTGTTACACCCTTTACTCATTCTTATTGCGGTACCGATGGCGGTGGGTGGCAGTATTTTAGGGCTTTACATTACCCAAACGCATTTGAGTGTAGTGGTCTTTATTGGACTGATTATGCTGGCGGGTATTGTGGTTAACAATGCCATTGTTTTAGTGGATAGAATTAACCAGCTACGTCAGTCCGGACAAGACAAGCTCAGTGCGATAACCAATGCTGCCGAGTCGCGTCTTCGCCCTATCATCATGACCACAATGACAACCGCTTTGGGTCTATCGCCTATGGCACTTGGCTTAGGTGATGGCAGTGAAGTGCGTGCTCCGATGGCAATAACGGTTATCTTTGGCCTATCGTTATCGACACTGCTCACTCTGGTGGTTATTCCTGTGCTTTACGCGCTGTTTGATCGCAAAGATTATGCAAATAATGAAGTAGAGCAAGAAAGTGCTAGTGAGCCCGCTATCGAAGGGGGTCAAGTATGAATATCACCCGCCTTGCTATCGCACGGCCAGTAACCACGGCGATGTTCTTTGTCGCTATATTACTGTTCGGTCTCGCTTCTAGTCGCTTGTTGCCGTTAGAGATGTTTCCTGGCATCGATATTCCGCAAGTGATTGTAGAAGTGCCCTATAAAGGCTCAACGCCTTCAGAGGTTGAGCGCGATATAACCAGTGTATTAGAGGAAACATTAGCCACAATGGGCGGCATTGAAGAGCTGCGTTCAAGCTCTTCGCAAAATGGCGCCGAGATAGAGCTCAGAATGAAGTGGGGAGAAAATGTTGCCACTAAAAGCCTAGAAGCACGCGAAAAAGTAGACTCTGTACGCCACTTACTGCCTAAAGATGTTGAGCGAGTATTTATTAGGCAGTTCAGTACCGCCGATATGCCGGTTCTCAATTTACGAATATCGAGTGATAGAGAGTTATCAGGCGCTTTTGACTTACTTGATAAGCAGCTTAAAAGACCACTTGAACGTGTAGAAGGCGTGTCTCAAGTTACCCTTTATGGTGTTGAGCAAAAACAGATAGAGATCCGTATCAATGCTGACAAACTGGCCGCCAGTAATATCTCAATTAAAGCGCTGACTCGACGTATGCAACAAGAGAACTTTGTCATTAGTGCTGGCGTGTTAAAAACAGACTCGCGTGTCTATCAAGTATCGCCTAAAGGTGAGTTTAGAAATCTCGAAGAAATCAAGTCACTGGTACTCACCCCTGGAATGACCCTCGGTGATATTGCAACAGTCAGTTTCTCGTTACCTGAGCGTTTAGATGGTCGCCACCTAGACCAAAACTATGCGGTGGGACTTGATGTATTTAAAGAGTCCGGCGCAAACTTAGTTGATGTCTCAACGCGAGTGTTGAAAGTGATTGAAAGCGCCAAGCAAGATCCGCAGTTTCAAGGCGTTAAGCTGTTTGTGATGGAAGACCAAGCGTATGGAGTTACCTCATCACTGCGCGACTTGCTAACCGCAGGTTTGATTGGTGCCCTGCTCTCTTTTATCGTGCTTTATCTGTTTTTGCGTAATCTTAAGATGACCTTGGTGATCGTGTCATCAGTGCCAATCGCGATCTGTATGACGCTGGCTGCGATGTATCTGCTCGGTTACAGCCTCAACATTCTTTCTATGATGGGGTTATTGCTCGCTGTGGGTATGCTGATTGATAACGCTGTGGTCGTCACTGAAAGCGTACTGCAGGAAAAGCAGGCGCAAAAGTCAGATCCTACCGCCCAGAAAACTAAAGCCGGTGGTAACAGCTCGATACTAAACGGTGTTGATAAGGTATCGTTAGCGGTACTAGCCGGTACTTTAACCACCGCCATCGTATTCTTACCAAATATTTTTGGGGTGAAGGTTGAGCTCACTATTTTCCTTGAACATGTCGCCATTGCTATCTGTATTTCACTGGCAGCATCACTACTAGTGGCCAAGACCTTGTTGCCACTGATGCTCAGTAAAATGGAGTTTAACCTGCCGGAAAAAGTGCACAAAAGTAAGTTACAGCAGCGCTATCTTAATAGCCTTAACTGGATACTATCGAGACCAAAAACCTCCGGTGTTATCGCATTAATTTTGCTTGGCTCTACCGCATTACCGCTATCAATGGTGAAACAAGATCAATCTGATGGCGAAGGCAACAACCGCCTTTACATCAATTACCAGGTTGAGGGGCGCCATAGTCTAGATGTCACCGAGAAGATGATCGATAAAATGGAGGATTATCTGTACGCCAACCAAGACAAATTCTACATCGACTCGGTTTATAGCTACTTTTCTGCAGACAGAGGTCAATCGACCTTACTGCTAAAAGAAGATATAGAGATTGATATGAAAGCCTTGAAAAAGATGATCCGAGAAGGTTTCCCCAAATTTGCTATCGCGAAACCGCAGTTTGGTTGGGGTGGAGAAAACAACGGCATTCGCATCTCGTTGACTGGCCGTTCGACCTCTGAGCTCATCCATATCAGCGAGCAAGTGATCCCACTGCTTAGTGCTGTTGAAGGGCTGACTGATGTGCGTTCAGAGCTTAGCGGTGCGCAACAAGAGGTGGTGATCAGAATTGACCGTGAAATGGCGGCAAGACTGGATCTTAAATTGAATGAAGTGGCATCAAGTATCTCTATGGCACTTAGAGGTTCTCAACTGCGCTCATTCCGTCATGATCCAAATGGCGAACTTCGGATAGAGATGGCCTATGAGCAACAATGGCGTTTGTCACTAGAAAAGCTGAAACAGCTGCCGATCATCCGTATCGACAATCGTGTTTATACGCTAGACAGTCTGGCGAATATCGAGATCCAGCCTAGGTTTGACACTATTCGCCATTATGACAGACAAACTGCGCTGTCGATTGGTGCCAACCTCGATGATCTCACCACCGAAGAGGCGCAAGAGAAGATCACCCAAGTCATGGAGACGATTAACTTTCCTTCTGGCTACGGCTATTCGTTACGTGGAGGATTCCAAAAGCAAGATGAAGATGAGGCAATCATGGCAACCAACATGATTCTAGCTATCGCAATGATCTATATCGTGATGGCTGCATTGTTTGAGTCACTGCTGCTACCAACGGCGATTATCACCTCAATTCTCTTTTCGATTACCGGGGTATTTTGGGCGCTGCTATTTACCGGTACACCCATGTCGATAATGGCAATGATAGGGATCTTGATTTTAATGGGGATTGTGGTCAACAACGGCATAGTATTAGTCGACCAAATAAACCAGCTAAACCCTGAACTCGATAAGCTATCAGAAACCATCAGTCGAGTGTGTAATACCCGATTACGACCTGTATTAATGACGGTGGGCACCACAGTATTAGGTTTGGTTCCGTTAGCAATGGGTGATACTCAGCTAGGTGGCGGCGGCCCGTCATACTCACCGATGGCAATTGCGATTATTGGTGGACTGACGTTCTCTACTGTTACCAGTTTATACCTGGTACCACTGTGTTATCAGGCGCTATATAGAATGCGTCATCAATCGGCCATTCGCCTTGGTCAAGCAGATCGCTTCTCGCGTCGCATGCTGCCTTGGATGAACTAGCCAAATAGAAAGTTTAAAACCTAATAAAACCGAGCCACATATTGGCTCGGTTTTTTACTACTTCACAACTAAACATCGGCTAAACAGTGCTTCATTCACTGAAATGGCTTATAAACAGCTAGATTTTCGCTGAGTGACAAAGCCTCATACAGTTAACCTCACTCACAGCGCAGGCAGGCGCAGCTTAAAAGAAAATTAAATAAGGCATTAAAAGTATTAACCCACAGCGAGAACGCTTTTAGTTATACACACGAGCCTTACAATTTTGACATTTAGAGCAGCTGAGTACCTAAAAACAATATACCAAGTGAAAACACCAACAGAACAGATGTTAACCTCAAGCACAAATGCGCAACACAGGGTGCGAGTTAAGCCATAGGAAATAACACAATCAAGTCAGAATGGTTAATTAAAAAGCTAAAAACTCCAGTGACGCCCCTGTCACAAATTGATACACGCAAACCACGCCTTAGGTCACAAAAATTACAAAAACAGTCTCTATAATCACAGCCGCTAACAGTGAGTTATGCCAAAAATAAACCTGTCAGCAGTTTAAGAAGTTTTTTGACTTCTTGGGGTATAAACAAATATAAGAGAATGGATATGTTAAACAAAAAATTAATAGCAGTGGTTATCGCATCAACATTAGGGCTAACAGCATGTAGTTCTGATGACGATGACAACAAAGTCAGTGAAGTTCAGGTGGATCTTCGAATTCTTGAAACCTCAGATCTACACACCAATATCATGGATTTTAACTATTACAGTGGTAAAGAAGATCCTACAATCGGTTTAGCCAGAGCTGCTAGCCTAATCAGCCAAGCTCGTGCTGAAAAAGCAAACTCAGTCCTCGTTGACAACGGTGATTTACTGCAAGGTAGCCCTATGGGTGATTATATTGCCAGTACAGGCCTAAGCGACACCCACCCTGCTTATAAAGCGATGAATACCTTAGATTACGTCGTTGGTAATATTGGTAACCACGAGTTTAACTATGGCTTAGAATTCTTAGAAAAAGCCATTGCCGGCGCAAATTTCCCATACATCAACTCAAATGTTATCTGTGCTAATAAAGAGGGTTGTTGGAATGAAGTCGAATTTGCAGACAACATGTTCACGCCATACATCATTACAGACAAAGTGGTTGTAGATAGCAATGGTAATGAGCACACAATCAAAATCGGTTACATCGGTTTTGTTCCGCCACAGATCCTGCAGTGGGATAAAGCAAATTTAGATGGTGAAGTTGAAGTGCTAGGCATTACTCAAGCAGCCAGAAAGTTCATCCCAATGATGAAAGCTGAAGGTGCTGATGTCATTATCGCAATCCCGCATTCAGGTATTGGTTCATCAGACAACCCTGGCGATGCTTGGGCTGAAAACGCAACTTTCGCACTGACTCACGTTGAAGACATTAATGCCATCATGTTTGGCCATAGCCACTCTGTCTTCCCTGACGCAAAATATGCAGATCTGCCAAACACTGACGTTGAGAAAGGCTTATTAAACGGCATACCAGCAGTCATGCCTGGTCGCTGGGGTGATAACTTAGGTATTGTTGATCTTAAACTTCGTAAAGAAGATGGCAAATGGAATGTTTACCATGAAGAGTCACAAACTGAAGCGCGCCCAGTTTACGATACCGCAAACAAAGAAGAGTTAGTTACTGGTGAACAATCAATCCGTGATGCAGTAGAGCTTGAGCACCAAGGTACTTTAGAGTTTGTTAACCAACCTATTGGCGTGGCAATAGCGGACATGTACAGCTTCCTGACATTGGTTCAAGATGACCCAACTGTTCAGATTGTTTCTGACGCTCAAATAGCAAAAGTAACCCAGCAGATCCAAGCAGGCACTGATGATGAGCTGAAGAAGTTACCAGTATTGTCTGCATCGGCACCATTTAAAGCTGGTGGTCGTTATGAAGAAGGTGATGCAAGCCAATTCGTGATGGTTGAAGCGGGCGAGCTGACTTACAGTAACGCGGCGGATCTTTACTTGTACCCAAACACTATGGTCGCTGTTAAAGCTACCGGTGCTGAGCTACAAGATTGGCTAGAGTGTAGTGCAAATCAATTTAACCAAATTGATCCAACAAGCACTGCGCCACAAAACCTTATTAACCGTGCCGGTCACCCAACCTATAACTTCGACGTTATCGATGGCTTAACTTACAAAGTTGATGTCACTCAACCATCGAAGTTTGATCGTAACTGTGCTGTAGTTAATGCAGCTGCTAATCGAATTGTTGATTTAAGCTATACCGATGCTGATGACAAAGTCTTTACAGGAGCCGAACTAGCAGGAAAAGAGTTTGTTGTTGCATCAAATAACTACCGAGCATTTGGCGGCGCTTTTGCTGGAACAGGTCCTGATCACGTAGTACTGGAACTTCCTGATGAGAACCGTGAAGCGCTATCTCAGTACATTACGGCTGAATCTCAACCTGACGGTTCAGGTGGATACGACAGCGCAGTTGATCCTTCAGCTGATTACAACTGGGATTTCAAAACCATCACCACTAACGTAGCACTTGATGTTCGCTTTGAAACCCAAGACAGTGAACTTGCTGATACCTTCATCAAAGTAAACCAACAACGTACAATGGTTAAGCTTGCTAAAGATGACAGCACGGTTGCAGGTTTTGCTATCTACAGCATAGACTTAACGAAAGAGCCTGCTGCAAAGTAATGGCTAGCAACTAAGTTTAATCCACTAAAAAGGCTCCTAATGGAGCCTTTTTTATGGCACTTTATTGATTAACTGACCGGAAAAAGCCATTGGTAAACCCAACGAGCGCCATAAAAACCGGCCGGCAATCCCGCTACAATACCTAACAATAAGCCAAAGAATTTAAGTCTTTTCCGATTAAGTTGAGACAACATCTCGATATCGTCATCGCAATCAATCTGATCCTGTTGATGGGTCACTTGATTAGTATCCATATTGATTTCAACTCCCTGCCTTTAACCTAGATATCCCTATCGTCGAATTATGGCTGGCAATCACGATTAACGCCAATCATTACTTGCTACAAAATGTTTACCCTTAACCAACAAAACAACAATGACCTTATTTACACTCGAGTTAACACAAGAAAGCAGCCAATAAAGCTACGCATAGCATCTTCATAAAGAATATGTCGATACTCTCTAGCCATTACGTTCATCTGTATCGAAATAACATTGTTTAGTGACATTTTTAAGGTGAATATTCTGCTTAGCTAACGCATTCGCCGCATCTGTTGCCATGTCATTGGTTTTCAACGTGGCCTTAGCGCTTCTCAGTGATGCGAAGGAATCAAACATAAAGGTAACGGTTAAAGTCTGGTTTACATTGTTGTAATCCACTGTATGAGTCAACCATTCAAACCCCGCAACTTGCTCTTTTAGCTGCTCACAGACTTCAGTCAATACGATTCGGATAGTATTTTCTATTTTTTTGTCACTTTTTCTCACTACAGCCTCAATATTAGCGCATTCACATATGCCAGGTATAACGGTTAACGCTGGCGACTTTAATCTCAATCAGCTTATAGAATTAGCCTTGATTTATAACGATCAACTTAGCTATAAACCCTTTTATCGAATCGACATTGTCGAAACTGAACGCCAAGCCATAGTGAATACCGTTAACACTCTTTTGTACTCGCTTTGGAAACCGCGTCATTTCTGAATAATGACAATATTGTTCTTTGGCATGAACGCCCTCAAGTGCTGCCAAATCTGCCTTAAACACTTCATAAGCGGGTCTAATCACTAACTGAGCTTGCTTACCATCAACATACAGATAGAAAGGCTCCTTTAGTTTTGGCAACATATATTCAGTCACTTTTTTGAGAGTGAAGTTAGTGCGACATTCAAGCTCGCTCAATACTGCCATCATCTCTTGTTGTTCAATCGCCACGTTATTTCCTTGTTCATTATTGCCGTAAACACGGCATAAGGTTTAAGCTTGATAATAACGCCTTTCACAAAATCTGACTACGACTATCTGGCTGTTTTAATTTAATATACAAGCTTTATAGAGTTGTTTTTAGTCACATAAAAGAGTAAAAATAACTGTTATAAATCAGACTGCCACCGTGATTACCCATCAGTTTAAATGGCGGCTTGTGACATTGATAAAAAGGATAACTTTGTGAGTTCTCTTCCCTACTCTCAATCATGTGAAAATAATAAGGCGGCAATTGCCGCAATATTACAAGATAGTTTTAGCCAATCATCACATGTGCTGGAGGTTGGTAGCGGTTCAGGGCAACACGCTGTGCACTTCGCCAAACTGCTCCCCCACCTAACATGGCAGACTAGCGATCAGCTGGAGTATCATGCAGGGATCAACGCCTGGCTAGCAGAATCTCCAAGCGCCAACTTACGTAAACCACTTGAACTAGATGTATTACAACCATGGCCCATCTATCAACTAGAGCTGCCACTTATTGATGCAATATTTACCGCAAATACGCTGCACATCATGTCAAAAGAGATGGTTAGACAGTTCTTCTTAGGGGTTGGCAGACATCTAAATGAAAATGGACAATTATGTATTTATGGGCCTTTCAATTACCAAGGACAATACAGCAGTGAAAGTAATCGGAATTTTGACTGCTGGCTTGCAAACAGAAACCGGCAAAGTGCAATACGCGATTTTGAATGGATAATGCAACTTGCAGAAGAACAAGGGTTAAGCTTAATAGCTGACTTTAGCATGCCAGCTAATAACCGATTACTTCACTTTGAAAAACAGCGTTAGTCGACCTTCAACAACTGCTGCAGTTCAATTAAAGAACCAACCTCGTAATGCGGGGTGATATTGTCAGGTTTATCTTCACCAAGTCGATTAAGCCAACAAGTATCGATCCCAGCATTTAGGCCGCCCTGAATATCAGAATGCGGATTATCGCCAACCATTAAAACGGTATCGCGTTTAGGCTGACCCATTTGTGCAAAAGCGTGATCAAAAATACCAATATCTGGTTTGGCGACTCCCACTTGCTCAGAGATGACCAGCGGAGAAAAACGATCCATTAAACCCACTCGTTCCAATCTCACTGTTTGCAGTTCAGTGAAGCCATTAGTAATGATGCCCATATTAACTCTGCCCGTTAACGCATCAATCAGCTCCTGAGCACCCGGCAATAATGTACAGATGTCAGCCATCGCAGTAAGAAATTCACTATTAAGTTGCTGGGTAGATACTTTAATTTTTTCTGCCCACATTTCAAAACGAGTATTCTGCAGCTGCTTAGCGGTTAGCTTTCCATCTTGATAATCAACCCACAAAGGCTTATTCACCAACTGGTATTGCTGAAAATCCTCAGCGCTGAAATCAACATTGAATCGAGAAAACATCAGCTGCAAACCTTTAAAAGCATCAAAGTGAAACAAGGTTTCATCAGCATCAAACAATATCCAATCGTACTTCACGTAACTATCCTTTATATGGCTTTATCGCTTTATTAATGCGGCGAATTTTACCCTAATCGCTAGATAAAACCATAAGTATGCTCGATATTTGCAGCATTAACTTTCGGCGAATAAAGTCGCTGTTGACCAAGAGGTGATAGCTACCAGCATCAGCAGTTGAGATGGCTTGTGTTGTAGCGGCTGAGTCCTAATTATACTAAGCCGTAGTTAACTGATATTGAATGCCCTAACAATTTAATTAGCCATTATCTAAGCGAAATCAACACTTCCAGCAGTTACACCGCAAACCACGATGGTCTTCAACAGCGATAAATAAAAAAGCACCTTGTTGATTAGACAAAGTGCTTGCTGAGCAGTATTAGTCACCATTTCATGACTAATTCATGGCGCTATATTTTAAAACGTCTTACTAAATCGGTCAGTTTGTCAGTTTGTGTCTCAAGATCGGTACAGCTTTGCATTAAATTACCGGCTTCACTTTGAGTTTGCTCACCAATATTATTAACCTCTTGCATCATATCTCGAATAGACTGGGACACTTGATCTTGCTCTTGGGTGATACTAACAATACCCTGCATATGTTCACTGTTCTCATCTACGACGACAGTAATTTCAGTAAGTTGAGTATGTACAACTTGAGTATCTTCCATGTACTGATTAACTTGTTCACGTGTCGTTTGCATACTCGATTCAGCAGCAACCGCTTTACTTTGCAAGTCATTAATACTGCTTTGGATACTTTCAGTCGATTCTTGAGTTCGTTTGGCTAATTGACGAACTTCATCAGCAACAACCGCAAAGCCTCGACCGTGCTCACCCGCTCTTGCGGACTCAATTGCAGCATTCAGGGCTAACAAGTTTGTTTGTTCGGCAATATTTCGGATCACCACCATCACTTCGCCAATCGATTGGCTACTCATGCGCAGGTCTTCGATGGTATGAACGGCACTATCAAAATTTACATTCAGTGTTGATAATCCCTCCATTGAATTACTCAATACTGATTGACCTTGCTTTGAAGTATCGCTCGCCACTTCTGCCGATTGGCGGGCACTTGAGACCTGTTCTTTAATCTCATGGGCTGTCTCAGCCATCATGTTGATAGTATTAACCGCTGAAGCCACTTCTTGCTGTGATGCCTCAATTTTATTAGAGGCAAGCTGACTGATATCACTCACATTGGCAGTTGTCTGTTTTAACTCGGCACTACTGTCCTGTACATGGCTCACAATATTTTGGATTTGACTAACAAAGCTATTAAATGCCTCCGATAGCTGGCCAATTTCATCATTATTTTTAACAGGAATGGTTTTAGATAAATCTCCATCACCTTCAGCGATTTCAACTAAAGCTTCCTTCACCTGAGAAAGTGGTTTAAGCAGCATAGAGGTCATAAAATAAACTGCGACTAAGGTGACAACCAAAATGAGCAACACTATCAGAGCTGAAGATTGCACAGACTCCTTCACAGGCGCTTCGGCGTAATCTACCGGGATCATAATTGCCAGTTTCCAATCAAGACCTAATCGAGCAACCTCAACGTTACTAAACTGTACATAGTAGTCTTTGCCCCTCCAAGTGATTTGCGACTTGCCGTAACTGTCGCGATCCATTTGATTGGCTAGCAAGCCAAAGCCTGCATTACCATTTTGCAGATCTAATTTATCCAGTTTTATATTTTCGGTTTCGCGATTTTCGACATCTACAATCGCTAATTGCTCGTCAGGAAACACCACCATATCGCCATCATTATCTAATAAAAAAGCCTGGCCTTGCTCTTTGTAATGAATAGCTGAAACAATGTCATTTACAGATGTTAAGTAGAGATCAACACCACCAACACCGATGAATTTTTGCTGAAAATTATTGATTGGGAAGTTGATTGAGACATAAAATTCATTGTATCTTGGTTCAAAAATAATACGGCTTACATTCCAGTTGTTAGTATCTTTAACTTCGTTCCACCAAGGTCGCTCAAGCACATTATAACCCGGGATGACAGAGACTCCCTCTTCTGCAAAATACTCTCCTGTATAACCTGAACCAAAGAATATCGAGATAATGTCGCTACTTTGTTTCACCTCTCGGTTCATTATATCAACGACGCGTTCAAATTCAGGTGTATCCAATCCTTCACCGCTGACAGTATGGCTATCAAACCAATCGATAAGTCCCACGTTTCTAAATACCGTGTCGACGCCATTTGCGTGCTGCTTAAAGTAGCTTTCAATTTCAGTCGCATTTAACTTAATTGATGCCGCCATGGAATCATCCAATTCACTACTCGCGGATTGAGCTACGTACCGCACGGTAAAAAATGCAGTCAACAATAAGATTAGAGAGACAACAATTGCTGTAGAAACAACTATTTTTGCTGTTATCGAATTTTTAATACTCATAGGACACCCAATTATCACAATTCCAATTCATTTGTTGATTTATTATTCTGATTTATTCAAACAATTGCTAAATTAACATTCATTAACCATTATCGGCTCGCACACAACAAACGTTAATGCTTCAACATGAAAAACATTAATGGCGATAATATCAAAACGTATAGAAATTAAAAGCACCCGCTACAGATGCTAAATAAAACTTTGAGACAATCCATATAACAATGATAAAAAACGGCGAGTAACACTTTGCCTACCGCTCATATTAAGAGTGATTATCAGTTTTTAACACTGTGGCGGAGTAAATTTCAAGATCATTACCCACCAATAGCTTTAACGCCGGACAGTTTAACTTTATTTCACTATTTTTCAATAGCTAACGATAAAGGTATACAATATCCCCAGATTCTAGTATCATCCTTAATTGGTAAAAAAGTCGAAAACAATATTATTCAAATAGAATTTTAAAATAGTACTACCAGTTGAAAAAATGACAAATAGTTGAATAAAAGAACAAAACTAAACCCCTTAGTTATTATATACGCGCTTAAAGCTCCCTTGCTTTAATATAAAAACTCGTCTAACTAAAAATATTTACTTTATAAGTGGCAACCTTGCAGGCCTAAACAGGTTAAATTTGGATTATAAAAATAAAAACCAACAAGTTAACTAAAAGTCTTATTTTAAGA
>NZ_BPEW01000056.1 GCF_019654975.1 Shewanella sp. c952
AGGCTGGCTCTTTTTTATTTAATCTTTCTTGTAAACGTCGTGACAACCTTTGCAGCTTTTTCCTGTATTCATAAAGGCTTTTTTGATCTCCTTCTTGTCGCCACTTTCTGCAGCTAAAGCAAGCACGGCTGCATTTTCTTGGAAGGTCTTCATTTTTGCGTCAAAATCAGTTTTATCACTCCAGATTTTTGCAAGTGCTTCAGTTTCACCTTTATCAGAACCACTGACAAAACCTTCAAGTGGCAGCTTTGAAAGAGCTGCAACATTTGTTGCACGCATGGCGAACACGCTGGCGTCAAAGTCTTTCTTACCTTTGAGCATTGCGCCCATGTCACCAAAGTTATAGGCAATCATTCCAAAAGCTGATTGACGATAATGAATAGCATCGTCAGCTTCTTTAAAATTGTTGGCTTGTACACCAGTAGCTATAGTAGCTGTTGCAGCTAGCGCGATAAGGCTCATCTTTAATGATTTTTTCATGGTTATTCTCACGTTTTTATTATGTTATGCGACTTGTTGCACACATTGTACCTACTTTTGGCTAGCTGACTCCATTCGTTTTTGAGTAAAGTTACTCTTAGTTACAATTGAGTGAGAAACAGCACTTAAATTTCTTATCTCAAAATGCGTGACTGGAAATTGAATCCTGATAAACTGGCTGTAATGATGCACTAGTACACCATTGAGGCTGAAATGCGCGCAGAGTGGGATTTAGTTTTAGATAAAGTCATGGCACAAAATGATCATAGCGCGCTTGTTACGCTGTTTGAACTGTTGTTGACTGAAGAGGAACGCAGTGCAGTTGCTGGGCGATTAAAGGTTTTTCAAACCTTACTGCATAAAGAGATGAGCCAGAGACAAATCGCTCAGGAATACCAGATTAGTATTGCTACCATTACTCGTTGTTCTAATTACCTTAAGCATATGACAGAGGAGCAGCGTCAGCAGATAAAGCAGCTAACGCTGTAAGATTTGTCTACATGCATTTAGCGGCAAAAATCTTATGTTTACGGTAACCGACTCGTCGAAAGAATATGTAGAGAGCAAAGCTGCATAGACAAAGTGCCAATATAGGCGCGAGCTTTGAATTGTGTTGACTTAGCAATATGGCGCTAAGAAAACAGAACGCCGGAATATGCTCATATAGCGGGCTTGGTATCCAGCCTTTCTTGCGCCGTTTTTTAGCATCTGTGCGTCTATTATTGGAGCGTAAAGAATAAATTCTGCTACCCCACAGATAGACAATTACCGCTAAAAATTGCGCAAAAGCTTGATCGAACAGTAATATTCCTAAGCTACCTATAGCGACATAGCTTAGGGGTAAAACTTCGTAAAGTGGTTTCGATAGCATTGGCAAATCCTTTGCGCAAAAAATGATGCTATTGAGTGTAGAGCATAAAAAAACGCGTTTCATTTTTGTAATGAAACGCGTCTTAAATCAGTCTAAAGAGCTAGATTACTTTAGTGTCTGCAACCACAGCCACCGTTGCCATCGCAACCCTCTTTAGCTTCTTTGGTTTCGTCGTCACTGCAACAACCACCTTCGTGGTTGTGCTCATGCTCGCCACCACCACAACATCCACCTTCATGGGAATGTTCATGTCCGCCACAACTAGAACCCGCATGAATGTGACCGTGAGCAACCTCTTCTTCTGTAGCTGTGCGCACTTCTAGTACTTCAACGTTAAAGCTCAGTGTTTGACCTGCTAAAGGATGGTTGCCATCTACAATAACAACGTCATCTTTAACTTCTGTCACTTGAACAGGTCGTTGTCCCATTTCAGTTTCTGCGATGAAACGCATGCCTGGGACGATATCTTCGATGTCACCAAAAGCTGATAATGGGACTTCTTGGCATAGACCATCATGGTATGCACCATAGCCTTGCTCTGCATCTACAGTTACATCAAGTACGTCACCTTGCTCTTTACCTTCAAGAGCAGCCTCTAGGCCTGGGATCATATTTTCTGCACCGTGCAAATATAGCATCGGCTCGCCTTCAAAAGAGCTTTCTACAAGCTGGCCTTTTGCATCTGATAATCGGTAATGGATGCTTACTGCACATTTTTCGGTGATTTTCATATTGGCTCCAATCGGTAATTTGCGCGCATTCTAGCTCGGATTGTGTCAATTTGCGACAGCTTGGATCGACTTATGCTACCTAAGCCACATCTTTATTAGGAATCGATTTGGCTTAATAAATGTGATTGACTAGCTCTTATAGCTAAACATCATAAATAGTGCTTTTTAATTTTATCAGTAACCGCGCTGGATTCTTGGTTAGGCCTTTGAGGCTAAAATGTAAAAATGAGCCCGGATTATAAGATTTGACTATTACCCATATCGTTAATCCATATTGATTTTACAATGTTTATACGCTGTGTAACATCTTAATTAACAAAGGTTTAGGTGGTGACGTCGTTTCTGTTTACGTTAACGTAATATTGGGGGCGGTAAAGGTGTATTAACGACTGCTTATTAAAATTGTCATTTATAGCGCTTTATTGCTGTTTATTCGAGAACATGGCTATTAATAACAATAATGAGAATTTAGGGGTTGACACTTCTTGGTTAAAAAGCAATTCTGTTAGTACACAAATTATTCCAATTGGATTAAAGCTAATTTATATGTCTAGCCATCAGTTAATGATCACCACGATTATTACAACCACCACGATTACCAACGTGGGGGCGGGCTAAGCACAATCTGATATAAGTTAAATATCAAGCCCGCTCCCCACAAAGGAGCGGGCTTTTTTGTTTCTTAATGTGGCGCGGTACAAGGAGTTTTCGATGAAAGTAATGAAATTTGGTGGAACCTCGCTTGCAAATTGGCAGCGATTTAGAACTGCAGCCGATATTGTAATCCAGTCTGCAAAAGCTGAAAGTACAGCGGTGGTCCTATCTGCGCCAGCAACGGTAACCAATGGTTTAATTGAAATGGTAGACGTTGCGGTAAAAGGCGGCGACTATAAAGTTGTATTAGCTAAAGTTGAGCAGGTTTTTAATGCTTTATATGGTGATGCTGGGAGCTCTTTAACTGACGAGCAAAACCAGTATCTGGCAAACAGGTTGCAACAGCAATTGAGTTTTTGGAGCAATAAGCTCGCCGGCATGAGTTTACTCAATGAGTGTCCTGAGAGTGTCGAAGCCGCAGTGTTAGTGGGCGGTGAGAAATTGTCTTCTGCATTAATGGTTGAAGTAATGAAGGCCGCTGACTATTCGTCAGCGATATTGGAACCAGAATCTCTGCTGGTAGGACATGGTCCGCGGTTGGAGTCTGTGGTCGATATTGAAGCGAGTAAACAGCGATTTAGTGCATTAGATCTGAGCGCTGCTCATGTGTGGGTTATGCCTGGTTTTACCGCTGGAGATAGTGACGGTAAGATTGTGACTTTAGGGCGTAATGGCTCCGATTACTCTGCAGCGGTACTATCAGCCTGTCTAGAAGCAAGCTGTTGTGAGATCTGGACCGACGTTGATGGTGTGTACAATACTGACCCTCGAGTGGTCGCCGACGCCAAGCTTCTTTCACAGATGAGTTACCAAGAGGCGATGGAAGTCTCCTATTTTGGCGCAAAAGTTTTACACCCAAAAACAGTTGCGCCAATTGCTCAATACCATATTCCCTGCTATATCCGAAATACCTTAAACCCTAAAGCCGTTGGCACCTTAGTGTCTAATGAGCCAGATGAAACCGGACTCAATGTAAAAGCTATCTCAAATCTCGATGATCAAACGATGTTTGATGTTTCTGGACCGGGCATGAAAGGCATGGTGGGGATGGCGAGTCGTACATTAGGCGCGATATCTCGTTCTGGCGTGTCAGTATCACTGATTACACAAAGTTCATCTGAGTACAGTATTAGCTTCTGTGTTGCTACTGAAGATGCAGCTAAAGCGAAATATGCGTTAGAACAGGAGTTCGACTTAGAACTTAAGAGTGAATTACTAGAACCTATCGAGATGCGTCATGAATTGGCTATTGTCTCTTTAATTGGTGATGGTATGCGCACCCATAAAGGCGTTGCTGCCAAATTCTTCCAAGCTTTGGCGCAGGCGACAGTCAATATTGTTGCTATTGCACAGGGCTCATCTGAGCGCTCTATTTCTGCAGTTGTCGAGCAGCGAAAAACCAAACATGCGATATCTGCCTGTCATCAATCATTCTTTGATGTGCAGCACTATTTAGATGTATTCCTTGTTGGCTGCGGTAATGTTGGTGCCGGTTTACTTGAGCAGATTAAACAACAGCGTCAGATGTTAAAAGAGCAGCATATTGCCGTACGGGTATGCGGTATTGCTAACTCTAAACAGATGCTATTAGATGCTCAAGGTATCGACTTGTCTAACTGGCAGGGATTGTTAGCTGAAACAGAGCAGGCTGCCAATATTGAAGAGATGCTGCTGTGGGCTAAAGAGCAACAGTTGTTAAACCCTGTGCTTGTGGATTGTACTTCTAGTGAGTTTATCTCTGATCAATATCTTGCGGTAATGAATGCCGGACTGCACGTTGTTACGCCGAATAAGAAGGCTAATACTCGTGACATGGATTACTATCGTTCGCTGCGCCAAACGGCGTTAAAGCAGCGGCGTCAGTTCCTTTATGAAACAACCGTTGGTGCGGGGTTGCCTGTTATCGACAACCTTAAAAAACTACTATTTGCCGGTGATAAACTATTACGTTTCAATGGCATCTTATCGGGCAGTTTATCGTACATTTTTGGTATGTTAGATGAGGGGATGACGCTATCTCAGGCCACTAGTATTGCCAGAGACAAGTGCTTTACAGAACCCGATCCTCGAGATGATTTGAGCGGTATGGACGTTGCGCGAAAAGTATTAATTCTGGCTCGCGAAGTGGGCATGGAACTTGAGTTATCAGACATAAATGTGGAATCAGTATTACCTGAGTCATTTGATGCATCGGGCGATGTTGATGCATTTATGGCTAACTTGCCCTCTGTTGATGCTGCAATTGCACAACGCATTGAGGCGGCGAAAGCCGAAGGAAAAGTATTGCGTTACGTCGGACAGATTGATGATGACGGCTGCAAAGTAAAAATAGCTGAGGTGGACGCGAGTGACCCACTTTATAGCGTCAAAGGCGGCGAGAATGCCTTGGCATTTTATAGCCGCTACTATCAACCAATCCCATTTGTATTAAGAGGTTATGGTGCCGGAACTGATGTCACTGCGGCTGGTGCTTTTGCCGATATCTTAAGGACGTTGAACTGGACACGTGAGGTGGGCGTATGAGCGTAACAATCTATGCTCCTGCTTCAATGGGCAATGTTGGGGTGGGTTTTGACTTACTCGGCGGCGCGTTAGCACCTGTTGATGGTAGCTTACTCGGTGATAAGGTCACCGTTGAAAGCGCTGAGCAAGGGCTTGAACTCATTGTTGTCGGTCATTGGGCTAATAAGCTTCCTGCCAATCAAGATGAAAATATAGTGTATCAATGTGCTGTTTTTTTCCTTGAGCATTTAGGAAAAAATGTAGGGCTTAAGCTGACACTGGAGAAGAACCTACCTGTTGGCAGTGGTTTAGGCTCTAGTGCTAGCTCAGTTGTTGCTGCATTGATGGCACTTAATGAGTATTTTGAGCAACCATTTTCCGAGCAGCAAGTACTTAAACTCATGGGTGACTTTGAAGGTAAGATTAGTGGCTCCGTGCATTACGACAATGTGGCTCCTTGTTTTCTAGGTGGTATGCAGTTAATGCTAGAAACCCCACAAGCCATTTGTGAACCTATACCGACTTTTAAGCAGTGGTACTGGGTGGTCGCTTACCCTGGTATTTCATTATCAACAGCACGTATGCGTGGCTTAATGCCTGAGCATTATTCAAAGCAAACGACCATCGATTTTGGTCGCTACTTAAGTGCGTTTGTACATGCTTGCTATAAGCAAGATGACAAGCTTGCTATTGCGGTACTAAAAGATGTACTTGCTGAGCCATATCGCGCTGCTGAAATCCCACAATATCAGCAAGCAAAGTCTGCACTGAGTGAGTTAGGCATGTTGACCACAGGAATTTCGGGCAGTGGTCCGACCCTGTTTACCATTACAGATGATGCGGAAACAGCACAAGCTGCCAAGCTGTGGCTAGATGAACACTACATAGATCCTGAACTGGGTTTTTCTCATATATGTCAAATTGATGATTTAGGGGCGCGTCGCGTCTAAATAGATTTTTACGCTTTTGCCTAATGCAGCGCAATCAGCGAATAGATATAAAGAATTAAAGGAAATAGTCATGGAATTGTACAACCTAAAGCATCCCTCACAAGTCGTGAGCTTTACTGAAGCAGTCAAACTGGGGCTTGGAAAAGATCGTGGGCTTTTCTTTCCTAAAAGCATCCCTAGCTTAGAAGATATCGACAGTATCCTTGCCTTGCCGTTTGTTGAGCGCAGTAAAAAAGTCATTGGAGCTTGGCTTGCGTCGGAACTGGGACAAGAGACAGTAGATCGATTGGTTGAGAAAGCATTCAATTTCGACCTGCCTTTGGTACAAGCAGATAAAAACCTCTATAGCTTGGAGCTATTTCATGGGCCTACGTTAGCCTTTAAAGATTTTGGCGCTCGTTTTATGGCGCAATGTCTAAATGAGCTAGCTAAAGATGAAAAGATAAACATTCTAACAGCGACCTCAGGGGATACTGGCGCCGCTGTTGCTGATGCATTTTACGGACTTGATAATATCAATGTCGTTGTTCTATATCCCAAAGGCAAAATCAGTCTATTGCAGGAGAAGATGTTCACTACATTAGGTGACAATATTCATACTGTTGCAGTAAGTGCCGATTTTGATGCATGCCAAACATTGGTAAAACAATCATTCGAAGACAGTGATATCCGTGACGGCTTGCACCTTAACTCTGCAAACTCAATTAACATTAGTCGCTTGCTGGCACAGATTTGTTATTACTTTGAGGCTGTTGCGCAATACAGACAAAGCAATAATGATGCTCCTGTTATTGCTGTGCCAAGTGGTAACTTTGGTAATCTGACTGCTGGTTTGTTTGCTAAAGCGATGGGGCTACCCGTTAAGCGCTTTATCGCCGCGACTAATAGCAATGATACCGTGCCACGTTACCTTGATAATGGTGAGTGGTCGCCGCAGTTAACAGTGGCAACTATGTCTAATGCAATGGATGTGGCAGAGCCAAGTAACTGGCCAAGAGTCGAGGCGATTGTTAAGGCGATGAACTGGTCTTTGGCCGATATTAAAGGCGTTGGAGTCTCTGAAGCTGATACCCGTGATTCTGTTAAAGCGCTACATAATGGGGGATATCTATCTGAACCCCATGCGGCAATTGCCGCTTTTGCATTGAATCAAACAATGTCTGCAGATGAAAAAGGGATCTTCCTTGGCACTGCGCATCCGGCTAAGTTTAACGAAGTGGTCGAGCAAGTGTTAGAGATAGAGTTAGCACTTCCGCCAGCGCTTGAAAATGTAGTGCCTAAGACTATTTTGTCAGCTGAACTTGCAGCCGATTTTGACGTCCTGAAGGCTCACTTGTTTGAAGTATTAGACAAATAAATTTATTGATTAAACTCAAATGAGATAAAAGAGAAGCTGTTATGGTTTCTCTTTTTTTGTGGTTGGTATGTGCGCCGTCTGTGTTGTTGTGCGCTTTCGTGTGTGTCTGTTGTTATGCTTGTGCTGCAAGGTTTTTGCGTGTTTACAACTGAAACTAAACGTATCACTTGAAACCTCCTTAGTGTTATTTGTACCATTCTTTTTGCTCTACATTTTCTATATTATGCGCGCAGTTTTCCTTGTGGGTGCATATCGGTGTTACGTTTCTTTGTCAGTATATTATTAGTTACTCTATTAAGTGGTTGCGCAAGCGAAGAGTTTCAGCTTTACCATAGAATAAATGAAGCATACGACTTTGAAGTGACTCACTGCGATAGTTTTGCCATGGTTACCGGCGTTGGACGTGGCGAAAATGCGCTGGCCGATGCTAAGCTCAGCGCTATCAAACAGGGTGAGGAGATCCAAGGCACGCATATAGTGTGGTTGCAAATCGACCAAGGTGAACCCACACGGGTAGTTGCAGTTATCTATAAGTGTTTACTTTAGTTCCGCTCCTTCCTACTTTTCTATTGTGGCACTAAGCTACGTAGCCAGTTAATTTCAGCTGGCCAAAGATCGGCGTCTATTGTTTCTAAAATCAGTGGGATCCCTCTTACAGCTTCAAGCGTCATTAACGTTGAAAATGCCTCTGCACCTATTTCCCCTTTACCTAATGATTCATGGCGATCCACTCGGCTATTAAGCTTCGTTTTACTGTCGTTAAGGTGCATAGCTTTTAAATAACGGTTACCGACGACTTTATCAAACAAATTGAAGGCTGACAGACAACTTTCTTGACTGCGAATATCATAGCCCGCCGCAAACATATGACAGGTATCAATACAGATGCCAACTCGTGACTTATCTTCGACACCATCAATTATCTGTGCCAGCTGCTCGAAGCTATGCCCAAGGTTAGAGCCTTGACCTGCGGTGTTTTCGATAACGGCAGTGACTTTAGTTGACTGCGATAGTGCAAAGTTTATCGATTCACTAATACGCGATAAGCACTTGTCTGTATCTATCTGCCTTAGATGGCTGCCAGGGTGAAAGTTAAGCAGAGTTAAACCTATCTGTTCGCACCTTGCGATTTCGTCATAGAAGGCTTCCCTCGACTTTGTAAGCAGCTCATCATCCGGGTGGCCTAAGTTTATAAGGTAACTGTCATGGGGGAGGATGGCATCCATTGAGATATTAGCTTCTGCGCAGTTTTGTTGAAACAGTGCTATCTGCGCTTCATCTAAAGGTTTACTTACCCATCTACGCTGATTTTTGGTAAAGAGTGCGAAAGCATTGGCACCGATGGAAGCGGCGTTTATTGGCGCATTAGCTATTCCGCCAGAAGCGCTGACGTGGGCGCCAATAAGGTGATGTGGTTGCATTATGGCGTTTTCCTATATTTGTGTTGCTAGGCAGCCAGCGGCTTAACGGCAATGAAAGTGAGTATTCTTCTTTTAATATTTACTTCAAGCAATAGAGTAAGTGATTGTAACACAGTCCAATTTTGTTGATCTCTATCACGAACAGATTGATTATCATTTTGTTATAGTTGGGTGTTATTCGTACGGTTTACTAATATTGTATCTAGTGGGGGTTAATTCGGGTGGAGAAAACTATGCTAGCCAGACTCATGCACGATCACAAGCATATTGGTATTTTGCTTAAGATTTTAAAAACCAAACATATTAAGCTAGCGGCCGGTGAAGGGATTAATTACAACTTGGTTCGCGACATTGTTGAATATATGCAGAGCTACGCTGAACACAGCCACCATCCGTTGGAGGAGGTGATCTCTGAGTTTTATTGGAACAAGTTAGGCAGGGCGCATATTAACGCAACGCTCACATCAGAACATAAGAAGCTAGTTGATGCATCAGCGTCGCTAATGGCTACTCTGAATCTTATTTTAAGTGATGTCGTGGTTTCTAAAGAGCAGCTAGTCGGTGACTTAGAGAGTTATGTCGAGATACAGCAGTCACATATGGATTTTGAGGAATCGACGGTCTTTCCTAAATGGCAGAATGTGATAACGGAAACTGATTGGCAAACTGTTGTGCAGATGTGTGATGCAAGGCTAATTGATGACCCGCTATTTAGTGAAAGCGACAATGTGCTGTTTGAAGAGTTGAAAGAGTATATTGAGACTGATGAGTAGCTGTGCCTCTGACGAAAATGAGAAACAAAAAAGAGCGCGTAAGCGCTCTTTTTTATGGTTACATCAGGAGGGTGTCCAATTCACCTTCAAAGCTGGTGTCAATGTCTTGAAGTTCTTTAAGTAAACGGTGCTTTTCCTTTAGAGCTTCAATTTCACGCCACTTCCGCTTCTTGTTGGAGCTTCTCGAGCGGCTTGGCTTCTCAACTATACTATCTAGCGCACTACCATAATCTAGTCGATTCATGGCAACCTCCTGTTGTTTATTTTGTCATCAAATAAATAGCATGTTTTTCAAGCATGGTGCAACATAAATGTTTCATTTATGTTAACTAGTTATGAAGTTTTAATGTTGGGCAGGAGGCGTTAATCTGGATAAACTTGAATTTAATTCATGTTTATTTGGGAATGTTGACGATGAAAATCAAAAAAACCAGTCGAAACTGGCTTTTTTAGTGTAATAAACTATTAAACTGAATGCTTAAATTTTATTCTGCTTGAATAGGTTAATTAACGCATTACTTGAAGTATCTAAATCTGTCGCATCAGATTGGGCTGTTAATCTGTCCAACACATCATTACCCAACTGTTTACCTAGTTCTACACCCCATTGATCAAAAGAGTTGATCTGCCATATCGCACCTTGAACAAAAGTTCTATGCTCATACAGTGCAATCAGCGCACCCAATGTTGTAGGTGTAAGCTTGTCCATTAGCAGTGTGTTGCTCGGTTTATTACCAGGCATCACTTTGTGTTGCGCAATAAGCTGCTTTTCACTATCTGACAATGAGCTGGTGCTTAATTCAGCTAATGCTTCGTCGAAAGTCCTTCCCTGCATTAATGCTTGGGTTTGGCCAAAGCAGTTTGAGGCTAGCTGAACATGGTGCTCACCAATTGGATTATGACTGTTCAATGGCATAATAAAATCGGCTGGGATAAGCGCAGTACCTTGGTGTAACAGCTGGTGGTAGGCATGCTGTCCATTCGTGCCTTCACCGCCCCAGATCACAGGTCCAGTACTGTAGTCCACATCAGTGCCATTAAGCGTGACTGATTTTCCGTTACTTTCCATATCAAGCTGTTGGAAGTATGCGGGCAGACCACGTAAGTAGTGATCGTATGTCAGTACTACATGAGATTGTGCATTAAAGAAATTACCGTACCAAAGGGAAAACATTCCCATGATCACCGGCATATTGCTTTCGAGCGGAGTCTCAAGGAAGTGATTATCCATTTCGTGGGCGCCAGCAAGCAGCTCACGAAAGTTGTCCATACCAACAAGCAGTGCGATAGGTAAACCAATTGCTGACCATAGTGAGTAACGGCCGCCAACCCAGTCCCACATTGGGAAGATGTTATTAGCGTCAATACCAAATTCAGTGGCTTTAGCAACATTAGAACTAACGGCAACAAAGTGCTTAGCGACATCTGATTGGGTAGCACCCTGTGCTAAGAACCAATCTTTAGCGCTCAATGTATTGGTCAATGTCTCTTGGGTGCCGAAAGATTTAGAGGACATGACAAATAATGTTGTCTCTGCGTTGAGTCCTTTAAGCTTTTCAGTAATTGATGTGCCATCAACGTTGGCAACAAAATGACAATTTAGTTGGCCAGTCCAATATGGACGCAGCGCTTGGGAGACTATTTTAGGACCTAAAAATGACCCACCGATTCCAATACTCACAACATCAGTAATGGTCTTGCCTGTATAGCCTTTCCAGTCACCAGTTGTTACCGAGTCAACAAAGCCTTCCATCTTGTCTAAGGTTTGCTGAACTTCAGCAACAATGTTGACACCGTCAACATCTATAACCTTATCTTTTGGCGCTCGAAGTGCTGTGTGCAGTACTGCTCGCTGCTCAGTATTATTAATGGTGTCACCAGCAAACATTGCTTTGATTTTTTCTTCAAGTTTAGATTCTTTTGCCAATGCAAAAAGCAGTGATAAAGTTTCTGTTGAAGCTCTATTTTTAGAGTAATCTAAAAGCAAGCCGCATGCCTTGGTAGACATATCATCGAATCGCTGTGGCTGTTGTTGAAATAGCTCGCGCATGTGCGGCACGGTTTTACTGTGCAGCTCTAGTGCTTGCCAACTGGCAAGCTGAGTCAGTTCGGTCATTTTAGTAGTCCTATTCCTTTAAGACGATAGCTCTGCTTTAAGCATGACTTCAAGTTTACCTTGGTCTACTGCAAAGTTACGGATCCCTTCAGCTAGCTTTTCTACAGCCATTGGGTCTTCATTAAATTCCCAGCGGAACTGTGCTTCAGACATCGCAGGCTCGGCCGCAACCGTTTCTGTTGCAGGTAGCAATTTTTGTACGATAGGTGTATTGCTGTTTGATAACTCTTCTAACAGCGCAGGGCCAATAGTCAGCCTGTCACAACCTGCTAACTCGATGATTTCACCGGTGTTACGGAAGCTTGCGCCCATTACTACAGTGTTAAAGCTATGACGCTTATAGTAGTTGTAGATACTTGTGACAGACACTACACCTGGATCTTCTGCCGCTGAGTACTCTAGACCTGTATCTTTCTTATACCAATCTAAGATACGGCCTACAAATGGAGAGATTAGGTAAACACCTGCTTCTGCACAAGCTCGAGCTTGAGCGAAACTAAATAGTAGCGTTAGATTACAGTTGATACCTTCTTGTTCAAGCTCTTTCGCTGCGCAGATCCCTTCCCATGTAGAGGCAAGTTTGATCAAAATACGTGACTTGTCGATACCCGCTTCTTTGTACAGCTTGATAAGCTTGTGTGCTTTTGCGATAGAAGCTGTTTTATCAAAAGATAGACGTGCATCCACTTCAGTAGAGATGCGACCAGGAACAATTTTAAGGATCTCTAAACCAATATTTACCGCAAGTTTATCGCCAGCATCTTCAATTTGCTGTTCAAGATCGTCACTTTGGCTTTTTGCCCAAGTAATGGCGTTCTCAATGAGGCCACTGTATTCAGGAATTTGTGATGCTTTTAGAATGAGTGATGGGTTCGTTGTAGCATCTTCTGGCTGGTAACGTTTTATGGCTTCAATATCACCAGTATCCGCCACGATAGTAGTGATGGGTTTAAGTTGTTCTAATGTGTTGGCCATGTGAATTACATCCTTCTCAATGAGCAGCATAAGTTTGATGGTTAATTAGCAGGTATTAAAAGCCATTTTAATGATCATTCCAACTAAATATGAAAAAAAATTACAGAAAAGTTGCAAAAAATCAGTAAAACAGCTTTTTTTGGTAATATTGCTACCAATATTAACACTCCATTCTTGCAGTCTGATGAAATCTCTGTGCTATAGGCTGCTAAATCATAAATATTGGTAAAGAGCTAAACCTTAGTTGTTGAGTATAGTGGCTGCAACAAATAAACAAAAAGCTCACAGCCATGAAAAGCTGTGAGCTCATTTAAATCATCTCGCAAATACTATATCAAATATTATCGAAATAATGAGATGTATAGTGATGTTGATTGATAATTCTTACTTTAGCACTGGCACTTTTTCAGTACCGCTTACATGCGCTTCAATACGACGGTTAGCTTGGTTAGCCTCTTTAGAGCTTCCCTCAATTAACGGTTGGGTAATGCCGTAGCCTTTAGATGACACTTTACCCGGTGCAACACCATACTTATTGATTAGAATATCAGCAACAGCAATTGCACGACGCTCAGACAGCGCCATATTGTAATCAGCAGCGCCAGTATTAGAGGCATGACCTGCTATGACGACTTCTGAATTTGGGTGTTGACTCATGTATTCGGCTAGATCCTTAATGTCACTGTAAGATGACTCTTTCACAGTGGCGGAGTTACTGGCGAATTTAGCTTCAATCTCAAATTTATCTTCAGCGTCTTGATAGATAGTACAGCCATTACTATCAACTTTGTGAGTGGCTGGAGTATCTGGACATTGGTCCATATCATCATTAACGCCATCGTTATCAGCATCACCAACCACAACAGCGACAGGCACTATTGGCTTAGACTTACTGCCGAAGCGATAGCTTAGCTCTAGTCCCCAATAGTTACTCTCCATCTCAAGTGTTTTCCACTTGTCTTCGTCTAGGTTTTCATAACGACGATACTTAGCTTGTAGCTTTAGGTTATCGGTAATGTTGTAGCCGATACCAGCTCCAATGTATGGCGCTACGCCGCTATCACTATAGTATTCGCTGCCGTAATTTTTGTTGTTGGAGATGAGGTAGTTCAGTGCGCCAGCTTCTGCTGATAAGCTCCAACGGTTGGCAAATGGCCAGAAGGCGACTAAACCTAGGTTCATGCCTCGAGCGCCGACGTCATTAAGCTTGTTTGAGTAGTCCACCCATTCAGCGCGGCCTAAGTCGCGATAGCCTAACTCAACACCAAAGTAATCATTAAATAGGTAACCAGCAAATACATCCCATGCATATGGGTCATCATCGCCACAGGTTTTCATGGTTTTTTGATCGCAATTGGGCTCGTAGTTGTTGATACCGACACCGCCACCAACGTACCAAGGGCTCATACCGTCTGCTGCGCTAGCAGCGAAAGGTAGCATTGAAGTCAGCAATACAGCTTGTAGAGTTTTGTTCATCATTCGTAATCCTTATGTTTTATTTATAAAACTCCTCCGTCTACTTAATACTTAGGTAGTGCCAGCACTTATCACGGAGATCCTTTGGTTTTATAGCTGACTGACACTATTATCCGTCGCAAATGTAAGATTTTCCACTTTATTGTTAATATAAATGGTTAAGTTGATAACAAAAAAAAGGTGCCTTCTTGAGAAGGCACCTTTTTATTTGGGATAATTTAAGGAGGCGTTATCGCGTCCAAACCCAGTTTTCAATGCTTATAGGGTCAACGCCGTTAGCTTTGATGTAGTTTCTGTGGTCAACCAAACGTTGCAGCATATCTGTCGTTAATGCGACGTGTTGAGTCTCATCAATAACGCCTTGCTGGAATAGTTTGTAGGCCATATCAATAACAAGGTGGTAGCGTGAAGTACCATTACGAACGCCCATGTCAAATGGTGTTGTTGTTGAACCTTCTTCTTCGTAGCCTTTGATTCTGAAACGGTCGCTGCCTTTGTAGTCAAACACTAGTTTCTTAATCGTATTCGGGTAGCCGTGGTAGTTGAATACTACGCCTTTATCCGCGGTGAATACTTCGTCCATTAACCATGGCTTGCCTTGGAAATCTAAGCTACCTAAGCCGCTACTAGTTAGCTCTGTGACACTCACAAAACGAATTCGAACGCGTGGTAGTATCTCTCTGATAAGTACCAGTGCAGCCATCGCTTCTTGAGTCACGTAGTCACCACAACCCACGAGTACCACATCTGGGTTTTCATCAGAAGCGAAATCCCAAACCATGACACCGTCTTTAGCTTGTTGACGTGCTTCATCAAGTGTTAGCCACTGTGGAAGATCTTTCTTACCAGCAACTAAGATGTTTAACTTGTCGCGGTCAGCGTATGCACGCTCAGTATAAACAAGAGTACTGTTACCATCAGCAGGTAGGTAAGCAGAGATAATCTTTGGATGTTTTTCTAACATCGCACCTAGGAAAGATGGGTTCTGATGAGAGTAACCATTGTGGTCTTGGCGCTCAAGCAGTGACGAAAGTACGACGTTACATGCAGGCACTGGTTTACGGAAATGTACACCTTGGCTAGCGTAAACGTATTTACAGTATTGGTCAGCCATAGACGATACAACTTGTGAGAAAGCTTCATAAGTTGGGAACATTGCGTGACGGCCAGTTACTGTGTAACCGTGTAGCATACCGAAAAGTAGGTTTTCAGATAGCAACTCAATCACGCGTCCATCACGAGACATATCTTCGTCCCAGCTTTCGATAGGCCACTGCCATGCGCGGTCAGTTTCTTCGAACACAGCTTGTAGCTGGTTAGAATAGGTTTCATCTGGGCAGAAGATACGCAAGTTACGTTGGTCACGGTTAAGTTTAAATGCATCACGCATCCACTCACCCATCTTGAACATTGATAGACCACGTTGACCACGAGGTGTCTCTGGTCCGTAAGCTAACTTTTCAAGATCTGGGTTTGTTAAAGCGCGAACCACTTCACCACCGTAACTTAAGTGCTGACGTCCACAAGATAGTTCTTTAGGTGGTATAAGAGACTGAATGTCTTTGTCGAAAATCAGCTCACCTTGCTCGTTAATGCTGTAAAGCTCGTTAAATTTGTAGCTAGCAAGCCAAGTATTTAGTGCGTCAAGGTGACCTTTATCGGTTGCACACTTGTTGACGATGACTTGGTGAGATTCGCAGTTACCTTCTAGCTTCTTACCATTATATTCTGAAGTACCGGTCCAACCTTTCGCTGTGCGCATTAAAATAACAGGCCAGCGTGGCTTAACAACGTCTTCGCCCGCTCTAGCGCGAGTTTGAATGTCGTTGATCATCTCATAAGATAAGTCCATTGCGGCAGTCATCTGCTCATAGACATCTTGTTCTAGCTCATCATCAACAATGATTGGGTGGTAACCAAGACCACGGAATTCTAGATCAAGTTCTTCATGGCTCATTCTTCCCATACGAGTAGGGCCTGAAATCTTGTAGCCATTAATGTGTACGATAGGAAGTACTGCGCCGTTGTTCTTTGGTGATACTAGACGGTTTGCATACCAAGAAGCGGCAAGAGGACCGGTTTCAGATTCGCCGTCACCAATTAGGCAAGCTGCAATTAAATCAGGGTTATCAAGTACGGCGCCCCACGCAACTGAAAGTGAGTAACCAAGTTCACCACCCTCTAGGATTTGACCTGGTGCTTCAGGGTTTGCATGAGAAGGGTAGCCATATGCTGCAGAGAACTTTTGGCAAATATCAGTGATACCGTCTTCGTTGTATGGGATGGTGTCAGGATAAAAATGGCTGAGTGAACCTTCCATGAAGAGGTTCGCTTGTACTGCTGGGAAACCGTGACCAGGGCCAACAAGGTATACAAATGAGCGGTTATGCTTAGTAATCAATCTATTAACGTTCGCGTATACGAAGTTAATGCCTGGGCATGTTCCCCAGTGACCAAGTAGTCTTGGCTTAATATCAGTGTGAGCTAAAGCACGTTTGTGTAGCACGTTTTGCTTTAGGTAAATTTGTGATGTCGCCAAAAAGTTAGTTGCTCTAACGAATTTCTTTAAGGAAACGATCTCTTGTTGATGTGACATAAATAACCCCATTTACGTAATCAGAAAGTTAAACAAATTTGATGGGAACTACTATATTTGTAATTTTATTACAAAAACGTGTCCTACATCTTATTTATAGAAAGTAATTTGTACTGATAAATGTAGTAAAACTAGATGTAAATGATGTGTTATTTTAGTTAATCTAGTTAGATATGTTTAATAGTTCCTGTGATTCGGATGTCAGCGAAATGATGATGTGTGATCTGTATCACTCAGGGTTAAAGCAATGCTATGCTATTTTGCAGCGCGGAATGCGGCAGGCGTGACAGTAATTTAATCACGTATGGATAATTCAAAAAGAAAATCTGCCGACATTTAAATACATTAGGAAGGATAAACACAAGCCAAACCTAATCCAGTGTCACAACGCTCGATTATGTTTGTCGTGGGGATAAATAATAATTATGTTCGAACCGTTAATTAATGCAGTTGAATCTACGATCAATGCCGTCAATGGTGTGTTGTGGGGAAGCTTGCTGATCTATGTTCTAGTTGCCGCAGGCGTACTCTTTACACTTCGTTTAGGCTTTATACAGTTTAGATTGTTTGGCCATGGGGTTAAGTTAGTGCTCCAGGGACGCGAAAAAGTCAATGGTATTTCCTCATTTCAGGTGTTTTGTACTTCAATGGCTGCTCGTGTTGGTACCGGTAATATGGCTGGTGTTGCAGTTGCGATAACAGTAGGTGGCGCAGGTGCAATTTTCTGGATGTGGCTAATTGCACTTCTTGGTATGGCAACAGCGTTTATCGAATCAACACTTGCTCAAGTCTACAAAGTTAAAGACAGTGAAGGGCAATATCGTGGCGGTCCTGCTTATTACATGGAGAAAGGCTTAGGTAAGAAGTGGATGGGAATACTGTTCTCCATACTACTTATTATTGCTTTTGGTTTTGCTTTCAATGCAGCACAAGCTAACACCATGACCGATGCATTGAATAACGCATTCGGTTTGGATAAGACACTTGTTGGCTTAGTCATTGTTATGGCTTCTGCTTATATTATTTGTGGTGGCTTGAAAAAGGTTGCACGCGCTTCTGAGCTTATCGTGCCAGTGATGGCCGTCGCATACTTAGCTATCGCAATGGTTGTTTTGGTTATTAATATTGACCAAGTGCCTGCAGCATTAACGTTAATTGTTAAGAGTGCATTTGGTTGGGAAGAAGCGGCTGGTGGTGCAATGGGCGCAATGATGGCGGGTATTGCTCGTGGCTTGTTCTCAAACGAAGCGGGTATGGGTAGCGCAGCGAATATTGCTGCATCTGCAACGCCAAATCCGAACCATCCTGCGTCACAAGGCTTTGTACAGATGATTGGCGTATTTGTTGATACGATAGTTATCTGTAGTGCATCTGCGGCAATTATCCTACTGTCTGGTGTGTTAGATAATCCAGGTGAGCAGAAGGGTATTGGTCTATTGCAGTTAGCGCTTAGCAATGAGCTAGGTGGTTGGTCTGCATACTTCATTGCATTCGCAATAATACTATTTTGTTTCTCATCTATTATTGCTAACTATAGCTATGCAGAAAACAACATCATGTTCCTGACTAAGAGTAAGAAAATTCTTTATATTTTCCGCGGTCTAGTATTGGCGATGGTGATGACTGGTTCTGTGGCTTCGTTGCAGTTGGTTTGGAACTTCGCTGATGTCTCCATGGGACTTATGGCTCTAGTCAATATTGCGGCGATTGTGATGCTGTCTAAGGTCGCATTTGCTGTTGTTAAAGATTACGAACGTCAAATCAAGCAAGGTTTGGTTCCAACATTTGATGCCTCTCAATTCCCTGAAATAAAAGGTGTTGAGACTGGTGAATGGTCTGATGAACAGAGCGCGACCAACAAGTCTTAAACAAGAGTTTAAGCTTGATGCGGTAAGTTGAATTAGCGCAATCTAAAAAACCACGCTTTATAAGCGTGGTTTTTTTGTTTTTGATCAGTATGATTGTCACAGTTTAACAATATCTATGTATAGGACATCACATGCTAATTTTGGTTTCACCTGCAAAAACACTAGACTTCGAAAACCCAGCTGCGACTCAGAGTTATTCTATTCCTACGCTGTTGGGTCAAAGTGAGCAATTGATTGATGTCTGCCGTAAGCTAACGCCAAGCGATATCGCCTCATTAATGAAGGTCAGCGATAAAATTGCTGGTCTCAACGTAGCAAGGTTCAGTAGTTGGGATGTAAATTTTACCACCGAAAATGCTAAACAAGCCGTGTTCGCCTTTAGAGGTGATGTATATACGGGGCTTGATGCTGATACATTATCAGAAGCTAGCTTACAGAAAGCGCAGCAGCAGCTACGGATCCTATCTGGCCTATATGGATTACTGAAACCTTTAGACTTAATGCAAGCTTATCGATTAGAGATGGGGACGCGCTTAAGCAATGCTAGAGGGACAAACCTTTATCAGTTCTGGGGCGACATTATTACTGATGAGATTAACCAGACAACTGCAGCTCAAGGCGATGAGTTCATCATCAACCTTGCTTCTAACGAGTACTTTAAAGCTGTTAAACATAAGCAGTTGACCGCAAACTTAGTGACGCCAGTCTTTAAGGACAAAAAGAACGGTCAATATAAGGTGATCAGCTTCTTTGCTAAGAAAGCTCGGGGGATGATGGTGCGCTATATTCTGGACAACAATGTCGAATCATTGGATGCACTGATAAAATTTGATAGCGCTGGTTATTATTTTAGTGAAGCAGAGTCAACGGTTACAGCGCCTGTGTTCTTGCGAGAAGAGCAGTAGTCACTAGGGGCTGTTGATCTTTCGAGCTTAGTTTTTGTTCGAATTCAATTATTTTAGTGCAAGGCTTGAGCGATGATGCTTAGCTCGCTAAGCGAAAAGCTCGTAACGCACTCTTGTCATAAAAGAATAAAAGAATTGAAACGAACCCGAAGGGCCGCGCTTCTTGGCTATTTTGACTGTGTTGTAGGTTATTTGTGGAGAATGACTAAACGA
>NZ_BPEW01000057.1 GCF_019654975.1 Shewanella sp. c952
GAATTATTTTTGTTTGTGAGTTTTAAAAGGTAGAGGTAAAAGATTGTTGTTAATGACTCACTATTTCAGTTGAACTCGAGCTCTTTAATCGGAAGGTAAATAAGGCTTATTGATGTTATTAAGACTCCATACTCGTTTCGGTTTGAGTGGGAAGGGAGGCAGTATTGCTCAGCGCTGCCAATCAGAATCGCCCTATTGCACAGGTATCGCTTGAGTTGTTTAAGATCAAACTAATGTTAACTGGTTAGTATAAGAGTGTTAATGGCTGAGTTAACCTCATACACTAAAGACAGAATAATAATTTTAGGTATCTTTGATGGCTCCAATTATCTGCAGTAGTGCGCGACAAGCAGTGTCTTTAATCGAAAGTGGTGAAACACTTTGGACCCACTCTATGGGAGCAACACCAACCCTATTACTCAACGCGTTGGCCGAACATGCATTGACTAAGCAAGATTTAACTTTGCTGCAACTGCACACTGAATGCGCCGAATCTTTGAGTGATGAAAAGCTTAAAGGGCATCTGCGACATCGCTGTTACTTTGGAGGCTTGCCAACACGATCATTGCTGCAGCAAGGGGACGCAGATTATGTACCGATCTTCCTTTCTGAAGTGCCCAAGTTGTTTCGTTCTGGTGAGCAAGCAATCGATACCGCGATTATTCAAGTGTCACCACCAGATAAGCATGGCATCTGCTCTTTGGGGATCTCAGTAGAAGCCACATTAGCCGCTTGTCAGGTGGCAGGTAAGATCATTGCCCACATCAATCCTCAAATGCCGCGAACTCACGGCGATGGTTTTATCCATTATGATAAATTTTCTGCCGTATATGAGCAGAGTATGCCGCTGCCACAACACCCTTTAGCGGCTAGTGATGAGGTAAGTCTGGCTGTTGGAAAAAACGTGGCACAATTGGTGCGTGACGGAGATTGCCTGCAGATGGGCATAGGTGCTATTCCTGATGCGGTACTTTCTTGTTTAACAGAACACAGAGAGCTTGGCGTACATACTGAATTGTTTTCTGATGGGGTACTTAATTTAGTTGAACAAGGGGTGATCACTAACCGCTGTAAACAGGTACACCCAGGAAAAATTGTTACCGGTTTTGCACTCGGTAGTCAGCGGCTTTACGACTATGTTGACGATAATCCGTCGGTGATTTTCATGGATATTGAGCAGGTTAATGATACCTCCATTATTCGTAAAAACCCCAACGTAATGGCGATTAACTCTGCATTACAGGTGGATATCTCTGGGCAGATCTGTGCTGACTCCCTAGGCACTAAAATCTATTCTGGCGTGGGTGGACAGATGGATTTTATCCGCGGAGCGGGTTTATCAGAAGGCGGGCGTTCAGTGATTGCACTGCCAAGCACTGCTGCAAGAGGAACTGTATCGAGAATCGCAACAGTGTTATCGCCAGGTGCTGGAGTGGTAACCACTCGCGCACATGTACACTATATTGTTACCGAATACGGTATTGCTAATCTAAGAGGAAAATCACTGCGAGAACGAGCCCGTGATTTGATCGACATTGCTCATCCTGATTTCAGAGAGCAACTTTGCCAAGAGACGTTTGATATGTGGGGCTTGACGGTTTAATCACATCCTACAATGGCTGATACTATTTGCCAGCCCCTTGTTTTGGCATATCGGAATTTCGGCCGCTAAGGTTTAGCCCGAAGTTGTCAGTTTAAGTTTTTATTTATTGACCAGCGAGGAAGTCATTGGGCGTTAATCTTGATGGCTGACCAATGGGGTTATGCAAGCTGGGTTTATCTATTTGTTGCACTTCAAAGTCATGCCTAAGCGCAGGCGTTAATAGCTCATTAAACATATCTACCTGCTGATTATTCGGATTTAGCCATGCAGCCATTATTAACTCATCTTGGGGTAAAATCATTGGGCTGGCTTTGCTGTGAAAAGGCATTAAGTCAGGATGCGGGGCATTAGTGATAATCGAGCATGAAGTGACACTTTCACCTGTTCTTGGGTGATGCCATTCTCTAAATAAACCGCCAAAGGCAATCGCTGCATCTTCAGCGACAAAATCATGGTAAACGCTGCTTGAGCCAGATTTTTCTGTTTCACCAAAGCCTTTAGCAATCACAATACAACGGCTTTCCCTAAAGGCATTATAGCCTGCGCTGTTGGGCTGATTGAGTTTGTCGTAACGGGTATTAAAAGAGGTAAATCGGCTTGGCTTAAAGCCATCATAGGTGGTTTGTTGTAGTAGCCACCATGAGGCTGTTTGCAAAAATCGCTCGCCATTATGCTCACGCACAATGCTGATGTCATTGGTGGGCATTTTAAAGCGTGAAAACAACATCTGTTCGCTGTTATTGATGCGCAGATCTTCCATCAATGCCTGCACAAACATATCATCGATAATATTAAGCCGTCCGCACATTCGCGCTCTCTGTTATATGGCTCGATTGCTATAACCTAGCACAGTTGATTGTTCGATAGTGCTCTATTGCGCTGGATATCGATAGTACTCGCATCGACTACAGGGTTTAGGCTGATATATTGCAAATACAAAAAATCCAGCAATTATAGTATTGCTGGATTTTATGTTTGCCTGTTGCGCTAGCGTTAGGCTGTTATCTATTTTTGACTCGCTTAGAAGCGGTAGTCAACAGATAGGTATAGTTGCTGGCTGTCATTCAAAGAAGCAGTTTCTGTGCCGACTACAGCGCCGTTATATGGTACTGCTTCAGGACCTAAGTTTTCTTCATAGTCTTGCTTAAGGTAACGGTAACCAATTTCAGTGCTTAGGTTGTCGTTAATCTTATACATAATACCAGTCTGACCACCCCATACGAAGGTGTTCTTAGAGTCTAGTGTGCTAGCGTCTGGACTGATGTGGTTCATACCCGCTGTTGCACCAATGAACCAGTTCAACTTGTTGCTATCGCCAAGTCCAACTAGGTAATCATATGACATTAAGAAGCTTTGCTGCTTAGAAAAATCATCTGAGTTGTAAGAGTAAGTACCGTATACACGGTTGTTGTCATTTAAATAAACACCAGCTCTTAGTTCGTAAACTGCATTGCTTTCAGTTTCTTTGACAGATTGTGTTTGTGGACCACCAGCAATTGGGTTTTGAATTTCTGGCACGTAAGAACCTTTATAGGTGTTCTCTTGTGCACCGACGCCGCCGCCGATAAACCAATCAGCTGCCATTGTTGGTGCCGAAATTACAGTTGCGATTACAGACGCTAAGATAAGTGATTTAGTTTTCATGTTTGTGCTCCCACACTAAGAAATAGTTTGATTGTGCTAATTGCCAATCTGGTGTTTCGTTTTGTTGGAGCCATAGTAGGGGACAGTAGCTGAATAATAACTGAATGATATTAGCGATCGTTCTGTTTTCTGTTTTAGCTATAAGTAACAGAATGCAGTACCGTTAATCATATGATCTATATGGATTAAATTATTTGTTTTTATTTGTGATAATGAACAATAGTGTCGCTAAATGGCAACTTATTTCAAGTCTATTAGTGGCTGTTATGGTTACGTTCAGCTTGATGAGCAAGAACGCGAGTATTTTTATTGGTCAAAAATATTGACTATAGAGTGACAGCTTCAGCTCGAATAGCGAGATCGTAAACTTAAAACGGGCTCGTTTAGTGTTTTAACTCTATTTTTTGCAGTGCTAAGTTTAACTTCAGCATCACTTCAGCTTAGTGGGTAATAATTACCCATTGCTAATGGATTGTTTGGTTTAAGTTCAACCCGTTTGACCTTCATTTAAACATCACTTACCTCATTATTTCTTTATAGGCTTAATCTAGACATGCTTAATTTTTTTAAAATTATGGCGGTATCGTCGATGCTGCTGTGTATGACATCTGCTAACGCAATAGAGCGGGAGCCTCACAAAGAGCGCTATGACCGTACTTTTCCTATTTGGGCTCAAGAGGCGATAGATCTTGGTCATGAACTGCCGAAGCCCTACGGTTTTACTTTTAATTATATGACCATGGAGCAACCGCTAGTCGTCGACTCAGTGGCATTTTCTGGCCTTGGAGGTCTAGATGACATGCTCAGTATCACCGGCAGCGAGGCGATGCAGGACTCTGAAACCATTACATTTCGAGCAGATGCTTGGGTGCTGCCGTTCCTAAATCTTTATGGCCTTATTGGACACACAAAAGGCAGTAGCGTCGCCAATGTGCAGTTAGAAGCTGACTGGTCAACTATTTTTCCGCCGGCTGCCTGCTTGGTTGCTCCGTGCAATGGCAGCAGCGATCCATTTGATTTTGAGCTCAACTTCAAAGGCACCACTTATGGCGTTGGCGGCACGTTAGTTGGCGGTATCGGCAATTGGTTCGCACTACTGGATGTTAATTACACCAACACAAACTTAGATATTTTAGATGGTGAGATCAGCAGCATTGTAGTCTCTCCTCGTGCGGGTTATAGAACTAGCTATGAGCAGCATGACATTCAAGTCTGGGTCGGTGCCATGTACCAAAATGTCGAGCAAACCTTTAGCGGTTACTTACGCGATATTGGTATTCCATTGGGCAACGCTAAGTTCGAAGTAAACCAGCATCTTGAAGATAAATGGAATGGCTTATTGGGCGGTCAGGTGGGCATTACTAAAAACATCGATCTGTTGATGGAGTTAGGTTTCGGTACCCGAACCAGCTTTATGATGGGATTAGGCTACCGCTTCTAGCTTACGAATGACGGGGGGAGTTATGCGGATAATTAATCTATTACTTTTTGTATTAGTGGCGGCAGGGTGTTCTATCGTCGATAAGGTTGACTCGACTGAAAAGTCATTACTGATAGAGGCGGGTTTTGTGCAGCAACAAGTCAATCTCATTGAAGGGGGCACGCTTAACTATTGGCAAGCCGGGCAGGGTAAAACCGTACTGCTCATTCATGGTTTTGGTGGCAGCGCAGTGACGAGCTGGCAGCAGGTTATGCTGCAACTGAGTCAAAATTACCACGTGATAGCACCCGATCTTGCTTGGTTTGGCGACTCAGTGAGTCAGGCTAAGCCAAGCCTAGAAGTGCAGTCCAAAGCAATGACTCAGCTTATCGATAAACTCGAACTTGATAAGGTCAATGTCGTCGGCATCTCTTATGGCGGTTTTGTCACATTTGATTTAATGATTAATGAACCCAAAGTAGACAAAGCAGTGCTATTGGCAAGTCCTGGGGTACTGTTCTCAAATACTGATTTGGCGGCAATGAATCAGCGTTTTGAGACCGCTGATGCAAGCGATATTTTTGTACCACAAACACCTAAGCAGATGCGCCGTTTATTAGAAGCAACATTTATCGATTTCCCTTGGTATCCGAGCTTTATCGACAGTGCTATTTTTGAGCGCTATTTTGCTAAACATCTTGATGAAAAGCGCCTGCTTATCGGTGGCTTAACTGAAGATAGAGATCGTATTGCGAGCAATATAAATGTCGACGCATTGCCCGATAGCATGCTTATTTGGGGAGAGAATGATTTAGTTTTTCCATTAGCATCGGGTATTCAACTGGCTGATTACCTCAATTCGCCGATAGTGGTTATTCCCGAAGCAGCCCATGGGCTGAGTAATGATCATCCGGATATCATCAGCCGCGCGCTTAAGGCATTCATCCAATGATACCATCTCAGATTAATCAGCAGCTCACCACGATTATAGCGGCGTTATTGTTACTGGTTGGATGCAGCAGTGCTGACTGGCAAGTGCGGGCGCTACCGAGTGAAGCCGCAGTTGCAGCCGCACTCGATAACGAGCCCGATCCATTGCTGTTGGGTGATATTGTGCTGCAAGATTTACCCCTGGTGCGGATGCCGGAAGATGTTCGCCCTTGCTGCGCGTTTGGTAATGCTCAAAAGGTACAAGTGGCGTCAATATCAGTACCATTTTTTCGCTATGCCAATACCTTAGCAATCGACAGCGTTGGGCCGCATGCTTTTGAGGCGGGCACATTTAGCTATCAGAAAGATGCACCTAACGGCAGTCGTGGCGGAGAAAACAACGGCCAGATCTATACCCTGCGTGGCGGCTTTATCGATTTAGCCCATGTGCGCGATACCGCCGACAATGCCATTGCACTGTTCTATCGTATTTACCCTAAGTTGGGCGAGGCGCAAACCATTACATTGCCTGATGAGATAGGCCCACGCAGCATAGAGCTCGCTGCGTTTGATACTCAAGGTTTAACTGCCGCTCAGCGTTGGGAAGTGGCCGCTACCATTGCAGTCAGACAAGCTTACTTTATGGCAGAAGCACATGAAATAGCCCAGTGGCATGGTTACCGTAGCTGGGCACCTTGGTCTGAGGCGGTATCTGCTTATTCGCCAGAAGATCTCTATTCCAACATGTTGGGCGCCAAAATCGCACTGGCCTTGCTAAGCAATAATCTGGCAATGAATAAGGAACTGTATAACCAGCATATGACCCAATGGCTCAGCGCGACGCTTGACTGGTTAGAGCCGGTAACGATAGCGCAAACCAATGCCATGTTTGATGTTATTGATGGTGTGTGGTGGGACTCCATGCAGCCGCTGCCGAGCAAGTTTATGTTGCTTAAACGTCACTACGAGTTAGGGGATAAGCAGTCGCCCTATTTGGTACCTGAGGCGCTGGCCAAATCGCATGATCAGTGGACAGAAGTTAGCAAACTTTATCAGTCTGATATTCAACCTCACCACTTAGCGCTGACTAACAGCATACATGGCGTAGATATTGATGCCATCGCCCAGCAAAAGCTGCGGGTGGCGGACAAGTTTCAAGCCCGCTTTGGACACATTCCTGAGTCGTTGTGGCGTAATGGATTTAGTCACCAGGATTTCTATCACATCAGTGAATACAACCAGATCCAAGACAATATTGAGTTAGCTGAGCATATAGAGCAAAAGGCGCCCCATCTTAGTGAATTAGAGGTGCAGCCATGAATATGGGTTATAGCGCCAAAGCAGTTGGGGCTTGCTGTGGGCTTATTTTCGCGCTGAGCACTGTCATCGTAGACGCTAGTGAGCAGATTGCTGCTCCAGAGCAGCACGCGGACGCTGAATCACAAGGCTGGCTGGAAGATTTTTTGGCGACTCTTGGAGCCGATGGCGAATTTGACTCTGACAAGCTGATTGATTTTAGTTATCTGCCGGGGCCGTTCTATAACCCAGAGATGGACTTGGGGGTGGGGATCTCTGCGGTTGGTTTATACCAATATGATCCCGATGATGAGGTTAGCCAGCTATCCTCTTTAGTCATCAATGGCTTGGCATCCACTAATGGCGCTTTAGGTGTCGCGATAGCCAATAAGACCTTCATTAACCAAGACAGACAACGCTTCTATCTCAACGCTGAGTTTTTTGACGCACCGGATGTGTTTTATGGTGTGGGTTACGATAATAACCACGCAGATGTTAATCGGGTTGAGTTTAACCAGCGGATTATGTCGGTCAATCCTATGTTGCTACAGCGAATGAGTCCCAGCAGTTTTGTAGGCATCGGGTTTGACTTTAGCTACGCCAGCGCAGATAGCATTAACCCTTTCGATTCAAGTGTGGAGACCGAGATATTACAAGATAGCTCGCGCAGTGTCGGCGTCAACTTACTGCTGAATCACGACAGTCGAGATAATGTGCTGAATCCACAATCCGGGCGGATCTTGGAGATCGATGCGGCTTTCTATCGGCAATATCTGGGCAGCAAAACTGACTTTGAGGTGTATAACGCATTATATAGCGAATATATGAAAACCGGCCGTGATGAAGATATTTTAGCCTGGCAAGTTCGTGGTCGCTTTACCTCTGGTGATGTCCCTTGGGATCAACTTTCAAAGGCTGGTGGCGGGGACTTACTGCGTGGTTATACATCGGGGCGTTATCGAGATAAACAGATGTTGATGACCCAAGTGGAGTATCGACTTAACCTTCCGGGTCGTCACGGCATGGTTTTTTGGGGGGGAGTTGGTGCTATTGCTGATGATGTCAGTGCGTTTAGTAGTCATCAATTGTTACCTAATGGCGGTGTCGGTTATCGCTTTGAAGTTAAACCTAGGGTCAATTTAAGGCTTGATATGGCATGGGGCGATGGTGACACTGGCTTTTACTTTAACGTCAACGAGGCATTTTAGTCGCGTTGATAAGTATAAAAAAAGGCTCTTATGAGCCCTTTTTATATTGTCGCTTTAACAGTGCTAACGATTACTTAAAGACTTTTTCATTGGTGCCGTATGGGCCTAAGTTAAGGTCACGCTTACGGATCTCATCAACACGGTCAAATGCTTCTTCTGCTACGCGTAGGTTTTTAACATCTTTGCGCCAGTAGTATTTGAAGCCGTTGAAATGTGCATTGTTCGGGTACCAGTACATCACGCCTAAGCCTCTGTCAGACATGATTGGGGTGTTGTGGATTGTTGCACCGGGAATATAGAAGTATTGACCTGTGCCTAGTTTTTTAAACTGGTTATCAGCAAGAGTTTGCCCTTCACCATTGACTACGTAGTAACACTCTGGCTGACCATGGAAATGTGGCGCATGGTCTGATTTACCGCCATCAGTAATACCAATAACCGTTGGGCTATCAGAAAGCTCTTTCCAGATGTAGCCAACAGGCGATTTTGACTTATCACAATCTTTAACTTCTAATACATTACCGTCATCATCGAGTGTTTTACAGAAGCGTTGGTCGGCAGCGATACTGCTATTTGATTTAATACTATTGAAATCAATTTTTCCCGCTTCCCAGTCAGCAATATAAGCCTCAACTTCAGGATTACTACACTGTACTGGCATGGTGTCTTGTGGTGAATATGGCGTGCTGTCATATGGCACTGGCGTCATCTGCTGGTATGGACGTTGTGCATGGTCGCACTGTGGACCCGCAGCCATAGCGACTGTTGAAGTCATTGCGGCGATGCCGAAGATCATTTTTAGTTTCATCATTCCTATCCTATTTTTAGCTGATGCAGCTTTTGCTGCGATATTTTGCTCGTTTTAACGGGCTTGGACTAACAATAATGCGATCGTGTGGGTGTAAGTTTGAAATAGATCACGCCGTGTTTTGCTTAACAAACTTATTCGTGAGCAGGGTCGCGAATATTCTTTTCTATCGATCTCATTAAAGGTAAAACTGTAAACTTAGCTGGGCATAATTTGATGAGCCTTGAGTTGCACCTTGCTGTGAATACGCAGACAACTGGTCATCTATTTGGTAGCGTCCTAGCTCAAAACCTAGCGCTAATACCGGCGTTAAGTTGGTAAAAATGTTGGCGCCAATGTGGAAGCGATCAGTTTGTTCCACCTCGGTGGTGGTGTGACCGTAGAATAGACTTGAGCGGGTGGCTTCGGTCCAAAAGTGACGGTAGGCAACCATGGCTGAACGTGTGGTTTCAAGTTCGCCGTTGACAATGTCTCGTGCAGCATCGGTACCGACATATCGACCTAAATTGCCGTAATGCAGTTGCAGCCGTAGGTCATCTTTACCGAAGGTGTAAAGTTTGGCTGCAACTGATACACCAGCGCCAAATTGGGCGCTATCCTCTGGGTCTAAATAACGTAATAAGCTCGACACTGAAACATTGCCCCAGTCGCCTTGTTGGTCATAGCGGATAACGGCATCGGGTACGTAGTCATTACTAGGATCTATCCACTGTTTCTCTGTAGCGCTACTTTGCTCAGTAGTGCCATAGGTGTAGGGGTTTTCCAGTGCAAATTGCCAGTGACTGGTTTGGTAACGCACCAGTGCTTGGCGCACCATTGTTTGGCCGACAAGTGGCCCACCAAGGTCGGCAGTTTCGGCGAAGGTGCTGCTATTAACCATGGTTGACCATGTTTGCCCTGCAGTGACGCCTTGGTATTCAATATAAGCATGTCTGAGGCGCGGACTGTAAGAGTTTGAAAACACTGCGTTGCCTTGGGATGAGCCCGCAAAATCGATTTCAGCAAAACCGCGGACATCGCCCTGTTTAGCACTAAAGTTAAAACGGCTTTCAGCGGCACTAAACTGGCTACGCTTAGCCGATTCAGTCACGCTTCCTCCACCTGTCCAACTATCTTGAAAGGCAATATTGCCTTCAACGTAGCGCGCATTGGCCTTTAAAAAACCGCCAAAATGATACTCAGTGGCTAATACTGGCGTAGAGAGAAGCGCTGCAACGCTGAGGTACAGGGGCAATTTTATTGTTCTTTTCATGGTGTTTTCTTGTTGAAATGGGCGACTCAGACTGAATTGGAGTCGACTTGTAGGGGTTACAACTGCGGCAGTTTAACCGTCGAAAATAGCGCTATAGATGAATAGAAATGCGAGTAGTAGGCGGGGAAGTGGGAGCGACTTCCTCGCCTACGCTTTAGTCAGCTATTTCTTTATCCTTTAGAAATAGTAACCAAAGTTGATGTTAACGCGTTTGTCCCAATCATCACCCATCTCTGGTAGGCCAACGTGATCGTTGTTGGCTGTTGAGAAGGTCATGTTTTTACCCATAACAAAGTCGACCATGGTGTAAGTTGGGCCTGCTGAAATTGCACAGCCGGTTACGTTTTGCATGCTGTTGTCGTAATCATCGTCATCAACATCTGGGGTCATTAAACCAAAATCGTTGTAGCACTTAACGCTACCCCAATCAGTATTAAAGGTTTTCGCTAAGTTAACGCTATAAGCTTGACCTTTAGAGGCGATCTCATACTGCCAGCTAACAACCGACACACCGATTTTGTTTGGATCTTCAGCATCAGCGGCGTCGTACTCATATTGCATCGCTTGTAGTTGCAAGTTCCAACCTTTGTAGCTGCTGTCTAAGTGCAGTGCTACCGCATAACGGTCGCCGTTGTTACCGGTTTTGCTGTTATAGATCTGGCCGTACTGTACTGAACCACCGAAGGTTGTTTCACCACCTTCATGTTCTGCAGTATAGGTTTGGCGTACGTTGAACTGGTTAGTCTCTTCGTTGTTGTACTCAGTACCATTAATGGTGCCAGTGTACAGATCGGTAGAGTAACGCTTGTTCTCTGTTGGTCCATATTCAGCATTCTTGTAGAAAGCTAAATCTGTGTGCCAGCCATTTTTCTCATAGATGGCTTTTACACCTACATCGTGGTCATCTTCAAAACCTAGGTAGTAAGGCAGACCAAACCACCAGCTGTTCGAGATAAAGTCGCGGTTACCAAAAGGCACCTTGTTAATACCAAACTGTAGCTGCCAATCTGGGTCAATATCGTAGAAGCCATAACCATACTTAATATAGTTAGTGCTTGAGGTAAAACGGTATTCTGCCGCTAATCCCCAATCGCCTTTCTTGCCGTCAAACTTAATCGCCGCCATATCAAAGGTGAGATCGCCACCTTTATCTTTTGAGGCTTCATCGTAGTCTTTGTAACCGTAGTTAACGCGCACTGCGCCACCTACGTTAATGCCATCTTCTTGCTCGTCGGCATAGGCCGCTGAACCTGAAAGTGCGATTGCTGTAGCCACCATCGACAACATAAACTTTGTGGTTTTTTTCATCATCATTCCCCTATCTATTTTTAGATTTTTTGTATTTCAATTTGTGGCATTACATCTCTTCAAACCAAGTACGGTGGCACTCTGCGCAAACTGGTGCCTTTTTCTCGTGCTCGCCATGACATGCCAGGCAACTAGCGCCTTGGTTGTAATGCAGTGACTTGTGTGGATCTGCTTCTGGAATTGCCAGTTTGCTCTGATCAACCTCAATGCTGTTGATATCGCCGTGGCACTCAACGCATGCCGCATCGGTAGCGTTTTTCTTACCTGAACCTTGATGGCAAGACTGACAGCCATCTTGGTAAATAAATTCGTGATTAACTCGGCCTTTAGTACTGCCTTTCATTTTGACCAGTTCACCGGCCACAGCGCCGCCAGATATGGCTAGAGATAGCAGAGCGGTTAGCAATAATTTGTTCATTAGACGGCTCCCTGAAGATCGGCTTTGATGGTTTCAGCAACAACGATTCCCATCGCTAGACACTCTAAACATGAGGTTGAACTCAGGCGTGCCTCACCATGAATGCCGCCAGTCACTTCGCCAATGGCATAGAGGTTTTTAATCGGTTTCATTGAGCGACCATCTACCACTCGAGCACCAAGATCGGTTTTTAAGCCTCCCATGCAGTAGTGCACTTTTGGCCAAATACGCGAAACGACAAATGGGCCTTGTAGCAATTCTGCAGTGTCCATCTTGCGGTTGAATAGCGGATCTTTACGGGCGGCAACGTGGGTGTTGTATTCACTGATGCTACGCTTGAGTTCCGTTGCCGGAATATCGAATTTGGCTGCGATATCATCGAGTGAATCAAGCTTCCAAGCCATCTTGTCGCGGATTGCACGCACGACTCGATCATCTTTGGCGTAGTTGTTGTAGTTAAACAGCACGATTGGGTATGCAGGGCTACCGTCTTGATAGCGGTTTTTCATTATCGCTTCAGAGCAGGTTTTACGATCGGCGCGCTCATCCATAAAACGTTTACCGTTCAATACACTAATCGAAGCACCTTGATGCCAACCGATTGATAACAATGCATTAGACCAGCCAAAGCCACCCTCGTCAGGCGAGCCCCAATGGCCAGTTTGAATCAGGTTCATGTGCACTGGCAGTGCGCCATGAGCCATGGCGGTTAAGGTGACTTCACCGGTCGCGCCTAAAGCATTGGTACAGTCCAATGTTGGATCGAGTGATGGATCAACCGCTTGGCGCAGCGCCATATTACGGGCAAAGCCACCATTAGCTAAAATGACCGCTTTATTAGCTTTAATGAAAACACTGCTGCCAGTTTTTAGATCGGGGAAGCGGTAGTTCTTACGTACTTTTACGCCGATGATCTGCTGACCGTCCATGATGAAGTCTTCGATGTAATGCTGCAGACGATACTCAACGCCCTCTTTTACACCTGCTTCATAAAGCTTGGTAGTGATATCGCCGCCTGTGCCGTGTTGAGTGCGAATAGCGCGCGCTTTATTGTGGCCGCCAACTTGAATGTTGAAGTCTTTTTTGAATTTAACGCCGGTGTCGATACAGAGTTCATAAGCATCTAATGCGCGATTGGCTATTTGACGCAGCGCCGCTTCATTTTGCATGCCACGACCAGAAATAATCTGATCGTTAACTAACTCTTCTGGTGAATCGTCACTAACACCTTGCGCCAGTTGTACTGGATTTTTAGGGATAGCTAACCAGCCGCCGTTGATGGCTGAGTTGCCACCAATCACCTGCATTTTTTCTAACACTAATACCGAACCAAGCCCTTGGCGTTTGGCATTTAACGCTGCAGATAATCCAGCGAAGCCTGAGCCGACGACTAAGGTGTCGACAGTTTCTGTCCAGTTAATTTCGCCACATGTGTTTGCTTGAACCGTACCGGGTAATGTTGCAGCTACGGTGCCGACTGCAGCACCCGCTGTTAATTTCAAAAAGTTTCTTCTGCCTTGCATTCTTAAATCCTCTGAATGGGAATGAGGTAACGATAAACGCAAGTTCGGCCGCTAAAGGTGAACTAAGTCACGTGATTTTTTCAGCGACAAATTTATTCGTGAGGCCGATCTCGAAGATCTTTTCTCTAAGTAAAATTGCTTAGCGAGTTACGGCGAAAAATGTGACAGGATTTTATACTGAGTTAATAGATTGAGTTGGAATGTTTGTTTGAGGTAACTCACAAAGGCTAGCAATAAAGTGTTTTTTGCGTGATGTTAATCTCGATTAGCGATGCCTCAACTAAACCAATAAATATTAACAGCGCATAATTAATGCAAATTGATCTTAAGGCTTAATGATGAAATGCCCGACTGAAGCATTACCAATGATGCGTTGTAATCAAATACTCGATGCTGCGGAGCTGCTCATAGAGTCACAGGGGATCGTGTCATTTAAGTTTTCTCAACTGGCGAAAGAGGTTGGCTGTTCAACCGGTACCTTGTACAAATTCTTTGAGCGTAAAGAAGATGTATTAGTGTGCTTGTTTCTTCGCAGTGCAACGTCTAATCATCTGCCAATTTTTGTCAGTAAGAACCCCGAGCTTACTGCTCAGGAAAAGACATTGCTGCCAGTTTTATTTACCTTCGAAACCATTAAGCGAAGTAAAAGCTTTTTTACGTTACGTTCGGTGTCGGTCAATACCATGGTATGGCAGTTGGCGAGTGATGAAAAAATCACCAAGTTTAAGCAGCGTATTAATGGTTTTTGGAATTGGTTTACCCAATCACTAAATGAAGCCATTGAGCGAGGAGAGCTCGAAGCGACTCCTTTGCAGGTTAAGGAACTGGTGCAAGGTATCGCATTTTACCTGACAGGCTCTTTGACTCAATTCGAGAGCCAGCTTATTGCTCCTGAGTATTTGGGTAATCGCCGCGAAACCTGTTACCGCCATTTAGCGCGACTAATGGGGCAGTACAAATGGCGTAAACCTTTAACTCCTGAACTGTTTGAGTCGCTAGAAACAAGAAGCTCAGATTTTTTCGACAAGCATTACCGAGATCATATGACCTGTGCTGCTTGTAGTGCATTATGTGCAGCTAGCAATGATGTGAACTCCGCGTGTTCTCGTCTACAGGCGATTGCAAGATAGCTAAAAAAAGCCCTCATACTAGAGGGCTGGATCGAAATTAGATGGTGTCTAATAGTGATGTTTGAGGTGTTGCTGTCGATCCTAAAATTGAAGCTCATAGCCATTGTATATATTGGGAGCAATGACCATGAGCTGCAGGGGAACTGAATGACTAGAAGTAGTAACCAAAGTTAATGTTTACTCGCTTATCCCAGTCATTGCCCATTTCAGGCAAGCCAACGTGATCGTTGTTAGCCGTTGAGAAAGTCATGTTCTTACCCATGATAAAGTCGATCATAGTGTAAGTTGGGCCCGCGGCAATGGCACAACCGGTGACATTTTGCATGCTGTTGTCGTAATCATCGTCATCAACATCAGGGGTCATTAAGGCAAAATCGTTGTAGCACTTAACGCTGCCCCAATCGGTATTAAAGGTTTTAGCGATATTGGCGCTATATGATTGCCCTTTAGACGCAATCTCATACTGCCAGCTAACCACTGATACACCGATTTTATTTGGATCTTCAGCATCTGCGGCATCGTATTCATACTGCATCGCTTGTAGCTGCAAGTTCCAGCCGTTATAGCTTGAATCTAAGTGCAGCGCGACGGCATAACGATCGCCATTATTGCCGGTTTTATTGTTGTAGATCTGGCCAAATTGCGCCGAGCCACCCAAGGTTGTTGAACCACCATTGTGCTCAATGGTATACGTTTGACGAACATTAACCTGGTTGGTTTCTTCGTTGTTGTACTCAGTACCATTAATGGTACCAGTGTACAGATCGGTCGCGTAACGCTTGTTCTCTGTTGGACCATATTCAGCATTCTTGTAGAAAGCTAAGTCTGTGTGCCAGCCATTACTTTCAAAGATAGCTTTAACGCCAACATCATGGTCATCTTCAAAGCCTAGGTAGTAAGGAATACCAAACCAGAAACTGTTGGAGATAAATTCAGGGTTACCAAAAGGCACTTTGTTAATACCAAATTGCAGCTGCCACTGTGGATCGATATCGTAAATACCGTAGCCGTACTTGATATAGTTAGTGTCAGAGGTAAAGCGGTATTCGGCCGCTAAGCCCCAGTCGCCTTTTTTACCGTTAAACTTAATCGCTGCCATGTCAAAGGTGAGATCGCCACCTTTATCTTTTGAGGCTTCACTGTAATCTTTATAACCGTAGTTGACCCTGACCGCACCGCCTACATTGATGCCATCTTCTTGCTGTTCTGCAAATGCAGTTGAGCTAGAAAGTGCGATCGCTGTCGCGACCAGCGACAGTACAAATCTATTGCTCTTGTTCATCATCATTCCTTGTTTATCTTATCCGTTAGCTGTTTAGTGGTTGTGATCATGCTCTTCGGCAGTATTGATCTTCACTGGATAAGGGATCGTCTCTATGCCACTCAAGTGATAACCCGTTTTGGCAAAACCTGCTTGAGCATATTTGACGCTTAGTGTGCCAGCGACATAAATAGGCTGCTCTAAATCACTAATCGCGATTGGTACGTCAAATGAGACGTGGATCAGTTGATTAGATGCGGAAGGCGGCTTATGAAAACAGGCTCCTTGTTGCGGTGTTAGCAGGAAGTTTTTGACATAGCCACTGTTCTTACCATCAAGCGGCACCACAAAACCGGGAATAATCACCTTCTTGCCATCAAGCGCTAAATTAACGTTGGTTTTTGCGGGAAGATCTGCAGCACCTGGCGCTAAGTTATGCCATAAAATTGGTTGCGCCTCTTCAGCAGCAAGAGCGGGGCTTAACAAAAGACTGAACACTAGGATAAGATTTTTCATATTTTATAATGGGGCCAATTAAACTTGGCCCCATACTCTTGTTGGAGTTTAAGTCGGACTACTTAGCTTTTTGAACAACATCCCAGCCGTAACCACCATTACCTGAGCGCACAAGCTTAGAGTTGGTGTATGGGATAAAGTCGAACATTAGCTGCTCACCTGGACCTACATCTTGTGGCCACTGGTACTTAAAGGTTGAGAACTTACCGTCAAGTGGGAACCAGTACATGTAGATCAAGTCTTGATCGTCATAAGTATTTGGCGTGTAGTGCATCGCTTTACTTGGGATCTCGATGTAGTCACCAGGTCCAAATGGTTGCATGCGTTCCTGTGCCCAAGTTAGACCTTGACCGCTTAGACCGTAGTAACATTCCATTTCACGATGGTAGTGAGGTGCAGCCGTACCTGGTGCAACTCGTACTAAACCAATTACTGTTGGCTCATCGTTTAGTTCTTTCCAACACATGCCAACTTCCGTCGCGCTAGCACCGCCTTCTGGACATGGGATAAGGTTGCTTGGGTCATCTACGCGCCAAGTTAACCAGCCAGATTCGTTAGCGCCCTTACCGCCATGGTCATTAGACTTGATGTTGTAGATATCTTTTTCACCTGATTGCAGCTCTTTCAGGTAAGCCATAGCTTGCTCTTGCTTACACACCATTGGCATGACTTTGGTCGGTGCATTAATGGTCGACAAGGTTGGCTTTTCATTGTGCCAAGGCTTATCTGCTGGCTTATCACCGGCTACAGCACAACCTGTAACAAGAATTGCTGACATCGCGAGTAGTTTTTTCATCATCATCTTCCTTTATATATGTAGTTTTATGTTTATTGCTTAAATTTTGGGAAATCAAAGTTGTGGCAATCCATGCAAATGGCTTGCTTCGGTGTATGCTCACCGTGGCACTCCATGCACGGCGCTTCTTGGCCGTAATGCATGCTGTCATGAGGGTTTTGTCTTGCTTCATGACCTTCACGTTTTGTTTGCTCTGCCAATTCGCTCATGTCGTGACATTGCAAGCATGAATCGTCTGATGGAAAAGCTTTCATGCCCTGGTCGTGACAGGTTTTACACCCTGAGTCGTAAACCATTTCGTGGTAGTCGCGTTGGTCACGAGCTTGTGCTGAAACGGCAATGCAACCACCAAGAATGAGTGCAAGTAATGTGTTAACTGTCTTCATGGTAATTTTCCTTATGCCTTCATCATTGAACGAGCAGCAGTTACGCCAAATGCCATACACTCAGGTGTTGAACAGCCACCAAGTCGGCTCACGCCATGTACGCCACCAGAAACTTCACCTGCGGCATAAAGGCCTGGAATGCTTTGTCCTGTTTTTGCAGCAATCACTTCTGCTTTGGCATTAATTTGGATACCGCCCTGGCAGTAATGCACTTTTGGCCATAAGCGCTGCACGATGAATGGTGCAGTCAAGTAAATACCTGTACTCATGTTCATGCGCTTACCAAACTGTGGGTCTTCGCCAGATTTAACGTATAAATTCCAATCATCAATTTGCTTTTTAAGCGCTTTTTTAGGCAGGTCGAAGTGCTTAGCAATCGCATCTACACTGTCAAATTCCCAGGCGACGTTGTATTTCAATACATTAGCCATTGATGGGTCTTTCATCGCTTCATGCTTAGGTGCGATGAGAAGTGCTGGGTTAGGATTACCGTCTTTATCGCGGCGCTGTACTTCTAAGTCGGCGCGTGTTTTACGATCTGCCGTTTCGTTCATGAAGCGCTGGCCGGTGTTACGGTCGATAGCGATAGAGTGCGGGAAGTTATAGAGCGAGAACCCGGCGCCATAACCGAAGCCGCCTTCATCGGGAGATGCCCATGGGCCAGACTGAATAAAGCTCAAATGTACTGGCATTGCGCCTTCTGCAAGCATGGCGATAAGGCCATCACCTGTGGCGCCGCGAGCGTTAGTGCAACCAACTTCATTGCCAAGGTTTGGATCAAGTGCTTGGCGGAAACTGACATTGGCACCGAAGCCACCGGTTGCAATCAACACACCCTTTTCAGCTTTTACATTGATTAATTCGCCAGATTCTTCATGGCCGAAGTGGTAACCGCGTCGCACTTGGATCCCAAGTACTGTGCCGTCTTTGGCTGTGATTAAATGCTCGAATTTATGGCGGATTTTGGTTTTAACGCCGTAGCTACGTGCAGTTTTTAGCATTGGGCGGATAAAGCCAGCGCCGCTGCGTTCAACCACTTGGTGGCTACGTGTGGCGCTGGTACCGCCAGTATTGATGATGTGATCGCGGTAAACACAGCCGCAGTCTTTAGTGAGCTGGTAGATGTACGGACCTAGCTCGGCGCTGTGTTTAAGCAGTTCTTCACTTGCATAACCGCGACCTGATTTGAGTTGGTCTTGCACCATCAGTTCGGCGCTATCTTCAATGCCGAGTTGTTTTTGTAGGTCTGTATTAGCGAAACAAGCTTGGCCAGCATTGAGGGTACTGTTGCCGCCATATACGCCTAATTTTTCAAAAATGACGATATCTTTGGCGCCTAATTTACCGGCTTCTACCGCTGCAGCCAGCCCGGCAAAACCAGAACCCACGATAACGATTTCATGTTTTTCATCCCATTCAACATCAGATGAATTAGCGCTTACTGCTAATGGTGAAAGTGCGCCAACGGCAGCAGCTCCAGCTCCAAATTTTAAAAACGAACGTCTTGTTTGCATATTGTTATCTCCAATTAACTTGGGGTTACAATATGCTTCTGCTTGTCATTCAATTATGCGCGAAATCACACTTTGTATCGGGCGATAAAGTTTTTTGTGGTACTGTTCAAGAAAATGTTTCTTTTATGTATCTAAATTAGCCTAAGCCCATAAAATGGAGCTGGTTTTATATAAAGTTAGGTATGAATATGCAATGTCCAAATAGCCATGCAGATGCGATTCGTTGTAATCAATTGTTAGATGTTGCTGAAGAACTTATTGATAATCAAGGCGTTGTTTCATTTAGGTTTGCACAGATAGCAAAAGGTGCAGGCTGTTCAACAAATACATTGTATAAATACTTTGAATCAAAAGAAGATGTGCTGGTTTGTCTTTTTTTACGAAATACAACATCGAGTCAAATACCTATATTTATAAAAGAAAATCCAGATTTAACTATTAATGAACGTTCTATTCTTGCCGTTTTATTTACATTTGAAGTTGTGAAAAGAAGCCCAATATTTAATATTTTGAGAGTTGTATCTATTAATA
>NZ_BPEW01000058.1 GCF_019654975.1 Shewanella sp. c952
CCTTAGACCAATTAACTTTCAAATCAATATTATTTGCATTGTGATGAAGGATTCCTTTTTTATGAAGGAAATTAATATATTTAGCTGCGCAATCTAAAGACGTTTTGTCTAATTCAAAAATCTTTTGATGTATTTCCTTAACTACTTCACTACTACTTTTACCATCAGCACATGAAGAATAGGTTCTATACACACTAATTATTTGCGCCTCCAACGTATCAAATATTTTCCTATCCTTTTTCGGGGCTGACTTTAGTGCTAAATCGGCATGAAAAAAAGACTCTTTTGCATCATCGATCAAATTATTTTCAATTCTAGCCAAAATCATTTTTATTACAAAAACCTCACTATCATATGAGTGAATATCTGGGTCATATTTTTCTCCAAGTATCACTGATAGTTTGATCTGCTCTAAAGTCTGTAACAAAAATGACTCGATAACTTTATATGACCTTTCAGAAGATCCATCTGGCTTACATATGCTGTTATGGTCATCATTAAGCAAAGATCTTTTAAACTTAACTCTACTAGATGAAGGGACTGCGCTAACTTCACTTACAAACTCATCATTCTTTGCAATCATATAGTGAGAATTCGGCAGAGAGTCAAACTGTTCAATCCATATATCATTTAACTCATTCATATTTTTGTTAAGCGGTGCCAGTTCCTTAGCATTAATATTAATTGGCCCCAATAAGGTCGCAGGCAATGAACCTTTGTGAGGTGACGCTATTGATAAGTAACCTAATATTTTACTTTGTATATCTTCATAACCATTACCTATGAAGTCTAGTATGAATTTTTTGGTAATCAGTCCTCCCATGCTGTGTGCCATAAAAACAATATTTTCATAGTCACTACATTCGTATTGTACAAACGTAGCCAATTCTTCAGCAAGGGTAAGCACTGAAACATTTTTCTGCCGTTTTGGAAGTTTCATGTTTACGCCAGGAACATAGTTCATTAAAGCTACTACCCCCTTAGCCAACATTGAATTCTTTAAGTTTGCAAGCTTAGTGAAATAATCGAATTCAACAAAATCATATGAATCTGACAACTCGCGATTTCCCTTCAGTAAATCGGATAACAACTCACTGCTAGAGTTAGTCCATGTCTCTTCACCACCAGTTAAACCATGAACCAGAATTACTAAATTTTTTTTCATGAAATCTCTTAATGTTCAGTGTGCTGCAAGCACTTACCATCTAGGATTCAATTAAAATACGCTCTAAATTCTTAATAAACAAGCGGCTACGTCAACTTTTTGTATTACCTACATAAAAGCTAGAGAGATATCTTATTAATATCCAGCGCGCTGTTAAAAAAGAGGTAGCACGTGTCAGGTTGCCATACGCCCCTTAAAGCAAGTGTTCACTGTGAGACATTTAATCAACAAGTTTTGTCCATTTGCGACCTAGCATAACTCAGCACGTGAACAATGAGATTTTTACTCACTAACCCCGCAGGATATGTTTTTTTAACAAATTCCAATATAGCTGATAGGCAATTATCTGCTCGTCATACCAATCATGCTTATTGTAAATAGCCATGATGCCACCAAGCTCATGCCCCAACATCTTCTCGGTAACGTGAGGCATCACCTTATGCTCACTCAACCTTGTTGATATTGTTCGCCTGAAATCATGAGGAACAAAGTGTGGGTAATCGAGCTGTTCATTAAGGCGTTGTACATATCGATTTAGCGCGTGAGTAGATAGGGCTTTATTATGGCTTAGGCCCTCAATCAAAAAATGCCTGTTTTCGCCATAAATGAAATCTAACGACTCGATGATGCTGATGCTTTGTTCGCTCAACGGTCGTCGAATCATTTTTCCGGTCTTAGAACGCTCTTTAGGTAATATCCATATCGCTTTATCGAGATCGAACTCTCTGCGTTCTGCTCCTCTAATTTCTGCATTACGGGCACCTGTCAAAATCAGCAGCTTTACACAGGATTTGGTTTTAGGTGTCGCCCTACTCGCTTCAATTTGTCTCCATAGACCAGCAAGTTCTCCCCACTCTAAAACACGCTCTCTGCGTGACTGGTGAGCTCCAATCGCTTTAACGGGGATATCTAAACAAGCTGATGACTTAATCTCTCCTCGTGCCTTTGACCAACGTATAACCGTTTTTAAACGCTTAAGAATACTGCCAGCATTTGCCGCAGTGGTTTCGTCCCTCACTCCATCGAGTAACTTTATCCATTCTGTGTAACGGTAACGCTCAACATCGATATTAAAATTTGGGACTATGTACTTGGAGATAAAGCTGTCGTATAACACAACTGTGGTTGGTGATAACTGGGGACGAGCGTAGGCTTTCATAAAGTCGTTACAGATATCGCCAAGTAAGCGAGCAGCACCTCTATTAACACCGTGACAGCGAGGATCTAGGTTATCAACTAACAGCTGTCTATACTCGAGTGTGGTTGCTCGAGCCTCAGATAATTTAAGGTCTGGATACCGGCCAATCTTGATCCGCTGTTGCTTAGCTTGCCAACGAAAGCGATAATAGAAGGCAATGACAGCATTCTTTGTAATTCGTACACTTAAACCATCACGATCTGCAATCTCAATAGGACCGTGGTAAGGTGCTTTTATATTCCTTAACTTACTATCAGATAACGCCATTTTACCAACCTTCACGTGATGCACATTGTTAACATTTGTGATGCACATTATGATGCACAATTTTATATTAACACTGTATTTCAAGGTTGAACAGAAACGAACCTAATTCACGCTTAAATATTGATATTTAAAGAAAATATTTGTATTTCTGATACATAAGAGAACTATGAGTAACAACAAGAAACAGCCAACTTTATTTTGGCACGATTATGAGACATTCGGCGCAAACCCAGCCAAAGACAGACCATCGCAATTTGCTGGCGTTAGAACTGATATGGAACTCAATATCATAGATGAGCCAGTGACCTTTTATTGTAAACTGGCAAACGACTATCTCCCTTCGCCAGAAGCTATTTTGATTACCGGGATCACCCCGCAATTAGCCAATCAAAAAGGGACCCCTGAAGCCGAATTTATGGCAAAAGTGCATCAGCAGTTTAGCCAAGAAAATACCTGTGTGGTTGGTTACAACTCTATTCGCTTTGATGACGAAGTCTCTCGCTATGGCTTTTATCGTAACTTTTTTGACCCCTATGCAAGAGAGTGGCAAAACGGTAATAGTCGCTGGGACATTATCGATTTGGTCAGAGCTTGTTATGCTTTCAGACCTGATGGCATTAATTGGCCACAGAAAGAAGATGGTTCGCCAAGTTTTAAGTTAGAACAATTGACTGTTGCTAATGGCCTGAGCCATGAAAAAGCCCATGATGCGATGTCAGATGTTTATGCCACGATTGGCATGGCAAAACTGATAAAGTCAGTACAACCTAAACTGTTCGATTACTACTTCAGCTTACGCAAAAAGCAAGAAGTGTCTAAGTTAATCGATGTATTAGAGATGAAGCCTTTAGTGCATGTCAGTTCTAAAATTAGTGCCTTAAATGGTTGCACTACGCTAATAGCCCCGCTGGCATATCACTCCACCAATAAGAATGCGGTTATCTGCGTTAACTTAGCGATGGACGTCACGCCATTAATAGAGCTAACTGCGGAGCAGATCCGTGAACGCATGTATACACGGCGTGATGATTTAGCGGAAGATGAGCTACCTATCGGTTTAAAGCAGATCCATATCAATAAGAGTCCATTCCTTGCTGGCGCTAAAACACTCACCGATGACAATGCTGCTCGATTAGATATCGATAAAGCATTTGCCAGAGAGCAGTACAAAAAGTTAAGACAGCACCCTGAAATTAGGGAAAAGCTGGTCGCCGTGTTTGATCTGCAATCTGACCGTGAAATAACCGATCCCGATCTTCAGCTCTACAGCGGTGGCTTCTTTAGTCATGCAGATAAAGCAAAGATGGAGATGATCCGCAATACTAAGCCAATCAACTTAGCGGCATTAGAGTTAACCTTTGATGATGAACGCCTACCTGAGATGCTATTTAGGTATCGTGCTCGTAATTACCCAGAAACGTTAAATGACTCTGAATTATTGCGCTGGCGAGAATTTTGCCAACCTAGGCTTAATGATCCTGATTACATGATACGACTAGAAAACATTATTGAAGAAACAGAGCAAAATGAATCAAAACAAAAATTACTCCAAGCTTTATGTCATTATCTTAGAAGCATTTAGGGTTTTCAGGTGATAAAGTGCGATCTCTGTCGCATTCTATATGTAACAAGCTTACTAGAATGATATTTCATTAGCGTTAATAAAAGGAAGTAGCATATGCAAGACCGTTTTCTAAAAAGCATAGCTAATTTACCAGAAGCTTTAGCGAAGGCTATCGTGCCTATGCTAGATAAAGACTTTGCCGGGCACCTCGATGCACTGCAAATTGAAGAGCTTAAAACGGCATCACAGTTAACTGAGCAAGATTTGTTACTGGCACTGCTACCAATAGCTGCAGCCCTTGCAAGAGTGCCTATTAGTAACTTCTATGTGGGCGCCATTGCTAAAGGCAAAAGTGGCGATATCTACATGGGAGCCAACCTTGAACTTGCCGGTGAAGCTCTGTTCCATTCAGTTCATGCAGAGCAAAGTGCGATTAGCCATGCTTGGTTAAGTGGCGAACGTCAGATTGAAGATGTCATCGTTAACTTTTCACCATGTGGCCACTGTCGCCAATTTATGAATGAGCTGGTTGAAGGTCAGAAGGTGAACATCCACCTTCCAGAGCAAAAAACTCAACCACTTTCTCATTACCTGCCCTATGCCTTTGGCCCCACAGATCTGAATATCACAGAGCCATTGCTAACCAAACAGCAGCATGAGCTGACTCTTGATAGCTCTGATCCGATGATAATTGAAGCTGTCGATCATGCAGGGCTGAGCTACGCGCCTTACACTAAGAACTATGCGGCAGTGGTCTTAGAGACTAAAGATGGCCTGACCTTCTCTGGCCGTTATGCTGAAAATGCAGCATTTAATCCATCGATGTTACCGATGCAGATGGCATTATCCAATATGGCTCGTCACAATCGTGATTTCAGTGAGATAAACCGTGCGGTGTTAATCGAATCCTCAAAAGGTATTGTTTCTTTAGTGGGTGCGACTATGGATGCATTACATGCAGTTGCTGCGATTGAACTCGAACATATCGTTGTAGAACCTGAATAATTATTTGTTTAAGTTTACAACCGAAAATGGACTGCCTAGGCAGTCCATTTTTTATATCAAGCTGAAATCTAACTTCTATTCTTCTCTAGCTTTGCCAGTAAGCTGGAAGTGTCCCAACGATTTCCACCCATCGCTTGCACTTCTGAATAGAATTGATCGACCAAAGCTGTTAGCGGAAGATGTGAACCATTGCGGCGTGCTTCCTCTAGCGCAATACCTAAGTCTTTACGCATCCAGTCGATAGCAAAACCGAAATTGTATTCGCCCTGCCACATTGTTTGATAGCGATTTTCCATCTGCCATGATTGGGCAGCACCTTTGCTAATCACTTCAACCACTTTTTCACCATCAAGCCCAGCACTACGTGCAAAATGCAGCCCTTCAGACAGCCCTTGAACAACCCCTGCGATACAGATTTGATTAACCATTTTGGTTAACTGCCCTGCCCCGATATCACCCAGAAGCTCAGCGCAACGAGCGTAAGAGTCGATAACAGGTTTAGCTTGAGCGAACACATCGGCATTACCGCCGGCCATCACGGTCAACACACCGTTTTCAGCTCCAGCTTGTCCCCCCGAAACCGGCGCATCGATAAAACCGATTTGCATGTTACTAGCGGCTGCACCTATCTCTCTGGCTACATCGGCAGAAGCTGTGGTGTGATCAACCAAAATAGCATCACTCTTCATACCCGCTAATACGCCGTCTTCGGTCAATGTAACTTGCCTCAAATCGTCATCATTGCCAACACAAACAAACACAATATCTTTCCCCTGAGCGGCCGCCTTAGGCGTTAAGCAATATTGTGCTGAAAACTCTTCGCTCCAAGCCTTAGCTTTAGCTTCGGTTCGGTTATATACCGTTACTTCGTGACCATTCTTAACGAGATGCCCCGCCATGGGATAACCCATGACACCTAAACCGATAAATGCAACTTTAGCCATTAGTGTTCCTATTTGTAGGGAGTTAGATTTCTATTTCTAGTTATATATTGTTTTAAAACATTCTACTGTGGTTGGCTTAAACAAAAAAGTCTGGTAACAATAATAAAAAAAGCCAGCAAAATGCTAGCTTCTATTCTTATCGTAAAATTGCGCAAAGCCTATAAAGTAACGTGTGCTTCCATTTCTGCACCAATTTTTTTACGCATTTCCATTAAACGTACCGCTGATTCACGCAGTTCAATGTCTGCATCCGTAGTGGGAACCCATTCAGGTACTTGTGTAGGTTGTCCTTCATCATCAACGGCAACCATAATCAAAACACAGTGTGTTGTAAGATGTCGATCAGAGCCCTTCGGATCGCCAGCTTTAACATCGATGCCAAGATGCATGGATGATCTGCCGGTATAAATCACCTTAGCAGTGACTTCGACTATATTACCGACGTAGATAGGCTTGACGAATCGAATACCACCGGCATAAGCTGTTATGCAGTACTTACCGCTCCACCCCGCCGCACAGGCGTAACCCGCGAGATCGATCCACTTCATTACCGCCCCGCCGTGAACTTTACCACCAAAATTTACATCTGCAGGTTCAGCTAAAAATCGTAATGTGAGCAGTCTATCAGTTCCAGCCATATCGACCTCATAGGGGAGTAATTTAAGCTGTCAGTTTACACCCTTTTACCTAGCAACACATTAATCGAATTCTATAATATTATCGAAACCCCAATAGGCTGGACAGCGTATTGAAACCTGCAATGCAATGACTAGCGATGAATCTCCATAACTCAAACTAACAAAAAATGTTGCTAATACTAACCAAGCTGAGCGACCAGATAACAACCTATGGCCATAAGTGGTACCGATAATCGGTAAAGCCATAATTGGGTATTACTGCCAATGAATTTAGCGCCTTTAATCAGCCCATAAGCTAAAATGCCAGCTAGAAATAACCCCAACACTAGTACACCAGATGCCACGCTATATTCATCACTAATAGAAATAGCGGTGATTAGCAATCCGAACCAAATAAAAGCAAAACCAGCTGCAGCTGCATTAAATGTTTTAACTCCTATAATCAGCTTAGGATGCCAACGAGCGCTTTCGCCTCTGACGAGCTCATTTAGGTTCGCGGTCATCATTCCCAATATCGACATGACAGGGAGTACAAGTGGGTTTATCAATTTGAGTCCTTAAATACTGTATAACAAGCTATTTGCGCAGTATCTACCTAGCCAAGTGGTTATACCAGTAACAAATTGCAAGGTTAAGTAAGGTTAATCTGTAATATACTCCCTGTTAATCTCACCGCTTTATACCAATTGCATTAAAAGTTTGACCATTCAGCGGGAATTCAAAACGCTGTAGGCAAGTAGTGGGATTTGAGCTAATAGTTATTCTCGGCTCTGGCATCCTGCTTCGCTCTAACTCCTAAATCCATTTAGTCGTATATCCAAATCTCATAGCGAAGCATAAAGCGTTTTGCCAATTTGTTTAACCTCAGCCGCACTACGTGAGCCCCTCAGTCTTTCCACTTCTGCTTTGCATTGGCTTAAAAGGGAATAACCATTTCTTTACCAATGCGCTTTGAATTGAAAAGACTGAGGGGCTCTGAACTGGTCAAATACTTAATGCAATTGGTATTATTCTTGTTTTTGGGAGAGTTCAAGACATAAAAAAAGCGCCTAAAAGGCGCTTTCTAACTACAGTATATTGACTAGACTTTTTTGAACAGCAGTGAGCCGTTTGTGCCACCAAAACCGAAGGAGTTACACAGGCCATAGTCAAACTTAAGATCTCGCGCCGTATGTGGTACAAAATCTAAATCGCAACCTTCATCTGGATTATCCAAATTAAGGGTCGGTGGAATAACCTGATCTCTAAGTGCAAGCAAGGTTACAATAGCTTCTACAGAACCCGCGGCGCCCAACAGATGCCCTGTCATTGACTTAGTCGAACTAACGGTCAAATCATAGGCGTGAGCACCAAAAGTAGATTTAACCGCTGCAGCTTCAGCTCTGTCACCTGTTGGAGTTGAAGTACCGTGAGCATTAATGTAACCGATAGCTTCACGAGCAACTTTTGCATCGTTAATTGCATTGGCCATCGCTGCTGCAGCTCCTGCACCATCACTTGGTGGTGATGTCATGTGGAAAGCGTCGCCACTCATACCGAAACCGACTAGCTCGCCGTAAATGGTCGCTCCACGCGCTTTGGCATGTTCGTACTCTTCCATCACCATCACACCTGCGCCATCACCGATAACAAAACCATCTCGGTCTTTATCCCAAGGACGGCTTGCAGCCAATGGATCGTCGTTACGGGTTGAAAGTGCTTTTGCAGAGCCAAATCCCGCAACGGCTAGTGGGCAAGTCGCATCTTCTGCACCGCCTGCTACCATCACGTCAGCATCACCATAAGCGATTGTGCGTGCCGCAAAACCGATGTTATGTACGCCTGTTGTACAAGCCGTTGTCACTGCAAAGTTAGGACCCGTCATACCGTATTTAATCGATAAATGACCTGAAATCATATTAATGATGGTACTTGGTACGAAAAACGGTGACACTTTTCGTGGACCACCTTGCATTAAAGCAGCGTGGTTTTTTTCAATCAAAGGTAGTCCGCCCATGCCAGCACCAATGGCGGTGCCTACACGTGTAGGGTCTACTTTTTCCATTTCTAAGCCAGAATCTTCGACTGCTTGTATGCCTGCTGCCATCCCGTACTGGATAAACAAATCCATTTTACGGGCATCTTTGCGTGACATGTATTGTTCAACGTCAAAGTCTTTCACTGAACCGCTAAAACGAGTCGTAAACTCGCTAGCATCAAATTTGGTTATTGGTGCGATACCACTCTTACCAGCCACAAGTGCTTTCCAAGTTGAATCTACAGTATTGCCCACAGGGCTAACTAAGCCTAAGCCAGTTACGACGACACGACGTTTAGACACGCTATCACCTTTATCTAATTAAAAATGAATTGTTATGATAGTACTAAAGAGTTTGAACTACCAATACCTTCACGAACCAGGCCGGATTGGTGTATTAAAGCGGAAGCGAGGAGAATATTGCTTAATGACTTACATCAACCAGCGGCTTTCAGAAACAAAAACAGGCGGCATAAATGCCGCCTGTTTTCAGAAATTCTAGATTACTGATTCTTAGAAACGTAATCGATCGCTGCTTGAACAGTAGTGATCTTTTCTGCTTCTTCATCAGGGATCTCGGTATCAAACTCTTCTTCTAGAGCCATAACCAATTCAACAGTGTCTAGAGAATCTGCACCTAAATCGTCAACGAAAGATGCTGCTGATTTAACGTCTTCTTCTTTAACACCTAGTTGCTCGATGATGATTTTCTTTACACGTTCTTCGATGTTGCTCATTGTTTTCTTTCCTATTCAAATTACGCACTTGCGCAAGATTTCGAGTAGTTTATTGAATTTGACAGACATTGCAAGCTTAACCTTTGTGGTCTAACCACAAAATTGGCTCACTATTGATGCAGATCACCTCCCTAAAGAGGCAATAGCCTGTCGTTCCCTTTAAACCATGTACATGCCGCCATTCACATGAAGAGTCTCTCCAGTGATGTAAGCGGCAGAGTCTGACGCTAAAAAGAGGACTGCGTTAGCAATTTCCTGCGCCTGACCAAGCCTTTCCATTGGCACCTGCGACATAATAGCCTGTTGCTGGTCTTCTGTCAGCTCATCTGTCATATCTGTCTGAATAAATCCAGGAGCAATAGCATTCACTGTTATTTGACGAGATGCAACCTCTCTTGCAAGAGATTTTGTAAATCCTATCAAACCAGCTTTAGCAGCCGCATAGTTAGTTTGGCCTGCATTGCCCATTGTACCTACCACAGAGCCAATATTAATGATGCGTCCGTGACGTTTTTTCATCATTGGTCGCATGACCGCTTTTGAAGTACGGAACAATGAAGTCAGGTTAGTGTCAACAATATCTTGCCACTCATCATCTTTCATTCGCATCAATAAATTGTCACGAGTTATACCGGCATTATTAACTAAAATGTCAACATCACCCGTTTTTTCTTTAATCGTTGCAAACAAGGCTTTAACAGAGTCGCCATCAGTAACGTTTAAAACAAGGCCATGGCCGCTATCACCTAAATAAGCTTGAATCGCTTCTGCGCCACGTTCACTTGTTGCAGTACCAATAACCACAGCACCAGCAGATACTAATGTTTCTGCTACGGCACGGCCAATACCACGGCTTGCGCCTGTTACTAGGGCTACTTTACCCGTCAAATCAAAACTTATGCTCATCAGATTTCCTTATTCGGTCAATGCCGCGAAAGACGCAGCATCGTTAATTGTTTTTGCTGTTAGTGAACGATTAATACGTTTACTTAGCCCAGTTAGTACCTTTCCAGGTCCAATTTCAAACAAATCAGTAATACCTTGTGACGCCATCAATTCAACAGTTTCAGACCATCTTACAGGGCAATAAAGTTGTCGAACTAATGCATCTTTAATCTCTTGCGCAGCGATTGGGCTGGCAACATCAACATTATTGATCACACTAACTGAAGGTGCGCTGAACTCAATATCATTAAGCGCGATTGCAAGTTTATCCGCAGCAGGTTTCATTAGTTGGCAATGAGACGGTACGCTAACAGGCAAAGCAACTGCCATTTTTGCACCGTTTTCTTTACATAGAGCAGCAGCACGTTCTACTGCAGCCTTTTCACCTGCGATGACCACTTGTCCTGGGCTGTTGTAATTGACCGGACTGACAACGTCGCCTTGTGAGGCTTCTTCACACGCTTTGGCAATAGCATCATTATCTAAACCGATAATGGCAAACATAGCACCGGTACCTGCGGGTACCGCTTGTTGCATGAGCTGGCCGCGAAGTTCTACCAATTTGATTGCCGCTTCAAAGTTAATCACACCGGCGCACACCAATGCAGAATACTCACCTAAGCTATGACCAGCCATCAACTTTGGTAAACGCTTACCTGTAGCAATATAGGCACGATAGATTGCTACACTTGCCGCGAGTAGTGCAGGTTGTGTCTTATCTGTTTCGTTAAGCGTTTCAACTGGGCCTTGTTGTACTAATTCCCAAAGGTCATAGCCTAAAACCTGACTAGCTTGAGCAAATGTCTCGCTGATAACAGGTTGAGACTCAGCCAGTTCTGCCAACATACCTAAAGCTTGAGAGCCTTGTCCTGGGAATACAAAAGCTGTGTTTTCCATATTTATATACCTTTCAATTTACGTCTTGCCGTTAACACGGCAGTTAGAACTTAACCAAAGCGCTTCCCCAGGCAAATCCTGCACCAAAGGCTTCGAGTAATATCATTTGACCACGTTGGATACGACCATCCCTTACGGCCTCATCGAGTGCAATCGGCACAGAGGCTGCGGACGTATTACCATGCTTAGCTAAAGTCAGTACAACTTTATCAAGACTCATGTCCAATTTCTTTGCGGTAGCTTTAATAATTCTAAAGTTTGCTTGATGTGGCACTAGCCAATCGATATCAGACTTTTCTATGTTGTTTTGACGTAATGTTTCAGTCACGACATGGGACAGTTGCGTAACCGCAACTTTAAACACGTCGTTACCCTTCATTGTCATATAACCCACAGCTTCAGAGGTTTCTCCTTTGCGCGGCGGTATAGAACACTTTAGTAAATCACCTTGACGGCCATCAGCATAGATATGTGTAGAAATAATACCTGGCTCAGCTGAGGCTCCAACAACCGCGGCGCCCGCACCATCACCAAACAAAATAATCGTCGAGCGATCTTCAGGCTCGCATAAACGTGATAACACATCAGCGCCAACCACAAGCACATTACGCGCTGCACCCGATTTTACATATTGGTCAGCAACAGACAGTGCATAAACGAAACCTGAACAAGCGGCTGCAATATCAAATGCAGGAATGGTATGAATACCGAGCATTGCTTGAATTTCACAAGCGGCCGCAGGGAAAGCATTACTCGCACTGGTTGTACCGCAAACAATCATATCGATTTCAGTTGCATCAATACCGGCCATTTCAATGGCTTTTAATGCCGCTTGATAACCCATTGTTGCCACGGTTTCATCTGATGCGGCAATGCGGCGTTCAGAAATACCAGTACGCTCAACTATCCACTGATCGGTGGTTTCCACCATTTTTTCAAGATCTTGATTACTGCGCACTTGTACCGGTAGATAACTACCAGTACCGAGAATTTTTGTATGCATAAGGAATTTATCAGCTATTAATGTCTAAAAGAATCGACTCAAGACGGTCTTCGATCATCTGTGGGAGTCGACGTTGTGCTTCTGTCACTGCCAAGCTTATTGCTTGTAAAAAAGCAGTTTCATCTGCACACCCATGACTTTTTACTACAATTCCGCGCAATCCTATCAGACTTGCTCCATTATAGTGGTCGGGGTTCATCTGATTTAGCAAAGAATGGATACGTGGCGCTATTATTTTGGCGAGGATTCGAACAAAGAAGCCTTCCGTCAGACCTTTTTTCAATTGGTGGGTAAGCAGTCTTGCAATACCTTCTGACGTTTTAAGGGTAATATTACCGACAAAGCCATCACAGACAATAACGTCAACATTACCAGAATAGATCTCATCGCCTTCAATAAAACCAGTGTAGTTTACTTGGGGAATTTGTTGCAGTAATTGACCCGCTTGTTGTACCTGATCATTACCTTTTATCTCTTCAATGCCAACATTAAGCAAAGCGACTTTTGGGGAAACCGTTTTATCAACCGTTTCGCTCAGTACTGAGCCCATCACTGCAAATTGAAATAACGTTTCAGAATCACAAGAGACATTAGCACCTAAATCGAGCAGGTATACAGGCGTATTATTAACGGCTGGTAAACAACTAACGAGCGCAGGCCGGTCAATACCTGGTAAGGTCTTAAGTAACACTTTAGACATAGCCATTAACGCACCAGTGTTGCCAGCGCTTAAGCAAGCTTGTGCTTTACCGTCGCGCACTAACTCTATTGCAATACGCATTGAGCTTTGCTTTCGATTTCTTAAGGCATGCACAGGTCGATCAGACATAGTCACCACTTCGGTTGTATGCTTAATCTCAATTCGGCGTTTGATGTCTGGTTCAGCAGGTACTAGATATTGGTCAATCTGGACTTGGTCGCCCACGAGTATGACTTTTAAAAGGGGGTTTAAGCGAAGTGCCTGCAAAGTTGCAGGCACTGTGATGCGGGGACCAAAGTCGCCCCCCATCGCATCTAACGCAAGCGTCAGATTTGTCATCAGGGTCTCAACAAATTACTTGTTGATAACCTTTTGACCACGGTAGAAACCGTCCGCAGTCACATTGTGACGAAGGTGTAGTTCACCACTCGTTGCATCCACTGATAATTGAGCTGTGCTCAAAGAATCGTGTGAACGACGCATACCGCGCTTTGAACGAGATTTTTTGTTCTTTTGTACTGCCATGGGACCTGTCTCCTAGATTACTTGCTCTTCAGTTTTTCTAACACTGCAAACGGATTTGGACGCTCCTCTTGAGCGGGTTCGATCACGCCTACTACTACGTCTTGTTTACCTTGATGACAATCTTCATTCTCATGCATGGCAATCAAAGGCATAGCGACTATCAATTCATCTTCGATCAATTGATGTAGACGGACTTCGCCAATTTCATTGCACTCAATTGGCTCATACGCATCCGGGAGCTCATCGATTTCAGCTTCAGTCTTACAAAGACCAAAACTAAACTCGACCGTAACCTCAGTGGTAAATAGTGTCATACAACGTTGACAATTCAGAGTGAGCTCCGTCACAGCCTTCCCGTTAAGGTAGACTATCCCCTGTATATCTACGCCACATTCAAGCGACACTGCCACATCAGAACAGTCGCCGGCACTTAATTCATTTAATCGCTTTAACTGCTTACCGGGCACCAAACCTTCATAAGAAAGTTGGCTGGCGGAAGCGCGAACGGGATCAATTGAAACCGGTATCTTTACTGTTTGCATAAGGCGCGCATTTTAGGTGAATTTTAGCAGAAGTCAACACCCTTATACTTCCAAGGTGATTAACCGCCGTTAGATTCAGCTAACGTGAGTTGTTAGGTAACCACATTGTACAAGAAACCCAAGGCCCATGACATTAAATTTCAGTGGGAAATGAGTTTAAGTGTTCGTAAATTCGTCGGCGGCGCTAATTTTGTGATAACAATGCAGGTATTGAGCTGAATTTGGCTAATTGCTCAACGGCATAGACTGAGTTATCGCTGTCAGCCATACGATTTAATTAGCCAATCAGCTGTGCTCGCCTAACACAAGCTAAAGCGACCAAGCCGAAATAAATAATGCTCGCATTTAATTATTGTCTTTAAACTACGCTTTGCTCATCTTTACCGGCATTGGAGACCCAATTAACAATCGTATGATCAAGCTTTGCAATCCCCTCTCTGGCCGCCGCTCCAAGCACCATAGCAAACAAGATGGTTGGATAAAACGGCCTGCTCACCTCGCCACTCAAATGAACCACAACGCTGAGCATGATTAAAATTGCAACCCATAACTTAAACATATTGATCTCCACAGTAGCTATTGAATACCGCCACACAATAGCCTGCAAAAACTGTACACCAGCTGACCACGCCCTTAATACTTCACTAACTAGTGAATATCGATACAAATAAGCCACAACAAGTCATAAAAGTAACTATCGACTTCAGCTGCAAGTTTCTAGTTATCATAATATCGCTTGCATATACTTGCTGTTTTTAGCGAAAATCCCCACTCACTTTTACAACGTACTTATAGAAAGGTAAATTCATGTCAAAGCCGCTTATATTGGCTTCAACTTCACCATTTAGAAAACAACTGTTAGAAAAACTCAATTTGACTTTTAGTTGCTGCTCGCCCGAAGTAGATGAATCGCCTTTAGATAATGAAACACCTGCAGACTTAGTCCTAAGGCTGGCAAAGCTTAAAGCCGCCGCTGGTGCCGCTAAATACCGAGAAGGTGTTGTGATTGGTTCAGACCAAGTTGCCGTGATAAACAATAAAATCATCGGTAAACCACTGAATCGCGAAACAGCAATAGAACAGCTTAACCAAGCCAGTGGTCAGGCAATAACCTTTTATACAGGCCTTGCTGTACATAATATTGAAAATGGAGAAGTTGAGGCTATAGTCGAGCCGTTTGTCGTCCACTTTAGAACGCTTAGCCACCAGGCAATTAGCCATTATGTAGATATAGAACAACCTTTTTATTGCGCAGGTAGTTTTAAGAGTGAAGGTTTAGGTATTGCACTTTTTGAAAAATTAGAAGGAAAGGATCCCAATACACTAGTCGGTCTGCCACTAATTTCACTTATCGACCTGCTGCAGCGACAAGGTATTGCGGTGCTGTAAGACTACAGCATGAGTTTTACAACTTAGTATGCTGTCGCCGCGGATAAATCGAAGCATCTGTTTTTTAGTCAGTGCTTCGATATACAGCTTTAAATGAGCACAAAGATAATAAAGCTCACTACTTCAGTAGAGTTAGCAGTCCCAATGGCTCAGTAATAATGGCTTTAGGCTTGGCAGTGATAAGTTTTTCGGCACTATGGGCTCCATAGCTTACCCCTACTGAATCAATGCCAGCATTATTAGCCATGTTTAAGTCATGTAGTGAATCCCCAACCATCACCGCTCGTTCTGGTGTAACTTTTAGTTGTTCTAAAAGCTCATGTAGCATATCTGGATTGGGTTTACTTTTTGATTCGTCTGCACAGCGGCTAGATTCAAAATGATGACCCAAGCCCGTTTCTGCTAGCACACGATTTAAACCGTTTCGGCCTTTGCCTGTCGCCACCGCCATGCGGTAGTTTCTTGCAGCTAGCTCAGTGAGCAGCTTCTCGCTACCATCAAATAACGGGCTAGGCGTAGTATTGAGCGTTAAATAATGATCTTTGTATGATGCAATCATTGGCACGAAATCAGCTTGATCCAAAAGAGGATAAAGCGTCTTAAGCGCTTCATCCATCGACAAACCAATAATGTCACGCACCGCTTGCTCACTTGGAACATCCATTGATAGTGAGCCTGCCATCTGCTGCATGCAGGTTACAATCTTACTGACAGAATCCATTAGGGTTCCGTCCCAATCAAAAATAACTAACTCATAGGATTTCATACTTTTTTAAGCTTACTCAAAGTTGATTCTAAGATAGGATCTAAAGGCGCTTTTACCTGCATGACTTCATCGGTGTCAGGATGAATAAACCTTAGCTGAGCCGCATGTAAGAACAAACGGTTTAATCCATGCGCGCGCATAGAGTCATCGAATTTCTGCTCACTGTACTTTTCGTCACAAGCAATAGGATGGCCTGCATATTGGCAATGCACGCGAATTTGGTGAGTACGACCGGTAATTGGGCTTGCTTGTACCAGCGTTGCATCGCTATAACGTTGCATGATCTTAAAGCGGGTTTCAGATTCTTTGCCCTCTTTATTCACTCTAACAATACGTTCGCCAGACTTAAGCGTTAGCTTTAACAGTGGTGCTTTGACCGCCTTATCATGCTTTTGCCATTCACCTCTAACCAACGCAAGATAGTCCTTTTGCATTTTTTTATAGCGAAGCTGGTCATGCAGGTGCTTAAGTGCGCTGCGTTTCTTAGCAATCAATAAAAGACCTGAAGTATCTTTGTCTAGGCGGTGTACCAATTCTAAAAATTTTTGCTGGGTTCGTAGCGAGCGCATCGCTTCAATCACACCGAAATCAACACCACTGCCACCGTGAACCGCAATTCCTGATGGCTTATTCAGTACGATAATGAATTTATCTTCGTAGATAATTCGGTTTTCAAGTTGAGAGACTTTAGTCAACTTTGCCGACGGTCCAGGTCGACCTTCAGACTCTGAGACTCGCACCGGCGGGATACGAACCACATCTCCATCTTGTAATTTGTACTCAGGTTTGATGCGCTTTTTATTAACCCTAACCTCCCCTTTTCGTACAATCCGATAGATCATACTTTTAGGAACGCCTTTCAATTTAGTTAATAAAAAATTATCTATACGCTGTCCGGTATGGTCCTCATCAATGGTAACCATTCGAACTTCTACTTTTGGAGATGGAGTATTCATGCTGCGCCGCTATGTGTTTCGTTGCGACGTATTGTACAACAAGTGAAAAGAATTGTGCCTTTTCAATTGCTGATTTTATCTATTATTGCTATATTTCTCCGGCTAGCGGGGATAATTAGTGGATAAAGTGTTCACAAGCCCCCCAAGCAATACGTTAAAGCAT
>NZ_BPEW01000059.1 GCF_019654975.1 Shewanella sp. c952
TCCGCAGCATAGCCATTCTGCCATCGCGCCATATTAAATTGGAGCGACATATCGGGTTCGAACCGATGACCTATACCTTGGCAAGGTATCGCTCTACCAACTGAGCTAATGTCGCATTTCAATTTAATCTGTAATCAAGTTCTTGCTTAGTTCGCTTCCCCTTGACTACGGAATGGCATTCTACCGATTTATGTCCAAGAGTCAACGCTATATTTGTAGATAAATAACTGCTTGCGCACTAATTAATCTTATCGGTTTCAAAACGAGCTACTCGGCGGTTAAATCGCCCCATGCAGCAATTATATAGCTCATCATTGACCAGAAAGTCAGTATTGCAGCAACATAGAATAAGCCAAACGCACTATAGATAATAAAATCGTTTGGCTGCCATATTAAGCCAGTAATAGCAGTCATCTGTGCCGCCGTCTTATACTTACCTATCCAAGAAACGGCAACCGCACCACGTTTACCAATTTCAGCCATCCACTCCCTTAAAGCGGAGATAACAATTTCACGACCAATCATGAATAACGCAGGTAAGGTCAACCAGACGCTTTGGTATTGAGCGACGAGCAGTACCAACGCTGTTGTTACCATAATTTTATCCGCTACGGGATCGAGGAAAGCACCAAAACGTGTTGATTGCTTTAATTTACGTGCGGCGTAACCGTCAAGCGCATCCGTAACAGCGGCTAACCAAAAAACAAAAGCGGCGGCAAATAGAGCCCAACTGTCAGGCATATAGAAAAGAACAACAAACACTGGTAACAGTAATAGTCTGAAAAGTGTTAACGCGATAGGAATGTTAAACGGCATCATAAAACCTAAAATTCAAAAGCAGCGCCAATCTTGCCTTAATTTTACTACCCTCGCAATGCATCATGTATTGTTTGTGCCATTTCTAGGCTAATCCCTGGTACTTTTACTAATTCTGTCACACTTGCTCCTTTAACTTCCTGTAATCCACCCAAATGTTGTAATAGCGCTTTTCTGCGCTTGGGGCCGACTCCGTCGATGGATTCAAGCGAAGAGGTGTTGCGGGTTTTTTGCCTTTTATTGCGGTGACCTGTAATTGCAAAGCGGTGAGATTCGTCCCGTATTTGTTGTATAAGATGTAACGCGCCTGAATCTGCTGGTAAAGTGAACGATTCTTCATTCTCACCGTAAATTAGGGTTTCAAGACCAGGTTTACGACCCTCTCCTTTTGCAACACCGATAAGCGTTGGCGCATGATCTAATGCTACAAATTTTTCATCCACAATCTTTTGAGCAATACGTAACTGGCCTATTCCACCATCAATAAAGAGTATGTCTGGAGTCTTACCGCCTTTAGCTACTTTATCGAATCGCCGACTGATAGCCTGCTTCATTGCGGCGTAGTCATCACCTGGAGTAATACCTTCAATATTATAACGTCGATAATCGGCTTTATTTGGGCCTTCACGATTAAATACAACACAGGATGCAACCGTACTTTCGCCCATTGTATGGCTAATATCGAAACACTCCATTCGCTGGATCTTATGACTAACTTCTATAGCCTCTTCTAATAATAAGAAACGTTGTTCAACAGTATTTCGATGCGCCAACCTAGTATTAACCGCATTAGTGGCATTAGTGAGCGCTAAACGTAGAAATTGTGCTCGCTCGCCTCGTACTTGACTCTTTATCTCTACTTTTCTCTGTTGCGCCGCATTTATCGCGGCAGCAAGCTCTGCTTGTTCTTCAAAAGCATCACTAACCAAAATCTCTTTGGGCGTCACTCTTTGGCTGTCAGAGTTAAGATAGAACTGAAACATAAAGGCTCGTAAAACTTCAGATAGTTCTGTGTCAACAGGGACTTTAGGGTAATAGCTGCGACTACCGAATATTTTGCCTTCTCGAATAAAAAGCAAATGAAAACATGCCACACCAGATGCAAAATGTGCCCCAATAACATCCATGTCGCCAGATGAGTGAGAGACTTCTTGTTGTTCAGCAACACGTCTTAAGGCGGTGATTTGATCGCGATAACGCGCCGCTTGTTCATAATTTAATTCAACAGCAGCTTGCTCCATCTTCTCAACAAGTGCTTTGGTCACTTGCTGATCCTTGCCCTTCAGAAACAACGATGCCAATGCAACCTGTTCTTGATAATCTTTTAGGGAAACGTTATCAACGCATGGCGCGCTACATCGACCAATTTGATACTGTAAGCACGGACGAGATCTCGCTTTATAATACAGATCGTCACATTGCCTAATTGGAAAGATTTTTTGCAATAAATGTAGGCTTTCGCGAACAGCACCGCCATTGGGGTACGGCCCAAAATATTGGCCTTTAGCTCTTTTCGGTCCACGATGATATGACAGTCGTGGATGCTTATGATTACTTAATAGAATATAGGGGTAAGATTTATCATCTCTAAGCAGCACATTGTACTTAGGCATGTACTGTTTTATGTAATCATTTTCGAGGATTAGCGCATCGGTTTCACTATGAGTAATCGTGACATCGATATTGGCAATTCGGGCGACTAATGCCTGTGTTTTTACATTGGTGAGATTTTTACGAAAATAGGAAGATAAACGCTTTTTTAGATCTTTAGCCTTTCCGACGTAGATAACGACATTATCAACATCATACATACGGTATACACCGGGAGAGGATGTCACCGTTTTCAAAAACTCGCTAGAATTAAACGTTTCACTCATACGGCGTTAGATCACCTAATCGCTAATATTGATTTAAAACTGACCAGTATCAAGCATCTTATACCTAATCGCCAGTCGTGTAAGCTCCACATCTCCGCCGATCCCTAACTTAGCGAACAACCGATATCGATAGCTATTCACTGTTTTAGGGCTAAGATTTAATTGTTCAGAAATATCACTGACCTTCTCGCCGTTGGTGATCATAAGCATGATCTGCAACTCTCTTTCTGACAGTGATTTAAATGGATTATCTTCAGACTGATTAAACTGGCTCAAGGCCATCTGTTGCGCAATCTCAGGGGATAAATAGCGTTGACCGTGTGCGACTTGACGAATAGCTTGTAACACTTCAGGGGAGGTTGCACCTTTGGTTAAGTAGCCAGAAGCGCCTGCTTGCATCACTTTAGTCGGGAATGGATCTTCAGTATGTATAGTCAGCACGATTATTTTTGCATGAGCTTGAAACCTTAGAATTTTTCGGGTCGCTTCTAAGCCACCTATACCAGGCATATTCATGTCCATTAAAATGACATCGGCTTCATTTTTTCGGCACCATTGTACTGCCGTCTCGCCGTCACCGGCTTCACCAACAACCTTTATTCCGCGTTCATCTTCTAGAATACGTCGAATACCGGTACGTACAAGCTCATGGTCATCGACTAAATATACTGAAATCAAAGCTGCCCTACCCTAAATTAATCCTGCTCACTCTACACTGAAGCCAAGCTATCTTATTCAGTCTAATTTAGCCCATAAAAACAAAATTAGAAAGCTAATTTTTGCTAACTCTCTCGCTAGTGATAATTAATATAACGATTAATAACAACAGCTTATCCTAGAAAGCAAAAAGGCAGCCATATAGGCTGCCTTCTTTAATGTGGCGGAGAGATAGGGATTTGAACCCTAGATGGGCTACAAACCCATGCCGGTTTTCAAGACCGGTGCATTCGACCACTCTGCCATCTCTCCGAACGAGGTAAATACTAGGCGTTTACTTCGATGTTGTAAATACTAATTAGATGAAAACTTTGCTGCTCGTAACTAAGTGGCGATCTTACAGTCAAATTGATGATTGTTTACACTCAAATACCAAGCGATATTTTTAAAAGTCATGCCGCAGAGCAACTATCACTGACTTATTAAAGGCTAACGACAATACTATGTTAATATCTCCGTAATTGAAAAATCTAACAGATATATATGAACTCAAACATTATTCCTGCTTCTGCACTCAAACCGCAGTTTACCCTTACGGCAGCGGCCGCAGATAATAGTCCTTCAGAATTCCGATTAATTGGCCAATCACGTGTTCGCGACGCTTTCAAATTGTTAAGCAATACACGTAACCAACATATGTACTTGGCTGACTATTCAGGCTGTAATCGCAAAAATATAATTCGAGCGCTCATTGAATCAGAAGGCGTTTTTATCGATAAGAGCCTAGTGTTAAGAGACAACACTACAGCTTGGTGTGTACAAACTGGTAACCAACAGGTGCTAGCATCTAAGCAGGTATCACATCAGTACCTTTCAGGCTCTATTAAAAGGCATGATCTAGTAGGACGCTATGATGACAGCACTAAACAGTATAAAGCTGGCGCGCTTGCGAACTGTCACTACTTATTTATCTGTGCAGATTCCATTTGGAAAAGAGAAACGCTGTGGGAGTTACTACTGGAGATCCTTGATAAGAAAGAGTATCAAGTACATTCTAGCCTTCCACCTATGGCGCTCAACTGTAAGGTAATACTTATAGGCTCGAGTAATCAATATGGTCATTGCTGGCTCGGTGAACCCAGTTTCTCCAATCTATTCCCGCTACTAGGTGAATTGTTAAATGAAGTTGATTTAAATGAGGTCTCTCTAACGCAGTATAACCAATGGTTGGACTGTATTTTAGATGACATCAATTTAACCATAGATGACCCTGCAAGATTGGCATTGCTTGAATACAGTGCCAGGCTTGCCGATCATCAGCAACGACTAAGCTTGATGTCTAATAACATCGAACAACTGTTAGTCCAAGCCAGCGCATATGCTCAGCAATCACACATTGATAGCAAAGCGTTTCAACTCAGCATCGATATGTTTAATCAACGTCATAACGCCTCTGAAAAGCTGTCGGAGCAAAACTTCGATGACTTGTTTATCAATCTTCCAACACAAGATGAGATGATTGGTCAAATCAATGGCTTAACAGTTATTGAAAATGCCGAGTATAGTTATGGCGAACCCGCAAGAATAACAGCGTCGGTGCATTATGGAGATGGGGAAGTTGCTGATATTGAGCGTAAGTCAGAGCTTGGTGGTAACATTCACGCAAAAGGCATGATGATCCTGTCCTCCTGCTTATATCGTATTTTTGGTAAAGATGCGCCATTGCACCTCAATGCCAATATCGTATTCGAGCAATCATACCAAGAAATCGATGGCGACAGCGCCTCTTTAGCAGAATATTGCAGTTTAATATCTGCTATATCGGAAAAGCCCATTAAGCAAAGTATCGCCGCTACTGGGGCAATTGACCAATTTGGTAATGTGCAAGCCATTGGCGGAGTTAATGAAAAAATCGAAGGTTTTTTCAAATTATGTCAGCGCCGTGGACTGACAGGTCATCAAGGTGTCATTATTCCTTGTTCTAATATGCAGCAGCTAAACTTGCACCAATCAGTTATTGATGCTGTTAATGAAGGATTATTTACACTATATCAAGTGAAACATATCGACGAAGCGGCAGAGATATTAATGCAAACTCCCGCAGGAGCTGCAGATCAAGACAATCAGTTTCCAAATGACTCTCTTTACGGCTTAGTGCAAGCAAGATTAGAAGGTTTAGCCGGTTATCAAGAGGAAGAAAAGTCATTTTTTGTGAGACTGCGAGAAAAACTGTCATTTTCTAGCTGATCGGAGTTGTTTAGCGTACACGTGTTCGCTAACCTTGGCGGTTCAAATTGCTGGAGAACCAAAAATAATGAGTAATGCTAACAGTTTTACAAAAGAAGACCTTGTTGCCTGCGGACTTGGCAACCTTTTCGGACCTAACTCTCCGAGATTACCGAAAGACAATATGTTAATGATCGACCGTGTACTTAAGATCAATGCAGATGGCGGTGAATTCGGTAAAGGTGAAATTGTTGCTGAACTCGATATCAACCCTGATCTTTGGTTTTTTGACTGCCACTTTGCCGCGGATCCTGTTATGCCAGGTTGCCTTGGCTTAGATGCTATGTGGCAACTTGTTGGCTTTTTCTTAGGTTGGGAAGGCGCTGAAGGCAAAGGACGCGCACTAGGCGTTGGCGAAGTGAAATTTACAGGCCAAGTACTTCCAGAAGCTAAAAAGGTTACCTACAAGCTTACTATAAAGCGTAAGGTATACCGTAAACTGGTTATGGGCATTGCTGATGCGACTATGGAAGTTGATGGACGTGAAATCTATAGCGCGAAAGATCTAAAAGTAGGTATTTTTACAGATACCTCTAGCTTCTAAGCCTGCAAAAACATAACTAATGACAACGCCCTCTAAATAGAGGGCGTTTTTGTGTTGCTATCTTGACGTTATTTATTAAATAAACCGCTTAACCTACCATCAATACCTTCTCGCCAACCTCCAAGCCATTGTGACTTAGAGTCAAGTGTCGAATATGGACAAATCTCTTTAGAACGGCCCCCTACCCCAGCCTGAAAACCTTTCGAAAAAGCTCTATCCAATCGATCTCGTTTTTGTCTCTTCATGCAAGCGTCCTCTCTTCCATAATGGTAGAAGCTAATGCTTCAAGACTATGAATAAAACTTTTTGCTCCAGAGATCAATCAAAAAAAACCGACATTTTACAGGTTAAATATTAAGCTATTGAGTTATGTCATAAAAATAAAAATAAAAAAAATCGAGGCAGATTGCCTCGATTTAGTCTACTCATCTAGTAAGCTATTTTCTTCTGCGTCGTAACCAAACTAACGGTAACATTAACAACCATCCAAGGCTGGCTGCACCTTTACGCTCGTAGTTACCATTTTCTTCATTATCATCGATACAGCTATTAGCAGCTTTCCATTCATCAGAAACTTGCTCACCAGTAGTCTGGATAACCATCATACGCGGTAAAAATGAAGTTACCGGATCGCCATAACCATTAAGTTCAAAGAATGGTAATCCGTTATCACCTATAATTAGATTGCCGCTAGAATCAAATTGATATGAAGGCTTACGGATAAAAGCTGTACCAACAATAGTGCCGCTATCACTAATACTGTTTGCTTCTACAATCTTGATTTCACTATCGTAAGTCAGTGTCTTTCCAGAACCATCTTCAACTTCAACTTTATTACGAACCCACTTGTCTGAGTCATCCTTTACAAAACCTTTTGACTGACACGTCAGTAGATCATTAAGGTTCGAAAATTCATCTTCAGCGATGTTATACAAGAAGCCAGCTTTAGGTCTTGGCTTTTCTTTATCATGGGTGGTTTCGATATAACCAACCACTTGCCCATTATTATTGATGCCTCTACCACGACTACCAAGATCGGAAAGGTTGTTGTAGAAATCATTGGGAGTAACAACTTCTGCATTTTCATCTGTGGTATCGATATAGAAAAACTTATCTCGAATGTAGCCCTCAATATACTTACTGTAACTACCAATCAAAATACCGCTGTCGTTAATACCGTAGGCGATTGATGAACGCACATCTTTAACCGTATCAACATCCACCCAGTTATATTGATATGCACCTTGGGCATCTTGCTTCCAGTAAGCAGCATCGAAATACAATCTGTCTTTATTACCGTCACGATAAACATGTGAGCGACCAGCAACAACACCTTCAGCATTGATTCCAAGACCTTGCCCTGTATAAACACCATCATTAGTCACATCTAGGCCTAAAGGAAGCTCAAAGCTCTCAGTAACAGCGCCTGCATCATACTTCCAAACATATCCGCGAGTTTGATACTGAATATCTCTAAAGCCATTGCTGTTCGGGTATTGTCTGTTTTGTACACAAATATCAGTGGGAGCAGTCTCACTGTTGCTTGATACACAGGAGTCGATAATATTGGCACTGTTTTTACTGATATCAGTACTGGCGTAACCGGTAATCATGTTATTGCTATTAACAGCCGTACCACTTGAAAATCCACCCACAGTCACTGTTACGTCGCCATCGTCTTGCTCAGAAACATACTCTGTGTATGGTGGTATTAGAGCGATTTCGGTATTGGTATCATCCTTAACGAAGCCGCGTTGCTCATATTCGCGGTAGTACCAAAATTCCTGTGTTGTGCTTGAACCAGAATAATCAACTTTTTGTTCGACTGCAGTCATCGCACCCACTTTCACTTTTGCATCATTAATGCCGTAGTAAAAAGTATCAACTGAGTTAACCGTATCTTCTTCAGGAAAAGTAGGCGCAGTGGTGCCATTAACACTCTCAAATGTCGGTAACCAAGGCGTTACAGGATCATTTTCGATTGAAGTGAAAGTGAAGTTATTGGCAATAATAGGCAAGTTTACTGAATAAGTAATGGTTTCAGCATCAGAAACACCATCTTCGATGTCAATAACGCCATCGTCATCTTCGTTGACATTCAGTTTCTTTTTACCTTTAGCTGCACCGACCGCTTCGTCGTTGTTGTTGACAGCCATACCATAACCGTTACGAGTATTGGCAATCGTACCGTTTAAGTTAAATGTCTCGGTATCGAGATTTTTAATTTCATAAACAGGTGCAGCCTGTGCACCATTAAGGACACTTAATACACCAACGGCAACTAAGGATAGGGTCTTTTCCAACTTAAACTTCATGAATTACTTCCCATTTTTTTATTTTTAGCTTACTTCAATGACTCGAGCTCTTCCCATCGCTCAAAGTAACTCTCAAGTAGACCTTCCTTATCGGACAGAGTCTTTAGCTTTTCGTTAACTGTTTTTTGCTCCTGAGCATAAAAATCAGGACCACTAATAATACTTTGCAATGCTTCAATATCCTGCTCTAACTGTTCCATCAATGCAGGCAAAGACTCTAATTCTCTTTGTAACTTAAACGATAACTTCTTCGTCGGTTTGGCTACTACCGCTGGCTTTTTTTCAACAACTGGAGGTTGGACACTCTTTTGCTCCTGAGGTTCCTCAGAATAAAATTTAGCGCCTTGAGACACCGCATCTTGGTAGCCCCCAACATATTCACTCCAACCACCATTGCCAGTAAACCACCAACTACTGGTAACTGTATTATCTATAAACGCTCTATCGTGGCTAACAAGTAATAAAGTTCCCTTATAATCTGCGAGTAGAGACTCTAGCAGCTCGAGGGTTTCAATATCTAGATCGTTTGTTGGCTCATCGAGAATAATAAGATTTGCAGGACGAAGCAATAAGCGCGCTAACAACAGGCGGTTCTTTTCACCACCAGATAAAGCTTTAACCGGTGTTCTAGCCCTTAAAGGTGAGAATAAAAAGTCTTGAAGATAACTTAAGATATGGCGGTCTTGACCATTAATAGTAACGGTTTTCTTACCTTCACCTACGTTCTCTTCTACTGTTTTTTCAGGATCGAGTGCTTCTCGGTACTGGTCGAAATAAGCAATTTCAAGTTTAGTACCCACTTTCACACTACCAGATTGTGCTTCTAATTGACCAATAAGCAACTTAACCAAGGTTGATTTACCGCAACCATTAGGTCCAATCAATGCAATTCGATCACCGCGCATAACAGCTGAACTGAAGTTCTTAACCAGATTTTTATCAGGCAAGTTGTATTCAAGGTTCTCAATATCAAACACCAACTTACCTGAGCGATCTGTATCAGCGACTGACATTTTAGCGCCACCCTGACGATTAAGGCGTGCCATGCGCTCTACGCGTAAATCTTTAAGAGCACGTACTCTGCCTTCGTTACGGGTACGACGAGCTTTAACGCCTTGACGGATCCATGCTTCTTCTTCGGCTAGCTTTTTATCAAAGTGAGCATTTTGTTCGGCTTCTACCCGTAACCATTCTGCCTTACCTGTTAAGTAAGCTTGGTAACTGCCAGGCCAAGAGGTTGCAATACCGCGATCCAAATCAACGATTCGGGTCGCCATTCTATCAATGAAACCCCTATCGTGACTGACAAATACAATTGCGCCACGGTAGCTAAGTAGGAATTGCTCTAACCATTCAATAGTATCAATGTCGAGGTGGTTAGTCGGCTCATCGAGTAGCAGTAAGTCAGGATCGCTAACCAGAGAACGAGCTAATGCCACTTTACGCTGCCAACCACCTGATAACTCGGATAATGGTGCATCAGCATCCAACCCAAGTAACTCACAGTTCTGGTTGATACGATTGTCTAACTGCCAACCGTTTAAATGATCAATATCGCCTTGTAGCCTTTCCATCTGCTTCAGCATACGTTCCATTTCATCTGGATTAGCGGTTGCGACGTCATGGGAAAGTTGATGATAGCGCTCTAACTTCTCGCCAACTTCCTGCAAGCCAGCGGCAATATAAGCATAAACAGTTCCTTGTTCAGCCTTTGGGGGATCTTGCTGCAATCGGCTGACTTTAACATCGGTTGCAATATTGAATTCACCTTCATCAAGCAGAACATCACCGCTTAGTACTTTCATCAGGCTAGATTTACCGGCACCATTGCGGCCTACGATACAAACTCGCTCACCAGGTTCAATGGTGAAGTCTGCTTTTTGCAATAACGGGGTATAACCATAGGCTAAAGAGCCGTTATTAATACGTACTAAACTCAACTTACGCTCCTAAAAATTCTTGTAATGCTTTGAGGTCAAATGGCCAGCCCAGCTCGCGATTATCTGTTGTTTTTACCACAGGGATCCGTGTCGCGTAACTTTCAGCTAATAACTCACTATCGCAAATATCTTCGGCAGTAAAAACGACTTGTGCTTGTTGTAATAAGTCCGCAGCGAGTTCACACAGATGACATGCATCTGTGTGATATAAGACAACAGCGTTAACTTTACTCGGCATGAGTGATAAGCCAAGTGTTATGGATTTGCGGATTACGTTTATAATCCAGTGGTAATGTCTGGTTATCGATATTTTTAATTGACATGCCAGCAGCTTCTAATTGCTCAATTTCCATCTTAAATTTACGCTTGTTGTTGGAGAAAATAATCTCTCCGCCTGGATTAAGCAACTTTATCAAGTTGCTCAAAAGAGGCACATGATCGCGCAGCACGTCGAAAGAGTCTTCCATACGCTTTGAATTTGAGAAGGTTGGCGGATCGATAAAGATAAGATCGAATCTATCATGGGTACGCTTTATCCACTGTAAACAGTTCGCTTGGACAAATTGATACTTATCATCGTTTAAACCATTAAGCGCAAAGTTTTCTTTCGCCCAATTAATGTAGGTATTCGACATATCTACCGTCGTAACAGACGTTGCTCCGCCGATAGCAGCATGCACCGACGCAGTACCTGTATAAGCAAATAGGTTACACACACTGCGGCCTTTTGACTTTTCACCAACCATTTTTCGGGTTAAGCGGTGGTCTAAAAACAACCCCGTATCTAAATACTCTTTAAGGTTGAGCTTAAATTTGGCGCCGTACTCAGTCGTAATAAGTTCAAGCTTATTAGCTTGCATCTTTTCATACTGTGAAATGCCTTTTTTACGCTCACGGGTCTTCAACACGATATTATTAGGATCGATGCCAATTGCATGTGGCAGTGCAATTAATACATCCGTTAAGCGGCGTTTTGACACCGACTCAGGGATCTCTGCAGGTGCAGCATATTCATAAACAACAACGTGATCGAGGTATTTATCAATGGCAACATTATAATCAGGCAAGTCAGCATCATAGAGGCGGTAACTATCGATGCCCTCTTTCTTAGCCCATTTTTGTAACTGCTTAAAGTTCTTCTTAATGCGGTTAGCAAAAGGCACTGCAATGTCACTCACATCACCGTCAACTTTGATATTTGCAGGATCGACACGGCGAGTGTTTTCGGCATGAACAGTATACAGATTAAATGCACACTCAAGCGCACCGTTATTCATCTTCATCTGTTTATCAGCTTTTAGCTTTAATGCTGACAATAGCTCTGAATCGCTATTGAGTATCGCCAAGTTCCAGCCGCCGAACTCTGCTTTGAACTTATCACCTAACTGGTAATAGAGCTGCAGTAACGAGGTCATGTTACCTAAACGTTCACCGTAAGGAGGATTCGAAATCAAATAACCAGTAGTTGCAGGTACGCTTATGTTAAGCGCGTTACTGACATTAAAATCAATAAACTCAAGCACACCAGCGTTTTCAGCATTGCGCTTAGCAAGCGCTACCAGTCTTGAATCAATGTCAGACCCATAGAATTTTATTTCACAACGAGTCTTGCCAATCGATGCTCTAGCATGAGCTTCGTTTAGTAGTTCCTGCCAAACTTTATCATTGTGGGGTAACCACTTTTCAAAACCAAAACGTTCACGATGAATACCTGGTGCGATATCACACGCCAACATGGCTGCTTCAATGAGTATGGTTCCGCTACCACAAAAAGGGTCTAATAAGGTGACAGGAGACTTCTTCCAGCCACTACGTACCAGCATATTCGCTGCTAAGTTTTCTTTCAACGGTGCTTCACCTGTTGTAGAACGATAACCACGTTTGTGTAGCGCTGGACCAGAAAAGTTAATGCCAATGGTTATCTCACCGCGACGGTAATGGGCATCAATTTTGTAATCAGCATCGATTTTTGCAACGTTCGGACGAGAAAAATCATCATCACGAAAGCGATCAACTATCGCATCTTTAATTTTCAATGCACCAAATTGGGTGTTGTTAATGAAGCCACCCATGCCATGAAAATCAACACTAAAAGTACTGCGGTTAGAAAACTGCATCTGCCAGTCAATACCGTAAGCGGCGTTATAAAGCTGCTCTGGTGACTCACAAGGTCCTTTATGGATCACTAAAATGATTCTGCTGGCTAGTCGCGACCAAAGGGTGATCCGATAACCAAGTTCTAGAGAAGCAGTAAAATAAACTCCCGCCACACTTTCTTTGATATCTGAAGCGCCAAGCTCCGCTAATTCAAGCGATAACGCGTATTCGTAGCCCCGAGGAGCAGCAGCAAAAAAATTTAACATCGATAGATAGACACTGAATAAAAATTAGTTGGTTATTATACCCGTAAGCGCCAGCAAATGATAAAAAGATATTGCCTATTAGCTGATAAATTCATTACTGGTTAGAAAATTATTCCAATTTGCTTCTTTTAAACCAAAATTGAGTAGGGGCTGTTGATTTTTGATGGTTGTTTTGGCCGCAGTTTACTGGCTATTTTAACAAGGCAGAGGTTATGCGGTTTAGTCATTCTCCACATATAACCTATAACGCAGTAAAAATAGCCAAGAAGCGTGGTCCTGCGGGTTCGGTTCAATGCTTTTATCACTGCGTTACTAGCTTTTCTCTTCGCTCGCTAAGCATCATCGCTCAAGCCTTGCCCTAAAAGCAGTATTCCTCACAGTAAAGAATCAAACAAAACTAAGCTCGAAAGATCAGCAACCTCTAAAGGACTCGGGATCTAAGCTGCAAACAATTCAGCAATACAAGCAGAAATACTCGACGACTTTTGACATGATGACGACCGTTCTAGACATGCGATTGTAAAAGTTGAACTGCGACATTTTGTAACTTTGGCAAGTGAACTATTGCGAGCCAACCCACAACATGTAAACTCACCGCAACAAATACCCTACAAGTAAAAACAAAAACCACACATTTGTTGGATGATTTGTCCAGTTTAAATGTTGGTTACAAATAATATGAAGGTTTAAATATGAAGAAGCTGTTACCTCTATTAACTTGTCTGTCCATCGCTGCGTGCGGATCTGATAGCGCTGATTCGCCAACACCTCCAGTCGAAGCTCCAGAGCTAAAAGCTGATCTCTGTTATTTGATGGAAACCACTAAAGGGGACATGACGCTAGCAATAGATTTAACCAATGTGCCCGTTACCGGACAGAATTTTAAAACTTATGCCGATAGTGGTTTTTATCAAGAGACGCTCTTTCATCGCACTATCAGTAACTTTATGATTCAAGGTGGAGGCTTAACGACAGGGCTAGTATCAAAGCCTGGTAATGATCCAATCATTAATGAAGCGAGTGTTGGTATCAGCAATTCTCGCGGTACCATCGCAATGGCACGGACTAATGATCCAAACTCCGCGACTTCGCAATTTTTTATTAATGTATTAGATAATCCACAATTGGACGCGAGTGCTTCTAATGATGGTTATGCAGTATTTGGTCAGGTTGTTGCTGGAATGGATATCGCCGACCAAATCAGTATTGTCACAACTCATACAACTGGCGGCCGTCAAAATGTTCCGGTAGACGAAATTTTAATT
>NZ_BPEW01000060.1 GCF_019654975.1 Shewanella sp. c952
GGAGTAAACGAGTTACCATAACTCGATGACGTACAGCCTGATGTCATTGTTGATAAAATAGCTATACAAAATATTGCAGCAATATTCATTCGTAATTTCATAACCTATCCTTGATTGATAATCTATAGAAAGCTAACAGCTTATTCATTAGTCGCTCGATAACGTTCTTAGCAACTCGTTAATTTTTTAACAAGCTATCACTGCTAAGGCATTGCTGTAAATAGATAATTTCTAAGTCTAGGTTACATAAATTGCCTTGTTGTGTGCGGAGAAAGAGAGCCTAGGGTGTTCAATGGGTCCGTGTATCACTTTTTTACATTTGTCATAAGTCTGATTTTTATAGGTTTTGTGAAATGTTAAAAAATTATCGATGCCTAGCAGGACAGTTTTTGGCATCTTTAATTGCGCCATCCTTGGCCATTCTGCGGTTTTCACCTGAGCTTCAAGATGGGAGGAATGCCTAACTCTGTAAGCAACGGGGCTGGATATGAAGGCCTTAACTGCATCTTCACTAGGTTATTAAAGAGTCAATACTTAGCACTTGTGTTTTAGCTTTAGCGGTTTTCCCGTAAACATCTGAGCCTAAAACTATTTCAATAAACTCAAAGAATCAAATCTCCCCCCGTTGGAAATTTTGCTTTTCAAATTTCGCCGGGGCGCTGAGGGATTGCCAAGGGGCGCAAGCGCTTTGCCCCTTGGCTCGGGCGTGGGCGAAGCGCCACGACTTTGATTTAGATTTGGTTTTGAATTCGAAGATAATAGCCATTAGTAATGGGAGCTAACACGTTTTGGGGCAAAAGAAAGTTGCAGACTTTTTATAAGCCCACGCAGCAATACCCAAAATACCATTCACGAGTAACCAGGCATGCAAAATAATCGTGCAGGCAATCTTTCACAGCCTAAGTTAATACTTACTTGCGAGTCTCAACTTAAATCGTTAGCTTTGATGCATAAACCTAAAATAAACCCCATTGCAACTAGGATGCAACCGCTGGTTGACACAATGTCAGTTGCAGTTGGTAGTGTGCAACTATCTGATTTAATAAGCTTAGGGCTAAATAACAGACCAAGGAATGAATCTAATGATTTTAGCAGACAAGATAATCAGATTAAGAAAACAGTGCGGCTGGTCGCAGGAGGAATTAGCTGAAAAGGTGAGTGTATCAAGGCAGTCAGTCTCTAAGTGGGAAAGCGCAAATAGCATACCGGACTTAAACCGAATAATAACACTGGCAGAGATTTTTGAGGTCTCAACTGATTTTCTACTGAAAGATGAAACCGAAGTCAGCGAGACTCAGGAAAGCGTGCATCAGACCCGTTCGATAAGTTTAGAGCAAGCCTTAGCCTATACAGATAAAAAGGTAGCAATGTCAGACATTATTACCAAAGGAGTGGTGCTTTGCGTGTGCTCTGTTGTACCGCTGTTTTTCTTTTTGGCGATGGCAGAGACCAATCGCTTAGGAATGACGGGGGATATAGCCGCGGTGATGGGGGTTATCTCAATACTCATCATGGTGTCTATAGCAGTCAGTTTTTTTATTAAAATTAATCAATATGAAGCAGATTTTGCTGTAATCGATAGCCAGCCTTTTGAGCTGGCTTATGGCGTTCATGGCGTGATCAGCGAGAAGTTACAAAAGTACAGAGCTACCTACAATCTCAGATTGTCTATCGCAATATTCTTGTTTATTTTCAGCTTTGTACCCTTGATGACAATCAGTATGTTCTTTAATGGCTCAGCTATCGTTTTAATCATGCTGATTGTTATGATGCTTATGATTGCTACTGGCATATATATCATTTCATCTGTTAGCGCTAAATACATGGCTTATACCAATATTTTAAAAGAGAGCGGCTTGAAAACAGCGAAAAGTAGGCGTGCTAAAAGAGCTGAAAAGCTGGCTGCATTTTATTGGCCGCTATTAGTGGCAATATACCTTGGCTGGAGCCTGTGGACGATGAATTGGGGCGTAACTTGGATAATCTGGCCTGTGGGCGCAGTATTTTTTATTGCTGTAGTCGGCTTAATGGAACTATTTGATAAAGATGATATGAATCGTGCAAATTACTAAGATATTTTACTTTGTTGATAGCGCTATCTAAGTCGCAGCCCCTCGGCGTGGAGGGGCGGGAAATATTACTGATTAACCTACCTCAGTCACCGTTGAGGTGACACTTCCATCTCGCAGACGTGTGGTTAGCGTATCGCCGACAACGGTATCATCAGCGGCCTGCAAAACCTTCCCTTTACCGTTTAAAGTAATACTATAACCGCGGCTTAGTGTTGCCAGAGGGCTTACTGTATCGAGCTGCTGCGCTCGATGCGCAAGGCGCTGCTCGGCTGTGGTAATTTTATCTGTCATGGATGTTTTGAGTTTTTCGGCTAAATAGCTCAATCGTTGACTCTCTAACGCTAACCGATGTTGTGGCGACTGGTTGTCGAGTCGATTACTCAATTGTTGTTGGGTAAGCGTTAAGCTATGCAGTTTTACTTGCAGGGCTTTATGCAGTCTGAGCTGCATCTCGTCAAAGGTTTGCTCATAGGTTTGTAAACGTCGCTGTGGATCTTGTTTTTGTAGGCGATGTTCGCAAGTTTGTAGCCTATTTTGCTGCTTTAACTGGTAATGCTGCCAACTTTGCTTTAAACGTGACAATAGCGCATTTAACTTCTGCGCTTTATTGTCGGCATCTTTTGACAATAACTCAGCACCCGCTGATGGGGTTGGTGCGCGCAGATCAGCAACATAATCACTAATAGTGGTGTCGACTTCGTGACCGACGGCTGACACCACCGGAATACCACTGTTATAAATTGTGTGCGCTAAGCCTTCGTCATTAAAGCTCCATAAATCCTCGAGAGAGCCACCGCCGCGGGTCACCAACAGTACATCGACTTCAGCGCGGGTATTGGCTAAGTTAATCGCATTACAAATACTGACGGCAGCGTCAGTGCCTTGTACTGGGGTTGGATAGATGATGACTTCTATTGATGAGTCTCGGCGGGCGAGTACATGCAATATATCGCGAATGGCGGCGCCGGTGGGCGAGGTCACTACACCGATGCGCTGAATATTATCTGGTAGTGGACGTTTGGTGTCGGTGGCGAACAGGCCTTCGGCGGCAAGTTTCATTTTGAGCGCTTCATATTGCTGAGCAAGCAAACCATCACCGGCTGGCAACATAGATTCAATTAATAGCTGATAATCACCTCTTGGTTCATAAACGCTAATATTGCCTTTAACGAGTACTTGTTGACCGTTAGCGGGTCTGAAGGTCACAGCTTGGTTGCGGCCTTTAAACATGGCGCAGCGGATCTGTGAAAAATTATCTTTAAGAGTCAGATACCAATGACCAGAACCGGGCGCAGCAAAATTTGAGATTTCAGCATTTAGCCAAATTCGACCCAGTTGTCCCTCAAGAAGTTGTCTGACTTCACCATTGAGTCGAGAGACGGTGTAAACGTTGTTTTTTGAGGTTTTCATTATTTTTTTACACACAAATGCTAATTAATGCCTATTTTCCATTTACCAACCCAGATATGCAAGGTATAATCTCGCCGCAATATTTCACCTCTAAATCCTACTCTCTTGGGGAGATGTTGCATGTTAAGATTAAAGAAAGAAGCGCTAACGTTTGATGATGTGTTGCTAGTTCCAGCGCACTCCACCGTCCTCCCAAATACTGCCGTTCTCAAAACACGTCTAACCAATAAGATAGAACTGAACACGCCTATTGTGTCTGCTGCGATGGATACCGTCACAGAAGCACGCTTAGCAATTGCGATTGCTCAAGAAGGTGGTTTAGGATTTATCCATAAAAATATGACGATTGAGCAACAGGCTGAAGAAGTTCGCAAAGTAAAAATTTACGAAGCGGGTATTGTTCAGCAGCCAGTCACAGTAACGCCGACGACCACTCTAGCCGATCTTAAAGTATTGACTGAAAAGAACGGTTTTGCTGGTTACCCTGTCGTTAATGATGCCCATGAGCTTGTTGGTATTATTACTGGCCGTGATGTGCGTTTTATTACCGATTGGAGCCGCACTGTTGATCAGGTGATGACGCCTAAAGACCGTCTTGTGACAGTACTTGAAGGTACCAAGCTTGATGAAGTTCAAAAGCTAATGCACTCTCATCGCGTTGAGAAAGTATTGGTTGTTGATGATAACTTCAAGCTTAAAGGTCTGATCACAGTAAAAGATTTCCAAAAAGCTGAGCGTAAACCTAATGCATGTAAAGACGAACTTGGTCGTTTACGTGTTGGTGCAGCAGTTGGCGCAGGTCCTGGTAACGAAGAGCGTGTCGACGCGCTGGTTCTTGCGGGTGTTGATATCTTACTTATCGATTCATCTCACGGCCACTCTGAAGGCGTACTGCAACGCATTCGTGATACTCGTGCTAAATACCCTGAATTGCAAATTGTTGGTGGTAACGTGGCGACTGCTGAAGGTGCTATTGCACTCGTTGAAGCTGGCGTTAACGCGGTTAAAGTGGGTATTGGTCCAGGTTCTATCTGTACTACGCGTATCGTAACCGGTGTTGGTGTACCACAAATTACCGCAGTATCTGATGCTGCTGAAGCGGTTAAGCATCTGAACATTCCTGTTATCGCTGATGGCGGTATTCGTTTCTCTGGTGATTTGGCTAAAGCACTTGCAGCAGGTGCATCATGCATCATGGCAGGTTCTATGTTTGCCGGTACAGATGAAGCACCAGGCGAAACTGAACTTTATAATGGCCGCGCTTATAAGTCATATCGTGGTATGGGTTCACTTGGGGCAATGACTCAAACACAAGGTTCATCTGATCGTTACTTCCAAAGTGATAACGCCGCAGACAAATTGGTACCTGAAGGTATTGAAGGTCGTGTTGCTTACAAAGGTAAGCTTAAAGAGATCATTCACCAGCACATGGGCGGCTTACGTTCATGCATGGGCCTAACAGGTTGTGGCACCATTAAAGAGCTTAACGAGAAAGCAGAATTTGTGAAAATCACCTCAGCAGGTATGGGCGAGTCTCATGTCCACGATGTGACTATCAGCAAAGAAGCGCCGAACTACCGTTCAGGTTCTTAAGGTTTGAGAAAGGCGACTATGACGGTCGCCTTTTATTTAGCTGTAAATTGCCTTGGCTATTGTCCGCCAAAAGCTAAATCGCTAAAAGATATTAGTTAAACAGAAAAATAAAGATAAGGTACCCCATGAGCAATATTCATGAGCATAAGATCTTAATCCTCGATTTTGGATCGCAATACACCCAATTGATTGCCCGCCGTATTCGTGAAATCGGTGTTTATTGTGAACTTTGGGCTTGGGACGTTTCCGAAGAGCAAATTCGTGGCTTTGCACCAAACGGCATTATCTTAGCCGGTGGTCCAGAAAGCGTGACTGCTGACAACTCTCCTCGCGCCCCAGAGTATGTTTTCAACGCTGGCGTGCCAGTGCTTGGAATTTGTTACGGTATGCAGACTATGTCTGAGCAGCTTGGTGGCAAGGTCATTCAAGGTGTTGGAGAAGGTGAATTCGGTTACGCACAAGTAGAAGTACAAACTGAATCTGCACTATTTAAAGCGATTGAAGATGCGGTAAGTGAAACGGGTAAGCCATTACTTGACGTTTGGATGAGCCATGGCGATAAGGTATCTGAGATCCCTGAAGGTTTCGTTACTGTAGCCAAGACTGAGACTTGCCCGTTTGCTGTAATGGCCAACGAAGACAAAAAATTCTACGGTGTTCAGTTCCATCCAGAAGTGACCCACACTCGCCAAGGTAAGCGCATGCTTGAGCATTTCGCGCTCGATATTTGTGGTTGTGATGCGAACTGGAAGCCCTCTTCAATTATCGAAGATGCGGTAGAGCGTTTAAAGAAACAAATTGGTGATGATGAAGTTATCCTTGGCTTATCGGGTGGTGTCGATTCATCTGTCGTTGCGATGCTTCTGCATCGCGCTATTGGCGATAAGCTGACTTGCGTATTCGTTGATAACGGTTTGCTGCGTTTAAATGAAGCTCAACAAGTGATGGATATGTTTGGTGATCACTTTGGACTGAATATTGTCCATGTTGATGCTGAAAACCGTTTCCTTGATGCGATGGCGGGTGAAGCTGAGCCAGAAGCTAAGCGTAAGATTATTGGTCATGTCTTTGTCGATATCTTCGATGAAGAATCAAAGAAATGTGCTAATGCTAAATGGCTTGCTCAAGGCACCATCTACCCTGACGTGATTGAGTCTGCAGGCAGTGCAACTGGTAAAGCACACGTGATTAAATCACACCATAACGTTGGCGGATTGCCAGATGATATGGAGCTGGGTCTGGTTGAGCCACTACGTGAACTGTTTAAAGATGAAGTACGTAAGATTGGTTTAGAGCTAGGTCTTCCGTACGACATGCTTTATCGTCACCCGTTCCCTGGACCTGGTCTTGGTGTACGCGTACTTGGCGAAGTTAAAAAAGAGTACTGTGATTTACTGCGTTTAGCTGATGCGATTTTCATTGAAGAGCTACACAAAGCCGATCTCTACAATAAAGTGAGCCAAGCGTTTACTGTGTTCCTACCGGTTCGCTCTGTTGGCGTTATGGGTGATGGCCGTAAATACGATTGGGTTGTAAGCTTACGTGCGGTAGAAACTATCGACTTTATGACGGCTCATTGGGCTCATTTACCGTATGACTTCTTAGGTCGTGTATCTAATCGAATCATTAATGAAATCGACGGTATTTCACGTGTCGTTTATGATATTTCAGGTAAGCCACCTGCGACAATTGAGTGGGAATAAACTTCCACTTATCATGATTAAAAAATAAAGGTGCTTCGGCACCTTTTTTATTTTGTACCACAATTGGTAGAATGCATTTCTATAGCTACTTTACAATTAGATAAACTGCGAACCAGCGGAGATACAATTGTCAGAACACGATACTCCTGCCCAAAAGGCCAATACTGAAACCACATCGATTGACGCTAAAGAACAAGCTAACGATGATAGTCGCTTTATGAAAATGGCGATGGAGATGGCGGCTAAAGCGGAAGAGAAAGGCGAAGTGCCAGTGGGTGCCGTTTTGGTTAAAGATGGTGAAGTGGTTAGCGCTGGCTTTAACTACAGCATCGGTTTGCATGATCCAAGTGCTCATGCTGAGATGCAATGTATCCGCCAAGCAGGTAAATTGCTGGAAAATTACCGTCTATTAGATACTACGCTATATGTCACGTTGGAACCCTGTGCTATGTGTGCTGGTGCCATTGTTCACTCTAGAATTAGCCGATTGGTTTATGGCGCGAATGATGAGAAAACGGGCGCGGCAGGCACGGTAATTGATATTGTGCGCCACCCTGCATTTAATCACCAAGTAGAGGTCACCGCAGGGGTGAGAGACGTTGCATGTAGCGAACAGCTTAGTGCATTTTTCAAACGTCGAAGAAAAGAGAAAAAAGCCGCCAAAGCGTTGGCTAAACTTGAATCTTCTGAACTCGCGGGTAAGGGGTAGTCGTTATTAATATTAGCGCTAAAATTGAAAATCTAGCACTGGATTAATCTGTTGGTCTAATAAAAACAAAAAACTGCTTTTGTCTATTGAGTGTTTTCTGGTGACGTGCTTTTAATTGTGTGCGGCGACGAGCCGCCATATTGTTTATCGCTCTTTTTTTCATCATCTATCTCCTTATTTTACCTTCATACCAACTTACAGCAATATGATGAATTTTAAATGAATGGCAAAAAATAAAGTTCAGCGCTTCTATTGTGGTTGGGCCCCTTCCATTGTTTGGCCACTGTTATCTGCTGTTTGGGTCACATCATTTTTAAGATCAAGCAATATGTTTTGATTATCAATCCACACTAATGTGTCGTAGTAACGGCGAATACTGTCGACATAGTGCACAGCTTCATTGCCGCGGGCATAGCCGTATCGAGTCTTTTTGTAATGTTTTCTTTTTTGTAACAGCGGTAATACTTCTTTAATGTCACGCCAAGCACTGGGGTTAAGTCCCATTGATTGCGCCAGTTTTCTTGCATCTTCAACATGACCAAAACCAATATTGTAAGAGGCGAGGGCAAACCACATACGTTGGCTCTCGGGGATAGATTCAGGCAAGCGTTCAAGCATACTGTTGAGGTACTTAGCACCGCCTTGAATACTTTGGTATGGATCAAGTCTATTTTTAATTCCAACTTGTTTGGCGGTCGGAAGGGTAAGCATCATCAGTCCGCGTACACCGGTGGGTGAGCGGGCATTAGGGTTCCAGTGCGATTCTTGATATGCGGTAGCAGCGAGTTTGCGCCAGTCGATATCACCTGCATACTTCTCAAAGGTTTCTTGGTATTTGGGTAACTTATTATCGATAGCACGGATAAAGGCACGGGTATCGACATAGTCAAAACGTTTGACGTGGGCAAAGTACTTTTCATTTAAATGTGCAAGGGTGCCGCTGCGCTTTTCTATGTGCCAAAAGGCCAGCAACTTACTCATTAATAGATCGCTATTGTTAGGTGGCAGTAACCATACCACCGGCTGCTTCTCTTTAAGGACGGCGCCTTCACGTAGTTCAGGCATAAAGCGCCTGTTAATATCTAAGCTGGTGGAGTCAGCGATGGTGTACTGCAAGTCGCCACTGGCAATCATCGCCAATAACTCTTCCGAGTCTTTATCCTTTTCCTGTTTCCAAATTAGATTTGGATTGGATATTTGTAGTTCGCTTAAAGTATCGACAAACGAGGAGTCGGTGATAACGGTTATGTCGCCCTGAAGATCGTTTATATCTTTTGGTGGTCGCGTGCCTTGCCTGTATACCAACACCTGGTTTACCCGATAGAGCGGAGGGCCGACTCTGAATTTTTCTCGTCTTGAAGGTGTATCAGCCAGACCTGCAGCGATAATATCTATTTTTCCAGCTCTTAGCGCGCCGTATAGCTCGCTAATATTGGCAAACGGCTTCATTTTTAACTCAAGGTTGAGGTACTTGGCAAATCTAGAGGCCATCTCATAATCGTAACCAGATTCCCCCTGACCGGAGCTAAAATAGATTTGTGGGCCAAATAAGGTGCCAACAACTAACTCTGTTTTTGGCTCAATGACGGCAACTTGCTTTTGTTCCACGACCACCTTCTGGCAGGCAGCCAGTAAGGTAATACAGCAGAAAATTAAGCAAAGCTTTCTCATCATTATTATTAGTTAGCGCCTAAATTATAAGGAAATTGTGCTTGATTATATCACAGTATTAAAAGGTGTATGAAAACAGCTATTTTGCATAAATGCCACTGGTATTAGTATGACTCCAAATCGAAATTTTGCTTGAAATATCGACGTCATTTCTACAAAAAATAAGCTGCGCTTTTTTCTATACAGGAAACACTGTTTTGTATAGCGACTGCTAATGATTTGTGGCAAACATTTCCCTATAATAGCGCCAGATCTGACCCTGCAATTATAATTTATAAGGTGAAAAGACGTGATGGAGATCATCCGCGGAGCCCCTGCACTTTCGGCGTTTAGAGTACAGAAGCTTATGCAAGCTTGTGAGTCGGCAGCACTACCTGTGCGCCAAATCTATGCCGAGTTTATCCACTTAGCTGATTTGAAAGAATCGCTAGAAGAAAATGAAAGTCAACAGCTTGAAAAAATCTTAACCTATGGCCCTGCTATTGAAGCACACCAGCCTGAAGGTAAGCTCCATTTTGTCACGCCCCGCCCCGGTACAATTTCTCCTTGGTCTTCTAAAGCAACCGATATTGCCCACAACTGTGGTCTTGATAAAGTCGTGCGCTTAGAGCGTGGTATTGCATACTACGTCATTGCTGATGAGCTAACCGCTGCGCAAACTAAATCGCTACTTGCACTGTTACATGACCGCATGGTTGAAGTTGTTGTTAATGACTTTAATGCGGCTGATGTATTGTTTGCTCGCACTGAACCTGCAAAATTTAAAAGCGTAGATATTCTAGGGCAAGGGCGCAGTGCGCTCGAGTTGGCGAATACTAGCTTAGGACTCGCGCTTGCTGAAGATGAGATTGACTATTTAGTTGAGAACTTCAAACAGCTAGAACGTAACCCTAATGATGTCGAGCTAATGATGTTTGCTCAAGCAAACTCTGAGCATTGTCGTCATAAGATCTTTAATGCAGATTGGACAATCGATGGCGAGGTTCAGCCAAAGTCTTTGTTCAAGATGATTAAGAACACCATGGCTGTTACACCCGATAATGTCCTCTCGGCTTACAAAGATAACGCCGCAGTAATGACGGGTTCTACAGCTGGTCGGTTCTTCCCTAAGCAAGATGGAGTCTATGGTTATCACACTGAGCCAATGCATATCTTGATGAAGGTTGAAACTCATAACCATCCAACCGCGATTAGCCCATACCCTGGCGCAGCGACCGGCAGCGGTGGTGAAATTCGTGATGAAGGCGCTACAGGTCGTGGCTCTAAGCCAAAAGCAGGTTTAACCGGCTTTAGCGTGTCAAACCTTAAAATCCCCGGTTTTGTTCAGCCATGGGAAGCGGATTATGGTAAACCAGACCGCATCGTTACAGCACTTGATATTATGACTGAAGGCCCACTTGGTGGCGCAGCATTTAATAATGAATTCGGTCGTCCAGCGCTTGTGGGTTATTTCCGTACTTACGAGCAGGAAGTCAACAGCCATAATGGTGTTGAAGTTCGTGGTTACCACAAACCGATTATGCTTGCGGGTGGTTTAGGTAATATTCGCGAAGAGCATGTCCAAAAAGGCGAGATCACTGTTGGTGCAAAATTGGTTGTACTCGGTGGTCCTGCAATGAATATCGGTCTTGGGGGCGGTGCGGCGTCTTCGATGACATCTGGCCAATCAAGCGAAGATTTAGATTTTGCTTCAGTACAGCGTGAAAACCCAGAGATGGAACGTCGTTGTCAGGAAGTTATCGACCGTTGCTGGCAGATGGGTGACGCAAACCCAATCCAATTTATCCACGATGTTGGTGCAGGCGGCTTGTCGAATGCGTTCCCTGAGTTAGTTGATGACGGCGGACGTGGCGGTAACTTTGAGCTACGTAAAGTGCCTTCTGATGAGCCAGGAATGAGCCCACTAGAGATCTGGTGTAACGAGTCGCAAGAGCGTTATGTGATGTCGATAGCACCCGAAAATATTGAGCTGTTTACCCAAATTTGTCAGCGTGAACGAGCACCATTTGCCGTCGTTGGCGTGGCAACGGAAGAGCGTGAGTTAATCCTCAGCGATGAACACTTCGAAAACCACCCAATTGAGCTTCCTCTAGAAGTACTTTTAGGCAAAGCGCCTAAGATGAGCCGTGACGTTGTGAGCGCGAAAGCTAACTCAAGCGCATTGGATCAAAGTGGTATTGCAGTTAAAGAAGCGGCGCATCGTTTGTTACGTTTACCAACGATTGCTGAAAAGACCTTCCTTATTACTATTGGTGATAGAACTGTAACCGGTCTAGTTAACCGTGACCAAATGGTGGGCCCTTGGCAGGTCCCTGTTGCTGATTGTGCGGTAACAGCATCAAGCTATGATGCTTACGTTGGTGAAGCAATGTCGATTGGTGAGCGTACGCCGCTAGCACTACTCGATTTTGGCGCATCAGCACGTATGGCCGTCGCGGAGTCAATTTTAAATATCGCCGGTACTGATATCGGTTCATTCAAGCGTATTAAGCTTTCTGCTAACTGGATGTCGCCTGCAGGTCATCCTGGTGAAGATGCTGGTCTTTATGAAGCAGTTAAAGCGATTGGCGAAGAGCTTTGTCCAGACCTGTCGCTAACTATTCCAGTCGGTAAAGACTCGATGTCGATGAAGACGGCCTGGGAAGATAATGGCGTACAAAAAGCCGTGACTTCGCCAATGTCGCTAGTGATTACCGCTTTTGGTGTGGTGCAAGATGTTCGCAATACTGTAACGCCAGAACTGCGCACTGACAAAGGTGACAGTGAACTGCTGTTGTTAGATCTTGGTCTTGGGCAAAATCGTCTCGGTGGTTCTTGTTTAGCACAGGTTTACAGTGAGCTGGGTGATATCGCACCGGATCTTGATAACTCTGCTACGTTGAAAGGCTTCTTTGAAGTGATTCAGCCATTAGTGGCTGATAAGTCAATAATTGCTTACCACGATAGAAGTGATGGTGGTTTATATACTACGCTAGTTGAGATGGCGTTTGCCGGACACACGGGTCTAAATGTTGATTTGAGTGCGCTAACGGGTACTGATGTTGAGCGTTTATTTAACGAAGAGCTTGGTGCTGTTATCCAAGTTCGTCGTGAAGACTCTGCAGCGATTAGCGCGAAGTTTAATGCAGCAGGTGTGGCTTGTCATAAGGTTGCTGAGCTGACTGATACAGATCAAATTGCTATCTTTGATGGTGAGCGTGAAGTGTTAACGGAAACACGTACTTCATTGCGTACTATTTGGGCTGAAACTACGTACCGCATGCAGTCACTGCGTGACAACCCTGAGTGTGCTAAAGAGGAACATGCGCTTAAGCAAGACACTAATGACTTAGGTCTTACCGTTGATTTGAGCTTTGATCCAAGTGAAGACGTCGCTGCGCCATTTATCTTAAAAGGTGCTGCACCTAAGATGGCTATTTTGCGTGAGCAAGGGGTTAACTCACATATCGAAATGGCAGCGGCATTTGACCGTGCAGGCTTTGAGTCTAAAGATGTGCACATGAGTGATATTCTTAGTGGTCGCATTAGCTTAGAGGAGTTCCAAGGTTTAGTTGCTTGTGGTGGTTTCTCATACGGTGACGTACTTGGCGCGGGTGAAGGCTGGGCTAAGTCTATCCTGTTTAATGCGCGTGCTCGTGAGCAGTTTAGTCAGTTCTTCGAACGCGATGATAGCTTCTCGTTAGGTGTGTGTAATGGTTGTCAGATGCTGTCTAACCTGAAGGACATCATTCCTGGCACGGATTTGTGGCCACACTTTGTACGTAACCGCTCTGAGCGTTTTGAAGCACGCTTTAGTTTGGTTGAAGTACAAAAGAGTCCATCGTTATTCTTCCAAGGTATGGAAGGCTCGCGTATGCCGATTGCTGTTTCGCACGGCGAGGGACGCGCTGAGTTTGCATCTCCTGAAGCATTAGCAGCAGCAGAAGCGTCAGGGACTGTTGCACTGCGTTATGTTGACGGAAATGGTCAAATAGCCACTCAGTACCCCCAAAACCCTAACGGCTCGCCAAATGCGATAACTGCATTGAGCTCGACCGATGGTCGTGTAACGATCATGATGCCGCACCCAGAGCGTGTATTTAGAACGGTTGCTAACTCATGGCACCCTGATTCATGGGGTGAAGATAGCCCATGGATGAGAATGTTCCGTAACGTTAGAAAATCAATTGGTTAATTAGTTTTAGCGTATAAATGCGCTAGTATTAGCAGCGAAAAAGCCTCTAAATATTTAGAGGCTTTTTTTATGGCAAAAAGTTGACTGAATAAAAGTATGGATTAACAGGCGATTAGTATAACTTTAGCGATGTATGTAATGCTAATTCAACGGGTTTTGTCGCGATGACATGAAGTGAGGGCGTTAAGTTTACTTATGGTAAGTTACTGATTAGAAACAGCTCGAAAGGAGATAGAGTAGTGCTGTCATTTTGTCACATAAAAAAGCCCCCCTTAATACTAAGGGGGGCCGCTTTGCGCTAACAAAACTTCAAGATTTAATCTTGCAAAGACAGCTTGGTTTAAAGCTCTCTTGAGGTATAAAGCTCAACGAAAACACGCTGGTAGCTGCTAACTAGACGTTCAAAAAATGTGTTCATAATGGTAACTCCACGTTTAAATGTTGATGATAAGCGGAGTCAGTCTTTCCGGGCTACTTCACCGGGTTAACTTGACCGTCTCCTTAACTTGGTGCCTATTTTAGGTTAGCGTCCGATTTAGATCAAACGAGAAAAAATGCTAATTAAGATTAGAATTTCTAATCACATTTATGTCGATTTATTTTTGGTGGTTGTAGGTTTTAATTTTAAGTTATTGTTATTGTTGTGGTTTACGTATATCAAT
>NZ_BPEW01000061.1 GCF_019654975.1 Shewanella sp. c952
TTTAAGGGCTAGCTGCAAAGTTGTAAGCCTTAAATAAAATTAATCTTCCTTCAACAGTGTTTGTATCGGATGTGGCCATAGTTGTCTACCTTTGCTAGACAATTAGACCTTGTTATTACTCTGAGGCAGCATCTTACTAACAAGCTACTAAATATTAGCGATAGCTTTTACTTTATTCGCGCCACGCAGCATCGCTTCAATAAGTTCATGAGCATCAAACTTGGTCAGTGCTTCATTAGCGCCAACTTGGTGAGCTTGGCTGACGCTAATCTCACTCGATAACGAAGTATGCAAGATGATATAGGCATCTGCGATAGCGGGGTTATTCTTAACTTCAAAGGCTAATTCGTAACCATCAAGACCTGGCATCTCAATATCACTCACTAAGATATCGATAGCATGGCCACTCTTCTCAGCCTGCTGCATAATAGCAAGAGCATGCTGACCATCTGCGGTCACTTGATAAGGGATATTAATACTATCTAACGCGTCCGAAAGTTGTTTACGCGCAACCATGGAATCGTCTACCAGTAATATATGCAATGGCTTAAGCTGTTCGCGTTGTACGTCAGTCAAAATAGCCCGAGTTGTTTCAGGGCTTGCAGGGAACACTTTTGACAGCAGCAGTTCAACATCCAATAGCTGAACTAATTTGTCATCGATTCGCGTTACACCAGTTAAGAATGCATTTTTACCTAAATTATTTGGCGGTGATTCAATATCTCGCCAATTACATTCGATGATTTTGTCAATTGAACGCACCAGAAAACCAATCACCATTCGCTGGCAATCGGTAATGATAATATAACTGTCTTTTAGTTCTTCATCCAACATTGGTCGATAACCAATTGCGGCGGCCATATCAACAACGGGAATAGTGGTTCCGCGTATTGTTGCCGCGCCCAATATAGTAGGGTGGGATTGAGGAATGACACTTAGCGGACTATAAGGAACCAACTCTCTAACTTTTAATGTTCCGAGCGCAAACAATTGAGTATACGACAGCTGAAACAATAATAATCCTTGGGACTGCGTTGCCTTACTTTTCATTATATTGTTGTCTCTTAATTACTTAAGTCATCCAGTTCAGCGCAAACAAACTTTACCCTAATCGTATCAAACTGACAATTAAAGCTGTGATTCGATGGGCAATAATGCGATGCAATCAACTAAGAATTTACGCCAAAGGCCTGCATCAGGCTCGCTATAGATCTCGCGTCCTTTTAGATCGTCATGCCAAATAAGCTCATCATCCTCAAGTGATAATCGGTAGGTATCTGCAGCTAAGCTCGTTTCAATACCCTCAACCACTCCACCTGCTAGTTTTTCATTGTGAATAATCAGCCCCATTTCGGTATTCAACCACGCCGAACGGGGGTCAAAGTTAAACGAGCCAACAAAGATTGAAGATCGGTCGATTATAAATGTTTTCGCATGCAAGCTACTCTTAGAACTACCAGTCCAACTGCTACTCTTTTTAATATTGAGGTTCGCTTTAACTTCAAATATACGTACACCAGCTTCTACAAGTCTTTCACGGTAAGTTCGATAACCGGCATGTACAGCAAGTACGTCTGTTGCAGCGAGACTGTTCGTTAACACTGTTACCTCAATACCACTTTTAACCACATCGATTAGGTTGCTAGTCCCCTCTCGAGTCGGGACAAAATAGGGTGATACGATCAAGACCTCTTTTTCAGCTTGAGATAAAAATGCCCCCAAATCCGCTAACATACTATCGGATTCAGATTGATGGTTTTGTTTGTCAGGCTGATCATAGATAAGTTTAGCATCCCCCCAAAACCACGGTAGAGAATGACTTTGCATCTTTTGAATTAAGTCACTGTCTAGAAGCCGCTTAATATAGGTGTTGCTTCGGTATTCAGCTTTAGCATTATCAACCACCGTCATTGCTTGTGCTAAGTCTTGTTTACTCACCTCATGCTTGGTTAGTGCATTAATGTTTACTGTCAGCGGTGCATTCCAATACAGGTCAAATTGATCTGACACCTCATCAACAGATTCCCCGATCGCCATCAAGTCAAAGTCACCAAAATCGACATCGGTATTATTTGAGAAATACTCATTACCAATGTTTCGACCACCAACAACGGTAATCGTATTATCAACCGTTAACGATTTATTGTGCATGCGGTGATTTAGTCGAGAAAAACTACTTAAAAAGGCAATGTTTCTAAAAGAACGTTCAAATGACGGATTATATAGGCGCACATCAATATTTCTGTGCTTAGCCAATAAAACTAAGGTGTCATCAGCCCCCTTTGTCGCCATGTCATCAAGCAGAATTCGAACTCTTACACCGCGATCAGCGGCATCCATCAGGTGCCACAGCAACAACCTACCGGTTTCATCAGCGCGATAAATATAATACTGCAGATCGATACTGTTTGAGGCGGCATTAACCAAAGCCAATCGTGCAATAAAAGCGTCTACACCATCCGTGAGAGGCACTACGCCAGTAAGGCTTGGGTTAGCCTGCAGATCGGAGGCTACATACTGTGAAAGGGAAGACTTGGGATCCACTGACAGCTTATATGTTGCTGTCTTTTCCGGGTATTGAGGAGTTGCTTGGCAGCCAACCAACAATGTAATGGCTGCCCATAGCATTAGTAACTTTACAGGAAAAGGAGTTAGCAATCCGATTGCTTTCATTGAATAACTTCTGTTTTTAACGAGTACCTATTCTTGTAACGCATAAAGCACATCAAATGCAAATTGATCCCAGCCATCTGCGCTAAATGCGATGTCGCGTATCGCCCTAATTTGACTGACTGCGTGCAATGGCGCTGCACCGTTATCCATCAAATAGTAAGCCATAATCAAGCCTGTTCTATCTTTACCAGAGCGACAATGAATTAAAACCGTTTTATTCTGTGCTTCACATTGGCGAATATAAGCCAATGCCTTAGGAACTTGCTCTACGCAATACTCAAGATCTCCCGCTTCAGGCGGCGCATTGCGCGAAAAAGGAATGCACTTGTATTCGATGCCTACTGAAGAAAAATCCTCATCTTCACAGGATTCACCATTATTAACTGAAAGAATGGCGTCAATGCCCTCCTCCTTCAATTCTGAAAGAACCCAAGCGTCTTTGTTGGGGCCACTGCGTCCTGCAATTTGTCCTTCTACTAACCAAAATAGGTGTTGCATACTTTTTCCTAATTAATCTTAGCGTTACACGAAGTAAAATTTACAATGGGTACTTATTTTTTAGCCCAAAGGTCAGCATTTGCCTTCGGTATTTTGTTACGGTGTTTTTTGCCAGTACCGGCGGGTTTTGCCATCGGTTTCTCGATACGTGATGGACAATCTTCAGGCGCTTCAGCATCGGCTTCAAAACCTGGGTGCTGTTCTCGTTCAAGTCTTAGCTTATTCTTTTTCTCGATCACTTTGAAATGTTGATACTCATCATGGGAGATAAGTGACAATGCTAAACCCGCTTCGCCAGCTCGTCCACTTCGACCAATACGGTGCATGTAGTCAGCAGGACTGCGCGGCAACTCATAGTTAATCACAATAGGTAGCTTTTCAATATCAATACCACGAGCGGCGATATCGGTTGCTATAAGCACCCGAATTTCACCACGTTTAAAGCCATCGAGCACTCGCGTTCTCGCCCCTTGGCCTTTGTCACTGTGGAAAATCTCTGCGGTTATACCGGCATTATCTAATTTTTGAGCAAGACGATTACAGGTATATTTTGCACTGGCAAATATCAAAATTTGCTGCCAGTCATTCTGTTTTATTAGCTCAACTAATAATGGCGTTTTACGATTACGGTTAACCGTAATAACACGCTGAACTAAGGTGTTTTCCTCTTCACTCTGAAGTTGAACTTCTACAGGGTTATTAAGCAGAGATTCGGTCAGTAATGACACTTCTTCTGGAAAGGTCGCCGAGAAAAGCAGTGTTTGTTTCTTAGCCGGCAATTTCTCTAGCAATGCCGTTAACTCATCGGTAAAGCCTAGGCTCAACATACGATCAGCTTCATCAAGTACAAGGCTGCTCACTTTATCTAGCTTAACAGCGTTACTTGACATCAAATCGAGCAGCCTTCCAGGCGTCGCCACTAAAATGTCCGCACCGCCGCGTAAGCTTTGCATTTGGCTGTTACTCGATACGCCGCCATACACTGCTAGTACTTTTAAATTTGGCTTTATATTTTGTGCATAACGCATAAAGCTGTCAGCAACTTGCTGTGCTAACTCTCGTGTCGGGACCAATACTAGACTCGAAACATAGTTACTTTGGCGAGTTTGTTTTGCAGATTTCGCAAGTAACTGAATGATAGGCAGAGCAAATGCTGCAGTTTTGCCCGATCCAGTTATAGCGCCGCCCAGCACATCTCTACCTGCTATGACTGCAGGGATAGTGCTCTGTTGAATTGCTGTTGGCGACTGATAAGCCAATGCATCAAGTGTTGCGAGCAATTCAGGGATTAGCCCTAAATCCGCAAAGCTTTTAAGCTGCGGTGCTTTTTCAACAGTGGTTAAAGTAGCTTGAGTTGCTGGATCTGGCTGAGTCATATTTACGGGCGCGACCTAATCAAAAATAAGGCCGATATTCTACGCTAATATCGAAGAAAAAGCTTACTTTTGATGTTAAATAACACTCATAACCCTGAAAATTTAGTCGTCATGTGAGCAGCCTTTTAGTTAAATAAGCAAAAGACCTTCTAGCTGCAACAACTTTTGTTTCAACGCTAAACCATAGGCATAACCTGTTAATGCGCCGTTTTTACCTATTACTCGGTGGCATGGCACAATTATCGCTATAGGATTCGCACCATTTGCAGTACCCACGGCTCTCACCGCTTTAGGTCGACCAATTTGTTCAGCAATATGCGCGTAACTACATGTACTGCCATAACCTAACTGGCTCAAGGCATACCATACTTGTTGTTGGAACTCTGTTCCTTGTGGTGCAAGGGCTACAGTAAACAACTGCCGCTCACCCGCCAGATATTCAAGCAACTCATTCTTAGCTTGTTTGAGGTGTGCCTCGGCGAGCAATATCGACTCATTTTCGTTTGAACCCTCAAGCAATACCTCTCTTGTTTGCCAACCGTCACCTGTTTGTGGCACAAAATTTAGATGACTGATCCCCGATGCATTGGCACAAAGCGAAATAATCCCCGCAGTTGTTTTAAAGTTAAGCTTGGCTAACGGTGCGAGTTTTTTCATGATAAATTCCACAACTGAAACGTTAAGTAACTTCCCCAAGGGCTGATAGTTTTGGCTATTTCTTTGGTTAGCGCAGTGTAATCTAATACGTCTATTTTCCCAGCATCTTGTTGGTACTGCTGATACAGAGACAACACTCGTTTTTTAACAACCAGATCACCACATAACAGTATATCTGGATGACTTGCGCCACGCATTTTTGCATAAGCGATGGTCCAGGGACCAATCCCCTTTATTGATAACCAATCATCAAGAGCATTATCTGGATGTTGATTTACGAACTCACCTAGGGCGTTAAGTGCAAGCTTTCTTGCACCTGGCATTTTTAATTCATCTAGACTGGCATTAGCCACGACCTCAGGGGTTGGAAATAACACGACCTCTTTATCACCGATAACGCGCCGCTCCCCGTAGGCGAGTACTAACTGATTGAGTAGTTTCGACGCTTGTATAATACTCACTTGTTGACCGAGTACGGCCCTGCAGCCAGCTTCAAAGGTTGACCAAGTTCCTGGTAGCCGTAAACCAGTGATCATCTGTGGCTTAAGCGGCGCTAATAATACCAAATCTTGCTCTATTGCCTGCATGTTGGCATTAAGGTCGAGGAGCCTTTTAATATTTCCGATAATAGCGCTAAGCTCAATCAACCCTTGTTCATTCTCCATAACAATATCGACAGTAAAGCTATTACGTGCCCGATTGTGATTGGCATCGAAGTAACCACTCACACCATTGAGGCTAAAACTGCGTCCATAATTGCATTCAGACTTCAGCCATTCCATATTGCTTACCGCTCTGACTTGGTAAAAGTCATGTTGCGCCTGCCATGCAAACGGTGGACGGTATGATAGTTCTACGGTTAATTTAATCGATGCTGCGGAGTTTACTTCTGATGTATCGCTTATTGATTTATCGGAAGATGTTGATTGAATATCAAGAGACACGGCCTGCTTTCTGAAAGTTGACGGTGTTAGTTTTAATACCTGTTTAAAAGCTTCATTGAAACGACGAATGCTGTTAAAACCAGCGGCCAATCCGACCTGGGTAATGGTTAACTCTGTCTGATGCAATAATTGTTTGGCAAACATTAGCTGCCGATATAGTGCATATTGTTTAATAGAGGTTCCAACGCCTTCATTAAACAGCTTTCGAAGATAGCGACTACTTACTCCGAGCCTTTCAGACAGCCGCTCGATACTGATAGCATCAGCCCCAGTTAATGCACCACCGTCAATGAGTTGTATCGCCCTTTCTAGGGTTGTTGCTATACCTTTCCAAGCATATGAGCCTGGCGCACTGTCAGGACGGCAGCGTAAACATGGTCTTAGACCTGCATTTGCCGCTTTTAATGGCGAATCAAAATAACGTACATTTTCCTCCTTCGGACTAACTGCTGGACAGATGCTACGACAATAAATACCTGTCGTTAGCACACCAGTAAAAAACTGGCCATCAAACCTAGCATCTCGAGCCAGTCTTGCTTTACGGCAAATATTGCTGTCAATTATACAATCATGGTTGACCATCTTGTTTCCGAAGAAGTAATTACGTTGAGTAAATATTACCATCTACCAGCTTTATAACTAGCGGAAAACGGTACTGAATATAAATACCAATTTCTTGCCCCTATTTATTCAATACCTTGTATGCTATCGCTATTGAGCAACATTTTCGCAACGAATAAACACAGAGACACTAAATGTTTAAAAGATTTGAATCTTGGGTAAACGCGTTACCAGCAGAAGAGCCAGAACAACCACCAAAAGGGATATATGCCTTTTGCCGACATTACACAAAAGGTTTTGAAGTTCCGCTGGTCATAATGTCTATTTTGACTGCGTTACTGGCTATTTTAGAGGTATCGCTATTTGGCTTTATGGGAGATTTGGTTGATCTTTTAATCAACAATGACCCTGATACCTTATTCGAAAAAGAGGGAATGAAACTGCTTGGAATGACAGTTTTAGTGTTGGTTGTTATTCCTGTGTTGGTCTTATTGCATGCATTGATTGTTTATCAGGGCTTGCTCGGCAACTACCCCATGTCTATTCGCTGGCTAGCTCATCGTTATTTACTTAAGCAAAGCGTATCTTTTTACCAAAATGACTTTGCTGGGAGAATTGCCACAAAAGTAATGCAAACCTCTCTCGCGGTAAGAGAAACAGTAACTAAGCTATTGGATGTATTAGTTTATATCTTGGTCTATTTCACCTCTATGGTCGTGATGATAGCAAAAGCCGATTTAAGGTTAATGTTACCAATGCTGGTTTGGCTACTGATCTACGTCGGTTTACAGGTGAGGTTTTTACCACAATTAAAAAAGGTATCAACTGAGCAAGCTGATGCGCGATCGAATATGACCGGACGTATCGTAGACAGTTATACCAATATCGCCACGGTCAAACTGTTCTCTCACACCCAAAAAGAAGCTGAGTATGCTAAAGGCAGTATGACCACCTTTCTCCATACTGTTTATCGGCAAATGCGGCTCGTCACCAAGATAAACGTAAGCGTACAAATCATTAACTACATTCTAGCGTTTAGTATCGCAGCGGTGTCAATTTGGCTATGGCGTGACAGCGCAATTAGTGTAGGAGCCATAGCTATTGCCATTAGCTTATCTCTGCGCCTTAACGGTATGTCGCAGTGGATAATGTGGGAGATAAGCTCTCTATTTGAAAATATAGGTACTGTCGCAGATGGAATGAATACATTATCGAAACCCACCGATATAACCGATATTGAAAATGCACCCGATCTTAAGGTCGAAAAAGGTGAAATCAATTTTGATAATGTGAGCTTTCACTACGGTGAGAACAGCGGCGTAATAGACGGACTCGATCTCAAAATTAAAGCTGGCGAAAAGGTGGGCCTGGTTGGTCGCTCAGGCGCTGGTAAATCTACTTTAGTAAATTTGTTGATGCGCTTTCATGATGTTGAATCAGGAAAGATACTCATTGACCAACAAAACGTCACCCAAGTCACACAGGATTCACTGCGCGCGCATATTGGTATGGTCACCCAAGATACCTCCCTACTCCACCGCTCTATTAGAGAAAATATCCTCTATGGCAATCCAGATGCTTCTGAAATTGAGTTAATAAGTGCAATTAAGAACTCACAAGCTTACGAGTTTATTCAAACTTTGACAGATCCCGATGGCAACATAGGACTTGATGCCCAAGTTGGTGAGCGCGGAGTTAAATTATCTGGCGGTCAGCGGCAACGAATAGCTATTGCTCGCGTTCTTCTTAAAAATGCACCGATTCTGTTACTCGACGAGGCAACATCCGCATTAGATTCTGAGGTAGAGGCTGCTATTCAAGAGAGTCTATACCAACTCATGGAAGGTAAAACAGTGATTGCGATTGCACATCGTTTATCCACCATTGCAGCGATGGATAGGCTCATAGTCATCGATGAGGGAAAAATTGTTGAGCAAGGAACTCACCAAGAGTTGATTAACGCAAGTGGCATATATGCTCAGCTATGGGCTCATCAAACTGGGGGCTTTCTTGGGATTGACTAATTAAGAATAACGTATAAAACAACAATCACTAACAAAGCCACCTTTAAGGTGGCTTTGTTTTATCCTTGCTTGAGACTTGAGACTTGAGACTTGAGACTATTATTACCAGCTCAGTGATAGATACAACCACGACCTAATAAAGTTACCTAGCTCCTATATCCATATAGTCTTGCATTTATGACATTCACAGTATCTGACCTCCATCAATGTAAGGAGTGTCTAAAGTATGTTGGAACATGCAAGATCATGTTGCGTAAAACGTGTGAAGAGCATCATGATTCTAAGTTTAAGCTGGTCAACGTAGCATTCGAGCCACTAAAACTCGCCAGCATGACGTGTTTTGGGCTTGCAGCTTCGACATTGAATCAATTAATAAGGAAATAACCATTATGTCATTCACTCTCTTTGAATTCGTTCGGAAAAACACTCTGGGTAGATCAACGTCTTAAACCAATTGGTATAAGCGAAAGCATGATGATGCCGTTGTCAGGGTGTGAACTATAGATACAAAAAAACCACCTTGCGGTGGTTTACAGTATTCATCAAAGTATTGATAAATATGGTGGAGCCTAGCGGGATCGAACCGCTGACCTCAACACTGCCAGTGTTGCGCTCTCCCAGCTGAGCTAAGGCCCCATTCTACGCAAACATCGTTAGCATAAAATAGAAAAATGGTATCCCCAAGGGGATTCGAACCCCTGTTACCGCCGTGAAAGGGCGGTGTCCTAGGCCTCTAGACGATGGGGACCCGGACTGCATTAGACTCTGCAAAGAGTGAATACTCATTAAACCCTGTAGGCTAAGGTTTAACGCTTGTTTAATCTCTCGACATTCATCAAGAAAAATAAATAGTGGTATCCCCAAGGGGATTCGAACCCCTGTTACCGCCGTGAAAGGGCGGTGTCCTAGGCCTCTAGACGATGGGGACCCGGACTGCATTAGACTCTGCAAAGAGTGAATACTCATTAAGTTCTGCAGGCTAAAACTTAACGCTTTCAATTAGTTAGATGGTGGAGCCTAGCGGGATCGAACCGCTGACCTCAACACTGCCAGTGTTGCGCTCTCCCAGCTGAGCTAAGGCCCCGCACTAACTAAATCACTTTCGAGTGCACTTTAAGCATTTGCCATCAGTGTCTCAACTGCGAGGCGCATTCTATGCAGCACACCCAAAAGTGTCAACTCGTTTTTTAGGAATTTATTCTATTTGCTACAAATTCAATCGCTTTGGAGATTCTTTGCTCACAACGAGCCTTTCCAACCAAGAATAAGGTCAAATCAACAGCAGGTGACATCCCTGCCCCAGTAACAGCAACGCGAAGAGGCATACCAACTTTACCCATACCAACTTCTAATTCACTGGCTGTGTCTTCAATCGCTTGATGTATTGACTCTACAGTCCACTCTTCAAGTTCAGACAATTTTGCTTGGATCAGTTTAAGTGGCTCCATTGCAACACCTCTAAGGTGTTTCTTGGCAGCTGTTTCGTCAAAGTCTGCAAAGTCTTCATAGAAATAGCGACTAGATGCGGCCAACTCTTTCAAGGTTTTTGCTCGCTCAGAAAGTGCAGTAACGACAGCTGATAACTGTGGTCCATTACTCATATCGATATTCTGATCATTCATGTGCCACTCTAAATGAGAAGCGACATATTCTGGATCCATCTCTTTAATATAATGCTGGTTCAACCAAACTAACTTCTCAGTATTAAAAGCTGAGGCTGCTTTGTTGATATCATCAAGCTTAAATAGTTGCTTCATTTCATCAATAGAGAAAACTTCTTGATCGCCATGAGACCAACCTAAGCGAACTAAATAGTTAAGCAATGCTTCCGGTAAATAACCATCATCGCGATACTGCATCACACCAACAGCACCATGACGCTTTGACAATTTAGCGCCATCGTCACCAAGAATCATCGCAACATGTGCATATTCGGGGATAGGAGCACCAAGAGCTTTCAGGATATTGATCTGACGTGGCGTGTTATTGATATGGTCTTCACCACGAACAACACAAGTAATGCCCATATCCCAGTCATCAACGACAACACAGAAGTTATAAGTAGGGGTACCTTCGGTACGGGCAATAATCAAATCATCCAGCATGTCATTTGATATTTCAATACGGCCACGTACATGATCATCAAATACAACACTGCCTTCTGTTGGATTTTTGAATCGAATAACAAAAGGTTCATCAGTATCGCGAGGCGCTTTATCACGACAGCAACCATCATACTTCTGCTGTTCACCTTTAGCAGCTTGCTCTTCACGCATAAGTTCAATACGTTCACGGCTGCAGTAACACTTATAAGCACTGCCCTGCTCTAACATTTGAGCAATGATTTCGTTATAACGATCGAAACGTTTAGTTTGGTAGTAAGGACCTTCATCCCATGTTAGACCTAACCATTCCATACCTTCTAGAATCGCAGCACAAGCCTCAGGGGTTGAACGCTCAATATCTGTATCTTCTACTCGTAATACAAATTCGCCTTGGTTTGCACGTGCATATAACCATGAATAAAGTGCTGTTCGAGCACCACCAACGTGCAAGAAACCAGTAGGGCTTGGTGCAAAACGCGTCTTAATTGTCATAATGGGACACTGACCTATATAGAAAGTCTAAATAATAGACTGTACCAATGAATGTGGCGCACATTCTAACAGCCAAAGCCCTCAGGTAAAATAGCCCTGCTACTATATGGCAAATTTTGTGCCCAAAATGATATTTACATCATAGCCGCTGCCATAAGCGGCAACGTTGCCAAACTCCAAGGCTAAATAAGGGGCGATTGATTGTTTCCCGATAATTGTTAGCTCACTTTCATGGCCATTATGATTAGGGTTGCTATCGCTAAAGAATATTTTCCGCAATAAACGAGGCATTAATGAGTTAGCCTAGATAGCGACCGTCTATCTGCTAGATTGATGCATAACGCTTAAGCTACTACTTCAACATTTAGTCAGCTTTTCACAATCCAGATAAATTTGGGTTTTCATTTATTGCAATAAAACCATTGTTTTTGTAAAGGACATAAACTTAACGAGACACCTATTGCCTGACAGATAGTGAAAAGCTCATCGCTAAGCTAACTCCATTCTTTATTTAGCAGCTAAATAAACTTCAGCTTCAAACCTTTTAGGTAATAATTTAATCGCTTAATGCAAAATATAGTGCAGTATGTGATTAACTATGCGTCAATACGTGCGAAATTGAACCGTACACCATCTTTTATCTAAAAAAGCGTTGACAGTAGATCGTTCCCCCCTATAATACGGCCCCACACAGCGAGGTCGATTAGCTCAGCTGGGAGAGCACCTCCCTTACAAGGAGGGGGTCACTGGTTCGAGCCCAGTATCGACCACCATTCTTTTTATAAAGAATTAAATCATTGTGTAAATCCCAGGTCGATTAGCTCAGCTGGGAGAGCACCTCCCTTACAAGGAGGGGGTCACTGGTTCGAGCCCAGTATCGACCACCATTCTTTTTGCAAAGAATTAAAACATTGTGAAATCCCAGGTCGATTAGCTCAGCTGGGAGAGCACCTCCCTTACAAGGAGGGGGTCACTGGTTCGAGCCC
>NZ_BPEW01000062.1 GCF_019654975.1 Shewanella sp. c952
GTTTTAGCGGCTCTGATACTGCGTTAATGAACTTGAGCGTAGAATAACTATGCTCTTCATTCATCGCCTTGCTTCAAAGCCGCTAAACTCTCGCTGAGCGATCAAATCTTTATACTGATTGGTATTATATACAAAGACGGAAAATAAAAGACGATTTTACAGCACTTTTATATTGAACCGTTTTTCATAAAAAAGCATCCAGGTGGATGCTTTTTTTGTATTAGACTCGGTGCCTTGCCCTACTCTGCTGCGCCCGCCAGCTCTTTCTCAAGAGCCGTGACCATGGCTGTTCGAGCCGTTATCCGGTCTCGATAGGCGGCTAACTTAGACGGTATATCCTGCTCAAATCGTGTCGCCCATAACAAGGTGTGGCCTAAAAGAATATCTGCGACACTGAACTCATCGCCAAGTAAGAACTCGCTATCAGGTAGCCAAAGCTCTGCAATCGCAGCGGCTTTATCAAACTCCCATTTTGCTACCGCAAACATAGCCTCAAGCCTTAACTCCTCTGGTATAGCAAACTTATGCTTACCAATTGTCCACAGAGGTTGCTCAAGCTCACTGGTAATAAAGCTTACCCACTTATGATGCAATGCTGATGCATCTGAACCAGCTTTTGGTAGTAACCGACCTTCGCCATATTTTTCAGCTAAAAATACTGCAATAGCGGCAGACTCAGTAATAACATTTCCATTATCGATTAACGCAGGCACTTTTCCACAAGGGTTAATGGCTAAAAAATCGGGATGACGACTGTCACCTTTGGAAAAGTTAATGAACTCATATTGCCACTCAAGCCCTAACTCCTCTAATGTCCAAGACACTCTCAGTGAACGGCTACGTGGCACTCCATATAAAGTAATCATCTTGCGCTTCCTCTGCAGTAAAACCATTAAGCTACTCCGTTAACACGAAAATGGAAACTAACAATTAGTTCTAAAATAGTGAAATAGCTTTAAATTAGATTCAAATTTGCTTAAGTTTATAAAAGACAATTAAAAGTAATCAGTTGAGTCACTTTGACCCGCTGGGCTGAGTCAAGAAATCTTGGATTGGACAAAATCGATGGAAGGGAACAGTATGCAAAACAGTACGGAAACAAGTATCAAGAAGGCGGAGTTTGTTAGTAACCTTGGACAATACTGGTTGACTCCATTTAGCATTTTATTAGCGCTATCGATTGTCGGCTTACCGTTATTGCTGCTATGGCTGCCGATAGGTCATATTTTTACTAAGCGCTTTATCGCCAATATGAGCACCGAGTTAACCGACAAAAAACTCATCGTCCGCAAAGGGGTTTTTACTCGCACCGAAAATACTGTTCCGCTGGATAAAATTACTGACATGGCACTTATCCAAGGGCCACTGATGCGGATGTTTAAACTCCATAAACTGACCATAGAAACAGCGGGTCAATCAGGAACTGGGGCACTGCTTAATTTAACCGGAATTGTCGATGCTGCCGATTTTAGAAGTCAGGTCTTGGCGCAGAAAGAGAAACTCAGCCAACTTGAAATCAGTCCAGTACAAGATGAAAATAATGACACTAGTGTCGTGAGCCTTTTACAAGAGATCTCTGATACCCTCAAACGCATTGAAGCTAATAGCAAAAGTTAATCTTTGCCGTAGCACTTTCCTTAATCAATAAGACAGAATTTAAACCATGAGCAACAGTAATACTCAGTCACTAGCCAAACCCTCTTTTCAATTAGGTGCACTATTAGGAGCTATGGGGCCGGGGATATTAATGGCGGCCGCCGCCATTGGCGCCTCTCACCTTGTCGCATCGACTCGTGCTGGTGCTGAATTTGGCTGGCAATTGGCTTGGGTCATTCTGGCGGTCAATATACTAAAATATCCCTTCTTTGCTGCCGGCGCTCGCTATACCGCCGCGACAGGTGAGAGCCTACTTGAAGGTTATTTAAAGCAAGGGCGAAAGTACTTACTGCTGTTTACCTGTCTTAATGTGATTGCCGCCATTGCCAGCACTGCCGGCGTGGCGATGTTAACTGCAGCGATGTTGACCCAATTTGTGCCGCTATCGATAGATCTATTGGCACTACTGGTACTGCTATCAAGTTTAACCATCCTTATTTTTGGCCACTACGCACTGCTCGATAAGATGACTAAAGTCATCATGCTGGCATTAACTTTAACCACATTAATCGCGGTTGCTTTGGCGTTTAACGTTCCGTCAATCGTGCAACCAGGCTTTGTATCGACCTCTCCATGGCAATGGGCCTACATTGGCTTTTTAGTTGCTATGATGGGCTGGATGCCAGCCCCCATTGAAGTTAGCGCTTGGAACTCTCTTTGGTTACTTGAAAAGAAAAAAAGCCAACAAGTCAGTAAACAGCAAGCCATTCTCGACTTTAACTTTGGTTATATTGTCACTGCTCTGCTTGCTATCGTGTTCTTAGCACTCGGTACGCTTGTTATGCACGGTAGCGGCGAGACATTTTCAGCATCAGGGGTGCAATTTTCTCAGCAATTGATCAGCCTTTATAGCAAAGTCATGGGTAATGAGAGCCGCTACTTAATAGGAATGGTGGCTTTTTTATGTATTTTTAGCACCACAGTGACCGTCATTGATGGTTATAGCCGTACGCTGAACATGGGCTGGCAGTTATTAAAGGGTGGCCGATACAGCGAAAAGAGACTCAATTTGGTGATGTGTTTAATGAGTCTATGTGGACTCGCTATCATTTTATTTTTCAAGGGTGCGCTGCTTCCTCTGCTTGAGTTTGTTATGATCCTCGCCTTTATGACCACGGTGATTTTTGCTTGGCTTAACTATAAGTTGATGATCAGCACAGCAATTCCCGTTGAAGATCGCTATGGTGCAAAAATGAGAATACTCTCTCTGGTCGGTTTAACTTACTTAGTAAGTTTTGCTGTTTTATTCATTTATTGGATGCTGACTAAATAACGGAACGCCCTACTCCTAATGCAATTTCTAACAAAAACTCTACTCAGCATTTTAGTGCTCACGCTGTTGTTATGGGCAGCTAATAAAGCCAGTGCAAACCTCATTGCTAACAGTGATATCGCGAGCCAACTGCCTACCATCATCGCCCAGAATGAACGCCCTTTTAACGGCATCATTATGGTTAAGCGTAATGATGAACCGTTATTTACCTATATCTCTGGTGATGATGTAAAACTGCGTTCTAGTTTTATTATCGCCTCGCTTTCTAAACAGGTGACAGCGACGTTAGTGCTAAAAGCTGTCGATGACGGCAAGCTCGAATTAACAAGTTCTGCCAACCGCTACTTGCGCTCATCACAAGGCAAAAACGCAGCGATTCCAGACAGTGTCACTATCTCACAACTGCTCAGTAACACATCTGGATTGATGGCTTCTGGCAAGCCACCACTATTTAAACCTGGTAGCCAGTTTAAATACTCAAACTACGGTTACACGTTACTTGGCGAAATATTAGAAAATGTTCACCAACAACCAATCACAGCGCAGATAAAAGCGCTTAATGAGCAAGTCGGTTTTGGTGGCCTCACAGCACAATTAGGCAAAACATCGACGATTAAAAAGCATTACTCACAGTTATTGCTTGGTAGAGCTGAAACGATACATCAGCAAGATGACAATACATTCTCCAGCTACGCAAATGCAGATGTTGAAATCACCTCTCAGTTAATTCCTGCAGGCGGTATGATGGCATCTGCAGATGCATACAGCCATTTTCAATATGCACTTTTTTCAGGGCAGTTAATCAGTGAAAAAAGTTTGAAGGCTATGACCACCAGCCACAGCATACGCACTCATCGCTGGGGAGAGATTGGATATGGCTATGGCACTCAACTAGACGAATACAAAGGTATCACCGAGTATAGCCATAGCGGTTATCTTCCGGGGTATGTCAGTTTGGCACTTTACTATCCACAGTCGAACGTTAATGTCGTTATTTTGGAAAATACTTCATGGGATCTCCACGATACACAGCGCACATTTGGCTTACATGACAAGCTACGTGAGAGCATTCGAAGTAAGTTGGTGATACTGGAAGACAGACCCGTCGCCAAGTTATACCAAGCAGGTAAAGAAGCAATCACAGCGACTCTAATTGCAGCAAAGTAAACGCTGAGCATTTCTGCTATAATACGCCGCGATGACTACGCAGCCGCGTGGTCAAATAGATTAAAGAAAGCACATATATGATTAACAACGATATTTTACGTAAAGTTCGCTACATTCTTGACTTAAGCAACGCAAAGATGATCCGTATTTTTGCCAAGGCTAAGCATGAAGTTACCCAAGAACAGATGATAGACATGTTGAAAAAAGAGTCTGAAGAGGGCTACCAGCCTTGTAACGACAAAACCATGTGTATATTTCTTGATGGCTTCGTGATCTACAAGCGCGGACTAAAGCCTGGTGCTGAAGTACCAGAGCCACTTTCACAGCTAACCAACAACCTTATTTTCAAAAAATTAAGAGTTGCTTTTGAGCTACGTGAAGACGATATTCTTGAAGCATTGACCCTCGCCGAATTTAACATGTCTAAATCGGAATTGGGCGCTTTATTCAGAAAGCCAGGTCACAAGCATTACAAGCCTTGTGGCGATCAAGTTTTACGTAATTTCTTGATGGGACTGTCTCTAAAGCATCGTCCAAAGTAAGCGTTAGCTTATTTTTAGCTTCAGATTAAAGCACAGCAATCGCTGTGCTTTTTTATGCCAGAATCCCACTGCGTTTAAAACAAGCTCGCCATTAAAAAAATCAATTTATCCGCCTACAAAATACAATAATGATCACACTTTGTGTTAGTCTTCGGTGATTAATGTCACAGCTCCCCACAACACTAACAAAAACAGAGAAAAGGTTTCTAATGGACGATAATAAACGCCCGCTGTATCTTCCTTTTGCCGGTCCTGCCATTCTTGAAGCACCGTTGATTAACAAAGGCAGTGCTTTTACCGATGAAGAACGTATATTTTTCAATCTTGAAGGCCTGTTGCCCCATGTCATTGAAACCATCGAAGAGCAAGCATCACGTGCTTACGACCAGTATAAGAATTTTACGAATGATCTAGATAAGCACATCTACCTTAGAAACATTCAAGATACCAATGAAACGCTCTACTACCGTTTAGTGCAAAACCACATTACTGAAATGATGCCAATCATCTATACCCCAACAGTGGGTATGGCTTGTGAGCGTTTTTCAAAAGATTACCGTCGCAACCGTGGCTTATTCATCTCATACCCGAATAAAGACCGCATCGATGATATTCTTAATAACTCTACTCGCCAGAAAGTTAAAATCATCGTAGTAACTGACGGTGAGCGTATTCTTGGTCTTGGTGATCAAGGTATTGGCGGTATGGGGATCCCAATTGGTAAGCTTTCTCTTTACACCAGTTGTGGTGGTATTAGTCCCGCATATACCCTGCCCATTACTCTCGATGTAGGTACCGACAACCCACACCTGCTTGAAGATCCTATGTACATGGGCTGGCGTAATCAGCGCATCGGCGGTGAAGAGTACACTGAATTTGTAGAAGCCTTTATGCAGGCAGTTCATCGCCGCTGGCCTGATGCCCTTATTCAGTTTGAAGACTTTGCCCAAAAGAATGCCATGCCATTATTGGAACGTTATAAAGATCAGTATTGCTGCTTTAATGATGATATCCAAGGTACTGCCGCAGTCACTGTAGGCTCACTTCTGGCCGCATGTAAGGCAGCAGGCACACAATTATGCCAACAACGTATAACCTTTTTAGGTGCAGGCTCAGCAGGTTGTGGTATTGCTGAAGCTATCGTGGCACAAATGGTGTCAGAAGGGATAACAGAAACTCAAGCGCGTAAGCAAGTGTTTATGGTTGACCGCTGGGGCATGTTGCAATCGAATATGCCAAACCTACTGCCGTTCCAGCAGAAGTTAGCGCAAAATTGTGACGACATAACAAATTGGGACAATTTCAGCGAAAATATCTCTCTACTGGATGTGGTTAACAATGCTAAGCCAACGGTATTGATTGGTGTATCCGGTGCTCCGGGTCTATTTAGTGAAGAGATCATTAAAGCGATGCACAGCCATTGTGAGCGCCCGATTGTATTTCCACTATCAAATCCGACAAGCCGCGTAGAAGCGACGCCAAAAGATATTCTACACTGGACTAAAGGCCAAGCACTGGTAGCCACAGGTAGCCCGTTCGAGCCAGTCGTGGTGGATGATGTTACCTATGAGATCGCCCAGTGTAACAATAGCTATATTTTCCCAGGCATCGGTCTTGGAGTCCTAGCCGCTGGTGCAGAGCGAGTCAGTGATGCAATGCTGATGGCATCAAGTCGTGCATTAGCTGAATGCTCACCATTATCTATCGATGGTGAAGGTTCACTGCTGCCGCAGCTTGAAGATATTCATAAAGTGAGTAAACATATCGCCTTTGCCGTCGCTAAAGTGGCCATCGATGAGGGACACGCACTGCCAACTAGCGATGAGTTATTGCTACAAGCGATTGAAGATAACTTCTGGACCGCTGAATATCGCCGTTATAAGCGAACTTCATTCTAAGTCGTAACCTACAAGCTAAAAATACAAGAAAAGCAGCCTTACCAGGCTGCTTTTTTACTCATACATAGCAATTGTAGCTAATAGACCATTTAGTCGTATATCCAAATTCCATAGCCAAGCATACAATGTTTTGCCAATTTTATACCTCAGCCGCACTACTTGAGCCCCTCAGTCTTTCTACGTCTGGCTTGGCATTGGCTTAAAAACAACCATTTCTTTACCAATGCACTTTGAATTGAAAAGATTGAGGGGCTCTGAACGGGTCAAATACTTAATGCAATTGGTATAAAGTGCACCAGCTATATGGCTCGCCCTCTTTAAGCTGCCATCCTCATCGCTATTTGCGCAAATGGATTTAACTAGGCACATTTAAGCCGCCGGATTGTAGGCCTTTATAATCAACAGTATTAATTGGAGGCAATCTTATTGCACAAGCAATTGATAAATATATATTTATATATATAATCCTTGCGGCTTGATTAAACTAATTACAGATAAAAAGGACTTACTATGTACAAAGGTTTAGCAATGGCATTTGCCATATTCATTTTAACGGGCTGTGTTTCTCCAATTCCGTTACACGAACAGACCCCCTCGCCAGAATATAAAAACGAGCAACCTATTCTAATTAGCGTGATCGATAACCGAAAAAAGGTTAAAGAAGGTAAACCAGAAACCTTTGTTGGTCGTGCACATGCAACGTTTGGGATCCCCGTTGACTGGAGTGTTGAGCAGATACTCGCAACGGATAAAGGTGACAAAGAGTTAACCTTAACTCAGTGGTTGCAAAAAAGAATTGTAAAAGGCCTAACTGAAAAAGGTTGGCAGGTGACTCCTGTAGATTTTAAAACCGTGCCTACTGAAACTATTGCGAGCTACACTCTCACGGAGCAAGAATCGCAACAGCTTTTAGTGCTCGACTTACAGGAATGGTTTTTTAGCATCAACTTAAACTGGGTATCTTCCTTTAATTTTGATACTCATGTTGATACCTATTTATTTGATAAAAACGCTGGCTTAACCTATCAGAAAAGCACTCAAGAAAGAGATGTGATCGAAGAGCAAGGAAGTGAGTCTCCACAAAACAACATTCTTCGCGCTTATCATGATCAGTTATTGCAGCTCCTCTCTGATCCTGCATTAAAGGCTCAAATTCAACAAAAGAGTCAAACTAAAGTTGCGGATACTTCAACAACGCTTTGAAGTAACTGAAAGTAAAGTAGCTACCGGCCTCATTTTAAGTCTAATTAAGACGATGAGGCTGGTTATTCAGTAACAAGCTTTAAATTCAATCTGCGATTGATAAACCACGAGTAATAAATAGCAGAGACGTTTAATACTCGAGCCCTCCCAAGAAACTAATCAACCACTTACAAACTGATTCCTCCGCACCCTCCTACCAAGCTATATTGCCGCTGCTTCAGACGTTATACTTAGCAAACAAAAACGAGCTCAAGCTACTAAACAAAAATGTGGAAACCTACTGCTGCTATGATTGAGATTGAATATTCAATTGGTGAAATAAAAACCTTAATGTTTGTAAACGCTGAGCATACATTTTTCCTCAGTACACAAAGCTGGATAAAAGCCAAAGAACTTAAAGCAGGCTCTAGGATATTGGCAAGAAATGGCAGTATTGCCGAAATTACCAATATCAATGTGATTGAAGGGGAATACCAATGCCGCGACTTAATGGTCAGCCACAATCATCACTATTTCATATCAGCACAAAGTAAGACACTTGGCGCTGTATATACCGACACGTTACCCAGTAACGAACTTGAACGAGTGGCATACCTATTAGCTGATAAGCCTTCTCACTTTGCCGATGGTAAACCTACAGGTAACCACAGCGGTCCATGGGCGGCAGCGAGATATGTAGCAACAGGATCTAGCGAGGATGTCATAGCATGGGGGCGCGCCAATGACTTGATGTGCGCCGAAGATGCGGCGGTGAGCAATTTACGTTTAAAACTTGGAGATAACATTACATTGCACCAAGGTAATGTCGAGATTTCTCATGCCTACATAAGAAAATACACCAAGAAAGGCCGGTTCGTGAATACTATGAGCCCCTGTCAGCATTGCCGAGAGAACTACGGCTGCGCATTAAATGATGGCTCATTAGGCGCCAGCGATATCATTAAGAGTCACAGAGACAGCCTGCCCTCTCCCAACGCTGAATAGCACTCTTTAATCTAGACAAAAAAGGGCTATGCTTGCGCATAACCCCCTTATACTTATTTAATCGATTACAGCTGAAAACATTTTGCTATAAGTGCTTACTTACCTTCAATAACTGCTTTAATGCTATTAAGCATTGAACGGTCAGTGCGCGATTTCTTAAGTTTTCGAACACTCTCTTTTAATGATGCATCTGACAGCCGAGTGAAAATACCGTTGTACTCTTTCTCTGCAATCTCATCATCAGTTTCAGCCATTTCTGCAATATCTTGCGCCACTCGACTTAACTGAAACCAAGCATTAGCAATATAAAAACCATGAAAATCTTCCTTCGGAAGTAGCGCTTTAGCGCTAGCAGGCAGCGCATCCCAACCACTATTGAATTTAAGATCGGTATCTTCAATCAGTTCATTACAAAGGTTTGCATAAGCCTCTAATAAATTTTCTGGGATCTGATCCATTGGCATAACGGTATTACATACATTCAATGCCACCAGTTCGGCGCGCGCTCGATATTCAGCGTTTACTTCAGTCATTTTCTACTCTCAATTACAATTTTTTGTACGGCTTAAAATTTGCCGCTAATATACGTACCATGATTACCGCTAACAGTAGCTTGCATAAAAAGTGATACTTTTTAGACTTGGTGGAGTATAGCTCAGACAAAACCCCGATTGCAGCCAGGCGGAACATCTTAAATATAGTTATTATCAATTTCTATGAAAATATTGCCTTTTCTTCTGAATATCTTGGTATGGAAAATCTAGATGCAATGAATGCACCTGCAAGATACCGAGATGAAAACAAACCATGTTTTAGCAATTGTCTTTGCCTTTATTGACATTATTCTATAGCCAAACTCAAAGTTAGATTTTTCCAAAAATAAATTTTCTATTCCTACATACAAAAGCCTTAAAACACGGCGTTGTTATAAAGCCCTCTATTAGCAAACGCAAAACATGTCATTAGAAAAAATAGACCAACCAAGCATACTTTCAGAAAATAGCTCTAAAGTATATTTTATCGTGTATGCTAGCAATGAGTATCAATGACTTTGAGAGCAAGTAAACGTTATATGCCTAAGCCGTTTCTGTTGATTAAAATCATGCTTTTTACTAGTTTACTTTTAGTAAGTAAATCAGGCTATGCCGAACAAAGTAATAACGAAAAAGCGGATGCTATTCTCACTCTTATTAACGATGGCACAATTAGTAACAACCAAACCATAAACTCCTACATTGAACAATTAGAAACACTAATAGCTAAAGAAGATACTTCAAGACAGCTACGTCTAACACGAGCACGTTGCTGGGGATTTGATCCCTATGATGCCGACCAAGTTCCCAAAGCTATTGCATTTGCACAATATGCATTAACCAATCCTGAATTAGCTAAATACCCCAACCACAAATTAGACCTAGAACTGTGTCAGTCTTGGTATTACGAGCAAAATGGTGACGTTGAATTGGCACTAAAGGGTTACAATGATGCTGTAAATGAGGCTTATGCTTTAGAAGATCTGCGCCTGATAGCAGATGCCAGAAGTATGCGAGGATTCTTACATTCTTACCAAGGAAACTTTACCCAAGGCCTTGAGGATCTCATCACCTCACAATCACTTTACCAAAGCTTAAACCTACCAGCATGGGTTAGCTTCAACCTGTTCGAAATTGCCACTAGCTATCGCCGTTTTGGCGATCAAAAAAGTGCCATTCGTTATTACAAAAAACTAAAAGATAGCTACATTAAAAGTAATGATCTT
>NZ_BPEW01000063.1 GCF_019654975.1 Shewanella sp. c952
TATACCTGGCTCACGACTGCTAATTTAAAGCCTAATGTGTAATCACGTTGTGTACGTTTACAGTTGATTGAACTTGAAGGTTTCATAGACAAGTCTCCAAAGTGTCAACTTATCTCAGGACGGGACAGTACTTTACACAAAAAAGCCTTCAATAAATGAAGGCTTTTTGGTTGATAGCGTCAGTGGTTACTTGTAACCGCCAGCCTTTGATTGGTCTTTGCTATAATCAAGCTTTTCGTGAGTCTGCCCCATAGCTTCAGCAACCTCAGGAGGCATGTAGTTCTCATCATGCTTAGCAAGAACTTCTGTAGCCTCTAACGTACCTGGAGCTGATAAAACGCCTTGAGCAACGATACCTTGGCCCTCACGGAATAGATCTGGTAACAGGTCGTCATAAGTTACGATAATCTCACCGCCAGCAGCGTCATGTACAGCAAACTCTACATGAAGGCTGTCAGGATCACGAACCATAGAGCCGATAGTTACCATGCCGCCGACGCGGATACGTTGGCCGATCTCAGGCATTACACCAGTATCTTTCTTACCTTGAACAATTTCAGTAGGTGTAAAGAAAAGATTCAAGTTTGAATTTAGTGCATATAACAGTAGCGAGGCGATTGCAGCCACACCACCAATTAGAGCTACAGCTAGGGTTAAGCGTTTTTTTCTTCTTGGATTCACTATTTAGTACTCCGAGTTTCTTTTAATCGTTCTTCTCGCTGAATCTTCTTCGCGATCTCTACTAACACTTTTCGTTTCTGTCTAACACTCATCACGACGAGCGTTCCGAGAGAGAAGAAGGTGACACCGTAAGCAAGCCATACATAAAAAGCATAGCCGCCCATATTAAAAAATTCACTAATTGAGTCGAATTGCATTATTTGACCCCTTCTGCTTTAGCAAGTTCACGCACCCATGGACGCATTCCATTTCGTGCCAAAATTTCTGATCTAAATCTCACTAATGTAATTGCTGCGATCATAAGACCGAAACCAAATATGTTAATTAGTAATGGATATAACATATCAGTCGACATCGTGGATTTTTCAGTAATACGGATAGTAGACGGCTGATGTAGTGAGCTCCACCAGTCAACAGAATACTTAATAATTGGGATATTAATGACACCAACAATGGCTAGGATCCCTGCTGCTCTAGCTGCCAGCACTTTATCTTCAAATGATGCGTAAAGAGAAATCACACCTAGATAAAGGAATAGCAACACTAGTTCAGACGTTAGGCGTGCATCCCAAACCCACCAAGTGCCCCACATAGGTTTACCCCAAGTTGCGCCTGTTACAAGTGCAATAAAGGTAATAACAGCGCCAATAGGAGCGATAGATGCAGCAGCCCAATCGGCAGATTTTATTTGCCAAACAAGGCCAATGAATGAACATGTGGCCATACCCATGTATGCGGCCATAGACATTGAAGCTGCCGGTACATGAATGAAGATAATACGATAGCTGTCACCCTGCTGATAATCGGTTGGGGCAAAACCTAAGCCCCAAATAGTGCCTATACCGATAAAAGCAATTGCTAAGGTAGCAAACCAAGGCAATAGTGTGCTCGAAAGCTTGTAAGCGCGTTCTGGATCCGCGTATGAATGTAACCATTTCCACATTTTAGTTAGTACTCACTCGTAAGGAAGCACCAATAGCGAATGGTGCTAACGTTAATGAACCGATCAACATGGCGCCGATTATAGCGAGTTGACCATCATAAGGTAAATTCATACCAGCAGCATCAATGGCACTGGTAGCAAAAATTAATACCGGAATATATAGCGGTAAAATGAGCAAGCTTAATAGCACGCCACCTTTACGTAATCCGACAGTCAATGCCACACCAATAGCTCCTAGTAGGCTTAATACTGGAGTCCCAAGAGCTAATGTCGCGATTAGCGCACCGTAGCTATTAGTGTCTAGGTGTAACAGAACTGCTAATAAAGGTGCCACTAAAATTAAAGGTACACCTGTTAATATCCAATGTGCCAGTACTTTTGCTAAAACCATTAGTGGCAGAGGTTGTGGGCTTAGCAACATTTGCTCAAGACTACCATCGACATAGTCAGCTTTGAATAAACGTTCTAATGACAACATAGATGCAAGGAGTGCTGCTACCCAAATAATACCAGGCGCGACTCGTGTCAATACTTGCGGCTCAGGCCCTATACCTAATGGAAACAGAGTGACTACCAATACAAAAAACAATAACGGATTAAAAATATCACCGCGATGACGGACTGCAATCTGTAGGTCTCGTTTGAGTAACGTACCGAATGCTTGGGTATAACTGATACCTTTTTTCATTGCTAATTCCTAAACAAAGCGATAATCAAGACGAATTTTACGCAAGATGTCATCACCAATTACGCCCATATCCTGATGGGTCGTTAAAATGACACAACCGCCACGTTTAGCATGAGCTAAAAATAGATGTTCAAGTTCTTCTACGCCCTTTTTATCGATCGCTGTAAAAGGTTCATCAAGTAGCCAAATTTTACAGTTCGTATGCCAAAGTCTCGCTAGTGCAGTACGTCGATGCTGCCCTGCTGAGAGGTGGCCTGCTAACGCTTCTTCAAAACCTGATAAATTTACTTTTGAAAGGATTTCGCGTGTATCAAAGCCATCATACCCGCTGATTCTTAAATTGAAGTTAAGATTTTCCTCAGCGGTTAGTTCACTTTTAACACCGGCGAGGTGGCCGAGGTATAATAACTCATCGTTATACTCGTCTCGACAGCGGTTGATGTCTTCGCCTTTAAAGTTGATTTGGCCAGCGTATGGACGAGACAAACCCGCAATAATTCGTAATAGACTTGTTTTGCCCGCGCCATTAGGGCCTTCGATTTGAACAATCTCGCCTTCGGTGATCTCAAAGCTAAGTTCGTCAAAAAGAATACGTTCTTCTCTAATACAAGTTAGGTTACTAGCTGATACCAGTGTTGTTGCTTTTAATTGTTCTACCACTGAGCCCTCTATATCATGCCATCTAAAAACACAAGTGATACTAACACATAGACTTTCAAGCGTTTAGTTTCGTGTCGTGCTAAGTGTCAGCAATTTGATGTAGTTCGAATATTAGAAAGTTTTTAGGAACTTTTTAAACATTTGCTAATATATTAACGTTTTTGAGAACTATGTCTTGCCAAACGGCTTTTAACGCGATTTAAATCACAAATAGATGCCATTTGGTGAAGTTTGTAGTAACCTAGCGCTGCGATAATAAGTCTGCCGCATCCTATAAGGGCAGCGTGAGCTTTGTTAGAATTTGCATTAGGAACCTATAAAATGAAAAAATTATTAGCACTGACTGCAGCTGCTGCATTAACTTTGTCTACAAGTGCTTTTGCTCAAGATGGCAAAGCTGTCTACGACAAAGCTTGTCAAGTTTGTCACAGCATGGGCGTTGCTGGCGCACCAAAAGCACATGACGCTGCAGCATGGGAGCCTCGCTTAGCGAAAGGCGCCGACGCACTAGTATCAAGTGTTAAATCAGGCCTAAACGCAATGCCACCAGGTGGCATGTGTACTGATTGTTCAGATGAAGACTACAAGAAAGCAATTGAGTTTATGTCAAAGTAAGCTTTTTGTTGATATAAAAAAACCGGCTAATAGCCGGTTTTTTTATGGATGTAATTTGAAATTACTGAACTTGGGTATCGAGAACCAATTGCCCAGTATCACCAACTTTAATCATCGCTAGTTTACCTTGGATATCGCCTGCTTGTGGCTTAACGCTGCCATGCTTTGATAGCACTGCAATCACTTCGACTGCTTTAGCATCGCTTAGCTTAACATTGCCGCCCATGTTAGTGCTGTCATCCAGTGTAATAGAAGCAGGTAGTGAGTCCGCTGATACTTTAGTTGCCGCCAAAGGAACCTTAGGCCCTTCAGTTGAACGCGCAAAGATGAACAACATATCAGTGCTAGAAACCTGTGCTTGTAGCTCTGGAGAGATAGATACCTCTATCGTCACAGTCTGAGCCGTTGCCTTAGGCTTTACACTTTTATGTGCATCATCATTTGGCATTTCGCCTTCAGCATTCATTCTCATTTTTGCGCTGTCGATAGCATTGATAATCGCACTGCGATCAACATCTTTACGTTCGCTGTCCAAAATCAATTGCCATGCATCGATAGCAGTTTGATACTCAGCAGAGAAGAATGAGTCCATACCCACAAGTAATAATGTTGATGGGTCAGAAGCATCAAGTGCTAGCGACTGGTCAATAAGAGCCTGAACTGCCGGCGTCATCTGCTGATTCGAACGGTAGTATAGGGCTGTAGCCTTAGGGCCTAGCAACTCAGCGTGCACACCGACGATTTCCATCGTTTTGTCAAATGCCATGATGGCATCGTCATAACGATTAGCTGAAATATAGGTATGACCAAGACTAAACCATAACTGACTGTTTTCAGGTTCAGCTTGAGCTTGGGCTTCCATCATCTCTACTCGCTGAGACATCATTTGCGCCGCATCCATACCTGAATGCGCTTCATTAGCTGTCATCGGCTTGTCTAAGTTTTCATATGCACCCAGTGTTGAGTACATATAGCCTGAAATGCCCAGAATCACTGCTGACATCACAGCTGGCCAGGCAACACTTTTTGGCTTAACTTTATTGACTAGAGATTCATCATCTCCCTGTTTCATATCTTGAAGTAGGCTTATTTCGAGCTCTTTCTTAAGTGCATCGAATTCAGCTTGATCAAGTAAATCTTCTTCGACTTCTTTCTCTAAAACAGAAAGACGTTCATTAAATAATTCTAAGTTGGTGCTTTTGCGAACACCGGCTTCTTCTGTCCGTCGCATTTGCTGCTGACGAAAATGTGGGAACCAAATCAGCGCAAGGCTGACCAACACAAATAAGGCTATCAAGATCCAGAATGTGGTCATTATGTCTATTTCACTTTAGTTTGCGAAAAAGCGGATTCACCGCTGAACTAGGGATAAGATTATACGTAAAGATTATTCATTGAACAGTAATATAACCTGAAATCGTCATAGTTGCGTACTTGTTCACAGATTGATTTTATTTGCAAAATAACTCGAAACTTAACGGAACTTCTTGAGTCTGACTTAAAAATCCCACTAAATATGCTCAGTTTACGGTGGAATTTTTGAACAACTGTTTATGTGTTGCCCGTAATAAGATAGGGAAAGAATGAGACAAGTCACCCATATTTGTACGAAATAGGCAGACAGGAACAATAGCAAATACTAAACTGAGCTAAATTTGTACCCTTTTTAGTAGTGTTAACTACGGATTCGTGTGTAATGATATTAGCGTATGCTTATCAATACATGATTTAGGACTGAGGAAAACCCATGATCCCAGAATTAGGACACTTTTCGCTGATTATCGGTGTGGCATTTGCCATACTTTTAGCCATCGTCCCTTTAGTAGGTGTAGCTCGCAAAGACCAATACTTGGTGCGCTATGCTTGGCCATTAACATACGGAATGTTCTTTTTTATTCTGTTCTCCGTTGTCGTGCTCGGCTATAGCTTTGCCGTCGACGATTTTTCCGTCGCTTATGTAGCGCATCATTCGAATTCCGAATTGCCAATCTTCTTCAAGATTGCTGCAGTCTGGGGTGGCCATGAAGGTTCATTGCTGTTTTGGGTTTTCTCATTATCAGCTTGGGCAGCCGCAGTCGCACTGTTTAGTAAAGGCTTAGAAGAGGTCTTTACTGCACGTGTTCTTGCGGTTCTAGCCATGATTTTGATTGGTTTCTCATTATTCATGCTACTGACCTCTAGCCCTTTTGAGCGTCTATTCCCGATACCAATGGAAGGACGTGACCTTAACCCAATGTTGCAAGATGTTGGCTTAATCTTCCACCCTCCTATGTTGTACCTAGGTTATGTAGGTTTCTCAGTAAGCTTTGCATTTGCTATTGCAGCGTTAATGAGTGGTCGTTTGGATTCTGCTTGGGCTCGTTGGAGCCGTCCTTGGACATTGGCTGCTTGGGTATTCTTAACCGGTGGTATCGCGCTTGGTTCGTGGTGGGCTTATTATGAACTTGGCTGGGGCGGTTGGTGGTTCTGGGATCCAGTTGAGAACGCATCATTTATGCCTTGGTTGATTGGTACTGCTCTGGTTCACTCACTTATTGTGACTGAAAAGCGTGGCGCTTTCCGTAACTGGACTGTTTTACTGTCAATTTTCGCATTCTCGCTAAGTTTATTAGGGACCTTTATTGTACGTTCTGGTGTACTAACATCTGTGCATTCATTTGCTGCAGACCCAAGTCGAGGAATGTTCATTCTGCTCTTGCTCGGGCTAGCCGTCGGCGGTTCGTTAACCTTGTTTGCTTTCAGAGCGAGCGAGATGAAGAGTCCTGCGCGCTTCCAGCTTAAGTCGAAAGAGACAATGCTGCTGGTGTGTAACTTATTGCTAACTGTAGCGTGTGGTACCGTTTTACTTGGTACGCTTTACCCACTGCTGATCGATGCATTAGGAATGGGCAAGATTTCTGTAGGCCCTCCATACTTCAACGCCGTATTTGTTCCAATTGTACTTGTACTGTTTTGTTTCATGGGCATTGGTCCAGTGATCCGCTGGAAAAAGTCAAAAGATGGTGAGTTGAAACGTCAGATTCTGATCCCTGCGGCTATAGCTTCGGTAGTTGGACTTGCTGCGCCGTTTCTTGCCGGTGGTGAGTTTAACATCTGGGTTGTGTTCGGTATTGGTACTGCGACTTGGGTAACAATCATGACATTCCGAGCTGCTTACAATATGGTTAAGACCAAAGAAGGCCCAGTCGATATGACTCGCCTTGGTCGAAGCCAGCTCGGTATGATTATTGCGCATCTAGGTATTGCTGTGTCAGTTGTCGGCGCAACGATGGTTTCTAACTACTCTATTGAGAAAAGTGTCCGTATGGGACCTGGTATCTCTCAAGAGTTAGCGGGCTACACCTTTAAATATATTGAGACCAAAAACGTAGTGGGTCCTAACTACACTGCGCAGCAAGGTCAGATAGAAGTTTACCAAGGTGATGATTACGTCACATTATTAAGACCTGATCGCCGTCAATATAATGTTCGTACTATGGATATGACTGAAGCCGGTATCGATTGGGGTTTATTCCGTGACCTTTATGTCACAATGGGTGACCCAATCAGCCGTACCGAGTTTGCTGTTCGTCTTAACTATAAGCCATTCGTTCGCTGGTTATGGTTCGGATCAATCTTTATGATGGTTGGTGGTTTCTTTGCAGCATCTGATAAGCGTTACAGAGTTAAAGCAAAAAGCACTGATAAGAAAGCCGCAGACGGCAGTGATAAATTAGCAACGGCATAATTGGAATAGGGTGAGTATGAAAAAGCTAGTTTTATTTCTTCCACTAGTTGTGTTTTTAGGTTTGGGGGTGTTCCTTTACAAGGGGCTCTTCCTAAACCCTCAAAAGCTCGACTCTGCTCTAGAAGGAAAGCCGATCCCGACTTTCGAATTAGAGGTTTTGGAAAAGTCAGGGGAGACTTTGACTAATGAGACACTTAAAGGGAAAGTTTCTCTGCTGAATGTGTGGGCGACATGGTGTCCTTCATGTAAGTACGAACATCCTTTCCTAATGACCTTGGCGCGCAAAGATATTTTGCCTATCTACGGTATTAACTACCGTGATGAGCGAGCGTTAGCAGTTCGTGAATTAAGTCGTGAAGGTAACCCTTACGCGATTAATATCTATGATCATAACGGTCGTCTAGGTTTAGATCTAGGTGTCTATGGCGCTCCTGAAAGTTTCCTTGTCGATCATAAAGGAATTATTCGTTACAGATATGCGGGGCCAATTGACTCTCGTGTCTGGAAAGAAACCCTTTACCCAATGGTTCAAGAGTTACAGGCTGAAGCCGCAAAGGATGGTGCATCATGATTAAGATATTAGTTAAGAGTCTTTCTGCTCTTGTGCTATTACTGAGCATGGCATCAGTAGCTAATGCTACTCCGGTAGATACTTATGAATTTAAGTCACCAGAAAACCAAAAGCGTGCACTGTCTTTAGCGCATTCATTGCGTTGTCCTCAGTGTCAGAATCAAAACCTAATTGATTCAAACTCGCCCGTTGCCCAAGATCTTCGTTTAGAAGTATTCGAGATGGTTGACGAAGGCAAAAATGACGATGAAATTGTTGAATTTATGACAAGTCGTTACGGTGAGTTCGTGCTTTATAAACCAAGAATGGAAGCCAAGACTTATGTTCTTTGGTTAGGCCCTATCGGTTTATTAATATTTGGTGGCTTTATTGGTTTTCTCTTTATACGCAAACAGCGTATTGCAGAAAGCAATACTGACGAGCTAACTTCGGAAGATCTGCAAGAACTTGATCGCCTTTTGAAGCGAGAGACTAAATGAAAAACATAGTATTTGGACTCTTTGCTGTCGTGCTAATGTTTGCAGGGCAAGCGCAAGCTTACCCTGGTATGCAAAAGCAAGGTGAAAAGGAGATCCAATCAAGTGTTGATCAAATTAGTGTTCTGCCTAAGCCATTCCCAATAGAAGCTGTTCCTTTTAAAGACAGTCAGGGTAAACCTGTCGATTTTAGTCAGTACAAAGGAAAAGTTATCATGGTCAACATGTGGGCCACTTGGTGTCCCCCATGTGTGAGAGAGCTACCGGCTATTAGTCGGTTCTCTGACAAAATTGGTTCCGAAGAGTTTGAAGTTCTTCCGGTATCGATAGATCTAGACGGTAACAAGCAAGTTGAGCCATTCCTTAAATCATTAGGAATGGAAAACTTCACTACTTATTACGATAAAGAGCAAAGCTTAAGTGATGTATTCCCTTTGGATACCATTCCGGCTACCTTTATACTTAATAGGGACGGTGAGTTAATTGCGTTTGTTCGTACTTTCGTAGATTGGGACGATGACAAGGCCGTTACACTGATAAAAGGTTTTTTAGAGCAAACGCAGTCGCAGTGAATTACTGAGTAAGCTTAAATAGACTATATAAAGGGGCTTTTAGCCCCTTTTTTGTGCGTATCGTTTGAGAAATGTCCGCTTAGGCGTATTATTGCATTTTTTCTCATTTAGCCCCTTGTGCTCTGTCAGGATTTCCCTATAATGCGCATCCACTGACACTGCACAGCAGGCCAACTAACTAAACGAAAGCTTAGATAGTACGGGACTTGCAGCGGTGTTAGAGAGATTAACTTCTTCGGAAATTAACCTCAGGTGACAAACGCTTTAAGGGCTTCGGGTAATGCTTCTTTTCACGAGAGTGATTAAGAAATCATCGCTTGAAAAACTTCTTAAAATAAGCGCTTGACGCCGCCACTGGAGAGTGTAGAATACGCCTCCTCAAGCCAACGACCTAGCGTCTTCGGCGAAGTATGAAAGATGACTTCACGC
>NZ_BPEW01000064.1 GCF_019654975.1 Shewanella sp. c952
TATACCTGGCTCACGACTGCTAATTTAAAGCCTAATGTGTAATCACGTTGTGTACGTTTACAGTTGATTGAACTTGAAGGTTTCATAGACAAGTCTCCAAAGTGTCAACTTATCTCAGGACGGGACAGTTTAAACAAAAAAGGCCAATTCAAAGAATTGGCCTTTAAATCAATCTGTTCGAGAGTTAAGAAACTAACGGAACCACTTTCCCGCTATCGGTTACAGAATCAACCTCAGCTTCACACGCTCGTTGTTGCCATACCAAATCACAAATACCATCTGTTGGAGCAAAGCCTGTCGGTGTTGTAAGTAAAATATCGCGAATGACTTCGTGTTGGAATTCATGACAGGCTTTATCAAGTCTATCCAAAATTTTCAAATAATCACTCCAATCTAAAAATGATTCATTTGCCGTCATTATTCGTTCATGCTCTGTCCCAGTAACATCATCACCAATGAGCAACTCTTCATACAGTTTCTCGCCTGGACGTAATCCACTAAATTCAATAGCGATATCACCATCTGGGTTCATTTCGTTTCGAACTTCAAAGCCACTCAAACGGATCATCTTTGCGGCTAGATCAACAATTTTAACTGATTTACCCATATCTAATACAAAAACATCGCCGCCTTTACCCATTGCTCCTGCCTGAATAACGAGTTGTGATGCTTCAGGAATGGTCATGAAAAAGCGAGTAATTTCAGGGTGAGTCACTGTCACAGGACCACCATTGGCAATTTGAGTTCTGAATAATGGTACAACGGAACCAGAAGATCCTAAAACATTACCAAAACGCACCATACAAAAGCGAGTTTGATTATTCTCTTTAGCGAAAGCCTGTAACACTAACTCAGCCATTCGCTTTGTTGTGCCCATTACATTGGTTGGCCTCACTGCTTTATCCGTTGAAATCAATACAAAGGTTTCGACCTTAGCAGCGATTGCCGCCCTGGCAGTGTACAACGTACCAAAGACATTGTTTCGAACGCCCTCTACAACATTGTGCTCAACCAATGGCACATGTTTATACGCAGCAGCATGGTAAACGGTTTGAACGCCAAAAGACTCCATCACAGCCTGAATGCGGTTTTCACGCTGAACCGAGCCCATAAGCGGGAAAATCGGCACATCTATATTTAGCTCAAGCGCAATCGACTTTAATTCACGTTCAATTGCATATAAGGCAAATTCAGACAGTTCAAAAAGCACTAACTTAGCGGGCGATTGCTTGAGAATTTGACGACATAATTCAGAGCCAATAGAACCACCAGCCCCGGTCACCAGAACCACTTTATTGATTATGTTAGCAGCAAGGAGATCATTACGAGGAGAAACAGAATCGCGTCCAAGCAGATCATCAATCTCGACCTCTTTTATATCACTATAAAGCTTATTACCATTCACCAAATCAGCCATTGCAGGAATAGTTAACACCTGTACAGCCAACGATTCGAGAGTTAATAATATTGCCTGACGCTTAGTTCTACTCGCACTAGGAATTGCTAACAGTACTTTAGTTGCTGACTTTTGCTTAATAAGCTTACGAATAATAGAAGGTGAATGAACATGCACTCCCTGAATAACAGTACCGTGCAAACTTTCATCATCATCTACAAAGGCAAAAGGGTGATACTCGTGGCTTTGTACTAAAGAACTTAACAACTGTCGTCCACTAACGCCTGCACCATAAATAATCACAGGCTCACCGACACGCTTAATGCCGGTACCAACCAAAGAGCGAACCATTGCCCGCGAACCACCGATAAACACGAGAGCAAAAGCAGCGTAAATAAGCGGGAAAGTTCTAGGTATATTAGCTTCGGTATAAAACGCAACTAACACGAGCATAATGGTCGATATCACGACTCCAGATGCGATAGCAACCAGCGCTTGTAACCCCATATATCGTAACACCGCACGATAGAGGCCAAATTTTGCAAATACAAATAAGCTGACAGGTAGGACACACATTAAAACTAACCAATATCCACTATCAGTCAAAACAGAGACATCATCTAAACGAACTAAAAGCGCAGTCCAAAATGCAAACACTAAAAATAAAGAATCAACCAACAAACTCACAATACGCTTCTGAGCACGAGGTAAAGTAAAAATACTTTGCAAAAATTCCATTTTCCGCCCCAAGTTTATAAATTTCATAATATAAGAGATCTTAATATAGATTACGCCGCTATTTAGCATAGCCAATATGCCGTTATTTTAGCATATCTAACGCTATTGAGGTACAGATTTAAAGTGTACATAAAGGGTTAGTACGTATAACTTTTGGTCAAATGATACACTCTTATACATATTGAAGAGTTCCCCCAAAAAAAGGGTTTATTAATTACTCGCTATCGATATTGCGGCTCCAAGAGTGTTTAGAAAAGTGATGTTCCATGCCCACAAGAGCATAATTATGAGACTGGTAGCAACTACACGGTGATCCCCAGCCCCCAAGTAACGGTTTTTATGACTCATCAGCATTCCATCGTCACTGGCAATAAAAGTTACCTAAAGAAACAAATATTTTGCGATGTTACTGTTTTCATTTTTTTCATACCTGATAAGGGAAGCAATTATCATCACGAGGCAGACTATAAACGCAAAGCCTACAGCGACCGGGGCATCCCATAATAAACAGTATCAATATACATGCCGAAATTGCCACCCCAAACCGATAACTAAATTACGCTATAATTCTAAATCACAGGGGTTTTGAATAAAAGTTAAGCAACAGTAATTATCTTCGCCTTTTCAAGACGATCGAATTGTTAGCGCTATTGGGGGCCGCACTAACAAATACGCAAACCTAAATGTTAGCATTTTGGGCTTCATCCATTTTGAGCAGTTTGATTTAGAATGTACCGGGTGCTTCGCCCACCCGAACCAGATCTTTGCAAGCAGCCAACTTCTACTAAATAAGCAAGATGGCGCGATGCGGTAGGCTTACTGACTTTTGCAACTTTATGGTATTGACTAGTATTTATACCGTCCAGCAACTCCCCATCTAACATACGATTAAGTACTTTCATATGCTCTGTCGTGAGTTTTGTTTGGTCAACCGCTCTCCAGTAATTAACCTTTTGTATGGTTTGCTCAATATCGTGTAAAACGTTGCTAAAAGTCTCATTAAGCACTTTACAAAACCAAACCAGCCACTGCGTAATATCAAGATCGACTTTCTGCGTGCTCTCTAAGATTTCATAGTAGCTTTTTCGGTTTGCCATGATCCCCACAGACATTGCATAAAATCGTACCGATAGTTTATCGGCTTGGGCTAAAGCCAAATCGGTGAGTAACCGAGTTATCCGACCATTGCCGTCATCTAAGGGATGCAAAGTCACAAACCAGAGGTGTGTTATTGCCGCTCTCAATAAAGGGACAAGCAATGCATCTGTTTTCGACTCATTAAACCAATCCTCAAAACGACTAAGCTCATCTTCAAGAACAGCTCTAGGCGGCGCTTCAAAGTGAACAACAGGCCGGTCAATTCGTCCAGAAACCACTTGCAAAGGAGCATCACCTCGCCATTGTCCTCCTATCACAGAGTTAAAGAGCGTGTCGCCTTCAGGAAACAATTTCTCATGCCACCCTAATAGTCGTTCGAACTTAAATGATTCATCCAGATGCTCTACTGCATCAACAAGGCCTTGTTTCCTAAATCGAATGAACCTTTTGTCGTTAGCGTGATCTGATCTCCCAAGGTAGTTATGAGAAAGCGGCAAGATGGGAAAGTCTGAACATAAAACAACCAATTGGTCTCAGTACAACAAAGCACTCGTCAATCGTGGCTCTCTGACGCTCTGGATTGATGAGCAAGCGATTAAGTCTTGGCGATGTACTGAACACCATGGTCGTCTTGGTCGAGGGTATATTTACTCCGATGTTGCTATTGAAACAGCACTGGTTGTTAAAGGCGTATTCAACTTGTCTTTGCGAGCACTAGAAGGCTTTACCAACTCTATATTCCAGCTTATGGATGTACCACTGACCTCCCCGAGTTACAGCTGTATCAGTAAGCGAGCAAAGACTGTTGAAATCAAGTATCGGGCAAAGAGTCATGGTTCTGTGTCACATGTTGTTATTGATTCAACAGGTCTCAAAGTTTACGGTGAGGGTGAATCGAAAACCCGTAAGCAAAGAAAAGCGCCGCACCTGGCGTAAGCTACATCTGGCAGTTGATAGTAATACACATGAGATTGTGTCAGCTGAAGTCACTCTGGTTAACGTTGCCGATAATGAGTGTTACCCACATTGCTAAACCCGTTGAGAAGACGTATAGCTCAAGTATCAGCTGATGGTGCCTATGACACAAAGGCATGTCATTAATTACTCAAACGAAAGGGTTGTAAGCCCACTATTCCACCTAGAAGTAATGCAGGGTATTGGGAGGAGGGGCACCCGAGAAATAAAGCCGTTAAAGCGCTCAAAGCTAATAAATTAGCCGAATGGAAACAGGATAATGATTACCACGTAAGGTCGCTCTCTGAGACAGCGATGTATCGGTATAAGCAGTTGATTAGTCCTAAACTTAGCCTTCGAGATTACAACGCTCAGGTAGGCGAAGCTTTAGCGGGCGTAAAAGCGATGAACAAAGTCATAGGGCTAGGTATGCCTATTAGGAAACAAGCTGCCTAACTAGATACGACCCTTGGGGAAGCTGCGTCTAGAGCTCTGATTTGATCAACAACGCCCATCAACCATGATCTCGGCTAATCCATCTGATTGCTCTGTTATAGGAAACGGATTCTCTTCAGACACACCCAGTTTATTAGCAAGTGATGAACGTACCGAAAAAACATTTAGTTTCTCCCCCTCGATGGCACTCGAGTGAACAATATTGCTTAATAAAGTATCAAGCATACTTTGCTTATGATCCAATGACTGAGCAGAGGCTTTACCCAACAAAATACCCTGATTAAGCCGGGTCTCCACTCAGGAGTGACTCGAGGCGTGCTTTGTCCCAGGTAAATACTGGCCATTCTGTTTGCTCCCATATCCACATAGATTGCTCTTTGATTCGATTAAACACTATATTCTAATCAGAGTATGATGCGATTAGAGAGGGTAATCAAATTATCATAAATCTGTCCATTAATAGGTAAAATGTCGTTACCTGCAAAATAAACAGTAACGACTTGAAATAAAACATAATTACAAACATAAATGGATAGTACTATTTTACAGCATCACCAGAACCACTACCTGTAACAGTCATCAAAATATACGTAAAGTAATTTTTAATGTTAAGTGTATCAATCATCTGCTTATCAGTTTCAGCAAGCAGCTTTGGTGTCGACATATCAATATTTTGAACTTGAGCTAAACCCGTTACACCAGGCAACACATCATAAACACCCAGCTTTTCACGTTCTTTAATCAACTCTTCTTGGTTGAAAAGATTGGGCCGAGGGCCTACTAAACTCATTTCGCCTTTTACAACATTAATTAACTGTGGTAATTCGTCAATTTTGGTTTTGCGCAAAAAGTTACCTAGCTTAGTGATTGAAGCATTGTTAGCTAAATGACTGGCTACTGATTTTGTTTCAACAGACATGGTACGAAATTTAATTAAACTAAAAGCCCTTTTATTTTTACCTACACGAGTTTGAATAAAAATTGGAGAGCCAGTATCAAACAAACCAATAATAGTCACGATAAGTAATAAGGGCCAAAGGAATAATAAGCCGAAGAAAGCGGCTAGAAAATCAATCAATCGAATCATATATAAATTCTCTATTTTTCTGGTTTAAGAAAAGCCATTGACTGTTCCATTGTATAAGGTGGGATCCAATCTAATATCTCTTTCAAATTACTAGAGTCAACTTCAAGGTTACCAACCAATTGTTCAATCATTATAGATTTACCCAGTAACTTTCCAGCTAAACACATTAATCCAATAGGTACAGGCAACTGAAATAAATTAGTTCGAAAGCCCTTTGCAATTGCCTGGGTAAATTCACTAATTGAAACAGTTTCGCTATCTGACGCTAAAAAGGTATGTCCCCCAGCTTTAGGGTGTTTCGCACAGGTCACTAATAAATCAGCTAAGTTCTGTACTGATATAAAGTCTCGTCTGTTATTAACTAGAGCAAATGGTAGAAAAGGAAACCTAAAAACTAAGCGAGCTAGTGAACCAAAATTACCAGGAGCATTTGGGCCATAAACAAGAGTAGGTCTGATTATAACCAACTCCATTCCAGTTTCAGTAGAAATTTTTTTTAAACCTATCTCAGCATCATATTTTGACTGAGCATAATCGTTATTGGGGTTTACCGTAGACAAAATAGAAAAAGGAACGTCCGAACTAGAAGTTCCATTTACACCGATAGAACTGACAAAAACAAACCGTTTCACTCCCCCTTTCGCTGCTTCATTAGCTAAATGAAGAGTACCATCGACATTTACCGATTGATAATCCTTATTTATACACGAACGAGAATGAGCGAGGCCAGCCAAATGGATTACACTATCAATATGACTAAATGCACCCTCCCAGTTAGTATTACCGTCAAGTTTATCGATTCCGAATGACAAGTTAAAACTTCGTCGTTCATTTTTACGAACAACACAATTAAAATCATTATTATTTCTAGCAATAAAAGAACCAATAAACCCAGTAGCTCCAGTTAATAACGTACTCACTATTTAAACACCTTCTTCAATGCTAGCAATAACAAAGCTATTGTGAATAATACTTTCTCGCTGCTTTTTCTTCTACACTTCCTGCCTAAGACTGCTAATTTCAACAGACCGAGAACACTCCCAGTTTTTATTAATTGAATCGGGAGATGATTTTGATTTAAATAATCTGCTTGTTTAATGACTTTATCTAGTCCATTACCAGACAATATTACTTTTGCTCTTGACCACATAGCAACCCATCCACCACTAGCACCGACTTCATTATTTTCATGTTGTCGATATAACATCAATGGTTCAGAACCTATAGTCCACTTATAGTTATTAAAACGTGCGAAACTGTAGCAAAACCAATCATGCAACCATAAAGAATCGACTATTGAGCCATTATTATTTAATGCCTCTTTTAACTTCAAAGCTAATTGCTTTTTTAAAACAAAAGTACACCCAGGACCGGAGGATTCAAATAAATAATCAAATTCGACTTGTGAATCGTCCTTCTTTAACAATACCTCTTCACCACTTTCCCAAAAAGCTGTGACATTTCCGGAATATGCATCCGAATCAGTTATCAAAATTTGTTCTATAGACTTTTCGAGCTTATAATCGAGCCAAACATCATCTTGATCTGAAAAAGAAATGTAATCATATAATTCTAAATCAACATCTTTCAACAGACGAAAAAAGTTTTGACCAGCACTACCATAACGAGTGCCAAATGGGAGTAAGTAAATGTTGTTATGTTTATTTACATATTCATTGACTATTTCAAAGCTTTTATCATTAGACACATCTAAACTAATATAGATATCCAATGAAACGTTACTTTGGATTAATACACTATCGATCTGTTCTTTGAGCCACTTCTCACCGTTATACACCGCCATTAAAACACAAACGTTCACAAATTATCTCCTGATTAAATTAGGTTTAATAAAAGGATTTAACAAACCTCTTATTATAAGCAAAAAGAAATAGATAAATATCAGAAATAGTAAAGAAATAAAGTTATATATTATAAAAAACTGAGGAGCAAAGCCTAACAACAGTATTGTATATGCACATTTCACAAATAATGCTAACGTAATAAAACTTGGCCTTACATTAAGAAGCCGAACAAAAAAAAGAAAAAATATACTGCTGAATAACATAGCTATAAACACTGCGGATTTACCACCATAGAGAAGAATAGGAAAGAATTCCGTCCCTACATTATATCTAGCAACAAGTACAGGAGAGTAAGGGTAGTGA
>NZ_BPEW01000065.1 GCF_019654975.1 Shewanella sp. c952
GTTATGTTGGTTTTTATTTTAATATTCATGGCGAATGGTATTCGCCATGAATATTTGGTTAGTTTTAAATTAGTGATTCAATACTCCACTAAATTAATGTTTTAATGCTCCACTAAACTTGATGTTAAATTCAGCTGAATCATTTGGGTCAAGCATAATTCGAACAATGTTAACGCCTTTTGGTGTTTCCAACTGATCAAATACTTTTTGCATATCAGCTTCGGTTTTTACAACATAACTATGTATATCAACACCCTCTGTACCACCAAGTGCTTCACCTAGCTTTTCATATTTCCATACGGCAATGTCATTATAAGAGCGATGTTTACCAGGTTTGATCGCTCGTTCTGCACCGTAACCCGCGTTATCTAATACGAACAAAGCAAGATCTTTCTTATGTTCTATGAGTGTCGCTAGTTCTTGGCCTGTCATGGTAAAAGCACCTTCGCCTGAGATACACACTGAGCGAGCAGATTTTTCTTCGTTAGCCATGTTTGCACCAACGTAAATACCAAACCCTGCGCCGAGAGAGCCCCAGTTTCCACAACCCTCGAATTGAGTGCCTGCTGGAAATTCAGCTTGAGAGCCATTAATGTGGCCGCCCGTGTCACCATAAACCATATCGTTTGGTTTCAGGTAGTTGGCAAACTGAACGAACAGGCGATCGATAGTGATATCGGCATCGGTCGCTACAAACTTGTCTTTGCGTTCAAAAACAAATTTACGCTTATCAGCAATTTCTAACTCCCCTTTAGGAATATCCATCACAATTTGGTTTAACTTTGGTAAGAACTCACGTAAATATACTTCGTCGTATCGCTTACCGTTGATCTCTACATAGTTCTGTCTAATCCAGATAACATCTTGGTTGTTACCCATTGTTGAAGAGAAGACTCCTGTGTCAAACTCGTTGTAAGTCATACCGAGGCCAATTGCTACATCAGCATTGGTCATCATATCAACCGTATAATCTTGGCTTGTTGTACCTAAAAAAGTACCTACTGAATTTGGATGAGCATCAAAGTCACCCATTTTGCATACAAATGTAGTTGATACGCAGGCATTTAGACGGTCAACTAAAGTTAATCCCTCATCAATCATGCGTTCGCGCTTTAGTAGGTGACCAGTAACGATACTTCTGGTTTTACTATTACTTATAATTTCATAAGCATCTTTAAGTGCTTTGGTCATATTGGTTTTAGAAGACTGATTTAACATTAAATCTAGAGGATGATCGGGAGCATCAACCAACTGAGTTTGAATGTCATATGGGAGCTCAAGATAAACCGGCTTTTTCGCTTGTATTGATTTTCGTAGTAGATTGTCAATTTCGTACGCTGCCGTGCTTTGTTTCTCAAGACGCTTGCTACCAACAGTAAAGTTACTAAATACTCGAAGGTTGAAATCAAAATCAGTTCCTACTACATGGTGGAGTAGTTTCTCAGTAGGTGTATTAATAACCTCAACAGTTGGAGCACCTGCAATGACAATCATTGGTGAGTCGTCTGCATAGGCACCAGCCACAGCATTAGTGCAACTTAGTGAGCCGACACCAAATGTAACGGCCATTGCGCCAAAACCATTTTCTCTAGAGTAGCCATCAGCTGCGTATGAACCATTCAGTTCGTTTCTTGTGAGTACATGTTGTACACCGTGAGGCTGATCGATTAGTTCATCAAAGAATGGCAGCACATAGTCACCAGGAATACCGAAAAGGTGATTAACGTTAAGCTCTTTTAGTCGCATTAATAGATATGTTGAGATTGTTACTTTCATAATGTTTACCTGTTTATTAAGTTAAAGTTGTATCGATTTGATGAAGCTATTTTTATCTTTTTTACGTATATAAGAAATAACCAATACAGAGAGTCCGAATCCCATTTTTGATAACAAGACGTAAAACTGCAATGTGACGGGAGAAATACTCAGGCTAAAATCAGCTATATACTGTTTATAAATCAGAGACTTTCTGTTATTTATCATCGCTTAAATAAAATGCTTTTGATTTATTTGACTGTGGGGGGAGTTTATAGCTCTGTTGTTTATAGCTCTTTTTTATAGCTCTTTTTATATGGTTCTATTTACTATCAATTAAAACTTGGTTGTTGATATTAACTACCGATGATTAACTTTTCTTTTATTTTGAGTTCCTAAGTGCTTTTTGAATTTTATAATTGTCATTGTAAGCGCTTGTTTATTGTTTCTGTGGAGGGGGGATGATTATGATCTCTGATAAAAGTTATTTATGATCACGAAAACCCTAGATATGAAAATCATATCTAGGGTTTTGTTTTTATCCATTTTATGCATGTGAATTAAGTTGCTATCACCGAGTACTATGATGATAGCTATATTTTTAGCTTGCCTAATCTATGTGTTTAAATCGATATGTTGGCAGATTATTTAATCTTCCTTGGGTATCGACCCAACAATTCTATCTTCCCAGCCTGGTGCAGAAGGTGCTGTGAATACTCCACGTTCTAACATTAGTTTCACTTGACCATTGAGTACTTCCTTAGTGTAACTTTCTGCATTATATGCTGTGCCGTTTGCATTCATATTTGCTGGCAAAATTTGCTTACTATAGATAGGCGCAATAATTTCCGCTCGAAGATCTTTTATCCACCCCATAATCGGGCTAGTGATTCTAAATTCACGTAATTGCTCAATATTAACTGTACCAGCTACAAAAGATTTATTAGGTGATTGCTTTTCTGCAATAATATTTCCTGTGTAATCAATAAGGTGTGATGCTCCGCCCATAATATCAATAGGTGATGTTTCATCAATTGCAGCATTTCCACCTAAAACTCCAAGTACATACATGGTGTTATTTAAGGCATGAGCTCTGTTTTGAATTTCAAATTTCCCAGCGATTGGAGCAGGTAAACTCACTCTGATAAGCAGTTCTCCGCCATTCATAGCAATGCCACGTACGTATTCAGGGTAAGAACCATCCATTGCCATAGCGAAGCCTATTTTACCTATTTCAGTATCAGCTACAGGATAAAAAGCATCTAAGCCGTTACCTCGTTCCTCTACCCACTGATCTAATACATCATGAGGTGTTGTTGAGTGCTCAGATGGGTAAAGCACAGTATTTTTATAATGTTGTAATACAACTTCACCTTTAGGGCTTAATAGTATGTTTTGATTGAAAAACCGATCTTGGTATTTGTCATCATATGTTCTGGCTTGGAATGCAAGATAAACATTTAGTTCAATAGCTAACTCTTTTAACTGCTGGACTTCAGGGCCGTCAACACTAATAGCAATAGAGCTAATATAATCTTTTGCTGACATATCATGAACTTCATCATTAAACCCTTGTAGAGCACCTTCTGTTAAAGTAATAAGTTTTACGGGTAGCTCAAATTCAGAGAAGAATTTAGCTGTTCGTGCTATATTTGATATTTCATCAATAATTGCCGGAATTTCACTTCGGTGATTGATAAACTTTGTTTCAGACGTAATACCAACAGCTGTATAAGGTGCAATGTAACTTGATTTCATGATTGTAATCCTATTTGATGTTATATAAGCTTTTATGTGGCTTATAATGTGTTTATTTGTTTTCGGTATTTACCGAGGTGTTCAATATTGTTTTATCGTAATTATTACTAAAAGCGTAAACTTTTATTTTGGTAACTTCATGGTTTTATGCTTGGCTGTATAAAATGGTCGTTAATGTCTTGATCATGTTTATATGCGGCTGCATATGAGTTAATTTAGATGGCATGCAATGTTTGCTCTGCTATTTAATTAATCTCATGTCGTTTCGATGGAGCTATTATTATACTTTGGGTGTATAGAAGAAATCCCCAATTTGAAAAGTCCGAATCCCATTATTGATAACAAGTGGTGCGACTCTGCAGAGAATCTGGCTAGATAGGCTTAACTGTTTCTTGCTGTCTCGTATTGGCTGTTTCATATTTTTAGCTTAATTCAATGCTTTAGCCTGTATATGGGAGACGTTTATAATATTGTCATCAGTTTTTAACACGATGAATAAGGGACTTTTCGAGTATGAAGTTATGGTAAAAAGAACCCATTGTCAGCCATTATTGATTAACTCTGTAATATCACTAGGTAATCAGTAAGTGTTTTAAGGCTAAAGGTGATTGCCGTTTTTTCTACTTAGCTTTAGTACATATAGCGGTAAACAGTGCTTATTGAGTTTGATAGCACTGCGATATTGCTTCAATCAGTATTGTGTTTAGGCTATATCGCAGCCGATGTTGGCACTTAGAGATAAAATAAGTCACTAGGAATGAGACTAAGTAGCGCTTATCATGCTCAATACTTCAATTGAGAACCTCTTTAAAAAGGACTTTATGAAAATCTTGTGTAAATCACTTGTGGCGTTGAGCCTATTTATCTCTGCAGCATCTTTCGCGGCTGAACCAGCAAAGCGTATTGTTGCTTTATCTCCCCATGCGGTAGAGATGTTGTACGCCATAGGTGCTGGCGATTCGATTGTCGCAACAACCGACCATGCCGATTACCCCGAGGCAGCGCTTAAAATTCCTCGTATTGGTGGTTATCACGGCATTCAAATAGAACGAGTGCTTGAGCTTAACCCTGACTTGGTTGTGGTGTGGGGTGGCGGTAATAAAGCGGAAGATATCCAGCGAATAAAAGAGTTAGGCTTTGAAGTTTTCGACAGTACCCCTAAAACGCTAGGCGCTGTTGCTGATGAGCTAGAAGCGCTTGGTGAACTAACGGGTAATCAAGTACAAGCAGCTGCAGCAGCCCTGTCATATCGACAAGAGTTAACTCGTTTACAGCGAGTAAACTTGGCTAAGCCTGAGGTGAAGGTCTTCTATCAACTATGGTCTACACCTTTAATGACGGTTGCAAAAAATAGCTGGATCCAACAGATTATTGCAGTGTGCCATGGCGATAATGTTTTTGTAGACTCAGCCAATGAATACCCGCAAGTTAGCCTAGAAACGGTATTGCTCAAAATGCCAGAGGTGATCTTGCAAAGTCAGGACGAGGGCAACATTCAAGGAATTGATTGGAAGCAGTGGCCAGAGATCCCGGCTGTGAAGCAACAACATATCTACCAGTTAAATGCAGACTTACTGCACCGAGCCGCACCGAGAGCTTTGCTTGGTGTAGAAGCTTTATGCGAGGCATTAGATAAAGCTCGATAGGTTAGTGTGATTTAAATAATGATTAAAAAATAGCGCCCAAGGGCGCTATTTTTATTGGGGATGAAAGCAAGTTAAAGCTTTAAAAATGACTCTCTTTCTTGCTGACATTTTGCCAACTTAGCCTTCAAAGATGCTAGTGAATGACTCAGATCTCTTTTTCTATCCTTACTAAAGCCTCTGGCGAGCAAAATGACAAATATAAAGAACACAGTAAATACACCCATTGGTAAAAGGTAAGCTGGAATGGAGAGTTCATTAGCAAAGCCAAGCATACTGCCCAATATGTCATGGGGGACGAAGTTGGCAGCCAAATCCACTAACTCATTAAAATAAACGCTGCAACCAATCGCTAAAGCAAACATCAGAAATACAAAGGTCTGGCTTTTAGCTGAGACTCTGCTCCATTGCGTGACAGACTCTGGCTGTATAAGGTTATCTTTACTGATGTTGTAGTAAAACTCATCATAATCTAGCTGCTCTGCTTTTCCTTCTAGGCGGCTGCTACCTAGCATTATCCAGTCGCCTACATCTGCTGTGGAGAGTAGCGATCTTGCCGCTTTATAGGTTTGTATTTTACCTTCAGGTGTTTCAATGGTGAGCTCGCCATACAAGTTGGAGTTTCTTTGCCTGTGGCTTGTGGTCTCGGTTCGGTACTCTGAACGTACCGTTGAACCATAGCCATTGGTATAGTCGGTGCGAGTGGTGCTGGTGTAAGTGTTGGTACTATCGTTAACACTGGTTTCGACCTCTTTATCGGTCACTCGCACGATAGAAGATGAGGTGGCAATTGTGCAGGCGTAGTTCTTAGCAAAAATATGCTTATTTTCAAATGAATGGCTGTCATAACCTATAAATGCTTCGCAGACTTGGCGGATCTTGTCTCGACGAGTGATACGCTTTCCTGCAGCTTTACTTATAGGGGTTACGTTACCAGCTGTGGCTGCCAGTGCATGAGACTGCTGTGATAATTCACTATCATTAGCTATTGCTGTATCGCTACTTGAAGTCACTTCCGTCAATAAAGGTGGCTGATCTATCTCGGCAGGCTCTTGAGGCTGACCGCAACAATGGCAATAGTGATATGCGCTATCTACTAATTGCTCACAATTGATGCAGTAAACATCGTCATTATTAGCTGCACGACCGCGTTTGTCATAACCCATTTGGGTAATCGATACCCCTAAGATCCGTTTAACGGTGCGTTTTATCTCAAGTAATCTGGCACTTTCAGTTTCAAACTTATTGGTTTTGCTATTAATTCTAAATGCTGAGCCTATGACAGTAACTGCTGCGGTAATAAAACCTGCCACTTCGAACGTATAGAACTCCGCAAAGGCTGCGGGCATTGATACCAGTGCAGCGAGGAAAAATGTACTGAAAACGGTTCCAAACTTTGAAAAGTCCTCAACCTCATAGGCGGGTTCCAGAATCGATTCCTGCCCTGCGTTGCGGTGGAAAACGACACCCGTGGCTGCTTGATTGTGAGTCACTATTTGGCGGTCACTCTTGTCGGCAAGTTGGTAATGTAGGAAATAGCCAGTGGGTTGTAAAAAGGTGATGATGTCACCTTTTGAGACACTATCTAGTGAACTGTCTTCAGAGCTGACACTGATGGTTTTCTCTTGACCTTGTTCATTGTTAAGCGTTAAAAACCAGTAGGAGTAATACAAGGTCTGGCTGTCTTTACCTCCACTGCGATGGACGCGCTTATAGTGATGCGTTTTTTCTACCCACCCTGTATATATGCTTGCCTCTGGGCAGTAGGTTTTCAATTCATCTAGTATATCGGGGATACACTGTTCTACAGGTGTAATGGTTAGAGGGTTATCTATTTTATCGCCGCAATCTGGGCAGAAATTGTCGCTGATGAATAGTGGGCTAGTACAGTGCTGCATTTATAATCCTTTATATACTGTTATGTCCTAAAAGCTCGATTTTTTCAGTGAGCCCAAAGTGCTATAGAAGCATTTTAATTGTTGCTCGAGTTATCTTAGCTATTATTGTTTTTGCAATATAAATGTCAATGAAATTAGTGGTTTTTGTTGAGGTTTAACGAATTTTGTTTGAGTGATGTGATGATGGTCTTGATCGTTATTTTTGTCATGAAGAAAGCTGAGACATCTGCTC
>NZ_BPEW01000066.1 GCF_019654975.1 Shewanella sp. c952
TTACAGACTTTAATAATAATCTAACTGAACAATTTGGTGAAAACTTTAAACAGCTTAATGAGGCGGTACATAAGTTAGTTGATTGGCAAGAAAATTATAAGCTGCAACTTGAGCAAATGCAGTTGCAATATGCCCAAGGTGTTGAGTCTATAACGGCTACTGAATCATCAGTTGCGCACATTAGTGAGCAAAGCAAGGTGATCCCTGAATCTATGAATGAGTTGAAAGGCGTTATGGAGGTCAATCAGCATCAATTAGCTGAATTAGAGCGCCATCTAGAAGCTTTCAAGTTGATGCGTGATGAAGCGGTTAAAGCGGTACCTGAGATTAGAGAGCAAGTTCAAAATACAGTCAATGATATTTCTGCCGCAGTAACGACAGCAAACGAGCATTATAAAACGCTTCTTACTGAATCTGATGACTATATAAAAGCACATGTAGAAACATCAAATGCATTGCTTGAAAAATTTGCTAGTGAAACAGAAAAAGGCATTACCAGTGTTGGCACTCGCTTAACCGAAAGTTCTGAACTGATCAGCAAAAATATTGACACTGCAGCCAATGAATTTACTGATAATACGGCTCGCACTAACCAGAGCTTACAAACTAGCTCCGATGTGTTGCAATCTCAAACAGAAGTTATTAAGCAACACTTACAAGATGCGGTAAGCGATCTCAACAGCACTATGCGCGACATGATTGAAAAATTAGTTGCTGATGCCAAAGATATAACTTCAACCATGAAAGAAGCCAATCAAAACCTTGTTACTGATACTGAACAAGTTCGTGACACTGTCATTAAGTCTGCGGAAAAGCTACAACAAAGGCTAAATGAAGTGATTGATGATGCCGCGGCACAACAGATCAATCAAGCTAAGCGCACATTCGATGCTATGGAAGAACAGGTTAAACAACAAGTTGGTTTGACTGGTGAGGCAGTTGATTCACAACTCAAACTGATTGATACGGCTATGCAGCAAGAAATCAACCGAGTGATGAATGAAATGGGGCAGGCGTTGGCTCAGGTCAGTGGAAAATTCGTTGACGATTATGTGAAATTAACCCAAGCAATGAATGAAGTTGTTAACCAGCGAGTAGGCTAATGGATAAGATATTTGGCTCAAGAAACCTTAATCAGGATAGTGGTGACCACTGGTTGACTGTTTCTGATTTAATGGCTGGCTTGATGATGGTATTTTTGTTTATTGCCATCGTTTTTATGATGATCACCCAAAAGGAAAACGACAAGATTAAGGATGTGGCTGTTGCCTATCAGGAAAATCAGGTCGCGATATTTGAGGCTCTAGAAACCGAGTTTGCAAAAGATCTCGCTAAATGGGGCGCTACCATTGATAAAGAGACCTTGGCATTTAACTTTCAATCACCGGATGTTTTATTTGCTAACAATGAAACCAAATTAAGTGAGGCTTATAAAGATATTTTAGATGATTTTTTCCCGCGTTATATTATGGTTTTAGCGCCTTATCGTGATTCGTTAGATGAAATAAGGATTGAAGGACATACATCTAGTGTTGGGTTACGCGGCTCTACAGAAGCGCAGGCTTACTTTTATAATATGCGCCTGTCACAAGGTAGAACGCGCTCAGTGCTTGAGTATGGTTATGCACTGATGCCAAATGAGGCTAATTGGATTAAGGCTAATATTGCCGCCGTTGGTTTTTCATCGTCTCGTGCGATTATCCATGATGGTGTTGAAGATGCTGCTATGTCGCGGAGAGTGTCTTTTCGAGCCATTACTAATGCAGATATTCAGATTAAGCGGATATTGGAGAGCAACTAAGTGAAGCTTACTGTTGATTTGAGTGCTCTGCACCGTGCTGTCGCGCCACTTGGAAAAGTGGTGACTGACTTTTCAATAACGAGTCGTGCAGATGAATTAGAAAGTATTGGAAGTCATTTAATCAAAGGACTGATATTAGGTAAGGATATTCAGCTTGGTGATATTGATGGTTCTAACGGAATTCTAAATTACGACGGCCATCAAGTTATGCTTTATATACCTGACCAAGGTGACGAAATTCAGTTCGTTTTAGAGGACGGTAAATTAGGTCGCAGAATTCATGTTGCTGAATGCTCAACACTGGATTTTATGAGAGAAACAGGACGTTTTAAGCGATATGACGTCATTAGCCGTATTGATGGGCTATTTCCTGTTTTTGGACGTAACTTTAAGTTAAAGCAAGATCTTGAAGGAGAAGCTGATTTAGGTGTATGTAAAAACTGCTTAAAAATTCTAAACTACAAGGGATATGCAACTCAGAGCTATGCAATAAAAAGCCAAGTATTTAGTGATTTTTCATTTGAACAATTCTTCGAAGTCTATAGCTCTTACTTTAAGAGCTTACCAGCGAGTAGTAACAACATTTCGAGTAATTATACTGCCGACTGGCCTTCAATTTCAGCGAAGTTAAGAAGTGAGTTAAATTACACTTGTGAGCAATGTGGTGTTGAATTAAAGAGCGATTCCAAGTTATTACATACCCACCATATCAATGGAAATAAGGTTGATAATGGGCCTGATAACTTAAGAGTTCTATGTGCTGATTGCCATAAGAAGCAGCCACACCACGGTCATATCTATGTAAGTAATGAAGATGTTTTAAAAATCAATCAACTGCGTCGGGAACAAAATAAATTTGATGTGTTTGATTACAATAATATTCGTGAATGTGCTGATACAGCATTAGATGGCCTCCTTCAAAAGTGTCAATCAACCAGATTACCAGGCGCTGAACTAGGTATCGTTATTAATGACAACGGCAATATGATTGCAATTGATCTTTGTTGGCCGAGGCGCAAGGTTGCGGTATTAATCAACATGTCAAATGCAAAAGCGCTGAAGTCTTATGGTTGGAATGTATTTACTGCCTTTGATGCACTTAATAATTTTGAAGTATTTCAGGCAAAAATTAGGTAAGTACGAGACAGAAAGGAGATTAAGTTGAGCTTATACAATATTTCTAATCAAAACCTAACGGCGCTTAAAAAAACCACTTTTGCTGAGACTGGTCTACATGAACGTCGAGACCTACAAGCTGCATTAAAGCTAAGTATCGAAGCTATAGCACCAGATTGTCTTGTTATTGCAGAAGAGTTCTCTGATTGGGAAGATAGCCGTCGTCGTATCGATCTTTTAGCTATCGACAAAAATGCTAATTTGGTGGTTATTGAGCTAAAGCGTGATGAAGTCGGTGCGCACATGGAGCTGCAAGCTCTTCGCTATGCTGCAATGATTGCGAACATGACCTTTGATAAGGCTTGCGAGTATTTTGACCGATATATTAAGACTGAAGGGCTAGAGTTAGATGCACGAGAAGCTATTCTAGATTTTGTCGATCTAGATGAGAGTAACATTGACGATTTTGGTAATGATGTCCGTATTGTTTTAGCATCTGCCGACTTTGGTAAGGAGCTGACAACCTCAGTGCTTTGGTTACGAGATAAGCAGCTTGATATAACTTGTGTCCGTCTAACGCCTTATCAATATAACGATGATATTTTAATTAATGCTGAACAGATTATTCCTGTTCCTGAAGCAGAAGAGTACCAGGTAAAGTTTCGTGAGAAGCGGGCTGAACAGCGAAGCAGTCAAGCTGGTGGGCGTGATTATTCGAAATTTGAATATAAAGGGCTCACATACAATAAGAGAAAGCTAGCTTTGGCGCTTATGACTGATTGGATTGAAGATAAGCAGCCGAATTCTTTAACGGATTTACTGAAAGTATTTGATAAAGATATACGTCGACGAATAGCTATACCTATATCAGATGTAACTGATAGCAAAATGAAGCGATATCATTCAAATGATGAAGACCTTATTGAATTAGATTCTGGTGAAGTTATTGCCATATCAAACCAATGGAGTATAGGAAGTGTAACTCGTTTAATTGAGCTAGTTAGCCAATACGGCTTTGAAGTGATTAAAGTTGACTGATAGTGTTGTGGTTTAGTTAAAAAGGGTAATTATCCATGGTTGGATTAGGTGACATAGAAGCATTCTTCTCTCTTAAAGAAAGATTCAAAAAATGGCGCAACCCTGAGCCAGTTGTTACTAATACCGCACAGCGGTTCATTCACTTGTTTGAAGCGCATGGCGTCGCTCGAGCGCAAATACCTCGCTTCTTTGGCCATAATCTTACCCTTCATCAAGTAGAAGACGACACAGAGCTTCTAAAGGTCTTAGATACCGAAACTATAGAAGCGGCAGCAACACTCTTTGGCATCCGTATTGACTGGCTTGAAGGTGGTTCAGAAGAGCTATATGAGCTTAAGCATTTCTATAAGCAGCCTAAGCTGTTTGGTGATTGGTTAGATGCTGTGTTACATGCAGGTGGAAATAAAATAGATGGCTGGTTGTTAACCACAGAGTCAATGCCTGATGAGTATGATGCATTGATATTGATGAGAGAGCAGGTTGGCGAGCTAGGTGAGTTTCCAATTTACCGATATTACTTTTGCGAATTATGGATTTATGGATATTGGAAGTGTCGTGCTGATATTGCAGCGTGTGTCGCGCAAGCCTGGAAACGTAATTGCTACATTGCTGGCAGGTTTGTCGGTTCACTTTGTTTTAAGCATTTAGTCGATCTTAATCGTGTCCCGAATAATGAAGCCGAACGTACATTAATTTCCAATAGCCGATTCCATGCAGAAGATCTTACTACAAACCCTGCATTGTATTCACAAGGTCTAATGGATAAACAATTTGGCATCGATAGTGCTCTTGAACGTTGGTTGGAATACTCGCAGCAAGGGCTGATGGATTCGGGGTTTGGTGATAAAAGTGAATTGTTCAAGGATTTCTTTCACGATAAAAATACCTCAAAGGCATTCAAGTATGTAGGACTTTTTTCCAGAGAGTCATCAATCGGGGGGCTGTGTATGCAGCTAAAAACAGATGAAACTGCTGGGCATGTTTTGCTAACGGTGAAAAGCGGCAATAAAGAAACAAGCTATACCGATAAGGTGGTTAGTTATAAACAAAATGAATCCAGCGTTATTATTTATATGGAACACCACTCCATTGAACTAAATTTTGCTGAATGGGCATCATATAAAGAGCTACTTTATGATGCTAATCCGGACCTTCCACGTTACATAAATTGATTGTCTTGCAATTTGCTACTTTTTGGATTGCTTTCATAGCATTTAGGCATTTTTGCGTATCGATTTTGTCTTTTAATTATGAGATGACTATGGCGCATAAAAGTGATCGATTTTCGTGACGTTTTTTTGATGATTATTTTTTAATTTTTGTTGTTTATTTTATTATAGTTTAATGACTTAATTATCGGGTTTTTGATTTTTTGGATCAAAAACCGAACCGTTCCACAAATATCGGTTTTAATTTTTTTGACCGTAAAGCGCTCAATTTTCTTGCAGTGAAGTTTAAGGTTTGAGTTCTAATTTATCCTGTTGTAACCATAACGCTTAATTCCTGAAGGCGTAAATTCTTTGGTGTTATTCTTGGCAAGGTAACTGGTCCGATAGATGGCAAGCAACAGGCTGTTTGTATCGTTTCGGTTAATGACATAGTTACAGTTATCTGGAAAGTAATAGCTTATGTCTGCTGATAGATAGCATGCACGTTCAATATGTGGTTTTAGCCCAAAAGAGTTCTTGGCTTTCCTGCCATCAAGAATAAAGAAGCAGTGGTAATGAATATTGTTTTCCGGTGCGGTTTGTTCTCGGACCCAGAAGTAACCAATGATAGATTTGTAATGAGACTCTAGTGATCTGACTAGCTGCCTCATGAACTTGCTAATAAGTGTATTTTTACCGCTCGATTGGTAGAGGTTAATATCGACACGCACTAGCAATAACCTAGAGTAGAAACTTTGCATATTTTTGATCTGACTGATGAGGTTATTCATAATCTGCTTATTGACACCTCCTGCTAGTTTCTGGATAGGGAGAATTTGGTCTTGATACACATAGGGTTGATTATTGTCAGGTCTTGGTAGGGGCATAATAATAAAACCCGTCGTATTTCGGCAAAAAACATTGCCCAATGGCACTACACCAAAGGGCTATGCAGGGATTCATACAGAATTTCTATGGTAAAAAGAGCACCTGGGAATGCATAAAGGCTGATTAGGTCTTCTATGTACCGCTAAGGGCCTGGACTAGTGCTAGTGGAGTTGATTTACTCGTAGTGTTGTCTTGCTTTTAATGGTTAACCACTCTATGTAATCGCTATATTTCCAGCCTTTGGCTCGTCCATTTTCTCGGATAGGTTCAGGTAACTCACCATTTTTTACCCATCGGTCAAGCGTCGTTCGGTGAATACCAAGCAGCTTAGACATTTTTTTGGGGCTGATGAGTTTGCAATAATCTATTTGATTGACGTTTTCTTGCTCTAAATGTTTAGGTAACCAAGCATTACTATTGTTCATAATTGTTCCAATATTAAAAAGTGCTTATGTTAGTGAAGCTTGCCCCTACATTCAGGGGCAAACAGAGTTAAGTTAAGGGTTAATGGATAGTTGGGTTACGCTTTGCTGCTTTCTCTGTTAGCCAGTCATCAACCTCCTGCTCTACCCAGCCAACACATCTTGGACCTAGTGGAAACTGCTTAGGGAATTGATCACTTGCTATCAACTCATATACGGTAGAACGGGAAAGGCCTGTTTTTGCGGTTAGTTCTTTTAGTCTTATTATTTTCATCGTATTTCCTCATTAATTTTCAGTTATTGTCATATCTTGCCGGAGCATAATCACAAAGGAATTACTGAAAAGGGGGCAAGATAAAGAGGTGAGCACGCAAGATAAGTTTTTATGATTTAGTTATTTGATATTTATAGCGATATCTTTATATTTTTTATGCGCAAGATAATCTAACTAAGTTTATCTTGCGCACTTT
>NZ_BPEW01000067.1 GCF_019654975.1 Shewanella sp. c952
ATGGCCCAATACACATGCGATTGAAGTCAAACTCCAGTTCAGATGCATCGTCGATAAAGCGCTTTGCTTCGTTTAACAAAGGGCTTTGTGGGTTACTCGCTTCGAGATACGCGATTAATCCGTTTAATGCCTCTGCCTTAGATGGAAAGAAAATCATCGACTTAAAGGCAAAGTAAGCCGTTGCCGTTGGGCCATATTGGCTAGTCATTATACGCGTTCCTTAATAATCACCATGTTAGGTTTCGTGATGCAATCGCCGTAGCCGACGCCTTCTTTACTGGCCGAAGGCTTCTTCAGTGCTTCATTGAGATTACCGACGTTTAGACACTCAACCGGGCATCCGGCAACACAGGCTGGCTTCATTCCGCGGTCAAGAAGTTCAACACACATGTTGCACTTGTCGGCCTTGCCATCGTCTTCGCGAATACTGACTGCTGAATAAGGACAGGCGCTGGCACATAAGCCACAGCCAGTACATTTTTCACGGTCTAGTACCACAATTCCGTCGTCTCTAACGTGGTAAGCTTTTGCCGGACAAACCATCAAACAGGCTGGGTTTTCACAGTGCATGCAAGAGTGAGACAACCAGATATCCATAGCGCCGCTTTCTCGCTTTACTTCATAGCGATCGACTTTACGGAATCTGTGGTTCTCTGGCAGTTCATTGTGGATCTGGCAGGCTATTGTGCAGGCACCACAGCCGATGCAATTCTCTTGCCTGAAGACAAAGCCCACTTTTTTATTATTTAACATCATTTACTCCTTAGGCTTTTTCTAGCGCGACATTAGTCGAGTGGTAGGCAGAGCAGCCGCCTAAATCGGTCAAAGTGTCAGTTGTTAGAATATTGGTGCAGGTGTTCGATCCGTTAGGGTTGAAGCGTCTTAAGTTGTTTTTAACTGTCATTACGACGCCTCGATCTACCTGGCTTGTAAGCACTGCGGTAAAGATTGCTTCTCCGCGGAAATTGCTGAGACGGACCTGGTCATTATTTTCAATTCCCAACTCTTTAGCATCTTGAGGGTTGATGGTGACCATATAAGCGGGGAAGTTTCGAATGTATTCTACATTGAAAAACTCACAGTTCATGCGCTGGGCTATAGCTGGGCTGACCATTCTGAAGGGTAGCTTCTGTTCTGATTTGATCATTTCAGCTTCTGGCAGACCAAAATCGAGAACAGGGTGGAAGCCTTCTTCCTTCATATATTCAGAGTGAAACTCAACTTTTCCGCTTGGGGTTGGGAATTTACCATCGGCAAAATATGTTCCCACATTGACTTTGATCGATTTCTCTTTCATTAATCTTTCGTAGGTAATGCCTTCATAGATAGGATCATCGGTTTGAAGGAACTGGCGGATCATGTCTTCATTGGTGTCATCAAATTCAGGATCTGTGAACCCCATATGTTTTGCCAATTCCCTGAAGAAGGTCCAATTATCTTTTGATTCACCTAATGGTTCGATCACTTTTTCGCAAACCTGAACATATTGGAAGCCATAAGAACCAATAACATCATCGGCTTCGAACTGAGTTGATGATGGAAGAATGATGTCACAAACGTCCATACTGTCATGCATATTGAAGTCAAATCCGACCAAGAATAGGTCATCTCTCTTTAAATGTTTCAATACCGCATCAGCATCGGGAGCCATGGCTGCAGGATTACCGTTATAGCAAATAACGGCTTTAACGGGCTTGCTTGGTTTGTTGTAGGCGGTTGGTTTTTTTGGATCTAATGCCTTGGCGAACTCAGTGATATTGACATGGCCAACACTGGGATCGGTTCTTAAATGTTTTCCCTTGACTAAATTACAATTTCCACCAATGAGCGCCTGGCCGTTATCGTAGACCAAGCCATTACCTAGTTTGCCATATTGACCTACAACGGCTTGCATTAGCGAGACGGCTCGACATATGCGACCACCGTTGATGTTTCTCTGCAGACCATGTCCCAGTCGCATCATGGCTAACTTAGCATTTCCATACATTTCGCAGAACTTTACTATGGTCTCCATCGGGACTCCGGTTACCTTAACGACGTCATCATAGGTAACTTCATTGAGTTGCTGCTGAAGGTCGTTCCAACCCATAGTGCTTTTATTGATAAAATCTATATCATGCATATTGTGTTCAATGAGATACTTCATTACGCCTGCACAAAAGTGCACGTCGGTACCAGGTTTGATTTGTACAAAAAGATCGGCTTGCGATGCAATAGCAGTTCTAACCGGGTTGACGACGATTAACTTGGTACCGTTATCACGGGCCTGGTTAATATATTTAATGAAATGGACATTGGTGGCGGGCTCATTCCAGCCGTATGAGATATAGCAATCAGAGTTTAAAACCTCTTCAGGATCCGGCCCCATAGCAGTACCGATTGCAGATTCAACTCCATGCAGCCCTGCGTGAATACAGACGTTGCGGTCAAGTTTTCTGGAATTTAGCTTGTTAAAAAACCTATCGCCGGAACCATACATTCCTATGGTGCCGTAGTTGCCTGAATAACTGTACGGTAGGATTGCATCTGAACCATCTTCATCTATGATTTTCTTTAAGCGAGTTGAAATCGTCTTATAGGCTTCATCCCAGGTGATCCGGCGCCATTTACCTTCGCCTTTCTTACCCACTCGTGCCATAGGATGAAGAATTCGGTCTGAACCATAGGTGTATTGGACGTATGTATGTCCTTTTACACAGGGTGCCGTTCCAGTTTTTCTTTGTTCGGCTGCACCGGACACATAGGTCATGCGTCCGTTTTGTACATGACACTTTAATAGGCAGCGATCTGCACAATTTCTAAGGCAGCTGTGATATACAATTTTACCTTCTCTTTTATTTAATAAACTGTCTTTAGCATTACTTACTGCCGCTGAAGCCGTACCAGGCATTAGTCCTGCCAGAGAGGCAAAAACTGAGCTGGCTCCGACTCCTTGCAGAAATGTGCGTCTGTTAATCTTCATATATGTTCCCCATCTTGGTAGTGTTATTTCACTACTTATTTTTGTGTGAATCGCACTTTTTAATAATTTTTAACGAATTATTTTGCGTGAGCTTTAAGTGCATCCCCATATTTTGTTGCTCGCTTTTTTACAGTTCGCATCTAGTTGTTTATATATGTGGGCTCCTTTTTAAAGTGAATTAGACTGTTGAAAATTGCTTATCTGAAGAATGACCAAGATTTTTCAGCGGTGAGCAAAATTGATTATTCTTCGCTTGCTAGATTCCAGTCCCTTTCAAGTCCATAGAGAAGTTTCGATTTTACCCAGTTAAAAACAGTCGAATTATTGCTATCACCAAATAGAACATAGTTACCGATCTTTCTATGCTGCCGACGACGTACACGGCACATCTGTGCAAGTTCATCAGACAGTTTAATGGCTCGGATATTGGGGGTTATCTTGATGAATTGCCGGGTAAACTGGTTGCAATTCAAAGTGATGGACTCGGTTTCACTGAGAAGCCTCACGGCCGAGGCAAGGCTGTCTGTGTAACCTTCGATTGCCATCTCAAGACCATGCTCACGACATAGATTAACGAGTATTGGGCAGCTCAAATCATCGTAGTTATCTAATTCCAGATAGGAGTATTTCGACAGGTTTTCTATTGTAATTTCCTGATCATGAATAGGATGATTACTGTGGGCGAAGATATATAGGCTGTCGGTTTCGGCAAACATTTCGCAATGAAGATTTCTTCCGTTAAACTTTTCATAAACTACGGCAAAATCCATATCACCATTGGCAAGTTCTTTACTGCAATCATTATTGAGTGTGCGAACTTCGAAACTCAAATTGGGAGCTTCTGGAAGAATGTCATTTCGAATGACCTTCTGGACAGCATAAATAAACTCATCATAGGCGTGAATGACATATTGTCCACCCGAATGAGCAGGGGTGAACACAGAGTGTTGCATCTCAATTTTTTGATATTGTTCAATCAAAAACTTAGCCATTGGAACTAATAAGTGTGTCTTTTCTGTGGCAATAAAGCCTGAAGTACGTCGTATAAAAAGTGGATCATCGAAAGTGTCTCTTAACATTTTTAATGTTCTACTAATACTGGAAGCTGTCATGCCTAATTCTGTAGCAGCTTGGTAGCTTTGGCCATGCTCATAAATAGATATAAACACTCTGAGTTGATTGTAATTAAGTTGGCTTAGTTTGTTCATGATTATATTTATTTAATGAATGTTAATGCGAGTATAATCTATATTTAGCTTTGCTTGTTCAGTGTTGCTCGTCACATTTATTAAGTGAGTTATATTAATAGCTTGATGTGTTTCACACTTCCGTTTGTTAATTGATGTTAATTCCGTTAATTGAAATTTGAAATAAAAAAAATCTTATATTGCAAGTTGCTTTTAAATTTTGCGACGCTAAGCTTAAGTTGTTGTAATTATTTCTTTTTATTCGTTCTGGATACCTTTTCTTTCTCTATTTTAAAAAATTTCATACTTGATGGATTTATTTTTATTGTGTGAACTAATACATGTTTATTATTATTTTAAATATGTTCCTTTCTATTTGTCATGTTTTTTGGTTGAGTGCAATATTTGCATTTGTGTTGAAAATTATATTTGTCGAGCTTTACATGTTTTATATGATTTGCTTTTTGTTTGGTAAGCTAGATTGAATTGTTTTTTTTAATTTTGTTGTTCATGTTTTTCTTGTTTTAAATCGTGAGGTGATAACCGCGTAAGATTCTATGTTTTTTAAAAGCATTTTATGTGGTTTTGAAGGTGGGGGATGGAGGCTATTTATATTTTAGGTGGGACCCTCTTCGCAAAGCTTTAGAGGGGCCTTTTTATTGTGGTTTTAATTTGGAATTATGACAACTTAAACTGCTCCACGATCAACCTGAGTTGATGGTTAGCTGTCGCGAGATTGACAGTTTCATTGCTGGTGGTCTCGCCATTGATGGCCAGTTCGCTGGCCATTTCGCTAATGGCTGACATGTTGCGGGTAATTTCGCTTGATACCGAACTTTGCTCCTCTGCGGCGGTGGCGATTTGGGTATTCAGATCATTGATTTGATTAACCGAGTCACCAATAGCATCAAGATCTGAGGCGACAACCTCAGTGGTTTCAGCCGTTTTGACACAGGTGTTTT
>NZ_BPEW01000068.1 GCF_019654975.1 Shewanella sp. c952
ATGGCCCAATACACATGCGATTGAAGTCAAACTCCAGTTCAGATGCATCGTCGATAAAGCGCTTTGCTTCGTTTAACAAAGGGCTTTGTGGGTTACTCGCTTCGAGATACGCGATTAATCCGTTTAACGCCTCTGCCTTAGATGGAAAGAAAATCATCGACTTAAAGGCAAAGTAAGCCGTTGCCGTTGGGCCATATTGGCTAGTCATTATGCGCGTTCCTTAATAATCACCATGTTAGGTTTCGTGATGCAATCGCCGTAGCCGATACCTTCTTTACTTGCAGAAGGTCGCTTTAACACCTCATCGATATTGCCTGTTTCAATACATTGAACAGGGCAACCGGTGACGCAGGCTGGCTTCATTCCGCGGTCAAGAAGTTCAACACACATGTTGCACTTGTCGGCCTTGCCATCGTCTTCGCGAATACTGACTGCTGAATAAGGACAGGCGCTGGCGCATAAGCCACAGCCAGTACATTTTTCACGGTCTAGTACCACAATTCCGTCGTCTCTAACGTGGTAAGCTTTTGCCGGACAGACCATCAAACAGGCTGGGTTTTCACAGTGCATGCAAGAGTGGGATAGCCACACATCAACCGCACCATCTTCGCGCTGTACTTCATAGCGATCGACCTTGCGGAAGCGATGGTTTTCAGGAAGCTCATTGTGAATTTGACAGGCCACAGTACAGGCACCACAACCGACACAGTTTTCTTGTCTGAAGACAAAGCCCACTTTTTGATTAATAGACATCTTTTACTCCTTAGGCTTTTTCTATCGCGACATTAGTCGAGTGGTAGGCTGAACAGCCACCCATATCGGTTAACTTGTCGGTGGTGAGGTTGTTGGTACAACTGGCTTTACCTTGCGGATCCATACGGCGCCAGTTGTTCTTTGGTGCCATTACGGTGCCGCGACCCACTTGACCTGAAACCTGTGCGACAAAGAATGCCTCGCCTCGGTGGTTGCTGAGTCTGACTCTGTCGTTGTTGCTAATACCGAGTTCTTTAGCATCTTCGGTGTTAATTTTGGCGAAGTATGCTGGGAAGTTACGAATGTACTTCACGTTGTAGAATGAACTGTTGGCACGCTGAGGGATCGCTGGAGATAACATGCGGAATGGCAAGTTCTTCTCTTCTGGGATCATCTCATCTTCTGGCAAACCAAAGTCGATGACTGGGTGGTAGCCCGCGTCTTTCATCATCTCTGAGTAAAACTCAATCTTGCCACTTGGCGTCTTGTACTTGCCGTCGCCAAAGTAAGGACGCTGATCATAGACAGTGACAAACTTCTCTTTAATGATCTGCTCATAAGTGATGTTGTTGTGTCTAAATGCTGGCTCTTCGGTGTCTAAGAAATCACGCAGGATCTGTTCATAATCAACACGCATCTCTGGGTGATGATCGAGTCCCATGTGAGCTGCAAGCTCCTTAAAGAAGATCCAGTTGTCTTTAGATTCACCTAAAGGCTCAATCACTTTTTCAGAAGTTTGCATGTGGTAACAGTTGTAGTCGGTGCCCATATCTGGGAACTCAAACTGGGTAGTTGATGGCACAATAATGTCAGCAAGTTCTGCGGTATCTGTCATTAAGAAGTCATGCACGACTAAGAACAGATCATCACGCATAGCGCCTAAACGACACGCATTCGAGTCAGGTGCGACTGATACAAAGTTACCGTTGTAGTTGATTACAGCCTTAATTGGCTTGATAGGTTTACCGTAAGCGGTTGGGTTTGTAGGATGAATCGCTTTAGCGATCTCCGTCATGTTCACATGACCCACGGTGTCGCCATTTGGATGGATATGATCCGCACGGCCTTTAGAGTAGTTTAAGCTGTCATCAGCTTGGGTGTTATCGTAAACGAAGCCATTACCAATTTTACCGTATTGACCTGCAACTGCATGCATCATCGCAATAGCGCGAGACATACGTGCACCGTTGTAGTTACGCTGCATACCATAACCGAGGCGAATAACAGAGAGCTCAGATTCGCCGTAAACTTTGGCAAATTTAAACATCTTCTCTCTTGGCACACCTGTAACCTTTTCTATTTCGTCATAGCTCATTTCGTCTATGCGTTTAAGCAGGTCTTGGTAACCAATAGTATTAGCTTCGATAAACTGAGTATCGGCTAAGTTATTTTCAATTAGGTACTTCATGATCCCAGTCGCAAGATGGGTATCGGTACTTGGTTTTGGCTGTAACCAGATATCAGCTTGTGATGCGATAGGTGTTCGCATTGGGTTGACAACTAATAGCTTGGCACCTTTGTCGCGTGCTTGGTTAATGAACTTGATGCCATGTACGTTAGTGGCAGTTTCGTTCTGTCCCCAAGAGATATAACAGTTGGTGTAAATATTGTCGTAGGGATCTGGGCCTTGGTAAGTACCCGTAACAGACTTCAATCCTTCATAAGCGGCGAAAACACACACTTTACGATCTAGCTTGCGAGAACCAACTGCGTTAAAGAAACGGCTTGGTCCGCCGTATTTACCGATAACGCCTTCATGGCCTGAATAGCTGTATGGCAAAATGGAGTCAGCGCCATGCTCTTTGATGATTTGTTGTAAGCGGCTAGAGATTTTTTCGTAAGCTTCATCCCAGCTGATGCGGCGCCATTTACCTTCGCCTTTTGCTCCCGCTCGTTCCATTGGGTGCAAAATGCGGTCGGCAGCATAAGTATACTGGACGTAGGCGTGGCCTTTAACGCACGGAGATGTTCCCATTTTCTTCATCTCTGATGCGCCTTCGACATAGGTCATTCGGCCATTTTGAACGGTAAACTTCAGCAGACAACGGTCAGCACAGTTACGCTGACAAGTGTGATAAACGATTTTACCCTCACGCTTAAGCATCTTGTCTGGTGCGCCTCCGCGTTCTGTTGCAGTGGCAATACCTGGCACTAAGCCAGACAAAGAACCTACAACAGAACTGGCTCCAACTCCCTGCAGGAAGGTGCGTCTGTTAATTTTCATATGTTTTCCCCATCTTGATAGTGTTAATTCACTACTTATTCTTTTCGCATTGACGACATTGATATTGCTTTGTAAGTGACTTAGCTTCAGGCGTAGCAAATCACTTACTCGGTCACACGCTGTTTTGGTTCTGGTTTAGCTCCTTTAAATGCAAAATTAGGTCTCTCATCGACCCGCTTTTGACTTCTCCTATTGATATAACGCTAGGCTTCACTGGCGATGCGCCATTCTCTTTCTAGCCCGCAAATTAATTTGGATTTGACCCAACTGAATGCGGCCGAGTGATTGGTGTCTCCGAACAGGACATAGTTACCAATTTCACGGTTTTCACGACGACGAACTCGGCATTTCTGTGCCAAGTCTTCAGGTAATTTTATGTAATCGATATCTGGCAACATGTTGACGAATTGGCGTGTAAATTGGTTACAGCTCAGAGTGATCGCGTCTGTTTCGCTGAGTAAGCGCATTGCTGATGCTAGGCTGTCGGTATAACCCTCCACTTCCATGCATAGATCTTGTTCACGACATAAGTTGACCAGCAGTGGGCAAGCGAGATCGTCGTAGTTATCGATCTCTAAGCAGGCGTAGCGCGAAAGATTTTCAAGCGTAATAGCTTGACGGAAAATAGGATGATCACGCTGGGCCAAGATATAGAGGCTGTCGGTTTCAGAGAACATTTCATAATTAAGGTTCTTAGCGTTAAACCCTTCATATACGACCACAAAGTCCATATCGCCATTGGCAAGCTCAGTGGAGCAATCATGAGTCAGTACCCGAACATCAAACCTAAGATTGGGTGCTTCTTTTAGAATGTCATCGCGAACAACTTTCTGTACCGCATAAACAAATTCATCATAGGCGTGGATGACAAACTGCCCTCCTGATTCCGCAGGGGTAAATACAGAATGCTGCATCTCAATTTTTTGATACTGTTCTACTAGGCTTTTTGCCATAGGAATAAGTTGGTGGGTTTTCTCGGTAGCGACAAAACCAGAGCAGCGTCGGATAAAAAGAGAATCTTTAAATATGTCTCTTAATATTTTGAGTGTTCGACTGACGCCCGAAGCGGTCATACCTAACTCATTTGCAGCTTGGTGACTTTGACCATGTTCATA
>NZ_BPEW01000069.1 GCF_019654975.1 Shewanella sp. c952
CTATCGCAAGTAAATATAAATTATTGAGTTAAACACACATTAAGTGCTTCTAATCTTAGTCGTAGAACCTATTAGTCTACTCATAAAACCCATCAGGGTTGTATGGTTAAGCCTCACGAGTCATTAGTATCAGTTAGCTCAACGCCTCACAACGCTTACACACCTGACCTATCAACGTCCTAGTCTCGAACGGCTCTTTAGAGGAATTAAATTCCTAGGGATGACTCATCTTAGGACTCGCTTCCCGCTTAGATGCTTTCAGCGGTTATCGATTCCGAACGTAGCTACCGGGCAATGCTATTGGCATAACAACCCGAACACCAGCGGTTCGTCCACTCCGGTCCTCTCGTACTAGGAGCAGCTTCCTTCAATCATCCAACGCCCACGGCAGATAGGGACCGAACTGTCTCACGACGTTCTGAACCCAGCTCGCGTACCACTTTAAATGGCGAACAGCCATACCCTTGGGACCGACTTCAGCCCCAGGATGTGATGAGCCGACATCGAGGTGCCAAACACCGCCGTCGATATGAACTCTTGGGCGGTATCAGCCTGTTATCCCCGGCGTACCTTTTATCCGTTGAGCGATGGCCCTTCCATACAGAACCACCGGATCACTATGACCTACTTTCGTACCTGCTCGACGTGTATGTCTCGCAGTTAAGCTGGCTTATGCCATTGCACTAACCGTACGATGTCCGACCGTACTTAGCCAACCTTCGTGCTCCTCCGTTACTCTTTGGGAGGAGACCGCCCCAGTCAAACTACCCACCAGGCACTGTCCCGAACCCCGATTCAGGGGCCGCGGTTAGAACATCAAAACTACAAGGGTGGTATTTCAAGGTTGACTCCACATCATCTAGCGACAATGCTTCAAAGTCTCCCACCTATCCTACACATGTAGGTTCAATGTTCAGTGCCAAGCTATAGTAAAGGTGCACGGGGTCTTTCCGTCTAGCCGCGGGTATACGGCATCTTCACCGCAATTTCAACTTCACTGAGTCTCGGCTGGAGACAGCGTGGCCATCATTACGCCATTCGTGCAGGTCGGAACTTACCCGACAAGGAATTTCGCTACCTTAGGACCGTTATAGTTACGGCCGCCGTTTACCGGGGCTTCGATCATGAGCTTCTCCGAAGATAACCCAATCAATTAACCTTCCGGCACCGGGCAGGCGTCATACCGTATACTTCCTCTTGCGAGTTTGCACAGTACTGTGTTTTTGATAAACAGTTGCAGCCACCTGGTATCTGCGACTGCCAACAGCTTAGGAAGCAAGTTCCATCACCGTCGGCAGCGTACCTTCTCCCGAAGTTACGGTACCATTTTGCCTAGTTCCTTCAGCCGAGTTCTCTCAAGCGCCTTGGTATTCTCTACCCAACCACCTGTGTCGGTTTGGGGTACGATTCCTACTAACCTGAAGCTTAGAAGATTTTCCTGGAAGCATGGCATCAACTACTTCAGTCCCTTAGGACCTCGTCATCAGTTCTCAGCCTTAATGTTCACCCGGATTTGCCTAAGTGAACAGCCTACAACCTTAAACGCGGACAACCAACGCCGCGCTAGCCTAGCCTTCTCCGTCTCTCCATCGCAGTTAGCAGAAGTACAGGAATATTAACCTGTTTCCCATCGACTACGCCTTTCGGCCTCGCCTTAGGGGTCGACTCACCCTGCCCTGATTAACATTGGACAGGAACCCTTGGTCTTTCGGCGAGGGAGTTTTTCACTCCCTTTATCGTTACTCATGTCAGCATTCGCACTTCTGATACCTCCAGTGTGGGTTACCCCTTCACCTTCAACGGCTTACAGAACGCTCCTCTACCGCTTGCTAGTAAACTAGCAAACCCATAGCTTCGGTGTATTGCTTAGCCCCGTTAAATCTTCCGCGCAGGCCGACTCGACTAGTGAGCTATTACGCTTTCTTTAAATGATGGCTGCTTCTAAGCCAACATCCTAGCTGTCTAAGCCTTCCCACATCGTTTCCCACTTAGCAATAACTTTGGGACCTTAGCTGATGGTCTGGGTTGTTTCCCTTTTCACGACGGACGTTAGCACCCGCCGTGTGTCTCCCGTATAGTACTCATTGGTATTCGGAGTTTGCAAAGGGTTGGTAAGTCGGGATGACCCCCTAGCCTTAACAGTGCTCTACCCCCAATGGTATTCGTACGAGGCGCTACCTAAATAGCTTTCGAGGAGAACCAGATATCTCCCGGTTTGATTGGCCTTTCACCCCCAGCCACAAGTCATCCGCTCATTTTTCAACATAAGTCGGTTCGGTCCTCCAGTTGATGTTACTCAACCTTCAACCTGCCCATGGCTAGATCACCGGGTTTCGGGTCTACACCTTGCAACTAAACGCGCAGTTAACACTCGGTTTCCCTACGGCTCCGCTATTCGCTTAACCTCGCTACAAAATGTAAGTCGCTGACCCATTATACAAAAGGTACGCAGTCACGGTCTCAAGAACCGCTCCCACTGCTTGTACGTATACGGTTTCAGGTTCTATTTCACTCCCCTCACAGGGGTTCTTTTCGCCTTTCCCTCACGGTACTGGTTCACTATCGGTCAGTCAGGAGTATTTAGCCTTGGAGGATGGTCCCCCCATGTTCAGACAAGATGTCACGTGTCCCGTCCTACTCGTTTTCACGTAAAGTTAGTTTTCATGTACGGGGCTATCACCCTGTGCCGCTGTGCTTTCCAACACATTCCACTAACACCCTCTACGCTTAAGGGCTAATCCCCGTTCGCTCGCCGCTACTAGGGGAATCTCGGTTGATTTCTTTTCCTCCGGGTACTTAGATGTTTCAGTTCCCCGGGTTTGCCTCTTTAACCTATGAATTCAGTTAAAGATACATGCTTATGCATGTGGGTTTCCCCATTCGGACATCGTTAGCTCAAATGCTTGTTACTAGCTCGCCAACGCTTTTCGCAAGTTACTACGTCCTTCATCGCCTCTGACTGCCAAGGCATCCACCATATACGCTTAGTCACTTAACCATACAACCCAAATAAGTCTCTATGAGAGATATCCGTTGTCTCAAGCGGGTAAGCTTAAAACAGTCGTATCGTAACTAATGGTTTCTACTTTCGCCAAAATTAGAATTTTTAACTCGTTCATCAACACATTCATGTTAAATCGCAAGCCAAGACACTTAATGTTTAAGTGTTTAGAACTCAATTTTTTAATTTCGCGTTAATCCTATAAATAACAGTACGATAAATCGTAGTTGTTATCCCTTTCAGATTAACACTATCAGCTTTCCAAATTTTTAAAGAACG
>NZ_BPEW01000070.1 GCF_019654975.1 Shewanella sp. c952
TGCCAATGCGGGTGAGAAACTTTGGTTTTGGGTGTTTGCCCTCTTTGGTGGTGTGATGGTGGTTTCAGGGCTAACAATGATGTTCCCAGAAACCTTTGTCGTCACCAAGAATACCGCTAACTTTATGTTAGTATTACACATCGTCTCTACCATCATTATCAGCGCATTCTCAGTCGTACACATCTTCATGGCAACCGTCATGTCTGAAGGCGGTATGTCTAACATGACCTCTGGTTACTGTGATGAAAACTGGGCTAAGCAACACCATAACTTATGGTTTAAAGAGCTGAAGTAACTCAGTCGCTAAATAGCACAATCTGCCCATCAACACTTAGCTGTTGATGGGCAATCCAACAGCACACATTTATTCGTTCGGCACCAACTCTAGCCTCTAGAGAGGGCGACTTTTTGCTGCCGAAATATAGGGAAATACACAAATGAAAACGTTAAAAACAATTGTCGCGGTTGCAGTAAGCTTATGCTGCGTTAACGCTTATGCAGCTGATAACAATGCCGAACTAGAAGCGCGTATTGCCAAGCTTGAAAATAACGCTGCACCGTCACAGTTCAAAAATAGCCAAGTCAGCCTATACGGCTCTATTCGCCCAACATTAAGTTACCTAGACGACAGCCAAGATGAAACTTGGGATGTTCGTGATGCACTCTCTCGCATCGGTATTAAAGCCAGCACTGAATTTGCCGACGGCTGGACCGCTATCGCGCAAGGCGAATGGAGTGTCGATATTGCCAACTCTGGCAACTTCGGTAAAGCCCGCCAAGCCTACGCTGCCATAGCGTCACCTTACGGCCAAGTCGGCATTGGTAAGCAACGTCCTGCGCAGTACACCTTAGTGGCTGAATATGTCGATATCTTTAACCACGGCAACAGCCCTTACGCCTACGACCATGAAAGCCCATTCTTTGTCGATAACTTTGTCACTTATCAGTTAGTCACAGGTGACTTTACCTGGATGGCGGGTGCCCAGTTTGATGGCGACAATGGTGATGATGCGACCGACATGGTCAACCTTGGTGTTGGTTACGATATTGACCAACTACACATAGGTTTAGGCTATGTGACGCAAAATACACTTGATAGTAATAACATTGAAGGCGACGACAACACCTTTGGTGGCGTAGTGGCTTACACCTTCAATAATGATCTGTACCTTGCCGTAAGCTATCAAGACAAGCAGTACAACTATGATGCTGGCAGCATGAATAAAGATCGCAGCGGCAGCACCTTAGACACCGCACTGGCCTACCCTATTTTTGATGACTACAAAATTAAACTCGGTTACTTCCAATTTAAAGATGGTATTGATGGTGAATCATCTGCTGATTACGATGGCTTCAACACCACTCTTGAGTGGAACCCAATCGACAATGTTCGCGTCCACCTAGAGTATTTAGATAAGAGCTACGATCATCAAGAAAATGATCACGCGATTACTATCGGCTTTAGATACGACTTCAACCTCACGTGGCAAGGCTAACTTAACTGCAAGGTTTTAAGCTACACCCTAAAGAGGCCATCAAGGCCTCTTTTTATTCCTGTCACTTCGTGGAGAAGAACATTGTTAGGATTTAGAAAATCGCTCATCGCGTCAATGGTGACTATTGTCGCCCTATGTCTTGTGATCTCAAACTGGCTGTCCTACATCGAGCTCAAGCAAGCTACCATTGCCAGCACCAATGAAAAACTCACTAATGTCGTCACATACGAATCCAATAACATTGAGAACTGGTTTAAGGAGAAAGCTGATGCCATCGATGCCCTAGCTCAGCACTATCAAACAGGTAGTTATCAAGACAACTATGTGAATGCAGCAAGGCTGTCTACCGATGTTGGTGGCGTTGCACGGATCTACTTTGGCTTTGACGACGGTAGTGCTTATTCCACTGAGACCAACAGTAAGTGGATCGACGGCAAAGCAATAGCCGATAAATACGACCCTCGTACTCGGCCTTGGTATCAGCAAGGTAAGTCATCGCACAACCTCGATATTACCGATATCTATGTTGATGACGGCACTGGCCATGACGTGATTTCAATCTTAAAAAACCTCGGCGATGGCGTAGTACTTGGAGATATTGAACTCACCTACTTAAGTGATGCCGTCAAAGCCGTTAACTACCCAGGAGCAGTAACCTTAATCACTGACCAAACAGGTAAGGTTTTAGCCTCTGAATCAGCAAAGCTAGTCACAGGTACACGCTTCTCAGATTTTGGTTTAGCCCAAGTGCAACAAACCTTGCTAGCTAACGATGAAGCGATGCAAGAATACACTTTAGATGGTGTCGACAAACTTGCCGTTTCAAAAGCGATTCCACTGGTGAATGGCAAGAAGTGGTATCTGTTTATTGCGCTCGATAAGTCAGTCGCTTACGCAACCGTTGATAACGCTCTTTATAGTGCCATGATCTCCTCTAGCATCATGTTAGCTTTGGCTATTAGCCTGTTACTTGGCGTGTTATACCTACTTTATCGCCCTATTTTGTCGCTAAAAGAGATGGTAACGGAGCTGTCTACAGGTAATGGCGATCTCACTCGCCGCCTAAAAGTTGAAAGTGATGATGATTTAGGACAGATATCAACCGGTATCAATCGCTTTATCGAGAACCTGCAATCAATGATGCTAGAAGTGTTGCAATCATCAAATCATATCGCCAGCAGTGTTGAACGCTTAAAGTCAGAAACTGAAGCCAATAGCGCTATCTTGGTCGCTCACACTACAGAGACCGAACAGATAGTCGCCGCAGTAGAGGAGATGAGCGCCACCGCCAATGATGTTGCCAGAAACGGTGCTGAAACAGCGTCTTTCACTCAAGTGACCAAGCATCAAACCATGGACTCTAAAGCGGTCGTTGCAAAAGCGACCAGTACCGTTGCGCAACTGGTGC
>NZ_BPEW01000071.1 GCF_019654975.1 Shewanella sp. c952
TGCCAATGCGGGTGAGAAACTTTGGTTTTGGGTGTTTGCCCTCTTTGGTGGTGTGATGGTGGTTTCAGGGCTAACAATGATGTTCCCAGAAACCTTTGTCGTCACCAAGAATACCGCTAACTTTATGCTGGTATTACACATCGTCTCTACCATCATTATCAGCGCGTTCTCAGTCGTACACATCTTCATGGCAACCGTCATGTCTGAAGGCGGTATGTCTAACATGACCTCTGGTTACTGTGATGAAAACTGGGCTAAGCAGCACCACAACCTTTGGTTCAAAGAACTTCAGTAAACGGGCGCCTCCCTAGTATCAAACCTTGCTCACCAGCGATTGTATATGGTGGTGAGCAATCTCAAATAGAGCTTAGGCTCTGACAAAAAACTGTTCAGCTTTGCACTTACCGACTCTTACCCAAGAGGATGGCGGCTAGTTGCATCCTGAAAAATTTAATCAAAAGAGTAATAACCATGAAAATGATCAAATCTATTCTCGCTATAGCCATTAGCACATGTTGTTTATCTGCAAACGCAGCAGAAATTTATAAGAATGAAAATAGCTCTATAAACTTGACGGGGTGGCTGGGATTTGCAGCGATAAATGATGGTGATAAAACGTCCGTCAATGACAACTTATCCCGTTTTAGATTTTCGTTCGAGCGTGAAGAAAAAAATGGCTGGCACAGCTTTGCCCGCACCGAATGGGGACTGAACATAGTCACTCGCAATGACAATTTGGTGATGCAAGGAGGCAAGCTTGGGACTGAGAACTCTTCAGACTTTCTCTATAACCGCTTAGGTTACATCGGACTTACCCACGACACATGGGGAACTCTGTCTTTCGGTAAGCAATGGGGCGTATACTGGGACGTTGCCAGCACCACGGACTTACCTAATGTATACGCAGGTTATTCTAGTGGCGTGTATACCTTTGGAGACGGTGGATTGACGGGTACCGGCCGTGCAGACTCTGCATTTCAATATAGAAACACCTTTGGAAAACTCCATATCGGCCTGCAGTTTGCTGCTAAAAACAACGGCGAAGTCAGCATTAAAGATGCCAGCGGGTTGGAAATTGATAATTCAGATATTAGTTTCAACAACAGCTATGGTGCTAGCCTGACTTACGGCATGACAGACAAAGTAAAACTGTTAGCAGGATTTAACCGTGGTGAATTCGATGGCCACTTGGGCGATATCAAAATCAATGAGGCTAATGAGGTTATTGGTGTCGGCGCTCAATATGGTGACTACTATCAGTATGCAGCAAATCGTGAGGCACAAGGTTTATACTTCGGCTTTAATGCTCATCAGAGTAAGAAAAATGAATTGATTGGCGGTGAGCTTTACGATGCTACCGGGGTGGAACTTCTGACGGCTTACCAATATGATAATGGCTTTGTTCCTATGGTGCTATTAAGCTATTTAGAGCTGGATACAGACCAAACCACAACAATTTCAGGGGACTGGAAACGCCAATTTGCCATGTTAGGTCTGCACTATCGTTACAGCAATGATACGGTCATGTTTGCCGAAGCCAAGCTGGATCTTAGCAGCATGGATGATCCGGTGCTAGAAGCCATGCAAGACAACAGTTTTGCAGTCGGGTTAAACTACTTCTTCTAATCGATAACTTTAATGAGCTTCTGTACTCAGAAGCTCTCAAGCTATGAATCAGTAATCTAGTGAAAAGCTCATCAGTTTGGAACAGATAGCCGCAGGCTTTTTAATCTAAGTGGATAACTAAAAACTATAATTTACCTATTCTTATCCGATTCCAGCTAAACGTTCAGTTCAATGCCTGTTTCAACTTATCAACAAATCGCCTTAACACCATTGGCAATTGCTGTTGGTCGGAGTGCAAGGCATACACCTCTCTCACTTCTCTCCGATAATCTGATAGCACACGCTGTAACAATCCTGAATCGAGATCTTCCTGCACAAATATAGAGGGCATAAGACCGATACCAACCCCACATTTAACACTATTTATCGCGCTAATGGAGGTATTCACCTTCAACTGTGTTTCTGAACAAAACGAAATGCTCTGACCATGATTATTTTGCAGAACGGCGCGCTGCTGCCAGGGAAGCGTGACCAGATGATGTGATTTCAAATCCGTTTCATTAACCGCTCTTTTGGCTAAGTACCCCGGAGAAGCCACCAGAATGCTGTCCAGCTTACCGATAGCGATAGCATGGTAGGTACTGTCTTTCTGTGGTCCCACCGAGATGGCAATATCCAGGTTACTTTGCAGCAGATCTAAGCGCTCATCGGTGAACATCAGCTCAGGCACCAGCTTAGGATACTCATGCCAGATATGGGCGATTATCGGTGTCACTAACCTCGCTTCAAACGCATGGGGAGCCGTAATGGCGATCTCACTCGCCGCCTAAAAGTTGAAAGTGATGATGATTTAGGACAGATATCAACCGGTATCAATCGCTTTATCGAGAACCTGCAATCAATGATGCTAGAAGTGTTGCAATCATCAACTCATATCGCCAGCAGTGTTGAACGCTTAAAGTCAGAAACGGAAGCCAATAGCGCTATCTTGGTCGCTCACACTACAGAGACCGAACAGATAGTCGCCGCAGTAGAGGAGATGAGTGCCACCGCCAATGATGTTGCCAGAAACGGTGCTGAAACAGCGTCTTTCACTCAAGTGACCAAGCATCAAACCATGGACTCTAAAGCGGTCGTTGCAAAAGCGACCAGTACCGTTGCGCAACTGGTGC
>NZ_BPEW01000072.1 GCF_019654975.1 Shewanella sp. c952
GCATTCATGGCATTTACTCGTGGTAATTTTTGTTTGGCGATAAATTTGATCACCAAATGCCATGAATGTTCCTTATTATTTTGCCTATCTCATTATTTCTATTTGTCTTTTTGTGGGGATTCGTCAGACTCTAACTCTACTTACTTATGACCCCACTTACTTACAAAGTAAGTCCTTATTCAATCGTGAACTTACCTACAACGGTAATCAGCTTGTCATTGGCAATCGCCAATTTATTCGTTTCCAGCTCAGTAACTTTACCGTTGTCATCCAGCACCACCACCATATCCCGAATAGTACTCATATTGCGGCTCACCTCTTCAGATACTGCACTTTGCTCTTCAGCAGCAGTCGCTATTTGCATATTCAAATCATTAACGTCGGCAATCGATGACACGACTTTTTCCAGATTATTACCAACATCAATGGTGGCGTTACTCGCTTGCTCACAGGTGATTTTAGTTTGCTTCATGGCTCCTACTGCATTATTAATACCTTGCTGCAGCTTATCCAGTGTCTGCTCAATTTCAGTAGTACTGACTTGGGTACGCGCTGCGAGTGCGCGTACCTCATCAGCAACAACCGCAAAGCCTCGTCCTTGCTCCCCCGCTCTGGCAGCCTCTATGGCCGCATTCAATGCCAGTAGATTAGTTTGTTCAGCAATATCACCTATGACCTGTAAAACCTTGGTAATACTAATAGCATCTTGTGCCACATTGCCGATATTAACTTCTGTTTCATCAACATCTCGAATTAAACGTTCAACGGTTTCTCTTGTATTAGACACAATACTATTAGTGTTTCTCACCTGTTCACTAGCAACAACTGCCGCGTTAGAAGCCTGTGAAGTATTCGTAGCAACATCCATCGCTGTTGCACTCACCTCTTCAACCGCAGTCACTACCTGCTCAGTTTCCATTACATGTTGCTGCAGCACTCCTGCATTTTCATCTGTTTGTTGATGAAGCTTAGCAATGCTGTCACCAATATCTTTCGAACCAAAAGAAACCTCTTTCATTAGATCCTGAAGGTTTTTTACAAACTGATTGATACCACTAGCTATTTCGCCTAAATCGTCTTCACTAGTCACTGACAAACGGCGAGTTAAATCAGCCTGCCCTTGAGAAAGATCTATCACCATTTTTTTAAGCGTGATGATTGGACGATATAGCCAATTAAGTACCGCAAACACCCCTAAAATCCCGACAACCAGCATGATTAATGACATCAATATAGAGCGTTGTAGCGCATCATTTAACCCCGCATAAACAATAGACTCATCAACGCTGATAAACAGATGCCATTTCTGCGTACCGAGCAGCGGAATCGTTTCACTAAACACTAATTGTTCAACACCATCTAATTCATATTCGCCGTTAAAAGAAGCGTTTGCGCTAATCCCGCTTAGAAGATGCCCGAAGCCTGACTGGCTTAACTCATCGCCGACTTCAAAACGAGGTGAAGAAGAGGCTAAAACTTTACCTCGCTGATCAATAATTGCGGCCACTGACCCAGGAAAGTCAACTTGCTTTACTGTCTTATCCAAAATGTCTAGGCCGATATCGCCCGATAACACTCCATCACCCAAATTAGTGACGATGGATATTACAGGCTGCGCGGTCACCATATCAGTATATATATCGGTAAGAACGGCTTCTCTATTGGCTTTAGCAAGCTGATACCACCCGCGAGGGCGCGGGTCATACTTGTCAGGATTGGCGACTCCATCTTGCCAGATAGCATCATCAACGACACTGGCGTAAGAGCTACCATCATCAAAACCCCAGAATACAGAATACAAACTATTAGCTTGCTTACCTAAACGCGCAATATCAACGTACTGTTGCTGAAATGCCCCATTCTTATATTGATCAGCCATCGCTGCTATCGCAGTGGCCTTAGCACTAAACCATTGAGCTATAACATTGGCTTCGTAATGAGTAATTTGTTGAGAGCGGATTTGCACGCCATCAATCGTGTCTTGCTTTAGCGTTTGATAGGAAATCCAATTCGCGACTAATAAACAACTGGATAAGAGTAAAATAATGGCGAGAGTAATCGTTTTTTTAAAACCAATAGCTTGCATGGCTGCAGTATTCCCTTACTTAAATTTAAGCAACAGCTTTCACAATAAGAAGCAAAAGCCCAACAATGCAGACACTTATACGTGTGGAATCAATTCCAAACCGTGAATAATCTCGCAACAACAATAACATACAGCCACTTAATTAATATTTAGGTCTATCGGCTTAATGAAAAGGTAAATTGGGGGCAGAGTCTGACGGATCCCCACGAATTTAATAGCATGCTTGTGGCTCCCGAACTAAGCCTTGTAGTGTTTTGATTGCTACCTGCCAATGCAATTTCAACAGCTTCAAGTTCCTATCTTTGTATGCTCTCAAGCCTATGAATTGGTTTGAGAGTACGTTGCGGTGCTTTATTGAGTTAGCTTGATATTGCCAGTGTTTACCAGCAGCTTTCACCGCTAATCCTAAAAGATAAAGC
>NZ_BPEW01000073.1 GCF_019654975.1 Shewanella sp. c952
CGTTTGTCACCTGAATCAAATTCCCGAAGGTTTTTAACTCTCTAACACCGCTGCAAGTCCCGTACTACCTAAGCTTTCGTTTAGTTAGTTGGCCTGCTGTGCCGTGTCAGTGGATGCGCATTATAGGCAAATCCTGACAGAGCGCAAGCGCTTTTATCAATTAAAACAACCTTTTTTAAAAGTCACAACTAAGACACACCATACACACCACTTACCCCCAGATTTATCCACAATTCAGCACAGTATCTAGGTCTGAACCTCAGAGCGGGATAATGAGTCTAGTACAGTATAAAAAACTTGCACGACTTTACTGTAAATACTCTTAGCTTATTTAAGTGTCCTAGATACGGGAAACCAAATAACCAAGACTAAAAGAACTATTGCCAGCAGCTATTACTTTATTGAAAACTTTCCAGTCCAGCGGGGGAGAAAGTATAGGTTACCTAGCTAACTTGAGTTGATAGCACGCAGAGGATTTAATTTATGTTCCCCAAACACTATGCTGTTTTATTGTTTGCATCTTTTCAGATGGATTTAACCTTCAAGGAAACACTGACGGTACCTGTCAATTTATACAAAAGCTGACAGAGCGAGACACTAGGCCAAACCACAGGATACAAAGGATAAGAATTCACGACTCTAAATACTTAGGTAATGCCCTTCAACAGCTGCCATGAGAATAAGTCCAACTATAAGCACTAACCAGCCCTTTTCCGCACAGAGTAGTGATTAACAAAACAATCTTCTCAGCGTTAGTCATTGCCATAATGACAAGCCTCAAGTAAATCACCTATATAGAAATAGGTCACCGTCCTCTATAGCCCCCGCTGTGGATATTACGACCTGATAATTAAGCCTTACTCATACGATCCACTCTCATGTCGGCATATAGATGGTACCTCCACCTATCGTTAGGCCATATCATTATTGTACTAGGAGCTTTTAACATTACTCATGTAAATACTCCCCCTCTAATTACTGACTTTGCTTCGCTTTCAAAGCTAATATTTAAAACAGAAGGTGCTGAGCATGGTTTACTCTTTATTATCCTAGGAGGTGCATATTCCGACGGCTATGGTAGTGGTTATAGCAACCGTGAAGTTATCATCGCAGTAACTCAAAAACTCAAATTACAGGCTTAAAAAGCCCCGCTATTTAGTAGCGAGCTTTTAACTCTCGATACGAGACAGGTTTTAATAAACGTAGGCACCTAGCTGTGTGAATCGCCAAGAAAGTGAAAAGTGCAATATATACATGAGCTAATTTGGTGCCTAGCACATGTCTATGAACCTCTCATGTTCAGACCTTTTACTTCCCATACCCTGCTTTGCAGCTCAAGAAGCCATTAAATGAAAAATCCCTAACACAAAGTTGCGCGGTATTTATCTTTTCTCTTGCGAGAATAAAAAGGTGCCTAAAAGGCACCGAATCATACATCGGCATAGTGCTCACATAACGATTTACTGATGATTAACTAGCTCAAATTGTAAACATAAAAAAGCCCACTAAATAATAGCGAGCTTAGATACAAATTAGGCGCCTGGAAATGACCTACTCTTTATTATCCTCGAAGCGGGCACTTGGGCATATCGACCGCACAGCTATCAGTGTCACGCTAAGGGCTATAGCTTAATAACTAACTGATTCAAATTGCAGACGTAAAAAAGCCCGTTGCGTTAGCAACGGGCTTGATACTACTCTTAATGAGTAAATTAGGCGCTTGGAAATGACCTACTCTCACATGGGGAAACCCCACACTACCATCGGCGATACTGTGTTTCACTTCTGAGTTCGGAATGGGATCAGGTGGGACCACAGTTCTATGGTTTCCAAACAAATTCTTTTGAAATGGTGCTGATACCCAGAATCGAACTGGGGACCTCATCCTTACCAAGGATGCGCTCTACCGACTGAGCCATATCAGCAAAACCGTGCATCTATTTATTTGTCTTATGTGAAATATCACTGCAATTAAACAAACGACTTAATTAGGCGCCTGGAAATGACCTACTCTCACATGGGGAAACCCCACACTACCATCGGCGATACTGTGTTTCACTTCTGAGTTCGGAATGGGATCAGGTGGGACCACAGCTCTATGGTTTCCAGACAAA
>NZ_BPEW01000075.1 GCF_019654975.1 Shewanella sp. c952
TTAAACGGATTAATCGCGTATCTCGAAGCGAGTAACCCACAAAGCCCTTTGTTAAACGAAGCAAAGCGCTTTATCGACGATGCATCTGAACTGGAGTTTGACTTCAATCGCATGTGTATTGGGCCATATAAGTTGTTGGTTGCTCCCTACGAGGGAATCTACCGCAGCGGCAATCATGTCATGAATACAGACGAGACCGTCAGAGTTGCCGAGTTTTACCAACATATTGGCTTGGTCATTGACGAAAAATTCAATGAACCCGCCGACTTTATCGGTAACGAATTGGAGTTTCTCTACTGTGTTCACGCGTTAGCCAGTGAGCAGAAAGCAGCAAACGATATCGAAGCCTTTGAGGAACTAACGGCCATTGCCGATGAGTTTCTTACTAAGCATCTGGGTACTTGGATCACTCCCTTCTGTGAAGGAATAAAAAACCATGCTCAACATGCATTTTGGCGCGAGTTTGCTACTGAACTGCACCTTTTTGTCACTAAGCAAATGCAGTGATGGCTTAACGTTATAGAACCAAAGTTAAGCCACTATGTACCAAGCAAAAAGGTAATAGCCGTCGATAGCTGAACTTATACACCATCAGCTATTTGGCGGGTAGAACCAAATAGGCGACCTAAAGTCGCTAAAGGAGTTATGAATGAACAGAGCAATAAGATTGTTTAGTTTTATTGTCATTAGCCTGTTTGTCTCAACGGCAGCTATGGCTGCAGAGGTTGCAACACTGCAACCTCAACAATGGCAAACAATTCAGGAACACGCTATTCCAGGTGACATCCCTGAGATCCGCGGTATGCCAACACAAGTTGAACTATTAATGCCGGCATCAGTACCAGAAGATGCCAATGAAGCTGTACTTGGTTACTTAGGTGCCACCGATAGCATCGCATTTTTAGTGTTTGCCAGCCTATTTGGCGTCATTGCGCTATTTATCATTTTTATCATGGTAAATGGTATCTCGCGTCTAGATAAAGGCTTCTCAGGCAAGATGATCAAACGTTGGTCAGGCCTCAGTATCAGTGTGCATTGGTTAGGTGCTATCGCTTGCATACTACTCATGCTAACCGGCTTAGTTTTGGCTGGCGGTCGACACTACTTTGAGCCAAGCATGAATGCGCCAAGCTGGGCATCACTGGTAGGGCTTTCAAGTGGCCTACATGAGTTGATGGCGTTCCCATTCATCTTGGGTTACGTGTTAATGATTTTGATGTGGGCACCAAAGCAAATCCCTGCAAGTTATGACTTGAAATGGTTTGCTGTTTTAGGTGGTTACCTCAATACCGGTAAGAAACATCACCCAGATGCTGGTTTTGCCAATGCGGGTGAGAAACTTTGGTTTTGGGTGTTTGCCCTCTTTGGTGGTGTGATGGTGGTTTCAGGGCTAACAATGATGTTCCCAGAAACCTTTGTCGTCACCAAGAATACCGCTAACTTTATG
>NZ_BPEW01000076.1 GCF_019654975.1 Shewanella sp. c952
ACCCTGAGGGATCCCCACGAATTTAATAGCTTGCTTGTGGATCCCGAACTAAGCCTTGCAGTGTATTAATGGCCGTTCGCCAATGCGACTTCAGCAGCCTCAACTTCCTGTCTTTGTATGCTCTCAAGCCGATAAATTGGTTTGAGAGCACGTTACGGTGCTTTATTGAGTTCGCTTGATATTGCCTGTGTTTACCTGCAGCTTTGACGGCTAAACCTAACAGATAAAGGATAAACTGAGATAGGCAAGCAATGAGTAGTAATACGCTCAATCTGCTCGCTATTCGAGTACCGCTATCATTCATTCTCAGACCAGTTTTAACATCTCTAAAGCTTTCTTCTATTTGCATCCTTGTCGCATAAATCTTAACGATTCTTTTAGCCGTAGCACTTGAGTTACAAAGTGATGTAGCTAGTAACCAAGGCTCTTTTTCTCGTTCTGCACTTGCACGAGACCGCTTACTTCGCCTAGCTTTATCACCTGTTGCAGTTCTATCCTTTCGTCCTTTAGGCTCGCGTTTGAAGATAACTAAACGAGAGCTGAAAGATACCTGTTCACCTAAAAAGTATACGCCAAGATTTTTAGCTCTAGAGCTTGCTTGAACATAGAGTTTTTTGACTGGGTACCAATGATGAACCGCGACTTTTCTGCAGTGTGTTCTATTTCTAAAGCGGCCTACATAATCCCAATCAAGAGACAGAATCTGCTTAAACCAAGGGATACGAAAGCCTGCGTCAGTTACGATGATAGGCTTGCAGTCATTGGGCAACATAGCCTTTAGTTTTGTCATGAATAGCAGGTGAGTTTTCGGCTTCTCTTTTTTATTGAGCGGGTGTATTTCTTCGTAGAGTGTTAAAGACCGTCCTTGAGCCGCGAGTGATGCCCGTATGAGAAAGCTTTGCTTGCGATCATCAAGGTCTGACCAATCAATGTGAATAATTGGCTGCTTCATTGTTCCGACTAACAGGTAGGCCATACGGGTGTAAATGAACTCGATATCACTATGTATGTTGGCGTTACTGCAAAGCCTATCAACACGTTTAATCTTATGTTTTTCCAAGGCATTACTATCAATGCCGCGACCAAGGCCAGTGATTGATAGGGAACCACCATTCATAGAACTTTCGATTGCAGAAAACAAACTCTGTCGTCGAGTTTTGTGCATTAATGGGGTGACAAGATAGAGGCATTTTGATAAAACTTGTTTCGCATTCATGGCATTTACTCGTGGTAATTTTTGTTTGGCGATAAATTTGATCACCAAATGCCATGAATGTTCCTTATTATTTTTCCTATCTCATTATTTCTATTTGTCTTTTTGTGGGGATTCGTCAGA
>NZ_BPEW01000077.1 GCF_019654975.1 Shewanella sp. c952
GGTTTTAATAAGTAATTGAAAGTGATGAGCAAAATCACTTCATTTACACTGAAAATAATGTTTATTACTTGAAAACCATATAAAAATAAGGTTATTGTTTCGCCAGCTAAAGAAATGCTGCCAAAACTTACCTCTTCAAAGGAAAGCGATAATGAGTATGCGTATCCAAAGCTTCGAGAAAGTTAGATTAATCAATGGATGATAATGTTGTACTTTAAAGGAAGAAAATGACTGACTTTATGGCATCGAGCCTTACAATTTTGCTTTTACTAATCGGTATGTTTGTTGTTTTGGGCGTTATGTCATTGATGTTAAAACGCCGAGAAATTACAGTTAAATCCCCTGTCGATAAAGAAATGCTCACGCGAACTGCTGCTCATGGTCTACAAGATCAGATTCAGAATATGCAAATGGATTTAATGGGCACCCTACTATTAGCAACTTTAATCGTTTCTTTGCCCTTTTCCTATTTTGGTATGAAAGCACACATACTCAGCAACCATTTCCCTTGGGGGTTAGCCCTGTTTATCACCTTAGGCCTAACCTTTGCTGCATACAAAACATGGCGACAATTCTCCACGCTTGAAAAACTTCGCTTGGGTTATACCGCAGAAATCGCCACAGCAAATGAACTGGTTGGACTCCAAGGTAAAGGTTATCAGGTTTTTCATGACATACAGGCTGATGGATTTAATATAGACCACTTAGCAATAGGTAAAAATGGCGTATTTACCATTGAAACTAAAGGCCGTCACAAGCGGAACCGAGACAGTAAAGCTTCATCAAAAGGTAACGGAAAGAACTATCAATTACTATTTAAAGATGGCCGCCTTTGCTTTCCTTCATGGGTAGAGACGAAACCAATCGAGCAAGCATTACGACAAGCTAACTGGGTAAATCAATGGCTCAGCAAAGCAACCGGAAACCCGGTAACTTCAATCCCTGTTCTAGTATTTCCAGGGTGGTTTGTCACCAGTCAAAGTAAGCCGCCATTTCCAATTTTAAATCATAAACAATTAGTCAAAGTACTACCTACCATTGGTAATCAAGAGCTCACACAACAGCAAGTCGACGCTATCGTTTATCAAGTCACACAACGTTGTTTGAGTAAATAAGTGGGGTCAGAGTCTGACGAATCCCCACAAAAAGACAAATAGAAATAATGAGATAGGCAAAATAATAAGGAACATTCATGGCATTTGGTGATCAAATTTATCGCCAAACAAAAATTACCACGAGTAAATGCCATGAATGC
>NZ_BPEW01000078.1 GCF_019654975.1 Shewanella sp. c952
GTAATTGGTTATAAATCTCTATCGATTCTTTAACTAACACACCAAGCTCTTTTATCGTTCGGCAACGACAAAGCAGAAACTCATGCTTCAAAATACCATTCACTCGCTCTGCCAGTGCATTTTGCTAGCAGTCATATCCATCCGTCATTGAGGGCGTGATGCCATTGGCCGCTAATGCCATTTGGTATTCAGCCGAGCAGTATTGTATACCTCTGTCTGAGTGGTGAATGATATTACCCGTTGTTATCCGGTTCTTTACCGTCATATCCAACGCCTTAACGACATCAGAGGCTTTCATTTCATCGCTGAGTTCATATCCCATTATCTTTCTGGAGTATGCGTCAGTCACCAACGATAAGTAGTGTGTTCCCTCATCTGACTTCACATAAGTGATATCGCTAACGAGTACCTCTTCTGCACGTTCAACAACCTTGTCTTTTAGTAAGTTAGGATGCTTTCTAAGCCAATGGTGGCTATTGGTTGTTTTGGTGTAGTTTTTCTTGGGCTTCACCAACATATCGTGCCTTTTCAAATGTTGAAATAACCCATCCCTGCCAAGTTTTATTCCTTGTTCAATCAGTTGTGGCTTGATGAGTTGGTAGAGTTTACGGGTTCCTATCCTAGGCATAAACTGACGCCAATACATCACCATTGATATCACTGGTTTGAGGTTTTCAGCCTTAGCTTCAACACGCTGCTTCCATTGATAAATAGCTTGTCTCGATAAATTAAATTGCCGACTCGCAGTGGCGAGTTTTACAGTGCCTTTTTCTTTGGCAATCCAGAGCGCTCGGCTAAGTACTTTTTTTCTAAATCGATACCATATTCATTCTTTAACAGTTCAACCATATCGCCATAAATCATGTTTTTCATTTCTAGATTAGAAACCTGTTTCTCTAGGCGTTTGATTTTCTGGGCGGGTGTTTCTTTAGATTTAGACATAGGAGAATGCTCAATAGGCTGCGTCCAGTCTAATCTACCATGCTTTCTTAGCCATGTAAGGACGGTACTTCGACCTTGGATCCCGTAGTGGTTTTGAGCTTGTTTATAAGTTAGTTCGCCTTTTTATACCTGGCTCACGACTGCTAATTTAAAGCCTAATGTGTAATCACGTTGTGTACGTTTACAGTTGATTGAACTTGAAGGTTTCATAGACAAGTCTCCAAAGTGTCAACTTATCTCAGGACGGGACA
>NZ_BPEW01000079.1 GCF_019654975.1 Shewanella sp. c952
CGACACCGTTGAGGGTGACGTCACTGCCATCGGCATTATAGACGGTGTTGTCGCCGGCAATGGTGAAGGTGGTGATACTGAGATCGCCATCGACACTGCTGCCATCAATCACATTGCCGCTCACTTCAGGGCTGTCCTCGACGATGCTGCGAGTTTCATTATCATCGCTGAAATCATCGTTCACCGGGGTGACTTCAATGGTGAGTGTTGCAGTGGAACCGGTATTCGTTGTGTAAGTGATGACAGGAACATTGCCGTTCCAGTTTTCATTTGGTGTAAAGGTATAACTGCCGTCTTCATTGATAATGAGGTTGCCACCATCAAGCTCTACAGTGGTGCCCGCAGTGACGGTTTGACCGTTCACTTCAAAGCTCACCACGGTTAGATCGCTGTCGATATCGATATCGCTATCGTTATCGAGCACATTACCGGTCGCCACTTCATCTTCTGCGATGCTATCAGTGTCATTCACCAGCTGGCTTGGGTCATCAACTGGGGTGACTTCAATTGTTAATGTGGCTGTTAAGCCTGTGTTGGTGGTGTAAGTAATGACTGGGACATTGCCGTTCCAGTTTTCATCTGGGGTAAAGGTATAGCTGCCATCTTCATTGATGACGATAGTGCCGTTATCAAGCTGAACGGTGGTGCCCGCAGTGACGGTTTGACCGTTCACTTCAAAGCTCACCACGGTTAGATCGCTGTCGATATCGATATCGCTATCGTTATCGAGCACATTACCGGTCGCCACTTCATCTTCTGCGATGCTATCAGTGTCATTCACCAGCTGGCTTGGGTCATCAACTGGGGTGACTTCAATTGTTAATGTGGCTGTTAAGCCTGTGTTGGTGGTGTAAGTAATGACTGGGACATTGCCGTTCCAGTTTTCATCTGGGGTAAAGATATAGCTGCCATCTTCATTGATGACGATAGTGCCGTTATCAAGCTGAACGGTGGTGCCCGCAGTGACGGTTTGACCGTCCACTTCAAAACTCACCACGGTTAGATCGCTGTCGATATCGCTATCGTTATCGAGCACATTACCGGTCGCCACTTCATCTTCTGCGATGCTATCAGTGTCATTCACCAGCTGGCTTGGGTCATCAACTGGGGTGACTTCAATTGTTAATGTGGCTGTTA
>NZ_BPEW01000080.1 GCF_019654975.1 Shewanella sp. c952
CCCTCTCTCTCTCCTCCTTTCCTCTCTTTTCTTTCCTTTCCTTTTTTTTTTCCCTTCTTTCCCCCTCCTCTTTCTCTCTTCTCCCCCTCTTTCTTCCCTCCCCCTCCCCTCCCCTCCCCTCCCTCCCTTCTTCCTTCCCTCTTTCCTCCTCTCCTCCCCCCTCCCTTCCCCTCCCTCGCCCCCCCCCTCCCCCGTCCCCCCCTCCCTCTCCCTCCCCCCCTCTCCTCCTCCCCCCCCCCCTTCCTTCTTTTTTTCCTCCCTCTTCCTTCCTCCTTTCCCTTCCTCTTCCCTTTCCTCCCTCCTCCTTCCTCTTTCTTTTTCTCTCTGACCTTCCCTTCCCCCCTCTTCCCCTCTTTCCCCCCCCCCTCCTCTTCCCCCCCCTCCCTTCTCCCCCCCCCTTCCTCCCTCTTCTTCCCTCCCTCCCCCCTCTCTTCCCTTTCCTCCTCTTTCTCTTCTTTCTTTCTCCCCTTCTCCCTTCCTTCCTTTCTTTTCTTTTCCTTTTTTTTTCTTCCCTTTTCCTTTTTTTTCTTTCTCCTCCCTCCTTCCTCTCCTTTCTCCTCTCTCTCTTCCTCTCTCCTTTTTTCCCCTTCCCTCTTTTTTTCTTCCCCTTTCCCTCCCCCTTCCTCCCCTCTTCTTCCTCTTCCCCTCCCCCCCCTTCTTTTCTTTTTTTTTCTCCCCCCCCTTTTCCCTTTTTTTTTTCTTTTCCTCGTCCTCTCTTTCCCCCCCTTCTCTTTCTTCTTCTCCCTCTCTTCTCCTTCTTCTTCTTTCCCCTTTTTTTCCTTTTCTCCCCCCCCTTTCCTCTCTTTCCCTCCTCTTTTCCTCTTCTCCCCCTTCCTCTTTCTTCTCTTTTTTCTTTCTCCTCTCTTTTTCCTCTCTTCCCCCCCCCCCCCCTTTTCTTTCTCCCCCCTTTCCTTTTTCTCTTTCTTTCTTCCTTCTTCTCCCTTCCCCTTTCTTCTTCTCCTTCCTTCCCTTTCCTTTCTCTCTTTTCTTTTTTCCTCCCTTTTCCCCTTCTCTCCCCTCTCTCTTCTCCCCCTCTCCTCTCCCCCCCTCCTCTCCCTTCTCTCTTCTTCCTTCTTCTTCT
>NZ_BPEW01000081.1 GCF_019654975.1 Shewanella sp. c952
GAGGAAGGGGGGGGGGGGGGGGGGGGGAAAGAAGAAGAAGGAAGAAGAGAGAAGGAAGAGGAGAGGGGGAGAGGAGAGGGGGAGAAGAGAAAGAAAGGAAGAGAGGAAGAAAGAAAAAAAAAGGAAAGGGAGGAAGGGGAAGGAGAGGGAAGGGGGAGAAGAAGGGAGGAGAAAGAAAAAGGAAAGGGGAAAAGGGAGGAGAAGGGGAGGGGGAGGAAGAGGGAGGGGGGGAGGGAAAAGAAGAGAGGGAGAGGGGGAGGAGAGAGGAGAGAGGGGGGAAGAGGGGAGGGAGGGAAAAAAAAGAGGGGAGAGAGGGGAAGGGAAAGGGGGGAGGAAAAAGAGAGGAAAGGAGAAAGAAGGAGGAAAAAGGGAAAAGGGAGAAGAGGAGGAAAGGGGGAAAAGGAAAGAAGAGGAAGGGGAGGAAGGAAGAGGGGAGGAAGAAGAGAAAGAGAGAGGAAGGGAAGAGGGAGAGGAGGGGGGAAGGGAGAGAAAGGAGAGGAAGAAGAGGGAGAAAGGGAGGGGAGGGGGGAAAAGGGGGAAGAGGGGGGGGAAGGGGGGAAGGGGAGGGGGAGGAGAGAAGGAAAAAGAGGAGGGAGGAGAAGAGAGGAAAAGAAAGGAAAGGGGGAAAAAGAAAGAGAGGAAAGAGGAGAAGAGAGAGGAAGAAGAAAAAAAAGAAGGGAGGGAAGGAGGGAAAGGAAAAAGGAGGGGGGGAAAGGAAAGGGGGAGGGGAGAGAAAGAGGAAAGGGGGGAAGAAAAAGGAAGGAAAGGGAGGAAGGGGAAGGAAAAGAGGAGAAAAAAGGAAGGGAGAAGGGGGAGAAGGGGGGAAAAGGGGGGAAAAAAGAAGAAAAAGAAGGGGGGAAAGAGAAAGGGGAAGAAGGGAGAGAGGAAGGGGGGGAAGAAGAAGAAAAAAGGGAAGAAGGGGAGAAAAGGAGGAGAAAGAAAAAGAGGGAAGAGAGAAGGAGGGGGGGGGAAAAGAGAGGGAGGAGAAGAAAAGAAGGGGGAGGAAGGAGGGAAAAAGGGGAGGGAGGGGAGAAA
>NZ_BPEW01000082.1 GCF_019654975.1 Shewanella sp. c952
GTTCCTATCTTTGTATGCTCTCAAGCCTATGAATTGGTTTGAGAGTACGTTGCGGTGCTTTATTGAGTTAGCTTGATATTGCCAGTGTTTACCAGCAGCTTTCACCGCTAATCCTAAAAGATAAAGCACAAATTGAGACAAGCAGGCAATGAGTAGCAATACGCTGAGCCTGCTCACTACTCGGGTACCGCTATCATTCATTTTCAGGCCTGTTTTAACATCTCTAAAGCTTTCCTCTATCTGCATTCTTGTGGCATAAATCTTAACGATTCTTTTAGCCTTAAAGTTTGAGTTACAAAGTGATGTCGCTAGTAACCAAGGTTCTTTTTCTCGCTCGGCACTCGTACGAGACTGCTTACTACGCCTGCTTTTATCACCTGTTGCGGTTCTATCTTTTCGTCCTTTAGGATCGCGTTTGAAGATAACTAAACGAGAGCTGAAAGAAGTCTGCTCACCTAAAAGATATACGCCAAGATTTTTGGCTATAGAGCTTGCTTGAGCGTAAAGCTTTTTGACTGGATACCACTGATGAACCGAACTTTTTCTGCAGTGTGTCCGATTTCTAAAGCGGCCTACATAATCCCAGCCAAGAGACAAAACCTGCTTAAACCAAGGAATACGAAAGCCTGCGTCAGTTACGATGATAGGCTTGCAGCCATTGGGCAACATAGCCTTTAATTTTGTCAGAAATAATAGGTGAGTTCTTGGTTTCTCTTTCTTATTAAGTAGGTGTATCTCTTCATAAAGTGTTAAAGATCGCCCTTGAGCAGCAAGTGATGCTCTAATTAGAAAATGTTGCTTTCGGTCATCAAGATCTGACCAATCGATATGAATAATTGGCTGCTGCATGGTCCCCACTAACAGGTAAGTCATACGGGTATAAATGAACTCGATATCGCGATGTAAATAGGTGTTACTACAAAGCCTATCTACGCGTTTAATCTTATGTTTTTCCATGGCTTTGCTCTCAATCTCACGACCAAGACCTGTGATTGAAAGTGAA
>NZ_BPEW01000083.1 GCF_019654975.1 Shewanella sp. c952
CATCTGTATTCACTTGGTAACGCAATGAATACAGGTTTACTTAAATTCAAACCATATCTGATATTAAACATTATCTCTATGGTGTTGTATATTTTAATACTCTTAGTTATTTATTTTGTAACTGGTAGCCTGAATGTATACATATCATCAATTTTATTCATACCATTCTGTGGTGTTATTGTTTTCACTTTAACATCTTTTCCATATCTTAAATTAGTTAGGCTAAATAAACTAAAGAAATTAATTGAAACCGAACAACTAAAATGTCTTTTAAAATATTTTTGTACGGCATCATTGAGTGTTTTTCTCGCTCCTATTGTATTGATGGTTATCCGAAATTCACTTATTGATAATTACGGTGTGGTGGCTACAGGTAATTGGCAAGCTATGTGGAGAGTTTCTGAGATCTACACAACAGTTATTACTCTTGGTTTGTCTGCAATTGTGTTACCTAAGTTAGCTCGGGCTAGTAACTACATTGAAACTGTATCTGTTTTAAAAAGCGTCATATATTTTGCTTTTCCTGTGTTATTAATTAGCGTTATATTTGTTTATTTTGGTAAGGGGATCTGGTTACCAATTTTGTATAGTGATGAATTTTCTGTACCGAATGAATTTCTCATCTATCAACTACCCGGAGATATTTTAAAAGTTGGTTGTTGGCTTTTGTCATATTTGATCATTTCAAAACAAAAATTGAAACTCTATGCTTCTTTAGAAGTTTCTTTTAGTTTGACATTTGCATTATTAACTTTGTTTTCTGCTGATTTGTTTGGGATGATTGGAGTTCCTCTGGCATATCTAGTCACACAGCTATTATGTCTAATGTTATTAACGTGGTGGTTTTATTTTGTATTCAAAAAAGAACAAATTTAACTTTGTTATTAAAAGTGAAAACTTTAATAGCTCCAGTGTGATGGTCACATATGCGATCCCATCATTTAATCATGCAGATTATAT
>NZ_BPEW01000084.1 GCF_019654975.1 Shewanella sp. c952
GGGTTATGCCCTGGCAGTAACTTTGCCCCGGGCCGGCAATATAGGTGGCGGCGGGTTCATGCTGGTACACCTGGCGAAGGAAAACAAGACCATAGCCATAGACTATCGGGAGATGGCGCCTTCCAAGGCCCACAGGGATATCTTCCTCGATGACAAGGGCAATGCGGTCAATAAACTCAGCCGCGAGCACGGCCTGGCGGTAGGCGTTCCCGGCACTGTGATGGGCATGGAGCTGGCCCTGTCCAAGTATGGCACCATGAAACGGGAGCAAGTGATAGCCCCGGCGATCAAACTGGCGCGGGATGGGATCAGCGTTACTTCAGATCTGGCCAACTCCCTCGATGGGGTTAAGCGCCGCATCTCCCAATGGCCAAGCTCTGCCGCCATCTTCTACAAGGCAGATGGCAGCAGCTTTGTACCGGGCGATATCATCAAGCAGCCTGAGTTGGCTCACTCGCTGGAGCTGATTGCCAAACAGGGCAGCAAAGGATTTTACCAAGGGGAAACCGCCGAGAAACTGGTGAGTGCCATTCAGGCTGCCGGCGGCATCATGACCCTTGAGGATCTCAACAACTATCAGGCCATAGAGCGCCAGCCGGTGCGCGGACACTATCGAGGCTATGAGGTGGTTTCCATGCCGCCGCCATCATCGGGTGGCATCCATATCATAGAGATCCTCAACATTCTCGAGCAGTACCCCATCCATGATCTGGGCCACAACACCGCCGCCACTTTGCATCTTATGGCCGAGCCCACGAGACAGGCAGAAATCTCGTATGCCGTCTTCTGCTAGTAAAAAAACAAAACGCGCTTCTACCATTTGATTATGGGCAACCCATTGCGCCATAGTGCGCTCTTCCAATATCGGCATATTGGCCATCTGCTCGCCCAGGCTTTTAGTTATGGATACTGCGGCAATTGAAAAAAC
>NZ_BPEW01000085.1 GCF_019654975.1 Shewanella sp. c952
GAGGAGAAAGGGGGAGGAAGGAGAGAAGGAAAAAAGAAGAGAAAAAAAGAGAAAGAGAAAAAGAAGAAGGAGGGGAAGGGAAGAAGGAGAGAAAAGAGGCAAGAAAGGAACGAGGGGGAGGAACGAGAAGGGGGGAACGGAACAAGGAGAGAAAGAAGAGAAGAAGGAAAAAAGGAGGAAAAAAGAGAGAGAGAAAAGAGAAGAAGAAAGAGGAAGGGGAAGAAGGAAAAGAAAGAAAAGGGAGAAAAGGAAAAGAAGAAAAAGAGGAGAAAAGAAAGAGAAAAGAGGAAGGAGGAGGAGAAGGAGGAAAAAAAGGGGAGGGAGAAGAGGGAAAGGGAAAGGGGGGAAGGGAGAGGGGGAAGGAAGGAAAAAGGAAGGGAAAAAGAGGGAAGGGGGGGGGAAGGGGAGAAAGGAGAGAGAGAAAAAAAGAAAGAGAAGGAAGGGAAGGGAGAGGAAGAGAGAGAGAGGGAGGGAAAGAGGGAGGAAGAGGGCCGTAAGAGAGAGAGGGAGGGAGGAGAGAGGAAAAAGAAAAAGGAGAAGGGGGAAAAAGGAGAGGGGGGGAAAGAGGGGAAAAGCGGGATGCCGCGGCAGGAAGGGAGCCCAGCGAGGGGAAGGCCGACAGGGAGGGGCACCGAGAGACAAGGGAAGAGGAGGGGAGGAAAAAGGGGGAAAGGGAGAGGGGAAAGGAAGGGGGGGGAAGAAGGAGGGGAAAAAGGGCGAAAACGGGGGAAGAGGAAGAAAGGGAGAGAAGGGGAGAGGAAGAGAGAAAAAAAAAGAGGGAAAGAAAGGAGAAAGAGGAAGAGGGGGACCAACGGAGAGAGGCGGGAGGAAAGGAACAGGCGAGCGGAGCAGGGAAGCGGAACAAGCAAAAGGGAGAAGCAAGCGAGAAGAAGAAGAGGAAATAGTTTTTTCGCT
>NZ_BPEW01000086.1 GCF_019654975.1 Shewanella sp. c952
AGCCACAGCCACAGCCACAGCCACAGCCACAGCCACAGCCACAGCCACAGCCACAGCCACAGCCACAGCCACAGCCACAGCCACAGCCACAGCCACAGCCACAGCCACAGAGGTGAATAAACACGCAAAGGCGATAGGAGAGGGGGATCTATGCTCGTACTATTTATAGGTTGTAGGAAGAGTTTCAACAGCTGGGCGTGTTCGCTGTTCTATCTGATTGGATAACTCATAAGCACATTGATATATGGTAAGACAAAAAATCTTTATCGTACTCGTCTAACTTAGACTGCTAGATAATTGCATGCCCTAAAAAGGTTACTAACGCAGTATCCAGTTTGTATTGTAGTCATTGGTTTGTATCGGTATGGCCCTTATCAGCAATTCAGCTGATGTTTACGGCGGCAGCTCTCTATAGTCTGCGTATCGACAGCTAAGCTTTATCTGGCTGAATGGGCTACGACTGTTGCGTTAATGACAAAAGGTCTCGGCCTTACGGCATTATTAATACTAAGAATAGTAGTCGTGATTTAAGGGCTTTGGCTCAGATCTAACAATGGTAGTTCGGATATAAGAGTTTATGGGCATGATAAGCTCCAATATTCCTTAAGTCATCGGGTATTGTGGCCTTTGGATGAATCCGATGGCAGAAGTGTATTCAGCAATTCAGTTGCGCGACATTTTTTGTATTTGAGGGGGAGGGCGATGAAGGCACTTGCATGCAATGGGGACGCTAGGCCATTTATTTTGTCGTTGGGGAGCAAAAAAGTTTTGTATGTCTAGTCCTAAAATAGGTTGACGGTTTTTATTAAGCCAGTTGGTACCCCCTACTGGCTTTTTCATGCACTTCGTTCGGCGTTTTCATTCCTAAACTAAGATGCGGCCGTAATTGGTTATAAAT
>NZ_BPEW01000087.1 GCF_019654975.1 Shewanella sp. c952
GCCTTGGCCTGTTCTTCTCCCCCTCTCCTTCCCCCCCTTCCTCTCCTCCCCCTCCCCTTCCTCCCCCTTCCTCTCCCTCCCTTCTTTCCCCCTCCCCTTCTCTTTCCCTCCCTCTTCCTCTCTCCCCTCTCTCCCTTTTTTCCTCTTCTCCTCCCCCCTCCCTCTTTTTCCTCCTTCTCCTCCCCCCCCCCTTCTTCCCTCCCTTCTCCCTCCCTCTTTCTCCTCTCTCCCTCTTTCCCCTCCCCCCCCTTCTTTTTTTCCCTTTCCTCTTTTTCTTCCTTTTTCTTTTTTCCTTCCTCCCTCCCCTCCCCCCCCTCTCCCCCCTCTTCTTCCCCCTTTCTTCTTCTCTTCTCTTCTTTCTCCTTTCCTTCCCCCTTTCTCCCCCTCCTTTCTTTCCTTTTTCTTCCTTTCTTCTTCTCTCCCCTTCTTTCTCCCTCTTCTCCCTTTTTCTCTTCCCCTCTCCCTTTCCTCCTCCCCCTCTTCTCTTTCCCTCTTTTTTTTCCCCTTCCCTCTTTCTCCCCTCCCCCCTTCCCTTTTCCTCCCCTTTTCTCTCTTCCTTCCTCTCTTTTCTTTCCCCCTTTCTTTTCCCCTCCCTTTCTTCTCTTCTCTTTCTTCTCTTTCCCTCTTTCTTTCTTTCTCCTCTTCTTTCCCTTTCCCCTTCTTTTTCTTCCTCTCCCTCTCCTTTCCTTTTTTCCTTTTTTTTCCCCCCTCTTCCTCTCCCCTTCTCCTCCCTTCTTTCTTCTCCCTCTTTCTCTCTTTTTTCTTCCTTTTTCTTTTCTTTTCCTCCTTCTCCCCCTTCTCCTTCTTCCTCCTCTCATGATTGGCGCCGCAATCGATAAGCTCTGGAGGTCTATCACCAGATAATACGATTA
>NZ_BPEW01000088.1 GCF_019654975.1 Shewanella sp. c952
GATATTAACTATTATAAAAACATAATGTAATTGAGAGAGTTAGCATGCTTGACGCAATATGTTTATTCGATGAGTCGAACCCTGTTACTTATTCTGTTTTTAAGTTTCAAAAACTCAGTGAACGTGACATCGAGAAGTATCGTCAAGTTTTGGTGTGCCCAGCCTGTGCAAGTAAGGCCTATTATCGTAAAGCGTCTAAAGACGGTAAGGCGGCTTGCTTTGGCTCGCGTTACCATAAAGCAGCTTGTCGTGAGTTTAAGCCCTCGGCGGCAAAAGAACGTGAAGAGCTACATGCTACTGAAGTGAATCAGTTATTGGTCGATAGCGACGCAATGATCATCGACTTTAGCCGTCAGCCTAGCCAGAGCAAAGCGATTATATCCAAGAGTGCTCTTGCTAAGCTTGAGCTAGATAAGAATAGGTTAGATAAGAGTGATCCGACTAAGGAGCAAAATAGCCTGAAAGCTAAATCGACTTCTCAATCTGACTCCCGAGCAGAATCGAAGCCCGAGCATCAAGTCACTAGCGAACTAGGCGTAGCAGGCTGTGAAAGCCAGCAGGCAGTGGTGCAAGGAAATCTTCGAAGCACAGAGCCACAAGCGGCTCCAGAAAAACGTATCGTTCGTGAAGGGTTAGAGAAGTTACTCCACAGCTTAATGCGCGGTAGTGAGCTGGCAGAATCTGAACTTTGGGTATATACCGATGAGAAGTACCGTTGGCGAGCAAAGAATTTGTTCGTCAACTTTGCCGACGCCGAGCCCACGAGACATCTCAGGATCTCGTATGCCGTCTTCTGCTTGAAAAAAAAAA
>NZ_BPEW01000089.1 GCF_019654975.1 Shewanella sp. c952
GATAAAAAGGCTAACTGTTTTAATAAAAAAACATCAGAACTAAAGTTTAAATAAATCATATGTGAAAAATTAAAGAGAGGTGTAGTAATATAAAGCACTATTTGCTGCACACCAGAGGGTAAAAAATAAAAATATTTACTTAGAGGGAAGTAACCATTTACTAAAGAGTCTCCAGAAGTAGGAACAAAAAAACCACTCCCTGAACGAATACTGCCAATAAAAGAAAAAATCAAACCTATAAATACTATAAAAAAAACAGCTTTTAATTTTTTATTAGAAAAGTCAGAGCTATGTTCTTCTGAGTAATACCATACTAAAAATATCGAAAACAATCCCATTAATAATCGGTTTCGGTCAATAAAGAGAATAGGAGCAATTAACCCAACCAATAAAATAAACTTAAACTTAAAACCTCTTTTATAAAACAAGCTCCCAAATAAGCACAATAGCCATGAAAAATTGGTAATATGTCTAATATACCTACCAAATCCGTTAAACTCAGCATATGTCCATGGTTTTAGTAACTTAAAGCCATTAAAGAAAATATCTAAAGGAATAAGTGCAATAACAAAATAACAAAAAAATAAAAACAATTTCATTTCAAAGTCATACACTTGAATTCTAATTGCTTTACTTATCGAAATTTCTTTTTTAGTAAAAAAGCTACAAAAAATGGCGCAAAATAAAAAACTAGAAGGAAGAAACAAAAATGACAAGTACATGTTTTCTGGAATATAGAAAAACAAAAAGACCAATGCAAGTTGAATTACTATAGGAAAGGTTAAATAAAGATAAAACCTATTC
>NZ_BPEW01000090.1 GCF_019654975.1 Shewanella sp. c952
AATCTCGTGCAGGTATTAACCCCTCCGGCAGTAATCACTATCGTGAAGTAAAAAACATTATTGTGCCCTTGAACCCTGGCACCGTCCTACGTAAGCTAGTTGAACTCATTGTTATTTCCCTACCTTAGGTGGTTCGCCCCCGTGCATTCTTTCTTTTCGCGTTTTAAAGACGCTGCATCAATTTATTGTCATAAACGGGTTCTTATCCTGTTATTGCTCGGTTTTTCCGCAGGCCTACCGTTAATGTTGGTATTCTCAACGTTGTCGTTCTGGCTTCGGGAAGCTGGTGTTGACCGTACAGCAATTGGTTACTTTAGCTGGATAGCACTCGCTTATGGCTTTAAGTGGGCTTGGTCACCACTTGTCGACAGAATGTCGCTTCCTATATTCACTCGACTATTGGGGCGCCGACGCGGCTGGATGATGTTTGCCCAACTTTTACTTGTAGCAGCGATTGTCGGAATGAGTCAAAGTGACCCGTTAGCAGATCTTGAAAGGCTAGCACTATTTGCGCTAATGGTTGCATTTGCCTCTGCTACACAAGATATTGTTATTGACGCATTTCGGATTGAGTCTGCTCCTGTAAAAATGCAGGCGGCACTTGCCGCCGCTTACCAGGTCGGGTACCGCAGCGCCATGATTGTAGCTACAGCAGGTGCATTAACTATTGCTGCTTGGATAGAGCCCAATAGCGAAGCATACAGTTTAACGTCTTGGCAAACCGCATATATAGTGATGGCAGGACTTATGTCTATTGGTATATTAACCACCCTATTTAGCACCGATCCCACGAGACC
>NZ_BPEW01000091.1 GCF_019654975.1 Shewanella sp. c952
GGGGGGGGGGGAAAGAAGAAGAAGGAAGAAGAGAGAAGGAGGAGGAGAGGGGGAGAGGAGAGGGGGAGAAGAGAAAGGAGAGAAGAGAGGGGAAAGAAGGGGGGAAAGAAAAGAAAAAAAAAAAAAAAAAAGAAGGGGTGGAAGAAAAAGGAAGAAAGGGGGAAGAGGAGAAAAGAGGGGGGAGAGAAAAAGAGGGGGGGGAGAAGAAGGGAAGGGGAAGTGGAAGATAATAAAATAAAAGAGGGGGTAAATAGGAGAAAGAGTGAAATAAGAAAAAAAGAAATAGAGTAAAGAGGGGAGGGGGGAGGGAGAAGGGAAAAGAAAAGAGGAAAAAGGGAGGGAGAGGGGAAGAGAAGAAGAGGGCGGGAGGAGGGCAAGAGACGGGGGGGGCGGCGCACAGGGGAAGGCCGAGACCGGGCCACGCAGCAGCAGGGAGCCGAGCCAGCGGAAGGGGAGGGGAGGGAGGAAAGGGAAGGAAGGGGGGAAAGAAAGAAGAGGAGGGAGAAAAAAGGAGGGAAGGGAGGGAAGAGGGGGGAAAGGGAAAGAAAAAGGAAGAGGGAGAAGAGGGGGAGAAGGGAAGAAAAGGGGAGAAGAAAGAGGAAGGGAGGAGGGAGAGGAGAAAGGAGAGGAGAAAGAAGGGAGGGAAAGGAGAAAAGAAGGGGGAAAGGGGGGGGAAGAGGGGGAAAGAAAGAGGAAGAGAAAGGAGAGGGAGAGGGGGGGAGAAAGGGGGAGGAGAGGGAAGAAAGGAAAAAAGAAAAAGGAAAG
>NZ_BPEW01000092.1 GCF_019654975.1 Shewanella sp. c952
AGCCATAGTGTGCTCGTTGTGAGCGATGGCTTGATGAATATTGATCCACACTGGGGCCATGCCGTTTTGGATCTCATGGGCTTCTAATTTGGTTTCGCCGAGTTCAGGGTGAATATCGCAAACAAAGCAAAATGATTCCATATGCACCACTTCGAAGCCATCCCTATTCCAAGGGCGAAACTCTTGGTAGCGACCAAACTCACTGACAATCTCAATATGCCGCGCCCCCGTTTCTTCCTCTAGCTCACGAATGAGGCCGCTTTGAATCTCTTCACCCTCATCGATGCCACCACCTGGAATACTGTAGTCATGGTAGCGCTCGGTATAGAGCATTAAGATCTCCTTGCCTTTGAGGATGATGCCGCGAGCAGCTTGGCGATGAAAGCTTTTAGCTGTAAGTTCATCTGTGGCAAGGTGGGCGATATCGGCATGAATGGTAGATTTTAACAGGCGCATAGGTTAGCTCGGCTCAAGTTGACTAGGAATCGCTGGGGAGAGTAAAGACGCAGGATTATATCCTAAGCCCTGATATTCGGCGATAACTTGGTCTATGGTTGTTTTTTCTTTTTGCTGCTCAGCAGTGAGCAAGCCATTTTGCTGCGTTTTTAATAAACCTTGGTCAATGTTTCGATAGTGCTTTAGGCTTTTTTGCAAGTAGTCCCTGTCAAGCTCGCGGTCCATATCCCACATGACCGAGCCCACGAGACTAAGGCGAATCTCGTATGCCGTCTTCTGCTTGAAAAAAAAAAC
>NZ_BPEW01000093.1 GCF_019654975.1 Shewanella sp. c952
TTTTTTCAAGCAGAAGACGGCATACGAGATTTCTGCCTGTCTCGTGGGCTCGGCCAGAGAGCAGGCGGGGCGCAGTGGTTTTGCCCATCTGTTTGAACACATGATGTTCCAGGGCTCCGAGCATGTGGCCGATGAACAGCATTTCAAGATAGTCACCGAAGCCGGCGGCACCTTGAATGGCACCACCAACACTGATCGCACCAACTATTTCGAAACCGTTCCCAGTAATCAGTTGGAAAAAATGCTTTGGTTGGAGTCGGACCGCATGGGTTATCTGCTTCCGGCCCTGACCGACAAGAAATTTGAAGTGCAGCGGGAAACCGTGAAAAACGAACGGGCCCAGCGCATCGATAACCGTCCTTATGGGCGGATGAATGAACGTTTCAATCAGGCGTTTTATCCCGCCGGTCATCCTTATTCCTGGCCTGTGATAGGTTGGCCCGAGGATCTCGACCGTGCCACGCCCGATGATGTAAGACACTTCTTCCAACGCTGGTACGGCCCCAACAATGCCACTCTGACCATAGGCGGTGATATCGATACCGCGCAGACGCTGGCCTGGGTCAGCAAGTACTTTGTCGATATTCCCAAGGGGCCTGAGGTGGCGACCGATGCCAAACCTTTGGTAACGCTGGACAAGAGCCGCTATATCTCGATGGAAGACAATGTCCATCTGCCACTCATCCGTATTGCTTTCCCAACCGTTTATGCCCGTCACCAGGATGAGGC
>NZ_BPEW01000094.1 GCF_019654975.1 Shewanella sp. c952
CTTCTTTTTCCCCTTCCCTCCTTTCCCCTCCCCTTCCCCCCTCCTTTCTCTTCTCTTTTTTCCCCCCCTTTTTTTCCCCTTCCCCTTTCCCTCTTCCTTTTTCTTCCCCTCTTCTTTCCTCTTCCTTTCCTCCCTTTTTCTCCTCTTCCCCCCCCTCTCCCTCCTTTTCCTTTCCCTTTCCCCTCCCTCTTTTCCTCTTTTTTTCCTCTTCCTCCTCCTTCCCCTCTTCTCTTCCCTTCTTTTCTCCCTTTTCTTCCTTTTTTTTTTCTTCCTTTCCCTCTTCTCCCCTTTTTCCTTTTTCTTCCCTCTTCCCTCCTCCCCCCTCTTTTCCCTCTCCCTCCTCTTCCCCCTTCCTTCTCTTTTTTTCCCTTTCTCCTCCCCTTCCTTTTTTCCCTCCTTCCCTTTTTCTTCTCCCTCCCCCCTTCTTTTTTTTCCCCTTTCCCTCCTCCGCTCTTTCCCTTCCTTCTCCCTCTCTCTTCTTCCTCCCTCCCCCCTTCCCCCCTCTCCTTCTCTCTTTCTCTCTTCTTTCCTTCTCTTTCTTCTTTCTTCCTTTTCCTCTTCCCTCCTCCCCCTTCCCCCCCTCCCTCCCCCCCCTTCTCCTTCTCTTCTTCCCCCCTCTCTTCTTTTTCCTCCCCTTTCCTCTTCCCTCTCTCTTTCTTTCTCTCTTTTCCTCTTTTCCTTCCCCC
>NZ_BPEW01000095.1 GCF_019654975.1 Shewanella sp. c952
TGCCGATAGACATGAGACCTGCCATGACTAAATACGCCGTTTGCCATGACATTAAGCTGTAGCTTTCGCTGTTAGGCTCTATCCATGCAGCTATTGTAAGTGCACCAGCTGTCGCGACAATCATGGCGCTTCGATAGCCCACTTGATAGGCGGCAGCCAGTGCGGCCTGCATTTTCACCGGCGCCGACTCAATTCGAAATGCATCGATAACAATATCTTGGGTGGCAGAGGCAAAGGCAACCATTAAGGCAAATAGGGCTAGCCTTACGAGATCGGCAAGGGGATCACTTTGACTCATGCCGATAATTGCGGCGACGAGCAGTAGCTGGGCGAACATCATCCCACCGCGCCTGCGTCCTAACAGCCGAGTGAATATTGGCAGTGACATCCGATCCACAAGGGGGGACCAAGCCCACTTAAAGCCATAAGCGAGTGCTATCCAGCTAAAGTAACCGATGGCAGTACGATCAACTCCTGCTTCACGTAACCAGAATGATAGGGTGGAAAAAACCAGCATCAGGGGTAAGCCAGCCGAAAAACCGAGTAGAAGTAAGATTAATACCCTTTTATGGCAATAGATTGATGCGGCGTTTTTAAAACGCTGAAAAAAAGAGGGCACGAATGCAGAAGACATAAACAAGCTTTACTGGAATTAGTTGTCTAAATCTTACGGTTC
>NZ_BPEW01000096.1 GCF_019654975.1 Shewanella sp. c952
ACATAGACATTTGATTTTCTAAGCGAGTATTTACATCCCTGCTTTTGGAGGTGTTAGTTTTATGTACTCTATACTTACAAACACTCTCATCAATGAACTTAACTGTGTTTGATGTTGTCAACGTTACTAAGGTTACAAAGAAATCATAATCATCAATTTTTGATTCAGAGTCATATGAATAAAAATTAAAAAAAGTTTTCCTTATTAGCAAGCAGGGGCCAGCAAAACTATAATTCCTAATTATCTCATTTTTTATATTCTGAGAGGATAAAAGGAAATTTTTATTACCAGAGTGAAAATCAACTAAAGAACTTGAAATATCATTCCCTACAGTATTAATAACATTCCCATCACCGACAACACAATAATTAGATGGCTCAAACTCATTAATTAAAATATTTGTAGAACCTGCTACAATTAAATCGTCAGATGCGCACAGTCGAATAAACTCACCGTTAGACTCTTTTACGATTCTATTCAAATTATTTGAAATTCCTACATTATCCAAAAACATTGCATTGAGTACAATACTGGGGTTTTTCAATACAAAGTCTTTCACTTTATCATAAGTAATGTCTTTCGAGCCATCATCTATTATGAGTATCTCATATGCAAATGCACTTAGCAGAATATCTTCTAGAATACTATTCAGCAATTCAAGAATATAATC
>NZ_BPEW01000097.1 GCF_019654975.1 Shewanella sp. c952
ATATGGAATGAGTCGCGGGCCGACAAGAGAAGCACTGCTCACCCTAGAGCGACGACGCCTCATTGTCAGAACACCCCATATTGGCGCGCGGGTTGCAGAATTAACAATCGAGGAGCTTAACGATTTATATCGACTGCGCAGCGTATTAGAAGGCATGGCCTGTGAGCTTGCGGCACAACATATCAATCAAGAGGAACTCGCACAGTTAGAGGCACTGCTCGTCAAACAAGAGCAGGCATTAGCGGCTGGGGATACTTTCTTTCAAAAAGAGGGCGATGTGGATTTTCACTATCGAATCATTCAGGCCAGTAGGAGTAAACACCTTCAAGAAACCTTGATTGGTGGTCTTTATCACCTACTGAGAATGTATCGTTATCAATGCACCAACATCAACCGGCCGACCAAGGCCTTGGCTGACCATCGGCGCATTGTCGAGGCGATTGCCCAGCGAGATGGTGAGTTAGCCAGTTTACTAATGCGACGCCATATTGAGCAGGGCAGAAAGAATACAGAGAAACGCTTAGCGACATTACAGCAAAGCCAATAGAAAAATGATTATCCAAATTTTAATGAGTGCACGAGTCATACAAATGTCATTCAATAGATGCGTGATTTATTGATGCCGTTGGTATACCGAGCCCACGAGACCGTACTAGA
>NZ_BPEW01000098.1 GCF_019654975.1 Shewanella sp. c952
CCCCCCCCCCTCTTCTCCTTCCTTTCCCTTCCCCCCCCCTTTCTTTCCCCCTTTCCCCCTTCCTTTTCTCTCTCTTTTCTCTCTCTTCCCTTTCTCTTCTTTTCTTTCCCTCCCTTCCCCCTTTCCTCTCTTCCCCCCTTTCTTCCCTTTTTTTTTCCCTTTCTCCCTTTCCCCTTTCTCTTTCCTCCTCTTTCCCTCCCTGTCTGCCTCCCTTTCCTTCCTTCCTTTTCCCCCTTCTTTCCTCTTTCCCTCTCTTTCTCCCCCCCTCTCTTCTCTTCCCTCTTTTCCCCCCCCTCTTTTTCCTCCCTCCTTTTCTTTTCCTTCTCTCTCTCCCCTCCCCCCCCTTCTCCCCCCTCTCTCCCTTCCTTCCCTTCTCTTTTCCTCCTTTCTCCCTCCCCCTCCTCCTTTCCTCTTCTTTTCCTCTCCTTTCTCTTCCCCCCTTCCTTTCTTTCCTTTTTTTCCTTCTTTTCCTCTTTTCCTTTCTCTTCCCTCCTCCCTCTTCCTCCCCCCCCCTTTCTTTTCCTTTCTCTTCCTTCCTCTTCCCCCTCTCCCCTCTCCCTCTCTTTTCTCTTCTCTTTTTCCTTTTTTCTCCCTCCTTTTCCTTTCTCCCCTTTCTTTCTCCTTTTTTTTTTTTCTCCT
>NZ_BPEW01000099.1 GCF_019654975.1 Shewanella sp. c952
TTAATGTTTAAGTGTTTAGAACTCAATTTTTTAATTTCGCGTTAATCCTATAAATAACAGTACGATAAATCGTAGTTGTTATCCCTTTCAGATTAACACTATCAGCTTTCCAAATTTTTAAAGAACGGGCTTAAAAAAGCCAAAGATAAATTTCTCATTTATCTTTGGCATCTCTATCCATGCATGCCTTACTTATTCAGCGAGAAAAGTAAGTCTACTTAGTCATCATATGATAACCAGCAAAGTAAATGGTGGAGCTATGCGGGATCGAACCGCAGACCTCCTGCGTGCAAGGCAGGCGCTCTCCCAGCTGAGCTATAGCCCCATTTACATGCAGTCAAACAAATTTACGTCAACCAAACCTTTCTTATCAAAGATAAGGAAAGATATTGGTGGGTCAGAGTGGACTTGAACCACCGACCTCACCCTTATCAGGGGTGCGCTCTAACCAGCTGAGCTACAGACCCAACGTAATTTGCTCTTTCTTTATAACAAGCATATCTGTGTGAACACTCAAACGTATTTTCATACTTCAGATGTGAGTTAGTCGTATAGGTAAGGAGGTGATCCAGCCCCAGGTTCCCCTAGGGCTACCTTGTTACGACTTCACCCCAGTCATGAACCACACCGTGGTAA
>NZ_BPEW01000100.1 GCF_019654975.1 Shewanella sp. c952
TTTTTTCAAGCAGAAGACGGCATACGAGATGCTCAGGAGTCTCGTGGGCTCGGCCGATAAGGTACTGAACGAGATGCTGCAATTGCTGGATGAAGACAAGGTAATGCCTCAGGATGACGAGGCGCTGCAACACTGGTGGCAGCAAATTGCTTCCTGGCGCAGCCGCAACTGCCTCGAGTATCAGCGCAATGCCGAACGGATCAAGCCTCAGCAAGTGATAGAAACCCTCTATCGCCTGACAAACGGTGATGCCTATGTGGCCTCGGATGTTGGCCAGCACCAGATGTTTGCCGCTCTCTATTATCCTTTCGACAAACCACGGCGCTGGATCAACTCAGGAGGCCTGGGCACCATGGGATTCGGCTTGCCGGCCGCCATGGGTGTCAAGATGGCGATGCCGGATGAAACCGTTGTGTGTGTCACCGGCGACGGTTCGATTCAGATGAATATTCAAGAGCTTTCCACCGCACTGCAATACGATGTGCCGGTGAAAATCATCAATCTCAACAACCGCTTCCTCGGGATGGTGAAACAGTGGCAGGACATGATCTACTCGGGCCGCCACTCCCATTCTTATATGGACTCGGTGCCTGATTTTGCCAAAATCGCCGAAGCCTACGGCCATGTGGGGATC
>NZ_BPEW01000101.1 GCF_019654975.1 Shewanella sp. c952
TGATCACTTACACCTTAACCGATGGCTCGGGCGCGACAGATACCTCGACCCTGACCTTGACCGTCACCCCGGTGAACGATGATTTCAGCGATGATAATGAAACTCGCAGCATCGTCGAGGACAGCCCTGAAGTCAGCGGCAATGTGATTGATGGCAGCAGTGTTGATGGCGATCTCAGTATCACCACCTTCACCATTGCCGGCGACAACACCGTCTATAATGCCGATGGCAGTGACGTCACCCTCAACGGTGTCGGCACCTTTAGCCTGGGCAGCGATGGCCAGTACACCTTTACCCCTGCCGCCAACTATAACGGCAGCGTGCCGGTGATCACTTACACCTTAACCGATGGCTCGGGCGCGACAGATACCTCGACCCTGACCTTGACCGTCACCCCGGTGAACGATGATTTCAGCGATGATAATGAAACTCGCAGCATCGTCGAGGACAGCCCGGAAGTCAGCGGCAATGTGATTGATGGCAGCAGTGTTGATGGCGATCTCAGTATCACCACCTTCACCATTGCCGGCGACAACACCGTCTATAATGCCGATGGCAGTGACGTCACCCTCAACGGTGTCGGCACCTTTAGCCTGGGCAGCGATGGCCAGTACACCT
>NZ_BPEW01000102.1 GCF_019654975.1 Shewanella sp. c952
TCGTGGGCTCGGGCGTTGAACTGGATATCCGTGGCAGTAAATTATGTATGCGTCGCGATTTAGCAGATATTATAGAGGTTGAAAAAGCGAATGGCTAAACAATTTAACTGTGTCACTGTTGGTAACCCAAATGCGGGTAAATCTACACTATTTAATGCGCTCACAGGCTCTAACCAGCAAGTGGGTAACTGGTCAGGCGTAACCGTTGAGAAAAAGACCGGTCAGTTTGCACTACAAGGCACTGACGTATTTTTAACGGACTTACCGGGGATTTACGATCTTTTGCCAGCAGGTAATAGCTGTGATTGCTCTTTAGACGAGCAAATTGCCCAGCAGTATCTAGCTGATCAACCTATTGACGGCATCATTAACCTTGTTGATGCGACTAATATCGAACGCCACCTATATTTAACTGTGCAGCTACGTGAGTTGGGCATTCCGTTGGTGGTTGTATTAAACAAGATTGATGCAGCGCTTGAACGTGGCATTAAGATTGACGTAGTTAAAATGAGCGAAGAGCTAGGCTGCCCTGTGGTCGCTGTATGTTCTCGTGAAGAAAAAGACATCGAGAAGGTCAAACAGCAATTTGTAGCGCTACTTGACGGCAAGGTATCT
>NZ_BPEW01000103.1 GCF_019654975.1 Shewanella sp. c952
TTTTTTTTTTTCAAGCAGAAGACGGCATACGAGATGCTCAGGAGTCTCGTGGGCTCGGCATTCGGCGGGGTGTTGTTGGCACGCTTCGGCACCATAAAAATCCTCTATGTCGGCGCCTTCCTGGTAGCCACCACCAATCTGTTGTTCGCCCTGCAGGCCATGGTGGGCTACAACGTGCCACTGCTGACCCTGGCGATTTCGGTGGACAACTTCAGCGGCGGTATCGCCACAGCAGCCTTTATCGCTTACCTTTCCAGCCTCACCAGCAGCGGCTACAGCGCCACTCAATATGCGCTGCTGTCTTCGGTGATGTTACTGTTTCCCAAGTTTATTGCCGGCTTCTCCGGCGCCTGGGTCAACGCCTTTGGCTATGTGAATTTCTTTGTCAGCGCCAGCATCATAGGCTTGCCCGTGCTGCTGCTGATTTGGCTGGTGCAAAAAAACAGCCCGCCGAAGCGGGCCGATACTGCTCAGGATGCGCTCAAGTCGCAGATTAACGACTAGTCGCGGAAGTTATTGAACTGGAACGGCTGGCCCAGCTCGGCATTGCGGGCCAGCGCCATTACGGCCTGCAAGTCGTCACGCTTCTTGCCTG
>NZ_BPEW01000104.1 GCF_019654975.1 Shewanella sp. c952
TTTTTCAAGCAGAAGACGGCATACGGGATGCTCAGGAGTCTCGTGGGCTCGGTCGGCATGTTGCTGTCCGTGCCGCTCACCATGATAGTCAAGATAGCTCTGGAATCGAGCCAGAGTGGCAGTTGGCTGGCAATCTTGCTCTCGGACGATGCCAGTATTGCCGTGCGGGAAAATGCCGATAAAGAAGCGGCATCCGATGCCGAATAAAGGCAGAAATAAGAGGTTGAGGATTTCATGCAGTTATTTTTGGAAGCCATCACAGACCTGATACCAGGCGATGAGTGTGGCCGTTTGTTTCATGGTCGCGGTGGCCGTTATCCAGGCAGCGAGCACTTATGCTTGGATTGGTTTGCACCTGTGGTGTTGCTGACCGCCTTTAAACCACTGACGCCGGAAGAGCTGGCGCTGGTTACCGAGCGTCTGCAATTACGCTGGCAAGCCTTGGGGCTGGCCCTGAATCTGGTCTATCAATACCGCGCCGCCGGGCAGACCCGCACCGAGCTCATTGCCGGCGAGATACCCGAGCCACATCTGGCCAGCGAGCTTGGCTGCCGTTATCAATTGCATCTGTTACGGGGCCAGAATCA
>NZ_BPEW01000105.1 GCF_019654975.1 Shewanella sp. c952
CTATTTTGTTGGATATCTCCCTTGGGCAAAAAATTCTGAATCAAGCCGCAGAGCTGAGCTATATAGCTCTTTTTGATAATCCCAACAATTTGACCAAGCAGATCCAGCAACTGTTTAATCAACAAACCCAGCAGCACTTTATCTTTACTCAGCAAGATGATGGCGAGGGACTGACTAGTCTGACACGAAGCTTTCACCTCAATCTCACGGCCATGAGCCTACTGGCATTTATCGTCGGCTTGTTTATCGCTTATAACGGCGTGCGCTACAGCCTACTCAAACGCCAAAAACTGTTAGTGCAGCTACAGCAGCAAGGCGTGCCCCAACGGTCCCTGCTACTCGCCCTGCTTTTTGAACTGCTTATATTGGTGCTAGTAGGCTCCTTAGTTGGCTTCATTCTTGGCCTACAGCTTAGCCATTGGCTGCAACCCATGATTGCACTCACCCTTGAGCAACTCTACGGCGCAAGGCTCATGCCGGGAGTTTGGCAGTGGAGCTGGCTGTATCAAGCTATCGGTCTAACATTTTTCGCGGCGTTATTGGCTTGCTATCCCTTATTTAAAACCTTAGCCAAGCAGCCGT
>NZ_BPEW01000106.1 GCF_019654975.1 Shewanella sp. c952
TTTTTTTTTTTCAAGCAGAAGACGGCATACGAGATGCTCAGGAGTCTCGTGGGCTCGGGGGAAATCCTGCCCTATGGCAGCTGGTTTATGACAGGTTCGCTGATGGACAAGCCCTTGGCTTTGCTGCGTCAGGATCTGATGCAGCTGGGCTTCGAGCGCGAAGAAAACGTCAAGGAGCCGGAAGATCATGTTGCCGCCCTGTGCGAGGTGATGAGCGTATTGCTGCTGGAAGCTCCGGCCCATCAGCAACTGGCCTTCTACCGCCGCCATATCGGCAGCTGGATCATACGTTTCTTCGATACCTTGTCCCGTTGTCCCTCCGCCGCGTTTTACGCCGTGGTGGCACAACTCGGCCGGGCCTTCTTTGAAACCGAAATCAATGAGTTTGAACAGCTGGTGCTGAGCACGCCCGTGGTGGAAACCCCGGCGGTACAGATCCAGCCCAAGGCCAGCGAGTTGGCCTGAGAATTTGCCCGTGGCAACACGGGCTAAAGCATGCGGGGGAGTTTCCCCCGTCTACCTTCAACACGAGGAGACACTATGAAGAAGCAAGCTTCCGACATGGGTCGTCGTCAACTGCTC
>NZ_BPEW01000107.1 GCF_019654975.1 Shewanella sp. c952
CTTGTGGCATACTCAGGCGAAACCACCTTGGGAGCCTAAGATGCATCTGTGTCACTGCCAACTTGAGCAACATGGCGAGGCGATACGCGCCATCTTCAACCATGCCATTGCCCATACCACAGCCCTTTATGAATACCAGCCAAGGAGCGAGCAGCAGATCCGCGACTGGTTCGGCGCCAAACAGCAAGGCAACTGGCCGATTCTGGGCGCCGAGGATGAGCAGGGACAACTGTTGGGATTTGCCAGCTTAGGCCCCTTTCGCGGCTATCCGGCCAACCTCTACTCGGTGGAACACTCTGTGTATGTGCACCCGGAGCATAGAGGCAAAGGGGTGGCGCGCTTTCTGATGCAGCATTTGATAACCCAGGCCCGGGAGCGCGGCATGCGCACCATGGTGGGCGCCATAGATGCCGGAAACCAGGCCAGTATCGCCCTGCACCTGAAGTTGGGGTTCAAACACTCAGGCACCCTACCCCAGGTGGGCTATAAGTTCGGTCGCTGGCTGGATTTGGCGTTTTATCAGCTTATGCTGCCGGGACCTGCCGAGCCCACGAGACTCCTGAGCATCTCGTATGCCG
>NZ_BPEW01000108.1 GCF_019654975.1 Shewanella sp. c952
TTTTTTTTTTTTTTCAAGCAGAAGACGGCATACGAGATCAGCCTCGGTCTCGTGGGCTCGTCCAGCAGCAGTAACTTGGGCTGGCGTAGCAAGACTCTCGCTAACGCAATTGCCTGACGTTGCCCCCCAGATAATTGCCGACCAAATTCTCCAACTTGGCTATCGAGGCCACTTCCCAAACGGTCCATCAGTTTATCGATACCCGAGCTCGTTATCGTGTTCGCTAGCTGATTCTCATCGACCCTTTTAAGACCAAACAACAAGTTGTCCAACACACTCCCATAAATAAGAGTCGGCTGCTGCGACATCCAACCAATCTGCTCTCGAATATCGCTCACTGCCCACTGGCGAGCCTCTAAATGGTTATAAAACAATTGACCACTGCTCAACTGATATTGCCCAGCTAGGATTGATAACAAACTCGACTTGCCTGCTCCAGCAGGACCAAATAAGCCAATTTTCTCGCCCGGCTTAATATCAAGGTTCACCTCAGTAAATGCAGGTAAGGGGTGGTCTGGGTAGGTAAAGCTAGCGTGGCGTAATGACACAGCCCCATTAAAACCGACAGCTGTAC
>NZ_BPEW01000109.1 GCF_019654975.1 Shewanella sp. c952
AAAGAAGAAGAAGGAAGAAGAGAGAAGGAAGAGGAGAGGGGGGGAGGAGAGGGGGAGAAGAGAAAGGGGGAAGAGAGGGAAAAGAAAGAAGAAGGAGAGAAGAAGGGGGGGGAAGAGGAAGGAAAAGGAAGGAAGAAAGGGAAGAAGGAGGGAAAGGGGAGGAAGAAAGAAAAGGGGAAAGAGGGAGAAAAAAAAGGGGAGAAAGAAGAAAGAGAAGAAAGAGAAAAGGGAGAAAAAGAAGGGAAGAGAGAGGGGAGAGGAGGGAGGAGGGGGGGGGGAAGGGGGGGAGGGGGAAAAAGGAAAAAGAAGAAGAGAAGAAAAGGGAAGGGAGGAGAGAGAGGAGGAAGGAGGGAGGGAGAGAAAAAAAGGGAAAGAAGAAAGAAAGAGAGGAAAGGAAAGAAGAGAAAGGGGGAGGAAGAGGGAAGAAGGAAGGAAGGGAAGAAGGAAGGAGAGAGAGAAAAGGAAGAAAAAGAAAAAGAGAGAAGAAAGAAAGAGAAAGGGAAGAGGGGAAAGGGAAGAAAGAGGAGGGAAAAAAGAGAAAAAAGGAAGAAAAAGAAAAGGAAGGAGGGG
>NZ_BPEW01000110.1 GCF_019654975.1 Shewanella sp. c952
GAACACTTCGATTCTGTTATTGCCAGCAAATCAGGTTCAGGTTTATCTGAGACTTGGGAGCGTGCCCGTGAAGAATCAAGCTTTGTAAACGACAAAGGCATTCGCATTCTTGATTACCGCAAACTTGTGCCACAGCTTGAGCAGTTGTTAAACGTGATGGTGCCGCAATCTATTATGGCGCTGCGAGAACAAGGGCGTATTTTTGGCGTCGATTTGACTGCATTCTACGATGTACTCGCCGATATTGACCGCCGCATCGCTTCGCAAAGTGCGCGTATAACCCGTGAAGTGGGTGAAGAGCTGTTCCTTGATGGCGTGTCAGAATCAGCGGTTAAAATTCGCTCGCGCATTAGCGAACTAGAGTTCTGGCCTGAGCTTGAGCAGTTTGTAAAAGCCTTTAAACGTTGGAAGGCTGACGGCTTTAACGACTTGCCGGGTGAGGATTACACCAACAGCATGCGCCGTGCGTTAGACATTATCGGCCGTGCAGCATTGTCTGGCGGTATCGCTAAGTTGCTTGAGATTGAGCTGCGCCTAAAAGAAGGCAATAGCGACTTAGTTATTCGCAC
>NZ_BPEW01000111.1 GCF_019654975.1 Shewanella sp. c952
AGATTTCTGCCTGTCTCGTGGGCTCGGCGACCGCAAAATGGTACTGTTTTTCGGTGCGCGGCTTGGCCGTGAAGTCACGATAGCGGTAGCTGGCCAGGGAAATCCCCTGGGTCAATTCGGCGATAAACCCTTGGCTATTTGGGATATCAGCGGCCCATACCGCCACCTTGGGTTGTTTGACGGCTTCCAGGTGATTTGACAGCTTGCCCCCCAGCAAGGCTGTCTCCCCCGGCGTCAGTTCAGCATCCCCAAGCCCGAGCAGCAGCAGGCGCTCTGCTTGGGTACCAATGGGGGCCAGCAATTCGAGCAGCTCGCCCTCCTGGCCTTTGAAGTTGGCGGCCGCAATGGCGCGCTGCAGTTGTTTGCGGGTATCCGCCTGCAATCCGGCGGCCGAGTATAGGGTGCCATCCTGATGCTGGAACATCACCAAGGTGTTGGCCGGGGCGACTTGAGTGGCAAACTCATACTGTTCGGCCTGTGTCGTCCCAGCGCCCATAAGACAGGATAGGGTCAGAAGTTTTACTGCTAATCTTTTGTTTTTATTCATTTGTACTGCTTATCAT
>NZ_BPEW01000112.1 GCF_019654975.1 Shewanella sp. c952
TACTGAGTAGGAACCAGTACGTCTACCGGATCACCATCCAGGCTCAGAGTTTGGTTCACATAGCCGTAGTTGCAAGGATAGAACATAGGCGCAGTCATCATGCGATCCACAAACAAGGCACCTGTGTCCTTGTCCACTTCATACTTGATAGGGTCGTGGTTTTGTGGGATTTCGATGATCACGTAGATGTCATCTGGCAGGGATTTGCCCGCAGGCACTGCATTTAAGCTCATGGAAGTATCCTTAGACTGTGTATAAATCTATTTCAGGTCCGGCCTGAAGTTCAGTGTGGCGCGTATTATAGCGCGATTTGACGGCTTGCCAATGAAAGGCCGCAGTCTTAAGACTAATTGCCAACAGTTCATCCCAGGCTATCTGTCTCAGGCCTTGAATTGTACCGTCAATTCAGGGCTGCCGACCCCGGCAGCCCCAAGCGGCGTTTAGAGTTCAGGCTCGCCGCTGTAATCCTGCTGATGGTACTCGAGGCAGGCATCGACTTCACTGGCCGAGCCCACGAGACAGGCAGAAATCTCGTATGCCGTCTTCTGCTTGAAAAAAAAAA
>NZ_BPEW01000113.1 GCF_019654975.1 Shewanella sp. c952
GAGAGGGAAGAAAAAGGCAGAGGGGAGGAGAAACCAGGAAGGAGAGAAGAGAGAAGAAAAGGAGAAAAAAGAGGGAAAAAGGGAGGAGGGAAAAGGGGAGGGGAGGGGAGAAAAAGAGGAAGGAGCAAGGGAAGAAAAACGGGAGGAAACAAAAGAGGGGAAAGAGAGGGAAAAAAAGAGGGGAGGGGGAGGAAGAGAGAGAGGGAAAAAGGGAGAGAAAGAAAAAGGAGGGAGAGAAGAGAAAAGGAAAAGGAGAGAAAGGAGGAAGAAAAGGAGGAGAGGAGGAGAAAGGAGAAGGGAGAAGAGAGAAAGGAAAGAGAAAAAGAAAAGTAGGAGAAAAGGGAGGAGAGAAAAAAAAAGAAAGGAGGAGAAGGGAAGAAGAGGAAAGAAAGAGAAAGAGAAAAAGAAAGGAGAAAGAGAGAAGAAAAAGGAGGGGGAGGAGAAGGAGAAAAGGAGGGGGAGGAAAAAAAGGGAGGGGGGGAAAGAAGGGAAGAAGGGGAGAGGGAGGAAGAGAAAAAGAAAGAAGGAAGGGGAGGGGAGGGAGAGAAGAAAAAAGATT
>NZ_BPEW01000114.1 GCF_019654975.1 Shewanella sp. c952
TTTTTTTTTTCAAGCAGAAGACGGCATACGAGATTTCTGCCTGTCTCGTGGGCTCGGCGCACCAGGCTGCCAGCTCCATTACCGGTCTCACTTCAGGGACCCGGCTACGGCCGGATTGCTCACAGGCGCTGATAACAATTTTTTGCCACTGCTGCAGTTTCTTTTCCAACCTGTCGCCGCTGAGTTTAACGCCGCAACGCTCTGAAAACAGTGGCGTGATGGTGTTAACCCCCAACTCTACCGATTTTTGTAAGGTGAAGTCCATGCGATCGCCGCGGGAGATCACTTGCCCAAGGTGCAGATCCAGGGGGGACTCAGAGGGATTGTCCATGGCAGACAGCACGTGTACATCCACGGCTTTCTTTCCGGCGCTGACGATAGTGGCCGGATAGTCTTTGCCGTCACCATTGAACAGGCTTATTTGCTCGCCGCTGCTCATGCGCAGCACTCGGCCGACATGGGCGCTGGCGTCATCATCCAATGACAGAACTTGGCCTGGGGTTATCGGGCCTGTGTGATAAATTCTCGGCACTCTCATGCTCTGTATTCCTTAGGCT
>NZ_BPEW01000115.1 GCF_019654975.1 Shewanella sp. c952
GATCCGCATATTGCTGTGCTTGTACCTGCCTTAGTGCTAACAAGCTCAAGCGCTGATTAAGCCAGTCATGTTGAGTTGTCACTATCATTAGCTGCTGGCTTAAGCCAGCCTCTTTGAATAATGCCCGGCTCACTAACCATAGCATCCATAAACAGCAGATGAATAACGGCCACATGACAATGCCACCAAGCTCAATGAAGCCTAGAATGGTATGAGCAAACTGGCGCACCGAAAACAGCATGTTATCGAGTGACATGCTCGTCTCCCCGCTCAAGATTCAGAGCCAGTAACAGCGCCGACTGCTGCTCCATATTCAAACTCAATGCTTGTGCGCGACGCTTAAGTGGGTAATGCAGTAATAGCAGAGGTAATGCCACCAGCAATCCCGCCTGAGTGGTGATTAGCGCCTTACTGATCCCTTGAGAGAGCAATTTGGGATCGCTATTACCGAACTCGGTCAACGACTGAAAAGTCTCAATCATGCCCGACACTGTGCCGAGTAACCCCAGCATTGGTGCCATTGCTTCCAACAACGCGATAAAGCCGATCC
>NZ_BPEW01000116.1 GCF_019654975.1 Shewanella sp. c952
TTTTTTTTTTCAAGCAGAAGACGGCATACGAGATGCTCAGGAGTCTCGTGGGCTCGGGTGCGAAAGTCGCCGCTGATCTCCAGTCGATCGAGCGCCGTGTGCCGCTCTGTTTTGTCCACCCGGCTGTTGAGTATATCCAGCTCTTCGGTGATCTCCTGCAGTTGCTGTTTAAGCTCGCGGATCTTGGTGCTGTCATCCAGTTCTCCGGCCTGAAGCTGGGGGCTGCCGAGCAGAGCCAAACCCAGTGCCTGGGCCACCGCCAGTGCGATAAGAGTACGCATAGTTGATTCTCCTGACCGGCCTTGCCGGTCGTTTTCAGGCAGCAAGCAGCCCTGGGGTAACCCCATACTTGGCTTACTGACTGTTAATGAGTTAAGTGATTACGCGCTATCAACCGCAGGTCTGGGGTTGATCCGAGTCGGCGGCATGGTCGTACAGGAACTGTTGAATATCCTTGAGTTCCTGCTCAGTTAAAGGCTGAAACGCCTCGGGTTTGGCTTTGTGTTTGTCTCTGGCGAAGAATCTGTCCCATTGGCTCATGGTCTTGCTC
>NZ_BPEW01000117.1 GCF_019654975.1 Shewanella sp. c952
CTTTGCTCCTCTGCGGCGGTGGCGATTTGGGTATTCAGATCATTGATTTGATTAACCGAGTCACCAATAGCATCAAGATCTGAGGCGACAACCTCAGTGGTTTCAGCCGTTTTGACACAGGTGTTTTTAGTCGCATCCATCGAGGCCATGGCTGCATTGGAGGCTTCTCTGAGTTGATTAAGTGTTACCTCTATTTCGGCGGTACTTGATTGGGTTCTTGCAGCGAGTGCTCTGACTTCATCAGCGACCACAGCAAAACCTCGGCCTTGTTCACCGGCACGTGCGGCTTCAATGGCGGCATTAAGCGCTAAAAGATTGGTTTGATCGGCTATCTCGCCAATCACTTTAAGCACTTGGGTAATGTTGATGGTGTCTTTGTCTATCTGCTCAATATTGGTTGAGGTGCTCTCAACCTCCTGCACCAGTTGCGCAACGGTACTGGTCGCTTTTGCAACGACCGCTTTAGAGTCCATGGTTTGATGCTTGGTCACTTGAGTGAAAGACGCTGTTTCAGCACCGTTTCTGGCAACATCATTGGCGGTGGC
>NZ_BPEW01000118.1 GCF_019654975.1 Shewanella sp. c952
AATAGGGAGTCTTGCAGACTTAGGGGGATTTTTTTTTTTTTTCAAGCAGAAGACGGCATACGAGATGTAGAGAGGTCTCGTGGGCTCGGTAACCGCGCGGGTAACACCTTGAGTAAGCTGCCATCGGCTTGAATAAAGTGCGACATTAAGCGGCCACTTTGGCTACTGCAATCGGGCAGAATAAGGCCAATATCACCGTTAAATAGCCCTAGGTTATAATCATTGCTCTGAATGATAATCGGACGCCCAGCATAAAACTCTTGTTCTGGCTGGATTAAACCTCTGGCAGCGAGCGCCGTAGTGACACTTTGGTTAATCCCCTCAACGCCGTATTCACCTGCGCGCATGGCGCATAAAATACGGTATTGGTTAAAACTGTCGATGATCTTATCGGCATCGATCTCACCCTGAGACATGGCTGCTAGGTAGACGCCGTACTGCTCGACACTTTGTTCGAGTAGACTGTCGAGTCCTTTATTGTCAAATGAGCTGCTGCCATGACTCGTATTGGCAGCATGTTCAATCCAAAGCAGTTC
>NZ_BPEW01000119.1 GCF_019654975.1 Shewanella sp. c952
TTTTTTTTTTCAAGCAGAAGACGGCATACGAGATGCTCAGGAGTCTCGTGGGCTCGGCGCTGGCTGGGTTGGTGTTTACTTTGGGGATCATGCTTGGAGATGAAACCAGCATGCAGCTGTCGAGCCTCTTGCTCGAACCTTTGGGGATAATGCCGCTGCCGGATCCCTTGCTTTACCTTGCGCTACTTGGCTTTGCCAACGCCTTGGTCTGGCCCGCTGTCTGGCCGCTGGCGCTGGAAGGGCTCGGCCGCCTGACTGCTGTGGCCTCGGCACTGCTCATCATGGGCATAGCCGGTGGCGCCTTGCTGCCCTTGCTCTATGGCGCCTTGGTGCACCAGGGTGTGTCCCATCAAAGCGCCTACGGGATCCTCCTTCCCTGCTATGGGATGATCCTTTATTACGCTGTTGCCGGCCACAAGCTGCGGGCCTGGTCGGGGGCGGCCGCCACCAAAGCCGTGATTGACTGAGACCTCAGTAGATCCAGAAAAATACCGCCATGCTGACGATAGTGGTCAGCAGGGTGTTGC
>NZ_BPEW01000120.1 GCF_019654975.1 Shewanella sp. c952
AAACCGCTGGCACACACCGCCTTTTGATCCTGTCGTTATTGACGAATATCTTCATGGTCGTGGTGCTGCCGATATGAAAGGTTCATTGGCAGCCATGATTGTCGCCACCGAGCGCTTCGTTAAAAAGCATCCAGATCATCAAGGCTCGATTGCATTTCTAATTACCAGTGATGAAGAGGGACCGTTTATCAATGGCACCACTCGGGTTATCGATACTTTAGAAGCGCGGAACGAAAAAATTACTTGGTCCTTAGTAGGTGAACCATCGTCGACCCATAAGCTTGGTGATATTGTAAAAAATGGTCGCCGTGGTAGCCTCACTGGTAACTTAACGGTGAAAGGGATCCAGGGACATGTCGCCTACCCTCACCTAGCCGACAACCCTAGTCATAAGGCTGCTCCGGCGCTGGATGAGCTAGCCCGTATGAAATGGGACAATGGCAATGAGTTCTTTCCACCGACCAGCTTTCAAATAGCGAATATTAACGGCGGCACTGGCGCATCAAATGTTATTCCCGGCGCACT
>NZ_BPEW01000121.1 GCF_019654975.1 Shewanella sp. c952
TTTTTTTTTTTTTCAAGCAGAAGACGGCATACGAGATTTCTGCCTGTCTCGTGGGCTCGGCCTTCCAAAGCCTCAGGGTGTTGACCCGGCCGTTGCGATAACCCGGTACAGGCATATCATAGGCAACCGCCAGTACATCCTGGGTATCCATCCAGGCCCTGTGCCGGCGGCCATCGCGGTCGACATGGCTCTGCACATGACCGAAGAAAGGCACTGTCACATTGTGCTGTGAGGCCCGCACTTCCCAGGGATTGCCATCCCTGAGCCAGCGGTCCGGCTGCTCCTGCTGGTAACCATCGACTATCTGCTGGGCAAACATGCCGTACTCATAACGAATGCCATAGCCAGTGACCGCCAGCCCGAGACTGGCGCAGCTGTCCATAAAGCAAGCCGCCAGCCGCCCGAGACCGCCGTTCCCCAGACCGGCGTCATGCTCTTGCTGTTGCAAGGTTTCAAGTGCTACCGCATAGCCTTGCAGCATCTCCCTGCACTCGTCGGTCAGGTCCAGATTGAGCAAGGCGT
>NZ_BPEW01000122.1 GCF_019654975.1 Shewanella sp. c952
TTTTTTTTTTTTTTTCAAGCAGAAGACGGCATACGAGATCCTGAGATGTCTCGTGGGCTCGGCTTTATGGCGCTCGGTTTAGCCAAGGCCAGTCAAGCACCTGTAGCGATTATTACCACCTCAGGCACTGCAGTTGCCAACCTGTATCCAGCAGTGATCGAGGCTTGGCTGACTCGTGTTCCCTTAATCGTATTATCTGGTGATAGACCTCCAGAGCTTATCGATTGCGGCGCCAATCAGGCTATTATTCAGCCTGCTATTTTTGCTCAGTATGCCAAGCAACTAAACCTGCCTACACCCGATCTAAATATTGCTCCTCAAGCATTGCTTAGCCTGTTAGATGAAGCGGTTTGCAACCAATCACAGCCTGTTCATATTAATTGTATGTACCGTGAGCCCCTGTACCCCAACGAGCCTAAAGTAGATTTTGAACATTACTTAGCGCCAGTTAAGCAGTGGCAACAAAATACAGCACCGTATAGCCAATTTGCCAAGCTAAGCACTGGCCTATTG
>NZ_BPEW01000123.1 GCF_019654975.1 Shewanella sp. c952
GCGTACATAAAGCGGAACTGCCACAAGGTGTAGAACATAGCGTCAAAGTAACCGACGAGAAGATCGAGATCGACCTCTTTGTCGACATATTTTTTTTTTTCAAGCAGAAGACGGCATACGAGATGCTCAGGAGTCTCGTGGGCTCGGCAGTGAGGCCAAAAAGATAGACAGGGAGCCTTGGCTCCCTGTCTTAAAGATTAAAGCCCGGCGAACGTAAAGGGCTTGGCCGTGACAAAGTCCGACAGCGCGTTACCTGAGTAGATGCTGTTGTTGTTGATGGTCAGCTTTTTCACTTCTTGTTGTTTATTGAAGTCGATGCCCTTCATATCGACCCAGAAGGTGTTGGGGGTTAAGGCGGTTTCAAAGTAATACACCCGATTTTTATGATCCGAGACCGAGCGCCAACGGGTCGAAGAGATATTCGGTTCAGTCTCGGAAGCTATACCGAAAGGCACAGAGGCGTTACGAATGACGCTGAAGGCGCCGGCAACCGCCACCCGGGTA
>NZ_BPEW01000124.1 GCF_019654975.1 Shewanella sp. c952
TTCAGTGACTGCTACCGATAACAATGGCGGCCAAAGTGCACCGCAAAACTTAATCATCAAGATCGACGGCACCAATGATAATCCAGTGGTTAGCCATATCAGCTCCAAGACAGTTGATGAAGGTTCAACTAAGATCAGCGGGCAGATCACTGCCACCGATCTCGATCATGGCGACAGCGCGACCTTTGCCACCAGCTTCAGTCACGCAGGCTTTGTTCTCAATACCGACGGCAGCTACACACTGGATCCCACCGATCCAAGTTTCAACCATTTAGCGGTTAGTGAGCATCAAACGCTGATCATTCCAGTGACCGCTACCGATAACAATGGCGGCCAAAGTACGCCACAAAACTTAATCATCCGCATAGACGGCACTAATGATAATCCAGTGGTTAGCCATATAGGATCGAGAACGGTCAATGAAGGCGATCCACAAGTCACAGGCCAAATTACTGCCACCGATCTCGATCATGGCGACAGCGCGACCTTCGCCACCAGCTTCA
>NZ_BPEW01000125.1 GCF_019654975.1 Shewanella sp. c952
CAGCTGCAAGTCACTATCGATGGTACTGACTTTGAAGCTGGCGGCTATGTCACGCTTACCATTAACGGTGGCGGGGACATTCAGCTGAGTTTCGCTGACTTCACTGATGCTGGCAACGGCAGCTTCACCTTTGGTAACTACACTTATGCCAACGGCGTGATCAGCTGGACAGAAACCGCGCCTGCTGAAGGCGACAGCATCACAGTCACCGCCACCCAAACCGATAAGGCTGACAACACCTCGGCTCAAGGTAGCGACACCGCAACCGTTGCTGATGAAACCGCGCCAAATGCGCCAACGGTATTGATTGTTGATGATGGCAACCCAGGCGATGGCCTGCTCACCCAAGCTGAAATTGGTGCTGATGACGTACAGCTGCAAGTCACTATCGATGGTACTGACTTTGAAGCTGGCGGCTATGTCACGCTTACCATTAACGGTGGCGGGGACATTCAGCTGAGTTTCGCTGACTTCACTGATGCTGGCAACGGCAGCTTCA
>NZ_BPEW01000126.1 GCF_019654975.1 Shewanella sp. c952
GATTAATGGCCTGGAGTGCCAACTTACCAATAGGCACAATCCGCTCTTTACTGCCCTTACCTAAGACTTTGACCTGAGCTTGGGAGAATTGGATATCAGCGACATTCAGTGCCGCAAGCTCCGCCAGACGCAAGCCCGAGGAGTAAAACAGCTCCATGATGGCTTTATCACGTAGACTAAGGGGATCATCGCCATCGATGTCGAGCAGATGGCTCACCGAATCGACATCCATATTCTTAGGCAGGGGTTTACCCTGTTTGGGCGCAGTAAGACTGATGGCCGGATTCACCTTAATCTTCTGCTCTCTGAGTAAAAACTCGTAGAACTGCTTTAAGGCTGAAAGTGTCAATGACAGTGAGCGTGGACTTAGGCCTTTACGATGCAGCTTAGCCAACATAGCTTGTAAAGACTCGTGTTGCAGCGACAGCCAAGTGTCCATTTCACTAAATAGCTTCTCGACTCGCTGCAGTTCAAACAGATAGTTACGAACC
>NZ_BPEW01000127.1 GCF_019654975.1 Shewanella sp. c952
ATCCTGCATGGACTGCTCTGCTATTACTTGCTTAGATAACACAGCGAGCTGAGCCATCACTTCATCGGGAAATTGCTTGATAACCACACCGTGTTCATTGACTAAAGATTCCAGAGCAGCAATATGACGGGTGGTGTACTCATCTAACATATCTTGGTTGATCGCTTTCGCTGCCACTTTCACTATCGCTTGCAGATCCGCCGGCAAAGCGTCAAAAGCTTCTTGATTAACAAGAAACTCTAAGGTCGTTCCAGGCTCATGCCAGCCAGGGTAATAGTAAAACTTAGCTGCCTTATGTAAGCCAAAGGCTAAATCGTTAAAGGGACCCACCCACTCTGTCGCGTCAATTGCTCCGGTTTGTAGCGCCGTATAAAGTTCACGCCCAGGCAAAGTGACTGGCACGCCACCGGCTTTTTTAAGCACTTCTCCACCGAGCCCACGAGACTAAGGCGAATCTCGTACGCCGTCTTCTGCTTGAAAAAAAAAA
>NZ_BPEW01000128.1 GCF_019654975.1 Shewanella sp. c952
AAGCTGGCCCCATACCGTCACCAATTAAGTAGATAATATTCTTAGGTAGGTATTCAGCTGCAATAATAGGTGCGAAGGGGTCGTCAGTTTCCGCAGCGGCCTCTTTGCTTAATAGCGCAGTACATAATAGAGCTGTACTTAATAGGTAGGCACTAAACAGACCTAGGTTTGAGTTAATAGCCGATAAGCGAGTTATCGAATTTGAGTTTGTCATGTCCAGACTGTCCTAAATATTCAAGAGTCTGTGGCTAACTTAAAGATTGATACTGTTAGCCACCGCCGTCACTAGTGGAATGTCACGTATGCTTTGTTTGGTCGGCTTGGTTCAAATTGAGCGCTAGCTTGCGCCGTATCCGGCTTTTTTAGATAGAGTTCAAGCCAGTTCTCCTGCTCCCATAGCATGTGCATAATTGACTCTTTTGCTTTATAGCTATGGCTCTCATAGGGGAAGGTCACTAGACGTGCTTGTCCCCCGAGCCCACGAG
>NZ_BPEW01000129.1 GCF_019654975.1 Shewanella sp. c952
TTTTTTTCAAGCAGAAGACGGCATACGAGATTCATGAGCGTCTCGTGGGCTCGGTATACCGGCGTAAAATCTTTAGCTTTAAACACTAATTGTAACCATTGGTTATTCTCAGTATTGAAAGGCTTTGAATAAGCATAAGAGTCCCATTGCTCGTCTGTTCGTATTCTTAACTGGTACTGCCTGCCGTCCCCTTTAACGGCAATACGTATTAAATTATGAGTAGCAGGGACTGCTTGAGTCATTGGAGTTCTGGTTGATGCAAAGCCTCCATTTCGCTCTAATGACAGTTCGCCAGAAAAAGTTGCGCTGGTGGCATTGGCCGTTACGGTGCTTTGCGAGATCCCGCCCATCACAGTGTCGTTTACTGTCCGCCAAATTGTAGGTGCTGTTACATCGAAGCTGATTGCTTGTTCTGCTGCGTTAGCTTGATAACTTGTGGTCATAGTTAAGCCTAAAGTTAAGCCCATAGTTAGGATCACGAT
>NZ_BPEW01000130.1 GCF_019654975.1 Shewanella sp. c952
AGCGGCAATGTGATTGATGGCAGCAGCGTCGATGGCGATCTCAGTATCACCACCTTCACCATTGCCGGCGACAACACCGTCTATAATGCCGATGGCAGTGACGTCACCCTCAACGGTGTCGGCACCTTTAGCCTGGGCAGCGATGGCCAGTACACCTTTACCCCTGCCGCCAACTATAACGGCAGCGTGCCGGTGATCACTTACACCTTAACCGATGGCTCGGGCGCGACAGATACCTCGACCCTGACCTTGACCGTCACCCCGGTGAACGATGATTTCAGCGATGATAATGAAACTCGCAGCATCGTCGAGGACAGCCCGGAAGTGAGCGGCAATGTGATTGATGGCAGCAGCGTCGATGGCGATCTCAGTATCACCACCTTCACCATTGCCGGCGACAACACCGTCTATAATGCCGATGGCAGTGACGTCACCCTCAACGGTGTCGGCACCTTTAGCCTGGGCAGCGATGGCCAGTACA
>NZ_BPEW01000131.1 GCF_019654975.1 Shewanella sp. c952
TCGTGGGCTCGGCGCAGATCCTTATGGGGCGCATCCAATATGGTCTGGGTGTTGGTGATGTCGTGGATAGTGGTCATGGAGCCATGGCGAATGCCGAAGTTCTCATGGATAACCTTGACCACAGGCGCCAGACAATTGGTGGTACAGGATGCGGCTGTCACTATCGGATGCCTGGCCGGGTCGTAACTCTGATGATTCACCCCCATCACCAGGTTAGCGACACCGTCCTCTTTCACCGGCGCTGTCACCACCACCCGTTTCACCCCTTGATCAAGATAGGCTTGCAGCAGCGCCTTGGTTTTCATCTTGCCCGAGGCTTCGATCACCAGATCGCATTGAGACCAATCGCTGTCTGCAATGGCCTGATTGCGACTGGTCGCTATCCGCCGACCGGCTATGACTATGGCACTGCCCTCATGCTCGACTGGGTGCGACCAACGGCCATGAACCGAGTCAAACTCCAACAGATGCGCCAGGGTGG
>NZ_BPEW01000132.1 GCF_019654975.1 Shewanella sp. c952
TACGATATTGCCTCTTGTCTCGTGGGCTCGGTTAACCCTATATAGCGAGCGTGGTTAATGCGCTGTTTAGCATGACCAATCGCAGCACCTTTCATTGGCCCTTCCATCGCCCCTGGGCCACAACCGGTACAAATATCGAGTTTGCGTAAGCCTAACTCATAACCGACTTCACGAGTGTATTGATACTCAATAGGATTAATACTGTGTCCACCCCAGCAAACAACAATATTAGGGTCTAACATCGGCATTGAGCGGGCATTACGTAAAATATCGAACACCACATTGGTAATATGGTTAGCGTTAGTCAGGTTGATATGCTTGAGGTTGTCATATTTGTCGTTGATATAAACAATGTCTCTGAGCACTGAAAACAGATGTTCTTGGATCCCAGCAATGATTTCGCCGTCGACAAAAGCTTCTTGAGGTGGATTAGTAAGCTCAATTTTAATACCACGCTCTCGGCGCAGCAC
>NZ_BPEW01000133.1 GCF_019654975.1 Shewanella sp. c952
GTATTTTTCACGATTTCTAAGGTAATCGGCAATGATAATGCCACCAATGGGTGGGATTGCCGCTGACAGGAAGGTCAGCCAACCGACAAAGTTATTATATAGCCAAAGTGCGCACAGGGTACCGATGACACCATTGAAAAGTGATAGATACTTACTCGGAAGTCCTGTGATATTTGAAAAACCTAAGCCAGAGGCATAAAGGGCATTATCGTTAGTGGTCCAGATATTCAGACCTAAGATGATAATGGCAGGGATCAATAGTCCTTGGGCAATCATCACTTCAGATATGTCCGCCTGACCCGTTGCTGCAGCACCTGCCGCGCCGAAGATAAACATCAAAGAGTTACCAACGAAAAACGCAAACATCGTGATAAACACGGCATTAACCGGCTTCTTACCAAAACGCACGAAATCTGCGGTGAGAGTACCAGCAGAGATAAAAGAGCCCACGAGACTAAGGCGAAT
>NZ_BPEW01000134.1 GCF_019654975.1 Shewanella sp. c952
GTGCGGGGCGAAAACAGCCGCTGGCAACCGGCGATGGAAATTGGTGTTCGCACTTTTAGTTTGGCCATAGCTGCCTATACAGTGCTCTGGTTTGCCTTGCTGACAGCAGCGGTTTATGCCGGCGGCGATGCCGATGTGATAGCCGGGGTAGAGGTGCTTGGCATCTTCCTGCTGGCGATGGGCATTTACTCGCTGTTTCATCTATCCCGTTTTATCGGCAGCAAATTGCAGCTTTGGATCTATCGGCTGGCCTTACCTCTGGTGATTGGCGGAAGTTTCCTGGTATGTAAGTTTGGGTGATTGCGAAATTTTCGCGTACACTCTCAGCCAGGTGCGGTCAGCAGATCGCCAAGCCTGATGAGAGGATCCCATGGCAGGAACAGAGAGACAGATAACCCTGAGGTTTTTAGCCGAGCCCACGAGACTCCTGAGCATCTCGTATGCCGTCTTCTGCTTGAAAAAA
>NZ_BPEW01000135.1 GCF_019654975.1 Shewanella sp. c952
ATCAAGCACAAGCCGATGGCGTCAGTGCCGACAATGTGATCAATCATATCCTTTCTCAAGTTGCGGTCCCTTAATGGTCAATTCTGAGCTGCCGTTGTTTAGCAACGGCATTAACATTACGGAAAAAGAGTTACTGGCCTGTCAGAGTCTTGCCAAAGCCTTGCCGGAGAAACGAACCAAGGCCAAGGCAAGCCTTGCAGGACACCGTGCCAGCCTAATAAAAGGTCGGGGGATGGAGTTTGCCGAGGTTCGTCACTATCAAAGTGGTGACGACGTGCGCACCATCGACTGGCGCGTAACGGCGAGAACCGGAAAAGCTCACACCAAACTATTTGTAGAAGAGCGTGAGCGCCCAGTGTTGTTGTTGCTCGATCTCAGTCACAGTCTCTATTTTGGCTCAAGTTTAATGTTACAGTCGGTGCAAGCCGCTCACCTCGCAACAACCCTAGGCTTGAGC
>NZ_BPEW01000136.1 GCF_019654975.1 Shewanella sp. c952
TTTCAGGCAGAAGACGGCATACGAGATTTCTGCCTGTCTCGTGGGCTCGCCCCATCTGCTGCAGCTTTCCGGTATAGGTGCGCCCGAAGTCCTTAAAGAAGCCGATATTGAGCTGGAGCATGCCTTGCCCGGGGTGGGGGAGAATCTTCAGGATCATCTGGAGTTCTATTTTCAGTTCCGTTGCACCCAGCCAGTTTCCCTCCACCGCAAACTGGCTTGGTGGAACAAGTTCCTGATCGGCAGCCGCTGGTTCTTTACCAAGACGGGACTTGGGGCGACCAACCATTTTGAATCCTGCGGTTTTATCCGCTCCAAGGCGGGCCTGGCCGCTCCGGATCTCCAGTATCACTTCCTGCCCGCCGCCATGCGTTATGACGGCCGGGAAGCCTTTGATGGCGATGGTTTTCAGGTGCATATCGGCCACAATAAGCCCAAGAGCCGGGGATGGGTCAGGG
>NZ_BPEW01000137.1 GCF_019654975.1 Shewanella sp. c952
TTCTTGGATCCAGTAGAAAACGCTTCATTTATGCCTTGGTTGATCGGTACTGCACTTGTTCACTCATTAATTGTGACTGAAAAACGTGGTGCGTTCCGTAATTGGACTGTATTACTGTCAATCTTTGCATTCTCACTAAGTTTGTTGGGTACCTTTATCGTACGTTCTGGTGTACTAACATCAGTGCACTCATTCGCGGCGGACCCTAGTCGTGGTATGTTTATTCTATTGCTTCTCGGTTTAGCGATTGGTGGCTCTCTAACCTTGTTCGCCTTTAGAGCGAGTGAGATGAGTAGTCCAGCTCGTTTTGAGCTTAAGTCGAAAGAGACCATGCTGCTTGTATGTAACCTGTTACTAACAGTTGCGTGTGGCACAGTATTGCTAGGTACTTTATACCCACTTCTAATCGATGCTTTAGGCATGGGTAAGATTTCTGTAGGACCTCCATACTTT
>NZ_BPEW01000138.1 GCF_019654975.1 Shewanella sp. c952
AGCCTCTGCGTTAACCTTACGATACATAAGGTAGTTACCACTGTCGCCCTTATGGCCGATTAAACCTCGACGAGCACGATGAAAATCGACGAGGACTTTAACATCCAATGCCGGATTTTGATCTTTAGCGAGCATCAATGCAGCCAGTATTTCACGGCCAGCATCGTCGTCTTCTAAATACAGGGCTGAAATATAGATAGCATGCTTTGCACCTGCGATAGATGTCAGCAATTCAGCCTTAAGGCATTTTGGGGTCAGCAACCAACGAATAGCTTCTGGCTGTAACGGTATTCCACCAAGCTTATCCAGCAAGGATATCTCCTTAAAAATGCGCACCATTGCGGAAGTAAGTACTGGGATCTAATTCGATAAACATTACCGATAGACTTTTAAGTTCCGGATATGCCAAAGTCACAGCCTCACGGATAGTACATTCAACCACTTTGTGCG
>NZ_BPEW01000139.1 GCF_019654975.1 Shewanella sp. c952
CTCTCCCTGGGCCGCCTGGGAAGTGAGCCTGGTGGTGGCCCTGTTTATGGCGGTCAGCGGTTATTTTTGGCTCAAGTGGATGATTAACCGAGCCATCGCCAGAGGCGAGCGTTTCGAGGCGCGCAGTGATGATCCTGAAGTGCCGGAGCGGGATCTGCCCCATCCCATCACAGGGGTGATCCCTCTTATTGTGGTGCTGGTTATCTCCTTTTGGCTGCACGATACCCTGGCACAAAATGCCCTGATAGTTGCCTTGCTCGGTGGAGTGTTGACGCTGATGTTAATCAACTTCCGCCATTTTCATCATCTGGGAAGGGCGGTCAACGACGGCACCACAGGCGCACTGGTGGCCATAGGCAATACCAGCGCCGTGGTCGGCTTTGGCGCCGTGGCCAAATCATCGGCTGCCTTTGCCACTGCGGTTGAGGTGATGACCAATATGCCAGGCAA
>NZ_BPEW01000140.1 GCF_019654975.1 Shewanella sp. c952
ATATAATTACCGCTTGGTCGTTTTTTAACGCTATTTTTTAATAAATTGATTTGTCAGGGAAGTACGGTATTTAATATTGTGGTTTATTCGAATCCAAGCATGAAAATTATTGTATCTTCGGACAGGGCTGATGATGAATTTGAATACTAACTGGCTGCTGGATAAAGGTAAGGACAGTGACACTCTGGTGTTGTTCGCCCATGGCGCCGGTGCCGATATGCACAGCGACTTTATGGCAGATTATGCCGCGCTGTTGACCGCCAGCGGCCCGAGCGTGCTGAGGTTTAACTTTCCTTACATGGTCAAGCGCGGCGAGGATGGCAAGCGGCGCCCGCCGGACCGGGCACCTGCGCTGTTGCAGTCCTTCGAGCAGATCTTGGCAGCAGCGGTTGCCGAGTTTTCGCCCAAGCGACTATTTTTGATGGGCAAATCCATGGGCG
>NZ_BPEW01000141.1 GCF_019654975.1 Shewanella sp. c952
CATGTGCTCAGGCTCATGGCCCCAAAGCAAGGTCTTGTGACCACTGCTGGCGAGAGAAATAGCAAGAGCGGTGCCGTAAGACCCCGCCCCAAGTACCGTAATTTCAGTCGTATTATTCATATTGATTAAGCTTTAGCTTCTTCTGCAGCGGGTGCTGCAGCTGCGTCTTGCTGACGTTGTTGAACATATTGCGCGAATAATTCGTCAAAGTTCACAGGAGCAAGGTTAAGCTGTGGGAAAGTACCGCGAGATACTAAGTTACCTACTGTTTCACGTGAGTATGGGAATAATACGTTAGGGCAGTAAGCACCTAATGAATGAGCAAGTTGCTGTTCAGTTAAACCAGTGATTGAGAAAATACCAGCTTGTTGAACTTCACATAAGAAAGCAGTTTCTTCACCGTTTTGAGCAGTAACAGTTAAAGAAAGAATCACTTCAT
>NZ_BPEW01000142.1 GCF_019654975.1 Shewanella sp. c952
GAGATAAAGGCGCCAGTTTGGCAGGCAAACGGCCATCTTTTTGTGCCTTTCTCAGTTTGCCGTGCAGTTCACGGCACTGATATTGAGCCTTGAATGCCGCTTCCACCTCGGCAATACCACTGGTGTCGCCGTCAAACTCAGGACAGAGGAAGGTCAGCCTGTCACGGGCCGGACCCGGTTTAAGCATGCTCTTGACCAGCTCAATGGACTGAGTGTCTTTCGGGCCGTTGAAGTGGTTCCCCAGCGGGAATACCAGCACACGCATGACCCAGGCAACCGGACGATTGGGGAAGTTGGCTATCGCCTGCTCAAGCGCCTTGGCAGCCAGTTGCAATCGGGTATCCATCACATGTTTGACTATCGGCAGATCGTCAAACTGGCGGCCATTGTCTTCAAACAGTTTCAATGTGGCCGAGCCCACGAGACTCCTGAGC
>NZ_BPEW01000143.1 GCF_019654975.1 Shewanella sp. c952
GAAGAGAGAAGGAAGAGGAGGGGGGGAGAGGAGAGGGGGAGAAGAGAAAGAGAAGAGAGGGAAGGGAGAGGGAAGGGAAGGAGAGAAAAGGAAAAGAAAGGGAAAGAAGAGAAAAAAAGGAGCGAGGAGGGGGAAGCAAAGGGGGCGAAGGAGAGAAAGAAGGAAGAGAAAGGGGAAAGGAGGAGGGGGGAAAAAAGGGAGAGAAAGGGAGGAAGAGAGGGAGAGGGGAGGAGAGAGGGGAAAGGAGGAAAAAGGGAGAGGGAAGGGAAAGAAAAAGAGGGAGGAAGGGGAAAAGGAAAGGAGAGAGGAGAAGGAGGGGAAACGATGATGGAGGACGCAAAGGAAGGGCAGGGCGCACGGCGCGAGCGGGCACAGCAGGGAGGCAGGGAGGGGAAATGGGAGGGAAGAAGAGGAGAAGGAGAAAAAAAGGGAAA
>NZ_BPEW01000144.1 GCF_019654975.1 Shewanella sp. c952
TCAGGAGTCTCGTGGGCTCGGTTATTTCCGCCCTGTGACCACATTGATTCTGGCAACATCCACCAGATCGCTCACCTGATATTTGTCGAACAGATCCAACAAGGCATCGCTGCCCTGCTCCAGTTTCAACATCATCTCTTCTTCATAAAGCGGCACCAGGCTATAAAAATTGATGCACTTGTCCTGGTCAATCTCCAGGGTGTGGAAAACCTCATCAACCAGCAGTGACGGCAGAACTATCATGCCGTTTTGACGGGTATTTTCGGCAAAGGGTTCGGCAGGATCACCATTGGGTATTGTGTGTCCCCAGCCCAGCCAGCTGTCGTATTTATGCGGAAAGCGCGCCAAAAACTTAAGCTGCCTTACAGGCCAGTACCACTGTTCATCGCTGAAGGCTTCCTGACTTATCTGCCAATGCGCCGGCAAGGTGA
>NZ_BPEW01000145.1 GCF_019654975.1 Shewanella sp. c952
ACCTCTGCCACCAGAGCCGCCGTTTCCATGGCCCTTCCCAGCGGGCTGGAAACCAGCTGAAATTCTTGTTCAGGATTTCCTGCCGATTGCCGCAGCTGTTGTTGCAAGGCAACACCATAGGCCTTGGCCTGCGCCCTGCCGAGTTCGGTCAGCGGCGAGTTACAGTGTCCCTGCAGCTTACCGGCGGCATTAAACTCAGTCTGGCCGTGGCGTAGTATAAATATTTCCTTTGGCATGGCGGTCAATTCCCGATACTGCTTAAACGGTTGGCTGCAAAAGAGGGTACTCCCCAGCTGCGGAAGGAGCAAGCTGGGGCTGAATACTAGCGGCACACTTGCCATGGGCTTCCTGTCCATCTGCATCGCAGGTGATGGGCTGCAGCTAAACCAGCAGATAAACCCAAGGTCATTGGTTAGTTTTTGCCTGAAGC
>NZ_BPEW01000146.1 GCF_019654975.1 Shewanella sp. c952
TCTTTCCTCCTTTTTTCCCTCCTCTTTCTTTTTTCTCATCCTGCCCCCCTTCTTGTTGTACTCTTTTCCTCGTGCCGTCCCCCTTTCCCCCCCCCCCGCCCCCCCATCGCCCCATTCTCTCCTTCTTTCTCCCTCTTCCCTTCTTTCTCCCCTCTTCTTCCTTCCCTCTTCTCCCTTTTTCTTCTTTCTTCCCCTTTCCCTCCTTTCCCTCCTTTCCCTTTTCTCCCCTCCCCTTTCTTCCTCTCTCTTCCCTTCCTTCTCTTTCTCCTTCCTTTTCCTCTTTCCTTCCTCTTGCTTCCTCTTTTTCCCTTTCTCCCCCCTCTTCCTTTCTCTTTTTTTCTCTTTCTTTTCTTTCTCCTTTTTCCCTTCTCCCCCCCCTCTCCTTCTCTCCTCCTCTCTTTCTTTTTCCTCTTCCCCTTCTCCCTCCCTC
>NZ_BPEW01000147.1 GCF_019654975.1 Shewanella sp. c952
TGGCATCAACATCGATATAGAAGGCCATGGGCGTGCCGCCACCGAGAATTTGGCTATTGCCGAAGTAGGCCGCCAGAGCTTGCTTGTCTTTGATGGCATCTATGATTGCCAGCTCGCTCTCCAGTGGCTTGATCCCCAACTGGTTGAGCGTATCGCTGTCCATAAAGGAGCGGTAAAGATCGGCCACTTTTTGCTCGTCGCTGCCGGGCTTGAGATCTTTGCTCTGCGCCACTTCTTCAATAATGGCTTTGACATCGTCACGGGATTTTTCCCTGAGGTCATAGAAAGCGCCTGTGCTGGTGCGATCTGCCGGGATCTCTGTGTTCTTGATCCAGCCGCCGTTGACATAGGTATAGAAGTCATCCTGAGGACGAACAGACTTGTCAAAGTTGGCAAATTCAATCCCCGAGCCCACGAGACAGGCAGAAA
>NZ_BPEW01000148.1 GCF_019654975.1 Shewanella sp. c952
CTAAGGCCACATTGGTCGAAGATCCTGCCGAGGCAAGTGATGATGGTCAATGGGGTGTAAACCTTGGTTACTACTCTCCTGAGTTGGGTGAAACCGAGTTTGGTTTGTATTACATGAACTATCATAGTCGTCGTCCGCTGATTAGTGGTACCACGGCTAACTTTACTGAAGGAGCGATTGGCCGCGACCTGCAGCGACTAGGTGGTAAAGCACAGTCGGGCGAAGCTATGACGCGCGAAGATCTACTAGCGCTAGAGACCTTCTCAAAGGCACAGATTGTTTATCCTGAAGATATTCAGTTAATGGGCTTTAGCTTTAACACGCTTCTAGGTGATACTTCTGTGGCCGGTGAAATTGCTCACCGTCTTGATGAGCCGCTACAGATTGATGATGTAGAGTTACTTTTTGCCGCTATGCCGCAGCAGC
>NZ_BPEW01000149.1 GCF_019654975.1 Shewanella sp. c952
GAAGCGCTTCAAAGATGATACAACCGGTATGATGAATTTGGTTAATCCAGCCCAATTCGGTCATGATTTCAGTTGGCAGCTCTAAATTTTCTTCTGGATCTTTGCCGTCTTCAAAGTAAGAGTGTAATCGCGAACGCCCTTCAGATGCTGGGACATCACCGACTTCAAAACTTAACTGCGCATCATTTACCATTTGATAGGGCTCTGATGCATTTTGTCGTTCAAGGTGTAAGGTATCTTTAGCATTAAAAAAACAAGCTTTAAACACCCCGATACGCTTAATACCGCGGGCGAGGGTAACCATATTATTGACCGCTTTTATGAGTACATCTTTGGTTTCAGGGTCATAAATTGCAAGGTTTGAATCAATATAAACCCCACTTTTACGCCAATGAATCGCTAAACCTCCCACAATAGGGTACTGGG
>NZ_BPEW01000150.1 GCF_019654975.1 Shewanella sp. c952
CGGTGTTGTCGCCGGCAATGGTGAAGGTGGTGATACTGAGATCGCCATCGACGCTGCTGCCATCAATCACATTGCCGCTGACTTCAGGGCTGTCCTCGACGATGCTGCGAGTTTCATTATCATCGCTAAAGTCATCGTTCACCGGGGTGACGGTCAAGGTCAGGGTCGAGGTATCTGTCGCGCCCGAGCCATCGGTTAAGGTGTAAGTGATCACCGGCACGCTGCCGTTATAGTTGGCGGCAGGGGTAAAGGTGTACTGGCCATCGCTGCCCAGGCTAAAGGTGCCGACACCGTTGAGGGTGACGTCACTGCCATCGGCATTATAGACGGTGTTGTCGCCGGCAATGGTGAAGGTGGTGATACTGAGATCGCCATCGACGCTGCTGCCATCAATCACATTGCCGCT
>NZ_BPEW01000151.1 GCF_019654975.1 Shewanella sp. c952
TTAAGATACAAAAAAGCCCCAACTTTCGTTGAGGCTTATTGTAATTCTCTTGCGAGAATGTTTGGTACCCGAGGCCGGACTTGAACCGGCACGCCTATTAAGCGAGGGATTTTAAATCCCTTGTGTCTACCGATTCCACCACTCGGGCAAACTCTTTGATTCTGATGATACGTGTTATCGGTAGAAACACTGCAGTTAATTACTTAACCACTCACCAAACTCTTAATTTGTGGAGGCGCGACCCGGAGTCGAACCGAGATCGACGGATTTGCAATCCGCAGCATAGCCATTCTGCCATCGCGCCATATTAAATTGGAGCGACATATCGGGTTCGAACCGATGACCTATACCTTGGCAAGGTATCGCTCTACCAACTGAGCTAATGTCGCATTTCAATTTAA
>NZ_BPEW01000152.1 GCF_019654975.1 Shewanella sp. c952
CGGTGTTGTCGCCGGCAATGGTGAAGGTGGTGATACTGAGATCGCCATCGACACTGCTGCCATCAATCACATTGCCGCTGACTTCAGGGCTGTCCTCGACGATGCTGCGAGTTTCATTATCATCGCTAAAGTCATCGTTCACCGGGGTGACGGTCAAGGTCAGGGTCGAGGTATCTGTCGCGCCCGAGCCATCGGTTAAGGTGTAAGTGATCACCGGTACGCTGCCGTTATAGTTGGCGGCAGGGGTAAAGGTGTACTGGCCATCGCTGCCCAGGCTAAAGGTGCCGACACCGTTGAGGGTGACGTCACTGCCATCGGCATTATAGACGGTGTTGTCGCCGGCAATGGTGAAGGTGGTGATACTGAGATCGCCATCGAC
>NZ_BPEW01000153.1 GCF_019654975.1 Shewanella sp. c952
AGTACACCTTTACCCCTGCCGCCAACTATAACGGCAGCGTGCCGGTGATCACTTACACCTTAACCGATGGCTCGGGCGCGACAGATACCTCGACCCTGACCTTGACCGTCACCCCGGTGAACGATGATTTCAGCGATGATAATGAAACTCGCAGCATCGTCGAGGACAGCCCGGAAGTGAGCGGCAATGTGATTGATGGCAGCAGTGTTGATGGCGATCTCAGTATCACCACCTTCACCATTGCCGGCGACAACACCGTCTATAATGCCGATGGCAGTGACGTCACCCTCAACGGTGTCGGCACCTTTAGCCTGGGCAGCGATGGCCAGTACACCT
>NZ_BPEW01000154.1 GCF_019654975.1 Shewanella sp. c952
TTAATGTTTAAGTGTTTAGAACTCAATTTTTTAATTTCGCGTTAATCCTATAAATAACAGTACGATAAATCGTAGTTGTTATCCCTTTCAGATTAACACTATCAGCTTTCCAAATTTTTAAAGAACGATATCACTGCGACAAGGCAGGATATTTTGTCGCTCACCTCAACTCAATTAAGAGATAAGGAGAACAAGCAATCTGTGTGGACACTCAAACGTATTTTCATACTTCAGATGTGAGTTAGTCGTATAGGTAAGGAGGTGATCCAGCCCCAGGTTCCCCTAGGGCTACCTTGTTACGACTTCACCCCAGTCATGAACCACACCGTGGTAA
>NZ_BPEW01000155.1 GCF_019654975.1 Shewanella sp. c952
CGTCGATCTTGATGATTAAGTTTTGCGGTGCACTTTGGCCGCCATTGTTATCGGTAGCAGTCACTGAAATGATCAGCGTTTGATGCTCACCGACAGCCAAGTGATTAAAGCTCGGATCGGTGGGATCCAGTGTGTAGCTGCCGTCGGTATTGAGAACAAAGCCTGCGTGAATGAAGCTGGTGGCGAAGGTCGCGCTGTCGCCATGATCGAGATCGGTGGCAGTAATTTGGCCTGTGACTTGTGGATCGCCTTCATTGACCGTTCTCGATCCTATATGGCTAACCACTGGATTATCATT
>NZ_BPEW01000156.1 GCF_019654975.1 Shewanella sp. c952
TGATCACTTACACCTTAACCGATGGCTCGGGCGCGACAGATACCTCGACCCTGACCTTGACCGTCACCCCGGTGAACGATGATTTCAGCGATGATAATGAAACTCGCAGCATCGTCGAGGACAGCCCGGAAGTCAGCGGCAATGTGATTGATGGCAGCAGTGTCGATGGCGATCTCAGTATCACCACCTTCACCATTGCCGGCGACAACACCGTCTATAATGCCGATGGCAGTGACGTCACCCTCAACGGTGTCGGCACCTTTAGCCTGGGCAGCGATGGCCAGTACA
>NZ_BPEW01000157.1 GCF_019654975.1 Shewanella sp. c952
TTGCCGGCGACAACACCGTCTATAATGCCGATGGCAGTGACGTCACCCTCAACGGTGTCGGCACCTTTAGCCTGGGCAGCGATGGCCAGTACACCTTTACCCCTGCCGCCAACTATAACGGCAGCGTACCGGTGATCACTTACACCTTAACCGATGGCTCGGGCGCGACAGATACCTCGACCCTGACCTTGACCGTCACCCCGGTGAACGATGATTTCAGCGATGATAATGAAACTCGCAGCATCGTCGAGGACAGCCC
>NZ_BPEW01000158.1 GCF_019654975.1 Shewanella sp. c952
GGGGGGGGGGGGGGGGGGGGGGGGGGGGGGGGGGGGGGGGGGGGGGGGGGGGGGGGGGGGGGGGGGGGGGGGGGGGGGGGGGGGGGGGGGGGGGGGGGGGGGGGGGGGGGGGGGGGGGGGGGGGGGGCGCATCCATTCATTATGCAACCAGAAGGCGCAGGTCGTTTCTTCGCGCTTAAACACTTGGCGGAAGGGCCTTTCCCTGAGCATTACGAGCCAATGGAGTCGCCGATAGGCACCAATCCATTGCACCCTA
>NZ_BPEW01000159.1 GCF_019654975.1 Shewanella sp. c952
CGACACCGTTGAGGGTGACGTCACTGCCATCGGCATTATAGACGGTGTTGTCGCCGGCAATGGTGAAGGTGGTGATACTGAGATCGCCATCGACACTGCTGCCATCAATCACATTGCCGCTCACTTCCGGGCTGTCCTCGACGATGCTGCGAGTTTCATTATCATCGCTGAAATCATCGTTCACCGGGGTGACGGTCAAGGTCAGGGTCGAGGTATCTGTCGCGCCCGAGCCATCGGTTAAGGTGTAAGTGATCA
>NZ_BPEW01000160.1 GCF_019654975.1 Shewanella sp. c952
TCAACAAGTGGCGAGTATGATTCAACACCCTGTTTTAGTGCCACTTGCTCAGTGATCTCTATCGCCTGAATACTGTGGTTAACACACTCTAAGTTATCGACCTGATTAAAGAAGTGAAAATTAACACAGCATTTCTGGAGTAATTGGCAGGAGGTTTATCAGGCCCATTATGGACAGCCATTGCCTAAAAAGCGGCTAGTAAAGGGTAAAGATTTTGACAAGGTGATATTTGGTTTGTCTATTGGCTCAGTGCC
>NZ_BPEW01000161.1 GCF_019654975.1 Shewanella sp. c952
GGGGGGGGGGGGGGGGGGGGGGGGGGGGGGGGGGGGGGGGGGGGGGGGGGGGGGGGGGGGGGGGGGGGGGGGGGGGGGGGGGGGGGGGGGGGGGGGGGGGGGGGGGGGGGGGGGGGGGGGGGGGGGGTGCCTTCTGGGATTCTCCACTCACACTTACCGTGTTAAGTGACACCGATTTTGGTGATCTGCTTAGCGATGAGTGTATAGGAGTGTCTACCAGTATTGCCTTAGGGGGGACTTATACTTGTACCTTC
>NZ_BPEW01000162.1 GCF_019654975.1 Shewanella sp. c952
TGTACTGGCCATCGCTGCCCAGGCTAAAGGTGCCGACACCGTTGAGGGTGACGTCACTGCCATCGGCATTATAGACGGTGTTGTCGCCGGCAATGGTGAAGGTGGTGATACTGAGATCGCCATCAACGCTGCTGCCATCAATCACATTGCCGCTGACTTCAGGGCTGTCCTCGACGATGCTGCGAGTTTCATTATCATCGCTGAAATCATCGTTCACCGGGGTGACGGTCAAGGTCAGGGTCGAGGTATCTG
>NZ_BPEW01000163.1 GCF_019654975.1 Shewanella sp. c952
ACACCTTTACCCCTGCCGCCAACTATAACGGCAGCGTGCCGGTGATCACTTACACCTTAACCGATGGCTCGGGCGCGACAGATACCTCGACCCTGACCTTGACCGTCACCCCGGTGAACGATGACTTCAGCGATGATAATGAAACTCGCAGCATCGTCGAGGACAGCCCTGAAGTCAGCGGCAATGTGATTGATGGCAGCAGTGTCGATGGCGATCTCAGTATCACCACCTTCACCATTGCCGGCGACAACA
>NZ_BPEW01000164.1 GCF_019654975.1 Shewanella sp. c952
CTACATGCTTAAGACCTTTAGTGATTGTCACAAGTGACATCACAAAGCCAGCAAGTGCCATATAGAAAGGCACATAACGCTTAGCATTTTCTAATGGGTTGTCAGTATTGAAGATGAGCTTCTGCACTAGGCTGGCCTGTTTCAACCACTCACTCTATTGTTGGTGCCATTGTTGGTTTCGCAGCAGTCGGTGTAGGTACTGAAGCAGTTGAATGGGGCAAAGTTGGCGGTATCGTAGGTTCT
>NZ_BPEW01000165.1 GCF_019654975.1 Shewanella sp. c952
AAAAGAATGGTGGTCGATACTGGGCTCGAACCAGTGACCCCCTCCTTGTAAGGGAGGTGCTCTCCCAGCTGAGCTAATCGACCTGGGATTTCACAATGTTTTAATTCTTTGTAAAAAGAATGGTGGTCGATACTGGGCTCGAACCAGTGACCCCCTCCTTGTAAGGGAGGTGCTCTCCCAGCTGAGCTAATCGACCTGGGATTTCACAATGTTTTAATTCTTTGTAAAAAGAATGGTGGT
>NZ_BPEW01000166.1 GCF_019654975.1 Shewanella sp. c952
TTCAAGGCAGGCTAATTCAAAGTGAGTAATGACATAATGGTTATTCCCTTATGAGTTTATTCAACGTAGAAGTAGCAAGCCCAAAACACTCCTACTGGCGAGTTTTAGCGGCTCTGATACTGCGTTAATGAACTTGAGCGTAGAATAACTATGCTCTTCATTCATCGCCTTGCTTCAAAGCCGCTAAACTCTCGCTGAGCGATCAAATCTTTATACTGATTGGTATTA
>NZ_BPEW01000167.1 GCF_019654975.1 Shewanella sp. c952
TTGCCGGCGACAACACCGTCTATAATGCCGATGGCAGTGACGTCACCCTCAACGGTGTCGGCACCTTTAGCCTGGGCAGCGATGGCCAGTACACCTTTACCCCTGCCGCCAACTATAACGGCAGCGTGCCGGTGATCACTTACACCTTAACCGATGGCTCGGGCGCGACAGATACCTCGACCCTGACCTTGACCGTCACCCCGGTGAACGATGA
>NZ_BPEW01000168.1 GCF_019654975.1 Shewanella sp. c952
CGGTGTTGTCGCCGGCAATGGTGAAGGTGGTGATACTGAGATCGCCATCGACGCTGCTGCCATCAATCACATTGCCGCTGACTTCAGGGCTGTCCTCGACGATGCTGCGAGTTTCATTATCATCGCTGAAATCATCGTTCACCGGGGTGACGGTCAAGGTCAGGGTCGAGGTATCTGTCGCGCCCGAGCCATCGGTTAAGGTGTAAGTGATCA
>NZ_BPEW01000169.1 GCF_019654975.1 Shewanella sp. c952
TCGCTAAATGATTAAAGCTCGGATCGGTGGGATCCAGTGTGTAGCTGCCGTCTTGATTGAGTACAAAGCCTGCGTGGCTGAAGCTGGTGGCGAAGGTCGCGCTGTCGCCATGATCGAGATCGGTGGCAGTAATTTGGCCTGTGACTTGTGGATCGCCTTCATTGACCGTTCTCGATCCTATATGGCTAACCACTGGATTATCATT